>NZ_JAFMOY010000129.1 GCF_019049625.1 Rahnella ecdela
CAAAGAAATGGAGTATGCCGATCCAAAACTGGCGGCTGGCGATGAGTCGTTTTATTATCGAGTTCGGTGACCGCCTGAGCGCTCACCTTTAATACGATGGCAGTTACACAGAATTATTTACAGGGTCGTAATATTCACTCACAGGTGGCAAGCCAGTTCTATCGAATTTTCACACGAAAATATATTCATCCTTCGGAACGTTATATCGCAGTTCCTGGGTGGGATACATTCACAAGCGCTTTCTTAGTATCAAAAAACTATGGTCAGACCTGGCAGGTAGCGCCTATGTCCCCGGGACCTAATGAGCCTAACGGAGATAACGTTCCTTCTTACGAAGATGTCATGTCCTTCACCGTGGTTAACGACCAGGGTTTCTTACAAACAAAACACAGCCTCTATACCTCATCAAAGCCTTTTGAAGACCCGCGCATTCTTCCCGGTGGGCCGGGTATTCCTTACACATTGGAAGATGGGACAGTTCAGACTGTAGAACCCAGTGCACCTGGCTGGGCCTGGGGAATGGTTTACATGACCAAACTAGGACTTAGCCATAGTACTTCGCAATTCAAAACCAACTGGCAGGATTTACCTGATCACTTGCCCGAAGTGAAAAACTATCAGGGATGGGATCATATGCGCTGCGATATGGATGCGGGCAAAGTTGCGAAGAAACTGTAGACGGTAATCGGGCAAAGCTATTTTCAAGAAAGCAAAAAGGCCAGCAGCGCTGGCCTTTTATGTACTTCGGAGCTGACAAAACCTACTGCGCCGCGGCGGCACCGGTTTGTTCGGCGCCGACCAGTCCGACTTTCAGGTAACCGGCTTTACGCAGGTTATCCATCACTTTCATCAGCGTTTCGTAATCCACCGTCTTATCCGCCCGGAAGAAAATCGTACTCTGCTTGTTGCCCTGAGTACGTTGATCCAGCATCTCGGTCAGATTGTCGCTATTCACTGGCGTATCACCAAGGAAAAGCTGTTTATCTGCTTTCACCGACAGGAAAATCGGTTTCTCCGGACGCGGCTGTGGTTTCGCCGTGGAGGCCGGTAAATCCACCCGCACATCTACGGTCGCCAGCGGTGCAGCCACCATGAAGATGATCAGCAGCACCAGCATCACGTCGATGAAAGGCGTGACGTTGATGTCATGCATTTCACCGCTTTCGTCGATATCGTCGTTTAACCGAATAGCCATAATCTGCTCTTACCCTACGCGTAACTGACCTGTCTGACCGCGTGGCGCATCGCCTTCGCTGGCAGCCAGATCCAAATCACGACCCTGCAGCAGAATAATCTGCGCAGCCACATCGCCAACCTGATGACGGTAAGACGTAATGGTACGGGCGAAAATATTGTAGATAACCACCGCAGGAATAGCGGCAATCAGACCTACAGCAGTCGCCAGCAGGGCTTCTGCGATACCCGGCGCCACGACGGCCAGGTTAGTAGTCTGCGTCTGCGCGATACCGATGAAGCTGTTCATGATGCCCCAGACAGTACCGAACAGACCGACGAACGGAGAAATTGCCCCGATGGTCGCCAGAATACCGTTGCCACGTCCCATGTAACGGCCAGCGGCGCTGACGCGGCGCTCAAGGCGGAAGCCGGTACGCTCTTTGATGCCGTTGTTGTCGGTGGAACCGGCAGACAATTCGAGTTCGTTCTGTGCATCGCGGATCATCTGCGCGCTGATGCTACTGGCAGCGAAGCTTTCGGCTTGTTCAGCGGCTTCGTCCAGCGTACGGACGGAAGACAGCGCATCAAACTCACGGCGCATGCGGCGCTTACCGGTGAATACTTCTGCGCCTTTGCTGAACAGCAACGCCCAGGTCACCACGGAGGCCAGCAGCAGGCCGATCATAACGGTTTTCACCACGATATCCGCGTGATGATACATGCCCATAACAGACAAATCGGTTGGAATGACAGGGGTCGCTTCGGCAGGTACCGGTTGCATAACCGGTGCGGACGTTGCATCACCAGTGGCCGGTGCAGGATTGTCAGCCGTTGCCGGTTGAGCTGCCGCAGAAGTGACGGCTTGTCCAGCCGGCGTCGCAGGCGCAGCCATGGCGTTGCCGCTCAGACCAGCAACCAACATTAACGACATCAGTAATGAGGTCGCCTCTTTCATCTTATTGCGAGCCGTTTTCACGCGTCGCCTCCAGCCAGAATCAGTGTGTAGAAGGAATGAATAACGCCGAATGATATCAAAGAAAAAGGTCTAATTGATAGTCGTTCTCATTATTATTTACATTGTCGCGTCTTGAGGCTGCCGTGTCATTGACAGATGACAAGGTTTTTCGTGTTTGTACAAGAGATGAACAATTTAACCTTCATCACACTTTCTATAAAAATCATACAGAAAATCAATCATCTGAGCTTCATTACCCAAGTCAAAACAATGTTTTAAATATTAAGTAACAGCTTTTTACATTTGTTATGAGTTTGTGATAACGCTCAAATACCGCGCAGTAAAAAATAGGATAAGGTGCTTCCACAGGCAAAGACCGTTCAACGGCATGCACTGTATCCCTATAATTTAAAAGCTTATTTAGATTTTTTCAAAATGAACCTGCTACGTCTATCCGGTTCGATACTTGCTCTCATTTATTTTCCCTTACTGAGTACCCTGGAGACAAACTGATGAAAATGCAAAAAGCACTTCTCAGCCTTTGCCTGAGTTCCGCGACCCTATTATTTACTCACAGCCTGTCCGCACAAACGCTGAAAGCTGCCGACGTGCATCCGCAAGGTTATCCGAACGTCGTCGCCGTTCAGCACATGGGCGAAAAGCTGCAAAAGCAAACTGACGGACGCCTCGAAATTAAAACTTTCCCTGGCGGTGTTCTGGGGGATGAAAAGCAGGAAATTGAGCAGGCACAGCTCGGCGCGCTGGACATCATTCGTGTATCAATGACGCCGGTCGCTTCGATTTTGCCGGAAATAAACGTCTTCACCCTGCCCTACATATTCCGCGACGAAGACCACATGCACAAAGTGCTTGATGGTCAGATCGGTAAAGAGATCGGTGACAAGATCACTAACAATCCGAATTCCCGGCTGGTGTTCCTCGGCTGGATGGATGGCGGCACGCGTAATCTGATTACCAAAGAGCCGGTGGTGAAACCGGAAGATCTGCACGGCATGAAAATCCGCGTGCAGGGCAGCCCGATTGCATTAGCAACGCTGAAAGCCATGGGCGCAAACCCGGTAGCGATGGGTGTCAGTGAAGTGTTCAGCGGCATGCAAACAGGCGTTATCGATGGCACCGAAAACAACCCGCCGACGTTTGTCGCCCACAACTATCTGCCGGTGGTGAAAAACTACACCTATAGCCGCCACTTTATTATTCCTGAGTTGTTCCTGTATTCAAAAGTGAAATGGGACAAGCTGAAACCCGAAGATCAGCAGTTAATCCTCAAACTGGCGAAAGAAGCGCAGGATGAGCAGCGCGAACTGTGGAAAACTTATAACGAGAAAGCGCTGGCGACAATGAAAGCAGGCGGCGTGAAATTCTATGAGATCGACCCTGCGACCTATGTCAAAGCCACGCAATCTGTCCGTGATGAATTCGGCAAAGACCATCAGGAACTGATGCAACAAATCGCTGACGTTAAGTAAAGCCTGATAACGGCAGCCTGCGGGCTGCCTCTTTCCGCTATTTCGCCGGGGGATTTATGGTTTCGAGTTATCACACCCTGATGGACATTCTTTACCGCTGCGCGATGTGGCTTGCCGGAATTGCGTTGCTGCTGATGGTGGCGGTGATCCCGGTCGGGATCTTCGCCCGTTACGTGATGAACAGCGCCCTTTCATGGCCTGAGCCTATCGCCATTCTGTGCATGGTGACCTTCACCTTTATCGGTGCCGCCGTAAGTTACCGCGCGGGTTCGCATATTGTGGTTGCGATGGTCACTGACCGTTTGCCACCTGCCTTGAAAAAATTCGCCGCGCTGCTTTCTGACCTGATGATGCTGGCGATAAGCGTATTTATTTTCTGGTACAGCCTGCAATTGTGCAGTGAGCTCTGGCAACAGCCGGTGGCGGAATTCCCGCTACTGACCGCCGGACAAACCTATCTGCCGTTGCCGGTAGGTTCTGCGCTGACGCTGTTATTCATCATTGAGCAGATCATTGCCGGACCGCAGCATCAGCGTCCTGTGGTGATGCTGGGCAATTCTGACGCCTGACCGGGAGCCTGATATGGATGCCGTAATTTTGCTGTTAACGCTGGCTGTCATGCTGGCGATTGGCGTACCGGTCGCCTATGCCGTCGGGCTGAGTGCACTGGCGGGGGCCTGGTGGATTGATCTGCCATTCGAAGCACTGATGATCCAACTGACCAACGGCGTGAACAAGTTTTCACTGCTGGCGATCCCGTTCTTTATTCTGGCGGGTGCGATCATGGCGGAAGGAGGGATCGCCCGCCGGCTGGTCAGTTTTGCCTACATATTTGTCGGATTTATTCGCGGCGGACTGTCGCTGGTCAACATTGTGGCCTCGACCTTTTTCGGTGCGATTTCCGGTTCTTCGGTTGCAGATACCGCGTCAATTGGTTCGGTGATGATCCCGGAAATGGAGAAGAAAGGTTATCCGCGTGACTTTGCAGCGGCGGTGACCGCCAGCGGTTCGGTGCAGGCGATCCTGACGCCACCAAGCCATAACTCGGTGATTTATTCACTGGCAACCGGCGGTACGGTGTCGATTGCCGCTCTGTTCATCGCCGGTATTCTGCCTGGTTTACTGCTCAGTCTGACACTGATGGTGATGTGCGTAGTGTTCGCCCACAAGCGCGGCTATCCGAAAGGCGAACGCGTGCCGTTCCGTCAGGCGCTGAAGATTTTCATCGACACGCTGTGGGGGCTGATGACCGTCGTCATCATCATGGGCGGTATTCTCAGCGGGATATTTACCGCAACGGAATCCGCGGCGATTGCCTGCTTATGGTCGTTCTTCGTTACCATGTTTATCTACCGCGATTACAAGTGGAACGAACTGCCGAAACTGATGTACCGCACGGTCAAAACCGTCAGTATCGTGATGATCCTGATTGGCTTTGCCGCCAGTTTTGGCGCGGTAATGACCTATATGCAGTTACCGATGCGCATCACCGAATTCTTCACCTCGATCTCCGACAACAAGTACGTGATCCTCATGTGTATCAACATCATGCTGCTGGTGATCGGCACGCTGATGGATATGGCACCGATCATTCTGATCCTGACACCGGTGCTGTTACCCGTGGTGTTATCGCTCGGCATAGATCCGGTACATTTCGGTATGATCATGCTGGTGAATCTGGGGATCGGGCTTATTACCCCGCCGGTCGGCTCGGTGCTGTTTGTCGCCAGTGCAGTCAGTAAACAGAGCATCGAAAAAGTGGTTAAAGCCATGATGCCGTTCTACTGCGTGCTGTTCGTGGTGCTGATGCTGGTGACCTATATCCCGACTATTTCGCTGTTCCTGCCCAAACTCTTCGGCGTCTATACCGGCTGACGCCAGGCCATATTTCTCCCTTGCCCGTCGTGATGACGGGCTTTTTTTATGTGTGAAACGGGCACGGTTGGCTGAAATTTTTTCATTCATCCCCCAAAAGCCTGATCCCATAAATTCATCATGTTAAGTTAATGAGATATCAGCGGATGCCAGAATGCGCCGCGCAACCTAACAGGGTGAAATACGGATTATGTCGTCTAAAAAAATTGAAACTGCGCTGGTCAGCGCCGGACGGGACAAGAAGTTCACGCAAGGCTCAGTGAATGCGGTGATCCAGCGTGCGTCATCTCTGGTGTTTGAAACCGTGGCGGATAAAAAACATGCTACCGCCAATCGCGCCAATGGCGAGCTGTTTTACGGACGTCGCGGCACTCTTACGCATTTCTCGCTGCAACAGGCGATGGTCGAGCTGGAAGGCGGCGCGGGCTGCGCGCTGTATCCCTGTGGCGCGGCGGCAGTCAGCAATGCCGTGCTGTCATTCGTCAGCAGCGGTGACCACATTCTGGTGGCCGGTTCTGCTTACGAACCGACACAAGATTTCTGCGAAAAAGTGCTGAAGAAACTCGGCGTTTCCACCACCTATTTTCCGGCCAATATCGGCGCTGAACTGGGCTTACTGATGCAACCGGACACCAAAGTGGTGTTCCTCGAATCGCCGGGTTCTATCACCATGGAAGTCCCTGACATTCCGGCGATGGTGAAGGCCGTGCGTGCGGTTAATCCCGATGTTGTCATTATGATCGACAACACCTGGGCGGCGGGCATCCTGTTTAAAGCGCTGGAATTTGATATCGATATTTCGATTCAGGCAGGCACCAAATATATCGTCGGGCATTCCGATGCGATGATTGGCACCGCCGTTTCTAATGAACGTTGCTGGGCGCAGTTGCGCGAACATTCTTATCTGATGGGGCAAATGGTCGATGCCGATACGGCATATGTCGCGAGTCGCGGATTGCGCACGATGGGCGTGCGCCTGAGACAACATGCCGAAAGCAGTATCCGCATTGCGCAGTGGCTGGCGGAGCGCCCGGAGGTAGCAGCAGTAAATCATCCGGCATTGCCCGCAAGCAAAGGGCATGAATTCTGGAAGCGGGACTTCACCGGCAGCTGCGGCCTGTTCTCTTTCGTGCTGAAACAGCGCCTGAGCAAACAGCAGCTGTCTGACTATCTCGACCACTTCGAACATTTCAGCATGGCGTATTCGTGGGGCGGCTTCGAATCGCTGGTTCTGGCCAATCAGCCGGAAGAGATTCAGGCTATCCGACCGGCGGAAACCGTCGATTTTACCGGCACGTTGGTGCGTCTGCATATCGGGCTGGAAAACTGTGACGATCTGATTGCCGATCTTTCAACGGCTTTTGAACGGATAAACGCTTCCTGAACCACGGAGATTGCGACATGCCGCGCAGATCGGTAAGGTAACCGGCGGATATTCATTCGCGAAATGATAATAATCTGTAAGCTCTCTATAGCTCCGGGTGACTGATGCCGGAGCCTTCTGTCTTTTTTACAGTGTCCTCAGATCAACATATCCGTCGATGATCCGCGCTACACTGGCAAGCGACAGTTTTCAATGAACAGAAACAGGACAGAATATGGCAGTGCTTTGCGACATTTTTCATGCGCTCTGGCAGCATGATTTCAGTATGCTCGCCGACCCGAATCTTCTCTGGGTCATTTATGCCGTTCTGTTTGCCACGCTGTTTCTTGAAAACGGCTTACTGCCCGCCTCTTTCCTGCCCGGTGACAGCCTGCTGCTGCTGACCGGGGCGCTTATCGCCAAAGGCGTGATGAGCTTTATCCCTACACTGATTATTCTGGTCACTGCGGCGAGTCTGGGTTGCTGGCTGAGCTATATTCAGGGGCGGTGGCTCGGCCACACCAAACTGGTCAAAGGCTGGCTGTTGCAGCTTCCGGCGCATTATCACCAGCGCGCGCATCAGATGTTTATTCAGCACGGGTTGATGGCGTTGCTGGTCGGGCGTTTTCTGGCTTTTGTGCGGACGCTATTGCCGACAATGGCGGGAATATCCGGCCTGAACAATGCCCGCTTTCAGTTCTTTAACTGGCTGAGCGCGATATTGTGGGTAGGGGTAGTGATTTCTCTGGGCTTCGCACTGAGCCACATTCCGATAGTGAAACGCCATGAAGATCAGGTCATGGCGGGGCTGATGATTTTACCGGTTCTGTTGCTGGTCGTCGGTCTGGCCGGTGCGCTGCTGGTTATCTGGAAGAAACGTAAATGCCGTTTCTGAAACCTTTCAGAACAGACCGTTTCAGGCCTTAAATGCCACATCCGCTAGCGCCAGAACACCAGAACTCCCTTCACGCAGACGCGCCATCTCGTCACTCGGCGTGACACCAAAATAGCGTTTGAACTCCCGGCTGAACTGGGACGCACTTTCATATCCCACCTGTAACGCCGCCACGCTGGCTTTCACGCCATCATAAATCATCAATGTACGTGCGCGGTGCAGACGATAGGTTTTCAGATATTGTAACGGCGAGGTGCTGGTCACTGCTTTGAAGTTATGGTGAAACGCCGAAATACTCATGTTCACTTCACTGGCCAGCGTTTCCACGCTGAGATTATCGGCGTACTGCGCCTCAATCCGGCGCAGTGATTTGGCAATCTGGCTGAAATGCGTATGACGGTTAACCAGCGCCTGGAGCGCCCCGCCATTCTCACTGGTCAGAATAAAGAACAAAATTTCGCGGATAATTTTCGGCCCCAGAATGCGGGCGTGCAGCGGTTTATCCATGACATCCAGCAGCCGCTCGGTCGCACAGAGAATATCGCCATCCAGCACGCCGGAATTAATGCCTGTAGAGGATTCTTTCTGACGCACCACGCTTTCGTCGCCCATATCCATCAGCAAATCCTGCAACATCAGGTTATCAATGCTGATCTGGATACCGGCCAGTGGCTCTTCGGGGCTGCTGAAGGTTTCACATTCGAAAGGCAGTGGCACGGTCAGCATCAGATAATTGTGCGGATCGTAAGAGAAAGTTTTCTTGCCCAGATAACCGACTTTTCTCCCCTGAAAAAGGATCACAATGCCGGGATTGTACAACACCGGCTGGCGCGGATGGTAACGCGTGGTGTACATCAGCGTCACCTGCGGAACCGCCGACGGCACGAGGTTTTTGTCTCCGCTGAGTTGTGCAACTCTGGCCGCCATACGGGCGCACAGGCTGTTCACGTTTTCCATCATTCCGCTCCACATATTCATTAATCTGGCACTGATTCTGCCATAACCCCCTACGTTCCTACAGAGACAAGCAGAAACAGGCAAGACTCTGGCAGAAATGGGCATCATGCCGCTGCCAATTTTCTCTTACAGTTAATGTCGCCTTCCGCAGGGGGACACACCTGCATAAACGCGATGAACTGCTAGTCTGTATGAACGCACTTTTCATTCGCAAATCATGATCGGCGTTCCGGTCATCGGTTATATATTCTGATAACTCCTTATTTTTACTCATTATTCATCTAACCCGATAGTTCGGAGGATTGTATGTCTGCACCTGTTGCTGCTGAAAACACCTTTAACGCCTGGGCCGCTACCGGCCCGAACCAGCCACTCGGAGCGTTTGCTTTCGACGCAGGCCCGATTGGGGATGAAGAAATCGAAGTCGCCATTGATTACTGCGGCGTCTGCCATTCCGATTTATCCATGCTGAATAACGACTGGGGCATTACCCAATATCCGTTTGTACCGGGCCATGAAGTGGTCGGGAAAATCGTCAAAATTGGTAATCATGCGCAGAACAAAGGGCTGAAAGTCGGCCAGATTGTGGGCGTAGGTTGGAACCGTGGCAGCTGTATGCATTGTCATCCGTGTATATCCGGCGATCAGCATCTTTGTCATGACGTAGAAGCCACCATCATCGGCCATCACGGCGGTTTCGCGGACAAAATTCGCAGCCACTGGGCGTGGGCTATTCCGTTGCCGGAAGGCGTTGATATCACCAGCGCCGGTCCGTTGTTCTGCGGCGGTATCACCGTCTTTAACCCGCTGTTGCAGTTTAGCGTGCTGCCGACTCATCGCGTTGGCGTGATCGGCATCGGTGGTTTAGGTCACATGGCGCTGCGCTTCCTGAACGCCTGGGGCTGCGAAGTCACCGCGTTTACGTCTTCGCTGGCAAAACGTGACGAAGCTATCTCACTCGGCGCGCACCGCGTTATCGCCACCCGTGACAGCGATGAGCTGAAGAAAATCGCCGGTCAGCTGGACTTCATAATGGTGACAGCCAATGCCTCGCTGGACTGGGACGCCATTATCGGCGCACTGGCACCTAAAGGCCGCCTGCACTTTGTCGGCGTGGTGCCGGAAGCGGTACCGTTGCATGTTATGGCGCTTATCAGCAAACAGGCTGAAGTGTCCGGCTCACCGACCGGCTCACCTTCACGTCTGGCCGACATGCTGGCGTTCTGCGCCCGCCATGACATCACGCCGCAGGTTGAGCATTTCCCGCTGAGCAAAATAAATGATGCCGTGGAGCATCTGCACGAAGGGAAAGCGCGCTACCGCGTGGTGCTGGATATGAACGCTTAAGCCTCTTTCCTGTCTGAATATAAGTAGCCTGCTCAGCAAGATGCCGTTTCGTTTACTAGACTTAACGTCAATCCCTACACAGTGCCCGTGCTTTGCGGCGGGCACTTTGCCCTGAAAGGAGAAACTCATGGCAACGCAACCCATCATAAAACTTCACGATGGCAATCTGATGCCTCAGTTAGGACTTGGCGTATGGAAAGCCAGTAATCAGGAAGCCACCAGCGCAGTCAAAACGGCGATTGAAACCGGTTATCGCCATATTGATACAGCGGCGATTTACAAGAATGAGGAAGGCGTCGGCGAAGCGATTGCGGCCAATCTGGTTCCCCGTGAAGAGCTGTTTATCACCACCAAGTTGTGGAACGACGATCAGTTAAACGCTCCACAGGCGCTGGAAACCAGTCTTAAAAAACTGAGAACCGATTATGTCGATCTCTATCTCATTCACTGGCCGCAGCCGGCTCAGGGGCATTATGTGGATGCCTGGAAAGCCCTGCTGAAACTGAAAGAAGAAGGTCTGGCGAAAAGCATCGGGGTATGTAATTTCCCGCTGCAGCATTTGCAGAAGCTGAAAGATGAAACCGGCATTTTCCCGGTGGTGAATCAGATTGAGCTTCACCCGCTGATGCAACAGCGCCAGCTGCACGCATGGAACGCCACGCACACCATTGCGACTGAATCCTGGAGTCCGCTGGCACAAGGCGGCGAAGGCGTGTTTGATCAGCCACTGATCCAGAAACTGGCCGAGAAATATGACAAGACGCCTGCGCAGATTGTCATCCGCTGGCATCTGGATAACGGCCTGATTGTTATCCCGAAATCCGTGACGCCAAAACGCATCCGCGAAAACTTCGACGTGTTTGATTTCAAACTGGAGAAGGAAGAACTGGCGGAAGTCACCAAGCTGGATAAAGAGCACCGTCTGGGCCCGGATCCGGAAAAAGGTCTGTAAGCCGTTTCAGATTGCAGAAAAACAAAAACCCGCCCAGGCGGGTTTTTTTATTGCGCGATAAACGCTTACACCGAAGGCTGCACCAGCATATTGGCCGCAGAACCGCGATCGGCCAGTTCCAGTGCGCCACTGCGGTAAACGAACGGGAAGTGCTCATAGGAAGGCTGGTTAAAATACACCAGCAGCTCGACGTCTCCGTCCACCCACACTGTGTCTTTGAATCCGGCATCCTCCACCAGCGGTGCGGCGCCATTGACGCTTTTCACAAGGAAGGAAACGCCTTCAACATGGAACGTCTGCGGCATATCTGCATGCACCGTCCAGCGTTCCCACGTGCCTTGCTGCGCGGTGAGGTCAATACGGTTAATGTCCCACAACGCGCCGTTAATCCCAGGATCACTGTCACCCAGACGCAAGTCGCGGGTGCGGACAACGTTACCGGTGAGGATTTGATCCGCCAGTAACCGCATCGGCAGATTATCCGTCACCAGCGGCAGCAGGCCGGTCGGTTTCAGGGTCAGCACGATAGTTGATACCAGAATGCTTGAAGGCTCGAACAGGCCGCGCAGTCTGTCCATCACGCCTGCGGCTTCACCGGCAGTAATCGAGACTTCCTCGCCCTGTGACATATCCACCAGCACTTCGCGGCGTTCGCCCGGACCAAGAGAGAGACGTTTCACCGTCATCGGCGCAGGCAGGAAACCGAGATCAGAACCCACGACGTGGAATGCGCGATTATCGGTCATGCTCAGTTCGTAACGGCGCGCATTCGACGCATTCAGTAAACGCAGACGAACCCAGCCACGCGAAACTTCTACGAACGGGCTCTGTACGCCATTGACCAGCATGGTATCGCCAAAGAATCCGCCGGAAGCCGGAGTGTCATATTGCGGTACGCCGAAACCATCCAGCCGCTTGTCCTGAATGATAATCGGGAAATCATCCACGCCGTAGTGATTCGGTAATGGCAGGCTCTTGCTGACTTCATCCTCAACAATCCACATCCCCGCCAAGCCGTTATAGACGTGCGGCGCCATGCGGTTTGGCGTGTTAGCGTGATACCAGCAGGTAGCCGCTGCCTGACGAATAGGCAATACCGGAGACCAGTCAACGCCCGGCTGCATCAGACGCGCAGCGCCGCCGGTTAAGGTGCCCGGTTCAAGCAGACCGCTGACGGTCATTGATACAGGTTCTGCCAGACGGTTGCTGTAAATCAGTTTGACGTCATCACCGCTGTGTACTTTGACCGTCGGGCCAAGATACATGCCATTGATGCCCCAGACAGGCGCTTTTGCGCCACCCAGGAATGACCAGTGAGCAGCCTGCAAAGTCAGAAACAGCGGTTGTCCACGGCGCGATTCGAGCAGCGGTGGAACAGGCAATGCGGGTTGCGAACCACTCGCTTCTGCTTTTAATGGCAGAGCACCTGCGGCAAGAGCCACGCCGGAGGCTTGCAGGAACGAGCGACGACTGAGTGACATATTTTCTCCATGAAAACAAATCTAGAGCTGTTAGCCCCACCGCCATCAATGGCAGCGGGAAAAGTGGTATCAACTGAATTTTATTTTTTTGCAGCAGCTTCGCGTTGGGCGACTTCGGCATCCAGTTCGGCAATTTTGTCCGCCATGATCTGACGACAATGCTCGGACAGTTCGCGCAGGCGCTCTTTGGTATAACCGCTGGTGTCGATTGGTGGAAGCATTTCGACAATCACCAGACCGTTTGACCAGCGATTTAACTTTACCTTGTTGCTGGTATTCGATACGCAAATCGGCACAATCGGCACGCCGGCCGCAATGGCAGCATGGAAAGCGCCAGTTTTAAAAGGCATCAGGCCACGGCCACGGCTGCGGGTGCCTTCCGGGAACATCCAGATCGACAGATTCTTTTTCTTAATCTGGGTCACTACCTGAGAAATCGTACCGTGGGCTTTGGCGCGATTATCACGGTCAATCAGCAGGTTGCCCGTCAGCCAGTAAAGCTGACCAAAGAACGGGATCCAGGCCAGGCTTTTCTTGCCCACGGTCACCGTTCTTGGCATGACAACGGACGACGCCGTCACCATGTCGTAATTGTTCTGATGGTTGGCAATATAAATACAGTTGCCGTTATTCACGGCTTCTGCAGGAATACGTTTTTCAACACGAAGGCCAAATACCGGTGCCAGACGACCAAACAGCTTACCGAAAGTCGACACATGTTTCGGGTTTCGCGGACTGAAAAGACAATAAATACAACCAAAAACAGAGACCAGAATCGAGTAAACCACCACGATAATCAGACGCAAAATAAATAACATAACATCCTCTTAAAACTACAGCCGAAGCCGGTAAGAAACCTGTGCAGTTTCGCTCCCTGTGAGGTGAACTATTCTCAAGCCTCATTCAGCAGGGCACAACGGTTTTATTGATACAAATGTAAAATCTTTGCACTGCACAACAGTCTCAGGCCCCTGCTTTCCCTCAAAAAGAGTTCAGGGCACAAATGTGCCCTGACTTTATGGGGTCAACAGCGGTCTTATTCTTCGCTGTCACCACCTGGGGTACGTGCAGGCGCATCGACCTCTACCCGGTCGATACGTTGCAGGCCGCGTGGCAGAAGGGTTCCCTTGCGGCCACGTTCAGCGCGGAATTTCTGCAAATCTTCGGGACGCAGAACCAGCTTACGTTTGCCCACGTGCAGGATAATCGACGTTTGCGGTGCTAACACCAGCAGCCATTGTAGTTTATCTTCGCCACTTGCTGCCTGCGCAGAAGGGATTGAAACAATTTTGTTACCTTTGCCCTTCGACAGTTGCGGCAAATCAGCCACCGGGAACATCAGCATACGGCCCGCGGCAGTGATCGACAGCAACATGTCATCAGCGCCATGAAGCTCCATTGGCGCGAAGGCTTTCGCATTTTCCGGCAGGGAGATCATCGCTTTACCGGCACGGTTTCTGGCCACTAAATCGTTGAAGGTACAAACGAAACCATAACCCGCATCAGAAGCCATCAGTAACTTTTGATCGTCAGCAGCCATCAGCACGTGTTCAATGGTCGCGCCCGGCGGCGGCGTCAGTTTACCGGTCAGCGGTTCACCCTGACCGCGCGCCGATGGCAGCGTGGTGGGATCAAGCGCATAACTGCGGCCTGTGGAGTCCATAAACACCACAGGCTGATTGCTCTTGCCTTTCGCTGCGGCACGGAAACTGTCACCGGCTTTGTAGCTCAGACCGGAAGCATCGATATCATGACCTTTAGCGCTGCGCACCCAGCCTGATTCGGACAACACAATCGTGACCGGCTCGGACGGAATGAAATCGTGCTCACTCATCGCCTTAGCTTCTTCACGTTCAGTGATTGGCGAACGGCGCTCATCACCAAAGGATTCGGCATCGGCCTGAATTTCTTTGCGGATTAGCGTGCTGAGTTTACGTTCAGAAGCCAGAAGCGCCTGCAACTGATCGCGTTCTTTCGCCAGTTCATCCTGCTCGCCACGAATTTTGGTTTCTTCGAGTTTCGCCAAATGACGTAATTTCAACTCGAGGATTGCTTCTGCCTGAGTGTCTGACAGCTCGAAACGTTGCATCAGCACCGGTTTCGGCTCGTCTTCAGTACGGATGATGTGAATGACTTCATCAATATTGAGGAACGCCGTCAGCAAACCTTCGAGGATATGCAGGCGTTTCAGGACTTTATCGAGGCGGTAGTTCAGACGACGGCGTACAGTATCGCGACGGTAAGCCAGCCATTCCGTCAGAATTTCCAGCAGCCCTTTCACCTGCGGACGGTGATCGAGGCCGATCATATTCATGTTGATGCGGTAGCTGCGTTCCAGATCGGTGGTCGCAAACAGGTGATTCATCACCTGATCAAGATCGATACGATTCGAGCGCGGTACCACCACCAGACGGGTCGGGTTCTCGTGATCGGATTCATCACGCAGATCTTCGACCATCGGCAGCTTTTTGGCACGCATCTGGTTGGCAATTTGTTCCAGCACTTTGGCGCCGGAAACCTGATGCGGTAATGCGGTGATCACCGCACTGCCGTCTTCTTTATGCCAGACCGCACGCATACGCACCGAGCCTTTGCCCGATTCGTACATTTTGCGGATTTCATTGCGTGGCGTAATGATTTCGGCTTCGGTCGGGAAATCTGGCCCCTGAACGAATTCCAGCAAATCTTCCAGCGAGCTGTTCGGTTTTTCCAGCAGCGCGACCGCAGCGGCGGCCACTTCACGGATGTTATGCGGCGGAATATCCGTCGCCATCCCGACTGCAATACCGGTGGTGCCGTTGAGCAGAATATTCGGCAGACGCGCAGGCAGCATTTTCGGCTCCTGCATGGTGCCGTCAAAGTTCGGCACGTAATCGACCGTTCCCTGCCCTAACTCACGTAACAGAACGTCGGCATATTTCGACAGTCGCGATTCGGTATAACGCATCGCGGCGAAGGATTTCGGATCATCCGGCGCGCCCCAGTTCCCCTGTCCGTCAACCAGCGGATAACGGTAAGAGAATGGCTGCGCCATCAGCACCATGGCTTCGTAACAGGCGCTGTCGCCGTGCGGATGGTATTTACCCAGCACGTCACCGACGGTACGCGCGGATTTTTTGAATTTGGCGTTATTACTCAGGCCGAGCTCGGACATCGCATAAATAATACGGCGCTGTACCGGCTTGAGCCCGTCACCGATAAACGGCAGCGCGCGGTCCATGATGACGTACATGGAATAGTTGAGATAGGCGTTCTCAGTAAACGTGTGCAGTGCTAAACGCTCTGTTCCGTCATGAGTCATTTCGCTCATTGATGTTTAATCCTCAGACCCGTGGCGTTATCGTTTTGGAAATTAAGGAAGCTTGCACCCGCTGGCGCGCTGAGGCGACTTTTGCAGGGCAATGATGTTCGCGATAGTACATCATCTGCCGTATGGCTGTCACAGTTGCTGTGTTTATGGCTCTTTTTTCAGCCATTTTTTCACAAAAGAAGGATTAAATTGTCGTGACGTTTCTTCAATTATTGCATCTGAGTCAATAGTCTTGTGCGCTATATCACATTTTTCTGCGGCGCAGAGTTAAGTACACTACGTGATAACAGCCTGACCACCAGAATTCTAATTGAGGGAAACTCATGAGCAATATCCTGATTATCAATGCCGGCAAAACATTTGCCCACTCTAAAGGCGCACTGAACAACAGTCTGACCGAAGTTGCTACCAGCTTCCTGCGCGACAAAGGCCACGATGTGCGTGTGACTGTGCTGGAAGACGGTTATGACGTGCAGACCGAAATCGAAAGCTATCTGTGGGCGGATGCCATCATTTATCAGCAACCAGGCTGGTGGATGGGGATGCCGTGGACGCTAAAAAAATACGTCGATGAAGTGTTCACCGAAGGTCACGGCAAACTGTACGCCAGCGATGGCCGTACCCGTTCTGATGACTCGAAAAAATACGGTTCCGGCGGCCTGTTGCAGGGTAAATGCTACATGCTTTCCGTGACCTGGAATGCTCCGCTGGAAGCGTTCGAAGATAAAGAGCAGTTCTTCCACGGCGTTGGGGTTGACGGCGTTTACATGGCTCAGCACAAAGCTAACCAGTTTATCGGCCTCGATACTTTGCCGACTTTTATGTGTAACGACGTGATTAAACAGCCTGATGTGGAAGGTGATTTTGCGCGCTACCGTGCTCACCTTGAAAATGTATTCGGTCAGGCTTAAGGTTGAAGGTCACCCGGGAAAGAGGTTTTTATGATCACTGTTATTGCTGAAATCAAAGTAAAACCAGGTCGTCGCGATTCGGTTATGGAAAAAATCACAGCCCTGCTGCCAAGCGTTCTGGCAGAGAAAGGCTGTCACCGTTATGAGCCTTACGTTGATTTCAACGGTCAGATCCCGTGGCGTAAAACGGTCCCTGATTCCATCTTTATGCTGGAAGACTGGGAAAGTCTGGCGCATCTCGAAGCGCATCAGCAGGCTGAACATATGGACAAGCACCGCGAAAACATCAAAGCCGACGTGCTGGATGTCGTGATCCATATTATCGAAAAAGCGTAATCGTAAAATCTGCGCAGAGAAGTATCAGTGCAGATCAGAAAACAAAAATGCCGGAGCTGCAAAGCGTCCGGCATTTTTTATAGGTGCAACGAAAGAAAAAGGATCAGACGTCCAGTTCGGCGGTGTCGCCTTTTTCCTGCAACCAGTTACGGCGATCTTCAGAACGCTTCTTGGCCAGCAACATGTCCATCATGCGCAGCGTCTGATCGATATCTTCTTCATCGATCGTCAACTGCACCAGACGACGGGTGTTCGGATCCAGCGTCGTTTCGCGCAACTGCAACGGGTTCATTTCGCCCAGACCTTTAAAGCGCTGTACGTTCGGTTTGCCTTTCTTGCGTTTCAGCTGATCCAGCACGCCTTCTTTTTCCTGCTCGTCCAGCGCATAGAATACTTCTTTGCCCAGATCGATACGGTATAAAGGCGGCATCGCCACATACACATGACCACCGCGTACCAGGGACCGGAAGTGACGGACAAACAGCGCGCACAGCAACGTGGCAATGTGTAAGCCGTCGGAGTCCGCATCCGCAAGGATACAGATTTTGCCGTAACGCAGCTGGGTCAGATCTTCGCTGTCTGGATCGATGCCGATCGCCACAGAAATGTCGTGCACTTCCTGAGAGGCCAGCACTTCATCGGAAGAGACTTCCCACGTATTTAAGATCTTACCTTTGAGCGGCATGATCGCCTGATATTCACGATCACGAGCCTGTTTGGCAGAACCGCCTGCGGAATCCCCTTCCACCAGGAACAGTTCGGTCATGTTCAGATCCTGCGACGTACAGTCCGCCAGTTTGCCCGGCAGCGCAGGGCCGCTGGTCAGTTTCTTACGCACGACTTTTTTCGCTGCACGCAGACGACGCTGGGCGCTGGAAATGCACATTTCAGCCAGCTGTTCTGCCGCCTGAACGTTCTGGTTCAGCCACAGACTGAACGCATCTTTCACCACACCGGAAACAAACGCCGCACACTGACGTGAAGACAGACGTTCTTTAGTCTGACCGGCGAATTGCGGATCCTGCATTTTCACTGACAGCACATAGGCACAGCGTTCCCAGATATCTTCCGCAGACAGCTTCACGCCGCGCGGCAGGATATTGCGGAACTCGCAGAACTCACGCATGGCGTCCAGCAGCCCCTGACGCAGACCGTTGACGTGTGTACCGCCCTGCATGGTCGGGATCAGGTTCACGTAGCTTTCTGTCAGCAGTTCGCCGCCTTCCGGCAGCCACAACAATGCCCAGTCGACCGCTTCAGTATCACCGGCAAAGTTACCGACGAACGCTTTTTCAGGCAGGGTAATCAGGCCGTTAACCGCTTCCATCAGGTAGTCAGTCAGACCGTCTTCATAACACCAGCGTTGCTCGGTGTTATTCACTTTGTCTTTGAACAGGATTTCAACGCCAGGACACAGTACGGCTTTGGCTTTCAGCAAATGGCTGAGGCGGCTGACCGAAAAACGCGGGCTGTCGAAGAAGCTGCCGTCCGGCCAGAAATGTACGCTGGTCCCGGTATTACGCTTACCGCAGGTGCCGGTGACGTGCAAATCCTGCACTTTATCGCCGTTTTCAAACGCCATTTCATACACTTCGCCGCCGCGTTTTACCGCCACTTCGACGCGTTTGGATAAGGCGTTGACCACCGAAATCCCCACGCCGTGCAGGCCGCCGGAGAACTGGTAGTTTTTATTCGAGAATTTACCGCCTGCGTGCAGACGACAAAAAATCAGTTCGACCGCCGGGACGCCTTCTTCCGCGTGGATATCCACGGGCATACCACGGCCATCATCGATGACTTCAAGAGACTGATCTTCGTGAAGGATCACTTCGATGCGTTTTGCGTGACCGGCTAATGCCTCATCCACGCTGTTATCAATGACTTCCTGGCCGAGATGGTTTGGCCGGGTGGTATCGGTATACATGCCCGGACGGCGGCGCACCGGTTCGAGTCCGCTGAGGACCTCTATGGAATCCGCGTTATAAGTTGATTGGCTCATCGTTGATTATTCGTGGCTCATAGGTTTGTGGGCTAACGATACATTATTTGGGCGGGTATCAGGACTGGCAGCAAGCAGACGCGATAAATCCGGGGATAAAATCACCCTGACGATGTTAGTCTGCGGCCAGCTCAAGGAAATCTACAATCGGCGAAAAATAACGCTCAAAGCCGACAAATGCATGATTTCCTTCGGGTTCGACCGTCTGGCGACAGGTGGTGTAATACGCCACAGCCTGACGGTAATCGAGAATTTCATCGCCCGTTTGCTGCAGTAACCAGAGTAAATCCGGCGACTCCAGCGGTTCGACCTGCATCACTTTCAGATCGTAAACGTGGCGTGACTCTAACACATATTGCTGTCCGGTGTAGGGGTTCTCGTTTTGCCCGAGGAAGTCGATCAGCAGCTCATACGGCTTGACCGCCGGGTTCACCACCACCGCCGGTACGGCAAAACATTGTGACAACCAGGTGGCGTAATACCCGCCAAGTGACGAGCCGACAATCCCCAGTTTTTTACCGGCATTCTGGATAACCAGCGTTTCCAGTTGCTCAGCCGCATCCGCCGGATAAGGCGGCAGCTGCGGGATAACCATATCAATATGAGGATGATTAACCGCCAGCCAGTTTTTTAAAGACGTGGCTTTGGCTGAGTTGGGCGAACTGTTAAATCCGTGCAGATAAAGTAAGGTGTTCATTCGTAGCCGTCCGACTCCGTGTCAGGATGAAACTCACTGGTTTCCAGACGGAAGACTTCAGTTTCCACACGGCCATCCGGATATAAATCAAGATAGCGCCAGCCCGGCGCAACGGTATCAATTGTGAAATTAGTGCAATGCGGTTTGAACTGTACGCAGGTCGATGGCGTCGCGTAAAGACGACGTCCATACCAGTCGAGATCCAGTTCCTGATGGATATGACCGCACAAAAGCGTATTCACTTTCGGGTAATTCGCCAGCGTGTTCGCCAGCATATGCGCATTACGCAGGCTGTGCTGATCCAGCCACGTGCAGCCGGAAGGCAGCGGATGGTGATGGAGCATCAGCAAGGTAAAACGATCGGGATACGCTTCCAGACAGCGCACCAGCCATTCCAGCTGATACTCACTCAGCTCGCCGTGAGGCACGCCAAAAACCTGCGTATCGAGCAGGACTATCTGCCAGTGCTCACCGAGAAGAACATGCTTGGAAGGGTTAATGCCCGCATCCTGCAAGGCATTGACCATCGCTGGCTGAAAATCATGGTTACCTGGCAGCCAGACGCAAGGCGCGGTCAGCTCGCAGATGCCGCGGGCAAACTGATGGTAGGCTTCCACGGACTGATCCTGAGCAAGGTCACCGGTTGCCGCGATAATATCGACTTCGCGCTGCTGGGCTTTAATCGCATCCAGCACTGCGCGATAGCTGTTAAACGTATTCACGCCTAACAACGTTTCATCTTCGCCGGCAAAGAGATGGGTATCAGTAATCTGTAGAATCCTGACTTTGGCCCCATTCACCAAAGGCAGTGTAAACAGGCTTTCCAAATCGTTTCCTTTGTTATTGAAGTCTGTCTAACAAACCGGAATTGCCATCGCTCCGTGCGCAAGGCAATAACGCAGCCAATCCGCCAGGAACTGGTTAATTTGATGCTTTTCATCACGCTGATGCAACTTTTTATTAGGGTAATCATAGCGTGCTTTGAAACGAAAGATCTGCTGACTTGCACACACTTCGGCCACCATCGCATCGTGATACAGACGAACGGTGAGCGAAGGCAGGCTCCAGTAGCTGACAGCCGGAGCCGTCTGTTTTATTTCCACCAGCGAGGTATAACGCGTTGATTCGAGGATCGTCAGGCAATACGTCGCGCTACTCACCTGATATGTCACGGTTTCACCAGGCTCATCGGTGCGTGGCATTAAACGGCGCAATTGTGCAAAATTGGTTTCGCACAATCTCATCATTTCAGGGAAATCAGGGGTATAGCGCTTAATCATTATTTGGCCCACTCTTTTCTCAGGGATTCATGGTGCAGCTGCAGCCATTGCAGGGCAATCACTGACGCCGCATTGTCTATCGCTCCTTCTTCCACCCAGCGGTAGGCCTGTTCGCGGCTCACCACATGTACCCGGATGTCTTCATTCTCTGCTTCCAGACCGTGAATTCCTTCTGCCGTCGTGGCATCGACTTCACCGACCATAATAGAAAGGCGCTCGCTGGTTCCGCCCGGACTTGCCAGGTAATTCAGAGCCGGTTTGCAACGCTTCACCACAATGTTCGCTTCCTCGAGTGCTTCGCGGCGGGCGACATCTTCGACTGTCTCGCCCTCTTCAATGATACCGGCGACCATCTCCAGAAGCCAAGGGGTATCACTGGAATCCAGTGCAGGGATACGGATCTGCTCGATAAGCACCACTTCATCCCGTTTCGGATCATAAGGTAAGAGTACCGCCGCATGTCCGCGCTCGAAAACTTCGCGCACAACTTCACCGCTCATTTCCCCATTAAACAGCCGATGGCGAAACCGATATGCAATAATAGAAAAAAAACCTTTATATCGCGTCTCACGTGCAATAATTTCTACATCATCTTTGCCGAAAGTAACCGGTGACCGTTTAAATGAAGACATGGAATGTTTCCTTATCCCTCTTAAAGGTAATTTATCGCCCTTTGAGGTCAATTTGATGAAAATGCGTTAATAATAATCAAGGTTGTTTGTGATAGATTTAGGCTCATTCAGTCGGGAAGGCACGTTAAGCCAACCAACCCGTTAGCCTGACTCTGCTAGAATCCGCGTCTATTGGTAATTTGACAGCGCCACCATACATAACAACATTGCTGCACAACAAGGAATGCAAATGAAGAAACTGCTCCCCCTTCTCATCGGACTCAGCCTGGGCGGCTTCAGTACGATAAGCCAGGCCGAAAACCTGATGCAGGTCTATCAGCAAGCCAGGACAAGTAACCCGGACCTGCGCAAATCTGCTGCTGACCGGGATGCTGCATTCGAAAAAATCAACGAAAGCCGCAGTCCTTTATTACCGCAACTCGGTTTGGGTGCGGATTATGGATATACCAATGGATATCGTGATGCCAATGGCGTTAACAGCGATGTTGGCAGTGCCAGTCTGCAATTAACGCAGACCATTTTCGATATGTCAAAATGGCGCGCCCTGACCTTGCAGGAAAAAACTGCCGGTATTCAGGATGTGTCATATCAGACCGATCAGCAGTCTCTGATCCTGAATTCCGCTACGGCATATTTCAACGTTTTGAGTGCGATCGATTCACTCTCTTATACCGAAGCGCAGAAACAGGCTATTTACCGCCAGTTGGATCAAACCACTCAGCGTTTTAACGTGGGTCTGGTCGCGATTACCGATGTGCAGAACGCCCGTTCACAATACGACACCGTTTTGGCCAACGAAGTGACTGCCCGTAATAACCTGGATAACGCACTCGAATCCCTGCGTCAGGTTACCGGTATGTATTATCCGCAACTGTCTTCCCTGAATGTCGACAACTTCAACACCACGCGTCCGCAACCGGTCTCAACCCTGTTGAAAGAAGCAGAAAGCCGCAACCTGAGCTTGCTGTCTGCGCGTCTGTCACAGGATCTGGCACGTGAGCAAATCCGTTATGCGGAGACCGGCCACATGCCAACGGTGGACCTGACTGCTTCTACCGGCATCAGCAATACCAAGTATCACGGCGATAAAACGGGTGGCGCTTCGAGCTATCAGGATGCCGATGCAGGCCAGAACAAAATTGGTCTGAGCTTCTCTCTGCCACTGTACAGCGGCGGCTCGGTGACCTCTCAGGTCAAACAAGCTCAGTACAACTTTGTGGGCGCCAGCGAACAGCTGGAAAGTGCTCATCGCAGCGTTGTTCAGACCGTTCGTTCTTCCTTCAACAACATCTCTGCCTCAATCAGCAGCATCAACGCGTATAAACAAGCCGTTGTTTCTGCTCAGAGTTCTTTAGATGCGATGGAAGCCGGTTATCAGGTGGGTACCCGTACTATCGTTGATGTGCTGGATGCGACAACCACGCTGTATAACGCCAAACAACAGCTTTCCAGCGCACGTTACACGTATCTGATCAATCAGCTGAACATCAAATCAGCGCTGGGTACGTTGAACGAAAGCGACCTGTTGGCACTGAACGGTGCTCTGGGCAAACCGGTTCCGACTGCACCTGATCAGGTTGCGCCGGAAACACCAGACCAGGATGCAGCAGCAGACGGTTACGGTAACAAAACCGCAGCAGCACCTGCACCACGCGCTCAAAAAGCCAGTGCAACGACCTCTGCGAACACCACGAAGAAAAGCGGTAATCCTTTCCAGAACTGATCCTGAAAAGCCCCCCGAATTTCGACTAAAGCAGCCTGAAAAGGCTGCTTTTTTTTGCCTGTGTCACGCCGCTCTGTAAAGTCTCGTAACAATTGCCTGTCGCTGCTTTAACATTAACCAACTTTCCCCTATTCTTAGGCCCTACTGGGAAAGGGCAAAAAAGCCCTACACATGGGATAAGAACGATGAAACGGACACAACAAGTCAACTTAGCTACCTTCCGTAAATCATGGCGTAGCTCTCGGATCACTCCTGTCGCTCTGGCAGTCAGTGCGGTCTTTATGCTGGCCGGCTGCGAGAAAACCGACGAAACAGTTTCTCTGTATCAGAACGCGGACGACTGCTCGAAAGCCAATCCGTCAGGTAGCGCACAATGTGTCGCCGCCTACGATGCAGCCAAACAGGAAGCGGCAAAAACTGCGCCGAAATATGCCAGCCGTGAAGACTGTATTGCTGAATTTGGCGAAGGTCAGTGTACTCAGGCTCCTGCTCAGGCAGGTGTTGCGACAGCTGAAAACCAGAGCAGCGGTGGCAGCATGTGGATGCCGCTGATGGCCGGTTATATGATGGGACGCATGATGAGCGGTGGCGGCTACGCGCAACAGCCTCTGTTCAGCTCAAAAAATCCTGCCAGCCCGGCAAACGGTAAATTCGTGGATGCGACCGGTAAAAACTACGGTCCTGCGACTGCCGGTGGCCGTACCATGAATGTACCTAAAACGGCGATGGCACCAAAACCTGCCGTTACCAACACCATCACCCGTGGCGGTTTTGGCGACAGCGTTGCCAAACAAACCTCGATGCAACGCAGCTCTTCTGCCGCGACACGCAGCCCTGGCCGCAGCATGGGTGGCTAAGAGATACCGATGAAACGTTTAGCCATTAATGAGCGCCCGGACTGGCGCGAAAAAGCCACGGAGTTTGGCTTCAATTTTCACACCATGTATGGCGAGCCTTACTGGTGTGAAGATGCGTATTACCAGTTTACTCTGGCGCAGATTGAAGAGATTGAAGACGCCACCGCTGACATTCACCAGATGTGCCTGAAAGTGGTTGAGCGCGTGGTGAATGACGACAAACTGATGGCGAAATTCCAGATCCCGAAACACGTCTGGGACTTTGTCCGTAGTTCATGGCGCACACAACAACCTTCACTGTATTCACGTCTGGATCTGGCTTACGACGGAGTGAATCCGCCTAAGCTGCTGGAAAATAACGCCGATACGCCGACCTCTTTGTATGAAGCGGCCTTTTTCCAGTGGCTGTGGCTGGAAGATCAAATCGCGGCGGGCAACCTGACTCAGGATGCTGACCAGTTCAACAGTTTGCAGGAAAAACTGATCGAGCGTTTTGCCGAGCTGAAAAACGAACATGGTTTTTCTCTGCTGCATATCGCTTGCTGTCAGGACACCGAAGAAGATCGCGGGACCGTGCAATATTTGCAGGACTGCGCGCTGGAAGCCGAACTGGCCAGCGAGTTCCTGTTTATCGAGGAAATTGGTCTGGGCGAGCGCGGGCAATTCACCGATACGCAGGATCAGGTCATTTCTAACCTGTTCAAGCTGTATCCGTGGGAGTTCATGTTCCGTGAAGTGTTCGCCACCAAGCTGGAAGATGCCGGTGTGCGCTGGCTGGAACCCGCCTGGAA
This sequence comes from Rahnella ecdela, assembly GCF_019049625.1. GTDB lineage: Bacteria > Pseudomonadota > Gammaproteobacteria > Enterobacterales > Enterobacteriaceae > Rahnella > Rahnella ecdela. The sequence continues at coordinate 25,028 of NZ_JAFMOY010000129.1, forward strand.
AGCCATTCTGTCGAATAAAGCCCTGCTTCCACTTTTATGGGAAATGTTCCCGGATCATCCGAATCTGCTGCCGGCGTATTTTGCCGAAGACCCGCATCCTGAACTGGATCACTACGTCGTGAAGCCGCTGTTTTCACGCGAAGGCGCTAACATCAAAGTGATCGAAAAAGGTCAGGAAGTGGCGAGCGTTGAAGGCCCGTATGGCGCAGAAGGCATGATCGTGCAGCAGTTCCATCCGTTGCCGGTGTTTGAAGGCAGTTATACTCTGATCGGCAGCTGGCTGGTCAACGATCAACCTTGCGGTATCGGCATCCGCGAAGATAAAGCGCTGATCACGCAGGATCTGTCACGTTTCTATCCGCATACGATTGTCGGATAAACCGCGTAAAAAAGGATAATGAAGAAATTCATTATCCTTTTGTTTTCATGTTTTATCCTGCCTGAACAGAAAGCATAGAAAGCGATCCCATTACGATCCCGTCAGTCGGCTGAGTAATTGGCTCCGCACCATCCCACGCGCCTAAAATATACAGCAATGGCAGATAGTGATCCGGAGACGGATTCGATAACGCGCCGCCTTCATGTTCCATAAACTTCACCAGAGGATGATCTTTCGCATCGCCCTTCCAGCTCAGGTTATCTTTCACATATTTCTCGAACGCAATCGCCCACGGATAAGGTTCGCCATTGCCGTCCCATTTCACCATGCGCAGGTTATGCACCACGTTCCCGCTGGCAACAATCATCACGCCTTCGTCACGCAGAATCGCCAGTTTCTTGCCTAACTCATAGTGATATTCCGGCGGCTGCGTGCCATCGATGCTCAGCTGGATAACCGGGATATCGGCATCCGGATACATCTTGATCAGCACGCCCCAGGTACCGTGGTCAAAACCCCACTCGCTGGTATCGGCCATCACATTCACCGGGCTGAGCAATTCCTGCACCCGTTTCGCCAGCGCCGGTGAACCTGGTGCCGGATAACGTTTATCGAACAGTGCCTGCGGAAAACCCCCAAAGTCGTGAATGGTGCGCGGGTTTTCCATCGCCGTCACTGCGGTTCCGCGAGTGAACCAGTGAGCAGAAACCGCCAGAATCGCTTTTGGCCGTGGCAATGATTCACCCAGCGCATGCCAGGCACGAGTATAAATGTTGTCTTCCAGCACGTTCATCGGGCTGCCGTGGCCTAAGAAAAGTGCGGGCATACGTTGAGTTGTCATCATAAATTCCTTACCGCAAATAAAAGTGAGCGGGCCGAAAGCAGCCTCCGCGTGATGTCATTACGGTACTCTTTTTGATTACGGGTTACAGCCGGATAACCATGAAGGAGATGTTCAATAAATTTGATGAGAAAAATCAAAAGAAGAAAGGGGGTAAATTGTGCCAAAGACAAATTGCAGGATTCAAAAGCAAAAGGCCGCATAAGCGGCCTTTCTGTTAAGCACGATCGGTCTATATTTAGCTTGCCTGACGGGTCTGCGCCTGGCGATAAGCCACCAGATCGGCGATGGTCACCACCGGCATATTATGCTGACGGGCAAAGACAATGACCTCAGGCGCATGCGCCATGCTGCCATCGTCATTGGTCAGTTCACACAGCACACCGAAAGGCTTCAGGCCAGCCAGTGTCGCCAGATCGATGGACGCCTCTGTGTGACCGCCGCGGGTCAGCACGCCGCCTGCCTGCGCGCGCAGCGGGAAGATATGCCCAGGGCGGTTCAGGTCAGAAGGTTTTGCGCCGTCTTTGATTGCCGCACGGATAGTCGTGATGCGGTCAGCGGCAGAAACCCCGGTGGTCACGCCTTCAACCGCTTCAATCGTCACGGTGAAAGGCGTCTGGTACGGGCTGGAGTTGTTCTCAACCATCATCGGCAAGTCCAGCTTTTTACGGCTGTCTTCGTTCATGGTGAGGCAGACAATTCCGCTGCCGTGACGAATGGTCAGCGCCATTTGCTCAACAGTCATGTTTTCAGCGGCAAAGATTAAATCGCCTTCGTTTTCACGATCTTCGTCATCCAGTACTAACACACCAACACCGTTACGCATGGCGTCAAGAGCACGCTCAACACGTTCAGCTGATGTACCGAATTCGGAAAGTAGGGTCTGATTCATGGTAAAAATAACCTCATGTTTTGTATGTGGATTACCAGAATCAGGGCGTCTTGAGGAGGCTAGCTGCGGCAGCCGCATGGCGTGCTACAGTTATAAAAAATAACGCAGCGGACAATGTTGTGCCCGGCTTGAATCGTTACTCTCTCCCATCCGGACTTTAACCGTCGGCCCCGGAATTACACCGGATCTGCTGACCTCTAACCCCGAAGGATTGAGCGCTCGCGGGCTTCCACATGGAAGAGATTATGATTCTTCCTATATTCCGTGGTTTACCGCCGGTGGGGACTTTCACCCCGCCCTGAGAATAAGCAAAACAACTATAGCGCCAATAAATGAGCAGAGCAATCCTGCGGATTGGCCAATTAGTGCCACTGATGGTTTATAGAAACGGCGTCAGCGATTACACTAAGGGAAAGCACCTCCTTCGAGAAAAGGAATAATCATGATTGACCCGAAAAAAATTGAACAAATTGCCCGCCAGGTTCACGAATCTATGCCTAAAGGGATCCGTGAGTTTGGTGAAGATGCCGAAAAAAAAATCCGTCAGGTATTACAGGCGCAGTTCAGCCGTATGGATTTAGTCAATCGCGAAGAGTTTGACGTTCAGACGCAGGTTTTACTGCGCACCCGTGAAAAGCTGGCTGTGCTGGAACAACGTCTCGCGGCGCTGGAAGGTAAACAAGCTGAAGCGGCAAAACCGCAAGATCCGGCCTGATCGTATAAGTTGAAACAGAAAAGGCCTGCTGAGCAGGCCTTTTTACTGTGTACTCATGCGCTTATCTGGCGCTGAGTACCGCTTTAGCGCGGGGCAACAGCAGTGATAACGCCGTAAATACCACTACGGCGTACAGTGCTTTCCAGCCGACCATCGCCAGCAATCCGCAGCACAATACCACCCCCAGCATCGCCATCCATTTTGAACGCCCTTTCAGAAGCCGCGTACCCGCCAGCATACAGAGCAGATAAATCAGGATGAAAATACCGTTGGCGTAAGTGATCAGCGCCCCCAGCGGCAAATGCAGCCAGTAAATCAGTAAGGTGAAGAGCATACAGCTTCCGACAACCAGATTGAGCGCCGCAACCGGCACCTGCTGAGACGAAAGCTGCGCCAGCTTGCTTTGCGGCCTGAGCTGGGCCTGCGACCACACCAGCCGGGCGAAGCTTTGGGTGTAGATATTCACGCTGGCAAAACATGCCAGATACCCAATGATGCAGGCCACCCACAACGCTTTTTGCCCGAACAGTTGCACAACGATGCCGGGGAGCGAAGCGCCCGCTTCCCGCCCTTCTCCCCACGCATGGAATTTCAGCACCGCGACAGTACAACCCCAGTAAACGGCGCCCGCCACCAGCATACCAATCAGCAGAGCGCGCGGGAAATCCCGTTCAGGATTGCGGAACTCTGTTGCCAGATGGGCAAAAGCTTCCAGACCGACAAAGCACCAGAACATCACTGCCAGCGCATCAAAAAGGTTTGCAGATGAAACGTCACGGATCGCAGGCAATGGGATTTCAGGCAGAGAAATTCCCCCTTTCCACCAGATAGCGATCACCAGCGCGATGACCAGCAAAGCAATCAGCGTCTGGATGTTGGCGCTCGAACCGGCGCTGCGTGTGCCCAGAAACCAGATAACCAGCAACGTTGCGAGCTGTACCAGCAGAAGATTTTCACTGCTCCAGCCAAATGCCGCCTGCCAGAAACCGGCAGCGATATGCAGTGCCGCCGGTAATCCGACCGGAATAACAGACAGAAACAGCCAGCCGGTGACGCGTGCCATATGCGGGCCGAATGCTTTCCCGACAAAATGCGCAGCGCCGCCTGCGCTGGGGAAATGACGTCCCAGCGCGGCGAAGCCGATAGCAATCGGGAAAACCAGCAGGATCAGCACCGGCCACGCCCAGAGGCTGTCGTTTTGCGCCAGTTGTGCCGCAAGCGCAGGCACGGCAAAAACACCGGTTCCCAGCAGCGACGTGGATAACAACCCGACGCCCTGCGCCAGGCTCAATTCCTGTTTTAATCCGCTCACAACGTTATTCCGCTCACAACAAAGTCACTTCCGTTTTGTGTTATTGACCCAATCATCAAAAAGAAAAAGGGCTTATCAGATAAGCCCTTTCATACAAAAAACGATATTAAAATCAGTCCTGCGCTTTTATCTGATTAATGATTTTGGTAGTGGATAAACCATCTTCAAAATTCAGTACGCGCACTTCACCGCCATTCGCCCAGACTTCCTGGCAACCGGCGATCTGTTCTGGCTTATAGTCGCCGCCTTTGACCAACAGATCAGGCAAGATCCCGGCGATCAAACGTTGTGGCGTATCCTCTTCGAAAGAAACCACCCAGTCGACAGCGCCCAGCGCACCCAGCACGATCATACGGTTTTGCAGCGCATTCACCGGACGGGTTTCGCCTTTCAGACGTTTGGTCGAGGCATCGCTGTTAACGGCAACAATCAGACGATCTCCGAGTTTTCGGGCATTCGCCAGATAAGAAACGTGTCCTGCGTGCAGGATGTCGAAGATGCCGTTGGTCATCACGACTTTTTCGCCGCGCTGACGCGCCATCGCTACAGCCGCTTTCAGCTGTTCTTCGTTCATCACGCCAAAACCGACGTCGGAACGCCCGCCGATGGCATTTTCCAGCTCAACCGGAGAAACGGTAGACGTACCAAGTTTACCGACCACCACACCCGCGGCAGCATTGGCCAGGAAGCATGATTCTTCCAGCGTATTACCGGCGGCCAGAGCCGCAGCCAGCGTACCGATCACCGTGTCACCGGCACCGGTCACGTCATACACTTCCTGCGCCTGCGTTGGCATATGGAAAGGCGCTTTGCCCGGCTGCAGCAGCGTCATACCGTGTTCAGAACGTGTCACCAGCAAGGCAGAAAGCTCGAAATCCGCAATCAGTTGCATACCGCGCGCGACGATTTCATCTTCGTTTTTGCAACGCCCGACAACAGCTTCAAATTCGGACAGATTTGGCGTCAGTAACGTCGCACCGCGATAACGCTCAAAGTCAGAACCTTTAGGATCGACCAGCACCGGCACACCCGCTTTTCTCGCCAGCTGAATCATCTTCTGTACTTCTGTCAGCGCGCCTTTGGCGTAGTCAGACAGCACCAGCGCACCGCTTTGCGGTAAGGCCTGTTCGATTTTGGTCAGCATCGGCTGGAGATCGACGCCTTCAAAACCTTCTTCGAAGTCGAGACGGATCAGCTGCTGGTTACGGGATAAAATGCGCAGCTTGGTGATGGTCGGATGCGTGGATAACGCCACGAAATCGCAGTTTACTTTCACTTCCGCCAGACGTTCGCTGAGTGCGCGTGCCGCGTCATCCACACCGGTCAGGCCGATCAGACGCGAAGAAGCACCGAGAGACGAAATGTTCATCGCCACGTTTGCCGCGCCGCCAGGACGTTCTTCGATAGTATTTACCTTCACGACCGGTACCGGCGCTTCCGGCGAAATACGGTTGGTCGGGCCATACCAGTAGCGGTCTAACATTACGTCACCGACCACCAGTACACCGGCACGGTGGAAATCAGGCAAAGTCACTTTCATCCCAAGACTCCAAAACAGATAAATCAAATCGGGTAAACACAATGCGCCGGATAATATCACAAGCGTCTGTTACCCGAATAAAAACCCTTAGCCCAGCCAGTTCGCCCAGCTGGCGCGGATTTGCGCACGCTCCGTCGCAAAGCTGTCTGCGGCCACTTTTCCGCTATGTTCCTGCAAGGCAAGGTGATGAATTTCATCGCGCAGCGTGACATAAGCCTGCGTCAGATTTCGCGCCTCTTCTTCCGGCATGATGTCGTATTGCGCCATCAGCTCGAAAATCCTCACATTATCGGACCAGCGGGTCAGCTTCGGCTCATCGTGAGCAAAGCGTAAGACCAGATATTGTGCAATGAATTCAATATCAGTGATGCCACCCGGATCGGCTTTCAGATCAAACTGATCAGCCTTTTTGCTCCCCAGATGCGCATACATTTTCTCTCGCATTTCGCGCACTTCTTTTCGCAGCCCTTCGTCATCACGCTGGCGGCACAAAATATCGCGGCGCGTAGCGTTAAACTGCTGTGTCAGCTGCGGGTCGCCATACACAACGCGTGCGCGCACCAGCGCCTGATGTTCCCACGTCCAGGCCTCATTGGCCTGATAATCGGCAAATGCTTCAATGGTGCTAACCAGCATGCCGGACGCGCCGGAAGGCCGCAGGCGCGCATCGACTTCATAAAGGATCCCGGACGACGTGCGCGTGCTGAACAGATGCATAATGCGCTGCGCCAGCCGCAGATAAAACTGGCGACCATCGATAACACGCTCGCCGTCGGTCATGACTTCCGGTGCGCAATCGAGCAGGAAAACCAGATCCAGATCCGAGCTGTAACCCAGCTCCCAACCGCCGAGCTTACCGTAACCAATCACCGCAAAGCCACGCCCCTCACGGTGCCCGAGATGTGTTGGCTGGCCGTATTTTACGACCATCTGTTCCCACGCCTGCTGCACCACGACGTCGAGAATGGCTTCGGCAAGATAGGTTAAATGGTCACTGACTTTCATCACGGGCAGCGCGCCGGAAATATCCCCGGCGGCGATACGCAGATGCTGTGCCTGCTTAAATTGCCGCACAGCTTCAAGCTGCTGCTCTTCATCTTCTGTCGGCACGCGCATCAGATACTGACGCAGCTCATCGCGATAAGCGGTCAGTTCAATCGGCTGATACAACGTGCGCGGATCGAGTAACTCATCGAGCAGTAACGGGTGACGAGCCAGTTGCGTCGCGACCATCGGTGACGCGGCACACAGGCGGATTAGCTGTTTGAGCGCACCGGGATATTCGACCAGCAGCTCGATATAAGTGGTACGCGTGACGATATTCAGCAGCAGTTGCATCAGGCGCTGAAGTGTCACGTCGGCATTTTTGTAGGTACACACCTGCGCCAGCAGGCGCGGCATCAGTAAATCCAGTTGCTCACGCCCGCGCGGTCCGATGGTGCGTTTATCGACGTCCCGGCGGAATTCGGCAATTTGCTGCAAAACATGGCGCTGCGCGTTTTCATTGAGCAGGGGAACCAGCGGTGCCAGTTCGGCAGGTTCCAGCGCATCAATCCACAAACTGCTGAACTGCGCCTGTTGCTGATCGTCTTCCGCGTCCGGCGTGTCATCGCCAATCAGATCGTTAAACACCGCACGCACGGCCTGCATGTGAGCATTTATGGCATCCAGAAGCTGCGGCCAGCCGGCGTAATCCATTCCCCAGGCCAGACGCGCCTGATTCAGTTCATCGGACGGTAAAGTCTGCGTCTGCTCATCGGAAATAGCCTGCAGCAGGTTTTCCAGCCGACGCAGGAACAAATAACTGGTGCGCAGTTGCAGCACCTGTTCGACCGGCAGCAAGCCCAGATTTTCCAGCGCCTGCAAGGTCGGCAACAATGCACGCTGCTGCAATGCGGGTTCACGCCCCCCACGGATCAGCTGGAAGACCTGAACGATAAATTCAATTTCCCGGATCCCGCCCGCGCCGAGTTTGATGTTGTCTTTCAATCCGCGGCGGCGGACTTCGCGGGCGATCATCCCTTTCATATTACGTAATGACTGGATCACGCTGAAATCGATGTAACGGCGGAACACAAAAGGCATCAGCATTTTGCGCAGTTCCTGGCTACTGATGTCTTCCGCGCCGCCCATCAGCCGCGCTTTCACCATCGCGTAGCGTTCCCAGTCGCGCCCCTGTTCCTGATAATAATCTTCCAAAGCCGGGAAGCTCATCACCAGCGGACCGCTGTCGCCGAACGGCCGCAGACGCATATCCACACGGTAAACAAAACCATCGATAGTCGGCTGATCCAGCGCCTTGATCAGCCGCTGTCCAAGACGGGTGAAGAACTGGGCATTGTCCAGTTCGCGGCGCCCGCCACGGGTTTGGCCGTTTTCCGGATAGGCAAAAATCAGGTCGATATCGGAAGAGAAATTCAGCTCCCCGCCGCCGAGTTTGCCCATACCGAGGATCAGCATTCGCTGCGGTTCGCCCGCCGCATTCACCGGGGTACCGAATTCGCGACAGCAGGCGTCGTACAGCCAGTCGCGGGCACTGACAATCAGCAGTTCCGCCAGCTCGCTCAGCTGATGAAGCGTGTCTTTCGCTTCGCTGGTTTGTGCGGATTGCGACCAGGCGATGCGGGTCAGAATACGGCGGCGGAATAAACGCAGCGCTTTCATCAGCCCGTTTTCATCGTTTACCCCGGCCAGTGCTTCTTCCAGCCACGGACGGTATAGCTGCCATTCCTGAGACTGAGGCGGGGTCTCATTGATTTCATGCCACCACTGTGGAAATACCAGCAAGCTGTCCTTGACGAATTCACTACTGGCTAATATGGCCAGCTGTTGATCATCGGGAAGCGGTAGGTGTTCAGGGTGTTCACGCCAGCGCTCAAGCAGACTCTGCGCGTGGATTTGCAAAACAGAAGAAAGTGGCAACATGAAATCGGATTCCTTGCAAAAAAAAGCCCGGGTAATTTGCCCAGGCTCATCAGTCAATTAACGTGGTTGTCCGTTTAACCAGAACGCATCCATCATCACCGCGTGGGAACGGGCTGAATCCTCCCAGGCATGTTGCTGCTGAACGATTGCCTGTTGCAGGTCGGCCCAGCCGGCAATGTAGGTGGCAACGTCTTTTTCAGGGTAGGCACCGGCCAGCAAATGGAAGGTGATGATCTGACGTTTCAGACGCGCCAGCTGATCGCGGTAGCCTTCTTCGGTCAGCGGTTGTGCAAACGCTTCTTTCAGATCTGCGGCGGTACGGCCCAGCATGATGTCAGCAAAGCGCTTGAAGGAGCCTTCCAGTTTCTTCGCCGATTTATCGTCGATGAATGGCGTCCAGCCTGAGGTCGCCAGCCAGGAAGTAAGCACTAACTTGCTCTTCAGATAGCTGGCGCTGTAACAGATTTCCTGCGCATCGGCAGATTTCTGTTCCAGTACGGGCACCAGATCGGTTAGCAAGGTTCGCAGCTCAGAAGACGCTTTGCGTGGCACCAGGCCGCCGAACAGCACCACAACCTGGCGCACGGTTTCCACAGCCTGTAATACGGTCAGACGCGCGGTTTTATCCCCGCGCACCCACAGTTCTTCATGATACTGCCAGTGATCCAGCGCCAGTTCGAACATAGCGGACATCGCCTGTTCAACTGTCGCTTTCGGCTGCGCTTTGAATACCGGCAACGGTTTGATTTCACGCGCCGGATTGCCTTTCGCCAGATGATAGCCGCGGGCTGCCTTGCTGAATCCGCCCTGACGTAAACCGCCATGCACGCTAATTTCCGTAGCCAGTGCCAGGAGATCGGCGGTATTGCCTTTTTTCAGTTCCAGCTCAATTTCTGCCAGCGCTTCAGAAAGCTCACCGGCCACGATTTCGCCCTGATCGAGACCCAGTTCGATCTCGCTTTCACGGTAAGTGATCACCCACTTCTCTCGGGTAAAATCGGTACGGAACAGCGGAGCAAGTTCTTTTTGCAGTGCGGCAGGTTTGCACCCTTCCGGCCAGATATCTTTTGGGAACGCGCTGAGCTTCAACACCGGCTTTTTCAGCTCGACATTGTATTCAGGGCGCTGATGTAAACCACCCACCACTTTCCCGCCGGTCTTGATGGTCATTTCGTACTGATCGTCGAAACCACGGATACGCAGACCAATATCGTGCGAACGTAAATAGTTTTCCGCAGTCTCAAAATAGATGTTGGTCAGTTTCGAAGGCGCGGTGTGCACGCTGTTAAAACCAGCGAGTTGCGAAGGTAATTCGGCGATTGCGGCCGGGGTGGCGATAAATTTTAATTCTATTTCTACGGTCATAGGAGTCTTCACACCGATTCTTTGCTGCCAAAAGGGATAAACGCGTCGCTGCAATTCTATCATAAGCACAGCCCGCAAGCCGCATGTTGCGGGATTGTAAGATAGTTCTCATTCCGGTTTATACATTGCGTCGTCACACTGTTGCCCTTACTATCGGTCACCAAACTTTTGGTCTATGAACCAAACTTTTGACTCTGAATTAGCGCAATGGCCAGACAGAGGCGGTTGCCAGAAGACGTATCCTGATAAACGGATCCACACTTCACGTTCCCTAAATTCACAAAGAAACGATGAAATAATGCAGAAATTACGCCTAATTGGTTTCGCTTTGCTTGGTTTAAGCATCACATGGGGCGCTCACGCTGATGAGAAGCGCTATATCTCCGACGATTTGATCACCTATATCCACAGCGGTCCGGGTAATCAGTATCGCATTGTTGGCACACTGAATGCCGGTGAAGAAGTCACCCTGCGCAGCGTCAATGACAGTACTAAATACGGTGAAATTGTTGATTCAAAAGGCAAAACAGCCTGGATCCCACTGGATCAGTTAAGCAATGTGCCGAGCCTGCGTACCCGCGTTCCGGATCTGGAGCAACAGGTGAAAACGCTGACTGACAAGCTGACCAACATAGATTCCAGCTGGAACCAGCGCACTGCGGAAATGCAGAGCAAGGTTTCTTCCAGCGACGGTATTATCAATGGTCTGAAGAAAGAAAATCAGGATCTGAAAAACCAGCTGATCGTGGCGAAGAAGAAAGTTGACGCGGTCAATGTTCAGCTCGACGACAAACAAAGAACCATTATTCTGCAATGGTTTATGTACGGCGGCGGTGTCGCGGGTGTAGGTCTGGTTCTGGGTCTGCTGTTACCGCATCTGATCCCACGTCGCAGGAAGAAAGATCGCTGGATGAGCTAACAGCTCAACATCCTGATTAATCCTGTTATCCGTTAAGGCACTTAGGTGCCTTTTCGTGTTTCCATCAATCAGGAAATCTTCATCGCATCTTTGCTATGATGAACAAAGAGTCCCTTTGCCTTATTTCAGGAGTTATCGCGTGGAGATTTACCTGGTCGGCGGCGCAGTCCGAGACAGTTTATTAAACCTGCCTGTGTCTGAACACGATTGGGTAGTGGTGGGCGCAACGCCTGAATACATGCTGGAAAATGGCTATCAGCAGGTCGGAAAAGATTTCCCTGTCTTCCTGCATCCGCGTACCCGTGATGAATATGCCCTCGCCCGCACTGAGCGAAAATCGGGTTCCGGCTATAACGGATTTACCTGCTATGCCGCGCCGGATGTCACTCTGGAACAGGATCTGATGCGCCGAGATCTGACCATCAATGCGATAGCAAAGAGTGAAGATGGTGCGCTTTTCGACCCTTATCACGGACAGCGCGATATCGAACAACGCCTGCTGCGCCATGTTTCTGACGCCTTCGGGGAAGATCCGCTACGCGTGTTACGTGTCGCCCGCTTTGCCGCACGTTTTGCCTATTTAGGTTTTACCGTCGCACCTGAAACACAGACGCTGATGCAACATATGGCGCAGAGCGGTGAACTCGAAGCCCTGACGCCGGAACGTGTGTGGAAAGAAACCGAGAAGGCCTTGCAGACGCAGGATCCGCAAGTGTATTTCCAGGTGCTGCGTGACTGCGGTGCGCTCAAAGTGTTATTCCCGGAAATCGATGCGCTGTTTGGCGTTCCGGCACCGGAAAAATGGCATCCGGAAATTGATACCGGTATTCATACGCTGATGACGCTGAAAATCGCCAGCACGCTGACGCCGGAAGTGGATGTGCGTTTCTCTGCGCTGTGCCATGATTTGGGCAAGGCGCTGACACCACCGCAGTTCTGGCCGGCTCATCACGGCCACGGTCCGGCGGGAGTTAAACTGGTGGACAATATTTGCCAGCGCCTGAAAGTCCCGACGCATATACGTGATCTTGCCAAACTGGTGGCCGAGTTCCATGACCTGATTCATACCGTGAACAAACTGCGTCCGGAAACCCTGTTAAAACTGTTCGACACCATAGATGTGTGGCGTAAACCGCAGCGGCTTGAGCAGATGATTATGACCAGCGAAGCCGACGCCCGCGGGCGTACAACCTTTGAAAACAATCCTTACCCGCAAGGTGATTATCTGCGTGAGGCCTTCAAAGTGGCGAACAGCATTACCAATAAAGAAGTGCTGGATGCCGGTTTTCAGGGAATAGAAATCCGCGATGAGCTGAAAAAGCGTCGCATACAGGCATTGGCGGACTGGAAGCAAACGCAGGACGTGGCGATTTAAGCGCTGCCTTAGATTTCAGGCTTTTATTTTCATGAAAAGCTTGATAAAAAAAGCCCCGCACGGTGAATAACCAGCGGGGCTTTTTTATCGCTTACAGGAAGCAATAATCAGGCGATAAAGACGAAGTACACCGCGATCGCAACAAAGAAGCGATAGATGGCAAACGGAATAAAGGAAATACGTTTGATCACCGCCAGGAAGGTTTTAATCGCTATCAGGGCAACAATAAATGCGCTGATAAAACCAGTGGCGAACATCGGTAAATCAGCCATCGTCAGGAAGCTGTAGCTCTTATACAGGTCCAGTGCTGTCGCGCCCATCATCATCGGCACCGCCAGCAGGAAAGAGAACTCAGACGCGGCAAAACGGCTGATGCCCATTAACATCCCGCCGCTGATGGTCGCACCTGAACGAGAGAACCCCGGCCAGAGCGCCAGACACTGGAAAACACCGATCATAAATGCCTGCAGATAAGTGATGTCATCCACCCCTTCTGCACGCGGTTTTTTCGGTTTCAGCAGTTCGGCTGCAATCAGCAAAACACCACCAACGACCAGTGCATACATGACAAACTTCGGCTCAAACAGGGACTTAATTTGCGAATGCAGCAGTAAGCCGAGGATCGTTGCCGGGATCATTCCTAAAATAATATGCAATAAATTCAGACGACGGTTACCCGTGCCCTCATGAACAGGCGGCTTGCCAAAGTGCAAGCCAATCATGCCAAACAAACGACGCCAGAACATCACCACCACAGCCAGAATCGAACCCAGCTGAATAACCACTTCAAATGATTTCGAGGTATCTCCGGTAAAGCCGAGAAGATTTCCCGCGATGATCAGATGGCCGGTAGATGAAACCGGTAAAAATTCAGTTAACCCTTCAACAACACCCAAAATTGCTGCTACAAGCAACGAATGACTTTCAACGATCATTATCGCACCCTACCCTATGAAATTTCCGCTGATGGGAAAACATGCTCAAAGTACCGACAACAAAAAAGCGGCATCACGCTGAGCCGCTTCAGTAAAGGAAGCCCGGTTGTCCGGACTTTCCTTTTAACGCTTCTATATGACATTAAATAGACAAGCATTTCTTAAATTGTATCCATTGAAGGATTAAAAACGTTTTCCGCGCTCTATAATCACGCCGACATTGGCCGCCTGAGCCACCGCACCGGGCTTGCTGAGCTTAATCCGCACCCACGGCGAGTTGAAACGGGTCAGGAGTAATGATGCCACTTCTTCAGCCACACGCTCTACCAGCGCGAAATTTTGCGATGCCACATGCTCAATCACCGCATCGCTGACGTCGGCATAGCTTAAACAGTCATTCACATCGTCGCTGGCGGCGGATTTGCGGTTATCCCAGGCCATTTCGATATCGAACACCAGTTTCTGTTTAATGGTCTGTTCCCAGTCGTAAGCGCCAATCGTGGTGATTACATTTAGTTGCTCAATAAATACGATATCCATCACGTGATTCTCTGTTTTTGGCCCAGCCGGATACCACTTCCAGCAGAAAATGCGTATTATCCATGGATGTTGCGATTAAAACGACCCTTATTAGACGGAACTGCTTTATGAGTGCTACCGCGCTTGGAATGATTATTTTCGCCTACCTCTGCGGCTCGATTTCCAGTGCGATTCTGGTCTGCCGGGTAGCCCGGTTACCGGATCCGCGCACAGCGGGCTCTGGCAACCCCGGTGCCACGAATGTGCTGCGCCTCGGTGGTCGTCTGGCGGCGGCGTCAGTTCTCATCTTCGATATCCTGAAAGGGATGCTGCCTGTCTGGCTGGCCTATCGCCTGAATATTCCGCCGATGTACCTTGGGCTGACCGCCATCGCGGCCTGTCTGGGCCATATCTATCCGGTATTCTTCCACTTCAAAGGCGGCAAAGGCGTTGCCACGGCATTTGGCGCTATCGCCCCTATCGGCTGGGACTTAACCGGCCTGATGATGGGGACATGGCTGCTGACCGTACTGCTGAGCGGGTATTCTTCGCTGGGCGCGATTGTCAGCGCACTGATCGCACCTTTTTACGTCTGGTGGTTCAAACCTGAGTTCACCTTCCCGGTCGCCATGCTTTCCTGTCTGATATTGTTGCGTCATCACGATAATATTCAGCGTCTGTGGCGCGGTCAGGAAGGCAAAATCTGGGATAAGCTGAAGAAGAAACGCAAAGCGGCGAAAGAAGATAAAGCCGAATAGCAGATAAGCTCAGATTTCAACCATAAAAAAAACGACCTCAAGCGGGTCGTTTTTTTATGGCTTTTTTCAGCTCAGCATACTTAAGTATGTGAGCATTTCGGGTCGACGCAGCAACACAGCCGCAGCCCCGCTCAGACTGGCGGTAACTCAGCAAGAGGCCAGCGCGGACGTACGGTTACGCCGAGATCAGGCGTAGCGCCGGTTTTCAACCGCACCATACCCGCGTAGGCGATCATCGCACCATTATCGGTACAAAATTCAGGACGCGCGTAGAACACTTTACCACCGCGTTTGGTCATCACGTCTTCAAGTTTGGCGCGTAATGTGCGGTTTGCACTGACGCCGCCGGCCATTACCAACTGTTTAAAACCGGTCTGATCCAGCGCGCGCTTGCATTTGATGGCGAGCGTATCAACTACGGCATCTTCAAAAGCACGGGCAATGTCAGCATGCGTCTGCGGGTCGCTGTCATTACCGCGAATAGTATTGGCTGCGAAGGTTTTGAGGCCGGAGAAGCTGAAATCCAGACCCGGACGGTCAGTCATCGGGCGCGGGAATGTAAAGCGACCGGCAACACCCTGAGCCGCCATTTTTGACAGCAGCGGGCCGCCCGGATAATCCAGCCCCAGAAGTTTAGCCGTTTTATCAAAGGCTTCACCGGCAGCGTCATCAATGGATTCGCCCAGCAATGTGTATTCGCCGATACCGGTAACGCTGATGAGTTGCGTGTGCCCGCCGGAAACCAGCAGCGCCACAAACGGGAAATCAGGTGGATTATCTTCAAGCATCGGTGCCAGCAGGTGGCCTTCCATATGATGAACAGGCACCGCAGGTACATCCCAGGCAAACGCCAGAGAACGGCCGATGGTTGCGCCGACCAGCAATGCGCCGACCAAACCGGGACCGGCGGTATACGCCACGCCGTCGATATCCTGTGCGGTCAGTCCGGCTTCTTTCAGTGCGGCCTGAATCAAAGGGATTGTTTTACGTACATGGTCACGTGAAGCCAGTTCAGGCACCACGCCGCCGTAATCTGCATGCAGTTTTACCTGACTATACAGTTGGTTGGCTAATAAACCGGCTTCGCTGTCATAAACTGCAATTCCGGTTTCATCGCAGGACGTTTCAATACCCAGTACTCGCATCACTCTTTCCATCATAGTTTGGCGCTAACTCGCGGCGCGCAGTTTAGCACACAAGGCTTCGCCCGTGCTGCACCGGAGTAGGAATTCCTTGCTTCATAAGCCAATTAATGTCGAGCAATTTCGATTGATTGGTATATAATCGCCGCCCGACGCAAAAGCGAGCGCACAATGTTGCAGAAGGGTTGCTGAAGGCACCTGTTTCAATTTGCCGTTATGCTTTACAAGGCAAGGCGAATTGGAGTAAAATTCCGCACCATTTTGAAATGTGCTGGTACAACATCAGCAAACAAACCGATTTTATCGAGGTGAGAGGCACATGCCTGTAATTAAAGTACGTGAAAACGAGCCGTTCGACGTAGCTCTGCGTCGCTTCAAGCGTTCCTGCGAAAAAGCAGGTGTTCTGGCAGAAGTTCGTCGTCGTGAATTCTATGAAAAACCGACTACCGAACGTAAACGCGCTAAAGCATCTGCAGTAAAACGCCACGCCAAGAAACTGGCTCGCGAAAACGCACGCCGCACTCGTCTGTATTAATCTTCGGGGGCAACCCCAAATCGCGTGATTTGCAATATTAAGAACGCGCAGACTGCGTAGTAGCATACGAAGGCCGTGCTTTCCGAAAGGAATGCGCGGCTTGTTCTCGTTTATAGGCTAGTGAGTAAGGGGCTTATGGCTGGGAGAATTCCGCGCGTATTTATCAATGACTTGCTGGCTCGCATCGATATCGTAGATTTGATCGACGCTCGGGTAAAGCTCAAGAAACAGGGTAAAAATTATCACGCGTGCTGCCCTTTCCACCATGAGAAAACACCCTCATTTACCGTAAATGGCGATAAGCAGTTTTATCACTGTTTCGGCTGTGGTGCCCACGGCAATGCCGTCGATTTCCTGATGAACTATGACAGACTTGAGTTTGTCGAAAGCATAGAGGAACTGGCGACAATGCAGGGTTTGGAAGTGCCGTACGAAGCAGGCACCGGTCCGAGCCAGATGGAGCGTCATCAGCGTCAAAGCCTCTACCAGTTGATGGCACCGCTTAGCGAGTTCTATCAGCAATCACTTAAACAGCCTGCAGGTGCCCCCGCACGGGAATACCTTGCCCGGCGCGGTTTGAGTGAAGACGTCATCAGTCACTTCGCTATTGGTTTCGCCCCACCGGGTTGGGACAACGCGTTAAAGCGTTTCGGCAAAAATGCCGATGATAAAGCGTCTCTGATTGACGCCGGTATGTTGGTCACCAATGACAATGGCCGCAGCTATGATCGTTTCCGCGAACGGGTGATGTTCCCTATTCGTGATAAACGTGGCCGCGTGATTGCCTTTGGCGGCAGGGTTTTGGGGGACGGTACGCCTAAATACCTCAACTCACCGGAAACCGAAATTTTCCATAAAGGCCGCCAGTTGTATGGCCTGTATGAAGCACAGTTAAAACACCCGACACCGGCGCGTTTACTGGTCGTTGAAGGGTATATGGATGTCGTCGCACTGGCGCAGTTCGGCATTGATTACGCCGTTGCCTCATTGGGGACCTCCACGACCGCTGACCATATTCAGCTGATGTTCCGCAGCACCGATAACGTCGTTTGTTGTTATGACGGCGACCGGGCGGGACGTGAAGCCGCGTGGCGCGCGCTGGAAACAGCGCTGCCCTATCTCAATGATGGCCGTCAGCTGCGTTTTATGTTTTTACCCGACGGCGAAGATCCGGACACGCTGGTACGTAAAGAAGGCAAAGAAGCGTTCGAACAACGAATGGAGCAGGCGATGCCGCTATCCACTTTCCTGTTTGATTCGCTGATGCCGCAGGTTGATTTGAGCAGCCCTGACGGGCGCACCAAATTGAGCATGCTGGCATTGCCGCTGATCCGCCAGGTACCCGGTGAAACGTTACGGATGTATTTGCGTCAGCAGCTAGGGAATAAGCTCGGGATTTTGGATGACAGCCAGCTGGAAAAGCTGATGCCTAAACAGGCAGAAAGTAGCAATGTCTATCAGGCGCCCCAGCTAAAACGCACAACCATGCGTATACTTATAGGGTTACTGGTACAAAATCCACAACTGGCTACACTTATACCCTCGCTGCAAGGATTGGAGCAAGCGAAGCAGCCAGGATTGGATCTGTTCAGCGAGTTAGTAACCACTTGCTTAGCCCAGCCGGGGCTGACGACAGGCCAGTTACTGGAACTTTATCGCGATAATAAGTTCTACCAACAACTTGAAACTCTGGCGACATGGAACCACATGATCGTAGAGGACATGGTCGAAGAGGAATTTCGTGCCACGTTAGCCAGCCTGTATGACTCGATTTTAGAGCAACGGCTTGAAACCTTGATTGCAAAAGCCAGGACGCACGGCCTGAGTTCAGAGGAACGAACCGAAGTCAGTTCCCTGAATCAGGTATTAGCGAGAAAGAATTAACAAAAACATATACATATACATATAAAGGTAAGGCTTCAGGCGTTACCACAGAAAACACGGCTTAAGTGCCGATATAAAGCGGGGCACGGCCCTGCGCAGAGCCGCCCTGGTGGGCCGCGGCACAATAAACGCCCCTAACGTTATTGTTGGCGATGTTACCCGACCGACACCAACCCAAATACTCTGAAGTGTGGATACCGTCTTATGGAGCAAAACCCGCAGTCACAGCTTAAGCTACTTGTCACCCGTGGTAAGGAGCAAGGCTATCTGACCTATGCTGAGGTCAATGACCATCTGCCGGAAGATATCGTCGATTCCGACCAGATCGAAGACATCATCCAGATGATTAACGACATGGGCATCCAGGTACTTGAAGAAGCTCCGGACGCCGATGATTTAATGCTGGCCGAAAACCGCCCTGATACCGACGAAGACGCTGCAGAAGCGGCGGCGCAGGTACTTTCCAGCGTTGAATCTGAAATTGGCCGTACCACCGACCCTGTGCGTATGTACATGCGCGAAATGGGTACCGTTGAGTTGCTGACCCGTGAAGGCGAAATCGACATCGCCAAACGTATCGAAGACGGTATCAATCAGGTTCAGTGTTCCGTTGCTGAATATCCTGAAGCTATCACTTATTTGTTAGAGCAATATGACCGTGTGGAAGCAGGCGAAGTTCGTCTGTCTGACCTTATCACCGGTTTTGTTGACCCGAACGCTGAAGAAGAAATCGCACCAACTGCGACTCACGTGGGTTCTGAACTGACCACGGAAGAGCAGAATGATGATAACGAAGACGAAGATGAAGACGACGACGCTGAAGACGACAACAGCATCGACCCTGAACTGGCTCGCCAGAAGTTCACAGAACTGCGTGAACAGCATGAAGCGACGCGTCTGGTCATCAAGAAAAACGGCCGTAGCCACAAGAGCGCAGCAGAAGAAATCCTGAAGCTGTCCGATGTGTTCAAACAGTTCCGTTTAGTGCCAAAACAGTTCGATTTCCTGGTTAACAGCATGCGTTCCATGATGGATCGCGTCCGTACTCAGGAACGTCTGATCATGAAAGTGTGCGTTGAACAGTGTAAAATGCCGAAGAAAAACTTTGTCAATCTGTTCGCCGGTAACGAAACCAGCGATACCTGGTTTGATGCGGCTCTGGCAATGGGTAAACCGTGGTCTGAGAAGCTGAAAGAAGTCACCGAAGACGTGCAGCGCGGCCTGATGAAACTGCGTCAGATCGAAGAAGAAACTGGCCTGACTATCGAACAGGTTAAAGATATCAACCGTCGCATGTCGATCGGCGAAGCGAAAGCCCGTCGCGCGAAGAAAGAGATGGTTGAAGCAAACTTACGTTTGGTTATTTCTATCGCGAAGAAATACACCAACCGTGGTCTGCAGTTCCTTGACCTGATCCAGGAAGGTAACATCGGCCTGATGAAAGCCGTTGATAAGTTTGAATATCGCCGTGGTTATAAGTTCTCAACTTATGCGACCTGGTGGATCCGTCAGGCTATCACCCGCTCCATCGCCGACCAGGCGCGTACCATCCGTATCCCGGTGCATATGATTGAGACTATCAACAAACTCAACCGTATTTCCCGTCAGATGCTGCAGGAAATGGGCCGTGAGCCGACGCCGGAAGAACTGGCTGAGCGTATGCTGATGCCGGAAGACAAAATCCGTAAAGTGCTGAAAATTGCTAAAGAGCCAATCTCAATGGAAACGCCAATCGGCGACGATGAAGATTCGCATCTGGGTGATTTCATCGAGGATACAACCCTTGAGCTGCCACTGGATTCTGCAACGTCTGAAAGCCTGCGTTCTGCAACGCATGACGTTCTGGCTGGCCTGACCGCACGTGAAGCGAAAGTTCTGCGTATGCGTTTCGGTATCGATATGAACACTGACCACACTCTGGAAGAAGTGGGCAAGCAGTTCGACGTGACCCGTGAACGTATCCGTCAGATCGAAGCGAAAGCGTTGCGTAAACTGCGCCACCCAAGCCGCTCCGAAGTGTTGCGCAGCTTCCTGGACGATTAATCGTCCTCAGGCTGTCAGCCAATAAAAAGCCCCGCCCTTCTCTGGAAGTGGCGGGGCTTTTTATTCTGCTGAATTAACATTTCAGGAATGCAGCGAATCATAGAGTTCACGATACGCTGCAACCAGTTCTTCCAGGGTCGCACGGTTTAACCCGCTGGGATTCGGCAACACCCAAATATGCGTCTCACCGATTTTGAGCGCCTGACGCCCCCAGTTCACCTTGCTGATACCAAACGCTTTGCTGAATGCCTGCTTGCCCAAAATCGCTAACGCACGCGGCTGATAGCACAGGATTTTCTCTTTTAAAACCCCACCGCCATCGCGTAACTCATCACGCATCAGCTCACTGGCTGCTACCGTCGGGCGGGCGACAAGCGCCGTGATACCGCAGCCGAAATCCTTGAGTTGCTGCCACTCCTGTGGCGCTAACTGACGCCCGGTAAAACCCGCCTGATGGATAACTTTCCAGAAACGATTACTGCCATTAGCAAAAGGGTAACCTTTGTGGGCAGACGAGAGACCAGGATTGATGCCGCAGAACACGACCTGAAGATCCTCTTCAAGGATATCTGAAATCATAATGTTTTCCTGAGACGTATTTGTTCGAGTTATCAGTAAAAAAGTCTGCGAACACAACATGCTAGAACTGTGCACAAAACGCGCATACAAACCGAACACATATAGACCTGTATGCAAGGTTTACCGTATAATCCCGCACCTTGGCCCTTTAGCTCAGTTGGTTAGAGCACGCGACTCATAATCGCTTGGTCGCTGGTTCAAGTCCAGCAAGGGCCACCAAATTTTAGCTTCAGATACAAACGATTAAGCCACTTCGCAAGAAGTGGCTTTTTTGTTGGCAAAACCAGAATGGCGATAAAGTGGCGATGGCGAAATCCGCCAGACAGGTGACCGCACTGCGAATGGGGGAAATCCTCTGCGGCGGAAACCACAGAGGATTTTGTTTATGGTGTAACGATATTGAACCAGAATTCAAACTTATCCATGTACCCCAGCATTTCATCCAGTTTTGCACCGTTGCCGGTCACTTTCACGTCGCCTTTATCTTCAGCTTGTTTCAGTGTTTCTTCTTTCAGGATGATTTTATTGAGGGTATCGCGGTTCAGGACAATAGTTGCGTCAGCATCTTTTGCCTCTGCGTCAGCAGTATGATTCAGGACACCGTTTTCCAGCTCCAGTTTGTACTTGCCGCCGTCACTGCCCAAATCAACGTTAAACACGGCTTTAGCGTTGGCGGCTTTTTCGCCATTGATATGTACGCCCAGATAGTCGAAGAACATTTCCGGGGACATCGCTTTTACCGTATCCGGACTTGCCGTATTCGGCGTTGGCAATTTCTGTACACCATTACGCAATTCCTGCGCACCGGTCAGATAGAAGTTGCGCCATGGTCCTGATTCGGCCTGATAACCCAGCTGCTCGAGGGCATCAGCTTCGAGATTACGGGCTGCCTCATTCTTCGGATCTGCAAAGACCACTTTACTCACGACCTGAGCAACCCAGCGGTAATTCCCCTGATCGTAATCCTCTTTGGCTTTTTTCAGGATGTTATCCGCACCGCCCATGTAATCGACAAATTTCTTCGCCGCTTCTTCAGGTGGCAGTTCATCCAGTGTTGCAGGGTTGCCGTCAAACCAGCCGAGATAAAGTACGTAGGTTGCTTTAACGTCATGACTCACAGAACCGTAATAACCACGGCTCGCCCATGTTTTAGCCAGACCGTCAGGGAGTTTAAAGTTCGCCGCAATTTCATCACGCGTCAGGCCGGTGTTCGCCAGGCGTAGTGTCTGATCGTTGATGTAACGGTACATGTCTCGCTGGCTTTTCATCAGATTAACGACGTTATCTTTGCCCCACGTTGGCCAGTGGTGCTGTGCCATGATGATTTCTGCTTTGTCACCCCAGCGGTTAATTGCATCGTTAATGTATTTTGACCATGCCAGCGGATCACGAATTTTGGCGCCACGTAACGAGTACGTGTTATGCAGGGTATGCGTGATATCTTCTGCCGCTTCGATGAGTTTTTTCTCTTCGATATACCACAACATTTCGGAAGGGGCTTCAGAACCCGGTGCCATCATGAAATCGTACGTCAGGCCATCAATCGTTTCTTTCTGACCGGTTTTCGTGATGTAGTTGGTCGGCGCGATTAATGTCACTGTACCCGCTGATGTGGTGGTACCCAGTCCCGCGCCTACCTGGCCTTTCGCGTCCGGCTTCAGCAGATTCCCGTACATGTAACTGGCACGGCGGCTCATGACATTCCCCGCCATGATATTCTCAGATACCGCTTCATCCATGAATCCGGCAGGCGCATAAATTTTAACCTTACCGGATTTCACATCTGCTTCGTCAACCACACCACGCACGCCTCCATAATGGTCAACGTGACTGTGGGTATAAATTACCGCGACAACAGGTTTTTTTCCGCGATTCTTATAGTACAAATCCATGCCCACTTTAGCGGTTTCAGCCGACACTAAAGGGTCAACCACCGTAACGCCTTCTTTACCCTCGATAATAGTCATGTTGGACAGATCAAGGTTGCGGATCTGATAAACTCCGTCGGTCACCTCAAACAATCCGCTGATATTGATTAACTGCGACTGCCGCCAGAGGCTTGGGTTAACGCTGTCAGGTGCCTTATCGCCTTCTTTGATAAAGGAATATTTTTGCGGATCCCAGACGACATTCCCCTGTTCACCTTTGATAACATCTGCCGGTATAGGGGCAATAAACCCTTTATGGGCGTTGGTAAAATCGGTGTTATCAGAGAAAGGAAGCTGATTATAAAGCGCATCATTGGCTTGTTTGGTCGCCGCAGTCGCATCCTTTGGGGCTTCCTGGGCAAAGAGCGGCGTGAGCGTAGTGGATGAAAGTAACCCGGCCAAAGCAAGGCTTTTGACTATCAATTTAAGTTTCATTCCTTATCCTCAAAAAGTAATCATCCCCATACGGGGCTTGTGCATTAATCCGCACGCGATATACCTCACGCTGGGTATAACGATTGCGGACTAATTTTTTGTGATACGTTTTAAGAATAAGCGGGAAGTTACATTTCGCAATGTTTCCATATGGGGAATACACAAATAACGGGATGCAAACACTTTTTATACAGTTTAAAGACGTGAATTATCTTTAAACATTTTCTGTTGCAGCGTCCTGCTCTGCGAATCAAATCGACTTTCCTGATGCAGGTCTCCCGCCTTAACCAGGTTTTTACGCAAGTTAAACCCCACCGGTCATTGACCCTGCCCACCCTGCATATAATAATGATTATTATTAACATTAATAAATTTAGGAACAGATCCAATGGCAGGGACGGGTTTTCGCGTTTTTTCAGGGACAGTTGCGCTGCTTTTATCACTGGTGTTCGCCAGTCATGCTTTCGCTGAAGGCTGGCCACGGAAAGTTATCACTTCGCATGGCACTGTCACCTTAGAACACATGCCGCAGCGCATTGTGTCCACCAGCGTGACAGTCACCGGCACATTACTGGCAATCAACGCGCCAGTGGTGGCAAGCGGTGCGACGGCACCCAATAGCCGGATTGCGGACTCTCAGGGCTTTTTTCGCCAGTGGGGTGATGTCGCGAAACAGCGCGGCGTGCAGCGGCTTTATATTGGAGAACCCAATGCCGAAGCTATTGCCGGACAGGCGCCTGATTTAATCATTATCGCTGCCACCGGCGGAGATTCAGCCCTGAAACTTTATGACCAGCTTTCCGCGATTGCGCCGGTGATGGTGGTCAGTTACGACGATAAAAGCTGGCAGGAACTCGCCACCGAACTGGGTCAGGCGACGGGCAAAGAAGCCGATGCCGCCCGCGTCATTACTCAGTTTTCCGCCCGGGAGACCAGCCTGAAAAGCGCGTTAGATCTGCCGCCACAGCCAGTTTCCGCACTGGTCTTCAGCACAGATGGCAAAAGTGCCAATCTCTGGACTGCCGTTTCGCCGCAGGGAAAACTTCTTGAGCAGTTAGGATTTACCCTCGCCCAGGTTCCGCCGGATTTTGCCGCCAGTTACAGCCAGGGCAAGCGCCATGACATCATCCAGCTTGCCGGTGAGAAAATGCCTGAAGCGATGAATGGCCAGACTCTGCTGCTGTTTTCCGCCCACCAGGCGGATACGCAACGCCTGCTGACCAATTCTTTTCTGGCGCAATTGCCTGCGGTGCAGAGTCAGAGGGTTTACGCGATGGGCGACGACACGTTCCGTCTCGACTATTACAGCGCCAGTAATATGCTGGATCAGCTTGAAAAACTGTTCGTTACACACTGATGTCCCGCTCAATACAAAATATCACAGCGCTGCTATTTGCCCTGCTGTTGCTCTGCCTGATGATGGCGCTGAGTCTGACTCTGGGTGAAAAATCGCTGTCTCTCAGTACCGTCATCTCCGCGCTTAACGGCCAGTGTAGAGGCGCGGACTGCGTGATAGTCACAGATGCCCGGTTGCCGCGCACGCTGGCCGGTTTGCTGGCAGGCATGGCGCTCGGGCTTTCGGGAGCGCTGATGCAAATCCTTACCCGCAATCCTCTGGCTGATCCCGGCATTCTCGGCGTTAACGCCGGTGCTGCTTTTGCGGTAGTTATCGGCATCGCGTTCTTTGGTGCAACGGACATCAGCAGCTATCTGTGGTTCGCGTTTTCCGGTGCGCTGCTGGCGACGTTACTGGTCGCGATGATCGGTGCGTTGGGGCGCGGAAGACTGGATCCGGTGCGTTTAACCCTTGCGGGCGTTGCGCTCGGTGCGGTGCTGGAAGGCATGGCATCCGGCATCTCCCTGCTCAATCCCGTTGTCTACGATCAGCTGCGGTTTTGGCAAGCTGGCTCGCTGGATATCCGCAATATCACAGTGATTAAAACGGTTACACCGCCGGTTATTTTTGCCGTTGTTCTGAGCCTACTGATGACCCGTTCACTGAATAATCTGTCGATGGGCAGCGAACTGGCAACGGCGCTCGGGACCAAAATCATGACTACGCAATTGCTGGGATTACTGGCGATCACTCTGCTGTGTGGCAGTGCAACAGCAGCGGTCGGGCCGATCGCGTTTGTCGGCCTGATGGTGCCACATATGGCGCGCTGGATTTGTCGCGCAGATCCGCGCTGGATACTACCGTGGACGCTGGTCTTAACCCCTTCGTTGCTGCTGACGGCAGATATCGCCGGACGTTTTATGGTTACCGGAGAATTGCGGGTTTCCGTGGTGGTCGCCTTTATTGGTGCGCCGGTGCTTATTTTTCTGGTCCGCCGCCCCGGCGGATTACGCAGAGGTTAAGCATGGGACAGAGACTCACCGGCCCTTGCACGCTTAGAAAATCGGTGCTGATGTCGCGCCTGTTTCTGACAGCCTGCGGGCTGACACTTTGCCTGATTTTACTGGCGATTTATGCGCTGGGCAGCGGAACACTGGCGCTGACGCCTTCACAGGTAATCAGCGCCCTGCTCGGCGACGGGCCGAAAAACCTGAACGTTATCGTCACGCAATGGCGTCTGCCGCGCGTGGCGATGGCGATGGTGCTTGGCGCGGCTCTCGGTGTCAGCGGCGCGATTTTCCAGTCACTGCTGCGCAATCCGCTGGGAAGTCCGGACGTCATCGGTTTCAATACAGGGGCATATACCGGAGTTTTACTGATTATCGTGTTGTTCAATGGCGGCACAGGTGAAACCATGCTCGGTGCGATGGCGGGTGGCGTTCTGACCGCGCTGGGGGTATATGCGCTGGCGTGGCGTCAGGGCGTGGAAACCTTCCGCCTGATTATTGTCGGTATCGGCGTGCGGGCACTGCTGATTGCCGCGAATACGTGGCTGATTATCCATGCGTCACTGGAATCAGCACTGACAGCCGGTTTGTGGAACGCGGGTTCGCTGAACGGGATTACGTGGGAAAAATGTCTGCCGGTGACGGGTCTCATCTTCATCGCCCTGATGATGGCGCGCTTTTTATCTGCCCCGATGCGGCTGCTTGAAATGGGCGATGATGCAGCCTGTGCGCTGGGCGTGCCTGTCGAGCGCTCACGCCTGTTACTGATGCTTGCAGGAGTCTCACTGACCGCCGCTGCGACAGCACTGGCCGGGCCGATCTCCTTTATTGCGCTGGTCTCACCGCAGATTTCGCGCCGCCTGTGTGCCAGTCAGCAACACGCTTTATTTTTCGCTGCGCTGACCGGCGCCCTCCTGCTGCTCGCCGCCGATGTTCTCGCGCAGCGATTGTTCCTGCCTTATCAATTACCAGTGGGTGTGCTGACCGTCAGTCTGGGTGGCATTTATCTGATTGGGTTGCTCATCCGGGAGTCCCGACGCTCATGAATACAGCACACACTTCGCCTCTGCACGCCGAAAATCTGACTCTGGGGTACGATAAGAAAATCGTCGCCAGCGAACTTTCGGTTTCTATCCCGCAGGGAAAACTGACGGTCATTATCGGACCGAATGCCTGCGGGAAATCCACGTTGCTACGTACGCTCAGCCGCCTGATGCAGCCGCAATCCGGTGCGGTATTTCTGGATGGCAAACTGATCGGCGGTTACGGCACCAGAGAGGTGGCAAAACGCCTCGGTTTATTGCCGCAAAGTTCCACGGCACCTGGCGATATCAGCGTGTCTGATCTGGTAGCTCGTGGACGTTATCCGCATCAGAGCCTGTTCAGCCGCTGGACGGCGCAGGACATGCAGGCGGTAAATGAGGCTATGCGCGTCACTGGTGTTTCTGAACTGGCGGAAAGCACAGTGAATTCGCTTTCCGGCGGGCAGCGTCAGCGGGTATGGATAGCGATGGTGCTCGCGCAACAAACACCGCTGCTGTTACTTGATGAGCCGACAACCTGGCTGGATATCGCTCACCAGATAGAGTTGATGGAGCTGATGTGTCAGCTGAATCGGGAAAAAGAGCGGACGCTGGTGGTAGTTCTTCATGACCTCAATCAGGCCTGCCGTTATGCCGGACATCTGATTGCCATGCGTGACGGCAAAATTATCGCCGAGGGCACACCGGCAGATATCGTCACACCGGCGCTGATCGAGCAGGTTTTCGGGCTGCGCTGTGCCATTATCGATTGCCCGGTTTCACAGACACCGTTAATTATCCCGCTGGGAAACCGGTAAACTCCCGCTGCTGGACGGCTACCGACGCCAGAGAAAGTGCAAACCGTCGAGTAATCCGCCTCGCCAGCTCAGCGCGTCGTGACCGGCATCGACCACGCGATAATGCACGCTGTTTTCAGTGGCGCACAGCAGTTCATCCATCTGATTATTCACCTGATAAATCAGCCTTTCATTACTGCCCGCTTCCATAAAAATCTTCAGATGGCTGGCTGCGCCCAGTCCGTTTCGTACCTCACGCAAAAGCAAATCACCTTCTTCAGGATTTTCTGCAGGTTGTAATTTATTGCGCCGTGGCCACCAGAACGAGCCGGACTGACTGAGCACGCATCCGAAACGCTGCGGCCAGTGTAAACCGGCGTACAACGCAGAAAGTCCGCCATAACTTTGCCCCGCCACCACCGTATTTTCCGGATTGCTGCTGTGCGGCGCGAGGGTTGCCACGGCAGGCAATAATTCCTCCTGTACCGCCAGCCAGAAATCGGGATTACAGGTCAGCTCGATACCGCGAATTTGCGTATCAATCACGTCGATCAGCACGTAGACCGCTTCCGGCAACTTGCCTTGCTGAGTCAGTTGCATCAGCGGTTGCCAGACCGGCATCTGCTGCGCCCAGAACTGGCCATCAAGCAGTATGGCCAGCGGTCGGGCCGCCGTAGCACGGCTTTCGCCGGTAGTATAAATCCAGACCCTGCGCCTGTTACCCAGACGCTCACTATTCCACTGATAGATTTGCAGATTTGCCGGTAACTGCGGTAATGCGGCACCGTACAGATCAAATGCCTCCCACGCCGGTTGCGGCACGGAATCGGGCATATGCAAAGGTGAAAGCGCGTGAGATTTCGCCCCCGCCCAGGGTTGATGCAAATTCAGGGGATCATGAATGGCGTGCGCGAACATGTCCTTCCACCAGCCGCGCGCAGCCAGCATGGCAGTATAGGCGTCAGCATTCTGCGGAAATTCTCTTCCGGACTCCGTTCGCGGGATCAGGCTGTAGCTACCGCGCCAGCCTGACCGCAATTCCATATGCAGCGACCAGACGTCAGTGCCAGCCAATCGTTGCAGGCTCTGCGGCGGCAAAGACTGGTGATGGTCGGTTATCCCGTTAATGTTGATCCAGACCCGCTGATAAGCCGATGTGGCTTCGCTGCCCTGCGGATCCCGCCAGAAAAAAGTGACACGGCATATACCGTCATGTGGTGGCTCAATCCACGGCGTTCCCTGCGCTTTAATTTCGCTCCACCACGCGGCGCTCCCCGCCTCAGGTGAGGATAACAAGGTCTGGGCGGTCAGTTTTTCCGGGCGCTGGGATTTCATCATTTTTACGTTTAGCAGTCTTTTAGCAGAGAGAAAAAAGCATAACTTACGGAATGCTTTACACATCCCCTACAAATTATGAATCGGAATCGTATTGATAATTGTTTTCATTTGCAATAGTGTGTTACCGCCCGTAAAACGGGACGATAAAAATACACACACAACAGGCCATCCTCCTGTTCATTAAAAATATTTTGCAGGACAGGATGGATTTCAGGGCAGAATCCAATATGAAAAACAGGCTACCACACTATTCTCTGGCAACATTAATCGGGCTGGGATCAGCACTTACTTTTCCCGCCAGCGCAGCAGAAACGACCACATTGGCTACAACAGACGCCACACAGACTACCGCTGAAACAGAAAAAGACACCGACGACACGCTGGTGATCACCGCAGCACAGCAAAACCTTCAGGCACCCGGCGTTTCCACCATCACTTCCGACGAAATCCAGAAACGCCCTCCGGCGCGCGACATCAACGAACTGATCCGTACTATGCCCGGCGTTAACCTTACCGGCAATTCCACCAGCGGCCAGCGCGGCAACAACCGCCAGATCGACATCCGCGGCATGGGCCCGGAAAATACCTTAATCCTGATCGACGGTAAACCGGTGAACAGCCGCAACTCGGTGCGTCAGGGCTGGCGTGGCGAGCGCGATACCCGTGGTGATACCAGCTGGGTTCCGCCCGATATGATCGAGCGCATCGAAGTTATCCGCGGTCCGGCAGCGGCACGTTACGGCAATGGCGCGGCAGGTGGCGTGGTAAACATCATCACCAAAAAAGACGCGCAGGAGTGGCACGGTTCATGGAATACTTATCTGAACGCGCCGCAGCACAAAGATGAAGGCTCGACCAAGCGTACTGATTTCAGCCTTTCCGGCCCGCTCAATGATCAGTTCAGTTTCCGACTGTTCGGTGGCTACAGCAAAACGCAGGCCGACGCACAGTACATCAACGACGGTCATCAGTCAGAACGAACCGGTGCTTATGCAGACACCGTTCCGGCAGGCCGTGAAGGTGTGATTGATAAAAACATCGACGCCCTGCTGCACTGGGATTTTGCCCGTATGCAGTCGCTGGAGTTTGAAGTCTCTAACAGCCGCCAGGGTAACCTGTACGCGGGTGACACGCAGAATACCAACACCAGTGATCTGGTAAAAAGTATGTACGGTAAAGAGACCAACCGCATTTACCGCCAGTCCTACGCACTGACCTATAAAGGCGCATGGGATAACGGCGTGACTACCAACAACTACGTACAGTACGAAAAAACCCGTAACTCGCGCATGGATGAAGGGCTGGCGGGCGGTACCGAGGGCATATTCTCGGACGATGACTTCAATACCATTGCACTCGGCGACATTCTCGCGCACAGCGAAGTCAGCATTCCGTTTGAATTAGGCGTGCCGCAAACTGCCACGTTCGGTACCGAATGGAATCAGCAGAAGATGAAAGATCCATCCTCTAACACGCAGTCCATGCTCGGTGGCGCGATTGCCGGTATCGACAGCACTGACCGCAGCCCGTATTCCCAGGCCGAGATTTTCTCACTGTTTGCTGAAGACAACATCGAGCTGACCGACAGCACCATGCTGGTACCGGGGCTGCGTTTTGATCATCACTCTGTGGTGGGCAGCAACTGGAGTCCGGCGCTGAACTTGTCTCAGGAACTGGGTGACGATTTCACGCTAAAAATGGGGATTGCCCGCGCCTATAAAGCGCCAAGCCTGTATCAGACTAACCCAAACTACGTGCTGTACAGCAAAGGTCAGGGTTGTGCGGCCAGCGGCGGCGGCTGTTATCTGGTGGGGAACAAAGATCTGGATGCAGAAACCAGCATTAACAAAGAAATCGGGCTTGAGTTCCACCGTAACGGTTATCAGGCGGGCGTGACCTATTTCCGCAATGATTACCGCAACAAGATTGAATCCGGTTACCTGCCCACCAGCACGTCTTCCACCGGTACCACCGATGTATACAAATGGGAAAACGTGCCGAAAGCCGTGGTTCAGGGTCTTGAAGGCACGCTGAATATTCCGGTCAGCAGCACCATTTCCTGGAATAACAACGGTACCTATATGATTGAAAGTAAAAACAAGGAAACCGGCGATTATCTGTCGATCATCCCTGAATTTACCATCAACTCCACGCTGAGCTGGCAGGCGACGGAAGATCTCTCCCTGCAATCCACCCTGACGTGGTACGGCCGTCAGAAACCGAAGAAATATAACTACAAAGGTGAGGCGGTGACCGGCAGCGAGAAGAATGAAGTCAGCCCGTATTCCGTTGTGGGCATGAGCGGTACTTATACTGCGACGAAAAATGTCAGCGTAACAGCGGGTATCGATAACGTCTTCGACAAACGCCAGTTCCGCGCGGGGAATGCCCAGACCGTGGGTAACGCGGCTACCGGTGCTTATATGTATGGTGCAGGCGCGGCGACCTACAACGAGCCGGGCCGTACGTTCTATATGAGCCTGAATACTCACTTCTGATAGTCATGAAAAGCGTTATAAAAAAGCCACCCGCAAAGGTGGCTTTATTGTTTGTGGCATCGGTGTTTTAGATTACAGCACGCCCTGCGCCAGCATTGCATCGGCCACTTTCACGAAACCGGCAATATTTGCGCCACGCACATATTGCGTCTGCTGGCTTTCGCCGCCGTACTCCACGCACGACTGGTGAATATCCAGCATGATGTGACGCAGACGCGCATCCACTTCTTCCGCTTTCCAGCTCAGACGTGCAGCGTTCTGCGCCATCTCCAGACCGGACGTCGCCACGCCACCGGCATTCGCCGCTTTGCCCGGTGCAAACAGCACGCCTGCATCGGTGAACAAATCGGTCGCTTCAATGGTAGTTGGCATATTCGCGCCCTCGGCAACCGCTTTTACGCCATTGGCAATCAGCACGCGTGCCGCCGTCGCATCCAGCTCATTTTGCGTGGCACAAGGCAGCGCGATGTCTACCGGCACATTCCACGGCTGCTGGCCTTCCAGATATTTCAGCCCGAGTTTTTGCGCATAGTCTGCTACACGTCCGTCGCGGCTGGCTTTAATTTCTGTCAGCAGCGCCAGTTTTTCAGGAGTGAAACCGGCTTCATCAACGACGGTGCCGTTGGAATCAGATGCAGTGATCACCCGCGCGCCCAGAGACATGGCTTTTTCAATCGCATATTGGGCGACGTTACCTGACCCGGATACCGCTACGCGCATGCCTTCAAAATCCAGCCCGTGGCGTTTGAGCATCGATTCGGTGAAATAAATCAGGCCATAGCCAGTGGCTTCCGGGCGGATCAGACTGCCGCCAAACGACAAGCCTTTGCCGGTGAAAACGCTGGCGGTATTGTTGGAGAGCTTTTTCATCATGCCCGCCATATACCCGACTTCCCGCCCGCCGACGCCGATATCACCGGCTGGCACATCAGTATCAGGACCAAGGTGACGATAAAGTTCCAGCATCAGCGCCTGACAAAAACGCATGATCTCGCCTTCGCTTTTGCCTTTCGGATTGAAATCACTGCCGCCCTTTCCGCCGCCAATCGGCAACGTCGTCAGCGCATTTTTGAAGGTCTGCTCAAATCCGAGGAATTTGAGAATCGACAAATTGACTGACGGATGGAAGCGCATTCCTCCTTTAAAAGGGCCGATGGCCGAGCTGAACTGGACGCGCCAGCCCCGGTTCACCTGCACCTGATTTTTGTCATCCACCCACGCGATGCGAAACTGAATAACACGCTCCGGCTCCACCAGACGTTCCAGTAAAGCGGAACGACGGTATTGCGGATTTTGTTCGAGGAAAGGCCAGAGCGTGGTCATAACTTCGCGTACGGCCTGGGAGAACTCAACTTGATGTGGGTCGCGTTGTTGTACTGAGGATAAGAACTGTTCGAGGGATTGAATCTGATCCATTGATTTAAAACTCCGTCTGTAAGTGATGTTGTCTTTTTTTATTTACTGCTTATTTTTTGACTATGCATCGACTGACAAGCGGACATCAAGTGATTTATTTACCCGATAAAAACCCTATGATTTGCGTCCTTCCAGCTTGAGTAACAACGCTTTGTTATCCAGTCCGCCAGCAAAACCGGTGAGTTTGCCGGACGAGCCAATCACCCGATGGCAGGGTGCCACAATGGAAATAGGATTGCGGCCGTTGGCGGCACCCACAGCGCGCACCGCTTTCGGGCGGCCGATGCGACGGGCAATTTCACCGTAGCTTCGCGTTTCCCCAAAAGGAATTTCCAGCAACGCGGCCCAGACTTCTTTCTGAAACTCAGTTCCGCTGAAATCGAGATCCAGCTCAAAACGGGTGCGCGCACCGGCAAAATATTCGTTCAGCTGTTGTTCAGTTTTCACCAGGATAGGAAACGCCGGGTCTTCCACCATTTCACCCAACGGCACGCGCCCGTCGATTTCGCTCTCCCACAAAATCGCCGTCAGTTTGTCGCCTTTTGCCGCCAGCGTGAGCAATCCGACCGGTGATGCGATGCGTTTAAATCTGTATTCCATGAGTTTCGTCCTCAGCGTATTTTGCGAAAGACACTTTACCGAAAGCGCGGAGGCTGACCAAGAGGCAAAACTGGAATTTGCGGGATGTCTTCCAGAGAACTTTTTTGAAATGAAAGCGTTACATCAGCAGGTGTAACGCTTCAGGGGGAGAAATCACGGGGATTACTTCAGGCCCAGCTGCGCACGCAGCTCTGCTTTTGCCGCGTCGAATTCAGTTTTGAAATCAGGCTGTTCTTCCATTTTCTGCGCAATCAGTGCAGCACCGGTGCGGCTCATCACGGTATCAGAACGGTAATGGAAACCGGCCACCAGACGGTTTTCAGCATAACCGGCCGCACGGGTGAACAGCTCATTGCGTTTTTCCGGCACCATTTCGCCCAGCACGGTGGCCATCAGATAACCGATAGTGGAATGACCGGAAGGCCATGAACCGGATTTCGATTTTTTCAGCAGCGGATGAATTTGTTCATCCAGTATATAAGGACGCGGGCGGTTAAAGGCTTTCTTGGCGTGATCGTCCACCACGTCTTCGGTCGCCACAATGCGGTCGAACAGCGCAGCGGTTTTCGGCAGTTTCGCGGCATCAAAATCCGGGCCCATTACATCGGCAAA
The DNA here is from genome assembly GCF_019049625.1 of Rahnella ecdela. Classification (GTDB taxonomy): domain Bacteria; phylum Pseudomonadota; class Gammaproteobacteria; order Enterobacterales; family Enterobacteriaceae; genus Rahnella; species Rahnella ecdela. The sequence continues at coordinate 58,675 of NZ_JAFMOY010000129.1, forward strand.
ACGCCATACGTTTTCTTCGGCATCAGCAATGGCTGCTTTTTCCTGCTCAGGCGTACGGGTGGCCTGAATCTCCAGCAATTCTTTCAGTTCAGCTTTGGTCTGAGCAGAATCATCCGCCGGTGGTGCAGGCAGATATTGGGTCAGATCCAGTTCCTGGCTGGTGATAAACGGCTTAGCTTCATCGGCGGCCTGAACGGCAAACGCAGAACCGAGGGTGAAAAGCAGCAGGGCAATGAGGGACTTACGCACGGTAAAACTCCTGATATTAGTTTGAATATCAGGAGAATAGACAAGGAATGTGACGGTTAAATGACAGGAATTAACCCAGTAATCCCAGTTTGCCGGTCAGCTTGCGGACCACTTTCTTATTTCCTGCCAGCGCGATCCCCAGCAGTTGCAGGTTTTCTGTCGGCACCGCTGAAACCGCTTCACGAAACGCCGCGTAATCGGTGGTTTGCTGACCTTCGACCGGGAAAATAATGCCGTCCATGTCGTCATCATTGAGCAGATGCTGATGAAGTTGCGTCAGTTGTTCAGTATCGGCCACTAACACGCTGATACCAATCGGGATCAGCCCCGGATGCTCGCGGTTATCGGCATCAATCAGCGGCGCGCCCACCAGCGACGGATGACGTTGTCCGAGCGTCAGCGCCAGAACGGCGGCAGCATTGGCGGCATGTCCGGCGGCGAGTTGCTGGTTGATGACAATCACGCAGCGTTCAGGCAGCGAAGGGAAAATAGTGGCAGACGTATTCATTATGACAAGCTCCGGTTCAGTTGAAATCTGAGCTTAACCTGTCACTTTTTCTCAATCTGGAAGATTTGTGCACAGACGCCGGTAATGTGCCGGAGTGAGCTGATAGGCGCGGCGGAACCAGCGCCCGAGGTGGCTCTGATCGGCAAACCCTAAATCTGCCGCCACCGCTGCTGGCGTGCGTCCCAGCGCCAGCCATTCCCGCGCACGGGTCAGTTTCAGCTGAATAAGATAGGCGTGAGGCGGCAATCCGAATTCAGCTTTAAACGCACGGCTGACGACAAAACGGCTTTCGCCAGTCGCCGCTGCCAGCTGCTCCAGGCCGATATCTTCATGCAGATGCGCGTGCAGATATTCCCGCGTCTGATGCGACACGCGTGACCACGGTGTAGATTTCTCATGCTGCGGCGGCTGCCAGGTGAGATGTCCGCCGAGCGCGCTGAGTAATCCGTCCAGCGCAGTCTGACGCACAATACGCAGTTCTTTGCCATGCAGCGCCTGAAATGCCAGCGACGTTGCCTGTGCCAGCTGCGGATCCTGCGCTAAGGTATTTTCGAAACTCGGGTCACCGGCAAAAGAAAGAGAACCACGTCGCGCCGCCAGTTCGCGACTCAGCCAGTGCGGGTCCAGATACAACATCTGATAAGTAAAACCGCCCGGCTGCACGGCATCGCCGTCGTGGATTTCGCCCGGCTCGAGCATAAACACTTTACCCGGCAGGCTCTGATGTTTCTGACGACGGCAGCTGAACTGCTGCAATCCGTATTGGGTAACACCGACTAAATAGCTGTCGTGCCAGTGAGGATCGTACGCATGGCCTTCGAAATGGGCGTGGATCGTCTCGATCCCGCTGTCTTTATCTTTCGATAACTCGACCCAGTTTGCAGACGCCATAGATCCCCCGCTGAATGAATTAACAACAGGGTAACAAATAGAAAGGGGAAATAGAAATGAGGAGATTCTGGTATGGCACGGTGTGCTCCCTCCCCAGCAAAGGGGAGGGAGCTAAAAAACTTAGTGTTTCACGCTTTCAATAAAGGTTTTACGGGCAGTTTTCGAACCCAGACGTTCGGCTTCGTCCAGCAGTTTCAGCGCTTTATCCACGTCCCCTGCTTTCACCGCTTTCTTAATCGCGTCGTTGAAGTAGGTTTCGGAATCACTGAGCATTGGCTCAGACGGTTTTGCCGGGGCTGCCGCAGGCGCTGGTGCCTGGGTGCTGCCGACAACCACTGGCGCAGCAGCAGCGGGTGCGGATGACGGGAAGATCTGACCAATCATCACGTTACCGGTTTTCTGCTCGGCGGTGACTTTCAGGCTCAGCGTACCGGTCGGGGTATGACGGGCAATCGGATCCGGGATATCCGGCACCGCGTTACCCACGCCAGCCGCAAAGGCTTTAGCCGGGTTCACCATCTGCGTGGTCTCTGCCAGATCCTGACGGGTGGTATAAACCAGCAGATAAATTTGTTTCTGACCCAGTGCTGGCGTGAGTTTCAGCGTGCCTTCCAGACGATCGCTGGAGACGATCCCCGGCTTCTGATACGGGAAATAGCTGGAAGGATAAAAGGCTGCCGGACGCATCTGCTCATCCAGCACCAGAACGTTTGGCGCATAAACGGTTTTACCGGTCGCGATACTGGTCAGCGTAATTTCAAGTGAACCACGGTCGGCAGGCAACGCGAAAGCCCCGACGGCGCCCTGAATTTGCCCCTGATTAATCTGTGCGCTGGAGGTCCCGAGCGTCACATCCTGCGTCACTGGCGGAACCAGCGGCGTCCATGAAAGGTTGCGTAAGGTCTGGCTGGAAATCGCCGGAGCGGTATTCGCATCATTCTGCGCCGCATTCACGACCGCAGGTGCAGCGGCCAGCAGGCTCAGCGACAGACACAGTGACAGCAGATTCTTTTTCATTTTTGTTTCCTTTGAAATCACCATGAAGGCTGGCGGTTATCAGCGATAACCGCCAGCCAGCACATCTTCTTTACTGCGATTTTTTAAAGCTTACATTGCCATTTTTCCAAACTCTTTCGGGTTGCCGGAAGGCGGCAAGCGTCCAAGTCCCCGGGAGCGTAGACTACTACGTGACCGGGGCGAGGACGCGCAGCCAACGCATCGGCAGCGCGAAGGAGGAAGGAAAAATTTACCACCAGATTTCCATCTGGGCACCGAATGTAACCTCATCATCATTACCGCGGCTGAAGGTACGGGTGCTGGTATCGTTCATTGCTAAGCCATTGTTTGCGCCGCTGTCGGTGTCGTAGCCCCATTTTTCATCCCAGTTTGCGTAGGTTGCAAACACACGGATGGCCGGACGTGACCAGATGCTGTCGCCAGCCTGCCATTGTTGCGCCAGGGTGACTTTGTACTGACCGTTTTTGTCGCCGGTGCGCTGGGATTTCACGTTGTCGTAACCGACTTCCAGCAAGGTGCTCATGATCGGGGTCCATTTGTACATCGGACGGACACCTACGGTATACCAGGTTGTCCCGTTATTGTTATCACGGTCAACATCCTGATACATCGCCACATACATCAGGCTCCAGGTATCGTTGAAGTCGATGGCACCGTGGTCGAGAACGCGGATCATGCTGCCGTTGTTGTCGATGGCTGCACCGTTGGAGTGGCCGTTCGCTGCGCCCTGGCCCGGATCGGTCATGGAGTCAGATGCGTATTGCAGGACGAATTTGTTATAGCCGTTGTAGATGCTCTGCGTGTGTTCCGCAGTGACCAGGAAGCCGTCTTTGGTCGCATTGTCTGCGAAGGAATAACCGTCACGCGCATTGGCACGACCGTAGTCCACACCTAACTCCAGCACACCGCCCGGGTTAGTTTGCAGGCCAGCTAAACGAACGTCGAACACGTCGTTGGACGTTGGTACTTCGTTACGCTGATCGGCGATATAGCCGTATGAGCCGCCGCTTTCTGTGTTACGGGTCGCTGCCAGAGACAGTTTACCAAAGCCCAGATCCACATCTTCCAGACCGGCACCAGGACCTGAAATATCCCAGTAGTAGAAGTCGATCATGTGAACGTCATGACGTTGGTAGAAACGCTTACCTGCCCAAATGGTGGAGCCCGGCAGCCATTCGATCAGGTTCTTACCCTTCACGTTTGCTTCGCGGAAAGCCGGATCGGTTGACTCCCAGTCGTTCTGTTGTGATACGGAGTACGCTACGTTGGTGTCGAAGTAGAAGCTCTTATCCCCTTCTTTCCACACTTCCTGACCGAGTTTTAACTCCGCATAGGTTTCACATTCGTTACCAAGACGGTATTTACTGTCAGCGCCTGTCGCTTTGAAACATTGCTGTTCGCCGCCGCTGCCAGTCCAGCCAATGCCCGAACGGGCATAACCGGTAAAATCAACTGCCATTGCTTGTGTAGAAAGGATTCCGGCAGCCACTGCCAGCGCCAGGGAAGAACTACGCATTGTGATCATCATTTTCTCCTGTAGGGGATCGCGTGCTTTCAAACACCAGATTCGGGATGTAACCGGCGACATGCAGTTCCGTCCTCGCGGAACAGATGGCAACGGTGTGGTGGCAACCCGATGGCGAATGTTGCACCTTCTTCTACCAGCACCACGTCGTTCTGGCGGTACACCAGGTTCTGACGAATTGCCGGAATTTGGATGTGGATCTGTGTTTCGTTACCCAGTTGCTCGACGACCTGCACTTCACCGGAAAGCGTCACTTCGGCGACGTCGCTTGGCAGAAGATGTTCAGGACGGATACCCAGCGACAGGTTGCTGCCGACTTTCACGTCGGTGCCTTCGACGGGCAGCCAGACCTGCTGGCGGTTTGGCAACTCGACCTGCACACGTGCAGGTTCTGCACCGGTGACTTTCACCGGCAGGAAATTCATTTTTGGAGAGCCGATAAAACCGGCGACAAAACGGTTGGCTGGATAGTGATACAGCTCGAGCGGCTTACCGACCTGAGCGATATGTCCGGCATCGAGCACCACGATTTTGTCGGCCAGCGTCATCGCTTCGACCTGATCGTGGGTCACGTAAATCATGGTGCGTTTCAGGCGCTTATGAAGGCGCGAAATCTCAATACGCATCTGCACACGCAGCGCGGCATCCAGATTGGAAAGCGGTTCATCGAGCAGGAACACCGTGGGTTCTGCGACCAGCGTACGGCCAATCGCCACGCGCTGACGTTGTCCGCCGGAAAGGGCTTTCGGGCGACGATCCAGCAGGTGCGCCAGCTGCAATACTTCAGAAACCTGATTCACCCGCTGATTAATTTCAGCTTTCTTTGCTCCGGCCAGCTTCAGGCCAAAAGACATGTTTTCTGCTACAGACAGGTGCGGATAAAGCGCATAAGACTGAAATACCATGCCGATGCCGCGGTCTGCGGGCGGCACTTCGTTCATGCGTTTATCACCAATCTTCAGTTCACCAGAGGTGATGTCTTCCAGACCGGCAATCATGCGCAGCAGGGTTGATTTGCCGCAGCCGGATGGCCCGACAAAAACCACGAACTCGCCCTCTTCGATTTCCAGATTGATGTCGCTGGAAATCACGGTTTCACCGAAGGCTTTGTACACGCTGTTAAGGGAAACGCTCGCCATCCTGAACTCCTGTACTTGCTGCCAGCGAGAAAACTCAATGCAACGAAGAGTGAAGGAATAGCGGCTAAGCGTAATCATCCGTAACAAAGTTTTTCATGGGGGAGGAGCAGGGAGGATGACGGTTTTGCGCAACCGGATGAAAGTTCACATCAAAAATCAAATTCGTGATCTGAATTGCAAAAAACGACGCATATTTTTGAGTGATGAACCACATAACGCCTGAGAGTGTCGGCGGGATCACATTCTGAGAGGCGGGGGCGTAGAGGGGGGGATGATGAAGCGTTGTCGGGTTGAATCCACACTGGCGTCGTACCCTGTCTTTTCCCGTCTCAGACGACAGAAAACCGACTCCTCACAGGAAATAAAAAGGATTGGATTATGACTCTCAGCATTAAGAAGATCGTAAAAAATACCCTGGCACTCTCGGCGCTGGCTACGCTGGTGCTGTCATCTTCCGCATTTGCCAAAATAGAAGAAGGAAAGCTGGTCATCTGGATCAACGGTGACAAAGGCTATAACGGCCTGGCGGAAGTCGGTAAGAAGTTTGAGAAAGACACCGGCATTAAAGTCACGGTAGAACATCCGGACAAGCTGGAAGAAAAATACCCGCAGGTAGCAGCCACCGGCGACGGCCCTGACATCATCTTCTGGGCGCATGACCGTTTCGGCGGTTACGCACAATCCGGTTTGCTGGCTGAAATCAGCCCGGATAAGGCCTTCAAAGACAAACTGTTTCCGTTCACCTGGGACGCAGTCACCTTCAACGGCAAGCTGATCGGCTATCCGGTCGCGGTTGAAGCGCTGTCACTGATTTACAACAAAGACATCATTAAAGAAGCACCAAAAACCTGGGAAGAAATCCCTGCGCTGGACAAAGAGCTGCGCGCCAAAGGCAAGAGCGCCATTATGTGGAACTTGCAGGAACCGTACTTCACCTGGCCAATCATCGCCGCTGACGGCGGTTATGCCTTCAAATATGAAAACGGCAAATACAACATTAAAGACACCGGCGTGAATAACGCGGGTTCTCAGGCTGGCCTGCAATTCATCATCGATCTGGTGAAAAACAAACACATCAACGCCGATACCGATTATTCCATCGCCGAAGCCGCCTTCAACAAAGGCCAGACCGCGATGACTATCGACGGCCCGTGGGCATGGTCCAACCTCGACAAGAGCAAAATCAACTACGGCGTGACGCTGTTGCCAAGCTTCCACGGCAAACCGTCTAAACCGTTCGTCGGCGTGCTGACTGCCGGTATCAACGCCGCCAGCCCGAACAAAGAACTGGCGAAAGAGTTCCTGGAAAACTATCTGATCACCGACGAAGGTCTGGCAGTGGTCAACAAAGATAAACCGCTGGGAGCCGTGGCACTGAAAACGTATCAGGCACAACTGGAGAAAGACCCGCGCATCGCCGCCACGATGGCTAACTCCAAAAATGGCGAAATCATGCCTAACATCCCGCAGATGAGCGCTTTCTGGTATGCAGAACGCAGCGCCATCATCAACGCGGTGAATGGCCGTCAGACGGTTCCGCAAGCACTGAAAGACGTAGAAACACGCATTACCAAGTAATGCCGAAGCATTAGCTCAATGAACGGTGCGGGGCCGCAGGTTCCGCACCGCCACCACAAGGATTGTCCTTATGCCAAGAGCCAAAAAACGGCCGTTCAGCAATGCGTTCAAATGGTTGGTCATCGCCCTGCTCGCCTGCTTTACCGGTTATCTGATCGTGCTGATGTATGCGCAGGGCGAAATCCTTTTTGCCGTTCTGACCCTCATCCTTTCCAGCGTCGGTTTATACATTTATGGAAACCGCCGCGCTTATTCGTGGCGCTATGTCTATCCTGGCCTCGCCGGAATGTCGTTATTTGTGCTGTTCCCGCTGGTCTGCACCATCGCGATTGCTTTCACCAATTACAGCAGCACTAACCAGCTGACGTTCGAGCGTGCGCAGTCAGTGCTGATGGACCGTCAATTCCAGGGCGGAAAAGCACTGAATTTTGCCCTGTTCCCTGCTGGTAAAGAGCCTGCCGGGGACAAATGGCAGCTGGCACTGACTTCTGCGGATAACAGCGAGACGCTGGTTTCCCCGCCCTTTGCTTTCAATGCCTCCGCGCCACAAACGCTGGAGATGATCCCGCAAACCGCCCCTTCCGCTGAAAAAGCCGGGCTGCGCGTGGTGACACAAAACCGGGCGGCGCTGGGCCAGATCTCAGCTCATTTACCCGACGGCGAAACGCTGCGCATGAGTTCACTCCGCCAGTTCTCCGGCACCCAGCCGCTGTACAAACTGGGCGACGATGAAAAGCAACTGACTAACGTTGAAACCGGCACAATCTACCGCCCGAACATGAAAACCGGCTTCTATCAGGCAGTGAATGCGCAGGGGGAATGGCAGGCCGAACAACTCAGCCCTGGTTTTACCGTCGGTATCGGCTGGGGAAATTTCCTGCGTGTACTGCATGACGAAGGGATCCAGAAACCCTTCCTGTCGATTTTCGTCTGGACCGTCGTTTTTGCCCTGCTGACCGTCATTCTGACCGTCGCCGTTGGCATGGTGCTGGCCTGCGTGGTGCAGTGGGAGGAGCTCAAAGGCAAAGCGGCTTATCGCATTCTGCTGATCCTGCCCTATGCGGTTCCGGCCTTTATTTCGATTCTGATTTTCAAAGGGTTATTCAACCAGAGCTTTGGTGAAATCAACCTGATGCTCAGCGCGTTATTTGGTATCAAACCGGCCTGGTTCAGTGATCCGTGGACTGCCAAAAGCATGATCATTATTGTCAACACCTGGCTCGGTTATCCGTACATGATGATCCTGTGCATGGGACTGCTGAAAGCGATTCCGGATGACCTTTACGAGGCGTCGGCAATGGACGGCGCCACGCCGATGCAAAACTTCTTCCGTATCACGCTGCCGCTTTTGATCAAGCCGCTGACGCCGCTGATGATTGCCAGCTTCGCGTTCAACTTTAATAACTTTGTGCTGATTCAGTTACTGACCAACGGCGGGCCGGACATGCTCGGCACCACCACGCCAGCCGGTCATACCGATTTGCTGGTCAGCTACACCTACCGTATCGCCTTCGAAGGCGGCGGCGGGCAGGACTTCGGACTGGCGGCGGCGATTGCCACGCTGATCTTCCTGCTGGTGGGTGCGCTGGCTATCGTGAACCTTAAAGCCTCACGCATGAAATTCGACTAAGGAGAAACAGACAATGCCGATGGTTAAACCTAAGTCGCAGAAAGTCAGATTGCTGGTGACGCACCTGTTGCTGCTGTGTTTTCTGGCGCTGATCCTGTTCCCGCTGCTGATGGTGTTCGCCATCTCGCTGCGTCCGGGTAACTTCGCTACCGGCAGCCTGATCCCGGATCAGGTGTCGTGGGATCACTGGAAACTGGCACTGGGTATCGCGGTCACCAACAGCGACGGCAGCATCACACCGCCGCCGTTCCCGGTCATGCTGTGGTTGTGGAACTCGATCAAGATCGCCGGGATCACTGCGGTCGGGATCGTTGCGCTTTCCACCACCTGCGCCTACGCCTTTGCCCGCATGAAATTCCGCGGTAAAAGTTCGCTGCTCAAAGGGATGCTGATCTTCCAGATGTTCCCCGCCGTCCTTTCGCTGGTGGCGCTTTACGCCCTGTTCGACCGCCTCGGCATGTATGTGCCATTCCTCGGGCTAAATACCCACGGCGGCGTAATATTTGCCTATATGGGCGGCATCGCGCTGCACGTGTGGACCATTAAAGGCTACTTCGAAACCATCGACGGCTCGCTGGAAGAAGCCGCCGCGCTGGACGGCGCAACCCCGTGGCAGGCATTCCGTCTGGTACTGCTGCCACTGTCAGTACCGATTCTGGCGGTGGTATTTATTCTGTCGTTCATCGCGGCGATTACTGAAGTGCCGGTGGCGTCGTTACTGCTGCGTGATGTAAACAGTTACACCCTGGCGGTCGGGATGCAGCAATATCTGAATCCGCAAAACTACCTGTGGGGCGATTTCGCAGCGGCGGCAATATTGTCCGCCATCCCGATTACGGCAGTATTCCTGATTGCTCAACGCTGGCTGGTCGGCGGTTTAACGGCAGGCGGTGTGAAAGGTTAAATGTAAGGCTAATGCGCTTGTTTCACTTTGTTTGATTCCCTGTGTCTTGGGCGGCTGAATAAGCCGCCTTTTTTTATGTTTGCAGATCTCGTGGATGTAAAAGTCCTGAAAATAAGCAGAATAGTGATGAGAACAAATGAAGAAATTTTAAAAACGTTTTTCCTGAAATAGTGGCTAATTATCATAGAACTAAAGATCAACGCCGTATTGTGGGCGACATGATGTTTACCCTTCCCGACCTCTGCGAAATTCTGGTGGGCATTCCTGCCAAAGGCGTGGATGCAAATTCACAAGGTTTCTTTTAGGCCATGCGCAAAAAAGCCCCTTACGGGGCTTCGTTTGTCCTTCTCTCTATTTCAGCTCACAGACACTTTCCTGCGGCGTTTATCGAGGTCTTTAATCAGCTTGTTCACCTGCTCATCGGCGAACATCTCTTCAAGGGATGTGGACAGCTTACGGCGCCAGTTCGGGTATTCGTCGCTGGTGCCGGGCACGTTAACCGGTGCGTCCATGTCCAGCCAGTCTTCCGGTTGCAGGCCGAGTAAGGCGCAGGCGCTGTCAGCGACATAGCGTTGCAGGCCACGGTTAATTACAGGCGTCATCTCCATCAGTTCCGCTTTACGTCCGGTTTTCTTAGGGATGCAATCGTAATGATGTAAGCCGTCAAGCAGCCCCTGACGCGCACGGGCGCGATCGGCATACAGCTCCTTAAGCACTTCTTCATCACGATATAATCCCAGCGATTTACCCAGCGCCAGGTCGTCGCTTTGCCAGTATCCGCGCAGCGTCGGCAGGTCATGCGTGGTGATAGTCGCCATCGCCTGAACCGGATACGACTGCGGTGCGCGGAAGTTGTTTTCCTCATCGCGCTCGAAATACAGCACTTTATAGGAATACACGCCGCCCTCGCGCAGCTTACTGACGATCTCAACCGGCACAGTGCCCAGATCCTCACCAATCACCATGCAACGGTGACGCTGACTTTCCAGCGCTAAAATGGCGAGGAGATCGTCCACCGGATATTGCACATACGCGCCCTTATCCGCCGTTTCACCGGCCGGGATCCACCACAAACGCAACAACGTCATAACGTGATCGATACGCAACGCGCCGCAGCTGGTCATGTTAGATCGCAGCAGATCGATAAACGGCTGATAGCCCCGCTTTACCATCACATGCGGATCCATCGGACGCAGATCCCAGTTCTGACCGAGCGGCCCGAGGATATCCGGCGGTGCGCCGACCGAAGCCTTCAGACAGTAAAGCTCGCCGTCACCCCAGGTTTCCGAGCCACCTTCCACCACACCCACCGCCAGGTCACGGTACAGCCCCATCGGCATATCGTGCTGCTGGCTGGTGTGATAGCACTGTGTGAACTGTGTTTCGGCCAGCCATTGCAGCCACAGATAGAACTCCACATCCTGCGCATGTTGCTCGCAGAAAGCCCGAACGGCGGGCCCGCGCGCATCATGATATTGCTCCGGCCAGCGGTTCCAGCCGAGGGCAACATCGGTTTCTTTCGCCAGATGTTCATATAACGCGTCAAACGCCGCCTGCAAATACAAGCTTTCACCGCCCTGCTTCACAAAAGCCGTCAGCGATTTAACCTGCGGATCCTGCGTTTTACGCTTCAGGAACTGCGTATAAGCCAGACGTAAACCTTCGAGTTTCAGCGGCATGACTTCGCCGTAATCCACCCAGTCGCTGGCGCGCACGGACTGCAACCGTTGCTGCGTGAGCGGCTGATGCCACCACTGTTGCGCGGCATCGCTCAGCCTGAAATCATCTACCGCACTGACGTCGATATAAATCACGTTCAGCCAGCGGCGGGACGACGGACTGTACGGGCTTGCCGCCACCGGATTGGCCGGATACAGCGCATGGATCGGATTTAGCCCGACAAACGCACCGCCGCGCTCCGCAACATTTTTCAGCAACAAACTGAGATCGCCGAAATCGCCGATGCCCCAGTTGTTTTCAGAACGCACCGTATAAAGTTGTACGCACGCACCCCACAGTTTTTTACCGACCAGCAGCGCATCAGGTTCATAGCAGCGTTTAGGGGCGACAATCACCCGGCAATCCCACTGCTGCGCATCCTGTGTCAGTGTCAGCTGATGATAACCGGCAGGAATTTTGCCCGGCAGCGCCAGCGTCATTTTGCCGCTGATGCGACCGTGTTGTGCCGCACCGCTTTCCAGTTTCAGTGTCCAGCCATATTCCCCTTCGCCACCGACCGGCAATGCCAGACGGCTACCACTGATGAACACTTTCACCGACGGCACCGGCGTGACAACCTGGCGGCGTTCTGCCACCCAGCCCATTGCCGACAACAGCTCACGCTTAGTTTCAGGTGCGATTGCCTGCTGCTTACCGTGCGCATTAATAAAACCAGAGGAAATACCCGCCTCCCTGGCGGCCTGCTCCAGTGCTTTGTTCTCCATGCGGGCTCCTTAACGTTTCGCCTGCCAGATCCGCTGCTGATAATCGCGGATCGAGCGGTCGGAACTGAACATCCCAACACGTGCCGTGTTGAGAATAGTTTTGCGCGTCCAGTCGTCCTGGTCGCGGTAAAGAACATCAACTTTTTGCTGTGCTGCGCAATAATCGGCAAAGTCCGCCAGCACCAGATACGGGTCGCCGCCGCCCAGCAGACTGTCGAGCATCAGGCTGAACGCCTGTTTGTCGCCATCGCTGAAGAAGCCGTTTTCCAGTTCTTTAAGAATTTTATCCAGATGCTTATCTTTCTTGCGGATCTTCAGCGGATCATAGCCTTTTGCCTGCAATGCTTTGACCTGATCGACGGTATTGCCAAAGATGAAGATATTGTCTTCTCCGACTTCTTCGGCAATCTCAACGTTCGCGCCGTCGAGCGTGCCGACGGTCAGCGCGCCGTTCAGCGCCAGCTTCATGTTGCCGGTGCCCGAAGCTTCTTTCCCGGCGGTGGAAATCTGCTCGGAAACGTCTGCGGCCGGGATCATCAGTTCAGCAACTGAAACGCGGTAATCCGGAATAAACACCACTTTAATACGATCACGCACCAGCGGATCGTTATTCACTTTCTCCGCCACTTTATTGATGGCATAGATAATGTTTTTCGCCAGGTAATAACCCGGTGCCGCTTTCGCACCGAACAGGAATACGCGCGGCACCATGTCCATTTCCGGGTTATCGCGCAGCTGGCGATACAACGACAGAATGTGCAGCAGGTTAAGGTGCTGGCGTTTGTATTCGTGCAGGCGTTTGATCTGCACGTCGAAAATCGCGTCAGGATTGAGCGTCAGCCCCATCACCTGTTTCACGTAGTGCGCCAGTTGGATTTTGTTTTCGTGCTTAATCGACTGATAACGCTGACGGAATTTTTTATTGTCGGCGTAACTTTCCAGCCCTTTCAGGGCATCGAGATCATTCACCCACTCGGTTTTCAGCGTCTCATCAATCAGAGAAGACAGTGCAGGATTGCACTGCTTCAGCCAGCGGCGCGGCGTAATACCGTTGGTGACGTTATGGAATTTGTTTGGCCACAGCTGGTGATATTCCGGGAACAGGTCTTTCACTACCAGTTCGGAGTGCAACGCCGCCACGCCGTTCACCGCAAAACCGCTGACCACACACAGGTTCGCCATGCGGACTTGTTTGTTCTGGTGTACAGACAGTTTTTCCCACACCGCTTTGTCGCCCGGCCACTGTTTTTCGACCACTTTTTTGAAGCGGGCGTTAATGGCTTTGATCAGCGAGAAATGGCGCGGCAACAGGCTGCGCACCAGTTTTTCGTCCCAGCATTCCAGCGCTTCCGGCATCAGCGTGTGGTTGGTGTATGCGAAAGTCTGGCTGGTGATCGCCCAGGCGGCGTCCCAGTCCAGCTGATGCTCGTCTAGCAAAATGCGCAGCAATTCAGGAATAGCAATCGTCGGGTGCGTGTCGTTGAGCTGGATGACTTCGAATTTCGGCAAATCCTGAATTTTACGACCCAGGAAATGATGACGGCGCAGGATGTCGGCGACCGAACAGGCGCACTGGAAATACTGCTGCATCAGGCGCAGGCGTTTACCGGCGTCATGGTTGTCATTCGGATACAACACTTTGGTGAGCTTCGCGGCATCAATGCCTTTCTGCTCGGCCTTGAGAAATTCACCGTCGTTGAACAGGGTCAGATCAAACGGGTGTACGTCGGTCGCCTGCCACAAACGCAGCGGCTGGGTGACGCCATTTTTGTAGCCGACCACCGGCAGATCCCAGGCTTCACCGCGCAGGGTGAACGCCGGATGCCACTGTTCTTCGCCATTTTCTTTCTTCGTCAGTTTGCCGCCAAAGGCGACGTCGACGGACAGCGAGCTGTTGTGGCTGAACCACGGATAGCTTTCACGGTGCCAGTTATCCGGCGCTTCCTGCTGCTTGCCTTCGCTGAAAGACTGGCGGAATAAACCGTACTGATAATTCAGGCCATAGCCGGTCGCCGGTTGCCCGACGGTCGCCATTGAATCGAGAAAACAGGCCGCCAGACGCCCTAATCCGCCATTACCCAGCGCCGGATCAGTTTCCTGTTCCAGCACATCGGCCAGCTCAACACCCTGTTCTTTCAGCGCCTGACTGACGGTTTCATACCAGCCGAGGTTGATCAGGTTATTCACGGTCAGGCGCCCGATCAGGAATTCCATCGAAATATAGTTAACGTGCCGTTGCGGCTGTTTTGTCATTTTTGGCGCGGGCTGCGCGCTCAGTTGTTCGGAAAGCGCAGCGCTGGTGGCCTGCCACCACTGATGCGGTGTCATATCCTGCGCCTGTTGCAAACCGAATCCCTGCCACTGGCGTTTTAGCGCGGCTAAAAACTGCGTCTTATCCAAAGTCACCTGCATCACATGCCTCTTTATCCGGGAATTTGTAGGGAAGTCTTCTGATGTTGATTATCACTATGCTGACGCTTGTGCCTGTGAGCGGCATCATCCTGCCAAAGATTAGGCAGGGAGGAGAAACGGGGCGTAGCCGGAGGAGACGGAGGATCAGGGGGAAGCTCTGAAAATTTGTATTTAGAAGTGTGATGCAGAGCAACTTAACGGCATGTAAAAACGTAACATTCTTGCAATCAATGTTTCAAAGGAGGACTTTAGAAAAAGTGATTAATTACACGCTGCGAAATAATTATTACGCCCCCTGACTACCGTCAAAAGAACAGAAAAAAATGCTGATCCCGTCGAAATTGAGCCGCCCTGTGCGGCAGCAAAATACAGTGGTTCGCGATCGTCTGCTGACGAAGCTCTCGACTGCGCCAAATTATCGTCTGACCCTGGTCGCCAGTCCGGCGGGCTATGGGAAAACGACGCTGGTCGCACATTGGGCGGCGGGAAAAAGCGATCTGGGCTGGTATTCACTGGATGAAAGTGACAACCAGCCGGAGCGTTTTGCCAGCTATCTCATTGCTGCCATACAGCAGGCCTGCGGGGGTCATTGCGTCAAAAGCGAAGCGCTGAGTCAGAAACACCAGTACGCCAGTTTATCGGCGCTGTTTGCTCAGCTGTTTGTTGAGCTTTCCGACTGGCACCGTCCGCTGCTGCTGGTTATCGACGATTATCATCTGATTTCAAACGACGCTATTCATGAAGGGATGCGTTTTTTCCTGCGCCATCAGCCGGAAAATATGTCGCTGGTGGTGCTTTCGCGCACCCTGCCGCCGCTGGGTATCGCCAATATGCGTGTACGTGACCAGCTGCTGGAACTCAACGCCACGCATCTGGCGTTTACGCATCCGGAAACACAGCAATTTTTTGACAACCGGCTGAAAGACCCTATCGACCAGGCTGACAGTGGTCGTTTGTGCGACGAAGTGGCTGGCTGGGCGACGGCGCTCCAGTTGATCGCATTATCCGCGCGTCAGTCCACCACCTCTTCTCAGCAATCCACGCAACAGTCCGCACGCAAACTGGCCGGGCTGAATGCCAGCCATCTTTCAGAATATCTTGTGGATGAAGTACTGGATCGCGTAGATGCGCCGACGCGAGACTTTTTGCTGCGCTGCTCGCTGTTACGCTCGATGAACGATGCACTGATTGTGCGCCTGACCGGCAGTGAAAACGGCCAGCAGCGTCTCGAGGAACTGGAACGTCAGGGGTTATTCATTCACCGCATGGATGACACCGGAGAATGGTTTAATTTCCACCCACTGTTTGCCACTTTCCTGCGCCAGCGCTGTCAGTGGGAACTGTCAACGGAATTGCCTGCTATCCACCGTGCCGCCGCTGAGGGCTGGCTGGCGCAGGGCTTCCCCGCCGAAGCCATTCATCATGCGCTGGGGGCGGAAGACATCAACATGCTGCGCGATATTCTGCTGCAACATGCCTGGGCGCTGTTCAATCAGAGCGAACTGGCGTTGCTGGAAGAATGTCTGGCGGCGTTGCCATATGACCGCCTGATCCAGAATCCTAAACTGGTGCTGTTGCAGGCCTGGCTGGCACAAAGTCAGCATCGTTATGCCGAAGTGGAAACGCTTTTAGTGCGCGCCGAAAGTGAAATGAAGCAGCGTAATATCGTGATGGAACAGGATCTGACCGCTGAATTTGATGCCCTGCGCGCGCAGGTAGCAATCAACGACGGTCGTCAGGATGAAGCTGAAAAACTGGCTACCGACGCCCTGAAATATCTGCCTTACGAAAGCTATTACAGCCGCATCGTGGCGACATCGGTCACCGGTGAAATCCAGCATTGCAAAGGTGACCTGACCCGCGCGCTGCCGCTGATGCAGCAAACCGAACAGATTGCCCGTCGCCATGAAGCCTATCACTACGCGTTATGGGCATTGCTGCAACAGAGTGAAATTCTGATTGCTCAGGGCTTTTTGCAGGCTGCGTTTGAGATGCAGGATCGCGCCTTTGAACTGGTCCGCGAACAGCACCTCGAACAGCTACCGTTGCACGAATTTTTACTGCGCCTGCGCTCGCAATTGCTGTGGTCGTGGTCGCGGCTCGATGATGCTGAGGACGCCGCACGTCAGGGGCTGGACGTACTGACTAACTTCCAGCCGCAGCAACAGTTGCAATGTCTGGCGATGCTGGCGAAATGCTCCCTCGCCCGCGGTCAGCTCGACAATGCAAATCATCACCTGCAACGTTGTGAAAGCCTGCTCAAAACCGGTCAGTATCATATCGACTGGCTGACCAATACTGACAAGCCCCGGGTGATTTACTGGCAGATGATCGGCGATAAAGCCGCTGCCCGCCAGTGGCTGCAACAGGCGCGTAAACCCGATATGGCTGACAACCATTTCCAGCAAGGCCAGTGGCGTAATATCGCCCGCGTGCAGATTTTGCTGGAACAGTTTGATGAAGCCGAAGTGGTGCTTGATGAGCTGAATCAGAATGCCCGTCAGTTGCGACTGACCAGCGATCTGAACCGCAATCTGCTGCTCAGCAATCTGCTTTGCTGGCACACCGGTCGTAAAAATGATGCGCAGCGGATATTAATTGAAGCGCTGGGGCTGGCTAACCGTACGGGTTTTGTCAGTCATTTCGTCATCGAAGGGGAAATGATGGCGCAGCAGCTGCGCCAGTTGCTGCAACTCAATTTACTGCCGGAACTGGAACAGCGTCGTGCCCAGCAGATTCTGCGTGAAATTAACCAGCACCATCGCCATAAGTTCGCCCACTTCGACGAAGGGTTCGTCAACAAACTGCTGACGCATCCGCAGGTGCCGGAACTGATCCGCACCAGTCCGCTGACCCAGCGCGAATGGCAGGTTCTCGGGCTGATTTACTCCGGTTACAGCAATGACCAGATCGCCGGTGAGCTCGACGTCGCGTCCACCACCATCAAAACGCATATTCGCAATCTGTACCAGAAACTGGGCGTCGCGCACCGTCAGGAAGCCGTTCAGCAGGCACAGCATTTGTTGCAGGTCATGGGCTACGGCGCGTAACTCAGCAAGCCCTTATGTTCAGAGGCACCTCTCTTTTCATAACACATCATCAAAATAAGTTGATGTGTTATGCCTATTTTTCATTAGCGAACATTTTTTGCTCAAAAATAAAATCCGGTGATATAATGTGACCGTCGTCACATTATTGTAATTCACCATTTCTTCAGAAAAGCCCGCTGCCAACTTGTTATCTCAGCCCTCTGGCTGATTTTAGCTTTGCGTAAGCGGCTGTAGTGAGTAAGGATTTTATCGATGGGTACGTTAACTGCCGGGATTGTCATGATGCGCTGGGAATTGCTGAGCGCCTTTTTAATGTTCTGCACCAGCCAGCTCAATATTGTTTGCCGCCAGTCCAGCCGTAATACCATGGCGTTCGTTTGCAGTGGTCTTGGTCTGACTGTGACCTGTTTCTTTGTCATGAGCCTGATGGGCATGAATTATAATGCCGTTGCCGTCGCGCAATTCTGGGCAAACACCAAAGACGTTTTCTTTGATGTTATGAGCAAAACCCCTACCGATATGTCTTATTACTATTAATCCGATTTCCTGACGGGTTATTCCAGATTTTAAAAGGGCAGAACATCACGTTCTGTCCTTTTTTATTGCCTCAGTAATGCCGGCTCAAACCTGACTTGCTGATTATTTGTCCACCTGCATATCATTTATTCCTAAATTTAAAAAAATGCGTGGCGTATCTGAGGTCTTTTTGTACGTGAGTTTCTGATTACCTGTAAATTGCAGTCTGTCCCGCAATGTAAAACGATATTGTGCGCAGGGCATAAACTATTCATTGCTAATAGTTGAAGGGTCGTATTAGATTCTCACACATACTTTTCTTAGAATGATCATTGCTTTGTTTGCTTCAGGCTGCTGAATTTTCACTGATTTGGCACCCCTGCTTATGGCTGAAGGAATTCCGATGAATACGCATCACGTGCTTGGCGCGTTAGTGTTACTGGTAAGTTCTGCTTCTTCGCTCGCCGTCGAAACGACGGGCATCCCCCAGGATCAGGTAAAAGAACGCAATGCGTTTATTGCTGACCTGATGAAAAAAATGACCATTGATGAAAAAATTGGTCAGCTGAATCTGGTCACTGTGGGGCCGGATTATCAGAAAGAAGCCATTATGGCTGACATCCGCGCCGGCAAAGTCGGTGGCGTGTTTAATACCGTCACAAAGCCAGATATTCGACGTATGCAGGACCAGGTGAAAGAAAGCCGCCTGAAAATACCTCCGTTTTATGCCTATGACGTGGTCCACGGTCAGCGCACTATTTTCCCTATCAGCCTTGGCCTGGCCGCCAGCTGGGATATGCAGGCCGTCAACACCAGCGCACGTATTTCTGCACTGGAAACCGCAGCTGATGGTCTGAATATGACCTTCTCTCCGATGGTCGATATTACCCGTGATCCGCGCTGGGGCCGTGTCTCCGAAGGCTTTGGCGAAGACACCTACCTGACGTCCCGCCTCGCACATGAAATGGTGACGGGTTATCAGGGGAATGACCCATCCGCACCTGATGCTGTAATGGCTAACGTGAAACACTATGCGCTGTATGGCGCTGTTGAAGGCGGTCGCGAATACAACACCGTGGACATGAGCCTGACCCGCATGTTCAATGATTATATGCCCCCGTATAAGGCGGCCGTTGATGCCGGTGCCGGTGGCGTAATGATTGCGCTCAACAGCGTTAACGGCATTCCTGCAACCTCAAATACCTGGCTGCTGAAAGATATTCTGCGTGATGACTGGCAGTTTAAAGGCCTGACAGTGAGCGACCACGGCGCTATCGGCGGTCTGGTTAAACATGGCGTGGCCGAAGACGATCGTCAGGCTGCGGCTATGGCGCTGAAAGCCGGTGTCGATATGGACATGGCCGATAATATGTACGGTAAGTATCTGAAAGGATTGCTCGCTGACGGTCTGGTGAGTCAGCAAGATATTGACCGTGCCGTGCGCGACGTTCTGGCCGCGAAATGGGACATGGGACTGTTTGTCGATGAATACCGTCATTTAGGCCCGCAGTCGAGTGACCCGACGGACACTAATGCCGAAAGTCGTCTGCATCGCACCGAAGCCCGCGAAGTGGCGCGCACCTCCCTCGTCTTGCTGAAAAACACCAATGAGACGTTGCCGTTACAGAAAAAAGGCACCATCGCCGTGATTGGCCCGCTGGCTGACAGTAAACGTGATGTGATGGGCAGCTGGTCTGCCGCCGGTAAAGCGGCTCAGGCCGTGACCGTGTTGCAGGGGATGAAAGATGTCCTCGGCGATAAAGGCACATTGTTATATGCCCGCGGTGCTAACGTCACCAATGATCAGGGGATGGTCGACTTCCTCAATTCCTACGACAAGCAGGTCATCAACGACCCGCGTAAACCGCAAGACATGATCGACGAAGCGGTAAAAACAGCCGAGAAATCAGATGTCGTAGTTGCCGTAGTTGGCGAAGCACAAGGCATGGCTCACGAAGCCTCCAGCCGTTCTGACATCAGTATTCCGCAGAGCCAGCGTGACCTGCTCAAAGCCCTGAAAGCCACCGGTAAACCGCTGGTTATCGTACTGATGAATGGCCGCCCTCTGACACTGACGTGGGAAAACGACATCTCCGATGCCATGCTGGAAACATGGTTCAGCGGCACCGAAGGCGGTCACGCCATTGCGGACGTTCTGTTTGGCGATTACAACCCGTCAGGCAAATTGCCAATGACCTTCCCGCGCTCGGTCGGACAAATTCCTTTGTATAACAGTGTGCTGAATACCGGTCGTCCGTTTAATCCGCAGCATCCGGATAAATACACCACCCGATATTTCGATATCACCAACGGTCCGTTGTTCCCGTTTGGTTATGGCCTGAGCTACACCAGTTTTAGCGTGTCTGATGTGAGCCTTTCATCAACCACTATGGATGCGAAAAATCCGCTGACGGCCAGTGTGACGGTGAAAAACACCGGTAAAGTCAGTGGCGCCACCATCGTCCAGTTGTATCTGCAGGATGTCACGGCCTCTATCAGTCGTCCTGTTAAAGAGCTGAAGAACTTTGAGAAAATCACCCTGCAACCGGGTGAAGAGAAAGTCGTGACCTTTACTGTTAACGAAAGAGATTTACGTTTTTACAATGACAAGCTGAAATGGGCATCTGAACCCGGAAAATTCAACGTATTCGTGGGATTAGATTCTCAGGACGTGAAGAAAACCAGCTTCCTGCTGAAATAACTTTTCGGGTCTGAATAAGCAGACCCGGAACGCTGTCAGCACTTTCTCTCGCAGGCGGAATTCCGGCAACGGAACCCGCCTGTTCTGAGCAGTAATTTCTGTACGGTGACTGGATATATAACTGACAGTTGCTAACCTTAAATTCAATGCGTTACGCCTCCCTGCTCTGTATCCGCTAATTGCGGAGCGGTGCGGGTGTGCTGAGCAGAGTAAACTCCGTCTGTGCTGACTGTCGCCATGTCGCCACACTGGCGGCGTATAGCGTTCTTTTCGGAGAAACATTCATGGTCGATTCTCAAGATGCCTCCATCCTGTACCTGCATTTTGGTACGCCCCGCCCATACTGGCGAGTGGGTTCAGACAGCAATGCACTGGAGCTGTCCGCAGAAAAGGGCGTCGTAAATGTGGCTATCTCCCTGACCCAATGGCAGGCGGGAAAAATCAGGCAACTGACCGGGATCACCTCAAGTTTCACACTGGACATCACCTTGTTCGGCTCCCCTGTACGCCTGTATCTTGTTGGCCGGAAAATCGACAGTAAAGCCTGGGCGGGTACCGCATCGGCGTATCAGGACACTGAATCCGTCGCACACGACCTTGAAGTCGGTCTGACTTTCGCTGAACAGGTGGTTTCCGAAGCCAACTCCGTGATCGTGATTATCGATCAGGAGGGCAAAATCCACCGTTTTAACCGGCTGAGCGAAGAATATACCGGCCTGCGCGAAGAAGATGTCATTGGGCGCAGCGCCTATGATCTCTTCATGTCGATGGAAGAAGGTCTGGCGTCACGTCAGAACATCAACGGTTTTTTTCAGCATCAGCAATCCTACGAAGTCGAACGCTGGATCAACACAGTTAAAGGCCAGCGGCTGTTTCTGTTTCGCAATAAATTCGTTCACAGCGGCAGCGGAAAACAACAAAAATACCTGATCTGCTCCGGCTCTGATATTACCGACGAACGCAAGGCGCAGGAACGTCTGCGCGTGCTGGCTAATACCGATTTGGTTACCGGTTTCGCTAACCGTAATGCGTTGCAGGAATCGCTGGCTAAAGCCCTTCTCGAGCGCGGCGAAAACAAAGTCGGACTGATCTATCTGGATCTGGATAACTTCAAAAAGGTGAACGATGCTTACGGCCATATGTTTGGTGATCACCTGCTGCGGGCGGTGTCAGATGCCATTCAGGATTGCCTGTCGCCAAACGATAAGCTCGCGCGCCTCGGCGGCGACGAATTTGTTATTCTCAGCACACATGCCGAACTGAGCACGCTGGAAGCACTGAGCCAGCGCGTGCTGCGCCGCCTGAGCCTGCCATTTCGTATTGGTCTCATCGAAGTTTATACCGGCTGTTCTGGCGGCATCGCCATCTGTCCGGAACATGGCACTGACGGCGATACGTTGTTGCAGAACGCCGATACCGCTATGTATGTGGCGAAAGAAAAAGGCAAAAATGCGCACTGCGTTTTCTCACCGGGAATGAATGAAAAAGCCTCAGAATACATGTGGCTGGATACGCATTTGCGCAAAGCGCTGACGGAAAAGGACGAGCTGATTTTGCACTATCAGCCGAAAGTCTCGCTTTATGGCACCGTGCAAAGTGTGGAAGCGCTGCTGCGCTGGAATTCGCCGGAACGCGGGCTGATCCAGCCGCAAAGTTTTATCCCGTATGCCGAAGAATCTGGCCTGATCACGCCCATCGGCAAATGGGTGATTGAAACCGCCACCCGCCAGGCGACCGAATGGCAGAAAAAAGGCCTGAATCTGCGCGTGGCTGTGAACCTTTCCGGACGTCAGCTGAATAACGGTTCGTTTATCACCACGCTTTCTGACGCCATGAAAAAAGCCGGAATGAAAGGTTGTCTGCTCGATTTTGAACTGACAGAAAGCTGTCTGGTGGAAGATGAAGGGGCGGCTGTCACCATGATTAACCAGCTGCATAAACTCGGCGCGCAGGTGCATCTGGATGATTTCGGTACCGGCTATTCTTCCCTGTCGCAGCTGGCGAGAATTCCGCTCGACTGCATTAAGCTCGACCAAAGTTTTGTCCGCGGGATCAACGACAATGCGGTATCACAGGCGCTGGTGCGGGCGATTGTGGCAGTGGCTAAAACCCTGCAACTTACCGTAGTGGCGGAAGGTGTGGAAACGGCCGAAGAAGAGAAGTTAATTGACGAGATTGGTGTGGACAGCAAACAGGGATTTCTTTACGCCAAGCCAATGCCCGCAAAGGAACTCGAGCACTGGCTTGAGGAAAAAATGGTTGCTTCACCCAATGTTTTTAAACATAAAGCAAAACAGAAATAGCGCCAGTGACGGGCCATTTCTGCCCGCTGCTAGCCGGTTTTACGCAGTGATGCAGTATGCCGGTTTTGCAGCATGACCAGACGCTCCATATAACTCAGGTCTTTCTCCTCAAGCGTAAACGCGGCATCCACCCAATCCTCCGTAATATCCATCAGTTCGGAACGTGAAAGTTGCAGTACACGCTGGCGTGCGCGGATCATCGCGCGGATCCCGTTGAGTTTTGGCCGCAGCACATCCATAAACGTACGCGTGGCGTTGAACGCCTCCCCCGGCTGGAACAGCACATCCACCAGACCGCGGCTTTCAAACCATTCCGCAGTATGAGACTCACCGGTCGAAATCAGTTCTTCCGCCAGCTTCATCCCCGCTTTGCGCGAAACAAGCGAATAACCGCCCATTCCAGGAAAGAGGTTAAACGCGATTTCCGGAAATCCCATCCGGGCCGTGTTTTGCGCCAGCACATAATGATGCGCCAGCGCCGCTTCGAATCCGCCGCCCAGCGCGGTGCCTTCAATCATCGACAAGCTGATCGCCCCCACATCAAACCCGCGCGCTGCGGCGTGAACACAGTCCACACAGGCTCTGGCGTAGGCACGCAAAGCCTCGCGCTTATTATTGACGATGGAGTCGACAAAGAAACTCAGATCACCTCCCACATTGTACATATTGGGAACCAAAGAGCCGGTGACCCAAAAATCGAAACGCAGCCCCGACGCCTTCGCGGCATACGTCAGGGTCATGATGTCCTCAATAAGCTCCTGATTAAAACATGGACGTGGATATGACCTGAGCATCATCCACATGACATTACGGCCCTCTTCATAATAGGCTGCAATCTGGGACAAATGCCCGGCTTCGGTAAACGGGCGGCAGGCTGTATGGTCAATAAGATTCATAGTATATATCCAGGTTAGAAATGAATTTTTAGGGTGAAGCAGCTCCAGCCTAGTCCAGCTCTAACCCGAACTGAATCGATTCGAGATTGTTTTATAAAAATAATCCTAAACACATTAATTTAATAAAAAAATGTTAAAAATAAACAACCTGCAACCAATCAATATTGTGTAAAAACAAAGAAATAATTATTTAACCTGCTACATCAGACGGTCAGACCCCCTCAAAAATAACCCTTATAATTAATATCCGGTGACTAATAATATGCGTAATAGTTAATTAACTCTCAGGGAATTCCTCAGAGTGATACGTATCACAGTCATTGCACGCTGACTTTCCAATTGCGCTGCCACCCGCTAAATTGAATTCATCTCCTCCGACCACTTAAGAGAATTCCATGACTGAACGCGCTTCGCTGTTTTATCCGCACCTGCTGGCGCCGCTGGATTTAGGTTTTACACAACTGAAAAACCGCGTGCTGATGGGTTCAATGCACACCGGACTTGAAGAACTGGAGGACGGGCCGGAACGTCTGGCGGCTTTTTATGCCGAACGCGCCGCAGCAGGCGTCGGGCTGATTGTCACCGGCGGCATTTCTCCTAACGCGCAGGGCGTGGTTTATCAGGGCGGATCAATTCTCGCCGAACAGGAACACATCACGCATCACCGCGTGGTGACCGATGCCGTTCATGCAGCGGGCGGAAAAATTGCGCTGCAAATTCTTCATGCCGGTCGCTACAGCTATCAGCCTCACCCCGTCGCGCCTTCTGCCCTTCAGGCGCCGATCAACCGATTTACGCCTCATGCCCTGAGCGAAGAAGAAATCGAATCCACGCTGTCAGATTTCGCCCGCTGCGCGCAACTTGCTAAAGAGTCCGGCTACGACGGTGTGGAAATCATGGGCTCCGAAGGTTATCTGATAAATCAGTTTCTCACCGCGCGCACCAATCAGCGTACTGACCGCTGGGGTGGATCCGCTGAAAACCGGATGCGGTTTGCTACAGAAGCGGTACGCCGCGTACGCGAAACTTGCGGGCGGGAATTCATCATTATTTATCGCTTATCAATGCTGGATTTAGTCGAAGAAGGCTCTGACTGGCTGGAAGTGGAAAATCTGGCGCAACGTATCGAACAGGCCGGCGCGAGCATTATCAACACCGGCATCGGCTGGCACGAAGCACGGATCCCCACCATCGCCACGATGGTGCCCCGTGCGGCTTTCAGCTGGGTAACACAAAAGCTGATGGGTAAAGTCGGCATCCCGCTCATCACCACCAACCGCATTAATGACCCGGACGTGGCAGAGAAAATTCTCGCTGAAGGCTGTGCGGATATGGTGTCGATGGCGCGGCCTTTCCTCGCCGATCCGGCATTTGTCGAAAAGGCGGCGCAGGGGCGGGCTGACGAAATCAATACCTGCATCGGCTGTAATCAGGCCTGTCTGGATCAGATATTCGCTGGCGAAGTCACTTCATGCCTGGTCAATCCGCGCGCCTGTCGTGAAACACAGCTACCGGTCACCCGTGCTGAAATCGCCAAACGGCTGGCCGTTGTCGGCTCCGGCCCGGCCGGACTGGCGTTTGCCACCACCGCCGCCAGCCGCGGGCATCACGTCACGTTGTTTGATGCCCACAATGAAATCGGTGGACAATTTAATATCGCCAAACAGATCCCCGGCAAAGAAGAGTTTTATCAGACGCTGCGCTATTACTCGCGTCAGCTGACGTTGCTCGGTGTAACGCTTCGCCTCGGTGAAACCGTCGCCGCCAGCCAGTTAACGGGCTATGACGAAGTGATCCTCGCCTGCGGTATTTTGCCGCGCCTGCCGGACATTGCGGGCATTGATCACCCGAGCGTACTGACGTATCTCGACGTGTTGCGCGATAAAAAACCAGTCGGCCAGCGCGTCGCAATTATTGGCGCGGGCGGTATCGGTTTTGATACCGCCGAATATCTGGTGCATAAAGGGGTGTCATCCAGCCTGAGTACCCAGGCTTTCAGTCACGAATGGGGAATTGACCAGAGCCTGATGCACCGCGGCGGTCTGGCGCCAGCCGGGCCGCAGCCGGAACCGGCCGCACGGGATATCGTTCTGCTACAACGCAAAACCACCAAAGTGGGCGCAGGACTGGGGAAAACCACCGGCTGGATACACCGTGCCAGCCTGTTGCACCGTGGCGTGAAGATGCAGAGCGGCGTGAGCTATGAGCGCATCGATGATGCGGGTTTGCATCTGATCATGAACGGCGAGCCGGTGTGTCTGGAAGTGGATAACGTGATTATCTGCGCCGGACAGGAGCCACAGCGCGCACTTTTCCAGCCATTGCAGGATGCCGGTAAAATCGTGCACCTGATTGGCGGTGCAGATGTCGCCGTCGAACTCGACGCACGCCGTGCTATCGATCAGGGCACGCGGCTGGCACTGAAAATATAAACATTTGATTAGAAAACTGCAGACGAAAAAAAAGCCGCGATTAGCGGCTTTTTCATTTCAGTTCTTCACACTAATGCTGCAATCAGTGATGCGACGCCGTTTTCACTGCACGCAAGATCACGAATTTCTGGTTGGTGGCGATGGTGGTGCAGTTACCGAACAGGCGACGCAGTTTCTGGTAGTAATCCAGATGACGGTTGCCGACAATACGCAGTTCGCCGCCGGTTTGCAGGCAACGTTTGGCGTCGCAGAACATGCGCCAGGCGGTGTCATCGCTGACCACGGTGCCCTGATGGAACGGCGGGTTACACAGCACGGCGTGCAGCGTTTCGCGCTCGACTCCGGCCAGCATATTGTTCACTTCGAAATGACAGCGGCTGACATCCTGCGGCAAATTGTTTTCGACGTTAATACGGCTCGATTCCACGGCCATGTAGGACTCATCAACAAACAGCATTTCCGCGTCAGGATTCAGCGCCAGTGCGGTCATGCCGATCACGCCATTACCACAACCCAGATCCGCCATGCGGCCTTCAATACCTTCCGGCAGATGTTGCATGAAGAAACGCGCACCGATATCCAGACCGCCGCGAGAGAACACGTTCGCGTGGTTAGAAATACGGAATTCGCTGTCATCGAGCGCCCATTCGGAAATCACCGGCTCAGCAGATTGTGCAGGCAGGGTCGCTTCGCAATGGATCAGGCGGGCTTTTTTCCACGCCAGACTGGTTTTGGTCGGCCCGAGGATTTTCTCAAACAACTGCAACGTGGAGGTATGGATATCGCGGGCTTTCGCGCCAGCGATAATCTGCGTGTCCGGCGTTACCACTTCACGCAGCGCCAGCAGTTGCTGTTCAAGCAGTGCCAGCGTTTTTGGCACTTTGATGATGACCAGACCCGGATTGATCGGCAACGGCACCAGGCTGCTTTGCGCCGCCACGCTGTCTTCGTCAAAACCGTTGAGGCGCAGGTTATGGCGCATCGCCAGCTGGCTCATGAAGGAATCATTAATGCTGGTCGGATTGTGTGGCTGCAATGCGCAGGCCAGTGTGCCAAAAGCATCGTTGAAAATCAGCAGCGGACGGCCGTTGAGCGCGTCGGTGTTCAGGTTTTGCAGCAGATATTCATCAGCCGCTTCCCATGCCTGCAATTGCGTTGCCGCTTCTTCCAGCGGATAACGTTCCAGACGCAGTTGCAATAACTGACCACCTGTTTCGGTTTCGAATTGGCTCATTAGCCCTCCTCAATATTCAATTTGCGCTGTTTATCCCTTAATTTGGTCTATCAGTAAAACGTTTTTTCAGTTAAAAAGGGGTTTATCTGCCGGATCGGCGCGATCGTAACGAAAACCCCGCTTACCGGTATGGCATCTTTTTCCCGGCAATAAGAGACAAAGCAAACAGTTATGCCTGAATTGACCTATCTGCAAGGCTATCCCGAGAATCTTCAGGCTCAGGTGCGCCAGTTAATCGAACAGGAACGTTTAGGTAAAGTGTTGCTGACGCGATACCCCGAACCGCACGAGCTGACCACTGACAAATCGCTCTATCAGTATACGCTGGACCTGAAAAACCAGTTTTTGCGCAGTTCGTCGCCGTTAAGCAAAGTCGCTTACGACAATAAAATCCACGTGATGAAACACGCGCTGGGCTTGCATACGGCGATTTCCCGCATTCAGGGCGGCAAGCTGAAAGCCAAAGCGGAAATCCGCGTCGCGACGGTGTTTAAAAGCGCGCCGGAAGCGTTTCTGAAAATGATCGTGGTGCATGAACTCGCGCACCTGAAAGAAAAAGAACACAACAAAGCATTCTATAGCCTTTGCTGTCATATGACGCCCGACTATCATCAGTTAGAATTCGATACGCGCATGTACCTGACGCATCTGGAAATATTCGGTAAGTTGTACCAATAATAATTAACTATAGGGATTTCTCATGATTCGTTTTGGTGTTGTGGGTACTAACTGGATAACCCAGCGTTTTATTGATGCCGCACACGAAAGCGGAAAAATGAAACTGACCGCGATTTACTCCCGCACGCTGGAAGGCGCTAAAAAGCTGGGCGAGGATTATCCGGTTGAGCACTATTTTGATTCACTGGAAGAAATGGCCGCATCTGATCTGATTGATGCCGTCTATATTGCCAGCCCGAATTCATTGCATTATCCGCAGTCCCTGCTGTTCCTCAGCCATAAAAAACATGTGATTTGCGAAAAGCCGCTGACGTCCAATCTGCATGAAGCCGAAAACCTGATCGCCCGCGCGAAAGAGAACAATGTGGTGCTGTTCGAGGCGTTCAAAACCGCGTATCTGCCGAATTTCCTGCACATGAAAGGTGCGCTGAACCGCATTGGTAAACTGCGCAAAGCCATTCTGAATTACTGTCAGTATTCGTCACGTTATCCGCGTTATCTGGCTGGCGAAAACCCGAATACCTTCAATCCGGCCTTCTCCAACGGCTCGATTATGGATATCGGTTATTACTGTCTGGCCAGCGCCATTTCGCTGTTTGGTGAACCGGAATCGGTAAAAGCCACCGCGACGTTACTGGAAAGCGGCGTTGACGGTCAGGGCACCGTGGTATTGACCTATGCGGATAATTTCGAAGTTGTTATCAACCATTCCAAAATCAGCGACTCCCATCTTCCGAGCGAAATTCAGGGCGAAGAAGGCACCTTGCAGATGGAAAAACTGTCTGAATGCCAGACACTCAGCCTGACGCCACGCGGCAGTCAGAAGCTGGATCTGACGCAGCCTCAGCACATCAACACCATGCTGTATGAAGCAGAAACTTTTGCGATTCTGGTCGACAGCCAGTTTGTCGCGCATCCGGGGCTGGAAGTCTCGCGCATCACCGCCAAAGTGCTGACGGAAATCCGTCGCCAGACCGGCGTGGTGTTCCCGGCAGACAGCCAGTCCTGATTATCCGTAAAAATTATCCATCGTTCGGGAGTAACAGATGATTGCACCCAGCCAGAAACCGCTGTTGATTTTACAGACCGGCCACGCACCTGAGCCTATCCGCCGCGCGCATGATAACTTCCCGCAGATGTTTATCCGTCAGGGTGATATCGACGCGCAGCAGGTGGTCATTGTGGATTTGCAGGCGGGTGAACGCCCGCTGCCGCCGGAAAACTATTGCGGCGCGATCATTACCGGTTCGCGCAGCATGGTGACTGAACATCTGGCGTGGAGCGAAGAAGCGGCGGACTGGGTACGTCTGGGCATGTTGCAAGAATTACCGATGTTCGGTGCCTGTTACGGTCATCAGCTGATGGCGTACGCACTGGGCGGCGAAGTGGATTACCATCCGCAAGGCATTGAAGTCGGCACGCACGAAGTGACGCTGACGCCTGCCGGGCATTTGGATCCGCTGGTATCGCAACTTCCGGCACAGTTCGCGGCAAATCTTATCCATCTGCAAACCGTTATTACGCCGCCCGCCACGGCGACGGTGCTGGCGAAAACGCTGCACGACCCGCATCAGATTTTGCGCTACGGCCCGAATGCAGTCAGCACTCAGTTCCATCCGGAATTCAGTCTGGCGGTGATGAAAACGTATTTGTCTTGGCTGGCCTCGATTGCGGAAGATGACCGCGTGGACTTTGCTCATCAGGCTCAGCAACTTAGCGAAACCCCGCTCAGTCAGGGGCTGCTGCTCTCGTTCGTCGGCGCACTCGGCAAGCGTCAGGCACTGGCGGGATAATGACCCATAATGTTTCTGAATGTTTGACATTCGACACATTTTGCATTAATTTCCGAGATGCAAAGGGGAGTAACTTCTTCGTCGGATAATCGTCATTACGGTGTCTGGACTCGCGCTTAGCGCCGTCTCAGCCACCCGGTTACCGGGGCAAAGATATGATTTCATATGAATACATATCTTTGTAAGTGAGACCTTGCCGGAAGGCGAGGTTTGCTCACAGCTCAAAAAATGAGCGGCTAACGTCTTCCGACGCTGGCCGTTTTTTTTTGATGTTTTTTCGAGGATACCGCAATGATGAACTCCGTTGGCAACCCGATTTTATGGGGCTCTTTTGCCGTGGTAGTGATAATTATGCTCGCTTTCGACCTGCTGTTGCAGGGGCGTAAAGGCGCGCAAACCATGAGCATGAAAAGTGCTGCGATGTGGTCGCTGGTGTGGATTAGCCTGTCGTTGCTGTTTAACTTCGGTTTCTGGTGGTATCTGAACGGCGAGTTTGGCCGTGAAGTGGCCGATGCCAAGGCAACGATGTTCCTGACCGGTTATCTGCTGGAAAAAGCGCTGGCGGTGGATAACGTCTTTGTCTGGCTGATCCTGTTCAGCTACTTCTCTATCCCGGCTAACCTGCAACGCCGCGTGCTGGTCTACGGCGTGCTCGGTGCCATCGTCCTGCGTACCGGTATGATTTTCGCCGGCAGCTGGCTGGTGGGGCAATTCAGCTGGATCCTGTACGTGTTCGGCGCGTTCCTGCTGTTCACCGGTATCAAGATGGCGCTGGCGAAAGAAGACGACGGCGAAGTGGGCGAGAAACCGATGATCCGCTGGCTGCGCAGTAAAATGCGTATGACCGACGATTTGCAGGGCGAGAAATTCTTCGTGCGCCGTAACGGGATCCTGTTTGCTACCCCGTTGCTGCTGGTGCTGATTATGGTGGAACTGAGCGACGTGATTTTCGCGGTGGACAGTATTCCGGCAATCTTCGCCGTGACCACCGACCCGTTCATCGTGCTGACGTCTAACCTGTTCGCGATCCTCGGCCTGCGCGCAATGTACTTCCTGCTGGCAGGCGTGGCGGAACGTTTCTCGATGCTGAAATACGGTCTGGCAGTGATCCTGATTTTCATCGGTATCAAAATGCTGCTGCTCGATGTGTTCCACATTCCGGTGGGGATTTCGCTGGGCGTGATCGCTTCTATCCTGATCATCACTCTGTTAATTAACACCTGGGTGAACCGCCGGGCTGACCTCGCAAAATCCCGAAAATAAGCGGGCATCGCTCGCAGAACAATACTTTCAAACGGACACTCATGAGTGTCCGTTATTTTTTGAGCTAAATTCTGCTAGTCTCCTGCGTTACCACTCAGGACAAGAGTGGCAATTACACTTAAAAAAGGAAAAATAATGCAAACACAATCCTCAGAGTCATTTCTGAAACGCTTCCTCAGTGGCAGTCTGGTGATGTAAATTCTGATCGGCCTCCTCGCGGGTATCGCCCTCGCCGCCCTGGCACCTGAAGCCGCTCAAACCGCGGGTCTGCTCGGCAGTTTGTTTGTGGGCGCGCTGAAAGCGGTTGCTCCGCTGCTGGTGTTAGTACTGGTTACTGCATCCATCGCCAATCATCCGAAGGGCCGTAAAACGTCGCTGGGCCCGATCCTGTTTCTGTATCTTTTCGGAACCTTTTCGGCAGCGCTGATTGCCGTCGTTGTCAGCTTTATCTTCCCTTCAACGCTGGTTCTGAAAATGGTTGACGTCGAAATCACGCCGCCGGGAGGTATCGCAGAAGTACTGAAAGGACTGATTATGAGCATCGTGTCCAATCCTTTCCGGGCGCTGATTGATGCCAACTACATCGGTATTCTGGCATGGGCGATTGGGCTGGGGCTGGCCCTGCGTCAGGCAGCAGATACCACCAAAATGCTGGTCACGGATGTCTCTGTCGCCGTCACCAAAATTGTCCGTGTGGTTATCCGTTTCGCGCCGCTGGGTATTTTCGGTCTGGTGTCAGAAACGCTGGCGACCAGCGGTTTCAGCGCGCTTTACAATTATGCGCACCTGCTGGCCGTGCTGATTGGCTGTATGTTGCTGGTGGCACTGGTGTTCAACCCGCTGATCGTGTTTTTCAAAACCCGCCGAAATCCTTATCCGCTGGTCTTCGCCTGCCTGCGTGAAAGCGGTGTCACCGCCTTCTTCACCCGCAGTTCGGCAGCTAATATTCCGGTCAATATGAATCTGTGCCGCAAACTGGGGCTGGATGAAGATACGTATTCCGTCTCGATTCCGCTGGGTGCCACCATCAATATGGCCGGAGCGGCGATCACCATCACAGTGCTGACTCTGGCGGCGGTCAATACGCTTGGGATTGAAGTGGATATCCTGACGGCACTGCTGCTGAGTGTGATGGCGGCAATTTGTGCCTGTGGCGCTTCCGGCGTGGCGGGCGGTTCGCTGCTGCTGATCCCGATGGCGTGCGGTCTGTTTGGTATTCCCAATGACATCGCCATGCAGGTGGTCGCGGTAGGCTTCATCATCGGTATTTTGCAGGATTCTGCCGAAACCGCGCTGAACTCATCCACTGACGTGTTGTTTACCGCCGCGGCCTGTCAGAAAGCCTGATCCACTAAACACCGGGTGCAAACTGCCGCCCGGTGTTTACCCTCTCCGTTACTGCGTGGCTTTAAGACCGGCCAGCAATTGTTCCAGCGGATACACCACCGCGATCACCAGTTCATCCTGCACCTTCGCCGCGTCGTCCAGTTTAGCCTGCGCCTGCTGGCGTTCCTGCGCTGTCAGGGTTTCGCCTTTTTGCAGTTTCTCCAGCCATGCCAGCCCTTGTGAAGACAAATCACCTACCTGCTCCGCCACCGGCTGCAACGGTTTCAGCACGTAATTTTGCGCCAGAAGTGGTTTCACCAAATCTGCACTGCGCTGCCAGCTTTCGAGCTGCTCGCGTACTGCTTTCGCCGCCTGCGCATTTTTCGGATCCTGCACCAGCGTGTTCATCTGCGCAGCAAACTCACGCACCGCGTTGCTTTCTGCCGGTAGCGCATCTGCCAGACGGTTCAACGGCTCGGACTGCGTGTAATGTCCGGCCTGGAATTTGATGTGCTGGCGGGTGTAATACTGCGCCGGTTCGAGTGTCGTCGAGAAGTTGAGCAACGACGTAATATCGGTGCTGTTGGCCAGTCGCGTCATCAGCCGCACCGTTTCCACATGCTGTTGCAGCCCGACCGATACCACCGACCAGGCATCGACTTTCGCCAGCCGCTGATACATATTGCCGGAATCTTTGACGTCCTGCGCCGACCACAGACGTTCGGCGACCACGAAGCCGCGTGGCCACAGTTTCAGATCCAGAATCTGCGACGTAATATTTTCCTGCCACAGCGCCGCTTCGCCACCGAGAATATTTTTCATGCCTTCTGCATCCGGCACCACCGGTGGCTGACCGTCCGGCACCGCACTCAGCTTGCTGCCGGTGACCGGATAGCGCGCATTGCCGATAATGAAATAGCCGTCAGTTTTACCGTCTTTCAGGCTCAGCACCGGGCGTGTATCACCCATCCAGGTATCGACGGCAAAACTCACGCGCCCGTCGTTGTGCCAGACAATGTCGCGCACCGCCCGGCGCGTTTTGCCGGTGAAATCAATAAATCCGCGCCAGCCGTCTTTGCCCTCAATCAACGTAAAGCTGCCGTCCACCGGTTTGCCTTTCAGGCGCGGCATGTTGAATGACCAGCTCTGTGCTTTCTCCCCTTCGCCCACATTCTGATCCACGCCCAGAGGCTGCGGCAGAACTTCGTTGCGGTAGTGATAGGCCGCGCTGTGCGGCTGATCGAGATAAAAACCGGTAGAAAGAATGCCCTGATAGCCCTTCTGCGCGCTGGCGCCCAGAGAATCCGGCCCTTGCCACGACTGGATCACAATGTCATGCGGCAGATCCGGATGGAAGATTTCGTCCCAGCCGACCATTTTGCGCTGGTGCTGATGAAGGATGGTTTGCAAACGGGTGTTGAAATAAGCCTGCAACGCGTGAGTATCGGCGACGCCCTTCTCTTTCATAAACGCCCGGATCGGCTTCGAGGTTTTCCACTGTGTCGCATCGACTTCATCACCGCCGATATGAAGATACGGATCGTGGAAAATCTGCGTCAGCTCGCCGACGATGGCATCGGCAAAGGCATACACTTTTTCATTGGTCGGATCGAGCGTCGGCTCGTGTACGCCCCAGGATCGTTCCATTTTGTACGGCCCCGGCGCGCTGAGCAGTTCGGGATATGCGACCGCTATTGCCGACGCATGGCCCGGCATATCAATTTCCGGCACCACGCGGATCCCGCGTTCCGTGGCATAAGCCACCACGTCTTTCATCTGCGCGACGGTATAAAACTGCCCGTCGCTGGCCAGTTCCTGCAATTTTGGATACTTGTGCGATTCGAATCGCCAGCCCTGATCGTCGCTGAGATGCCAGTGAAGCACGTTGAGTTTTGCCGCCGCCATACCGTCGAGCTGGCGTTTGATATCACTCACCGGCAGGAAATGACGGGCGGAATCGAGCAGCACGCCGCGCCAGGCAAAACGCGGCTGGTCATGAATACTGACCAGTGGAATAAAGGTATTTTCACCATCGTTTTGCACCAACTGCAACAGCGTTTCCATGCCACGCATTGCGCCGAAACGGGTATTAGCGGTCAGTGTTACGCTGTTCGCCGTGACCTCCAGCTGATAACTTTCGTCGCTGTCCGGCATCGGCTGCGCATCGACTTTCTTCTGAATATTGAGGGTAATGGTCGCCTGTCCGCTGACTGTTTCGGTGTTTTGCGGCAGCAAATACCAGCCGGTTTGCTGCGCCAGACGTTCGCGCCAGTGGTTAACTTCAGGTATCAGCGCATCACCTTTAACCTGAATCTGCAACGCATCATTGAGAACTAATTTACCGGCAGGCGACGTCACATCCACCTGTTGCGGCCACGGCATGAGCGGTAAATTAGCGGCCGGAGCAGCATAAGCGGAAACACAAAGCAGCAGGGATGAAGCCAGAAGGGTACGGCACAAAGGTAATGACATCGGTGAAATTCCTCAGAGTAAAAAAGCGCGCCATCTTAGCCCGCTGAATCTAAAGGAATAACTATAGCTGCTGGATAATAAAAAGGCGGTGACTGACTTAACAATCACCGCCTTTATGATGAATACGCCCCGATTACTGCCAGCCGTAACGACGCACGAACCAGCCTTTCACACACTGAGTCAGCACCATATAGCCCGCCAGAATCGCAATCAGCCACGGGAAATAGCTCAGCGGCAGCGGCTGCAATTGCAGGAATCCGGCAACCGGCGAGTAAATCAGGGCGATACCGGTGACCACCACCATCAGCGTCATGATGCACAGCGGCCAGGACGCACGGCTCTGAATGAACGGCACTTTGCGAGTGCGGATCATATGCACAATCAGCGTCTGCGACAGCAGCCCTTCAATGAACCAGCCGGACTGGAACAACGTCTGCGCTTCAACAGTATTGGCTTTAAACACCCACCACATCAGGCTGAAAGTCAGAATGTCGAATACGGAGCTGATCGGCCCGAAGAACACCATAAAGCGGCCTATATCCCCGGCGTTCCAGCGCTGTGGTTTTGCCAGCTGTTCTTCATCGACGTTATCAAACGGGATCGCCACCTGAGACACATCGTAAATCAGGTTCTGGATCAGCAGATGCAGTGGCAACATCGGCAGGAACGGCAGGAAGGCGCTGGCGACCAGCACGCTGAACACGTTCCCGAAGTTAGAGCTGGCGGTCATTTTGATGTATTTCAGCATGTTGGCGAAGGTTCTGCGCCCTTCTGTCACGCCCTGCTCCAGCACCATCAGGCTTTTTTCCAGCAGAATAATGTCGGCCGCTTCCTTGGCGATATCCACCGCAGAATCCACAGAAATGCCGATATCCGCCGCACGCAGCGCCGGTGCATCATTAATGCCGTCGCCCATAAAGCCGACCACATGCCCTTCGCCGCGCAGCACACGTACGATGCGTTCTTTGTGCATCGGCGTCAGTTTGGCAAATACCGTGGTTTCCCTGGCGACGTGCAGCAGCTGTATATCGTTCAGAATGTCGATATCGCTGCCGATCAGCACCGTTTCTGCACGTAATCCGACATCTTTGCAGACTTTACGCGCAACCAGCGGATTGTCGCCGGTGAGGATTTTCACGGTCACGCCTTTGCGCTGCAACGCTTCCAGCGCCGGTGCGGTGCTCTCTTTTGGCGGATCGAGGAACGCGATATATCCGGCAAGGATCAGGCTGGATTCATCGGTCACGCCATAACCCTGCGTGCGGGATGGCATCACTTTATGGGCCACAGCCACCACACGCAGCCCCTGCTGATTCAGGTCATCAGTGATACGGCGGATGCGCCCGAGCAGCACATCGGTCAGCGGCATAATCTCACCGTTGAGCTGCACCAGCGTACAAATCGACAGCATTTCTTCCAGCGCGCCTTTGCAAATCAGGCGGTGATTCTGGTCATTTTCTGCCACGACCACGGACATGCGGCGGCGGTCGAAATCAAACGGAATTTCATCCACTTTCAGCGAGTTATGTGCAGGACCGGCATCACCGGCTTCCAGCACGGCCACATCCAGCAGGTTTTTCAGGCCGGTCTGATAATGGCTGTTCAGCCACGCCAGATGCAGGACATCGTCGCTGGTCACGCCGAGCACATCGGTGTGGCGCTCAAGCACGATTTTATCCTGCGTCAGCGTACCGGTTTTATCGGTGCAGAGAATATCCATCGCGCCGAAGTTTTGAATAGCGTCCAGACGTTTGACGATCACTTTCTGGCGGGAGAGTTTCACCGCACCTTTCGCCAGCGTGGATGTCACAATCATCGGCAGCATTTCAGGCGTCAGCCCCACCGCCACGGAGAGCGCAAACAGCGCCGCTTCCCACCAGTCGCCTTTGGTGTAGCCGTTGATTACCAGTACTACCGGCGTCATCACCATCATAAAGCGGATCAGCAGCCAGCTGACTTTGCTGATCCCGGCCTGGAACGCATTCGGTTGAGTATCTTCCTGCACCACACGTTCAGCCAGCTGACCGAACCAGGTTTTGCTGCCGGTGGCGATCACCATCGCAATCGCGGTGCCGCTGACGACATTGGTGCCCATAAAGCACAGGGTGTTCAGTTCGAGCGGATCCGCCGCAACCGGTTTTTTCTCGCAGGCATGTTTTTCTACCGGCAGGGATTCGCCGGTCAGCGCTGCCTGGCTGATAAACAGATCCTTGGCGGAGAGAATGCGCAAATCCGCCGGGATCATATCCCCCGCAGAAAGCTTAATCAGGTCACCCGGCACCAGCTGGCTGATCGCGATCTCCACCGTTTCGCTGCGCCCGCTTTGCGCTTCACTGCGCAGCACCGTCGCGGTGTTGCTGACCATTGCTTTCAGCGCATCGGCGGCTTTGTTGGAGCGGGCTTCCTGAATGAAATGCATGAAGGTGGAAATAAACACCATCGCGCCAATCACCAGCGCCGCCGTGAGATCGTCGGTCGCGTAAGACACCAGACCCAAAACGGTCAGCAGCAGATTGAACGGATTACGGTAGCAGTGCCACAGGTGCAGCCACCACGGCGCAGGCTGCTGGTCGCCGGTCTGATTGAGGCCGGAAACCTCGCGAATAACGTCGGCTTCCTGCGTCGTCAACCCTTCAGGATGGCTGGCAAATTGCAGGTAAAGCTGATCTTCTGTCGCACGGGCACACGCCTGACAATGCGCAGCCATCGCCGCAGGAATCGCCTGAGCAGCGCGGCCTGGCACATTTTCGAGCATCGGATCGCGACGAACTAAACGGCGCGGTAAGTTACGGCTGAGCGCAATGAGCAGCCGGGAAGTGAAATTTTTGAACATCATTCGCACCTTATTGCGCCCACGGCAAAACGGCCGCAGACATGGCAAAAGGGTTGTAACAAAACAGGGGCGAACGAAGAGACGCGCACCACCGCTTACCTGATAACTTTTAACGTCACGGTAAGCAGCAGCAAAAAGCGGGTGCTTACCGGATCACAACGGACCTACAGAGTTGGGGTCGGGTTCCATGGGTTTTCACCTCCGGTAAGGAACGGTCTGGAAATTCATACGCATCGGGTATAAAAATCCGTTAGGGTAAAGCTGTAAACTACGCCTCAGGCGTATTTTTCGCGAATTATAGACCTGTTTACTGCAACCGAACTTAAACCTGATCAAACTTAATCATACAAAATAACTATGCAAAATCGCCTGACCATAAATGACATTGCGCGCCTGAGTGGCGTCGGAAAATCCACGGTTTCCCGCGTTTTGAATAATGAAGGTAATGTCAGTCCGCAAACCCGCGAACGCGTATTGCAGGTGATTGAGCAGCAACATTTCAGCCCGTCGAAATCGGCGCGGGCAATGCGCGGATTCAGCGATAAAATTGTGGCGATCATTGTTTCCCGTCTCGATTCTCCGTCAGAGAATCAGGCAGTGCGCGCCATGCTGCCGCTGTTTTATCAGCAGGGTTACGACCCGATTGTGCTGGAAAGCCAGTTCAGCGCCGAGCGGGTTAAAGAGCATTTGCAGGTGCTGAAACAGCGTAATATCGACGGCGTGGTGTTGTTTGGTTTTACCGGTTTATCGGCGCAGATGCTGACCCCGTGGCAGGACAAACTGGTAATGCTGGCGCGTGACATTCCGGGGCTGTCTTCTGTATGTTACGACGACGCAGGTGCGGTGCATTTGCTGATGCAAAAACTGATGGCACAGAACCTGCGCGAAATCGGCTTTATCGGCGTCTCCCCGCAGGACACCACCACCGGACAGCGCCGCAGCGAGGCCTATCAGGCATTCTGTCAGGAACAGGGGCTGACGCCGCACATTGCGCTGGGCGAACTTACCTATCAGAGCGGTTTCGAGCTGATCCCGCAATTGCTGAAAAGCGACGTTCAGGCGGTGATTTGCGCCTCCGATACCATCGCCATTGGCGCACAAAAATACCTGCAACAACAGCAAATTACCGGCGTACAGGTGTGCGGTATCGGCAACAACCCGCTGTTACGGTTCCTTTTCCCTGAATCTCTTTCGGTTGAACTCGGTTACGGCGAAGGCGGTGAAGCCGCGGCTAAACAGTTACTGGCGCAGCTCAATGATTCTGCGCCCCTGCAACAGCGCATTATTCCGGGGAAACTCTCCGTCTGACTGACCCTGCTTTCTGCCCTCTTCTTTTCTAAAAAGCAGAAACTTTGTGATCGTCCCGGCAAAACCGGGAACGTTCCCGGACAACTTCCCACCGCCTTCGCTATGCTTGAACCGTACCCTACACACTTACGCAAAATCACAGGCCATTCCCTATGAGCAAAGTTAAGCAACAGGATGTTGATCAGCTGATCGCCCTCGTTGGCGGCAGCGACAATATCGCGATGGTGACTCACTGCATTACGCGTCTTCGTTTTGTCCTCAATGACCCGTCCAAAGCCGACCCGAAAGGCCTCGAAGCCCTGCCGATGGTCAAAGGCTGTTTTACCAACGCCGGTCAGTTCCAGGTGGTTATCGGGCCGGAAGTGGACGATTACTACAAAGTATTGATCGCCAGTACCGGCAAAAGCACCGCCGGTAAAGAACAGGCCAAAGTCGCCGCCCGCCAGAATATGAGCTGGTTCGAGCGCAGCATTTCTCACTTCGCAGAAATCTTCTTCCCGCTGTTACCGGCGCTTATCAGCGGCGGTTTGATCCTCGGTTTCCGTAACGTTATCGGCGAAATCCCGATGAGCGGCGGCCAGACGCTGGCGCAGATGCATCCGCTGTGGCAGTCAATTTACGACTTCCTGTGGCTGCTCGGCGAAGCGGTATTTATGTTCCTGCCGGTGGCGGTGTGCTGGTCGACAGTTAAAAAAATGGGCGGCACCGAAATCCTCGGCATCGTGCTCGGTATCACGCTGGTGTCGCCGCAGCTGATGAACTCCTACAATCTCGGGCAGCAAATTCCAGAGGTGTGGAATTTTGGCTGGTTCACCATCGAAAAGGTCGGTTATCAGGCACAGGTTATTCCTTCCGTGCTCGCCGGAATGGCGCTGGCGATGATCGAAAATGGCCTGAAACGCATCATCCCGAATTACCTGTATCTGGTCATTGTTCCTGTTACTTCATTGATTATTGCCGTGTTCCTGGCGCACACGCTGATCGGGCCGTTTGGCCGCATGATTGGTGACGGCGTGGCCTTCGCGGTGAAATTCGTCATGACCGGCAACCTCGCGCCGATCGGGGCCGCGCTGTTTGGTTTCCTCTACGCACCGCTGGTCATCACCGGTGTGCATCAGACAACGCTCGCCATCGATATGCAGATGGTACAAAGCACCGGCGGCACCCCGGTCTGGCCGCTGATTGCGCTGTCTAACATTGCTCAGGCCGCTGCGGTCGTCGGCGTGATTATCGTCAGCCGTAAACATAACGAGCGTGAGATTTCCGTGCCTGCGGCAATTTCCGCCTTCCTCGGCGTCACCGAACCGGCGATGTACGGGATCAACCTGAAATACCGCTTCCCGATGCTTTGCGCGATGACAGGCTCCGCGTTTGCCGGTCTGATTTGCGGCCTGTTCCATGTCACGGCTAACGGCATCGGCGTCGGCGGATTACCGGGTATTTTATCCATCAAACCGCAGTTCTGGAGTATCTACGCGCTGGCTATGCTGGTGGCAATTGTGGTGCCGATTATCCTGACCGTGCTGGTTTATCAGCGCAAAGCCCGCCGTGGTGAACTGGCAGTGGTGTAAGACATTTAAGAAGGAAAATGGAATGAACAGCGAATTGCCGTGGTGGAAAAACGGCGTGATTTACCAGATTTATCCAAAGAGTTTTCAGGACACCACAGGCAGCGGCACCGGTGATATCAACGGTATCACGCAGCGTCTGGATTATCTGAAAACGCTGGGCGTCAATGCCCTGTGGCTGACGCCGGTGTACCTTTCACCGCAGATTGATAACGGCTACGACGTGGCGGATTACTGCGCGATTGACCCGGCTTACGGCACGCTGGAAGACTTCGAGCGGCTGACCGCAGAGGCGCATCAGCGCGGGATCCGCATCGTGATGGATATGGTGTTTAACCACACTTCGACGCACCATGAATGGTTCCGCCAGTCACAGGACCCGGGCAGTCCGTTCCGCCCGTTTTATATCTGGCGCGACAGCGCAACCGAAGGCGGCCCGCCGAATAACTGGCGTTCAAAATTCGGTGGCGGCGCCTGGCAATGGCACGAAACCAGCGGCCAGTATTATCTGCATCTGTTCGCAACCGAACAGGCGGATCTCAACTGGGAATACCCGCCGGTACGTGAGGCACTGAAAAAAGTTTGCCAGTTCTGGGCGGATAAAGGTGTCGACGGGCTGCGGCTGGACGTGATTAATCTGGTGTCGAAACAGCAGGATTTCCCGGCCGACCATACCGGTGATGGCCGGCGTTTTTATACCGACGGCCCGCGCATTCACGAGTTTTTGCAGGAATTCAGTCGCGATGTGTTTAAACCGCTCGGGCTGATGACGGTCGGCGAAATGTCCTCCACTAAACTGGAACATTGCCGCCGTTACGCCGCCAATGACGGCAGCGAACTGTCGATGACGTTTAACTTTCATCATCTGAAAGTCGATTACCCTGACGGACAAAAATGGACCGATGCGCCACCG
Source organism: Rahnella ecdela (assembly GCF_019049625.1). Classification (GTDB taxonomy): domain Bacteria; phylum Pseudomonadota; class Gammaproteobacteria; order Enterobacterales; family Enterobacteriaceae; genus Rahnella; species Rahnella ecdela. Next base: position 100,258 of record NZ_JAFMOY010000129.1, read on the forward strand.
GATTTCGTGCAGCTCAAACAGATTTTCCGCGACTGGCAGCAGGGAATGCACGGTCACGCCTGGAACGCCCTGTTCTGGTGTAATCACGATCAGCCGCGCGTTGTGTCGCGCTTTGGCGATGAAGGCGAACTGCGCACGACGTCAGCTAAAATGCTGGCAATGGTGCTGCACGGTTTACAGGGCACGCCGTATATCTATCAGGGCGAGGAAATCGGCATGACCAATCCGGGCTTTAAACATCTCGAGCAATACCGCGATGTGGAAAGCCTGAATATGTTCGCTGAACTGAAATCTGACGGGCGCAGCAACGAAGAGTTGCTGCGTATTCTGGCGAAGAAATCTCGCGATAACAGCCGCACGCCGATGCAGTGGAACGCCGGGGAACAGGCCGGATTTACCACCGGCACGCCGTGGATTTCTGTCAGCCACAACGCGCAGGAAATTAATACTGAACAGGCGCTGGCGGATAAAAACTCGGTGTTTTATCTCTATCAGCAACTGATCGCGCTGCGCAAAACGCTGCCGGTGCTGACTGACGGTGATTATCAGGATTTGCTGCCGGAACATCCGCACCTCTGGAGCTATACGCGAACGGCGACAGGCAAAACCCTGTGCGTGGTGGCAAATCTGAGCGCGCAGGATCAGGCTTTCTCGCTAACGGAATTCTCCGGCAAACCGCTGCTGAGCAATTACGACACACCCGCCACTTCCGGCATCCTTCGACCGTATGAGTGCCTCTGGAAACTCACCTGATAATCTGAAATTTCTGTTATGTCGGGTCGGTCACACTCGTGTCTGGCTCGTTTATTTTTTATGCATCTCCTTATAAAACAACACACAAAATTCAGGCCAGAATTTACATTTGGTCATCTATTCTTCCGCTGAAAAAAATCTTTGTTTCAGGTCAATAAAGTGAGAATTAACCCTCGCGTAGATCCTACATCTAGTGTGTATAGTACACACCCAACCCAACATATAGCGGTTTAACGCAAAACCCACACAACCGGCCTGCAAGCCTTGTGGAGTGCGGGATCCGCCCAAAAGGAGTGTCATTGTGAAGGCAGACAGACTGGAAACCGTTCCCGCAAAATCTAGCAAAATGCAGCCCGTCGTGATCAAGCGGGATGGTTGTCAGGTCCCTTTCGATGAAGTTCTGATTAAACAAGCCGTGCAACGTGCTGCCGCTGCTGCAGGTATCGACAGCGTGGATTATTGCGCGCAGGTTGCCCGTGTGGTGGCTGAAAGCCTGCAAGATCAGGCTCGTGTGGATATCCATGATATCCAGGATGCGGTAGAAAATCAGCTGATGGCAGGGCCGCATAAAAAGCTGGCACGCGCTTATATTGAATACCGCCATGACCGCGACGTGAAACGCGAAATGCGTGGTCGCCTGAATCAGGAAATCCGCGGCCTTGTTGAACAAAGCAATATGGCGCTGCTCAACGAGAATGCCAATAAAGACAGCAAAGTGATCCCGACGCAGCGTGATTTACTGGCAGGGATTGTCGCCAAGCATTACGCCAAACAGCATATTTTACCGCGTGACGTGGTGCTGGCTCATGAGCGTGGCGAAATCCACTACCACGATCTCGATTACTCTCCGTTTTTCCCGATGTTTAATTGTATGCTTATCGACCTCAAAGGCATGCTCAATCACGGTTTTAAAATGGGCAATGCGGAAATCGACACACCCAAGTCTATTTCCACCGCTACGGCCGTTACCGCGCAAATTATCGCGCAGGTCGCCAGCCATATTTACGGCGGCACCACTATTAACCGTATTGATGAAGTGCTGGCACCGTTCGTCACCGCCAGTTTCAATAAACATCGTCAGACTGCCGAAGAGTGGCAGATTGCCGATGCAGAAGCGTTCGCCCATAACCGCACCGAGAAAGAGTGTTATGACGCCTTCCAGTCGCTGGAATATGAAGTCAACACACTGCATACCGCCAACGGCCAGACGCCGTTCGTCACCTTTGGTTTCGGTCTCGGCACGTCGTGGGAATCGCGCCTGATCCAGCAATCAATTCTGCGTAACCGCATTGCCGGTTTGGGTAAAAACCGTAAAACTGCCGTGTTCCCGAAACTGGTGTTTGCGATCCGCGATGGCCTGAATCATAAAGCCGGCGACGCCAACTACGACATCAAGCAACTGGCTCTGGAATGCGCCAGCAAACGCATGTACCCGGATATTCTCAATTACGATCAGGTGGTGAAAGTCACCGGATCCTTCAAAACGCCGATGGGTTGCCGCAGCTTCCTGGGCGTGTACGAAGAAAACGGCGAGATGATCCACGAAGGCCGCAATAATATTGGCGTAATCAGCCTGAACCTGCCGCGTATTGCGCTGGAAGCGAACCGCGACGAAGCGGCATTCTGGGCACTGCTCGACGAGCGTCTGCTGCTGGCGAAAAAAGCGCTGATGACCCGCATCGCGCGTCTTGAAGGCATCAAAGCCCGCGTGGCCCCCATCTTGTATATGGAAGGGGCGTGCGGCGTGCGTCTGAAAGCTGACGACGATATTTCCGGCATCTTCAAGAACGGCCGCGCCTCGATTTCACTCGGTTACATCGGCGTGCACGAAACCATTAACGCGTTGTTCGGCGACCAGACTCACGTGTTCGACGCCAGCCAGTTACGCGAAAAAGCCGAGGCGATTGTTGCCCGTCTGAAAGCCGCAACAGAGAGCTGGAAAGACGAAACGGGTTACGGATTCAGCCTGTACAGCACACCGAGCGAAAACCTGTGCGACCGGTTCTGTCGTCTGGATAAAGCCGAATTCGGCCTGGTGGCCGGTGTCACCGACAAAGGGTATTACACCAACAGCTTCCATCTGGACGTCGAGAAGAAGGTTAATCCTTATGAAAAACTCGATTTTGAAGCGCCATATCCGCCGCTGAGCAATGGCGGTTTCATCTGTTACGGTGAATACCCGAACCTCCAGCACAATCTGAAAGCGCTGGAAGATGTGTGGGATTACAGTTACACCCGCGTGCCGTATTACGGCACCAATACGCCAATCGACGAGTGCTACGACTGCGGCTATACCGGCGAATTCGAGTGTACCAGCAAAGGTTTCACCTGCCCGAAATGCGGCAATCACGAGCCTTCCCGGGTGTCAGTTACCCGCCGCGTATGCGGTTATCTCGGCAGCCCGGATGCCCGTCCGTTCAACGCCGGTAAGCAGGAAGAAGTGAAACGCCGGATTAAACATCTGGGTAACGGCCAGCTGGGATAATACTGTGAATTTCCATCAGTATTACCCGGTAGATGTGGTCAACGGGCCGGGAACACGCTGCGTGCTGTTCGTGTCCGGCTGCGTCCACGAATGCCGCGGGTGCTACAACAAAAGCACCTGGCGGCTGGATTCCGGCAAACCTTTCACGCAGGAAGACGAAGACCGCATCATCGCCGATCTGCAAAACACGGTGATCCCGCGTCAGGGTCTGACGCTGTCCGGCGGCGATCCGCTGCATCCGCAAAATCTGTCGGCGGTGCGCCAGCTGCTGTTACGTGTACAGGCGGAATGTCCGGGCAAAAATGTATGGATGTGGACCGGTTACACGCTGGATGAACTGAGCGCTGAACAGCAGGAAGTGACAGCATTAATCAACGTGCTGGTCGACGGGAAATTCGTGCAGGAACTGAAAGACCCGTCACTTATCTGGCGCGGTAGCGGCAATCAGGTGATTCATTATTTGCGATAGACTCCATTCAGAGGGGAAATCATTCCCCTCACCTCTCTCAGATTCCATTCAATAAAAAATCAAACGCATTTTCACTTCATAGATTTCGCCATCGGGCTGCCTGACCTGATCGCCAATTTCTTGAGGTGGGATCCCGCGGGAATATGTGTCATCAGCACATAATGTTTGTGCTGAACTTTAAGTAACGGGCACCTTTTTTTAAGCGGAGAGGTCGTCATCGTCACCAGGATTGCGTAAATCACCCCGGTTAATTCCTGCGAGACGTCTTCCAACTCTTCCCCTTACGCCATTACTTTCCCACCAATTTCAATATGGGTGATATGCAGCTCGGCGCTCGCCAGCATGTTTACCAGCATATCAATACTGAATACTGAGATTTTGCCGCGCATCAGATCCGATATCCGTGGCTGAGTGACCCCGAAAAACTTCGCTGCCTGAGCCTGAGTCATTTTGTTCTTTTCGATATGAGCAGTGAGAACCATCATTAATTTTGAGCGTATTTTCATATTCTCAGCTTCCTGCGGCGTTTCTTCGATGGCATCCCATACATTGTCAAAACTCTGAATCATTTTTCCTCCGGCTTACTTCTGATTTATAGCGTCTTTTAGCCAGCTCCAGATCGTGATGGTTCGTGGCCTGGGTTTTCTTCTGAAAGCAATGAAGCACATAAATGGCTTCTTTAAATTTGGCGATATACAAAATCCGGTAGATGCCTTCTGTATCTTTAATTCGTATTTCCCTGACTCCCATCCCCACATCTGGCATGGGCTTCCAGTCAAAAGGCATTTCCCCATGTTGTACCCGATACAACTGATGGCCTGCTTCCCGACGAGCCTGCAAGGGAAAACACTGTAAATCCGCCAAACTGCTGTCGACAAAGAAAATCCTTTTCATCATACTCCCCCGAATAAATTATACAAAATTTTATATAAAAGGATAAAAATACGCCTTGTGAAATTCCGGCATCAACTGCTCTGGGGGAATGTAATTCCCCGCTCATAGCGGGTAAATCACCCTCTTTAATCCCTGCGCGTTGTCTTCCAACTCTTCACTTCCCTGCAACCAGACCTTCACCCAATTGTCATTTACCACGCCCAAAATGATGCCAACGCCACACTGAGGTTTGCATCATGACCCTTTCAGATCCGTTTCAACTTTCTCCTGCCACTGCCCGTTTATCCCGTGCGAGGTATTCATTGTGATGAACTTATCTAGACATCCGACCAGTCACACCACGGTGTATCAGCAAATCGCTGCCGAACTGGAGCAGGAACTGCGTAGCGGTTACCGCTGCGGCGATTATCTGCCGCCGGAACAACAGCTTGCTGAACGTTTTCAGGTAAACCGCCATACGCTGCGCCGTGCGGTGGATGAACTGGTAGATCGCGGCTGGCTGCAACGCCGTCAGGGCATTGGTACGCTGGTGCTGATGCGCCCTTACGATTATCCGCTGCACTCACAGGCACGGTTCAGCCAGAACCTGCTGGATCAGGGCAGTCACCCGACCAGCGAACGTCTGCTGGCGGTGCTTCGTCCGGCGACCGATCACGTTGCGGCGGCGCTGTCGCGTCAGGAAGGCGACACGGTGATCCACCTGCGAACGCTGCGCCGCGTCAACGGCGTGCCGGTCTGTGTGATTGACCACTATTTGCCCGATCTCGACTGGTGGCCTGCGTTGCAAAACTTCCATAACGGTTCGCTGCACGATTTTATCCGCGAAGAAATTAAGCAAAAGCTCAGCCGCCGCACGACCCGCATCAATGCCCGCCGCGCGCTGGCAAAAGAGAGCAAATTGCTCGAAATCGTCCCGCAGGCACCGCTGTTGTGTGTCCGCACCCTGAACATTTGTGAAGGCAGCGATTCGGTGGCGGAGTATTCCGTCAGCCTGACTCGCGCCGACATGATCGAACTGACCATGGAGCACTAAATGGATCACCTGCAAACCCGCCAGCGCTGGATGTCGGTGCTGGCTCACAGCCGTCCCGATGAGCTGATCGCCCACTGGCAGCCGCTGAATCTGTCCCCGCAATTTGAACGCATCCGCGCTGCGGAAACCGGTCTGACCCAGCTTCAGGGGCGGATGGGCGGTACCGGAAAGCGTTTCGTGATGGGCGATATGACCGTCACCCGCGCGGTTATTCAGTTAGATGGCGGCGTGTACGGCTACAGCTACGTCAGCGGACGTAATAAGCCTCACGCCGAACTCTGCGCAGTCATCGACGCCTTGTTGCAAATGCAGGGCATGGACGAACTGCTGCATAAACGCGTGATCGCCCCGCTGGCCGCACTGCAACAGGAACGCCGCCAGCAACGCGCCCGTGAAGTGGCTTCCAGCCGCGTCGATTTCTTTACCCTGGTTCGCGGAGAATAATTCATGTCACTTGTTGCCAGTTTTCAAAATCCGGTTGCGGATGCGCAGTTCAGTTTCCGTCGTATTCTCAAAGCGTTAAGCGAACCGGGTGTCAGTGTGCAGTTGCCTGCCATGCCCGGCTTCGGCGCTTTAGATTCCGCCAGTGCCTGCGTGCTGCTGACGCTTATCGACAGCGACACACCGCTGTGGCTGAGCGCCTCGCTCAACGATGAAATTCTGCGTAAAAACCTGCGTTTCCATACCGGCGCGGTGCTGACCGATGACCCTTCTGCCGTCAGTTTTGCGCTGGCCGATACGGCACTCGACAGCGCCACGCTGCTGGCTTTCCCGTGCGGTGATGAAATGTCGCCGGAGCTGGCCACCAGTGTGATAGTTCAGCTGGAGAGCCTGACCGGCGGCACGCTGCTGCGTCTGAGCGGGCCGGGCATTGAGAGCAGCCGCATGATTTCGCCGCAGTTGCCGGATTGTGTTCGTGATTATCTGCTCAACCGCCCTCACCGTTTCCCGCTGGGTCTGGACTTTATGTTCACCTGTGGCGAAGAACTGATTGCCGTACCGCGCACCACGCGCGTGGAGGTGTGCTGATGTACGTCGCCGTTAAAGGGGGTGAGAAGGCGATTGCCGCTGCCCACCAGCTGCTGGCGCATGAACGCCGCGGCAATACCGATGTGAATGAACTTGGTTGCGAACAGATTGAACAACAGCTGGGTCTGGCCGTTGACCGCGTGATGAGTGAAGGCGGAATTTACGACCGCGAGCTGGCCGCGCTGGCAATCAAGCAATCCGGTGGTGATCTTGTGGAAGCGATTTTCCTGCTGCGGGCGTACCGCACCACGTTACCGCGTCTGGCGACCAGCGAACCGCTGAATACTCAGGCGATGCGCCTCGAACGCCGTATCTCCGCCATTTACAAAGACTTGCCGGGCGGACAAGTGCTCGGCCCGACTTACGATTACACCCACCGTTTGCTGGATTTCGCGCTGCTGGCTGAAGGCGAAGCGCCGTTCACGCCGATTGCCGATGAACCGCAGCCGGAAAATTGCGGTCATGTATTTGATTTACTGTCCCATCAGCAGCTGGCAGTTCGTGAAGAAGATGACGGAACCGAACCGGAAGATATCACCCGCACGCCGCCGGTGTTTCCGGCTTCCCGCGCGGCACGCCTGCAACAACTGGTGCGCGGTGACGAAGGTTTTCTGCTGTCGCTGAGTTATTCCACCCAGCGTGGGTACGGGCGTAACCACCCGTTCGCGGGTGAAATTCGTACCGGCTGGCTGACTGTTGAAATCGTGCCGGAAGAATTGGGTTTTGCGATTGATATCGGCGAAATCCTGCTGACCGAATGCGAAATGGTGAACGGCTTTGTCGACCCGGAAGATAAGCCGCCGCACTTTACGCGGGGTTACGGGCTGGTGTTTGGGCGTGCCGAACGCAAGGCGATGTCGATGTCACTGGTCGATCGCGCGCTGCAAACCCGCGAATACAACGAGCAGATCAGCAGTCCGGCGCAGGACGAAGAATTCGTCTTGTCCCACGCCGATAACGTCGAAGCCGCCGGTTTTGTCTCGCATCTTAAACTGCCGCATTACGTCGATTTTCAGGCCGAACTGGAATTGCTCAAACGCCTGCGTGCCGCGAAAGAACAGGACTCCGCCAATGAACAATAATACCGCCCACCCCCTGAAGGGTTATAACCATGGTTATCTCGACGAGCAAACCAAACGCATGATCCGTCGCGGGATCCTCAAAGCCGTGGCGATCCCCGGTTATCAGGTTCCGTTCGCCGGACGTGAAATGCCGATGCCATATGGCTGGGGCACCGGAGGGATACAGCTGACCGCCAGCGTGATCGGCGAAAAAGATGTGCTGAAAGTGATCGATCAGGGCGCAGATGACACGACCAATGCCGTGTCGATCCGCAAATTCTTCCAGAGCGTCGCGGGGGTAAAAACCACCGAGAAAACCGTGGAAGCCAGTCTGATCCAGACCCGTCACCGCATTCCCGAAACACCGTTGCAGGAAGATCAGATCCTAATTTTCCAGGTGCCGATCCCGGAACCGCTGCGTTTTATCGAACCGCGTGAAACCGAGACCCGCAAAATGCACGCGCTGGAAGAATACGGCGTAATGCAGGTGAAGTTGTACGAGGACATCGCGCGCTTCGGACATATCGCCACAACTTATGCATATCCGGTGAAAGTAAATGACCGCTACGTGATGGATCCGTCGCCGATCCCGAAATTTGATAACCCGAAAATGAACATGATGCCCGCATTGCAGCTGTTCGGTGCCGGACGTGAAAAACGTATTTACGCTCTGCCGCCGTTCACCAAAGTCGAAAGTCTGGATTTTGACGATCACCCGTTCACCGTCCAGCAATGGGATGAGCCCTGTGCGATCTGCGGCTCGCACCACAGCTATCTCGACGAAGTGGTGCTCGACGATCAGGGCAACCGCATGTTCGTGTGCTCCGACACCGATTTTTGCGCTCAGCAGCTTGAGCAACAGGCTTCCAACGAGGGTAACCGCTGATGAACACTCCGTTAAATCTGGCCGCAAAACCGCTGCTGTCGGTAAATAACCTGACCCATCTTTATGCGCCGGGCAAAGGCTTTAGCGATGTGTCGTTCAACCTGTATCCGGGTGAAGTGCTGGGCATTGTCGGGGAATCCGGCTCGGGTAAAACCACGCTGTTGCAGTCTATTTCCGCCCGCCTCGCGCCACAGGAAGGGCAGGTGATTTACAACAACGGGCAGGTCGCCGCGCAGTCGCTGTATGACATGGCGGAAAGTGACCGCCGTCGCCTGCTGCGCACCGACTGGGGCGTGGTGCATCAGCATCCGATGGACGGTCTGCGCCGTCAGGTTTCTGCCGGTGGAAATATCGGTGAACGCCTGATGGCCGTGGGCGAGCGTCATTACGGCGATATCCGCAAGAAAGCCGGTCAGTGGCTGGAAGATGTCGAAATCCCGGTTTCGCGTATTGATGACCTGCCGACCACGTTTTCCGGCGGGATGCAGCAGCGTCTGCAAATTGCCCGCAATCTGGTGACACATCCGCGTCTGGTGTTTATGGATGAGCCGACCGGCGGACTCGACGTTTCGGTTCAGGCGCGTCTGCTGGATTTGCTGCGCACGCTGGTGGTGGAAATGCAGCTGGCGGTCGTGATTGTCACCCATGATTTGGGTGTCGCCCGCCTGCTTGCGCACCGTCTGCTGGTGATGAAACAGGGTCAGGTGGTGGAAAGTGGTTTAACCGACCGCGTGCTCGACGATCCGCATCATCCGTATACGCAGCTGCTCGTTTCTTCCGTGCTGTCCTAACCTAATTTCAGAGAAAGAGTGACCAAAATGACGACGAAGCTCAGGGTCGAAAATCTCAGTAAAACTTTTGTTCTGCATAATCAGAACAGCGCCAGATTGCCGGTTTTCAGCAACGCCAGCCTGACGATAAATGCCGGGGAATGCGTGGTGCTGCACGGTCATTCCGGCAGCGGAAAATCCACCCTTCTGCGCTCGTTGTACGGCAACTATCTGCCGGACAGCGGCAAAATTTGGGTCGAACATCAGGGTCAGCAGATTGATATGGTCAGCGCCGAAGCGCGCGAGATTCTGGCCGTTCGCCGCCATACGGTCGGCTGGGTCAGCCAGTTTCTGCGGGTCATTCCACGCATCAGTGCGCTCAATCTGGTCATGCAGCCGCTGCTGGAACTGGGGGTGGACAAAACTCAAAGCGAAGCCCGCGCCAGCGCTTTATTGCGCCATCTGAATGTGCCGGAACGTCTGTGGCATCTTGCGCCGTCGACGTTTTCCGGTGGCGAGCAACAGCGCGTAAATATCGCCCGTGGTTTTGTGGTCGATTATCCGGTGCTGTTGCTCGATGAACCGACCGCCTCACTGGACGCCACCAACCGCGCTGCCGTCGTCACGCTGATTGAGCAGGCCAAAGCCCGCGGTGCGGCGGTGGTGGGGATTTTCCATGATGAAGATGTCCGCGAACGCGTTGCCGACAGGTTGTATGAAATGAGCCCGGAAACGGCTCCGGAGATGTCCGCATGATCATAAATGACGTCAAACTGGTGCTCGACGATCAGGTGGTTGAAGGGTCGCTTGAGATGCAAAACGGCATGATCAGTGCCTTTGCTGACAGCCGCAGCCAGCTGCCGCAGGCGCTGGATGCTCAGGGCGGCTGGCTGCTGCCGGGATTCATCGAACTGCACACGGATAATCTGGATAAGTTTTTCACACCACGTCCAAAAGTTGACTGGCCTGCACACTCCGCCATGAGCAGCCACGATGCGCTGATGGTCGCCAGCGGGATCACCACCGTGCTGGACGCCGTCGCGGTCGGTGACGTGCGCGACGGCGGCCATCGTCTGGATAATCTGCAAAAGATGATCGACGCGATTGTGAACAGCCAGAACGCCGGGCTGAACCGCGCCGAACACCGTCTGCATCTGCGCTGCGAACTGCCTCACGGGACGACCTTACCGCTATTTGAGAAGCTGATGGACACCTCAGTACTGTCGCTGGTTTCGCTGATGGACCATTCGCCAGGTCAGCGCCAGTTCGCCACGCCGCAGAAATACCGTGAGTATTATCAGGGCAAATACCACATGAACGATGAGCAGATGGACGATTTTCAGGAAGAACAAATCGCCCTCTCCCGTCGCTGGGCACAGCCAAACCGTGAAGCGATTGCCGCCCATTGCCGCGAGCGCAATATTTCTCTGGCCAGCCATGACGATGCTACGGCAGCGCACGTCGAAGAATCACTGGCGCTCGGCAGCGTGATCGCCGAATTCCCGACCACCGAAGAAGCCGCACGCGCCTCACATCACAGCGGATTGCAGGTGCTGATGGGCGCGCCGAATATCGTGCGCGGCGGTTCGCATTCCGGAAATGTGGCGGCGCATCATCTGGCCTCGCTGGGTCTGCTGGATATTTTATCCTCCGACTATTATCCGGCCAGCCTGCTCGACGCGGTATTCCGGATTGCCAATGATCAGGGCAATACGTTCAGCCTGGCACAGGCGGTGAAGCTGGTGACGCGCAATCCGGCTAACGCGCTGGGTCTGAAAGATCGCGGGGAGATCGCCGAAGGCAAACGCGCGGATCTGGTTCTGGCGCGCGCGCATGGCGATCACTACTTTGTGCAAAACGTCTGGCGTCAGGGCATTCAGGTGTTCTGAGAGGAGAAAGGATGAGCCGTTTACTCTATCTGATGGGTGCATCGGGATCGGGAAAGGACAGTCTGCTCGACGCGTTACGTCAGCATTTACCCGCTGATGTCGCCGTCGCGCATCGTTATATTACGCGGCCTGCGGATACCGGTTCAGAAAACCATATCGCGCTGAGTGAGGCCGAATTTATTCAGCGTCGCCAGCACAGTTTATTCGCCATGGACTGGCATGCGCATCAGTGCCGGTACGCCGTGGGCATTGAGATAGACACCTGGATGCAGCTCGGTTGTCACGTGGTAGTTAACGGTTCGCGCGCGCATCTGGAAAAAGCCCGGCAGCGTTATGGCCAGCGGCTGGTACCGGTCTGTTTACAGGTTTCAGAAGCCGTATTGACGGAGCGACTGACCCGTCGGGGGCGCGAAGATTCGGCGCAAATTGCCTGTCGTCTTCAGCGCGCCAGAGAGTACGAAAACGCCCTGCCCGCCGGCTGCCACCGGCTGAACAACGACGGCGCGTTGCACGAAACTTTGCAGCATCTGCTGGCCATTCTTGCCTTGCCGGTCAGTGCGTTTATTTATCCCGTCACTTCATCATGAGCGATTTTATGACAGACATCATTCATCCGTTTTCGCTGGCTGACGAGCAGGATTATTCGCGGCCAAAAATCGGTCAGCAGGTTGAGCTGAACCGGTCCACACTGGGTCAGTACGTGCATATTGCGGACCACGCGATCCTCGAAGAAACGCAGATCGGCGATTATTCGTATACCGCAGGAAACAATCAGATCTTCTACGCCACCATTGGGAAATTTGTGTCGATCGCGACATATGTACGGATCAATCCCGGCAATCATCCGACCTATCAGCGCGTTGCCCAGCATCATTTCACCTACCGCAGTTCGGTCTACGGATTAGGGGAAGACGATCAGGAATTTTTCGACTGGCGGCGTGAACATCATGTCACCGTCGGTAACGATGTGTGGATCGGGCATAACGCGGTCCTGATGCCCGGCGTGAAAGTCGGCAACGGCGCGGTGATCGGCACTTCTGCCGTGGTAACTAAAGACGTTGAGCCTTATTCGATCGTCGCAGGCGTGGCGGCGAAAAAGATCGGCATGCGCTTTGATGACACGATGATCGAACGGATCGAGAAAAGCCAGTGGTGGGACTGGGATCATGAAACGCTGAAAGAAAGGATGCCGGACTTCAGGGATCTGACCGTTTTTGCAGAAAAGTATTTATAAGGATCAGGTGTGATCGTCGGTGAAGAACAGCCTTAAGTATGACCAGGCAGAAAATTCACGTTTTTTGCCTGATACCTTATCACAAGGATCCGGCTCAGCGGATCACGTGAATTATAGATCTTCGATACTGGCGGCAATCTCATTGGATTCCAGCACCGTGATGCCGCCTAATCCGGCATTAAATGCCTGCTCCTGCAACGCCTTAGCCACCACATCCGAATCAATTGCTTTCCATTTCCCCGGCAGCATTTTAAACAGCGGCGCACTGAGTTGTTCCAGCAGGCGTGGCGGATGACGTTTTCCGACCAATAATGAAGGCCGGACTAATGTCAGCAACGGCCATCCCTGTTGCATCAGCGCCAGCTCCATTTCGCCTTTCGTGCGGTTATAAAGGAAGCGCGAATGCGCATCGGCTCCGTTCGCGCTGACGGCAAGACAATGGCGTGCGCCGAGTTCGCGCGCCGCTTTGGCACAATCCACCACAAGGTCGTAATCCACCGCCCGGAAAGCCTGCGCGCTGCCTGCCTGTTTTCGCGTGGTGCCGAGACAACAAAAGAGTAAATCGATTGGCTCATCGAGTGCGACCACCAGTGAGGTGAGATTGTCGCCCAGCGGATTAAACAACTTATTCCCTGGCAGCAGCGGACGACGGCTGGGTGCCACGATGCGGCTGACACGCGGATCGAGTTGCAGCAGGCGTAAGAGCTCGCGCCCGATCAGGCCACTTCCTCCCAGCAGAAGAACTTTTGCCATATCACTTCCTTTTAAAAAACGGCTTTCGCATAGCGATTCTGAAACATGAAAGCATGAACAGATATTTGAAGTGTTACCTGAATGTAAATATCACGCTATAAGACAGTTCCTGTTACCTCAGCAGACTCGGACGAATCCAGTTTGATCCGCCAGCCCGTGGCTTCTAGGCTTAAGAATGTATGACGAACAACACATTCTCAGCAGGAGGAACCATGAGCAAGAAAATAGCGGTACTCATCACTGATGAATTTGAGGATTCAGAATTCACCTCACCTGCAGAGGCCTATAAAAAGGCGGGCCATCAGGTTATTACTATTGAAAACAAAGCCGGTAACGTCATCAAAGGCAAACAAGGTAAGGCGAAGGTCACCATCGATAAGTCTATTGATGATGTGAAGGTGGACGACTTTGATGCCCTGCTTTTACCGGGCGGACATTCGCCGGATACGCTGCGCGGTGACGACCGGTTTGTCGAGTTCACACGGGCTTTCGCCAAAAGCGGCAAACCGATTTTCGCCATCTGTCACGGCCCGCAGCTACTGATTAATGCCGATGTTGTTCGTGGCCGGAAGCTCACAACAGTGAAACCGGTCGTCGTCGACGTTAAAAATGCCGGTGCTGAGTTTTACGACAAAGAGGTTGTGGTTGACCATAACACCCTGGTCACCAGCCGGACGCCGGATGATTTGCCTGCCTTTAATCGCGAATCCCTGAAGATCCTGGCGGCGTAGATCCTGTGCCCCTTCTGCGGAGGGGGCCACGTTTTGTCAGACTGGCTTGTCCCACAGCAGTTTCTTGCCAAATCCCAGCGCATTATCGGTCATTTTGATATGACTGAGTTTCAGCGCCCAGACCGGGGCTTTCATGGCGATGGCGACCGGAAAATGTTTGCAGTACAAATGCCGCGCATGGGCCTCTTCTTCACCGCCAAGAACGGTGGCTTCGCCGCGATACTGAATGCCTTTGATAAGCGCGATGGTTTTCGGATGCGGGGCAATCGTGCCGACAATATGCGGTGATTTCGCCATCAGCGTACCGTGCAGGGTTTTCATTTCGGTCATGAAGTACAGCGTCATGCTTTGGGCATCTGTGACGTAAAAGCAGTTCGCGCTCCACATCTCGCCGTCCGCAACGGCACACAGCGCCAGCACATGGTGTTTATTCAGAAACTTCAGAATATGTTTCAGGTCATCAGGGTTATTCATCACGCATCCTCAATTTTCAATCCTCTCAGTTTAACGCCCAGCCCCGATGTTTTACCTCACTCTGTGATGTCTTTCGGGTAAACTTACACAACATTTTCCCGACACGCTGAAATTATGTCTGCCACACAAAACTGGTATTTATACATGCTGAGAACGCCGACCGGGATGCTTTATACCGGCATCACCACTGACGTGGTGCGTCGTCTCGGTCAGCATCAGACCGGTAAAGGAGCAAAATCGTTGCGGGGAAAAGGCGATCTGACGCTGGCATTTCACTGTCCGGCAGGCGACCGTTCGCTGGCATCAAAGCTGGAAATTAAAGTCAAAAAGCTGAGTAAAGCGCAGAAAGAGTTGCTGGTAAACAGCGCACCACAATGTCTGGAAAGTTATCTGGGATTGCCGTCCGTCACAGTCCCCGCCTGCGTAAAGATCACGCCTGTTTAACTGCCGAAGGTGCATAACCAAACTTCTGTTTGAACGCTTTACTGAAGTGGAAAGAGTCGAAGAAATTCAGTAAATCCGCCACCTGACTGACGTTGTAATTCCCCTGGCGAAACAACGAGAGCGCCAGCTCAAGCCGCGCATCAAGGTAATATTCTTTGGGTGTTTTACCGGTGTATTTCAAAAACAACCTGCGCAGATATTGTTCACTGCATTGCATCCATTGCGCCATTTCTGCCACCGTCCAGCGCTTGCGGATATCGGTATGGATGAGCGACAGCAGTTTTTCCATCTGCCGCAACTGAGTGCCTTTCACACCGGTCTGCACAATCCGGCAAACCCACTGATAAATTAATTTGGTAATAAAGGCCACGGCGAGGGTTTTATTTAACTCAATGCCACTGGTAATTAACGCTGTCACTTCACTCAGCTCCTGATTAAATAACTCGCCGTTATAAATTATAGCCTGTTGCGATAAAGGAATATCCATAGCACCGGTAGGAATGAATTCCATCCAGTATTGTTCCCACAACAATCCGGCACAGTGATAGGATTTTATTTCTGTCGGTTTTAAAAAAATGACGCAATTGCCGTTGAGGGTGATGCAGGTATTATCCTGAAGAATAATCTTACCGCATCCCTGTAGGGTATAGACGACAACCCAGGAATTTTCAATCAGCGGTTTCCTTTTGTCCTGTGGCCAGTTTACCTTATAACTTTCATCGGCCAGCGTGTGCCAAAGAGATATAAGCGATATACCGCTGGAGATCACATTTTCGCTCAGAACCAGCGGGATATTGTAGGTTGTTTCGTTTTTTACATGCCAGCCGTCATTTTTTCCATTCATTTAATTTCGCCGCCAGAGAATGATGTGGTTACCTTACGGTCAATATTTACCACAGTTTTATCGCGAGCCGTGAGCAATGCCTGTTGATTAAAAAATATCTCATAATAAAACCTGCCGTGATCTGAACAACGCGTAATAACTTTTTTGCCCTACTGCGTATCAGGTCATCCGTATAAATAAGGGCAATTAAATGAATCTTTCGCAAATTTTAAGCTTCGTCGCGTTCACCCTGCTGGTGGCATTAATGACCTGGTGGAAATTACGAAAAGCTGACACCCGATCCCAGCAGGGCTATTTTCTGGCAGGCCGTTCACTGAAAGCACCGGTGATCGCTGCCTCGCTGATGCTGACCAATCTGTCGACCGAACAACTGGTGGGACTTGGCGGTCAGGCGTGGCGCAGCGGGATGTCGGTGATGGCCTGGGAAGTAATTTCGGCCATCCCCCTGATTTTCCTCGCGCTGATTTTTTTACCGAAATACCTGCAGCGCGGCATCGCCACCATCCCTGATTTCATTGAAGAACGTTACGATAAATCCACCCGTATTTTCGTCGATTGCTGCTTTCTGATTGCCACCGGGGTTTGTTTTCTACCGATAGTGCTCTATTCAGGCGCGCTGGCGCTAAACAGTTTGTTTCACGTCAGCGAGGCTTTTGGTGTTTCTGCAGGAGCAGGCATCTGGTTTATGGTCACGCTGCTCGGGTTAGCCGGGATTTGCTACGCCGTGATTGGCGGCCTGCGGGCGATTGCGATTGCGGATGTGATTTACGGCATCGGACTGGTAATTGGCGGCCTGATGATCCCGGTACTCGGGCTGATCATGATGGGAGACGGTAATTTCCTGCACGGCGTTCAGCAACTGACAAGCGTGCACAGCGAACGCCTGAACTCCATTGGCGGCAGTCATGATCCGGTGCCGATTGGCGCGGCGCTGACAGGGCTGATTCTGGTGAATACGTTTTACTGGTGTACCAATCAGGGCATTGTGCAGCGCACGCTGGCCTCGAAAAGTCTGGCCGAAGGACAAAAAGGCGCACTGCTGACCGCCGTGCTGAAAATGCTTGATCCGCTGATTCTGGTGCTGCCGGGGGTGATTGCCTATCACCTTTTTCCACAACTGCCAAAAGCCGATATGGCGTACCCGGCACTCGTCAATAAAGTGCTGCCGCTGCCATTGGTTGGCTTTTTTGGGGCGGTGGTTTTCGGCGCGATCATGAGTGCTTTCAATGGGTTCCTCAACAGCGCCTGTACCTTATTCAGCTACGGCATTTATCACCGCGTGATCAACCAGAATGCCGGACCGCAAAAGCTGGTTTCCGTAGGGCGTCGCTTCGGACTGATTCTGGCAGTGATTTCCGTGCTGGTGGCTCCGTGGATTGCCAACGCGCCGGAGGGTTTATACAGCTGGATGAAACAGCTTAACGGCATTTATAACGTGCCGCTGGTGACCATCGTGATCATGGGGTTTTTCTTCCCGCGCATTCCCCCGGTTGCCGCCAAAGCCGCGCTGCTGTTCGGGATTTGCAGTTATATCGTGATCCATTATCTGGTGTCTTTCGATATGCATTTCCTCTACGTCCTGTTTTTCACCTTCTGCATTAATGTGCTGCTGATGCTGGGTATTGGCTGGGTCAAACCACGTGCCACACCCTTCAGCTTCCGCGATGCTTTTGCAGTCGATATGCAGCCGTGGGAGCCCGCGAAGATTGCCTCTGTCGGCGTACTGGCCGCCATGATTGGCGTGTATTCCGGTCTGGCACAGTTTGGCGGGTATCCGACGCGCTGGCTGGCTGTCGTGAGCTATCTGATTGCTGCCGCTGTAGTGATTTATCTGTTCATTTACAGCCGCCGTCAGCGCCAGTCCGGCCGTATTCTCACCACTTTTGAATCAGGGGATAAATAGTGGAACGCCCTAACTTCTTGTTTATTATGACCGATACTCAGGCCACCAATATGGTGGGCTGTTACAGCGGTAAACCGCTTAATACACAGAATATCGATGCGCTGGCGCAAGCAGGCATCCGATTTAATTCCGCCTACACCTGCGCGCCGGTATGCACACCCGCCCGCGCCGGGCTGTTCACCGGCATCTATTCTAATCAGTCAGGCCCCTGGACTAACAACGTCGCGCCAGGGAAAAACATCTCCACCATGGGACGTTATTTTAAGGATGCCGGATATAAGACCTGTTTTATCGGTAAGTGGCATCTCGACGGACATGACTATTTCGGCACCGGTGTTTGTCCGCCGGAATGGGACGAAGAAT
Organism: Rahnella ecdela; assembly: GCF_019049625.1. Taxonomy (GTDB): domain Bacteria; phylum Pseudomonadota; class Gammaproteobacteria; order Enterobacterales; family Enterobacteriaceae; genus Rahnella; species Rahnella ecdela. The sequence goes on from NZ_JAFMOY010000129.1 coordinate 118,273, forward strand.
ACTGGTTCGATGGCGCCAACTATCTTTCTGAACTGACCGAAAAAGAGATTGGCCTGTGGCGCAACGGGCTGAACAGTGTCGAGGATTTACGGGATAATGGCATCGACAAGTCATTCACCTGGGCGCACCGCATCAGTCACCGGGCGATTGATTTTCTGGCACAACCGCAGCGTGAGGACGAACCGTTCCTGATGGTGATTTCTTATGATGAGCCACACCACCCCTTTACCTGTCCGATTGAATATCTTGAAAAATATGAAGATTTTCATTACGACTTAGGTGAAAGAGCGCACGATACCCTTGAAGATAAACCGCTGCATCACCGTTTGTGGTCTGAGGCAATGCCTTCCCCGGTGGGTGCTGACGGGCAATATCATCACCCGCTCTATTTCGCCTGCAACGATTTTGTCGATGACGAGATTGGTCGCGTCGTTTCAGCTCTGACACCTGCGCAGCGTGAAAATACCTGGGTGATTTATACCTCTGATCACGGCGAAATGATGGGGGCGCATAAGCTCATCAGCAAGGGCGCAGCGATGTATGACGATATTACCCGCATTCCCTTGATTTTCGTGCCTCCTGCGGGACAACAGTCGCCACGTCAGGTTGATACGCCGGTCAGCCACAGCGATGTATTGCCCACACTGATGGCGCTGGCTGGCATTGAGAAACCGGCTATTTTGCCCGGCGAATCATTATTCGACGTGCAGGCTGATCGCGGCGTGATGGTCGAATTCAACCGCTATGAGATTGAGCATGACAGTTTCGGCGGCTTTATCCCGGTACGAGGCTGGGTCACCGACCGTTATAAATTTGTGCTCAATCTGTTTACCACTGACGAACTGTATGACCGCCATAACGACATCAATGAGATGCATAACTTGATCGACCATCCTGATTTTACGGGCATCCGCGACGGGCTGCATGATCAGCTGATGGATTATATGGACAAGATCCGTGACCCGTTCCGTAGCTATCAGTGGTCTTGCCGCCCGTGGCGCAAGGACGCGAAACCTCGCTGGATGGGGGCATTCAGACCGCGACCGGAAGACGGTTATTCACCCATTGTGCGTGATTACGACACCGGTATGCCGACGCAGGGTGTCAAAGTGGAAGAGAAGAAACAGAAGTTTTAACGCTTCAGGAAAAAGCGCTTACTGATGTCCAGAAGACAGGCGAGGTGCTCCCCGCCTGAGCTTACCGAAAATCAAAAACGATTAAATGCCGACGGGAAAACGACCTCTCCGCTGGCATCGTTTAGTGCTTCATCGGATAAGGTGAAAAGCTGGAATGCGGCCTCACAGTTCGGCCAGCGGCAATGCAAGTCATGAGCGGCTGCGGGTTTGAAGCCAAAACGACTGTAGTAGGCCGGGTCGCCTAATACCACAACAGCGGCATAGCTGAATTCATTCAGGGAATCTAACCCTTCATAAACCAGTTTTTGACCTATTCCCTGACAGCGCAGCGATTCTTCCACTGCCAGCGGTGCCAGCCCGACCCAGTTGCGGTCTTCGCCCTGAATGTCCACAGGGCAGAACGCGACGTAACCCACCACACCACCTTCATCGTCGGTCGCCACAACGCCCAGCGTCAGCAGGCCGTCTTCGCGCAGTTCCTGCACCAGATCGGCTTCTGCACCTGTCGGGAATGAGGCGCGTAACAAACGGTCAATGCCCGCGGCATCTACCGGAATTTCAGTACGAATTAACATGGTTCAGCTACCGGAGCTTGTGGCTCACGGTCCTCTTGCAGACCCGCTTCGACAAAATCGGCCAGGCGCAGCAGGCCATTTTTCAGCAGCAGCGGCATAGTATCGAGATCGATAGAATCCATCAGATTCTTCACATACAAGCCCAGTTCGGTATCACCTTCAATGCGCAGACGGCGCTGGAAGAATAACGTGTCGGGATCTTCTTTGCGGGCTGCGATCAGGATCAGATCATTCGCATTACCGCTGAAGCTGACATCAGCTTCGCCGCCCCCGGCGATCACCAGTTTGCCCTCTTCCACCGACATCAGCCAGGTCAGGTTAAGATCGCTGACGTCAATTTTCAACCAGCGGCCTTCGAGGAAATCAAGCTCTCCGTCGGCCAGCGCCTGACGAAACTGCCAGCTCAGTACCTGTTGCAAAATCTGCCGTTGCAACGCAAAAGGCGTGAATTTCAAAGGCACACTTAACAGGGATGGTCCCTGACGGACCATACGTGCACGTAGTTTTTGCAACACTGGCACTACTCCTTTCGGTAACTTTTCGGCAAGTTTTAAGGCAGTTATAACGCCTATTTTGACACATTGCCGGGAACGTTCAGCGGTCTACATCAATAAATACTGCAACAGAAAAACATCCCATACAACCTCCCCGAGGGTTGTATGGCTTCCAACGCCTAAGAAACTGCCTCAAATCAAAATATTGCATCCATAGCTTCTCTAAAATAGTTCGCCAATCAAAGCCCTGACTGATGAATGAATGACGTCGGCAACTGGCTTTTCATCACCCACCAACCTCAGCTCTGGCTGGCCGGTTGTAGTAAGGAACGAGAATGGAGCTACTTTGCCCGGCAGGGAATTTACCTGCGTTGAAAGCGGCGATCGATAATGGCGCAGACGCGGTGTATATCGGCCTGAAAGATGACACCAATGCGCGCCATTTCGCCGGTCTGAATTTCACGGATAAAAAATTGCAGGAGGCGGCGGATTACGTTCACCGTCACCGCCGTAAACTGCATATCGCCATCAATACGTTTGCGCATCCTGACGGCTATCAGCGCTGGGAACGCGCGGTAGATATGGCCGCACAGCTCGGCGCGGATGCGCTGATCCTGGCCGATATCGCCATGCTCGATTACGCTGCGAATAAATATCCTCACGTAGAGCGCCATGTGTCGGTGCAGGCGTCGGCCACCAACGACGAAGCGATTCGTTTCTATAAACGTAACTTTGATGTTGCCCGGGTTGTTTTGCCGCGTGTGCTTTCGATGCATCAGGTGCGCCAGCTTTCCCGCACGACGGTCGTCCCGCTGGAAGTGTTTGCTTTCGGCAGTCTGTGCATCATGGCCGAAGGTCGCTGTTATCTTTCTTCCTATCTGACCGGCGAATCGCCAAATACCGTCGGTGCCTGTTCACCGGCACGGTTCGTGCGCTGGCAGCAGACTGCTCAGGGCATGGAATCGCGCCTGAATGATGTGCTTATTGACCGTTATGATGAAGGTGAAAACGCCGGTTATCCGACGCTGTGCAAAGGTCGTTATCTGGTGGATGGCGCGAAATATCATGCGCTTGAAGAACCGACCAGTCTGAATACGCTGGAGTTATTGCCGGAATTATTCGCTGCCAATATTGCCTCGGTAAAAATCGAAGGACGTCAGCGCAGCCCGGCATATGTCAGCCAGGTGGCTCGCGTATGGCGTGCGGCAATCGACCGCTGCATGGCGGATCCGCAAAACTTCAAAACCGACGACGCCTGGATGAAAACGCTGGGCTCTATGTCTGAAGGTACACAAACCACGCTCGGTGCCTATCACCGCAAGTGGCAGTAATCGAAGAGATGATGATGAAATATTCTTTAGGGGCCATTCTTTATTACTGGCCGAAAGCGCAGGTAGAAGATTTTTATCAGGCCGCTGCGTCCGGCAGTGCGGATATCATTTATCTCGGTGAAAACGTCTGTACCAAACGCCGTGAGATGAAAGTGAATGACTGGATGGAGGTCGCGCGCCAGCTGGCCGCATCCGGCAAGCAGGTGGTGATTTCCACTCTGGCATTGTTGCAGGCGCCGTCTGAACTCAATGAACTCAAACGTTATGTCGAGAACGGCGAGTTTCTGCTGGAAGCCAACGATTTTGGCGCGGTGAACATGGCGGCTGAACGTAATCTGCCTTTTGTCGTCGGTCACGCGCTGAACTGCTATAACGCCGTCACGCTGAAACTACTGCAAAAACAAGGCATGGTGCGCTGGTGTATGCCGGTTGAGCTTTCCCGCGACTGGCTGGTGAATCTGCTGAACCAGTGTCAGGATCTGGGTATCCGCGATAAATTCGAAGTGGAAGTACTGTCTTACGGACACTTACCGCTGGCCTATTCGGCGCGCTGTTTTACGGCACGTTCTGAAAACCGCGCGAAAGACGAATGTGAAACCTGCTGCATCAGTTATCCGCAGGGGCGCAAAATGTTGTCGCAGGAAAATCAGCAGGTGTTCGTGCTCAACGGCATTCAGACACAGAGCGGCTACTGCTATAACCTCGGCAATGAGCTGGTGTCGATGCAGGGACTCGTCGATATCGTGCGTCTTTCGCCGGAAACGAAAGATACTCTCGCCACGCTGGAAGCGTTTCGCAACAATGAACGCGGTTTGCAGCCACTGACGCTTACCGATAAAGCCGACTGTAACGGCTACTGGCAGCGCGTCGCCGGGCTGGAACTGCGAACCTGACTGAGCGTGTCGCAGTAAAAAGGGAGAGGACTTTGCGGTCATCTCCCTTTTTTAATCACGAATTTCGCGGCTTCGGCCTGAACATCGCTCTGAGCCTGACGCCATCACGTAGCATCCCCACTGCAATGCCGATAAAGGTGTAAAACATGCACAAAATCAGCAGCATCAGAATATCGCCACCCACGTCTTTGAAAGGCAATCCCATCTGATTAACGCCGGCAATGGCTTTAGTCGCCCAGGTGGAAGGCAGCATAGATGAAACGCCCCTGACCCAGGCGGGCATCGCCTGTAACGGCCAGATGGTGCCGGAAATATAAAAAACCGGCGTGGTGATAAAGGCCAGCGTCAGGTAAATCAGCTCGACGCTGCGCAGGCATTCCGTCACCAGTTTTCCGAGCCCCAGTACCGCCAGCAGAAACGGGAAGGTCAGTAACAGGATTTCAGGAATGCTGGCCGTTTGCCGGTAACCCAGTATCCACGGCCACAGCACAAACAGGACGATAGACAGAAACAGCCAGACCGGGATCAGCGCCGAAATGCCGCCCAGAAACGCCGGGATCGCCGGTTTACCAGAAGGCCCGCTGTTGAGCACGATGCTGACGCGCACACTGGCAATAAGTAATGAATGCTGCAATAACATCACCAGCAGGCCGGGGAAAATTATCGCCGCAAAGCTGATGCCAGGGTTAAAGACATCGAGCGACTGACCGGTGATTGGCGTGAGCACCACACTGGCCTGTCGCTCACTGAATCCGCTGCTCAGCAGCAAATCCGTATTGTATTGCGTGAGGATCGCCTGATAGGCCGAGAGCACATCCTGCTGGATCTGCCCGTTCGCCAGCCGGTTGGTCGCATCGCCGTACACCGGGATCACGATGTTTTGCCCGGCGAGGATCTTCTTCTCAAGATCCACCGGCATGATGATCACCGCGAATAACTTACGCAGCGCCAGATCGTGTTCCGCCTGCGCAAGACTGTCGTAAGCCACCGTCGCAACTTTGGAGGTAGCGTCCAGCTGGCGGGTCAGCATCCGGCTGGCAGAGCTGTGATCCTGATCGACCACCGCCACCGGCAAATCCCAAACCGTGCGGTTCGCATAGACCATGCTCATCACGCACAGCGAAAGCAGCAACATCATCCACATCGGCTTGTCGAGCAAACCGGTCAGCACTTTGCGGAATGTCCCCCACCAGGTTTTAAACCATTCACGACCTGTCATTGGCCTGACTCCTGTCGTTTCATCCGCATATACAGGCGTTTGCGCACCAGCAAACCGGTCAGCAGCGGATAAATAAGCAGGATGCAGCACACCATCAGAATGCCGCGCACTGAGACTTCACGCAGGAAGACGTCAAACATCGCGGCCAGCGCGTAACTGAGCGGTTCAATACCGGAAATAATGCGCGCAGGCAGTGGCATCGACAGCACCGGTACCGCCATTCCGGAGAAAGTCAGCGCGATACTGACGAAAATCCCCATCATGGTGTAAGCGGTAATGGTGGTTTTGGTGAAGGTGAAAAGTAGCAGCCCGAGGCTTTGCGCGGCGATCACATAGAAGAAACCAATCACCATCATATACAAAGGATTACCGCTGACGCGGGCGTCGAAGAACCCGACCAGCATCGCGATTTCCACCATCAGCAATGTGGTGAAATACAACGTGTACGGGGCGAGTTTGCCGAGCAGCGCCAGGGTAAATGACGGCGCACTGAGCAACGCCTGACTGCGCGCCATTACGTAGATCATGCAGGTCACGGTGAACAGTTGCAGCAGATGAATGGTTGCCGCAAATTGCTGGTAATAAATGTAACTGCCACTGGCGTTAAACAGGCTGCCATAGGACAGATCGACGCTGGCCAGTGAAGGCAGCGTTTTGCCAATTTCGGTAGCAATTATCGAGCGATAGCTGGTATTGAGTTCGGTGATAAGCCCGCTGAAATCCTGCGTCGAATACAGACCGGCACCGTAGAATAACGCGTTGTAATACAGCACGACACTGGGCTGCTTTCCGGCGAGAACATCGGCTTCAAAATCATTGGGGATATATAACAGCGCATAATCCTGCGCGGTGCGCAGGCGATATTCCGCTTCGGGTAAACCGCCATCGAATGCCTGAACATGCGCGTGCGAACCGGCATCCAGTTTACGGGTCAACGTTTTGGATAATGAGCTGTGATCGTTATCGACCACTGAAACCGGTAAATCCAGCAGAGTGCCTTCCGAAAAATTGCTGCTGATCAGACCAAATAACAGCAAAGGGAAAATCCAGCACAGCCAGTGGATCACTGGTTTGCGAAAGGCGTGATTTACTTCGCGGGTGAAAGCACGACTGAAACAGCGCCATGCGGCTTTTGCCCTTTCACTGTGTGGCGCTTTGACCGGCTTCACTTCGCTTTCCATTGCCACAATGCGCTCATGCCCTGACGCAGGCCGGGCACCGGTTTCGCAGGGTAAAGACGCACTTCAAACGTTTTTAAATCGAAATCACCGGTCGCTCGCGTGGCGCGTTTGGTCGCATAGTCGCCAAGTGGTGCGATATAGCGAACTTCGGCTTCGATCATTTGGTTATTCAACGCCGGAACGCGCATCTGCACTTTGTCGCCTTTGCGCACGCCCGCCAGAATATCTTCACGCAGATTAAAAACGAAATAGGCATCGGGCAGGCGCACGAGCGTCAGCAACGGACTGTTCGCACTTTCCAGCTCGCCGACTTCCACCGGTATCGGCCCCACTTCGCCATCGACCGGCGCTTTGACCTGCAAGTCATCGGTTTGCGCTTTGATTTCCAGTAAGTCTTCTTCCGCCTGGCGCAGCTGCGCGGCATAGCTTTCGCGCTGTTCCACGCGGTCGCCATTTACCCCTTCATCCAGATTGGCTTTGGCGACGAGAACTTGTGCATATGCGCTGTCGCGTGCACGGCGGGAATCTTCTAAATCAGACGCTGAAATAAACCCTTTCGCCGCCACTTTGGCGTTGCGGTTGTAGAGGTCGCGGGCGTTGACATATTCCGCCTGAGACTGCGCCAGAGTGGCTTTCAGGTTGCGGATACTTTCTTCGCGGGTTCCGTTAACGGAGAGATCAAGCTGAGCTTTTGCCTGATCGCGGGCAGCTTCAGCGGCACGCAACTGCGCCATCATTTCGGGGCTGTCGAGGGTTATCAGCAATTGCCCGGCTTTCACATCGTCACCGCGTTCAACATGACGTTCAATCACGCGGCCTTTGGATTTCGAGGCCACAATCACTTCCGGCGCATCGACTTCGCCCTGTAACAGCAAATCCTGATTGTGCGCACGAAACAGCACCGCCAGAGAAACCGCCGCCGCAACCAGCAGCAAGGTCAATAAAATTCGTTTACTCATCGGTGCTTCATCCTTTTTGTTTGCCTGTGTTTATCATCGGCTTTGGTTCTCCTTTCCATGACTGTCCCTTCCCGCCAGCGCCCGTTCTTAACGGCGCAGAGCTTCACTGAAATCATAGCGGGATGAACAAAGACTGTTTAACACAAAACAACATATTCATTGAAACTATAATTTAAGTTATTCGAATCGATTTTAAGAATGTTTTAACGGCAATTAAGGGCACAAATGCCGTATTCAATCGGTAGTTATTGGGTAATACTCGTTCTAATTATGAGCGGAGTGAATGCATTCTCCCCTCTTTCCTTTGATGAGTGAGCCGTGATTATGTCTGAGAAAAACACCGTTCCCCTTTCCGTGCTCGATCTGGCACCAGTGCCGCAGGGTGCCGATCCGGCCCGGGCATTCCAGTGCTCCCTTGAACTGGCACAGCACGCCGAGAAATGGGGTTATCAGCGTTACTGGATGGCAGAGCATCACAACATGACCGGTATCGCCAGTGCGGCGACGTCTGTGTTGCTGGGTTATATTGCGGGCGGAACGAAAACGATCCGCGTGGGCTCCGGCGGTGTAATGCTGCCAAACCACTCGCCGCTGGTGATTGCTGAACAGTTCGGCACGCTGGCTACGCTGTACCCAAACCGCGTCGATCTGGGGCTGGGCCGCGCGCCGGGTACGGATCAGCGCACCATGATCGCGCTGCGCCGTCATCTTTCCGGTGAAATCGATAATTTCCCGCAGGATGTGCAGGAATTACAGATGTATTTCAGCGACGTTCAGCCGCAGCAGGCCGTTCAGGCCGTACCGGGGCAAGGTTTGCATGTGCCGATCTGGTTACTGGGATCGAGCCTTTACAGCGCTCAGCTGGCGGCGGCGCTCGGTCTGCCCTTTGCCTTTGCCTCACATTTCGCGCCGGACATGTTGTATCAGGCACTGGCGATTTATCGCAGCAAATTCCAGCCTTCTGCACAGCTCGAAAAGCCACACGCAATGGTGTGCATTAACGCAATTGCTGCTGATACCAATGAAGAAGCACGCCGGATGTTTACCTCCAACCAGCAGCAGTTTATTAATCTGCGCCGCGGAATGCCGGGTAAACTCCCTTCGCCGGTCGATAACATCGAAAGCCTGTGGTCAGCTCAGGAACGCTTTGGCGTCGATAACGCGCTGCGCATGTCGGTAGTCGGTAATAAAGAAACTGTGCGTCAGGGTTTGCAGAATATTCTGCGTGAAACCGAAGCCGATGAACTGATGATCAACGGCCAGATTTTTGATCACCAGGCTCGTTTGCATTCGTTCGAAATTGTCTCTCAGCTTCATGGCGATCTGATTAAAGAACAGCGCATCAGCTGACCGGCGACCTGAATCGCAGGCATAAAAAAACCAGCCCGGAGGCTGGTTTTTTATTATCTGGTGTTCAGTAAACTGAATTCAGATTATGCGTCAGTAGTACGACGTGGTGCGCGGCTTGGCGGACGACGGTCGCCAGCTGCTGAAGAACCTTCACGACGATCACCGCTGAAAGAACGTGGAGCACCGTTACCACGACGTTCGCCACCTGCACCAGCTGGACGATCACCGTTGAATGGACGCGGAGCACCGTTACCACGACGCTCACCGCCAGCACCTGCCGGACGATCACGACGCGGAGCCTGTGGCACTGCATCACCAATCAGCTGCATGTTCATCGGTTTGTTCAGGATACGCGTACGGGTGAAGTGAGACAGGATCTCGCCCGGCATACCTTTTGGCAGTTCGATAGTAGAGTGCGTACCGAACAGCTTGATGTTACCGATGTAACGGCTGCTGATGTCGCCTTCGTTAGCGATAGCACCAACGATGTGACGAACTTCAACACCATCATCACGACCCACTTCGATGCGATACAGTTCCATTTCGCCAGCGTCACGACGCTCACGACGTGGGCTGTCGCCATCACGTGCAGGACGGTCATTGCTGCGAGCCGGACGGTCACGACGATCGCCACGATCACCGCGGTCGCCACGGTCTTCGAATTCACGACGTGGTGGACGGCTTTTGAAGACCGGATCCGCTGCAACGATCAGAGGACGTTCGCCCTGTGCCATTTTCAGCAGTGCCGCAGCCAGTGTTTCGATGTCCAGCTCTTCTGCAGGTTGCAGTTTTGCCAGCAGGCCACGGTATTGATCCAGATCGCTGCTTTCCAGTTGCTGTTGAACTTTCGCTGCGAATTTAGCCAGACGACGTTCGCCCAGAACTTCTGCAGTTGGGATTTCAACTTCTGGAATGGTCAGCTTCATGGTGCGTTCAATGTTGCGCAGCAGACGACGCTCACGGTTCTCAACGAACAGTAATGCGCGACCCGCACGGCCAGCACGACCGGTACGACCGATACGGTGAACGTAAGATTCTGAGTCCATCGGAATGTCGTAGTTAACAACCAGGCTGATACGTTCTACATCGAGACCACGTGCTGCCACGTCGGTTGCGATCAGAATGTCCAGACGACCATCTTTCAGACGTTCCAGAGTCTGCTCACGCAGCGCCTGGTTCATGTCACCATTCAGTGCAGCGCTGCTGTAGCCGCTACGCTCAAGAGCTTCAGCCACTTCCAGCGTCGCGTTTTTGGTACGAACGAAGATGATCGCCGCATCAAAATCTTCTGCTTCCAGGAAACGTACCAGCGCTTCGTTTTTACGCAGACCGTACACAGACCAGTAGCTCTGGCTGATGTCAGGACGTGTAGTCACGCTTGACTGGATACGTACTTCCTGTGGGTCTTTCATGAAGCGACGGGTAATACGACGGATTGCTTCTGGCATGGTTGCAGAGAACAGCGCGGTCTGATGCTCAGCCGGGATCTGCGCCATGATAGTTTCGACGTCTTCGATGAAGCCCATACGCAGCATTTCATCAGCTTCGTCCAGCACCAGGCCACTCAGGTTAGAGAGGTTCAGGGTGCCGCGTTTCAGGTGGTCCAGCAGACGACCCGGGGTACCTACAACAACTTGTGGTCCCTGACGCAGTGCGCGCAGCTGAACGTCATAGCGCTGGCCGCCGTAAAGGGCAACCACATTCACGCCATGCATATGTTTAGAGAAATCAGTCATTGCTTCAGCAACCTGAACCGCCAGTTCGCGGGTAGGTGCCAGAACAAGAATTTGTGGTGCTTTCAGTGAAGCATCAATGTTATGCAGCAGCGGTAAAGAGAACGCAGCTGTTTTACCGGAACCCGTCTGAGCCATACCCAGAACGTCGCGGCCATTTAACAGGTGAGGAATACACTCAGCCTGAATTGGTGAAGGTTTTTCATAGCCCAAATCAGTCAGGGCAGAAATGATCGGAGCAGACAGCCCCAGGTCAGCAAAAGAGGTTTCAAGCTCAGTAGTCATGTACACGTGCCTCATTAATAATGGCAGCCAGTCTACATAACTCGTCGAGAAAATTTTCAGTCATTTTCATTGAAAAGTGTGAACCGGCTCAAATTAGATTATAAAACGAACAAAACAACCCTCGCCCGTTAAGGCGCTTAAAAATGGCAAATACCATGATTAAAAAGGCTGATTGGTGTCGTCAGCTATTGCTGGTCCGATTCTGATAGGTCGTCTTGCTCATGGCCCAAAAGCGCCAATTCCAACAATGCATAGCGGTGCTCAACAAAGTTATGAACGTTGTTAGCTACCGTCAGTTTGAACAGTGCCGCGGCGCTGTTCTTGTCCCCCAGACTTAGGTAATGCTTACCTAAATAGAAGTCAGTTTCACTGAGATGCTCAGCGAGCGAAGTGTTATCCGTTGCTTCTGCCTTGAGGCGTTCCATCAGCGTAGATTCGCTGATTTTGCCCAGGTAGAATTCGACGATATTCCATCCCCATTGCCCTCTGTCCGCTTTGTCATAACGCTCCTGGAGCGCTACCTCGGCATTCTTCGGATTGATTTCTCGCTCCGCAAGATAAAGCCATAACGAACGGAAGGGATCATTTGGATCGTCTCGATAAAACGCCTGCAGATCATCCTGCGCTAACGAGAATCGGCCACCGTAATACAGTGCGATACCTCGGTTCAAACGCGCGTAGTTGTAAGTTGGATCAAGCTCTAGTACAGAATCAAACGCTTCATAGGCAGCATCGAAATTGCCTGCCTGCGTTAGGTAAATCCCCAGGTAGTTAAAAACTTCTGGCATATCAGGACGAATAGACAGCGCTTGTGAAAAATCATTTCGCGCCAGTGCTCTTAGCCCGAGACTATCATACAGCACACCGCGCTCATATAATAGCTGTGCTCTCTCATCATCGCTTAATGACCGACTGGCAAGTATTTGTTCCATGCGTGCCAGGATGACTTCCTGCTGCAACGTCGGCTGCAACGGAATCGCCAGAACTTCATTTTTACGCCAATCATGGTTGCTGCATCCTGCCAACATAAGTGCTGTCGCAACATAACACCAGCGCAAGAAAGGCTTCATTTCTACTCCCGGAGACAAACATTGGATGAACATCCTGTCATCCGCTTGCTTAACACGAACGCATCCTGTGTTCATGAGACGAACAGCTCCTTTCCTGCTGGAAAGGAGCTGTAAAACTTCTGTTACAGATTATTCAGCTGCAGGTTGCTCAGATGTTTCGTCCTGAGTAGGTGCGGTAGCTTCTTTGATGCTCAGACGCACACGACCCTGACGGTCAACTTCGAGAACCTTAACCGGTACTTCCTGACCCATCTGCAGGTAATCAGTCACTTTCTCTACACGCTTGTCAGCGATTTGAGAAATGTGAACCAGACCTTCTTTACCGCCGCCGATGGCAACAAACGCACCAAAGTCTACGATACGGGTCACTTTACCCTGATAGATACGGCCAACTTCGATTTCAGCAGTGATCTCTTCGATACGACGGATAGCGTATTTCGCTTTCTCGCCGTCGGTAGCTGCGATTTTCACAGTACCGTCATCTTCGATTTCGATAGTGGTGCCGGTTTCTTCAGTCAGCGCACGGATTACAGAACCACCTTTACCGATCACGTCCTTGATTTTGTCCGGGCTGATCTTGATGGTGTGAATACGTGGAGCAAACTGAGAGATATCGCCACGTGGTGTGCTGATAGCCTGTTCCATCACGCCCAGAATGTGCAGACGCGCACCCTTAGCCTGATTCAGAGCCACCTGCATGATTTCGCGGGTGATACCTTCGATTTTAATGTCCATCTGCAGCGCGGTGATACCGTCGCGGCTACCGGCCACTTTAAAGTCCATGTCGCCCAGGTGATCTTCGTCACCCAGAATGTCGGACAGAACGATAAAGCTTTCGCCTTCTTTAACCAGGCCCATTGCGATACCCGCAACAGCGGCTTTAATTGGCACGCCTGCATCCATCAGGGCCAGAGATGCGCCACAAACAGAAGCCATTGAAGATGAACCGTTAGATTCAGTGATTTCAGAAACCACACGTACGGTGTACGGGAAGTCTTCTGGTTTTGGCATCATCGCCAGCACGCCACGTTTAGCAAGACGGCCATGGCCAATCTCACGACGTTTTGGCGAACCTACCATACCGGTTTCACCAACAGAGTACGGAGGGAAATTGTAGTGGAACAGGAAGCTGTCAGTCTTCTCGCCCATCAGCTCATCCAGGTTCTGTGCATCACGGGCAGTACCCAGAGTGGCAGTAACCAGTGCCTGAGTTTCACCACGGGTGAACAGCGCTGAACCGTGAGTACGTGGCAGAACACCAGTACGCACATCCAGACCACGGATCATGTCTTTTTCACGGCCATCGATACGTGGCTCGCCACGCAGAACACGGCTACGAACCACGTTCTTCTCGATGCTGCCCAGAATGTCCGAGATTTCGCCAGCGTCCAGAGTTTCGTCTTCAGCTTGCAGAGCCTGAACAACGTCAGACTTGATAACGTTAATCTGGTTGTAACGCTCTTGTTTCTCGGTAATCAGGTACGCATCACCCAGACGGGATTCAGACAGGGCAGCCACGCGAGCGTGCAGCTCAGCGTTAACCACTTCTGGCTGCCAGTCCCATTTTGGTTTGCCAGCTTCAGCAACCAATGAGTTGATGTTGTCGATAACGATTTGTTGTTGTTCGTGGCCGAATACGACCGCGCCCAGCATCTGATCTTCGCTCAACACTTCAGCTTCAGATTCAACCATCAGAACAGCGCCCTGAGTACCCGCAACTACCAGGTCCAGACGGCTTGTTTTCAGCTCATCTGCGGTTGGGTTCAGAACGTACTGGTCGTTGATGTAACCAACGCGTGCAGCACCGATAGGGCCGTTGAATGGAATACCAGACAGGCTCAGGGCAGCAGACGCACCGATCATCGCAACGATGTCAGGGTTAACTTGTGGGTTCAGGGAAACCACAGTCGCGATAACCTGAACTTCGTTCAGGAAGGAGTCCGGGAACAGAGGACGGATCGGACGGTCAATCAGACGTGAAGTCAGCGTTTCGCCTTCACTTGGACGGCCTTCGCGACGGAAGAAGCTACCCGGGATACGACCAGCAGCGTAAGTACGCTCCTGATAGTTAACAGTCAGCGGGAAGAAGCTCTGACCTGGTTTAGCTTTTTTCTGACCAACAACGGTAACGAATACCGCGGTGTCGTCCATGCTAACCATAACAGCTGCAGTTGCCTGACGAGCCATCATGCCGGTTTCCAGCGTAACGGTGTGCTGGCCGTATTGGAATTTACGAATAGTCGGATTAAGCAATGTAATGTCCTTTTGTATGACGCGCAGCTGTTATGACAGCAGTTCACGCCGATCAATATCCGAGCTTCTCACTACATTCTCGCGACTAATGACAATCCTTATATACCTGGCAATGTGGTAATAAAGTCTCTCATTAGCCGCGCGAAAACATCTGTAACGGAAGTTCATGTACTTAGAATAACAATAGAAACAGCAGCCATACAGTACCCTGATTTGGCGTTGCTTCCTAGAATAAAGGGGCCTATTGGCCCCTTTACACTGAAACTCGCTTGATTAGCGACGCAGACCCAGACGTTCGATCAGGCTGGTGTAACGTGCTACATCTTTACGTTTCAGGTAGTCCAGCAGTTTACGACGCTGAGAAACCATACGCAGCAGACCACGACGGCTGTGGTGATCTTTTTTGTGCTCTGCAAAGTGACCTTGCAGATGGTTAATTTGAGCAGTCAGCAGAGCAACCTGAACTTCGGTAGAACCACTGTCGTTAGTGCCACGACCGAAGTCGGAAACGATTTGAGCTTTAGCTTCAACGCTTAGAGACATAATCTTACTCCAAAATATTATAGATAATTAAACGGGTGCCGATCTCTAATTCAGCAACCCAATGCATAAGCTGCGCTATTCTACCCTTTGCTATATATGATCGCAAGGTGAGCAGAAAGCGCTTAATCCGTGTATTCAACGACCAGACGACGCGGCGCAATGCGGCCATCATCATCAATTTCGCCCACACCGATAAACTTACGTTCTTCGCCTTCAGTGATGCGAACCATGCCACTGGCCGGTGCACCAGATGCCTGAACAGGTTGGCCCTGTTTAACATATCCGGCGACGACAGGCAGCAGGTTCACTTCCGGGAAGTCTTCACACGCGCTGTCCATAGGCAGCAACAAAGGATCCAGCAGTAAGCGTGGCTCGATGCCCTGCTCTTCTGCCTGAGCGATCAATTCATGAAGTTTTTCCATGGTAACCATGCGCTCAGAAGGATAAGTTGCGACCTGCAAACGGCGCAAATACGTGACGTGTGCACCACAGCCCAATTTTTCGCCCAGATCATCCACAATCGTGCGGATATAAGTGCCTTTTGAACAGTGGATTTCTAATTCAACCTCGAAGCCTTCCCAGCGAATGAACCGGAGTTCATACACAGTAATGCTGCGGGATTCTCGCGGAACTTCGATGCCCTGACGTGCATATTCGTACAGTTTTTTCCCTTCATATTTCAGCGCGGAATACATGGAAGGAATTTGTTGGGTTTCCCCACGAAAACTGTCGAGAGCATCGTCAAGTTGCTGCTGAGTGAAGGTCATTTCACGTTCGGAAATGATGGCACCTTCAGCATCTGACGTATCAGTGCGCTGTCCCATACGGGCAATCACGCGATAACGCTTATCAGAATCAAGCAGGAACCGGGAAAACTTGGTCGCTTCGCCTAAACAAAGCGGCAACATGCCCGTAGCTAAAGGATCGAGAGCGCCGGTATGTCCCGCCCGGTTAGCGTTGTAAAGGCGCTTAACCTTTTGCAGGGCATCGTTAGAAGACAAGCCTAAAGATTTGTCCAGTAGCAGAACGCCGTGTATATCACGGCCGCGGCGACGTGGGCGACTCATTATGCTTCCTCGTCATCGCCTGCAGCTGAACGACGTTCAGCATCGTTTTTCACGACGTTGGTCACCAGATTGGACATACGCATACCTTCAACCAAAGAGTTGTCGTAAGCGAAAGTCAGTTCTGGTACTACACGCAAACGCATCGCTTTACCGATCAGCGTACGGATGAAACCTGACGCGTCCTGCAAAGCTTTGATGCCATTCTTAACACGATCGGGATCGTGATTTTCAGTGGTCAGCACGTCCAGGAAGGTCACGAACACTTTGGCATAAGCCAGGTCACGTGAAACTTCAACGCCTGAAACTGTCGCCATGCCTACGCGTGGGTCTTTGACTTCACGCTGTAAGATGATGGCGATTTCTTTTTGCATCTCCTGAGAGACGCGCTGAGTACGGCTAAATTCTTTTGCCATGATGCTTTACTCCTCACTTGCTCCAGACAAATAAGGGGGCGCAAGGCCCCCATCTGGATATCAGCTACTTCGCAAACGTTAAGCGATAGTACGTTTGATTTCGATGATTTCGAAGACTTCGATCACATCACCAGTACGCACATCGTTGTAGTTCTTAACGCCGATACCACATTCCATGCCGTTACGAACTTCAGCAACGTCATCTTTGAAGCGACGCAGGGATTCCAGTTCGCCTTCGTAGATCACCACGTTTTCACGCAGTACACGGATTGGGTTGTTACGCTTGATCATACCCTCAGTCACCATACAACCTGCAATAGCGCCGAATTTCGGTGACTTGAACACGTCACGAACTTCAGCCAGGCCAATGATTTGCTGTTTGTATTCTGGCGCCAACATACCGCTCATCGCCTGTTTGACTTCATCAATCAGGTTATAGATAACGGAATAATAACGCAGATCCAGGCTTTCGTTTTCTACGACACGGCGGGCAGAAGCATCTGCACGGACGTTGAAGCCCAGGATGATCGCGTTGGAAGCAGCGGCCAGTGTTGCGTCAGTCTCGGTGATACCACCGACACCCATACCGACGATTTTAACTTTAACTTCGTCAGTAGACAGATTCTGCAACGCATCGGAAATCGCTTCGCAAGAACCCTGAACGTCTGATTTCAGAACGATGTTCAGTTCAGAAACTTCGCCTTCAGTCATGTTCGCGAACATGTTTTCCAGTTTAGATTTCTGCTGACGAGCCAGTTTCACTTCGCGGAATTTACCCTGACGATACAGAGCCACTTCACGAGCTTTCTTCTCGTCACGAACTACAGTCACTTCATCACCCGCTGCCGGAACGCTGGACAGACCCAGAACTTCGACAGGGATAGAAGGACCCGCAGACGTAATGTCACGACCCATTTCGTCACGCATCGCACGAACACGGCCGTATTCGAAGCCACACAGAATGATGTCGCCTTTGTTCAGAGTACCTTCCTGAACCAGAACGGTTGCAACAGGGCCACGACCTTTGTCCAGGAAGGACTCGATCACAACGCCGCTTGCCATACCGGTGCGAACTGCTTTGAGTTCCAGAACTTCAGCTTGCAGCAAGATAGCTTGCAGCAAATCGTCAATACCGGTACCGACTTTTGCAGACACATGGATGAACTGAGATTCGCCGCCCCACTCTTCTGGCATAACGCCGTACTGAGAAAGTTCGGTACGAACGCGGTCTGGATCAGAGTCTGGCTTATCAATTTTGTTCACTGCAACCACGATTGGCACGCCAGCGGCTTTCGCATGCTGTACGGCTTCGATGGTTTGTGGCATCACGCCATCATCTGCAGAAACAACCAGAACCACGATGTCTGTTGCCTGAGCACCACGAGCACGCATTGAAGTAAATGCGGCGTGTCCCGGAGTATCCAGGAAGGTGATCATGCCATTTTCGGTTTCTACATGGTAAGCACCGATATGCTGAGTAATACCACCGGCCTCGCCTGCTGCAACTTTCGTAGAACGAATGTAGTCGAGCAATGAGGTTTTACCGTGGTCAACGTGACCCATGATGGTCACAACCGGAGCACGAGGCTCAGCGGCAGCAGACGCACCCGTATCACGATCGCTCATCAGCGCTTCTTCCAGCTCGTTCTCACGACGCAGGATAACTTTGTGGCCCATTTCTTCCGCAACCAGCTGAGCAGTTTCCTGATCAATAACCTGGTTGATGGTGGCCATAGCGCCCAGTTTCATCATAGTTTTGATGACCTGAGAACCTTTAACTGCCATTTTGTTTGCCAGCTCAGCAACGGTAATGGTTTCACCCACAACAACATCGCGGTTTACCGCAACAACAGGCTTGTTAAAGCTCTGCTGTAAGGTGCTTGGCTTACGCTTGCCTTTACCGTTACGACCAACAGCACGGGCTTCTTCGCGATCCGCTTTAGATTCGGACAGCTTGTTGCCTTTTTTCTGTTTGGTTGCTTTCCCACCGCGGGTACGGCTACGACGTTCGCCTTCAACTTTGGCGTCATTCTCGTCTTCAGCGGCACGAGCGTGAGTAGAAGTGGTGACATGATAGTCAGCAGATTCTGATTCGCTTGGTGCAGTAGCTTCAGTCCAGACACCAGAGTCAGCCATTTTACGGGCTTCTTCTGCGATGCGTTTGGCGTTTTCTTCGATCTTACGCTGGGCTTCTTCTTCCGTTTTGCGTTTCAGCTCTGCGGCTTCAGCTTCACGGCGGGCTTTCTCAGCCTGAGCTGGTTTAGTTACTTCGTCAGTATGTTGATTCGTCACTTTATCTTTTTCCGCTGCATCACGCTTAGCTTTATCAGCGGCCTCACGTTTAGCTTGCTCTTCGGCGGCGCGTTTGGCTTTTTCCTGAGCTTCGCGCTGGGCTTGCTCTGCTGCTGCACGCTGTGCCTGTTCTTCCGCGTCACGCTTCGCCTGCTCTTCCGCTTCGGCCTGGGCAACTTCTGCCTCGGTCATATCACGTTTAACATAAGTGCGTTTCTTGCGGACTTCGATTTGCACCGATTTACTCTTCCCGCCGGTGCTCGGAATATTCAGTGTACTACGCGTTTTGCGTTGTAACGTCAGTTTGTTTGTCGCACCGGCATTTCCGCCATTCAGGTGCGCCAATAAAGTTTCTTTTTCTTGCTGGGTCACAGAGTCAGCTTCGGACTTCGAGATCCCTGCATCAGCAAATTGCTGTACCAGGCGATCTACCGGAGTCTGAATCTCTGCCGCCAGCGATTTTACAGTTACATCTGTCATGCTGTTCCTTCCTGCTACAGTTTATTACGCGTTGTCGCCAAACCAGCAGATATTGCGCGCGGCCATGATAAGTTCACCAGCCTGCTCGTCACTAAGACCTTCAATATCAGCCAGATCGTCGACACCCTGCTCGGCAAGATCTTCCAGCGTACAAACCCCTTGTGCAGCCAGTTTAAACGCCATGCTACGTTCCAGACCCGCCAGGTTAAGCAGATCGTCAGCAGGCTTTTTGTCACCGAGACTTTCTTCCTGAGCTAAAGCCAGTGTGGTCAGCGCTTCTTTCGCACGTTCGCGCAGCGCATCCACGGTGTCTTCATCCAGGCCGTCGATTTCAAGCAGTTCGTTGACTGGCACGTAAGCCAGTTCTTCAAGCGTTGAGAAACCTTCTTCTACCAGAACCGTGGCGAAATCTTCATCGATGGCCAAGTATTTGGTAAAGGTAGCGATCGCAGCGTGTGCCTCAGCCTGATGTTTGGCTTGCAGGTCGTCTGCTGTCATCACGTTCAGTTCCCACTTGTCATCACCACGATGCTGTTTCAACAATTGGGAGGCCAAACGCACGTTCTGGCCATTACGGCCAATCGCCTGTGCCAGGTTGCTGGCTTCAACGGCGATATCCATGGTGCATTTATCTTCATCAACAACGATGGAAGCGACATCTGCCGGTGCCATTGCGTTGATAACGAATTGCGCAGGATTGTCATCCCAAAGGATGATATCGATACGTTCACCGCCCAGTTCACTAGAAACAGCCTGAACGCGTGCACCACGCATGCCGACACAAGCACCGACCGGGTCGATACGTTTGTCGTTAGTTTTTACTGCAATTTTCGCACGGGAGCCAGGATCACGGGCTGCCGCTTTAATTTCGATCAGCTCTTCGCCAATTTCCGGCACTTCGATGCGGAACAGCTCGATCAGCATCTCGTTACGTGAACGGCTGACAAACAGCTGGGCACCGCGTGCTTCAGGGCGAACATCGTACAGCACGCCACGAATACGGTCGCCGGAGCGGAAGTTTTCACGCGGAAGCATGTCTTCACGCAGAATAACGGCTTCAGCGTTGCTGCCTAAATCCAGAGCGATGCTGTCACGGTTAACTTTCTTAACCACGCCGGTGACGATCTCACCTTGCTGCTCACGGAATTGATCAACTACCATCGCGCGCTCTGCTTCACGTACTTTCTGTACGATAACTTGCTTAGCAGTTTGCGTGGTGATGCGGTCAAAAGTGACCGACTCAATTTGATCTTCAATATATCCGCCGAGGTCGATTGACGGATCTTCGTATTGTGCAGCTTCGAGGGTGATTTCGCGGGTCGGCTGAGTCACTTCGTTAACTGCCACCCAGCGACGGAAGGTATCGAAGTCACCAGTTTTGCGGTCAATGCTGACGCGGACTTCGATTTCCTGCTCGTATTTTTTCTTGGTCGCCGTTGATAATGCAATTTCCAGCGCTTCAAAAATCTTCTCGCGCGGGAGGGATTTTTCATTAGAAACTGCTTCTACAACAGCCAGAATCTCTTTGTTCATCCTAGTTGCCTCTTCCAAACTCTTTAAAAGTGGGGTACCAGGTTCGCTTTCTGGATGTTGCTCAGTGCGAACACTTCATCTTTCCCTTCCACTGTCACCGTGATCATTTCGCCTTCGACAGCCTTAATAATGCCCTGCCATTTGCGACGATTCTGCACTGCCATACGCAGAACAATGCTGACTTCGTCACCCAGGAAACGTTGATAATGTTCAGCGGTGAACATAGGACGATCAAGGCCTGGAGAGGAAACTTCCAGGTTGTAGGCGACGGTGACTGGATCTTCAACGTCCAGCACAGCGCTCACCTGGTGGCTGACATCAGCACAATCATCAACATTGATCCCGGCGTCACTATCAATATAGATGCGCAACGTCGATTGGCGAGCCCGAACGAACTCGATGCCCACCAGCTCAAAGCCAAGTGCCTCGACTGGTGCTGTAATCAGCTCTGTTAATTTTTGTTCTAATGTGGACAAGCCCACCCCCAAGACATAAAAAAAGGGCTAAATAGCCCAGTGATTCTGTTGCCAAATAACAAAAAACCCCGATAAATCGGGGCTTTATGCAACTGGACCCTATTCGCCGCATAGCGGCTTCGGTACAACTTTCGCGAAGTGTTATTTCAAATAGAAGCTTTCAAATTGGAACTGCAGAACATCACAGGTAGACACTGAAAGTCTATTTGAAATAAACACTTAGGGAAAGTGGTTGCGGGGGCCGGATTTGAACCGACGACCTTCGGGTTATGAGCCCGACGAGCTACCAGGCTGCTCCACCCCGCGTCCGAAAACGTGGCAAATACTACGCCGATAATCGCTAAAAAGCAAATTATCATAAAGATTGGTACCGAGGACGGGACTTGAACCCGTAAGCCCATTCGGGCACTACCACCTCAAGGTAGCGTGTCTACCAATTCCACCACCTCGGCACTCTTTTTTCTCACAATCGCTTGTACTGTCCAAGTACGAGCCACTGTTTAAAACTTTTCACTTCTTGCGATAAGAAGGTTACTGCTTAGTGAGGAACGTCACTGTTAGGCGCTGCTGGAGCTGCCGGTGCAGTGGTCTGCTCAGTTTTAGCTGGCTGACTCAAGTTTTCCCACTCACTACCTTTTTGGCTTTTATTGGTGCTCATGTTCCCGAGAATCAAACTAATGATAAAGAACAGTGCTGCCAAAATGCCGGTCATACGGGTCATGAAGTTACCGGAACCACTCGAACCGAACAATGTGCCAGAAGCACCTGCTCCGAAAGAGGCTCCCATATCAGCGCCTTTACCTTGTTGCAGCATAACCAGAGCAACAAGCCCGATTGCTACGATAAGGAAAATCACCAGAAGAGCGTCGTACATAGTAGTACCTGTATCCTCGCGGGTTCACCGCATGCCAATTGCTTCTCACCATTTAGCAGGTCGTTCAAGGACCCACTGAAGCGGGTGTGAATACTAACCAAAGCGGTATTGCCGTGCAAGGGCAATTTTCATCAAACTGTTTGTTTGCGGAAAAAAACGGCAAATCAGGATAAAACAAGCTGTCAGGATGTTCAGCAGCAAGTTCGACACCGAAAATTTACCGTTTTTTATCAGCTTACGCTTTGACTGCTTTTACAGCATCTGCGATACGGTTAGCCAGTTTTTCCACCAGCTCCGCATCTTCACCTTCAACCATCACACGCAGTAAAGGCTCGGTTCCTGATTTACGCAACAACACACGGCCGCGGCCTGCTAACTGTTTTTCAACTTCGGCCGTCACCAGCTTAACTTCGTCGGATTCCAGCGGATCATGTTCGCCAGCAAAACGAACGTTAATCAGGATCTGCGGAAGCAATTTCATGCCGCTGCACAAGTCATGCAGGCTCATGTGATTACGGACCATGGCGGTAAGCACTTGCAAACCGGCCACGATGCCATCACCGGTGGTGGTTTTGTCCAGCAGTATGATATGGCCCGAGTTTTCAGCACCAATTCGCCAGCCTTTTTCCTGCATTTTTTCCAGCACGTAGCGGTCGCCTACTTTCGCGCGGGTGAAAGGAATACCAAGTTGTTTTAATGCCAGTTCCAGACCCATATTGCTCATCAGGGTACCGACAGCACCGCCTTTCAGCTGCCCCTGACGCAGGCCTTCACGTGCGATAATGTAGAGGATCTGGTCGCCATCCACTTTATTGCCTTCATGGTCGACCATGATCAGACGATCGCCGTCGCCGTCAAATGCCAGTCCAACATGGGCTTTTTCTGCCAGAATGCGTTGCTGTAACTGACGGACGTCGGTCGCACCACACTCTTCGTTGATATTCATCCCATCCGGATCGCAGCCGATGGTAATCACTTTTGCACCCAGTTCACGCAGAACGCTTGGCGCAATGTGGTAGGTCGCACCGTTGGCACAATCCACAACGATTTTCAGCCCGTTCAGGCTCAGTTCGCTCGGGAATGTCCCTTTACAGAACTCGATATAGCGCCCGGCAGCATCCACGATACGGCTGGCTTTCCCCAGTGCGGCGGATTCCACGCAGGTGAGCGGTTTTTCCAGCTCAGCTTCAATCGCCTCTTCCACTTCGTCTGGCAATTTAGTGCCGTCGATTGTGAAGAATTTAATGCCGTTATCGTAGAACGGGTTATGCGACGCAGAAATTACAATACCGGCTTCAGCACGGAAAGTACGGGTCAGATACGCCACCGCAGGTGTTGGCATCGGGCCGGTGAAAGAAGCAGAGAGTCCTGCGGCCGCCAGACCGGCTTCCAGTGCAGATTCCAGCATATAGCCGGAAATACGGGTATCTTTGCCGATAATCACTTTACCTGAACCATGACGCGCTAATACTTTGCCTGCAGCCCAGCCCAGCTTAAGAACGAAATCAGGAGTAATCGGGCTGTCGCCTACTTTTCCACGTATGCCATCAGTACCAAAGTATTTACGGTTGCTCATAATTATTTTTTATCCCTTGCAGAAAGTGTCGCTTCCACGATACGCATCGCTTCGACGGTTTCTTTAACATCATGTACGCGGACTATCTGAGCTCCCTGCATGGCAGCAATCACAGCGCAGGCAACACTGCCCGTCACACGTTTCTCCGGTGACACATGCAGCAATTGCCCTACCATAGATTTCCTCGACATCCCCACCAGAAGTGGCAACCCGAAGTGATGGAACTCAGCCAGTCTGGCGAGTAACTGGTAGTTATGTTCTAAATTTTTACCGAAACCGAAGCCCGGGTCGAGCAGCAATTTGTTTTTCGGAATGCCGGCATTCACACAACGTGCAATTTGATCGACAAAATACTGGTCTACCTGCGAAACGACGTTGTCATAATGCGGGGCATGCTGCATGGTTTTCGGGTCGCCCTGCATGTGCATCAGACAAACGGGTAATCCCGTTTCTGCCGCGGCCTGCAATGCTCCCGGTTCCTGAAGCGAGCGAATATCGTTAATCAGATGCATACCGGCGTTTGCAGCTTCGCGGATAACCGACGCTTTCGAGGTGTCCACTGAGATCCAGACATCAAAACGTCGGGCAATCGCTTCTACGACCGGTACAACACGGGCAAGTTCTTCCTCTTCGCTGACTTCAGCCGCACCGGGGCGCGTTGATTCACCGCCGATATCCAGGATTGTCGCCCCGGCATCAACCATCGCCTGAGCGTGCCGAAGCGCAAGGTCCAGCGTGTTGTGCCGCCCGCCATCAGAAAAAGAATCAGGGGTAACATTCAGGATCCCCATCACCTGGGGAAAAGTGAGATCCAGTGTCGACTCTCTGGCTGTGAGGTGCATAAATCATGTCCCTTCTGGTCATTCGTAGAGGCAGTTTCAAATTCGAGACAAAGAATGCACGCATAAAAAACCCCGGGCAAGCCCGGGGTTATGTGTTATCTGCGTTATTTTCCAAACAGCTGCTTATTTGCCGCTGAATTGCTCAAACATCGTGTTGCCAGGATTTGGCGTACGAGGTTCGTCAACCGGCGTTGGCGCTTTTGGTGCACCGCCGTCGTTAGAATTGCTGCTGCCGTTTTTACCGTTAGCATCATCCCAGCCAGCTGGTGGGCGAACTTCTGTACGGTTCATCAGGTCATCAATTTGTGGCGCATCAATGGTTTCGTACTTCATCAGGGCATCTTTCATTGAATGAAGGATATCCATGTTTTCCATCAACAGCGTACGCGCACGAATGTAGTTACGTTCAACCAGGGATTTCACTTCCTGATCGATGATGCGGGCAGTTTCATCAGACATGTGTTTGGCTTTCGCGACTGAACGACCGAGGAAGACTTCGCCTTCTTCTTCCGCATACAGCAACGGACCTAATTTCTCTGAGAAGCCCCACTGCGTAACCATGTTACGGGCAATAGAGGTGGCAACCTTGATGTCGTTAGACGCGCCGGTAGACACTTTTTCCACACCGTAGATGATCTCTTCGGCAAGACGGCCACCGTACAAGGTAGAAATCTGGCTTTCAAGTTTCTGACGGCTGGCACTGATAGCATCGCCTTCAGGCAGGAAGAAGGTCACACCTAATGCACGGCCACGAGGAATAATGGTCACTTTATGCACAGGGTCATGCTCTGGAACCAGACGGCCGATAATGGCGTGGCCTGCTTCATGATAAGCAGTGGACTCTTTCTGCGATTCAGTCATCACCATGGAACGGCGCTCAGCACCCATCATGATTTTGTCTTTGGCTTTTTCGAACTCAACCATCGATACCACACGTTTGTTACCACGTGCAGAGAACAATGCTGCTTCGTTAACCAGGTTAGCCAGGTCAGCACCAGAGAAACCAGGTGTACCACGGGCAATCACAGACGCATCAACGTCAGTTGCCAGCGGAACGCGACGCATGTGAACTTTCAGGATCTGTTCACGACCACGTACGTCTGGCAAGCCTACAACAACCTGACGGTCGAAACGGCCGGGACGCAGCAATGCCGGGTCAAGAACGTCAGGACGGTTAGTTGCTGCAATCACGATGATACCTTCGTTACCTTCGAAGCCATCCATCTCAACCAACATCTGGTTCAGTGTCTGTTCACGTTCGTCGTGACCACCACCTAAACCTGCACCACGCTGACGGCCAACGGCGTCGATTTCATCGATAAAGATGATACATGGAGCGGCTTTCTTCGCCTGTTCGAACATGTCACGCACACGGGATGCACCGACACCCACGAACATTTCTACGAAGTCAGAACCGGAAATCGTAAAGAATGGCACTTTGGCTTCACCGGCAATCGCTTTCGCCAGCAAGGTTTTACCGGTACCCGGAGGACCGACCATCAGAACGCCTTTAGGAATTTTACCGCCCAATTTCTGGAAACGGCTTGGTTCGCGCAGGTAATCTACCAGCTCGCTCACCTCTTCCTTCGCTTCGTCACAACCTGCAACGTCAGCAAACGTGGTTTTGATTTGGTCTTCCGTCAGCATGCGGGCTTTGCTTTTGCCAAAGGAC
This sequence comes from Rahnella ecdela, assembly GCF_019049625.1. GTDB lineage: Bacteria > Pseudomonadota > Gammaproteobacteria > Enterobacterales > Enterobacteriaceae > Rahnella > Rahnella ecdela. The sequence goes on from NZ_JAFMOY010000129.1 coordinate 144,520, forward strand.
ATTGCGCCTTTGCCACCGCCACCCTGCATCTGTCGCATAAAGAATATCCAGACGCCAATCAGAAGCAGCATCGGGAACCATGAAATGAAGATAGTCGCCAGGAAACTCTGCTGTTCAGGCGGTTCACCAACAACTTTCACGTTTTTGCTCAGCAGCGTATCCAGCAATTTAGGATCATTAACCGGGATGTAGGTTGTGTATTTGCTGCTGTCTTTTTTGATAACGTCAATCGCACGTCCATTGATACGTACTTCACGGACCTGGTCTTGGGCCACTTCGGTTGTAAAGGTAGTGTAATCTACCTTACTGCCATTAGATTCGCTGGGACCAAAACTCTGAAATACAGACATCAATACAACTGCGATGACTAACCAGAGGATCAGGTTCTTCGCCATGTCACTCAAGGGATTAACCTCATATTACAACTGTGTTAACAAACAGCGTTAGGGAACTACAGTTTCCGCCCTGTCGCTACGATGTACACTTCTCGCGAACGTGCTCGGGAAGCGTCTGGCTTACGAATCTTCACCTTCGTAAACAGGGAGCGAATTTCCCGCAGGTATTCATCAAAGCCATCTCCCTGAAACACCTTCACCAGGAAACTTCCGCCTGGTGCTAATACATCCCGACACATATCCAATGCTAACTCAACCAGATACATCGATTTTGGAATATCGACTGCCGGAGTACCGCTCATATTAGGCGCCATGTCGGACATGACCACCTGAACTTTGTTTTCTCCCACGCGTTCAAGCAACGCTTTGAGAACTAATTCATCACGAAAATCCCCCTGAAGGAAATCGACTCCAACAATAGGATCCATAGGTAAAAGGTCAAGCGCTATGATGCGCCCTTTGTTACCGATTTGCGTAGCCACGAACTGTGACCAACCGCCCGGAGCTGCGCCTAAATCGACCACTGTCATACCTTGTTTAAACAGCTTATCGCTTTGCTGTATTTCATCAAGTTTAAACCAGGCACGGGAGCGCAGCCCTTTTTTCTGTGCTTGTAGCACATATTTATCGCTAAAGTGTTCCTGCAACCAGCGACTGGAACTTGCAGAACGCTTCTTATTAGACATTATTTAGTAACCATATAGTTTTCCAACCACCCTGAGTTAGAGCCTTTGGAACAAGCTGTTAGCATCATGACGTCTATGGCTAAGTCAGTATAATTGCCTTCCCGAAGCAGTCCGGGTTGGTCATATACATGAGATGGCGGTAGAATGACCCGTTTTCAATCCCAACTTAAGCAAAAAAGACGATGAATCTTAACAATAAACAAAAACAGTACCTGAAAGGTCTGGCACATCCACTGAAACCGGTTGTTATGCTGGGCAACAACGGCCTGACAGAAGGTGTGTTGGCCGAAATCGAACAGGCGCTGCAACATCACGAACTGATCAAGGTAAAAGTCGCGGCAGAAGAACGTGAGACGAAGACCTTGATCGTAGACGCGATTGTGCGTGAAACCAAGGCGTGTAATGTGCAAGTCATCGGCAATATGCTGGTACTTTATCGCCCTTCCACCGAAGACCGCAAAATTATCTTACCGCGTTAATGCATTAAGGTTTAACGAAAAGCGCTGTAGATTTTTGGAAAGGTGCCACGAAATCACGTTCAGGGGAAGGTCTCAGCAGGCCTTTTTACTTTAGTTTTCAATTTACTGTGAAGCAATTCACTGCATGAATGTGAGAATTACAGGGCGAAACATTACGTTTCGCCCTTTTTAATGCAGATTTTAGAGGTATTCGACCTTCAATACTTCAAACTCAACATCACCGCCAGGCGTTTTGATGACCACAACGTCATCCTGTTCTTTACCGATTAAACCCCGTGCAATCGGCGAGTTAACAGAAATGAGGTTCTGCTTAAAATCAGCTTCGTCATCGCCCACAATGCGGTATTTCTGTTCTTCTTCAGTATCCAGGTTCATTACCGTTACGGTGGCACCAAAAATCACGCGGCCAGTGGCTGGCATTTTGGTCACATCGATAACCTGAGCATTCGAAAGCTTGGCTTCGATTTCCTGGATACGGCCTTCACAAAAACCCTGCTGCTCGCGCGCAGCATGGTATTCAGCATTCTCTTTCAAATCGCCGTGCTCACGTGCGGTCGCGATATCAGCAATGATTTTCGGACGACGGACACCTTTAAGATGGTCCAGTTCTTCGCGTAATCTTTCTGCGCCACGCAATGTCATCGGAATCGGTTTCATATATTTATTACCTCTAACTTGGTCCTTTCGGTAAACACCGTCCTGATTGAATCAGGTAAGAAATTAAGCCAGCTCTTCTGACCGACTCTCTGGCGAAAAACAAAAAAAACCTTACCCGGAGTTGCCACCAGGCCAGGATTCATTTTGCATTTTGATTCGTATTTTAACGTAGAGTTCCTTGAGGATCATCGTTTACTTTCAGCCACGTTGCGCCTTGGTTCGTAGCATCGTAGTATGGCACCACATTATCCCGCCGTTACCCAGAGCCTTTACTCAAAATAATGCGTTTTTTACGAATTGTCAGTGGATTAGCATGCGCGTTTGTACTGAATACAAATGCGGCTCAGATCGAAAATTACACAGAATATCTGCCTGATGGCACGAATCTGGCTGTGCTGGTACAGAAAATTGGCGCACCTGCGCCTGCTATAGACTATCACGGTACACAAATGGCGCTGCCCGCCAGTACCATGAAGATTCTGACCGCGCTGGCGGCTTTGCTGCAATTGGGCCCAGATTTTCGTTTCACCACCACACTTGAGACACCGGGTTCTGTTTCCGATGGCGTATTAAAGGGTGATTTGGTCGCTCGTTTTTCCGGCGATCCTACTTTAAAGCGTCAGAATATTCGGAATATGGTCGCCGTTTTGAAAAAACAGGGCATCAAAGAAATCACCGGCGATGTGGTCATCAATACTTCTGTTTTTGCCAGCCATGATAAAGCGCCGGGATGGCCGTGGAACGACATCACCCAATGCTTCAGCGCTCCGCCGGCAGCGGCCATTGTCGACAGAAACTGTTTCTCAGTCTCGCTTTACAGCGCCCCGAAGCCTGACGAAAACGCCTTTATCCGCGTCGCGTCATACTATCCGGTGCATATGTTCAGCGAAGTTCGCACTCTGGCGAAGGGGTCTCCGGATGCTCAATATTGCGAACTGGACGTCGTACCCGGCGAATACAACCGTTATACCCTCACCGGTTGCCTGACCCAACGCAGCGAGCCTTTGCCGCTTGCGTTCGCAATTCAGGATGGCGCAAGTTATGCCGGTGCGATTTTGAAAGATGAGCTGTTGCAGGCTGATATCCAGATTGATGGCACATTAAAGCGTCAGACTCAGCCGACACCGGCGGGTACCGTTCTGGCACAAACCCAGTCGGCACCTTTGCATGACCTGTTGCATCAGATGCTGAAAAAATCAGACAACATGATCGCCGATACGGTATTTCGTACTATTGGTCATCAGCGTTTTGGCGTGCCGGGAACGTGGCGTGCCGGTTCAGATGCGGTTCGTCAGATTTTACGCCAAAAAGCAGGCGTGGATTTAGGAAACTCGATTCAGGTCGATGGCTCCGGTCTTTCCCGCCATGATTTGCTGTCACCGGCCACTATGATGCAGGTGCTGCAATATATAGCGCAGCACGATAAAGAGTTAGACTTTATCTCGATGCTGCCATTAGCCGGTCATGACGGAACCTTGCAATATCGCGGCGGTCTTCATGAAGCAGGCGTTGACGGAAAAGTGTCTGCGAAAACAGGCTCCTTGTCTGGCGTATATAATCTTGCAGGCTTTATTACGACAGCCAGCGGGCAGCGAATGGCCTTTGTACAGTTTCTCTCCGGCTATGCGGTTCCGCCTGAAGATCAACGCACGCGACGTGCTCCTCTGGTGCGCTTCGAAAGCCGTCTCTACAAGGATATCTACCAAAATAATTAACCACGGAGAAGTGCCGGACAATGAAGCTGCTGATAGTTGAGGATGATGAACTTTTACGGCAGGGATTGATGCTGGCACTAACCAGTGAAAATTATGCCTGCGACTGCGCTTCTACTGCGGCTGAAGCGCAGAGCCTGATCCAAACGAGTCAGTACAGTCTGGTGATCCTGGATTTAGGATTGCCAGACAAAGATGGAGCGACGTTGCTGCGCCAGTGGCGACGTCAGAATATTGCTATCCCCGTCCTTATCCTCACCGCCCGTGACTCACTGGAAGATCGCGTTGATGGCCTGGATGCTGGTGCCGATGATTATCTGATTAAACCTTTTGCACTGGTAGAATTGCAGGCCCGTGTCAGGGCGCTTATCCGCCGTTATCAGGGACAAAGCGATAACCAGATTTCAGTAGGTAACCTGAAAATTAACCTGTCTTCGCAGCAGGCTTATATGGATAACAATCCGGTAGAAGTCACCCCGAAAGAGTTCGCGATTTTATCACGCCTGATGATGCGTGCAGGGCAAACCGTTAACCGGGAGTTGCTTCAGCAGGATCTTTACACCTGGCAGGATGATCTTGGTTCTAATACGCTCGAGGTTCATGTGCACAATCTGCGACGTAAGCTCGGTAAAGAAGTCATCCGCACCGTGCGTGGCATTGGCTACCGGCTGGAAATTCTACAATGACCAGTATGCGTCGCCGCCTGCTGGTTATGCTGGCACTGATATTATTCGTCACTCAGCTCACCAGCGTTTTCTGGCTCTGGCATGAAAGTCAGGAACAGATCAATTTACTGGTTAATGACACGCTTTCTGCAAAAGTGCGAAACGCGCATGTTGAGAGAGAGATTGCAGAAGCGATCGCGTCGCTCATTGCCCCTTCGTTGCTGATGATGAGCATTACGCTGATTCTGTCCTTCTGGGCGATAAGCTGGATTATTCGTCCGCTGAATCAGCTGCAAAAGCGTCTGGAAACACGTTCTGCCGATAACCTCTCGCCCCTGCCACTCAACAGTGAAATTAGGGAAGTCGTTGCGGTCACCAATGCGCTGAACCAGCTGTTTTCCCGTCTATCCAGTACCATCCAGCAGGAACGCTTGTTCACTGCCGATGCGGCGCATGAGTTGCGCACTCCTCTGGCTGGCGTACGATTGCACCTGGAAATCATGCAGAAAAAGGGGGTGGAAGGCAGCGATACACTGATAAGCCGTATCGACCTTCTGATGCACACTATAGAACAATTGCTGATGCTTGCCCGTGCCGGACAGAATTTTGCGAAAGGTGAATATCAGCAGGTGGATCTGGCCAGTAACGTCATTAAGCCACTCGAGGAAGAGTTACGCGAAATGCTTGATGAACGTGGGCAAAAACTGATTATCCGGTTACCCGCTCACGCAGAGATTCAGGGCGACGCGGTACTGCTGCGATTAATGGTGCGAAATCTGGTCGAGAATGCCTATCGCTATGCTCCAAAAGACAGTGATATCGCAATCGCTGTGACGGCACAAGATAACGGCTTCCTGATTAAGATTGAAGATGAAGGGCCTGGCATTGATGAAACGAAAGCCAGCGAACTGACGCAGGCTTTTAAACGCAGCGATCAACGTTATGGCGGTAGCGGCCTGGGGTTGAATATTGTGGTCAGGATTGCGCATCTCCACAGTGGCACACTGGCACTGCGTAACCGTAGCGGTATCACCGGGCTCAGCGCGCAATGCTGGTTACCCAATGTGGCATTACAAAGTTCTCTGACCCTTGCACCTGACGCCCGTTAAGACACGAACTCATCAGCACGCGATTAAAAAGAAAGGCTGCCAGAGGCAGCCTTTTTACAGAGATGAGACGCTAATACACGGAATTAACGTTCGTAAATGATTTCGACGCCCTCGTCGTCATCTTCATCCCAGTCATCATCCCAGTCGTCATCAGCTTCAGCTTCCACTTCGGCCAGTTGTTCACGGTGATAATCATCCCACATGAACTCAACTTTCTCTGGCGCAGCAGCTTCAATTGCCATGTGCTTAGGATTTTCATTGATGAATTTCATCACATCCCAGCAAAGTGCATTCACGCCTTCGCGGTTCGCAGCGGAGATCAGATAGTAATTACCTTCCCAGCCCAATGCATCAGCGATCGCTTTAGCACGCGATTCTGCTTCTTCTTTCTCGATCAGATCAACTTTGTTGAATACTAACCAGCGCGGCTTTTCAGCCAGCTTGGCGTTGTATTGCTGCAACTCGTTGATGATGACTTTCGCATTTTCGATCGGATCGGATTCATCAATCGGCGCAATGTCAATCAGGTGCAACAGAACACGGCAACGCTCGAGGTGCTTCAGGAAGCGAATACCCAGACCCGCGCCTTCCGAGGCCCCTTCAATCAGACCAGGGATATCAGCAACGACGAAGCTTTGCTCGTGATCCATACGGACAACGCCCAGGCTTGGTACCAGCGTGGTAAACGGATAATCAGCAACTTTCGGTTTCGCCGCAGACACGGAGCGAATGAAAGTAGATTTACCCGCGTTTGGCAGACCCAGCATACCCACGTCGGCCAGCAGCATCAGTTCGAGTGCGATATCACGCTCTTCACCTTTGGTGCCCATAGTTTTCTGGCGTGGTGAACGGTTCACGGATGATTTAAATCGGGTGTTACCCAGCCCGTGGAAACCGCCTTTCGCGACCATATTAACCTGACCATTATGGGTCATGTCTGCCAGAACTTCACCGGTGCTTTGGTCGAGAACGCGTGTTCCGACTGGCACTTTAATGGTGATATCTTTACCGCGCTTACCGGTACAGTCACTGCTCTGACCATTAGTACCGCGCTCAGCACGATAAGATTTCACAAAGCGGAAATCGATTAGCGTATTGAGGTTCTCATCAGCAACCAGGTAAACATCGCCGCCATCACCACCGTCGCCGCCGTCAGGGCCGCCACGAGGAATGTATTTTTCGCGGCGGAAGCTGACGCACCCGTTACCGCCATCACCGGCCACAACCAGAATCGTGGCTTCATCAACAAACTTCATTTGTACCGTCTCCGTAAATCATTCGCCGGGCAGCTAGAGTTTAGCTACCAGGTTTTGCTCTGTCCGACGTGGCCACCATCGATGGCCAATTGCGGAAAACATTGCACCCGCCACCACCACAAATGCCCCAAGATAACCAATGAAATTAAGCACTGGTGCAGCAAAAAAGTCAGGCCAGGCAAGTGCCAATAAATCTGAAAATAGCAGGGTAAACAGCGGGGTCAGTGTCACAAGAGCACTAACCTGAGCCGCCTGCCATCTCGCCATCGCTTCCGCTAAGGCGCCATATCCTACTAAGGTATTCGCGCCGCAAAACAACAGACAGGCAAACTGCCAGCCGCTGAGCTGTGAAAGCACCGCCGGGCTGGCCAGCGGGAGCAATGCGATAGAACATAAAGTGTACAGCAAAAACAGGATTTGCGGTGAAGCCAGTTGACGCAGCAATACCTTTTGCGCCACGCCGTATATCACCCAAACCGTTGCTGCCCCGACGCCAAAAATCACACCCAGGGTGTAATCTGTCAAACGGGTAAAAATCTCAATCAGGCTGGTATTAAAAAATAATATCAGCCCGAAGATTAACATACTGGCGCCAATGACCTGCGTAACACGCATCCGCTCTTTCAGGATGATCACGCTGGCCACCATCATACCGACGGGAGAAAGCTGACCGATAACCTGCGAGGCCGTCGGGCTGAGGAATTGCAGGGACGAACTAAAAAGAACAAAGTTCCCCAGCAATCCGCAGGTAGCGATCAGGACTAAGACCAGCCAGCGCGGCCGGCTAAAAATCGCTTTTGGCGGTAATCTGCGTCTGGCTGCAAGAATACAACCCAACACAATGGCCGCCATCGAAAACCGATACCAGACCACGGTAAAGGGATCCATCACCACTAAAACCTGCTTCATGGCGATGGGTAAAGATCCCCAACTCATGGCAGTGACCAGCGCCAACATAATCCCAACAGGGGCCTGCGATTTCGTGTCCATATCCCGCCAGAATGGGCTAACCAGAATGTAAAAAGCCCCGCAACGAATTGCGGGGCTTACATCTATTTACTAAGACGAGAAAAACTTATTCAGCTTCGATGCTGATGTACTTACGGTTTTTCGGGCCTTTAACTTCGAACTTGACTTTACCGTCAGCCAAAGCAAACAGAGTGTGGTCCTTGCCGCAACCCACGTTGATACCAGCGTGGAATTTGGTGCCGCGCTGACGAACGATGATGCTGCCTGCCAGTACTGCTTCGCCGCCAAAGCGTTTTACGCCCAGACGTTTAGCTTCTGAATCGCGACCGTTACGTGTGGAGCCGCCAGCCTTTTTGTGTGCCATTGTTCCGCTCTCCTAATCTTAAGCGCTGATGCCGGTGATTTTAACGTCAGTGAACCACTGACGGTGGCCCTGCTGCTTACGATAGTGTTTACGACGACGAAACTTAACGATTTTGACCTTTTCGCCACGACCGTGAGCAACGACTTCAGCTTTAATTACACCGCCAGCAACTAAAGGCAGGCCGATGTTGATTTCTTCACCGTTTGCAATCATCAGAACCTGATCGAATTCGATAGCTTCGCCAGTTGCAACGTCCAGCTTCTCCAGACGAATAGTCTGACCTTCGCTGACACGGTGTTGTTTACCACCACTTTGGAAAACCGCGTACATATAAAACTCCGCTTTCCGCGCACTCAACTTTGTATAGTCCAGAGGGCGCTATAAATATTCACAATAGGGCGCGAATTCTACGCAAAAAATCAGCATAAGACAAGAGCACAATGCCTACAAAAGAAGAAAAAAAGCGCAGTTCTTTCGATAGCATTTATCTACACTGTTTTTCAAGTACAATCCCCTTTACAGTTAGCGCCATGTGCCAATGTGAGCCAGATCTCATTGCGGTGAAGAGAACAACAGCCGAAAAAACACAATGAACCTAGAACAGATTATTGATCTTACCCAGGACGACATGGCTGCAGTCAACGCATCCATCCTTGAACAGTTGAATTCAGAGGTTTCTCTCATCAATCAACTGGGATATTACATCATCAGTGGCGGCGGCAAACGTATCCGCCCGATGATAGCAGTACTGGCAGCCAAAGCACTATCTTACGAGGGCGATAAACACGTAAAAGTCGCCGCTCTGATTGAGTTTATTCACACAGCCACACTCTTACATGACGATGTCGTTGATGAATCTGACATGCGTCGTGGTAAAGCTACGGCGAATGCTGCATTTGGTAACGCAGCCAGCGTGCTCGTCGGTGATTTTATTTACACCCGGGCATTTCAGATGATGACAGATCTGGAATCGCTTCCGGTTCTGGCCCTGATGGCAAAAGCGGTGAACGTGATTGCAGAAGGTGAAGTTCAGCAACTGATTAACTGCAATGACCCGGATATCACCGAAGAAAGCTACATGCAGGTTATCTACAGCAAAACTGCACGTCTGTTTGAAGCGGCATCACAATCTTCTGCCATGCTGGCTGGCGGGAATAATGAGCAAATTAAAGCGCTGCAAGATTACGGCCGTTATCTCGGTACCGCGTTCCAGCTGATTGATGATTTGCTCGACTATGATGCTGATGGCGAAACACTGGGCAAAAATACCGGTGATGATCTCGATGAAGGGAAACCGACATTGCCGCTTCTTCATGCAATGAAACACGGTAATGCTGAACAATCAGCCATGATCCGAAAAGCTATCGAAGAAGGCAACGGACGTCATTTACTGGAACCTGTTCTTGCCGCAATGCATCAGTGGGGCTCACTGACCTATACCCGTCAGCGTGCTGAAGAAGAAGCCGATAAGGCTATACAGGCGCTTCAGGTTCTTCCTGAATCAGAGTATCGTGCCGCGCTCGAAGGTCTGGCACATATGTCTGTAAAACGCGATTTCTGATTATATCCCGCCACCTCTGCCTGCTGGCAGGGCTGGCGGGTATTTTACGATTAAACCTCTTCAGGTTTACGTAACCTGTTAAGCATTTCCGCCACACCTTCCCGCACGATAAAAGAAATCATCGTTTCTCGTTCCGGTTCTCTCAGTTGTTTATAACTTTCAATCCAAATCGCCAGAGGATCCTGATGAGATGTATAAACATACTCCGCAGAGTGTTCGTTCATGGCGAGACTCGCCACTGCGCTGCCCGGTAAACTGTCTATGTGATATTCCACCGCCCTGCCCTGTACACCCCGCCTGCGACGCTTGACCCAGCATAATCTGCGCGCCATTCCATGTACGCCCTGAGTTGATGTTGGAAGGCCTTCTTTTCCGGTCAATTCCTTTGCAGCAAACCACTCTTTTTTCATAACATTCCTTGTATTTCTTATATAAAAAATAAGAAAGGTTGTTGTTATACATTCATGACATGAGATTTGTCATGATGTCCTTCCTGGCTAGTGAGCGTTTATTTTAAAGATGGTATTAACACGAGTCATTTAGGAATACAGGTATTTAAAGAAAAGAAGATATTCAATTTTTCAGAATGCGTCTACAGATGCTTTTAAAAGTTTCCATGAATTATATTCATCAAGAGCAGTACAACCCCATAAAAAAGACTTTTTCGGAAAGTTATGAAAGCAAACTTTTTATAGATTGGCATAATTCAAATAAAAATCAATCACAACATAAACTTACAATAAAATCCCTTAAAAAATTACTATTAACCACTTACCAATCAATTACTTTTCGGACATAAAAACCTTTAAACATTATAAATATCGATTTAATCGCTAGAAATAACAACATTTCAATAACGCATTCTCATTAAACGTTTTCAACAAATTCACTAAAAAACGAGGTTAATCACAAAAAGCAAACTTAAATTACTTGTTTGTTTTAATCATAATAAGAATGTATTTTCGAAATAAGAGAATAACTTATTATTCGGAAACATTGATGAGACTAACTAAAATTAGAATAAGCCCTCGAAGAATATATATTTTATGCGATAGATTTTTATAGCTTCTTATAATTTGTTTAACCCATAAGGAATGATCATGACAACAAATAATGAAGACTGGCATCAGGCAGATATCATTGCCGCGCTTCGTAAGAAGGGAACAACACTGGCAGCAGTGTCGCGTTCTGCCGGGCTAAGCTCTTCCACGCTATCAAACGCGCTATCAAGGCCATGGCCAAAGGGAGAATTGCTGATTGCCAGTGCGCTGGGCATTCATCCGTCGCTCATCTGGCCCAGCCGTTACTTTGATGCGAAGACATTAAAGATAATTGAGCGTCGTTGCCGACCGGCTGCTGACCCGCGCACTTAAATTCAGAGCTTCAGAAAGCAAAAAACCGCCAGAGAGCTCTGGCGGCTTTTACTCACCGGCTTAGTTATTGATGAACTGCTCACCTAACTCGATATCTTTGCGCAGGATATCCAACATTGAGTCCAGAGATTGCTGCTCAAAAGTACTGAGCTTGCCGATGCTGATAAGCTCGGATATACCTTCTTTACCCAGAAGAACAGGCTGTGCAAAGAAACGGGCATGTTCGCCGTTACCTTCTACGTAAGCACACTCAACTACATTGCTTTCACCTTGTAAGGCACGTACGAGAGAAAGTCCGAAGCGTGCTGCTGCCTGTCCCATAGACAACGTGGCAGAACCGCCACCCGCTTTTGCCTCTACAACTTCCGTACCGGCGTTCTGAATGCGCTTCGTCAGTGCTTCAGTTTCACTGTCGCTGAAAGTGATCCCTGAAAGCTGGGATAATAAAGGAAGGATAGTGACACCTGAGTGCCCACCGATAACCGGCACTTCAATGTCTTCAGGCTGTTTGCCCTTGAGCTCAGCAACAAAAGTATTGGAGCGGATGGTGTCCAGCGTTGTGACACCAAACAGTTTGTTTTTGTCGTATACACCTGCGTTTTTCAGCACTTCCGCCGCAATCGCAACTGTCGTATTGACAGGATTCGTGATGATACCGATGCAGGCTTTCGGGCAGGTGCTGGCGACTTGCTGAATAAGATTACGAACGATTCCCGCATTCACGTTGAACAGATCAGACCGATCCATGCCTGGCTTACGGGCTACCCCGGCAGAAATCAGAACGATATCCGCGCCCACTAAAGCTGGTTTCGCATCTTCACCGCAAAAACCTTTAATCTTGACTGCTGTCGGGATATGACTGAGATCGACAGCGACACCCGGAGTCACCGGAGCGATGTCATATAATGAGAGTTCGGAACCGGAAGGTAGCTGGGTCTTTAGCAGAAGCGCGAGGGCTTGACCGATACCACCCGCAGCACCGAGAACTGCAACTTTCATCCTATACTCCTTTTTTATCATTAACTTATAAGTGTCGTGGAATTATTTTAGTGTGACCTTAATCACTTACGCTGTTAAAAACAATTGCTCACCTGCAGAGAAACTGAGGTTGGTCGTTTAGAAAGTAAAAAAATACGTTCACGACGACATTTTCCGGTCTTTTATGACTTTTTATCGGAAAGCTACCTCATTAAAAGTAGCACCACAAAACACACCAGGTTAATAAATGGTTAAATTCGCTCCAATGTTGAGAGCTGAATCGAGATCATCAGATAAAGGGGAATTGAAGGGCTACACTCACCCGTAATGCACAATTTCGGCATATTCATTAGCTCCCCATTTCCCCCATAACGTCAGCACTCCTTGCCGGATGCATAATTTGGGATCTGCGTCTTTTCATGCTGTTGCATAAAAATGCAAATATCTGCATAATCAACACAACTATGATACAGAGACCAGGGTGCAAAATGCGTAATCCTGCTAAACAGGAAGATTTGATAAAAGCCTTCAAGGCATTGTTGAAGGAAGAGAAATTCAGTTCTCAGGGCGAAATCGTTGTCGCACTTCAGGAGGACGGTTTTGAAAATATCAATCAGTCAAAAGTCTCACGGATGCTGACCAAGTTTGGTGCTGTCAGAACCCGCAACGCGAAGATGGAAATGGTGTATTGCCTGCCCGCTGAGATTGGCGTTCCTACCACTACCAGCCCGCTGAAGAATCTGGTACTGGATATTGATTATAACGACGCTGTCGTCGTTATACGCACCAGTCCGGGTGCTGCACAGCTGATTGCCCGCTTGCTCGACTCCCTGGGTAAATCCGAAGGGATCCTCGGCACGATTGCGGGTGATGACACAATCTTTACAACACCAGCCCGCGGCTTTAGCGTCAAGCAACTCCATGACGCGATACTCAGTCTGTTTGAGCAGGAACTGTAAATCCGGCTCATTATGAACCGACCTCAGCCCCTTTTCTGTGCCTGAGGTCAGAAGAACACTCTTTCTGACCTCATCCTTATTTATCTTTCCAAACCATCCCGGCATTTTCGTAAAAACTCGCCCTTTTCCGGCTCACAACTCCCTCGGTTATCGCAGCATTCGCTGTTAATTTTCTTAACAAGCACCACAAACACGTCACAGAAACATTTCAACGGTGTGATTCACTGCAAAAATAAGCACAAATAGTCAAATTCACTCAATCTATTGATTTTACGAAAAATTAACATAAAAAGCTTACTTTTCATTCGATTTTTATTCTTTTTAGTTATTAAAAATACACATAGGACGCACATAGAAAACGAAATAACTATTAGCAAACTATTAATGTTTACAGTTATTAGATGTATACTCATTTCCGTGGTGTGAAGCACCGGAAAATGAAAACATAAAAAATCGACGAGGTTAAAATCATGAAAGTTAAAACTACAATCGCAACATTAAGCATTCTGTCTGCTCTGTCATTTGGCGTTTTTGCAGCACAACCTGTAACACAGGAACAAGCTTCAAATCTGCAACCAACCGGTATGATCAGCGTGAGCGGCGTTGCCGGCGCACCTTCTGATATCCGCCAGGCACTGTCTGACAAAGCCGATGCCAAAGGCGCTAAAGCATTCCGTGTTATCGAAGTTCGTCAGGAAGGTAACTACCACGCGACCGCTGAAATTTACCAGTAATTTCAGGTAATTGAAGCGAAGGGGCCTGAATGACTCGGGCCCGCGCCATGCGCATTAAGACGGATTTGTCACTGCATCATCAGCGTTCCCGTAGGCTTTACGCACTCCCGAACCCGATACACAGTTCTGATGAATCCAGACCTCAATCGACGTTGCTCTCGAAACCATCTAACAACGTCAGTGAATTCAGGAAGTTATCATGAAAATCATTACTACTATTGCCGCCCTTAGCCTGTTATCAGCTGTTTCTTTCGGTGCATCAGCCGCTCAGCTGGTGACTAATCAGCAGGCAGAAAATTTACAGCCTATGGGAACAATCAGCGTTAGCGGCGTCGATGGTGTTCCGACCGATATCCACCAGCAACTGTCTGATAAAGCCGACAGCAAAGGTGCTAAATCTTTCCGCGTGATAGAAGCCCATAACGACGGCGCTTATCACGCCACTGCAGAAATCTACCAGTAAGATTTCTGAGTAAGTCCGAGTAACAAAGCCACTGTTTAAGTATTTTTTAAATTAGCGTTACCGGGTTTCAACAGCCACTGTTCTGAGAAAGACAGCGAAAATATATGCGCTGTTGAGGCTGGAAGGAGAGCTGACACTGCCACTGCCTTGCTCTCCGGCTAACGATACCCTCGTCGTCCTGTCCGACGACACCCTTTGGCCCTCTATTTTGGAGGGCTTTTTTTTGCCTCAGACAGTCTTCCCTGCAGGAAAAAGGCAAAAAAAAGCACAGCCGGAGCTGTGCCTGTATCCATCAATTTACGGTCTTACAGCGGTTGCCCCGCTTGCGCTTTGGCTGCCAGTGCCGCCAGCAGTTTGCCGTGAATGCCACCAAAACCACCGTTGCTCATCACCAGAATATGGTCGCCCGGCCCAGAAGCCTTAATGACCATATCCACCAGCGAATCCACATCGGCGCTCCAGTGTGCAGGCTGAATACAATGTTCAGCCACTTCTGCCACCTGCCACGGAATATGCTGTGGCTGTAACAGGAAGACTTCATCAGCACGACCCAGTGACGGCGCCAGCTCATTCTTACTCATCCCCATTTTCATGGTATTTGAGCGAGGTTCGAGTACCGCAAGAATGCGCGCAGTCCCGCCAACTTTACTGCGTAAAGCAGAAAGCGTGGCCAGAATGGCTGTCGGATGGTGAGCAAAATCGTCGTATACGCTGACACCGTTTTCAACACCACGAAGCTCCAGACGACGACGCGCATTGATAAATTCACCCAGCGCTTTGCAGGCATCTTCCGGTTTAACGCCAACATGACGGGCCGCGGCAATCGCCATCAGACCATTATGCATGTTGTGTTCACCCACCAGATTCCAGTTGACCTGGCCGACAACTTCGCCGTGCAGATACACCTCGAAAGCGCTGGCATCTGGCGTCAGTTTTTTCGCATCCCATGCACAATTTTCAGTTTCACCGGCGTACTCCTGCTCACTCCAGCAGCCCATCGCCATCACCTGTTTCAGTGGTGTGTCGTGTTCTGGCAGGATGATTTTGCCTTTGCCCGGCACCAGACGCACCAGATGGTGGAACTGTTTCTGAATCGCCCTGAGGTCGTCGAAGATATCAGCGTGATCGAACTCGAGATTATTGAGTACCAGAGTACGCGGGCTGTAATGAACGAATTTGGATCGTTTATCAAAGAAGGCACAGTCGTATTCATCGGCTTCCAGCACCATAAATGGACTATTACCCAGACGTGCAGACACCTCGAAATTGCCCGGTACGCCACCAATCACATAGCCAGGTTCATAACCACAGGCTTCGAGGATCCACGTGACCATTCCCGCCGTCGTGGTTTTGCCGTGCGTTCCCGCCACAGCAATAACCCAGCGTCCCGGAAGAACGTGATCGTGCAGCCATTGTGGCCCTGAAACGTAAGGGATCCCCTGTTCCAGCACGGCCTCTACGCACGGGTTACCACGCGTCATCGCGTTACCGATAATCACCAGATCAGGCTGTGGATCGAGCTGTGCAGGATCGTAGCCCTGGATCAGGTCGATCCCCTGATTTTCCAGAAGCGTACTCATCGGTGGATAAACGTTGTCGTCCGAACCGGTGACCTGATGCCCCTGAGCACGTGCCAGCATCGCCAGCCCGCCCATAAACGTGCCGCAAATCCCAAGAATATGAATGCGCATATATTTTCCATTGATGCCTTTAAGTCAGCCGCTATTCTACCGCTCAGATTCCTCCAGAAGAAATGGATTTGCCTATGATTCGTCCATATATTTGGGCTAAACTGCCTTCGCTCTTGTGAAAGTTTTATTAACGTACCGTTATCTATCCTCGATTCAGGGAAAGTGTCATGAAAACGTTAGGCGAATTTATTGTTGAAAAGCAGCAGGATTTTCCACATGCAACTGGTGAACTGACAGCGTTGCTTTCAGCAATAAAACTCGGCGCCAAAATCATTCACCGCGACATCAATAAAGCGGGTCTGGTTGATATTCTGGGCACCAGTGGTGCAGAGAACGTGCAGGGTGAAGTGCAGATGAAACTCGATCTGTACGCAAATGAAAAACTAAAAGCAGCCATGAAGGCGCGCGGTGAAATTGCCGGTATTGCTTCAGAAGAAGAAGACGAGATTGTTATTTTCGAGGGCGAACGCGCTGAAAATGCAAAATACGTGATTTTGATGGATCCGCTTGATGGCTCCTCCAACATCGACGTTAACGTCTCCGTCGGCACCATCTTCTCAATTTACCGTCGTACCACCCCGCTGGGTCAGTCTGTTACTGAAGCTGATTTCCTGCAACCGGGGAATCGTCAGGTTGCCGCAGGTTACGTCGTGTATGGTTCTTCTACCATGCTGGTGTACACCACAGGTGCTGGCGTTCATGCCTTTACTTACGATCCTTCTCTCGGTGTATTCTGCCTCTCTCACGAAAAAGTCTGTTTCCCTAAAAAGGGCAACATGTACTCGATCAACGAAGGTAACTACATCAAGTTCCCTCTTGGCGTTAAAAAATACATCAAGTATTGCCAGGAACAAGATGAAGCCACGCAACGCCCTTACACTTCACGTTATATCGGGTCGCTGGTCGCAGACTTCCACCGTAACCTGCTGAAAGGCGGCATTTATATTTACCCAAGCACCGCCAGCCATCCGAACGGAAAACTGCGTTTGCTGTATGAATGCAACCCGATAGCTTTCCTTGCGGAGCAAGCGGGCGGTAAAGCCAGTGACGGGAAAAATCGTATTCTGGATATCATTCCGCAGAAACTGCATGAACGTGCGCCATTCTTTGTGGGTAACAGCTCAATGGTGGAAGATGCAGAACGCTTTATCGCTGAGTTCCCGGATGACTAATCAAACTTGCCTCAAAAAAATCATCAAAGAATGAACGTGATACCTCTGTAACTTAGCATTATTCCTTATACAAACGATCGAACGTAAAAAGGTGGCTTCTCAGCCACCTTTTCTTTATTTAGCTCTGCATTCAGTAATCAGAACTGGCCAGCACGATTGAGTTTAAATACCGCCATGCTTTCCGCCAGCAACTGAGCCTGTTCTTCCAGAGAACGCGTGGCCGCCGTCGCTTGCTCCACCAGTGCCGCATTCTGCTGCGCCACCTGATCCATCTGCGTAATCGCCACGTTCACCTGTTCGATGCCGTGAGTCTGCTCGGTAGTAGCGATAGAAATTTCGCGCATCAGGCTGGTCACTCGCGTCACTTCACTGGAAATTTCCAGCATCGTATCAGCGGCTGATTTCACCATATCCGAGCCTTCAGAAACGCGGCTTTCAGAATCGACGATCAGTTCTTTGATTTCTTTGGCAGATTGCGCACTGCGTTGCGCCAGACTGCGCACTTCGCCGGCTACCACCGCAAAACCGCGCCCCTGCTCCCCGGCTCGCGCTGCTTCGACGGCGGCATTCAGCGCCAGAATATTGGTCTGGAATGCGATACCGTCGATAACAGTAATGATGTCGCCAATGCGTTTCGAGCTGTCGGTGATACCCTGCATTTTATCCATGACCTGATGGACAACTTCGCTGCCCTTACCGGCAATAACCGATACGCTTTGCGCCAGCTGATTTGCCTGTTCGGAGTTCGCGGCATTCATACGCACGGTCGATGTCAGCTGTTCCATACTCGCAGCGGTTTCCTCCAGCGACGCGGCCGATTCTTCCGTCCGCTGTGCCAGATGCACGTTACCGGCAGCCAGCTCGCGGGAACCGACATCAATCTGATTTCCGGCATCACGCACGCGCCCTACCGACTCGACCAGCGAGTCCTGCATTTGTTTCATCGCTTTCAGCAAACGGCCCATCTCATTATTACGGGAATCATCAATTTCATGAGTCAGGTCGCCTTTGGCGATATATTCCAGCTGTGCAATCGAGAAACTCAGCGGATGCATGATGATTTTCTGCAAGGCAAACCATGCCAGCACAGCAATTATCAGCGCGATAATGAACGCCGCCACAATCACTGTCAGCTGGATGCGTGCGTTGGTGCGCGCCTGTTCGATGCGCTTGCTGGTGTTATCGACCGCGTAAGCACGAAAATCCGCCAGCGCTTTGTCATAAGCATTGCTGTAAGGCGTGATTTTGTTTTCCAGCACATCGTAATACCCGTCTGCACTTTGCGCCTGAAGCGCGGCCAGAAGCGGGACTAAGCCGTTCGCTTTATAGGCGTCATAGGTTTTCTTCACGACGTCGGATAAATCTCTGCCCTGCCGGGTTTCATCCTGAATACTGACGAATTTCGCCAGATCGTTATCAGCCTGTTTGATATAACCGGCAATGCGGTCGGTCGTTGTTTTGGCATCATCCATCATGCCGATTTCCAGCTGACGCACAGCCACACCGCTGGCGACACGCGTGCGGAGCGAGAAGCTGTAACTGTCGGCCAGCGAACCGAGTTCATCGCCCTGAAGCTGATTAATCTTTTGCAGGGAAGTGGCACTTTGCCTGATAGCGTTGGCACCCAGCACGCTAACCAGCAGTAAAATCAACGTCATAACCACCAGCAAACCGATCAGACCGGCTTTTACGCTCAACTTATTCAACATACGATGTTATCCAGCCATTCAGGTGAAAAGAGATACTTCCGGTGAGGTAGGGATCAGGTGATTCCTGATTTTTTGTTTGAATATTGTTATCGGCAACGGACTGAATATCTTGATAAGAAAAGCAAAAACAGGCAGTTACACGGTAAAGTATCGGATGAGTAAATTTTACTGCCAGCGCAGGGGATTTTGTCGCACTCTGGCAGCAGGTCGTGCCGAAAAATGCGCTAAGAGGTTCTGACGAAAAGGGCGGGAATTCGCGGGAGAGTTGGCTATAATGTGCGGCACTCTATTCCTGGTTCAACGAAGGAAACCAACCATGAGCTTACTGAATGTCCCGGCGGGCAAAGAACTGCCAGAAGATATCTATGTCGTTATCGAAATCCCTGCAAACGCAGATCCAATCAAGTACGAAGTGGATAAAGATACCGGCGCGCTGTTTGTAGACCGTTTCATGTCTACAGCGATGTTCTATCCGTGCAACTACGGTTACATCAACCACACTCTGTCTCTTGATGGCGACCCGGTTGACGTTCTGGTGCCAACTCCATACCCGTTGCAGCCAGGTTCTGTGATCCGCTGCCGCCCTGTCGGTATGCTGAAAATGACCGACGAAGCTGGTGAAGATGCGAAACTGGTTGCTGTTCCGCACACCAAACTGAGCAAAGAATACGATCACATCAAAGATGTGAACGACCTGCCAGAACTGCTGCGCGGCCAGATCACCCACTTCTTTGAGCAATACAAAGCGCTGGAAAAAGGCAAATGGGTAAAAGTTGACGGTTGGGCTGACGCTGCTGCAGCAAAAGCTGAAATCGTGACGTCTTTCGAACGCGCTAAAAACAAATAAGTTTTCAGCCTTTTGAATGACTGCCGTTTGAATGAAAAAAAACACCGCCAGATGGCGGTGTTTTTTTATGTATTAAGCGTTGTCAGACAACGATTATTTTTAGACGACCTTGCTCAGATTACTCACTGACCGCTTCGTTACGCCTCACCCAGTCTCCACCTTCTATTCTCGGCACACCGTCCAGTGAGCGAATGTAGAGGTAAATCCAGGCGCTGCCATAAGGTGTCGAAATCAGCTCACGACGGTAATCCTTGGTGTTACTTTTCAGCTCATCCAACTCAGCCAGAATTGACGAGGTAATGCGGTAAACTTCGCAATAGACTTTGCCTTCCCCTGGAATAACAGCAGGATAGTGGCCCAGATTATACAGGGCATAGCCTTCCAGCTCATGGTCACCCAACCATTGAGCATTCGTCATCCAGTGACTGTTGCCTTGCTTGCGTCGCAGACTACCGTAAACAATTATTCGCATGTTTATATTCGTATAGTAAAAGTCACATGAATTAAAACTCAAACTGATAGAGCAAATCCAATGCCTGATCGATGCCCGATACGGCTTGCAGGTAAAGCTTTGGCATCAACCTGTAGCGCAGGGTCAGAGTCGCCAGCGAGTCGAATATCCCGACACCATATTTCACCTGTAATCCCGGTAAAACATAACCACTGACAACAACCTGAGAACTGTCTCCCACGCCCTGAGTATCCAGCGCCAGATTGCTGACACCGAATGCCTCGCCGATTTTACCCACAAGTTTACCACTTTGCGCAACCCCTAACCCGATAAGAGCTGAGGTCATTGCGCCACTGTCGCCACCAGAATTGTCTAATCCTTGCCCGCGAAGCAGGTAGGACAAGGCTTCCTGCTGCGACATTGCCGGATCTGAGAATATTTCAAGTTTCGGGGCATCGGCCTCACCGGTCACTCTCAAACCCGCCACCACGTCATTTTCTGTCGCTTCCGGGTTACGGATCGCCTCCAGATTCAGTAACGGCTGATCGGCCGGTCCTGAGAACAACAGCTGTCCTTTACGGACAATCAAATCCTGACCGTAAGCGTGGAAACGCCCGGACGGAATATTAATTTGTCCGTTCAGCCCAAGACCACGGCTGTCCTGCGCCACTTTCAGTGCACCTTCAAGACGCGCTTTCAGACCGAATGCATCGAGGCGTACATCTTTCCCAATGTTCACCATCAGATTGCTGTTGATCGGAATAGACGCTGACTTTGGCGCAATCGGCTGACGCTGATCGTTGAGCATCACTTCATCGGAAGAAACCCCGACCGCGCTTTCCGGTAACTCCTGTACCGTAATGCGCGCCCACGGAATATCAACGGTTCCGTTGAGCGAGAACAACTGCGGTGTGGCATCAAACACTAAATCCGGTGAAACGTCCAGACGCACCATCGGTGGCACCGATACCCGCACTTTGTTGCCGCGGGCTGCAATGCGCGCGCGCCACGCATTAAGTTCACTCCAGTCGGCATTACCGTTCAGTTCCAGCTGCCCCTGCGCGGTTTTAATCACCCCTTCCATGATGGATGACATGCCGTTGAAATTAATACCGATATTGGCGTCCGTAATATCAAATGGCATAAACTGCGCGTCGAAATCGACACCGGTCAGCGCCAGCTTGCCGAACACCAGCGGCTTCTGCGCGTTACCACCGAGGCGAAGATTGGCATTCAGAATACCCGACGCTTTTTCGCCGTCCATCAGCGCCGGTTGCAACAACGCCATTGAGATACGGGTGATATTCACGTTACCGCTGAGATTACGTTTGCCCTGCGGATCGGCAATCTGAATGCTGCCATCCAGCTGACCGTTGTTGGTTATCCTGATTAACCAGTCGAGGTTTGCACGGCCATTGTTCAGCCCGGCACTCAGATTCAACGTATCGAAGGCGACAGGCAACGGACTGCCCTGCACCAGTTGCTGAACTTTCACGCCTTTGCCCACCAGCGAAATGCTCGCCTGCGGCAGACCGCCTTCGGCTTTCCAGCTCACATCGGCTTTCCCGCTGAAAACACCGCTCAGCTGAGTATCATCGGTCAGGAAAGGTTTGATCATCGCCAGATCAAAGCGGTTGAGCACGATGCTCGCCTGCCCGCTGGCACCGGCATTAATGGGCTTCGGCACACACAAATCCGCGTTCGGGTTTTGCCAGCAGTGCGGGCCGACGGTGATGCGTTGTTCTTTATTGAAATAATCCAGCGCAATGGAACGGTTCAGACGCCATTGCCCGACCGGCGTATCAAACAAGGTATTGGTGACACTGCCTTTCCACTCTTCGGTCGCACGGTCAAAACTGCCGCTCAGCGCCAGACGACCAGACACCGGTTTGCCGTCCACTTTCAGCGTCAGCTGATGCTGTTTCTCATTGCCTTTAGCATCAAGATTGATATCGGTGATATCCAGCGCATCCTGTTTAAGCTGCTGGACACGCACGGCAAGATTGCCCTGGATTTGATCAGTCGAACTGACATCGCCTTTAATATCCACACGACGCACGGTCAGTGCCTGCCATTTCAGGCCGGTTGCGGTCAGATCCGCCAGCAGTTTCGGTGCCTTGAGGTCGCCGCGCAGTTGCAACATCCCTTTCACCACGCCGCCCAGCCCCGGCAATGCGCCGTCCAGATGTGGTGCATCCACTTTGGCGTCAAGGTTCCAGGCGTCGCCAAGCGATCCCTTCACATCCAGATTATTACGGCCAAGTTCAAGGTGCAGTTGCGGAATATCCCACTGACCGTAGCTGTTTCCGCGCACATTGCCCTGGGCCCTGACGGCGTTTTGCTTCACGTTACCGGTCAGATCCAGCACCGGCACCTGCATCTGCCATGTGCCGCCGTAGAGACTTCCGCGCGTGGTGATCTTGCCCTGCAATTTTGCCGGCCAGTCCGGATACTGCTTTGCAGTATTAATACCGGTCAGCTTCAGTTCGCTGTTCCAGCTGATGGCTTTACTCCAATCCACCACGCCGGTCAGATCGGTATTACCTTCCAGCGCAGCCAGACGAAGCAACGTCAGTTTAAACTGTTCCGCGTTGCCTTTACCGTCGAGCGTCAGTGTGGCGGGTGGGATCTGATCGCCTTTAAAATCTGAACGCAGTGAAAGCGCATAATCGGTCGCTTTACCGCTTAAATTAAGTTTGAACCCTTTAACCTGATATTGCGGCGTACCGGTCAGCGGCCATTGCAATGCGTCACTGGACAGTTTCAGATCCAGCGGCAATCCGGCTTCTGCCAGCTGAGTTTCCAGCGCCAGTTGCGCACGAACCGGACCGGAAAGATTCAGGCCGACATCCAGTTTGTCGCGTAATCCGCCACCCACTTTCAGTTTGATCTTCTCGCCCTTCACCGGATCGATATTCACCGTGGTGTTAATCGTCAGATTCACTGGCCAGTTTTGATTGAGCGTCGCCAGCCCCGTGCCGTCCACGGATCCCTGAGCAGAACGTACCATCAGTTTATCCAGCTTAACCTGCTGATTTTGCGTGCTGGCTTTCAGCTCAAAACGGGTGATCAGCACATCGGTGTCACCGGTCAGACGCAGGTTTTCACCAAGAATTTGCTGAATATCCAGATCAACCGGCAACCGGAAATCGGGTAATTCAGGCAGCAGCGGTTTGGCAAACATCTCCTGCAATGTTTCGCCCAGCGGTTTTTCCGGCACCACAACTGGCGGTTCAGCCGGTTTGCCCGTCGCTTTCTCTACAGCTTTATCCTGCGCAGCCTGCACCACTTCCGGCAGCGGATTAACCGGCGTTTTCGGTAACGCAATTAGCAATCCGCCGATATGCGTTGGCATCAGCTGAATAGCGCGGCCTTCCCAGTGTGCGCCCGTACGGAATGACGCCAGCGAAATCGCGCGATCATCGAGGGTAATATTGATGTTATCCAGCGTCAGCAAACGCAGTGTGATCGGATACGGCGTGCTGAGATTAGTCAGCGGCTCGCTGGTTTCCGGTTCCGGTTGTACCGCAGCGGGGGTCATCTCTTTGGTGTTCACCACCACGTTGACATCTTTTACCCGCAGCGCGTTAACGCACAGCGCGCTGTTTTTCAGGCACGAGAAATCGAGGGAAAGATGGAATTCTCCGGCTTTCACATCCACACCCGGCATTTCGTAATGCACGCCTTTAAGCGTCAGGTCACGCCATCCACCTTCTGTACTGGCGATATTCAGCCCTGGCACGAAGCGGTTTGCGCCGTTGATCATCAGATGCAAACCGGTTTGCGTCCCGACCAGGAAAGCCACCAGGCTGATTAACAGCAACAGGAAGATCAGGAAACCCAGACAGATTTTCTTAAATAAACTCATAATTCCGGACCCAAGCCGATGTAAAACTGCATTCCATGCTCATCTTTGTCGCCGACCGGTGCGGCAACATCTAATTTCACCGGGCCGATAGGTGAAGCCCAGCGCACACCCACACCTGCGCCGGTTTTAAAGTCACTCTTTGTAATGTCATTAACCGCTTCGCCGGAGTCGACAAACACTGCGCCCCACCATTTTCCGGTCACGTTGTACTGATATTCCACCGAGCCGGTACCAAGATAGGACGCACCTGTCAGCTTGCCTTCGTCATCACGCGGAGAAATAGATTTGTATTTGTAGCCGCGAATACTGCGGTCACCACCGGCGAAGAAACGCAGGGAGGGCGGTACGCGTTCAAAATCGTTGGTTTCAATCCAGCCTAGATTGCCGCGGAACACAAAACGGTGTTTATCCGCCAGCGTGCGGATCCAAACGTTTTGCGCCTGAACTACGGCGAAATCGACATCAGAACCCCAGGTGGTATTGGACACGTCAAGAGAATAGCGCTGAGAATCGCCCCAGGTCGGCATCAGGCCGCCGCGCTGACGCGTACGGTTGAGGCTCACACCCGGATAAATCAGCATGGTGGTGTTGGTCACGCTACCCTGCGTAAAGTGGTCGAGGCTCCAGCGCAGATTCACAGCATGTTGCCAGCCGCTCGAAAGATCCCAGTACCGCGAAGCCGTCAGCAGCGTCGAGTCAGATTTGGTGTCGTTAAGATCTTCACGTTTGAAGCCCCCCTGCAGCAGATAATATTGCTCAAGAGGTGATTTCAGCAGCGGGATTTTATAGGTGAAGTCCAGCGACTGCTCTGGCGCGGAAAGCGTGGTAGAAGTTTCAAAACTTTGCCCACGGTCATTTATCCACGGCTTTTTCCAATTGGCAGTGACACGCGGCCCAACGTCGGTCGAATACCCCACCCCGGTTTCAATCGTGTTTTCAGTACGCGGCGACACCACGGCATTCAGAGGCAGCGTTTTTGTGGCTTTGGCATCAGTAAAATCTGGAGACACGACAACAGAGTTAAACCAGCCGGTCGCAGACAGGCGGCGGTTAAGCTCGGCCAGTTGCGCCGTGGTGTAATAATCACCCTTATGGAATGGCACCAGATTTTGCAGATACTCGTCGCGGATCTGTGATCCCTGATAATGGACATCGCCGAAGCGGTAACGCTCGCCGCTGTCGAACTGAATATCCCAGAACGCTTTATGTTCATCTTCAATGACGCCCAGCTGGCTCTTGCGCATGTTGGCATCAAAATAGCCTTTACGCAGCGCAATCCCGGTCAGCGAGCTTTTGAAATTGTCGTAAGTCCCATGGTTTAAAATCGTCCCGACCGCAGGCACATCACGCTTTTTGAGCTGTTCGAATTCATTATCTTTGTCGGCCTGCCCTTCAATCACCACGCTGGTCCCGGCGATTTTCACCGGTATTCCCGGTGTGACTTTGGCAATAAGAACCGGACGTCCCGGCGGGGGAGTCTCGCGATAATCGAAATCGATAGTCGGGGAATAATACCCCAGCGGCCTTAAACCCTGCTGGATCGCCGCACTGACACGCGCACGAAACCGGCCATTAGCACCGACTTCGTCGCTTTGAATAGAAGATAATCGAACGCGGACGTTCTTTTCCAAATCGCCATCCAGGCCTTCCAGCTGCAAACGCACCTTCGCTGCCATGGAAAGTGAGGGGGCCAGAATTACCAATAACAAACCCAGTTCACGATATCGTGGCACACGCACTCCTGCTAATTTTACTGTCCTGTTAAAATATCAGATGCCCGCCGGAGAATATCTGCTCGTCTTGGCAGATTCATCCTTATACATTTAGAAGAAAGCAGTTTAGTGCTAATCCTATGAAAATGTTCAACGACTAAGCAACGTTCCCCGTATTGTGTGCAAAGACGCAATCAGATACAACTAACACTAACCTGTGGTCATGGTTATTCTTAAGACCCCTTTGTTACAAACCTTGTTTATTTAAGCAACAACTGGAGTTTTCCGTGGTGCAACTTACCGATAAAACGCAGTCTGTAAATCAGGCAGATGCGTTACCTGGTCGTACAACCCCTATGCCGGTAGCGACCATTCATGCAGTGAATGAGCATTCAATGACGAATGTTCCTGACAACATGGAAGTCGCGATTTTTGCGATGGGCTGCTTCTGGGGCGTAGAGCGTTTGTTCTGGCAACAGGAAGGGGTTTACAGCACAGCAGCCGGCTACAGCGGCGGTTTTACGCCTAACCCGACTTACCGGGAAGTCTGTACCGGACAGACCGGTCATGCAGAAGTGGTGCGCGTGGTATTTGATCCGGCGGTAATAAGCTATGCGAATCTGTTGCAGATTTTTTGGGAAAACCACGATCCGGCTCAAGGTATGCGTCAGGGCGGGGATATCGGCACGCAATATCGCTCAGGGTTATACGTGCTGAGTGCAGAACAGCAAGATCAGGCGCTGGCCAGTCTGGCGAGTTTCCAGCAAGCGATGGACGTAGCGAACGATAAGCGCACCATCACCACTGAAATCACTGAAGCCCTGCCGTTCTATTATGCAGAAGACGAACATCAGCAATACCTGTTTAAAAACCCGGAAGGCTACTGCGGATTAGGTGGAATTGGCGTTTGTCTGCCACCTCAATAATGCGGGATTTTTAAGCGCTGGCGGCAGTCTCAGTGCTGCTGCTATACTATGCGGGTCACAAATGTGGCCCTTTAAAACTATTTCTGGCAATTATCTTTGTTTTTCATCCTTACGCTTTTTTCTTCTGAACAGATTTTTAGTCGTTCTAATAAAATGATGTTCATTTAAGCAACAAAAATAATGAGTGCCTTTCCCTGCCGGTTCAGCCCGGTGTTAAACGGATAGATTATGTTAAACAGTATCTTACTGATTCTTTTACTTATCGCGATCAGTGCCTTTTTCTCGCTGTCTGAGATATCGCTGGCCGCTTCCCGCAAAATAAAGCTTAAACAGTTGGCAGACGAAGGAAACGTCAATGCCTCCCGCGTAATGAAATTACAGGAAACGCCTGGCCTGTTCTTTACCGTGGTGCAGATTGGCCTGAATGCCGTCGCCATCCTCGGGGGTATCGTCGGTGATGCCGCATTCTCGCATGCGTTCCAGACCTTCTTTATTCGCTTCATGTCCCCTGAACTGGCGGATCAAGTCAGCTTTATCTGTTCCTTCGTTCTGGTCACAAGCCTGTTCATCCTGTTTGCTGACCTCACACCGAAGCGCATCGGTATGATTTCACCTGAGACGGTTGCCGTCCGTATAGTCAACCCGATGCGTTTCTGCCTGATGATTTGCCGCCCGATGGTGTGGTTCTTCAACGGAATGGCAAACATGATTTTCCGTCTGTTCAAACTGCCGATGGTACGTAATGACGATATTACGTCCGACGATATTTACGCCGTGTTTGAAGCCGGCGCACTGGCAGGTGTACTGCGTAAGCAGGAACATGAACTCATCGAGAACGTATTCGAACTCGAATCGCGTACCGTTCCCTCTTCCATGACTTCCCGTGAAAGCGTGATTTACTTTGATCTGCGCGAAAGCGAAGAAAGCATCAAAGAGAAAATCGCCACCCACCCGCATTCGAAATTCCTGGTCTGCGACGGTCATATTGATCAGGTCGTCGGATATGTCGATTCCAAAGACTTACTGAACCGCGTGCTGGGCAATCAAAGCTTGATGCTGAGCAGCGGCGTGCAAATCCGTAATGCACTGATTGTGCCTGATACGCTGACGCTCTCCGAAGCGCTGGAAAGCTTCAAAGCCGCGGGTGAAGACTTTGCGGTTATCCTCAACGAATATGCGCTGGTGGTCGGTATTATCACGCTCAATGACGTGATGACGACGCTGATGGGCGACCTGGTCGGTCAGGGCATGGAAGAACAGATCGTGGCCCGTGATGAGCATTCATGGCTGATTGAAGGCGGTACGCCAATCGAAGACGTGATGCGCGTGTTACATATCGAAGAATTTCCGCAGTCCGGCAACTATGAAACCATCGGCGGCTTCATGATGTTTATGCTACGTAAAATTCCGAAACGTACGGACTTCGTGAAATTCTCAGGATACAAGTTTGAAGTGGTGGATATCGACAGCTACAAGATTGATCAGCTGCTGGTCACGCGTATTATCGATCAGCCTGCTACCCCGCTGCTGCCTAAGACGCCGCAGGAAATTAAAGATGAGCAGAAGGCTCAGGCTCAGTAAACGGCTCCCTGGCAAACAGCTCTTCATTAAAAAATCCCAGATTCTGAAAACACTAACGGCCCCATCGGGGGCCGTTTTTTTTGCGCATGCTGCAAAAGGGGCAGCGACGACGCGCGGGGCTTTAACCCATTTCTGTCTGCAAATGCGTTACCTGACGGTTAACTTCAGACATCACGCTAAAGTGGCGCTTATCACGTACCTTTGGCAACAGGATCTTGCCTTGGTCGAATTCGAATGCGCCGACGTCCTTGATATACAAACGTCCACGAAACAGTGTCTTAACGTACTTTGCGACTTTCATCGGATTGTAACGCTGGAAGATTCTCATTTTTCTATTGTTCTCCGTTAAATCACTGCATGTAACGGCCACGTCGCAAGGCGACAGATACCGGTACAGAAAAGTGTATTGCAGTGAAGAGACCTATAACATAGCAGGGCAGTCAGGTATTGCCAGTGGATTTAACTGCTTTTACATTGCTTTTCAGTATTGTCTTAAGTCCTGACGTTCTGATGCAGTATAACCCTGCTTTATGTGGCAATTATGTAACCAGCAACACAAATTTAACATTACAACAGGACAGACCACTTAAGCGATCCTATGATTGGCTGAACCGTTCTTTTGTGCCCCGGAGAATCTATGCTTTTAAGAAGTCTGTTTGTGATCAGTTTTATGACATTTTCGCTTTTTGCTTCCGCCCATAATTTTACCGTCGGTCAGCGGCTGGCTCCGGTCGGTGTAAACGACAAAGGCGAGCTGAATGACGTTAATGACAGCTTCAGTTACAGCAAATGGAACAGCGCTAAACTTCCGGGAAAAGTCCGCATCGTCCAGCATATGGCGGGCAGAAGCAGTGCCAAAGCCCTGAACGAACCGCTGATCACCGCTATCCGGGCCGCCAATCTGCCGCATGACCGCTATCAAACCACCACTATCGTCAATACCGACGATGCCATAATCGGCACCGGCATGTTTGTGCGCAGAAGCATTGAAAGTGGCAAACGTGAATTCCCGTGGTCGCAGGTGATTGTCGACAGCAACGGCGCGGTGAAAAAGGCATGGGAGCTGCAACCGGAAAGTTCAGCGGTGGTGGTTCTGGATAAAAATGGGGTGATTAAATTCGCCAAAGACGGCCAGTTGTCCCAGGAGGAAATTCAGCAGGTGATTACGCTGGTAGATAGGCTGGTCAAAGAGTAAACCGTGAAAACCCCGGTCGAAAAACCGGGGTATGACATCAGAACAGAGAAACCCGGAAGCCCGGATTCAGGAAGGATTCGCGCGGCGTGTACGTCAGTGTCTGACCTTGCCAGTCATGCACTTGCGCACCGGCAGCCAGCGCAACCGCATGGCCTGCACCGGTATCCCAAATATTGGTGGGTCCGAAGCGCGGATACAACTGTGCAGCGCCTTCCGCGACCAGACAGAATTTCAACGACGAACCGATTGCCACCGTCTGATGCTCGCCCAGCTGTGCCAGATAATCCTGCAATTCAGGGTCATTACTGAAATGCGAACGGCTTACCACCACCAGCGGTGGATGTGCTTCTTTCACTTCAATCTGCTGACGCGCGCCCTGCTCTTCCTTCCAGGCTTTACCTTCTGCTGCGCTGTACATGACTTTGGTCACCGGCACGTACACCACACCCAGCACCGGAATACCGTCTTCAATCAGTGCGATATTCACCGTGAATTCGCCGTTACGCTTGAGGAATTCTTTGGTGCCATCCAGGGGATCGACCAGCCAGTAGCGCGTCCAGTTCTGACGTTCGCTCCAGCTTTGCGGATCTTCTTCTGACAGCATCGGCGTTTGCGGATCCAGCTTTTGAAGCCCCTCTTTAATCACGTTATGTGCCGCGATATCGGCGGCAGTCACCGGCGAATCATCCTGTTTATGACGCGCATCCAGTGGCTGTTCGCCGTCGTATACGGCCATGATTGCATCGCCCGCTTCACGCGCTAACTGACAAATTTGCTCTAACATCTTTTACCCCAATGCTTTGATTCTCATTTCTCAAGCCTAGTTTTTTTTGCTCCGAATAGCCATCCCGTAATGTGACGACGTCATAAAGTTGTTACATCTCACATTTATTTATGACAACTGATTACATTCTCAGCAAATTTTGAGATACATATCCGGTTTTTCTTTTCCGGGTATCATCCCTTTCTCTGGAGGCAAGGCAATGAAAAAGCGTCATCTGACGTTATCCCTGCTGGCGACACTGACGGCGGCATCCGTTCAGGCGTCACAGGTGGATCTGCGCATCATGGAAACCACGGATCTTCACAGCAACATGAGGGACTTCGATTACTACAAAGATAAACCGACCGATAAGTTTGGACTGGTGCGTACCGCCAGCCTGATCCACGCGGCGCGTAACGAAGTCACCAACTCCGTATTAGTCGATAACGGCGACATTATTCAGGGCAGCCCGCTGGGCGATTACATGGCGGCAAAAGGCCTGAAACAGGGCGACGTCCATCCGGTGTATCTGGCGATGAACACGCTGAATTACGCGGTCGGTAACCTG
This sequence comes from Rahnella ecdela, assembly GCF_019049625.1. Taxonomy (GTDB): domain Bacteria; phylum Pseudomonadota; class Gammaproteobacteria; order Enterobacterales; family Enterobacteriaceae; genus Rahnella; species Rahnella ecdela. Next base: position 175,363 of record NZ_JAFMOY010000129.1, read on the forward strand.
GGCAATCACGAATTTAATTACGGTCTGGATTATCTGAAGAAAGCGCTGGCCGGGGCAAAATTCCCTTATGTGAATGCCAACGTCATTGACGACAAAACGGGAAAACCGTTGTTCACTCCGTTCCTGATAACCGATAACGCTGTCAAAGACCGTGACGGAAAAACCCATAATCTGCGTATCGGTTATATCGGTTTCGTACCTCCGCAAATCATGGTCTGGGACAAAGCCAATTTGCACGGCAAAGTGACAGTCGCGGATATTACCGAAACCGCGAAAAAGTGGATCCCGGAAATGCGCAAACAGGGTGCCGATATTATTGTCGCCATTCCACACTCCGGCCTGTCGGGTGATCCGTATAAAACCATGGCAGAAAACTCGGTCTATTATCTGAGCCAGGTAAAAGGCATCGACGCGATTATGTTCGGCCATGCGCACGCCGTTTTCCCGAGTGAAGAATTCGCCAGCATCAAAGGTGCGGATATCAAACAAGGCACGCTAAATGGCGTTCCTGCTGTGATGCCGGGCATGTGGGGCGACCATCTGGGCGTCGTCGATATGGTGCTCAGTAATGATGGCGGCAGCTGGAAAGTAGAAACAGCTAAAGCCGAGGCGCGCCCGATTTACGACAAAGAACAGAAAAAATCGCTGGCGGCGGAAGATCAGGATTTAGTTAAAGTTCTGGCTCCGTCACATGACGCCACGCGCGAGTTCGTCAGTAAGCCGATCGGCAAATCTAACGACAACATGTACAGCTATCTGGCGTTGGTTCAGGACGACCCGACGGTGCAAATCGTCAATAACGCGCAAAAGGCCTATACCGAGCATTTCATTCAGGGTGATCCGGATTTAGCCGATTTGCCGGTACTTTCTGCGGCAGCGCCGTTCAAAGTCGGCGGGCGTAAAAACGATCCGGCCAGCTTTGTGGAAGTGGAAAAGGGTGAACTGACCTTCCGTAATGCGGCAGATTTATATCTGTATCCGAACACGCTGGTGGTCATGAAAGTCACCGGGCAGGAAGTGAAAGACTGGCTTGAATGCTCCGCCGGGCAGTTTAATCAGATTGATGTGAACAGTACCAAACCGCAGTCGCTGATTAACTGGGACGGTTTCCGCACCTATAACTTCGACGTCATCGACGGCGTGAATTATCAGATTGATGTCAGCCAGCCAGCGAAATTCGACGGTGAATGTACGCTGATTAATAAGAATGCTGAACGCATTAAAAACCTGACCTACAACGGTAAGCCGATTGATCTGAAAGCGACATTCCTGGTCGCTACGAATAACTACCGGGCTTACGGCGGGAAATTCGCGGGCACTGGCGATAAGCATATTGCTTTCGCGTCACCGGATGAAAACCGGTCCGTAGTGGCGGCGTATATCAGCGCTGAAACCAAAAAAGCAGGTGCGGTTACCCCGACCGCGGATAACAACTGGAAGCTGGCCCCGATCAAAGCTTCGCAGCCTCTGGATATTCGTTTTGAAACGTCGCCTGGCGATAAAGTCGCAAACTTTATCAAAACCCACGCTCAGTATCCGATGAAGGCCAAAGGCCCGGACGCTGTCGGTTTCGAAATTTATCAGGTCGATTTGCAAAAATAACCAGAGATCCAGACGTAAAAAAGGGCGCATATGCGCCCTTTCTTGTTTCTGCTATCCGTCAGGAATTACAGAATTTCCAGCAGCTCAACTTCGAAGATAAGCGCGCTGTATGGAGGGATGGAAGCACCCGCACCACGTTCGCCATAAGCCAGGTTATGAGGGATATAAAGCTCCCACTTAGAACCGACCGGCATCAGAGTCAGTGCTTCGATCCAACCTGCGATCACACCGTTAACAGGGAATTCAGCTGGCTCGCCACGCTGTACGGAGCTGTCGAACACGGTGCCGTCGATCAGTTTACCGGTGTAATGAACGCGTACACGATCCTGACGACCCGGAATGGTACCTTCGCCCTGAGTGATAACAGAGAATTGCAGACCAGACTCGGTGCTGCTCACGCCTTCGCGCTGTGCATTTGCAGCCAGGAATTCCTGACCCTGAACAGCCAGTGCTTCCTGACGTTCACGACGAACAGCATCAGCACGTTCGTGGACTTCGCGCAGTGCACGGTGAACCACATCAACAGGAACGGCTGGCGTATTCCCTTCCAGCGCGTCGCGTAAGCCTGCCAGCAGCGCGTCAGGCTCTAAGCCCTGCAAACCTGATTCCTGCAACTGTTGACCGACCTGCAGGCCGATACCGTAACTTGCCTGCGCTTCTACGCTGTCAAATGAAGGGGTAGTCATGAAATTTCCTTAGCTCTTAAAAATGTCGAAAGCGCAGCATAGCAGCGCAACGCTTTTGGGTAAAATCCTCTGTGAGGCAACATGACGGCAGGCGCAGTTCCTTTCCCTTTTCAGGAAATTTTTCGTATTTGACGCCATTTAACCTGTCGTTTGGGTGATATTTGTGCTTTGTCCCTTTCCGCATCAAGCAGTTAAACAGCTATACTAGGCAGCAACAGCCAGTAGAAATTGCGTCAGTTAACAAGAGAGGTCGTCATGGGCAGAATCCCGCCCAGGAGAAGGAAAGCCATCCGTATTTACCAACCCATGTTGAGATCCTGGATTGCCATTATGAAAAGGCCATTGCGAGACACGACAGCACAGAGCGAAAGTGAAAGTGAAATTCAGGACAGCGACACCGCTGAAACTGAAAAGCCAGCGGCTAGCCGGGGCAAAACGCTGCTCACTAAAATCTGGCATCTGAGCGACGATTTCCACTGGATGTCGCCACTGCCTTATGCGCACCGTCGCGGCATTATTCTTGCGGTACTGGTGATCCTTCTGGCGCTGCTTTGGCCTTATACGCCTGAAAATACTTATGCCCCTTCGCAACCGCAACAGCCTGCCAGCATTCCGATGCAGGCGGATTTGCGTAACGATCAGGGACGTACCACGCAGATGGCGCAGCCGGATCCTGTTCAGCCGCAGAGTAATGACAACAGCGGCGCATGGCGCAGCTATCAGGTGCAATCCGGTCAGACACTGGCGCAGTTGTTCCGCGATAACAATATGGCGGTCAATGATGTGTTTTCGATGGCAAGGGTTGAGGGCGCGGATAAACCACTGAGTACGCTAAAAACCGGTCAGGAAGTGAAGATCCAACGTGACGCACAGGGTGTGGTCACTGCTTTGCAGGTGACGACTGAGCAAAACGTCACCGTGACATTTACCCGTCAGCCGGACGGCAGTTTCCAGCGCAGTAACTGATCACTCTTTCTGCTTTTTCCCCAAACGCAGAAAAGCAAAACGCCGGCACATGGCCGGCGTTTCACAGGTTAACTTCAGCGCTATTACGCTTCAGCAACCACAACTACGTTCAGTTTAGCGAATACGTCGCTGTGTACCTGGAACTCAACTTCGTGTTCACCAGTGGTACGCAGAACGCCATTCGGCAAACGAACTTCGCTTTTAGCAACTTCAACGCCAGCAGCAGTTACTGCATCAGCGATATCGCGAGTACCGATAGAGCCGAACAGTTTGCCTTCGTCGCCTGATTTAGACGCGATGGTGACTGAACCCAGTTCGTTGATTTTAGTTGCGCGAGCTTCAGCAGCGTTCAGAACGTCAGCCAGTTTGGCTTCCAGTTCTGCACGACGTGCTTCGAAGAACTCAACGTTTTTCTTGGTAGCAGGAACAGCTTTGCCCTGTGGTACCAGGAAGTTACGAGCGTAGCCCGCTTTAACGTTAACTTGATCACCCAGGCTGCCCAGGTTTGCTACTTTATCAAGCAGAATAACTTGCATTACTTTATCCTCTCAAAGTCGTTAATAGACAGTGGCCGATTACTGATGACGATCAGTGTATGGCAACAATGAAAGGTAGCGAGCGCGCTTGATGCAACGAGCGAGCTGACGCTGGTATTTTGCACGAGTACCGGTAATACGGCTCGGGACAATTTTACCGCTTTCGGTAATGTAGTTTTTCAGTGTAGCGATGTCTTTGTAATCAATCTCTACAACGCCTTCCGCGGTGAAACGGCAGAACTTGCGACGACGGAAATAACGTGCCATTAGGCTAGTCTCCAGTATCTATCAAATCAATCTGCTCGGCATGTAACACCACTTTATTCAGTCCATTGCGCCCTTGATGGCAGCTAATGAATCCGGTAACAGTGAGTTGCGTGCCGACCGTTAAACTGTGAGTTAATGCTTGTGACGCTTGTCCACTGACAACCACGGGCATTCTGCACCATGCTTGTCGGTTAAATCCGGCTTCCTGCTGCGATGATTTGTGCTCTAGCACAAACTGGCAGTGTGGAATGCCCGAAGGACTGACTTTACGAATGGGGGTCTTGCACACTGTGCCGGACAACACCAGACGATTCGCCGTCACGGCAATTACTCTTCAGAATCCCCAGCTTCAGCATCATCGTTAGCTTCAGCAAAGTCTTCGCGGCGATCACGACGCTCGTCTTTTGCTTTAACCATTGGAGATGCTTCAGTTACCGCGTGTTTAGTACGCATAACCATGCTACGGATAACGGCGTCGTTGAAGCGGAAGTTAGTTTCCAGCTCATCGATCGCTTCCTGCGGAGCTTCAACGTTCAGCAGAACGTAGTGAGCTTTGTGCAGTTTGTTGATCGGGTAAGCCAGTTGACGGCGGCCCCAGTCTTCCAGACGGTGAATCTGACCAGCAGCGTTAGTGATTACTGCACTGTAACGCTCGATCATGCCCGGAACCTGTTCGCTTTGGTCAGGGTGAACCATAAAAACGATTTCGTAATGACGCATCGAATTGCTCCTTACGGATTATTCAGCCTCCTGTCAGGGTCAACCGCGGCCCATGGAAGCAAGGAACGTGTTTGTGTGCGGTCGAAAAAATGACGCGCAATTATATGTACAGCCTGTGGGAAACTCAAGGAGAAAGGCAGATTAATTTCTCTACAGCTTTGTCGCGAAGAATGCGGTGGTTTCTGCCAAGGCATGAACCGAGACTTTATGCTTCGCACCCGCTTCAGAAATAAAGGTCAGATTGGCATCCGCGCCACTGTCTGCCAGTTCCTCACGCAGCCGCTGACTTTCAGCAAATGGCACAACATCATCATCTTCGCCATGCCAGACAAACAAAGGAATATCGGCGATTAGCGCTGCTTTTCCGCCGATATCGAGACTCAGCAAAGGCCCAGCCTCGCGTTCAAACACGTCCCGCTGCACGATGTTGCCTGCGTTAAAAGCGGGGAAAAGATGGTGCGATAAGCGTGCGAAATAACCGGATCCCATCAGGTTCGCCGCCGCTTTCACCCACGGGAATTTCACCAGCGCCGCCATAGTGGTCATCCCGCCCATCGACACACCGCCGACGCCTAAACGCTGCGGGTCCGCCAGACCGCACCCCACAAATACGTCTTTCAGGATTGCCAGCTCGTCAATGTTGTTTTGTAAGATGCCCCAGAAATTCGCCACTGTTCTGGCATCGTCTTTTTCTGCTCGGGCACCGTGCATTAATGCGTCTGGCAGGATCACGCGAAAACCCGCTTTGGCCAGCGTATAGCCGAAATAGGAATAAATTTCTTTGGATGACAGAAAACCATGATAGAAAAAAATCGTCGGCAGCTGTCGCTGATACTGTCCGGCGGGCACTGCGTGGATCACCTGGATGCCTTCAACGGTTTCTTCATACATCTCAACCATCGTGTATTCCCCCTGCGCGTTTAGAAAAATCATGGGCTCGCTGTGTGCGAACATTCTACGGGACTGGGAACGGGCGACCACTCCCTTTTTCGTATAATTTATAACCTGTTATGCTCAGTTCTCTTTTTTCAGACGACCGATCTTAATTAAAATTCACACATTCATGTTTATTTCATTGATTCAGATCAATTTTTACTGAAATAACTGGTTACATTTGATCATTAATCCTTTCCCGTTTTCCGCCGTTAGTGCGCTATCAGAAGCTAACGGAAAAAATCCATGGAAACGTCACCAAAACGCTCATTTCGCAGCTGGAGCATTGGCGCAAAACTGGCCAGCATTGCCTCTTTGCTGGTCGGTTCGTTATTTATTATTTTCACTTTGTCACTGACTCACTCCGCCGGTAAACAGGTGAATGCGCTGGCGGTCAATGCCATTTCTGAACAGGTCACCGGCGTGGTGGACATGATTGAAATGTACAACGCCAGCCTGAATGCGGAAGTGGACAGCTATACGCGCCTGTTCAGCCATTTCCTGCCAGAGAATTTCGAACTCGATACGACCAGTCCGGTGATGGTCGGCGAACAATCTGCACCAGTGATTAAAGCTGGCGGTACGCCGCTGAATCTCGACAGCAAAATTCCCGATGATTTTCTGGCCCGCACCGGCGCAATCTCTACGGTATTCGCCCGCCGTGGTGATGATTTTATCCGCGTGACGACTTCCCTGAAAAAACAGGATGGGAACCGCGCCATCGGTACTCTGCTCGACAATACCAGCCCGGCTTATGCACAAATCATGGCCGGACAATCCTTCAGCGGGCTGGCGACCTTGTTCGGCAAAAAATACATCACCAAATATCAGCCAGTGCGCGACGCACAGGGCAACGTGATTGGGATTTTGTTCGTGGGTGTGGATATCACGCAAGAATATGGCGATATGCGCCAGAAGATCCTGTCAAAACGCATTGGCGAGAAAGGCTATTTCTTTGTGCTTAACAGCGCGCCGGGGAAAGATCTGGGCAAATATCTGGTGCATTCCGCCGATGAAGGCAAAGCGCCGGCCTGGCCTGACGGCGAACTACAACAGGTGATGGCGCAGCCTAAAGGCCAGCGTGAATACACCGATATTGCCAGTCATCATCAGCAATTTATGGTGTATGCAAATGTTCCCGCCTGGCACTGGGTGGTTGTGGGCAGCACCGATAAAGACAGCCTGATGGAGCAGGTCAACAGTACGCGTAATCACTTCCTGCTGATTAGCCTGCTGGCGCTGGCCTGTTTCGCCGCGCTGTTTATCGGGCTGACGCGCAAACTGGTCAGCCGCCCGCTCAGCGACGTAGTAAGCATTGCACAGCAATATGCCAGCGGCGACTTACGTGCCCGGGCACAAACCCGACGAATCGATGAAATTGGTGCGCTGATGCACGCCATCGACGGCATCGGTCACGGACTGGAGAAAATTGTCGGCGAGGTACGGCAGGTTTCGTCGGAAATCATGCTTAACACACAAGGACTTGCGCACGACAGCGAGCAGATCAATCAGCAGATCGGTACGCAGGCCAGTAGCCTGGAAGAAACGTCCGCCAGCATGGAGCAGATCACCGCTACCGTGCAGAACACCGCAGACAACGCCACGCAGGCGACTCAACTGGTGCAGCAGACCGACAAAGCCGCTACCGTCGGTGCCGATGCGGTAAAACACTCGGTTGAAAGTATGGAGGCCATCAAGCACGCCTCAACGCGCATTGCGGATATCACCACCGTTATCGAAGGCATCGCCTTCCAGACCAATATTCTTGCGCTTAACGCCGCTGTAGAGGCCGCCAGAGCCGGTGAACATGGCCGTGGCTTTGCGGTTGTCGCCTCGGAAGTCCGGGCACTGGCGCAGCGTAGCTCTAATGCGGTGAAAGAGATCGAAACGCTGGTCGCCGATTCCCTGAGTAAAGTGGAAGACGGCCACCAGAGCGCTGCAAAAACGCAGGCGAATATGAGCGACATTTTGCAGGGGATCCGCCAGGTGAAAGTGCTGATGAGCGATATCGACGTGGCATCACACGAACAATCTTCCGGCATTTCACAGGTGAATATTGCCATTATGCAAATTGGGAAAGCGACGCAGGAAAACGCCACACTGGTGGAAAATTCACAGCAAACCGCGGCGGCGCTCAGCGAACAAGGGCGTCACCTCTCACAGCTGGTCAGCGTCTTTAAAATTTCCGAACGATAAAACGTGGATCGCGCGGCAATAAACACCGCGCGGACTCGCCAGCAGACCGGTGAAAGGGCTACACTCAGGTATCGCCCTTTTACTGGATATCACGATGAAATCCTTTCGAATCTCCGCTGCGCTGCTGTTACTGGTTGCGCTCAGCGGATGCAGTAATCTCATGCAAACCACACCGGTTCCGCCGCCTGCGGTAACGGCCAAAGCGCAGGAAATTACCCGTTCGCAGACATCTACACTGACTAAAATAGGCAGCATTACCGCGGATGTCATGGGCAGCCCGATGGATGTTGAAGCAGAAATTCAGCGCAAAGCCGATGCCGCTGGTGCGCATTACTACGTGATCATGTTTAACAGCGAAACCATTATTCCCGGCCGCTGGTATTCGCAGGCCACTCTGTATCGCTGATTATTCAGCACCGATCGCGCGGTTGAGCAACAGCTGGGATAAGCGTTCCGGCAACAGCGTTTCGCCGCGCGGGTCGAGTACCATTCTGCACCAGGCGTCCGCTACCGGCGGCGAGGAAAATTCCAGCATCGGTGTTGCCGTCATCAGGTTAAACAACTGTCCGGTCAGCCAGCGTCCGTGCGCTTCTTCACCACGACGCAGGCGTTGTAAAAACTGGCGGGACGCCCGGTCAAATATGCGGTTTTGGCCGCGTGCCTGATACAATACCTGTTGCAACATTTCTCCGCTGGCGGGCAGCTTTTTGAGCGTGCGCAGCACATCCAGACACATCACATTGCCCGACCCTTCCCAGATACTGTTGACCGGCATTTCGCGGTACAACCGCGGCAACTCACTGTCTTCGCAATAACCTATCCCGCCCAGCGCTTCCATAGCCTCTGCCACAAAAGGCATCCCCTGACGGCACACTTCAAACTTGGCGGCAGGGGTCAGCAAGCGGCAGAGCAGTTGTTCTGCGGGATTGTCCTGAGAGCCGGTCGCCGCCGCCAGACGCATCAGCAACATCGTCTGCCCTTCCAGCAGCAGCGCCATACGGCTCAGCGTCTGGCGCATCAGCGGCTGTTCGATGAGAGGCTTACCAAAAACCTGCCGCTGGAAGGCGTGGTACAGCGCAACCGACAGTGCCCGCCGCATCATGGCGTGACTGCCCAGCGCGCAGTCAAAACGCGTATGACCGCCCACTTTCAGGATATGACGGATGCCCTCGCCTTCTTCGCCCAGCAGCCAGCCGGTCGCATTCTGAAACTCGACCTCGCTGCTGGCATTCGAGCGGTTGCCCAATTTGTCTTTCAGACGTTCGATGCGAATTGCATTACGCGTGCCATCGGGCAGAACCCTTGGCATAAAGAAGCATGAAAGTCCGCCGTCGGCCTGTGCCAGCACCAGATGGGCATCACTTTGCGGTACGGAGAAAAACCATTTATGGCCGATTAGATGATAAGGCTTTCCGCTGCCTCGCCCTTCCTGCGCCGTGGCCCGCGTGGTGTTACTGAGCACATCAGAGCCCCCCTGTTTCTCGGTCATTCCCATGCCAATCAGGACGCCTTTCTTCTGGTCACCGGATTGCAAATGCGGATCATAACGATCGGATAACAGCGGTCTCAGCCAGCCGCTGAATTCCGGCGGCAGAGTTTTTTGCAGCAATGGGATCGCGCCAAACGTCATGGTCACCGGGCATAACGTTCCCGCCTCAACCTGACCGTGAAGAATAAAACGCGCTGCACGGGCGACCGCCGAACCGATACGCGCATCTTCCTGCCACGGTAAATTATGCACACGGTTAGCGATAAGCCCCTGCATCAGCAGATGCCAGGCGGGATGAAAACGCACATCGTCGAGGCGTTCGCCGCAAGGGTCATAACGCAAAAGTTCGGGCGGATTGGTATTTGCCAGCCTTCCCAGCTCCAGCGATTCTGCAGAACCTAATTGTTGCCCGAGTGACGCCAGCACATCGGCATCCCAGCCAGCCTGCTGACGGGCGACAGCTTCACGCAGCGGGGTGTCTGAAAGAAATAAGTTGCTGTTACTCAGTGCCTTGGGCTGATTGAAAACCCGGTGTGTTTCCCAGTTCATCGCCTGCTCCCTTTCAAAAGGACATGGCCTAAGTATGGTAAAAATCGGAGAATTAACAGACGGGCGGATCACAAACGCAGAAATGCAAACGGGAGCCAAAAGGCTCCCGTTTAATCAGAGACTGAATAAGCAGAAATCAGCTTTTCTTCAGGCCGCGCTGACGTACCGCTTCGAACAGGCAAACGCCGGTCGCGACGGAAACGTTCAGGGAAGACACGCTCCCTGCCATCGGAATGCTGATCAGTTCGTCACAATGTTCGCGGGTCAGACGGCGCATACCTTCGCCTTCTGCGCCCATCACCAGCGCCATCGGGCCGGTCATTTTGCTCTGGAACAGGTCGTGATCGGCTTCACCGGCGGTACCGACGATCCAGACATTGTGTTCCTGCAGTACGCGCAGGGTACGCGCCAGATTGGTCACGTTAATCAGTGGTACATTTTCAGCCGCGCCGCTGGCGACTTTCTTAGCCGTAGCATTCAGTTTGGCAGAACGGTCACGCGGGACGATCACTGCGTGAACACCGGCTGCATCCGCGGTACGCAGACAAGCGCCCAGGTTGTGCGGATCGGTTACGCCGTCCAGCACCAGCAGGAACGGGCAATCGAGGCTTTCCAGCAAAGCAGGCAGGTCGTTTTCCTGATACTGGCGGCCTTCGCGCACACGCGCGATAATGCCCTGATGCACAGCACCTTCAGATTTCTCATCCAACCACTGGCGGCTCGCCACCTGGATCACGATACCGCTGGCTTCCAGCTCGTCGATCAGCGGTTTCAGGCGTTTATCGTCACGACCTTTCAGGATGAAAACTTCCAGAAAACGTTGCGGATCGTTATCGAGTAAGGCTTTAACGGAATGGATACCGTAGATAATTTCGCTCATGATGCTCTTTAAAATAGACTTGCGGACAGCAAGCTGTCCGCAATTTAACAGTAATTGCGGGCGATTCTATCACACCCTTCATCATTCATGCTGCAGATGCGTTGGCTGCAACCTGAATGCTTTTAGGTAAAATATTACGCCCGTCTGGCTTAGCTTTCTGCTGACTTTTTCTTCGCGCGTTTGGCTTTGGTTGCCGCAGCAATTTTTGCTGTTTTATCAGAAGGCTTCTTTGCTTTCTTCGGCTTACCATCTTTACCGACCGCGCCTACCGCTTTCTCTTTCTTCGGCTTAGCGGGTTTGGCGTCATCTTTGCGGAAGGCGCTGTCCGGCTCAAAGTTTACGTTTTTCTTACCGGTACGGCGACGACCAGCATTAGCCGGTGCCGCGGAACGCATGGAACGCTCGCCGCCTTTCTTGGCGCGATCACGTGCAGTTTTGCCTTCACCACGCGCTTTGCGGGTGCTGGAAACCAGCGCGAAATCGATTTTACGTTCGTCCATATGTACGGCTTCAACGCGAATTTCAACGGTATCGCCGAGGCGGTAAACCGAACCAGAGGACTCACCGACCAGACGCTGGCCGATATTGTCGTAACGGTAATAATCGTTGTCGAGCGAGGACACATGCACCAGACCGTCGATAAACAGGTCGTTAAGGCGTACGAAGAAGCCGAAGCCGGTGACGCTGGCGATAGTGCCGGTAAACACTTCACCGACGTGATCCTGCATAAAGTCACATTTCAGCCAGTCCGCCACATTACGGGTCGCTTCATCCGCACGGCGTTCTGCCATCGAACAATGCTCGCCGAGTTGCAACATGTCTTCGTAATCACTGTGCCAGCCGCCGGTTGGCGTCCAGCGATCTTTCAGCGTACCGTGCTCTTTCGCCAGCAGGTACTTGATCGCACGGTGCAGTGCCAGATCCGGATAACGACGGATTGGTGATGTGAAGTGACCATAAGATCCGAGCGCGAGACCAAAGTGGCCACGGTTTTCCGGATCGTAAATCGCCTGTTTCATAGAACGCAGCAGCATCGTTTGCAGCATTTCGCGGTCAGGGCGATCGGCCAGTTCATCCATGATCTGAGCGTAATCTTTCGGCTCAGGCTTCATGCCGCCGCCCATCACCAGACCCAGCTCACCCAGCACGCTTTTCAGCGCGGAGATATGGTCATCGCTTGGACGGTCATGCACACGGAACAGCGCCGGTTCGTTATGTTTTTCAACAAAACGCGCGGCAGCAATGTTTGCCAGGATCATGCACTCTTCAATCAGTTTATGAGCATCGTTACGCACGGTCGGTTCAACACGTTCGATACGGCGCTCCGCGTTGAAGATGAATTTCGCTTCTTCAGTTTCGAACGCGATACCACCACGTTCTGCACGCGCCTGATCCAACATTTTGTACATGGTGTGCAGTTCAAGAAGATGCTTCACCAGCGGCGAATACTGCTCACGCAGTTCAGGATCACCTTCGATGATGCGCCAGACTTTGTTGTACGTCAGACGCGCGTGGGAGCTCATCACCGCTTCGTAGAATTTAGAACTGGTCAGCTTGCCCTGCGCGGAGATAGTCATCTCACAGACCATACACAGACGGTCTACCTGCGGGTTCAGGGAACACAGGCCATTGGAGAGCACTTCCGGCAGCATCGGGACAACCTGCGACGGGAAGTAAACGGAAGTCGCACGGCTGCGCGCTTCATCGTCGAGCGCAGTGCCGTGACGGACGTAATAACTCACGTCGGCAATTGCCACCCACAGGCGCCAGCCACCACCGCGTTTTTGCTCGCAATACACTGCGTCATCGAAGTCGCGCGCATCTTCACCATCAATGGTGACCAGCGGCAGGCTGCGTAAATCGACGCGGCCTTTTTTAGCTTCTTCCGGCACCTGTTCGCTGAGGTCTTCGACCTGTTTCAAAACCTGTGGCGGCCAGACGTGCGGAATTTCATGGGTGCGCAGCGCGATATCTACCGCCATGCTGGTTCCCATTTTGTCGCCGAGGACTTCAACGATTTTACCGACCGCTTTGGTACGGCGCGTCGGACGCTGTGTCAGCTCGACCACCACCATATAGCCCATGCGCGCGCCGTTAATGGCATCGGCAGGGATCAGGATGTCAAAACTCAGACGGCTGTCGTCAGGCACCACAAAACCGGCACCGGCATCAGTAAAGTAACGACCAACAATCTGGCTGGTTTTGGGCACCAGAACACGCACGATGCGCGCTTCACGGCGACCTTTACGGTCGGTTCCGACCGGTTGTGCCAGAACCACGTCGCCGTGGATGCACATTTTCATTTGCTCAGCAGAAAGATACACATCATCTTTCTTCACGCCTTCGAGGCGCAGGAAACCGTAACCATCGCGATGGCCGATAACCGTGCCTTTCAGCAGATCCAGACGCTCCGGCAGCGCGTAGCACTGGCGGCGGGTAAAGACTAACTGGCCATCACGTTCCATCGCACGCAGACGACGGCGCAGGGCTTCCAGTGATTCTTCTCCGGACAGATTCAGTTCGTTACCGATCTCTTCCCGGCTGGCTGGGGTTTCACGTTTTGCGAGATGTTCCAGAATAAATTCACGGCTGGGAATAGGTGATTCGTATTTTTCTGCTTCTCGTTCCAGGAATGGATCTTGTGACATAGCGGTTCCTCCGTTGTCATCAGCAGTTTGTTGAAAGTCTTTCATTCAACAAGCAATAATTTGTAGAGCGTTGAATTATCTTTGACCATATCGGCCAGAGTGTACTGATTCAGCTCATCAAGAAAATGTTCTACAGCAGTGTGCAGGACTTGTTTTAGCCGGCATGCGGGCGTGATATGACAAAAGTCGCTGGCGCAATTGACCAGCGTAAGAGGTTCCAGTTCGCGCACCACGTCGCCAATGCGAATGGTCTCTGCGGGCTTGCCCAGTTTAATCCCCCCGTTCTTTCCGCGAACGGCAGTCACCAGGCCAGCACGGCTCAACTGATTAATGATTTTCACCATGTGGTTGCGCGATACACCGTAAACCTCGGTGACCTGCGAAATGTTGGTCATCTGATCGTCTGGCAATGAAGCCATATAAATCAACGCTCTCAAACCATAATCAGTAAAACTCGTTAACTGCACACATACCTCTGGGTAGCTATTTACCCGGTCTTTCCACGTCAGCAATGACAACAGGGTGAAGATGATTGTTTATTATGACACTTTGATGATAAACCAGCCGCGAACTTTGCAGCTAATCATTTAGATAGTGGATGGTTTATGGAAAGTACACAAGGGAAGGGATTCAGAAAAAAATAAACCGGGCAATTATGCCCGGTTATGACGTTTTTTCGCAATCAGCTCAGACTGTTATGCGTCAAACGGGTCGCGCAGGATCATGGTTTCGCTACGATCCGGGCCAGTAGAGATAATATCAACCGGCACTTCTGTCAGCTCTTCGATACGCTTGATGTAGTTCAGCGCTGCCTGTGGCAGGTTTTCTACTTCTTTAACGCCGAAGGTGGTTTCGGTCCAGCCTGGCATGATTTCGTAGATTGGCTCGATACCTTCCCAGCCTTCAGCAGCCAGCGGAGTGGTAGTCATTTCGCGGCCATCAGGCATACGGTAACCGACACACAGCTTCACTTCTTTCAGACCGTCCAGCACGTCCAGTTTGGTCAGACAGAAACCAGACAGGGAGTTGATCTGCACAGAACGACGTACAGCCACGATGTCCAGCCAGCCACAACGACGGCTACGGCCAGTGGTCGCGCCAAACTCGTTACCTTGCTTGCGCAGGAACTCGCCGGTTTCGTCGAACAGTTCAGTCGGGAATGGACCTGCACCCACGCGGGTGGAGTAGGCTTTAACGATACCCAGAACATAATCAACGTAACGTGGACCAATACCTGAACCGGTAGCAACGCCACCAGCGGTGGTGTTGGAAGAGGTTACGTACGGATAAGTCCCGTGGTCGATGTCCAGAAGCGTACCTTGTGCGCCTTCAAACATGATCAGGTCGCCACGCTTACGCGCGCCATCCAGCAGCTCAGAGACGTCAACAACCATTGCCGTCAGGATGTCGGCGATAGCCATTACATCATCTAACGTTTTCTGGAAATCAACGGCTTCTACTTTGTAGTAGTTCACCAGCTGGAAGTTATGGTAATCGATGATTTCTTTCAGCTTGATAGCGAAAGTTTCTTTGTTGAAGAGGTCACCTACGCGCAGACCGCGACGGGCAACTTTATCTTCATAAGCCGGGCCGATACCACGACCGGTAGTGCCGATCGCTTTATCGCCACGCGCTTTTTCGCGCGCCATGTCGAGAGCGACATGGTAAGGCAGGATCAGCGGGCAAGCTTCAGACAGTAACAGACGTTCGCGTACAGGGATGCCACGAGCTTCAAGTTCGCCCATTTCTTTCATCAACGCGTCAGGAGCCAGAACAACACCGTTGCCGATGATGCTGGTCACGTTTTCACGCAGAATGCCAGAAGGAATTAAATGAAGAACGGTTTTTTCACCGTTGATAACCAGAGTGTGACCGGCGTTGTGACCGCCCTGATAGCGCACAACATATTTAGCCCGTTCAGTAAGCAGGTCTACGACCTTGCCTTTCCCTTCATCACCCCATTGAGTGCCGAGTACGACGACGTTCTTACCCATCTCAAGAATCACCAGGTTGCTTAAAAAAGGATTCTAACATCTCATTCTGTGCTTTCCAGCACTTTTAGCACACGTTTGCGGGAAAATTTTTAATTGCGTGCTACGCGTCGCAACAAGACGTGACACCAGGGTTGTAACAAAAGCTCAGCCACCCAGACGACTACGCAACATGTAGTAAATAACGAAGCCCGCGACCACAAGTCCCCCGCCAAAACGCCGTAAAACGGAGTCCGGAAGATTCGCCAGCGAGAGGATCATTTTTCTCCACGTTTTTGGATAAAGCATCGGTCCCAGGCCTTCAAGAACCAAAACTAACGCCAGCGCCAGCCAAATTGTCGAATTCATGATGAATTAGTCTCGTTACATCCTTTCCCAAAAAGAGAAGGATTTCTGAAAAGACAAAAGGCCCATTAAGGGCCTTTTGGAAATTGCACAAGCAATTACTTATTTTTTTCAGGTGACTTCATGAAGCGGAAGAAATCGCTGTCAGGGCTCAACACCATGACGTCGTTACCACTCTTGAAGCTGGCCTCGTAAGCACGCAGGCTACGGATGAATGCGTAGAAGTCAGGATCCTGGCTGAATGCATCAGCAAACAGTTTGGCCGCTTCAGCATCGCCTTCACCGCGGGTGATACGGGCAGTACGTTCTGCTTCAGCCACAGTACGGGTTCTTTCGTAATCCGCCGCTGCCTGAATCTTAGTCGCCTCTTCTTTACCCTGAGAGATGTGACGCAATGCCACCGCATTACGCTCAGCACGCATACGATCGTAAATCGCGCTGGACACTTCTTCCGGCAAGTTGATTTGTTTCAGACGTACATCTACCACTTCAATACCCAGCGCCGCCATGCTGTTCGGGTTGACCGCAGGCTGTTTGCCTTTAGTTTCCTGTTCAACACGTTTGGCCGCAGAGGCAATCGCATCATCAGCTTCTGTTGTTGCTTCAGGCTCATCGCCTACGCTACCGGTATTCAGCGCATCACGAACGTCCTGCGTCAGACGACCACGGGAGTCGGTCACGATGTCTTTCACATCCAGACGACCAATTTCAGAACGCAGACGGTCACTGAATTTACGTTTCAGCAGGATCTCTGCCTGAGAAACATCACCACCGCCCGTTGCCAGGTAGTAGCGGCTGAAATCACTGATACGCCATTTCAGGTAAGAATCGACGATCAAGTCTTTCTTCTCGCTGGTCACGAAGCGGTCAGCCTGGTTATCCATAGTCTGAATACGCGCGTCGAGCATTTTAATGGATTCCACAAATGGAACTTTAAAATGCAGACCTGGCGCATACACCAGCGGTTTGTTATCGCTGTCACGCAGGACTTTACCGAAACGCAGCACGATCCCGCGCTGACCTTCCTGAACTACAAACAGTGAGGCATAAAGCGCCACCAGCACCACAACGACGATAAGTAAAAATGACTTACGCATTGTTATTCTCTCCCTACGCGAAGTGTATCGTCACGCTGTGCGTTTGCACGGCGCTGGTCCATGACACTGCCAGACGAACGGGAACTGCTGGTACCGGCACTGCTTTTGCCATTACTGCTGGTTAAACCCGGAACGGAAGGCAACAAACCTGATTCATCATTTTTGCTGGCGTCATTGGCTGCTGCATTGCTGCCACGCAGCATCTGATCCAGCGGTAATACCATCAGGTTATTCCCTTTGTCACTCACCAGAACTTTACGGGTGTGACTGAGGACTTTTTCCATGGTTTCAATATACAGACGCTCACGGGTGATTTCCGGCGCGGCTTTATATTCAGGCAACAGTTTGGAGAAACGGGCAACTTCACCCTGCGCTTCCAAAACAGTACGATCTTTATAGGCTTTTGCGTCTTCCAGTAAGCGTTGTGCTTCACCGTTTGCCAGAGGCTGAATCTGGTTCGCATACGCTTCTGCTTCACGAATAGACTGTTGCTCTCTTTCGCGGGCTGCAATCGCGTTATCGAAGGAAGCTTTCACTTCTTCCGGCGGACGCGCAGTCTGGAAGTTGACGTCCTGAATGGTAATACCCATTTTGTACGGACGAATGGTTTCTTCCAGTACACGTTGGGTATCGCTACGCACGGTGGTACGGCCTTCAGTCAGGATTTTATCCATCGTGTATTTGCCGATGACGCCACGTAATGCGCTGTCCGTTGCCTGGCTCAGGCTGTCGTCAGGATTGGCGACGCTGAACAGATAGGCTTCAGGATCCGTCACGCGGTACTGAACGTTCATTTCAACGCGTACCACGTTTTCGTCGGAAGTCAGCATCACGCCAGATGCAGCAAGTTCACGTACCGATTCTACGTTTACTGCGCGGACCTGGTCGATGAAGGTCGGTTTCCAGTTAAGGCCCGGCTCAACCAGATGGCTGAACTTACCAAAACGGGTCACAACGCCACGTTCGGCTTCTTTAATGGTATAGAAACCTGTTGCAGCCCAGATAACCACCACCGCTGCGACTGCGATGCCGGCAATCCGGGTGCCACTCATTCCATGACCGGAACCGGTTGGCGTACCGTTGTTGTTGCTGCCATTGTTATTATTGTTGCCTGAACCTTTTCCACCGAAACCACCCAGCTTTTTGCTGAGTTTACGGAAGATATCATCCAGATCAGGTGGCCCCTGATTGCGGCCGCCCTTGTTGTCATTATTTCCACCAGAATTTCCACCAGAGTTGCCGCTATTATTATTGCTGCTGCCCCAGGGGTCGCGGTCCTGTCCGTTATTACCGGGCTGATTCCACGCCATGTTATAGCTCCATTATTCTATGATTGGTGTTCTTCAGGCCAAATCAGACAGGCTCTGGTTGCGGACATAGCTTTCCAGTTCCTGCTCTTGTTTGCAGAGGCGGCGCCAGTCAACGATGGGCATTCGCACCATCAGACCAATACTGCCATCCTCTTCAATCCATTCTTTTTCAATTGCCTGAAGCTGGTAAAAACGGCTACGAAGGCGGCCTGCTTCCGGCGGCAAGCACAATTCATGCTGCGCGATTTCGCCAGAGAGTCGCTCCGTTAATGCCTGAAAAAGCAACGGAATGCCTTCACCTGTCACGGCTGAAAGCCAAACTCTGACAGGCAAATTATCCTCGTTGCGGTCGATACGCGGGACAAAATCATCCAGCATATCTATTTTATTCATCACTAACAGCGCAGGAATTTCATCTGCTTCGATCTCTGCCAGCACCGTATTCACCGCGTCAATATTCTCCTGAACACGGATGTCCGCTGCATCAATAACATGTAATAACAGAGATGCCTGTCGGGTTTCCTGCAACGTTGCTTTAAAGGCCGCAACCAAATCATGGGGCAGGTGACGAATAAACCCTACGGTGTCCGCCAAAACTGTTTCCCCGACATCTGCCACCATAATGCGGCGCAGCGTAGGATCGAGCGTAGCAAACAACTGATTGGCCACATAAACATCGGCCTGAGTAATACGATTAAAGAGTGTGGACTTCCCGGCGTTGGTATATCCAACCAAAGACACCGTCGGAATATCCGCACGAACGCGTGAACGGCGCCCCTGTTCACGCTGCTTAGCCACTTTTTCAAGACGGCTGAGGATTAAAGTAATTCTGTCGCGTAGTAAACGGCGGTCAGTTTCGAGCTGGGTTTCACCCGGACCACGTGCGCCAATACCGCCGCCCTGTCGTTCAAGGTGCGTCCAGCCACGAACCAGTCGGGTAGCAATGTGGCGTAATTGCGCCAGTTCTACTTGTAACTTACCTTCGTGTGTTCGGGCCCGCTGGGCAAAAATATCTAATATCAATCCGGTGCGGTCGACAACGCGACATTCGCAAAAGGCTTCCAGGTTTCTTTCCTGGCCGGGGGACAAGGCGTGATCAAACAGGATGACAGAAGCGCCCGTTGCTTTGACGGCATCTGCGATTTCTTGGGCCTTTCCTTCACCGACAAAGTATTTTGGGTGCGGTGCCTTACGGCTCCCGGTGACGACTTGCAACGCCTCTACACCTGCAGAAGAAACCAGCGATTCAAATTCGCTCAGATCCTCTGTGTCTTTGTCTCGCGAGAAATAGATATGAACCAGTACGGCCTGCTCACCGGCTTCATAACGGTCAAACAAGCTTGCGACCTCTCATTTGGGAAAAATTCGCCAGCCGGGGGGTCATAAGCATAATCGGAATACTTATGAACCCCTTCGTGGTTGACCAACGTTGCGCTTTATTCAGCGTCATCGTTTTCCTGCTGCGGCTGTTGCGCAGACGGAGTACTACCTTGGTGATAATTGTTGGTGCTGCCCGAACCTGGATTATTGCTATGGTGTGACACCGGGCGGGAAGGCACTACGGTGGAGATAGCGTGTTTATACACCATCTGGCTTACCGTATTTTTTAACAGAATGACAAACTGGTCAAAAGACTCAATCTGGCCTTGCAGCTTAATACCATTCACCAAGTAAATAGAAACCGGAACACGTTCACGACGCAATGCGTTCAGGAACGGATCTTGCAAAGATTGCCCCTTAGCCATTCTATCTTTTCCTTATTAGTTTGTTGTTTGTAACTTTGAGCCTATCGGCTCGAAAATAAATCACATAAAAAATTTGCGCGCTGAGTACTCATCAATTGTACACAATCACCCAACCTATGCACTAACAACCTGAATTACACGGTTTAGGGCCTCTTCTGGCTTCTCAGAATCGAGCCATTCGACACCCTCCCAACCTCGCAACCAGGTCATCTGACGTTTGGCCAGCTGTCGTGTCGCGCAAACACCACGATAAACCATTTCATCGTAATCGAATTCACCAGATAAATATGACCACATCTGGCGATAGCCTACACAGCGAATAGAAGGCAAATCGGTATGCAAATCGCCCCGAGCTATCAGCGTCTTGACTTCGTCTTCAAAACCATTGGACAACATCTGACTAAAACGTTCCTCGATCCGCGCATGTAATAATTCACGCCGGGTCGGTGCAATCGCAAACTGCTGAACGCGATAGGGCAATGTTTCACCCGAAATTTTAGTCAGTTCCGTTAAAGTTTTACCCGAAATAAAAAAAACTTCCAGTGCTCTGGACAGTCTCTGCGGATCATTCGGATGAATTCGCATTGCCGCCACGGGATCTATCTCGCGCAATTGGTCATGAAGCGCTTCCCAACTCTGCTCTGCTGCCTGCTTTTCGATACGTTCACGAACCTCAGGGTCAGCCGGTGGTAACGGGGAAAGTCCTTCAAGCAATGCCTTGAAATAAAGCATAGTCCCACCTACCAATAACGGGATCTTATTGCGTGAGGTTATTTCAGCCATTTCGCGTAATGCGTCGCGACGAAAGTCAGCGGCGGAATAAGCCTCAGCCGGATCCAGAATGTCGATCAGGCGGTGCGGCGCCTGCGCCAGTTCTTCCGCCGTCGGCTTGGCAGTACCGATATCCATCCCACGATAGATTAAAGCAGAGTCCACGCTGACTAACTCAACGGGAAGATGATTCATCAGCGACATCGCGAGTGCCGTTTTACCGGATGCGGTCGGCCCCATTATAAAAATAGCAGGGGGAAGCGCGTTGTTTTCAGAGTCAGTCATGCTTAAAAGCCGCCAGCGCGGGCTGTAAATCAAGAGGTTGCAGAAGTCCGGACGGAGGCGATTTCACCAACTGCGGGCAAAGACGCTCAACATCCGTGAGTAATTGTATGGCTTGTGAAATCGTCCATACCTCGTGCTCGCAGCCACAGTGGCGGGCAAACCACATGGCTACCGCATCAGAAGTCACCTCCTGCTGAACAGCAAGGTAACCTAACAGATCAGGTATCAACTTTTGTAAATTTTGTTGGCGTAATGGTAAAGGTACCGCGCGAACCGTCACACGATGCGACTCATTGAGCATTTCTAAACCAAAATGCTGTAATAACGTCTGATGGCGCGCCATGACAGCGGCCTCTTCTTTACTCACATTCAGTTTCAGCGGGATTAAAAGCGGCTGTGGACGTAACCCTTCTTCCGGTGGTGTCAGCTGCGCCCGTTTCAGCCAGCGATCGGCCACCGGCAACGACAGCAGCACCAGCTGTTTGCCGCGCTCAAGCAATGCATATTCCGCCGAACAGACCGTCAGCACACGCCCGAAACTCTGACTGTGCGATTCCAGCGCCGGTTCAGCCAGTGTACGGGCCGCTGTTGCGGCAGGCTTAGCGGGCTGTGCCACGACCGGAGCCGGTTCCTGCAAGGAAAATGACTCGGGCGCGGGCTGCAATAAACGTCCGTACGCTTTACTTTCAGAAGGATTATAAGCCGGTTCATTGCTGCGAAAAGCTGGTTCCCTCGGCTGGCTGGCACGTGCCGTTTCAGGAAATACATTTTCACGTGAAGGGCTGTTGTTTTCACGATGAGTACTGTTTTCACGCGCTGATGATGATTTGCGTTCAGCCGGTTGAGAGAAATGATTTCCACCCGCGGCCTGACGGTTTTCTTGCTGCCAGCGCGGCATATCTTCCTGAAGCTGTGGCTCATCGAGCTCCGGCGCGCCCGCCTGCTGTAATACGGACATTACCGCCTGATAAATAAAATCATGTACCAGCCGCGACTGATGGAAACGCACTTCGTGTTTGGCCGGATGCACATTCACATCCACCTGATGCGGATCGACATCCAGATAAAGCACATACGCGGGCTGCTGATCGTCTTTCAACTGATCCTGATATGCCTGACGGATCGCGTGGTTTATCAGGCGATCCTTCATCATGCGGTTATTCACATAGCAATACTGCATGTCTGTCAGGTTGCGCGAACCGGCCGGATCCGCCACCCAACCGTGTATCGCCAAATCACCGTGACTCCATTCCACTTCCAGCGCGTGCTCGACAAACGTCGGGCTGCAAATGCTCGCCAGACGGCGGGACGACTGTGAAGGGTCTTTGACAGCGCGATATTGGCGGATAAGTTTGCCGTTGTGGCTCAGATTGACGGAAACGTCAAAACGCGCCAGCGCAATCCGGCGAACGACTTCATCAATATGGGTAAATTCAGTTTTCTCGGTGCGCATGAATTTACGGCGGGCGGGCGTGTTGTAGAACAAATCCAGCACTTCCACGGTCGAGCCCTGCGGATGCGCAGCCGGTTTGACGGTGACCGCCATATCTCGCCCTTCGGCGTAGGCCTGCCAGGCTTCATTTTGTTCAGCCGTGCGCGATGTCAGGATAAGACGCGAAACCGAGCTGATACTCGCCAGTGCTTCGCCGCGAAAGCCGAGACTGAGAATAGCCTCGAGATCGTCAAGACAGGTGATTTTACTGGTGGCATGACGTGCCAGTGCCAGGGCCAGATCGTCTTTGCCGATCCCGCAGCCGTTATCCCGAATACGGATAAGCTTGGCACCGCCGCGATCGATATCAATATCGATTCGCGTAGCGCCCGCATCAAGGCTGTTTTCCACCAGCTCTTTCACCACGGAAGCCGGCCTTTCGACAACTTCGCCCGCTGCTATCTGGTTAGCAAGTTGCGGCGGCAGTACCTTGATCGGCATAGCGGCTCCTGTGGCAGGCGGTTATAAACCGTCCTTAAGACTGTGGAATAGTTAAGGTTTGGCCGAGCTGTACCTCGCCAGACTTCATGTGATTTGCGGTTTTGATGTCATTCATACTGACACCATATTTACTCGCGATTGCCGACAACGTATCACCGCGTTTAACCGTATGTTTCGCCGGTTTCTTCGAGGATTTTGCCGTTGTTCCTGAAGATGTGCGGGTGCCCGCTGGCACTTTCAATCGCTGGCCGACCCAGACGCCGTCTTTTTTCAGTTTATTGAGGTCACGCAGCGCTGCGTTGGTCGTGCCGTAACTGTTGGCGATACCGGTCAGGGTTTCACCGCGGGTCACTTTATGGATCTGCGTGGCACCGGCTGCACCAGCGGTCACTTCAATCGGACCCGGCTGACTTGTGGTGCTGGCAGCCGCGCTATTGTCTGCCGCCGCTGCTGATGAGGCCAGCAGCGGGCGGTTTTCGACCTTTGGGCCGTTTTGTATCGGGTGCGACTGGAAATAATTACGCAGACCGATGTGAATGGCCCTCGCAATTTTATCCTGGTACGCGCTGCTGCCCAGCAGCCGCTCCTCAGTTGAGTTACTGATAAAGCCGGTTTCCACCAGCAATGAAGGAATATCCGGCGAACGCAATACGCCCAGACTCGCGTGCTCTGGTTTCGCTTTATGCAACGAGCCGACGGAGCGCAGTTCGCGCAGAACGCGGGTCGCAACGTCATACCCGACGCGTTGGGAGTGACCAAACTGCAAATCAAGCACTGCCTGACTCAGATACGGGTCAGACGCGGTATTCGCCAGCACATCACCCGCGCCGCCGAGCAGTTCGGATTGCTTCTCGTGCTGCTCCAGCCAGTTACCCATTTCGCTGTTCGCGCGGCGGTTCGACAGCACCCAGACCGAGGCACCACGTGCGCTGCGGCTTGGCGCGGCATCGGCGTGAATGGAAACCAGCACGTTGGCGTTTTTCTTTCGCGCCACGTCGGAACGTCCCATCACGGAAATAAAGTAATCACCGTCACGTGTTAATACCGGCTGGAACATCGGATCAGCATTCAGAATCGCCTGCAATTTGCGGGCAATAGCGATAGTGACATTTTTTTCTTTCAGACCGCCTGCGCCGATAGCTCCGGGATCCTGTCCGCCGTGACCGGCATCAATCGCGACAATGATTTTGCTGTCGCTGGTGCTGACTGTTGAGGAACGCGAGTTATCCGGTGCAACGGTAGTGGAAACCACTTTGGTCTGATCGTTGGTAAACGGATTAGATTTAGATGAGGGTATGACCGTTTTGCCTGCATTTGGCGAAGGCGTATTGGTGGCCGTTACCACCGGCGCAGACCGGCGCGGTGCGGGCGCAGCGGCATTCATGGTCAACACAACGGTATACTGGCTGCCGTCTTTCTGCTTCGTCGCGTTGGTTCTGACTTTCTGATTCAGTTCAAATACCAGACGCTGACTTTGTGCATTAGGCGGTGTACTGGCACGCACACGCGTCACCAGATTCTGACCGTTGAAATTGAGCGGCAGACCTTTCATCACGCCATCCTGGCGGATATCCATCACCACACGTTCAGGATTATGCAGCGGAAAAAAGGAGTAATCCGGCGAACCGTCAAACGTAATCGTAACTGTCGACTGCGTTTGTCCGTTGGAAACATTGATGTTTTTCATGCCTGCGGCGAAAACCGGCGATGCCAGTACTGCAAACAACATCAGCGCCGATAAACAAATCGACGCCGACGTAAATAAAGAGATAAAACGTGAATTCATCGCGTGATCATCCTTGCTGTTGAACACGATGCAGCAAATTTATGCCAGATTCAGAAACCGCCACAAGCTTTGCGGTACGCCCGGTCTGGCAGTAATCCAGCGTCAGTTCAATATCCGGTTCGGGTAACACGCCCGCGCCCTGCTGCGGCCATTCGACCAGACAGATGGCATCCTGCGCGAAATAATCGCGGATCCCCATAAATTCCAGTTCTTCCGGATCCGCAAGACGGTATAAATCAAAATGATAGACGGCAATCTTTTCCAGCTGATAAGGCTCAACCAGCGTATAGGTCGGGCTTTTCACATTGCCCTGATGCCCCAGTGCCTGAAGAAATCCCCGGCTAAAGGTTGTTTTACCGGCTCCCAGATCGCCATAAAGATGGATAACCGTTGAGCCTTCGCAGGCTTTCGCCAGGGAAGCACCTAGTTGCAGCGTTGCCGCTTCGTCGGGTAAAGAGATATTAAGTTGATTCATTCAGTGATATCTATTTCTTCAGGTCTGGATTAACTAACGGGGAAATCACCGCTAAAAGATCAGTTGCCAGCATACCGCGCGTTCCCTGCCGGTGGGCAATTTCGTCTGCGGCAGCGCCATGTACTACTGAACCCGCGCAGGCCGCATCAAATATATTGAGTTTCTGAGCCAGCAATCCGCCAATGATACCAGAAAGCACGTCGCCCATACCGCCGGATGCCATACCGGCATTGCCGACATCCGCCACAGCCATTTCGCCATGTTCACTGGCAATCAGGCTGCCTGCGCCTTTAAGCACCACCACACCACCATATTGGGCCGTGAGCTTCTGTGCCGAAAGTAAGCGGTCACTCTCAATTTCCTTCACGCTGCAACCGAGTAAACGGGCCGCTTCGCCGGGATGAGGCGTCAGTACGCGATTTTGCCGTTTCCGTGGATTGATTGCCAGCAGGTTAAGTGCATCAGCGTCCCATAAGGCTGGTTTATCCCATTCCGCCACGCGATCGACCGCCTGTTTGCCCCATTCTTTCTGGCCTAAACCGGGGCCGATGACTAATACATCTGCCCATTCAAGCCCATCATCCAGCGATTCTGCGGTGAGTTCCTTCACCATCAGTTCAGGTCTGGCTGTTAGTAAAGGACCTGCGTGCTCTTTGTGAGTGAGTACTCGCACTAGTCCGGCACCGGTACGCAGCGCGGCTTCCGACGCCATTCGTATAGCACCGGCAAAACCGGTATCGCCGCCAACGACCAGTAAACGCCCGTGTTCACCTTTATGAGAACATGGACGGCGCGGATGCAGCCATGTACCCAGCTGCGTCGCATCTAAACGTTGTAACGGCGCAAGATGTCCGCCCAGCCAGCTTTCCAGCCCGAGCGCATTACAATGCAATTTGCCGGTGTAATCGCGCGCCTGCCCGGTCAGTAAACCGGGTTTCAGGGCGATGAAACTGACAGTGTGTGTGGCGTGTACCGCCTTCCCCGCGGCCTGACCGGTTTGTGCGTCAAGACCGGAAGGAATATCCAATGAGACGACAGGCAAAGATGCTGAGTTGATAGCATCTATCAGCGCGTCATAAGGTGCGCGTGGAGCAGAAGACAAACCAGTGCCGAGCAAACCATCGATAATCAGATCAGCGTCATCCGGCCATGCCGATTCGGCAGTACGGACATCTCCGCCACTTTTCAGCCAGCCCTGTCGCGCCGTTTCCGCTTCTTCAGGCAACGGTTTACTGCCTTCTACAGCCAGCAGTGTCACGCGAATTCCGGCAGTTTTCGCCAGACGCGCCACTTCAAAGCCATCGCCGCCGTTATTGCCGTGGCCACTTAAAATCAGCCAGTGGCGTGTATGCGGAAACTCATGCTGCGCCAGCAAAAAAGCGGCTTTAGCCGCACGCTGCATCAGGGTAAACAGAGAAATCCCCGTTTCCTGCGCGGCCTGACGCTCAGCTTTTCGCAGCCAGTCAGCAGAAAACACGGAATGTGGTAAACTCGCCTCGTTTCGTTTTTCACGTTGGTTCGTCATGACACTCCCTCTCGATCTCGTTCAACTGGCTCAACATATCAAGCAATGGGGCCAATCGCTAGGCTTCCAGCAGGTTGGCATCTGCGATACAGACTTATCTGTTGAAGAGCCAAAACTGCAAGACTGGCTTGATAAACAATATCATGGCGAGATGGACTGGATGGCGCGCCACGGCATGCTGCGTGCCCGCCCGCATGAATTACTGCCCGGCACGCTGCGGGTGATCAGCGTGCGTATGAATTATCTGCCTGCCAAAGCCGCCTTTGCCAAAACCCTGAATAATCCGCAACTGGGTTACGTCAGCCGTTATGCCCTGGGGCGCGACTATCACAAGGTGTTGCGCCAGCGCCTGAAAAAACTGGGCGACATGATCCAGGCACATTGCACTGAACAGACGGATCAGACTGTCACTTTCCGTCCTTTTGTGGATTCCGCACCGGTCATGGAACGCCCGCTGGCGGCGAAAGCCGGTCTTGGCTGGGTTGGTAAACACTCACTTATTCTTAACCGTGATTCCGGCTCGTGGTTCTTTCTCGGGGAACTGCTGATTGATTTGCCTTTACCCGTCGATCAGCCCCAGGAAGAAAAATGCGGGAAATGCGTGGCGTGCATCACCACTTGTCCGACCGGCGCCATTGTCGCGCCTTATACCGTTGACGCCCGTCGCTGTATTTCCTACCTGACTATCGAACTCGAAGGCGCGATACCGGAAGAATTCCGCCCGCTGATGGGTAACCGCATCTATGGCTGCGATGACTGCCAGCTGATTTGCCCGTGGAACCGTTATTCACAACTGACTGATGAAGAAGATTTTAGTCCGCGTGCCGCGCTGCATGCGCCGGAACTGATGACTTTGTTTGGCTGGACGGAAGAAAAATTTTTACGCATCACGGAAGGATCGCCGATACGGCGTATCGGACATCTGCGCTGGCTGCGCAATATTGCGGTGGCATTGGGCAATGCGCCCTACTCGCCGGAAGTGATGAATTCTCTGCATTCACGTGAAGGGGAAAATGCGCTACTGGATGAACATATCAGCTGGGCTATCGCTCAACAGGTAGAAAGAAGAAATGAACATCGTGTCGAAGTGCAAACATTACAGCAGAAACGGCTGATTCGCGCGGTGGAAAAAGGTTTGCCAAGGGATGCATAACATTTCCCAAAAAACGCTGATCTGCATTGCATAATTTTCTGTGCATAAAAATAAAAATGCTTTGCCAATCAAGTGCAAAAAAAAGAGCAAGAGATCGTCATAACGTTTCGTTATAAATTCATTACTATTTAAATCAATAAGTTAGATTTTGGCAATATGGCAAGCGCAGAAAACAGACAGTGTAAAAAAACAACTAAACCTGTGGATAAGTCTGTTTAAAAAAATAATACAAACCGTGTAATGATTGTTTCATTCGCGCACGAAATATGCACCAGAAAGGCATAAAGAAATGATTTTGTATCGAAGAAGAAAATTGGAGCGGGAAACGAGACTCGAACTCGCGACCCCGACCTTGGCAAGGTCGTGCTCTACCAACTGAGCTATTCCCGCATTGAAGTGTCTGGCATCTGCTGTACTGTCATTTACAAAAAAGTACAGTCTTTGAAATTTTGGAGCGGGAAACGAGACTCGAACTCGCGACCCCGACCTTGGCAAGGTCGTGCTCTACCAACTGAGCTATTCCCGCGTCGCATGGCACTGCATTTTCTACATCTAGAATCTTTAAATCTGTACAACTTAAAAATTTGGAGCGGGAAACGAGACTCGAACTCGCGACCCCGACCTTGGCAAGGTCGTGCTCTACCAACTGAGCTATTCCCGCTCTGCGCACTCAACGAAATTCTTCATCGGTACGGGGTGCGCATTATACGAGAAATCCTTTCTGCCGCAAGCCCCTGAAAGCAAAAAAATGAATTTTTCGTTCAAGTGCTGATTAAACCACCAACCCGGTGATTTAATCAGCGAAACACGGTGATTTCGTGTTCCGCGGCGTAATAAAAAAGATTTCAGGTATATCCAAGAAAGCTTAAAGCTGGATGAAGTGCTCACGGTAATACGCCAACTCGGCCACGGATTCACGGATATCATCCAGTGCCTGATGGGTATTCTGCTTCTTAAAGCCGCCCAGCACTTCCGGCTTCCAGCGACGCGCAAGTTCTTTGAGCGTGCTGACGTCCAGATAGCGATAATGGAAATACGCTTCCAGCTCCGGCATGTACTTAAACAGGAAACGTCTGTCTTGCCCGACGCTGTTGCCACAAATCGGCGATTTACCTGCCGGAACCCACTCGCGCAGGAACTCGATGGTTTTTTGCTGCGCCGCATTGTCATCAAACGGGCTGGCTTTTACACGTTCAACCAGACCGCTGCCGGTGTGCGTGCGCACATTCCAGTCATCCATCAGCGCCAGCTGAGCGTCAGACTGATGTACTGCCATCACCGGCCCTTCA
The DNA here is from genome assembly GCF_019049625.1 of Rahnella ecdela. Lineage (GTDB taxonomy): Bacteria > Pseudomonadota > Gammaproteobacteria > Enterobacterales > Enterobacteriaceae > Rahnella > Rahnella ecdela. Next base: position 204,540 of record NZ_JAFMOY010000129.1, read on the forward strand.
GCCAGAATGTTCAGATGCGCGTCGGTCACCAGCGTCGCAATCTCGATAATACGGTCACGTTCAGGATCCAGACCGGTCATTTCCAGGTCGATCCAAATTAAGTTCGAGTCATTTGCAGCCATGATGTGTCCTGTTACAAAGTAGAGAGTTGACGGAGATCTCCGTCATTCGGGCATTTAATATAAAATAGCTGGTATCATAGTCGTTTTGGTCGCACCGAGCGATTAAAGCCAGTCAAGTGAGGCGCAGTGACTAAGTCAAAACTGTCTAAAGGGCAACAACGTCGCGTTCAGACTAACCATCAGCGTCGTCTGACACAGACCGACAAACGGAAAGAGCTGGACGATTCTCTGCATGGCGAACCGCAGGACGGCGTTGTCATCAGCCGTTTCGGGATGCATGCGGACGTTGAAGCGGCCGACGGCAGCCAGCACCGTTGCAATATCCGCCGTACCATCCGTTCTCTGGTCACCGGTGACCGCGTTGTTTGGCGCGCCGGGGAAAACACCAGTGTGAAAGGTATCGTCGAGGCGGTACACGAACGCACATCCGTTCTGACACGCCCTGATTTCTATGATGGCGTAAAACCCATCGCCGCGAACATTGACCAGATTGTCATTGTCTCCGCCATTCTTCCGGAACTGTCGCTGAATATTATCGACCGTTATCTGGTTGCGTGCGAAACCGTTGAAGTTGAGCCGCTGATTGTGCTCAACAAAATTGATCTGCTCGACGACGAAGGTCGTAAATTCGTTCAGGGCATGATGGATATCTATCGCAATATTAATTACCGCGTACTCGAAGTGTCGAGTCAGACCGGCGAAGGCATGCCGGCGTTTGAAAAAGCGCTGACCGACCGCATCAGTATTTTCGCGGGTCAGTCCGGTGTGGGGAAATCGAGCCTGCTGAACGCTCTTCTGCCACCGGATGAAAAACAAATTGTGGTGAATGAAGTCTCTGATAACTCAGGTCTGGGTCAGCACACCACCACCGCCGCGCGTCTGTATCACTTCCAGCATGGCGGTGATGTGATCGATTCTCCGGGCGTGCGTGAATTTGGTCTGTGGCACCTTGCGCCAGAGCAAATCACCCAGGGCTTTGTCGAATTCCGTCCTTTCCTCGGCTACTGTAAATTCCGTGACTGCAAACACGGCAGTGATCCGGGATGTGCGATCCGCGACGCCGTAGACCGTGGCGAAATTGCCGAAGAACGTTTCGACAACTACCACCGTATTTTGGAAAGCATGGAAGACGTAAAAACGCGTAAAAACTTTGACGCGCTTTAATGCTAATTAATTGAATTAACATGTTAATGGCAAACGGGTGAAGTTAACGGAAGTTGAACCGTTGATTTCACCCCGTTACAATCCTCCGCCATACAACACTGCGTGACCCTGAACAAGATTCAGGGTTTCCTGCAAAATGGCCGGTAACACCGGTCATTCATTCCATCCAAGAGGTTCTCCCCGTGCTGGACAGTATCAAAATCAAACTGCAACACTTACTTCCTAAACAAGGACTGACCCGTCTTGCAGGCTGGGGCGCAGATAAACGCGCAGCCACGCTGACCCACTGGGTAATCAAAGCGTTTGCGCGTTTTTATAACGTGGACATGAAAGAAGCACAAAATCCGGATCTGAAATCTTACGCGACATTCAACGAATTCTTCGTTCGTCCGCTGCGTGATGGCGCACGTCCGGTAGTCAGCGGCTTAGACATGCTTTGCCTGCCAGCCGACGGTGCAGTCAGCCAGTTAGGCGCAATTACCGATGGCAAACTCTTCCAGGCGAAAGGCCATTTCTACAGTTTAGAAGCGCTGCTGGCGGGTAACTATCTGCTGGCTGAGCAGTTCAAAGACGGCCAGTTCGCCACCATTTATCTGGCACCGCGCGATTATCACCGCGTGCATATGCCGTGCGACGGCGTGCTGTGCGAAATGATTTATGTGCCGGGCGATTTGTTCTCTGTAAATCCGCTGACCGCTGCCAACGTGCCAAATCTGTTCGCCCGTAACGAGCGGGTCATCTGCGTCTTTGATACTGAATTTGGGCCGATGGTGCAGATTCTGGTCGGGGCAACGATTGTCGGCAGTATCGAAACCGTCTGGGCAGGCTGTGTCACGCCACCGCGTGAAGGCATCATCAAGCGCTGGACCTATCCGGCTGCAGGCTTAGAAGGTGCCATCGCACTGGAAAAAGGTCAGGAAATGGGCCGCTTCAAGCTGGGTTCTACAGTGATCAACCTGTTTGCCGCCAACCAGACCCGTTTCATGCCAAATCTGAAAAACGGCACCGTCACCCGCATGGGCGAACCATTCGCCGAAGCTCTGCGCACCCCCGCAACTGCAACGGTAGAACCGGTAGTTGTTGAGCCGGTGGTCATAGAACCAGTAGTTGCAGAACCAGCAGTCGGGGAACCTGTGGCCGCAGAAGCGCCTGTCACAAAAGAAACACCGGCTGGTGTGGCGACAGCTGAACCACAAGCGCCTAAAGACTACTAAGTTCAGACTGAACTGACATAAAGAACTGAAAAAAAGGATGTGACCGAGTGCGCCTGATCCCCGCCTTGCTGATGAGTGTATTGCTGTCCCTGCCATTGATGGCGGGTGCAGCGCCAACTGAAGATCAGCTCAAACAGGAACTGAAACAGGCGGAAGCCAACAAAGAAATGGCCAATCAGACGCAGGTAGTTGAGGCGCTGCAAAGCGCACTCAACTGGCTGAATGAAGCCAGTGTTTCAGCCGGTCGCACCGAACAGTACCAAAGAGTCATTGATGACTTTCCAAAACTGACGCAGGCCCTGCGTCTGGAATTACAAAATCAGCCGGATAAACCGCCAGCGGTTGATGACAGCATTCCCACCGCTCAGCTCGAGCAGCAAATTCTGCAGGTCAGCAGCCAGCAGCTGGAAGAAACCCGTCAGTTACGCCAGGAGCAGGACCGTTCCCGCGATATCAGCGATTCTCTCAGCCTGATCCCGCAGCAACAGTCTGAAGCCCGTAATGCGCTCGGTGACATTGAGCAGCGGATGCAGGCGGCTGCGACGGCTGCGACGTCATCCCCTCTCGCACAGGCGCAACTCAGTGCGCTGCAGGCTGAATCTGCCGCGCGAAAAGCCAAAGTCGATGAGCTCGAGCTGGCTCAGCTTTCTGCCAATAACCGGCAGGAACTGTCGCGGATGCGCACCGATCTCTACAAAAAGCGCGCCGATTATCTGGATCAACAATTACAGGCTTTACGCAATACGCTCAATAATCAGCGCCAGCGTGAAGCCGAACAGGCGCTTGAAAAAACCGAGCTGCTGGCCGAGCAAAGTGGCGAACTGCCGCATTCTATCAGCCAGCAGTTACAGTCCAACCGCGAGTTGTCACTGGCACTGAATCAACAGGCGCAGCGGATGGATCTGATTTCCTCCCAGCAGCGTCAGGCTGCCGCTCAGACTCAGCAAGTACGTCAGGCGATTAATACCATTCGCGAACAGGCGCAGTGGCTGGGCGCGTCTAATCTTCTGGGAGAAACGCTGCGGGCGCAGGTAGCACGTCTGCCGGATATGCCGAAACCGCAACAGCTTGACCGCGATATGGGCCAGCTGCGCGTTCAGCGTCTGCATTATGAAGATCTCCTCGATAAGCAGCCGATTTACCGTCAGGCAAGGCAGGACGACGGTAAACCGCTGACCGCGGCACAGCAGAAAATTCTCGATGCCCAGTTGCGGACTCAGCGTGATTTGCTCAATTCCCTGCTCTCGGGCTGCGATACACAAATTCTTGAACTGACCAAGCTGAAAGTGGCCAACAGCCAGCTGGTCGAAGCGTTGAATGACGTACATGAAGCCGCGCACCGCTATCTGTTCTGGGTGGCGGACGTCAGCGCTATCGGGATTTCTTATCCGGTGCAGGTGGCACATGATCTGAAACGTCTGGTCTCGCTCGATTCACTGACCCAGCTTGGTGGCGCTTCCATGATGATGGTCACCAGTAAAGAAACGCTGCTGCCGCTGTTCGGTGCGCTGATTCTGGTGATTATCAGCATCAGTTCCCGCAAGCACTATTACGCATTCCTGGCGCGCGCCAGCAGCAAGGTCGGCAAAGTCACGCAGGATCATTTCTCGCTGACGATGCGCACCGTATTCTGGTCGATTCTGGTGGCAATGCCGCTGCCGGTGTTGTGGGCCGCGCTTGGCTTCGGCCTGCAAAGTGCCTGGCCGTATCCGATTGCGGTAGCGATTGGTGATGGCGTGACTGCCACGTTGCCCATTCTGTGGGCGTTTATGGTCAGCGCCGCGCTGGCACATCCTCAGGGATTATTTGTGGCACACTTCGGCTGGCCCCAGCGAGCCGTTTCACGCGCACTGCGCTATTACGCGTTGTCCATCTGGGTAATGGTGCCGCTGATTATGGCGCTGATTACCTTCGATAATCTGAATGACCGCGAATTCTCCAACACGCTCGGGCGGTTATGCTTCGTCATTCTGTGTCTGGTGGTGGCGCTGGTGACTCACAGCCTGAAACGTGCCGGTATTCCGCTGTATCACGATAAAAAGGGCAACAGCGAAAACGTCATCAACAATACGCTGTGGTGGATGCTGCTGGGCGCGCCGATTGTCGCTGCACTGGCCTCGCTGCTGGGCTATCTGGCGACGTCACAGGCGCTGCTGGCGCGTCTGGAAACCTCAGTCGCCATTTGGTTCGTCCTGCTGGTGATTTATCACATTATCCGCCGCTGGATGCTGATTCAGCGCCGCCGTATCGCATTTGAGCGCGCCAAACAGCGCCGTGCAGAAATGCTGAATCAGCGCGCCCGTGGCGAGGAAGATGCGAATCATATCAGCACCAGTAATGAAGGCACGGTTGAAGTAGAAGAACCGGTGGTCGATCTGGATGCGATCTCCGCGCAATCGCTGCGCCTCGTTCGTTCACTGCTGACGCTGATCGCGCTGATCTCGGTGATCTTCCTGTGGTCTGAGATCCACTCAGCCTTCTCGTTCCTGGAAAATATTCATCTGTGGCAGGTTTCCTCCACCGTGCAGGGCGTGGAAAGCATGCAGCCGATCACGCTGGGATCTGTGCTGATCGCCATTCTGGTGCTGATTATCACCACGCAGCTGGTACGTAATCTGCCCGCGTTGCTGGAACTGGCCTTGCTGCAACATCTGGATCTGACGCCGGGCACCGGTTATGCCGTGCTGACCGTAACCAAATACGTGTTGCTGCTGATTGGTGGACTGACCGGCTTCTCGCTGATCGGCATCGAATGGGCAAAACTGCAATGGCTGGTCGCCGCGCTCGGTGTCGGTCTCGGCTTTGGTTTGCAGGAGATCTTCGCCAACTTTATTTCCGGCCTGATCATCTTGTTTGAAAAACCGATCCGTATCGGCGATACCGTGACGATCCGCAATCTGACCGGCAGCATCACTAAGATCAACACCCGTGCCACCACGATTGCCGACTGGGACCGCAAAGAGATTATCGTGCCGAACAAGGCCTTTATCACCGAACAGTTCATCAACTGGTCTCTGTCTGATTCGGTAACCCGTGTGGTACTGACCGTTCCTGCTCCGTCGGAAGCCAACACGGAAGAAGTGACGGAAATTCTGCTCAATGCGGCGCACCGCTGCTCGCTGGTGCTGGATATGCCTGCGCCGGAAGCTTATCTGGTCGATCTGCAGCAGGGGATCCAGATTTTCGAACTGCGCATGCATGCCGCTGAAATGGCACACCGTATGCCGCTTCGCCACGAAATCCATCAGCTGATCCTGGCCGGATTCCGTGAGCACGGCATTACCCTGCCGTTCCCGCCATTCCAGGTGCGGATGGAAACGCTGCATCGTGCGCAAAATGGTAATAACGCGACCTTTACCAGCAGTAGCGGCAGTGGCCGCAGCGGGAACAGTTCGCGCTCACCGGGCGATTTATAGCAGTCGATTTATAGCGCTTAAGTAAGCAGTTAAAGAACAGCAAAAAGGGCAGATTTCTCTGCCCTTTTTTACGCCACAATTTTACGTGCCGGAATTAAATATCTGCGATCAGCGCCGCTGCCGCTTTACGGTGATGTGATATCAGCGATTTGATATCCATGCCGACGATTTGGCCGTCGATCACCCGCCATATACCGCCAACCATTACCCGGTCGGCTTTTTCCGCACCACACAATAACAGTGCGGCAATCGGATCATGACTGCCGCTGAAACGTAATTCATCGAGTTTAAACAGCGCCAGATCGGCCTGTTTACCTACTGCAATCTGACCAATATCATCGCGTCCGATAAGTGTTGCCGAGCCGCGCGTCGCCCAGCCCAGCACTCTTTCCGGCGTGACGTATTCTGCCCCGTATTTCAGACGTTGCAGATACAAGGCCTGTCGCGCTTCATACATCAGATTCGAGGCATCGTTCGACGCCGAACCGTCCACGCCCAGACCGATTGGCACGCCTGCGGCTTCCAGATCCCGTGTGGGACACATGCCGGAAGCCAGCCGCATATTCGACACCGGACAATGGCAGATACCGGTTCCCGCTGCGCCCAGACGCCGGATTTCGTCGTCGTTAAAATGAATGCCGTGCGCCAACCACGTCCGGTCACTCAGCCAGCCGACGCTTTCCAGATAATCGACGGTGCGCAGGCCAAACATTTTCAGGCAAAACTGTTCTTCATCCAGCGTTTCCGCCAGATGCGTATGCAGCCGGACGTCTTCCCGCTGCGCCAGCATCGCACTCTCACGCATAATCTCTGTTGTGACAGAAAACGGTGAACACGGCGCCAGCGCAATCTGCATCCATGCGCCCTCACCGCGCTGGTGATAGCGGTCAATCAGACGCTGGCTGTCCTGTAAAATCACCTCGCCCGATTGCACCGTTTGTTCCGGTGGCAGACCGCCCTGTTCCTCGCCGAGACTCATCGAGCCGCGGGTCAGCAAAGCGCGCATGCCCAGTTCACGCACGACATCAACCTGCACGTCGATGGCTTCTTCCATGCCCTGTGGGAAAAGATAGTGGTGATCGGTGGTAGTCGTGCAACCGGAAAGCAGCAACTCAGCCATTGCGACGCGGCTGGCCAGTCTCAGCGCATCTGGCCCTAAACGCGCCCAAACGGGATAGAGCTTTTTCAGCCACGGAAATAACGGCACGTTGACCACGGGCGCCCAGGCGCGGGTCAGTGTCTGATAAAAATGGTGATGGGTGTTAATCAGCCCCGGCAGCAGAACAGATTCTGAGGCATCAAAGATATGATCCACCGGTTGTGAAGGCTGCTGACCGGCGGCCAGCAACTCAGTAATTTTCTGCCCTTCGATGACGATGCCGCCGCGGGCATCGAGTTCATTAGCGGTAAAAACGGCCAGCGGATTCTTGATCCACGTGCGTTGCTCTGACATGTCTGACTTCCTTTTTAAGGTCAGTAAATTCAAAAAGTGAGTCAGCTCAGTTATGCCCTGTCTGCTGATCCAGGGGCGCAACGCGCGGGAGATCAGTGAACTTTTACCTCTTCAGGGGCGATAGTCAGTCGTTCCGCCGGCATCAGGAGATTCAGCAGAATAGCGATAACGCCGCCGCTGGTCACCGCATGCCCGAAGATATTGCCGACGATTGGCGGGAACTGGCTGAGCACATCCGGCACGGCTTCAATGCCAAGACCGATGCCAAAGGCAATGGCGATAATCAGCATTTCGCGACGCCCGACCGGTGACTGCGTCATGATACGGATGCCCGCCGCGACTACGCTGCCAAACATCACCAGCGTTGCGCCGCCCAGAACGGGTGCCGGAATTTGCTGCAGGATTTCGCCGATAAACGGGAACAAGCCCAGTACTAATAATACCGCGCCGATATACATACCGACATAGCGACTGGCGACGCCGGTCATCTGGATAACACCGTTGTTTTGCGCAAAGGTCGTATTCGGGAACGAGGAAAATGCCGCGGCGATCAGACAGCTGATGCCGTCGGCCAGAATGCCGCCCTTAAGGCGTTTACGGAAGCTTTCCCCCTCAATTGGCTGCTGCGACAACATGCAGTTGGCGGTCAGATCGCCCACGGCTTCCAGAATGCTGATAAACGAGACCAGGGCGATCGGCACGAAAATAATCCAGTCGAATTTAAAGCCAAAACGGAAAAGTTGCGGCAACGCAAACCAGTCGCCTTGCAACGGTTTCGCACTAAGATGGCCGGTCAGTGCCGCGGCGAGGCAACCGACAACAATCCCCAGAACGATGGAGGAAAGACGCAGCCAGCGCACGTTAATACGGTTGCAGGCGACAATCACCAGCAACGTCAGTGCGCCCAGCCCGAGATTGGCCGGTGCGCCGAAATTCGTTGCGCCATGACCGCCCGCCCAGTCGGTAATACTGACTTTAATCAGGCTGATGCCGATCAGCGCAATGACGGTGCCGCTCACCAGTGGCGTAAACACGCGGCGCATCTGGCCGATAAACCGGCTGACTAGCAGCGGGATAAAGGCCGCAACAAAGTTCACCCCGAAAATCATCGCCATGATGTCTTCCGGCGAACCGCCGCGCCCTTTGACCATCATGCCGCCGGAGAGGATCACCCCCAAAAACGCAAAGCTGGTGCCCTGCAGACAAATCATGCCTGCGCCGACCGACATAAACCGGCGCGCCTGAATAAATGTCCCGATGCCGGACGCCAGTAAAGACATACTGATGAGATACGGCAGATACGCATTAAGCCCGAGAACCGAGCCGATAATCAGCGGCGGCGTGATAATCCCGACCACGCTCGCCAGCACATGCTGGATGGCGGTGAAAAATGCCGGTGCCGGTGCAATGCGTTCTTCCAGTCCATAAAGAAGTTCTTTGTCGTTGGATTCTGACATATCGGGTTTTCCGGATGATGAGTGATGATCCGGTAATGCATAAATCAGGCCAGCAGCAGAAAAATTTCAGTTAAGGCACCCGCAATGCCCTGTTGAAGCGGTTTGCCGACCGAAGCCTGACACTGAAACTTTAAAATCAGCGTTGCGCAATTTGAGTACTTTTGTTTCATGAAATGCGCGATTTTGGGTTTATTGCACAATAATGGGGCGTGAAAGGGATATTGAGGAGGGAGCCCTGACCTTGAGATCAGGGCTTAAACGTTTATCAGGCGCGTGTGACCGGGAAGGCCAGCACATCGCTCAGGCTGGCAGCGCCCAGCGCAATCATAATCAGACGGTCAACGCCCAGCGCCACACCCGAACACTCCGGCATACCATGTTCTAATGCATCCAGCAGATTGTTATCGATAGGATGCTGCGGCAGGCCACGCGCCGCACGCTTACGGTTGTCCTGCTCAAAACGCTGACGCTGCTCACGGCTATCGGTCAGCTCACGGAAACCGTTCGCCAGCTCGATGCCTTTGTAATAGACCTCGAAACGTTCCGCGACACGGTGATCTTCAGTGCTGATTTCTGCCAGAGACGCCTGGGTCGCCGGGAAGTGATAAACGAACGTCGGTTTATCGCGACCGATATGCGGCTCAACGCCCATGGTAAACAGCAACTGCAACAGCGTATCGCGATCTTCTTCGGTATCCGCGATATTGGACAAATCCAGTTTCGCCGCAGCTTCGCGCAGCTCGGTTTTATCGGCAGATAACGGGTCTACATTCAGATGGCGGGTAAATGCCTGCTGATAAGACAACGTTTCAGCTGTATCGCAGTCGAGGACCTGCTGGAGTAAATCATCCACTTCATTCATCAGGCGGTACATGTCATAACGCGGACGATACCATTCGAGCATGGTGAATTCAGGATTGTGATGACGGCCCGCTTCCTCATTACGGAAACTGCGTCCCATCTGATAAATCGGTCCGCTGCCTGCTGCCAGCAGACGTTTCATGTGATATTCCGGGCTGGTCATCAGATATAACGTCATGCCATCAGCCGCCCCCGGCCCGACAAAACGCGTCTCGAACGGCACCAGATGAATGTCGGTCACCGTGGCCTGGCTCATTGCCGGAGTTTCAACTTCCAGTACGCCGCGATCGGCAAAGAAACGTCGAATCTCAGCGAGGATAGCCGCACGCTTCAACAAATTGGCGACAGGAGCACTGGGTTGCCAGCTTGCTGTTTCGCTCATGGTGATTTACTCCGAATTCAGAAAAGTCATGCAGTCTACCCGCATCCCCGCAGGCAAACAAATATCTCATTTTGCGAAGCGTGAAGCAGATAAAGCCCAAATGCGCGATCACATCAAATTACCACCCCTACCCCTTTGGTATGATAATTCCCTTACAAATAATAAGAATATTACCCGCCGGGACAGCGCCTGTATGTCATCGGGGTTCACTAACTCTTCGATTATGAAGAGCTTTTCGCGGGTGTTTCAAACCCGATCTCATTGATGATAGTGGAGGAATGCAGTGCAAACCTTTAACGCCGACATTGCAATTATAGGTGCAGGTGGGGCGGGTTTACGCGCAGCAATAGCCGCAGCGGAAGCCAATCCCAACCTGAATATCGCGTTGATTTCGAAAGTGTACCCTATGCGCAGTCACACCGTGGCAGCCGAAGGCGGTTCTGCCGCTGTAACGCAAGATCACGACAGCTTTGATTTTCACTTCCAGGATACCGTTTCCGGAGGCGACTGGCTGTGTGAGCAGGACGTGGTAGATCATTTCGTTCATCAATGCCCGACTGAAATGGCCCAGCTTGAGCTGTGGGGTTGCCCCTGGAGCCGTAAGGATGATGGTTCAGTCAATGTCCGCCGCTTTGGTGGAATGAAGATCGAACGCACGTGGTTTGCGGCGGATAAAACCGGCTTCCACATGCTGCACACGCTGTTCCAGACCTCACTGAAATACCCGCAAATCAAACGCTTCGACGAGCATTTCGTTCTCGACATTCTGGTTGATGAAGGCCAGGTGCGCGGCGTGGTCGCCATCAATATGATGGAAGGCACACACGTGCAAATCCGTGCCAACGCGGTAGTCATGGCCACTGGCGGCGCAGGCCGCGTTTACCGCTACAACACCAACGGCGGTATAGTTACTGGTGACGGTATGGGTATGGCGTTCCGTCACGGCATTCCGCTGCGTGATATGGAGTTCGTGCAATATCATCCTACCGGCCTGCCGGGTTCCGGCATTCTGATGACAGAAGGCTGCCGTGGTGAAGGCGGTATTCTGGTTAATAAAGACGGTTACCGTTATTTGCAGGATTACGGCATGGGACCGGAAACGCCGCTGGGTGAGCCGAAAAATAAATACATGGAGCTGGGTCCGCGCGACAAAGTTTCTCAGGCCTTCTGGCACGAATGGCGTGCTGGCCGAACCATCTCAACGCCGCGTGGCGACGTTGTGTATCTGGATCTACGTCATCTCGGCGAGAAGAAACTGCGCGAACGTCTGCCGTTCATTTGTGAGCTGGCAAAAGCTTACGTCGGCGTCGATCCGATTACCGATCCGATCCCTGTGCGCCCGACCGCGCACTACACCATGGGTGGTATCGAAACGGATGCGCAGTGTGAAACCCGCATCAAAGGACTGTTTGCGGTCGGTGAATGTTCGTCCGTCGGTCTGCACGGCGCCAACCGACTGGGCTCCAACTCGCTGGCAGAACTGGTCGTGTTCGGGCGTATGGCCGGTGAAAAAGCCGCAGAACGCGCCGCCGAAACTAAAGACACCGGAAACAGCGCCGCACTCGACGCGCAGGTGCGTGATATCGAAAACCGTCTGGCCGCACTCATGGCGCAGGAAGGCAACGAAAGCTGGGCCGCCATCCGCGACGAAATGGGTCTGGCGATGGAAGAAGGCTGCGGGATTTACCGCACCACTGAGCTGATGCAAAAAACCATCGATAAGCTGGCCGAACTGAAAGAACGCTTCAAACGGGTGAAAATTCAGGATACCTCCAGCGTTTTCAATACGGATCTTCTGTACACCATCGAACTGGGACATGGTCTGGAAGTGGCCGAATGTATGGCACATTCCGCGATCAATCGTCGTGAATCACGCGGCGCGCACCAGCGTCTCGATGAAGGCTGTACAGAACGCGATGACGTGAATTTCCTCAAGCATACTCTGGCCTTTTATCAGCCAGATTCCGCCCCGCGTCTGGAATACGGAGACGTGAAAATTACCACGCTGCCACCGGCAAAACGCGTTTACGGCGGGGAATCTGAGACTCACGATAAAAAAGATAAGGAGCAATCACGTGGCTAAAATGCGCAGCCTGAAGGTTGAAATCATGCGCTATAACCCGGAAACGGACAGCGCGCCGCATCCGGTGGTGTATGACGTGCCTTTCGATGAAACAACGTCTCTGCTCGATGCTCTGGGCTATATCAAAGACCATCTGGCCGCTGACCTTTCTTATCGCTGGTCATGCCGTATGGCAATTTGTGGCTCGTGCGGAATGATGGTCAATCGGGTGCCGAAGCTGGCCTGCAAAACCTTCCTGCGGGAATATCCTGAAGGTATGCAGATTGAGGCATTAGGTAACTTCCCGGTTGAGCGTGACCTGGTGGTCGATATGACCCACTTTATCGAAAGTCTGGAAGCTATCAAACCTTACATCATCGGCAATACCCGCACGGTCGGAGAAGGGCCGGGTAAACAAACGCCTGCACAAATGGAGAAATACCATCAGTTCTCAGGCTGCATCAACTGCGGTTTGTGTTACGCCGCCTGCCCGCAGTTTGGCCTGAATCCGGAATTCATCGGCCCGGCCGCTATCACGCTGGCGCACCGCTACAACCTCGATAACCGTGACCACGGCAAGGCACAACGTATGCCGCAGTTAAACGGTCAGAACGGGGTCTGGAGCTGTACGTTTGTCGGTTATTGCTCCGAAGTCTGTCCGAAGCACGTTGACCCCGCCGCAGCCATTCAGCAAGGTAAAGTCGAAAGCTCCAAAGACTTCATGATAGCGAGGCTGAGACCGCAATGAGGGAGGAAAATATGACGACTCAAAGTACGGGCAGCAAACGTAAACCCTATGTGCGTGAGATGAAAGCCAGCTGGTGGAAGAGCTTACCGTTCTACCGTTTCTATATGCTGCGCGAAGGCACAGCGGTGCCGGCTGTCTGGTTCAGCATTTTGCTGCTGGCCGGAGTTTTCTCGTTACGTAACGGGCCGGAAAGCTGGGCGGGTTTTGTACATTTTCTGCAAAACCCGATAGTCATACTGATTAACCTGATAGCCTTGCTTGCGGCCCTGCTGCATACCAAAACCTGGTTCGAACTGGCGCCAAAAGCGTCCATCGTGGTGGTAAAAGGTAAAAAAATGGGACCGGAACCGGTGATAGCCGGTTTCTGGGGTGTGACCATCGTCGTGACGCTGGTTGTTCTCGCCATCGCGCTGTTTCTTTAAGGAGGCGACATGAAAAATACTCTTCCTAAACGTTCAGACGAGCCGGTATTCTGGGGATTGTTTGGTGCGGGCGGTATGTGGAGCGCGATTTTCGCGCCGGTGATGATTCTGCTGGTGTGCTTCCTGCTGCCGCTGGGTTTCTTCCCCGGCGACGCACTGAGCTATCCGCGCGTGCTGGCGTTTGCACAGAGCTGGATCGGACGCCTGTTCCTGCTGCTGATGATCGTGCTGCCCATCTGGTGCGGACTGCACAGGATCCATCACTCTATGCATGACCTGAAGATCCACGTTCCTGCCGGAAAATGGGTATTCTATGGACTGGCGACGATCTTAAGCATCGTCACTCTAATTGTGCTGATCCGCCTCTGATCCTCAAAGATCGGACTTTGCAGCGGCCATTTCTCTGGCCGCTGTTTTCATTCCTGCTCCCCCCATTTCCCCTTTTCCTTTTTGTTACCTACACTTAGATAAAATCCTAAGGAAGGAAACTTTATGCGCATCTGGTCAAAACTTAGCGTTATCTTTACGGCACTCATGTCCGTTGCCTGTAGCGTCACGCCACCCGCCGACGTCAAAGTCGTCAATAACTTCGAACTTACCCGCTATCTGGGTACATGGTATGAAGTCGCCAGACTGGATCATAGTTTTGAAAGTGGACTTGAGCGCGTGACGGCCAATTACAGCCTGCGTGACGATGGCGGTGTGAAAGTGATTAACCGCGGGTTTAATCCGCAGAAGAACAAATGGCAGGAAAGCGAGGGCAAAGGTTACTTCACTGGATCACCCGCAAGAGCGGCACTCAAGGTATCATTCTTCGGCCCGTTCTATGGTGGCTATAACGTGATTGAACTGGATAAGGATTACCGCTACGCGCTGGTCTGCGGACCGGATAAAAGCTATTTGTGGATCCTGTCGCGTACACCGACGCTGGATGACGGCGTGAAGCAGAAGCTTCTGCAAACTGCGCAGCAATACGGGTTTGATACCAGTAAACTGGTGTGGGTGAAACAGCCTTAACTTCTTTTTTTCCGGCCCCCAGAAACAACACTGCCTGCATCAAAGTGCAGGCAGACTTCAGCTTACTTCACGTCATTCGCCGTTATTGCGCGCTTTTCTGGATTGCTTGCCCGCCGGCAGATACGTCTTCACCCACGCCACGCGTGGTGTTGCAGGCAGTTAACGCAGAAGACAGGATAAGAACAGACAAGACAGCGAGGATACTTTTCTTCAGCATATAAATTTCCTTCCTATAAGAGAATGTAAAGTACGACACCTTAAGTGTAGCTAACTTTCTGGATACAGAAGGAAACAGGCGGGATTTTAGGACTGTTGGTAAAACAAGGCTGAAGGGATCAGCCTGCTTTGGAAATCGCGCCACCCAGATGCTGGATGTCTTCACCGAAACCATGAACCGTGTTGCAGCCGGATAACGAAGCCAGCAACATCACTGAAACTACGATAAACATCATCTTCTTCAACATGGTAAACACAATCCAATTCAACTAGTTGGGGCTGAAAAGCTGCGACAGGCTTTCACCTGCGGCAGCTTTCATCCGACGTAATAAGTATTGAAACTTATTTAACGCGGGAAACGTATTCGCCAGAGCGGGTGTCACAACGGACGATCTCGCCGATCTGCACGAACAATGGCACTTTAACGACTGCGCCGGTGCTCAGGGTCGCTGGCTTGCCGCCAGTACCTGCGGTATCACCTTTCAGGCCCGGGTCAGTATCCACAACTTCTGCTTCGATGAAGTTCGGTGGCTGAACAGCGATAGGACGACCATCCCAAAGAGTCACGATACATTCGGCATTGTCTTGCAGCCATTTTGACGCTTCAGAAACGGTTTTAGCTTCAACACCGTGCTGCTCGAAAGTCTCAGGGTGCATGAAGTGGTAGAACTCACCGTCGTTGTACAGGTAAGTCATGTTGGTATCTACAACGTCAGCGCCTTCGCATGAGTCGGTAGATTTGAAGGTTTTTTCTACACGGGAACCGGTCAGCAAACGACGCATTTTAACGCGCGCAAAAGCCTGACCTTTGCCTGGTTTTACAAATACACTGTCTTCGATAGCGAAAGGCTCGCCCTCGAACATGATTTTAAGACCCGGACGGAAATCGTTGCTAGAATAAGTCGCCATGATGGCCCTCTAATTTTAAACTGGTATTAGCCAAAAAATGGCAAACATTGTAACCCTAAACACGCCATTTAGAGAAG
This sequence comes from Rahnella ecdela, assembly GCF_019049625.1. Lineage (GTDB taxonomy): Bacteria > Pseudomonadota > Gammaproteobacteria > Enterobacterales > Enterobacteriaceae > Rahnella > Rahnella ecdela. Next base: position 220,060 of record NZ_JAFMOY010000129.1, read on the forward strand.
ATTGGTTGTATCAACTCGGCGATGTTATCACTGACCCGGATGAACTGCTTACTCTTCTGGCACTTAACGACAATGCAGAACTGGAAAGTGGGCGTGAAGCCCGTCGTTTGTTCCCGCTTCGCGTGCCCCGCGCCTTTGTGGCACGTATGCAGCCGGGCGATCCACAGGATCCTTTATTGCTTCAGGTATTGACCGCGCGCGAGGAATTTATCGCCGCACCGGGCTTTACCACCGACCCGCTTGATGAACAACGCAGCGTTGTTCCGGGTCTGTTGCACAAGTATAGCAATCGCGCCCTGTTACTGGTGAAAGGCGGATGTGCGGTGAATTGCCGCTACTGTTTCCGCCGTCATTTTCCGTATCAGGACAACCAGGGAAATAAGGCCAACTGGGTTCAGGCGCTGGATTATATCCGCACACGCCCCGAACTCGATGAAATTATTTTCTCCGGCGGCGATCCGCTAATGGCCAAAGATCACGAACTCGACTGGCTGATCGGTGAACTTGAAGGCATCGCGCACATTAAACGTCTGCGAATTCATACCCGTTTGCCGGTGGTTATTCCTGCACGTATCACAGATACCTTCTGCCAGCGCCTTGAAAAATCACGTCTTCAGGTACTGATGGTGACGCATATCAATCACGCCAATGAGATTGATGATGCCCTACGCGCCAGCATGGCGAAACTGAAACGCCACGGCGTGACGCTGCTCAATCAGAGCGTACTGCTGCGCGGCGTCAATGATTCCGCCGATGTACTGGCGATACTGAGCAATGCGCTGTTTGATACCGGTATTCTGCCTTACTACATCCACGTGCTGGATAAAGTCCAGGGCGCGGCGCATTTCATGGTGAACGACGACGAAGCGCGCGTCATCATGAAAGGGCTGATGAGTAAAGTTTCCGGATATATGGTGCCGAAACTCACCCGCGAGATTGGCGGCGAGCCGAGTAAAACCATTTTGGATCTGCGGCTGAAGCAGTCTTAACACATACTTCTTCCCCCAGCATACATGCAAAAAGGGATGCCATTGGCATCCCTTTATTCTATCTGGCATTCACGCAATTAAACGGCGTGCAGCCCGATTATGGGCACTTATAAACCTGGCCGACCATTTTGCTGTCAACGGGTGCAAAACTGGACAGGAAGTTCTGTGTCGGGCTGTTTGCACCATAAATGGTGTTGCCGCCCATCGCTGCCGCTTTGTTACGCAGGTCATTGGCTGCACCACGCATGGAGCTGCCGTCACCGCCGGTACCGGAGAACCAGTTGCTTTGGGCACCAGTGACTTCACCAAGCAGCTGACAATTTGCGCCTGGTTTGTCATCCGTGAATTTCACCTGCTGGCCCGCTGCATCCAGTTGATGAGTGGTACTGCACCCGGCAAGCAGCGCGATAGCTGACAGGCCCAGTAACATTTTAATCCGCATCACTTTCCCCATTTGTTTTTGTAATCACACAAAGCCTATCAGAAAACACCTGGCTCTCTTAGGCATCCGTTGCCACGTACGCCCAAGGTTTGCGCTATCGGTAAAAATCCGAAAACCACGCAGAAATGAGTCTACACGTTAAAGGCCGGCGACAATGAGAGTTATCTTACTGAACCTGATAAAAAATGGTCAAATAAAAAAACCCGGTCTTTTCAGACCGGGTTTCTTCAGTACGCTTAGTCAGACAGCAAAACTGCCTGCCGACCGGGCGTACCTGCGGATAAGCGCAGGGGGATGATGATTACATCATGCCGCCCATGCCGCCCATTCCACCCATACCGCCAGCGCCGCCCATATCGACTTTATCGTCTTTAGGCAGGTCGGTGATCATGCACTCAGTGGTGATCATCAGGCCAGCTACAGAAGACGCGTACTGCAGAGCAGAACGGGTCACTTTAGTTGGATCCAGGATACCCATTGCGATCATGTCGCCGTATTCTTCGGTATAAGCGTTGTAGCCGAAGCTGCCTTCGCCCGCTTTCACTTTGTTGGCGATAACAGAAGCTTCTTCGCCTGCGTTCACAACGATCTGACGCAGTGGAGATTCCATCGCGCGCAGTGCAACGCGGATACCCACGTTCTGGTCGTCGTTGTCGCCGGTCAGGTTAGCCAGGGTGTGAGCAACGCGGATCAGCGCAACACCACCACCAGCAACCACGCCTTCTTCTACCGCAGCACGGGTTGCGTGCAGGGCATCTTCAACGCGAGCTTTCTTCTCTTTCATTTCAACTTCAGTCGCTGCGCCAACTTTCAGAACAGCTACGCCGCCTGCCAGTTTAGCCACACGCTCTTGCAGTTTTTCGCGATCGTAATCAGAAGTCGCTTCTTCGATCTGCTGACGGATCTGAGAAACACGGCCCTGAATAGTTGCTTCTTCGCCAACGCCATCGATGATGATGGTGGTGTCTTTGTTGATAACAACGCGTTTAGCCTGACCCATGTCTTCCAGAGTCGCTTTTTCCAGTTCCAGACCGATCTCTTCAGAGATAACGGTACCACCGGTCAGAGTTGCAATGTCCTGCAACATAGCTTTACGACGATCGCCGAAGCCAGGTGCTTTAACCGCAGCCACTTTCACGATGCCACGCATGGTGTTCACAACCAGAGTCGCCAGGGCTTCGCCTTCAACGTCTTCAGCAATGATCAGCAGTGGTTTACCGGCTTTAGCAACGGCTTCCAGTACTGGCAGCATTTCGCGGATGTTAGAAATCTTTTTGTCAGCCAGCAGAATGAACGGGCTTTCCAGTTCGATTGAACCGGTTTCTGGTTTGTTGATGAAGTAAGGAGACAGGTAACCGCGGTCAAACTGCATACCTTCAACAACGTCCAGCTCGTCTTGCAGACCAGTGCCTTCTTCAACAGTGATGACGCCTTCTTTGCCTACTTTTTCCATCGCTTCTGCGATCAGTTTACCGACAGTTTCATCGGAGTTAGCAGAGATGGTACCAACCTGTGCAATGGCTTTAGAGTCAGAGCAAGGGACTGATAATTTTTTCAGTTCTTCAACCGCGTGGATGACAGCTTTGTCGATACCACGTTTCAGATCCATCGGGTTCATACCGGCGGCAACAGCTTTCAGGCCTTCGGTGATGATGGCTTGTGCCAGAACGGTTGCGGTAGTGGTACCGTCACCCGCTGCATCGTTCGCTTTGGACGCAACTTCTTTCACCATCTGTGCGCCCATGTTTTCGAACTTGTCTTCCAGTTCGATTTCACGCGCAACGGACACGCCATCTTTAGTAATGGTTGGTGCGCCGAAAGATTTGTCCAAAACCACGTTACGGCCTTTAGGGCCCAGGGTCACTTTTACTGCATCAGCAAGGATGTTTACGCCACGCAGCATTTTCACACGGGCGTCGTTACCGAATTTTACTTCTTTAGCTGCCATTGTTAATTTCCCTTAAATTCGTTCTGTTCAGAAAAAAGTGGATCGGGGACGATCAGGCTTCTACGATTGCCAGAATGTCGCTCTCAGACATGATCAACACTTCTTCATTGTCGATCTTCTCCGCTTTAACGCCGTAACCGTCGTTAAAGATGACGATGTCGCCAACTTTCACGTCCAGCGCTTTAACTTCACCGTTTTCCAGAATGCGACCATGGCCGACAGCCAGGATTTCGCCACGGGTAGATTTACCTGCAGCTGAGCCAGTCAGAACGATGCCGCCAGCGGATTTAGATTCTACTTCTTTACGCTTGACGATAACGCGGTCATGCAATGGACGAATTTTCATTGATAACTCTCCTGTGAGCGGGTCCATACTCTATTTTTTAGGGTTGAATGCCAGGCAAATGCCTGCCTGGCCTCGTGGTTTGTTTAATGGGGGCGATACCTTGCCCTTCAAGGGGAAGAACAGAAAAATTTTCGCTTTTTCTTTCGGTACTCTGGCCGCTAAAAATCAGCCTGCGTAGCGCTTCCCAACAATCTTTTAACAATCAAGGCCACAGAGATTAGCGATCGCGGTGCTCTGTGTCGTCATCTTTTTTTGGTGAAACCAGCCGCTCCTGCCTTTCATCCGTACGCTGAAACTCGCCGTCAAAGGTATTTCCTGTCGGCGCGCTGCTTCCCCAGTTCCCGCCGGAGCGGACAATGTTCAGGTGCGGCATCAGTTTTAACGTCAGGCGTTTCTGGATGGGCGGCAACAGCAGCAGCAATCCGAGGAAATCAGTAAAGAACCCCGGCACCAGCAGCAAGAATCCGGCAATCACCAGTGAAACACTTTTCACCATTTCAGCCGCAGGACTTTCACCGACAGCCAGTTTTTGTTGCAACTGCATGAAGGTTTTCATGCCCTGATTTTTCACCAGAGAAACACCTACGCAGGAAGTGAACACCACCAGCAATAACGTTGTGGCAACACCGACAACCGCAGCCACCTTGATAAATAAGGTGATTTCAATGTAGGCCAGCAGAAATAACAGTAATAACGGTAACCAGCGCACCGCATTCTCCTTGTAATTAGGCTCCGAAACTCTGTCGCCAAACGCTGTCACAGAGGCAATCGAAACCAGGAATAAGTGCCTGCTCAGGTTCTTTACTTTCAAAGAAATGCAGGCTGACTACACTGAGATGGTGCTACGTCACGGTGATTTCAAGCGTCAGGCCTGATTTAATTGAGCCACTGAATGAATTGTGAGAATTCTCACAGATACTAAAAACATGCACAGTCATAGGGCAGGATAGTGATCTTAGTACGTGCAATTCGCCTGAAGCAGCATATGATCGCCTTCGTTGCCGAAACAACGGTCGATCGTTTTAAATTTACCACGGCAAGTAACATAATTTTAAACATCGCATAACTCGTTTAGTACCGAAGAGAAGGTTCTCATGTCAAACACCATTCGTATCGAGGAAGACCTGCTGGGCACGCGCGAAGTACCGGCAGAAGCTTATTACGGCATTCATACCCTGCGGGCGATTGAAAACTTCTATATCAGCAACACCAAGATCAGCGATGTCCCTGAGTTTGTTCGTGGCATGGTAATGGTGAAAAAAGCAGCGGCCCTGGCCAACAAAGAACTGCGCACCATCCCGCGCCATATTGCGGATATCATTATTCAGGCGTGCGACGAAGTGCTTGATAAAGGTAAGTGCATGGACCAGTTCCCTATCGACGTCTATCAGGGCGGCGCGGGAACCTCGGTAAATATGAACACGAATGAAGTGCTGGCGAACATCGGTCTGGAACTGATGGGGCACCAGAAAGGCGATTACCAGTTCCTGAATCCAAACGATCACCTGAACAAATGTCAGTCCACCAATGACGCCTATCCGACCGGTTTCCGTATCGCCGTGTACACCTCTTTGCTGAAACTGGTAGATGCGATTTCCCAGCTGGGTGACGGTTTCGAGCGTAAAGCGGTAGAGTTCGAAAACATCATCAAAATGGGACGCACGCAGTTGCAGGATGCGGTTCCGATGACACTCGGTCAGGAATTCCACGCATTTAACGTGCTGCTCAAAGAAGAAACCCGCAACCTGATGCGCACCGGCGAGTTACTGCTGGAAGTGAACCTCGGCGCGACGGCGATCGGTACTCGTCTGAACACACCGGAAGGTTATCAGCAGTTGGCGGTAGAGAAACTGGCGGAAGTCAGCAATCTGGCCTGCGTACCGGCAGAAGATCTGATCGAAGCGACGTCCGACTGTGGCGCATACGTGATGGTTCACAGCTCGCTGAAACGTCTGGCGGTGAAGCTTTCTAAAATCTGTAATGACCTGCGCCTGCTCTCTTCCGGCCCGCGCGCTGGTCTGAACGAAATCAATCTGCCGGAATTGCAGGCGGGTTCTTCAATCATGCCAGCCAAAGTTAACCCGGTTATCCCGGAAGTGGTGAACCAGGTGTGCTTCAAAGTCATCGGTAACGACGTGTGCGTGACCATGGCGGCTGAAGCCGGTCAGTTACAGCTGAACGTGATGGAACCGGTGATTGGTCAGGCAATGTTTGAGTCAGTGCATATCCTGACTAACGCCTGCTACAACTTGCTGGAAAAATGCATCAACGGCATTACGGCCAACAAAGAAGTGTGCGAGTTCTACGTCTTTAACTCTATTGGTATCGTCACTTATCTCAACCCGTTCATCGGCCACCACAATGGCGATATCGTCGGGAAAATTTGTGCGGAAACCGGTAAGAGCGTCAGAGAAGTGGTGCTTGAGCGCGGACTTCTGACAGAAGCCGAACTGGACGACATTTTCTCTATCGAGAACCTGAAGCATCCGGCCTACAAAGCGAAACGCTATACTGATGAAAATGAACAGTAACAGATTAAATCACTGACCTTTTAAAGGCTCGTTGTTCTGCGGAATAACGGGCCTTTTTACTTTTTGCGACACAACAAATACATAACAATTAATTATCAATTCCTTATTAATTATCAATCCCTTAAGGAGCATCAGGATTATGGACGGACAACCATGCTAATCATCGAACTTGTTATTGTACTGGCAGCGATTTTCCTCGGCGCGCGTCTGGGCGGTATCGGCATCGGCTTTGCCGGCGGGCTGGGCGTACTGGTGCTGGCGCTGGTCGGCGTCAAACCGGGCACTATTCCTTTTGATGTTATCTCCATCATCATGGCGGTGATCGCCGCTATCTCGACCATGCAGGTCGCGGGCGGGATGGATTATCTGGTGCAGCAAACCGAAAAGCTGCTGCGCCGCAATCCCAAGCACATTACTATCCTCGCGCCGATTGTGACTTATTTCCTGACGATCATGGCCGGTACCGGCAACATCTCGCTTTCCGCTCTGCCGGTGATTTCAGAGGTGGCAAAAGAACAGGGAATCAAACCCTGCCGCCCGCTTTCAACCGCCGTGGTCGCGGCACAAATTGCGATTACCGCGTCTCCTATTTCTGCGGCCGTCGTTTATATGGCGTCAACGATGGAAGATCACGGAGTAAGTTATCTGCATCTGCTGATGGTCATGATCCCCTCGACGCTGGCGGCGGTCATCGTGATGTCGCTGATTGTCAGCTGGTGTTTTGACTCCAAACTTTCCAACGATCCGGTTTATCTGAAACGTTATGAAGAAGGGCTGATTGAGCTGCGTGGCGATAAAGTCATGGAAATCAAACCTGGCGCAAAATTCTCGGTATTGCTATTCCTGCTCGGTGTTATGGGCGTGGTCGGATACGCGGTGATAAACAGTCCGAGCCTAGGCTGGGTCGCACAACCGGTGATGACCACCAACAGCGCCATTCTGATTATCATGCTCAGCGTCGCCACGCTTATTACGTTGTTATGCAGCATTGATACTGACGCTATTCTCACCTCCAGCACGTTTAAATCAGGTATGAGTGCCTGTATTTGTATCCTCGGCGTGGCCTGGCTGGGTGACACTTTTGTACAAGCCAATCTCGGCTGGATCAAAGAAACGGCGGGCTCACTTATTCAGGCGCATCCGTGGCTGCTGGCGCTGATTTTCTTCTTCAGCTCTGCGCTGTTGTATTCGCAGGCGGCGACCACCAAAGCGCTGTTACCGATGGCACTGGCGCTGAGCGTTTCGCCACTGACCGCAGTGGGCTCTTTTGCCGCTGTTTCTGGTTTATTCATTCTGCCGACGTATCCGACATTGGTCGCCGCCGTACAGATGGATGACACCGGCACCACGCGCATCGGACGGTTCGTGTTCAATCATCCGTTCTTTATTCCGGGCACCATCGGCGTGTTCCTGTCGGTGCTTTTCGGATTTGGTCTGGGTAGTATTATTCTCTGACAGTTTTTCCGGGGGCTCCGGCCCCCGTTATTTCTGCATTTTCCTTTCGCCAGACCACGTTCAGCACCGGCGGGGCTTTCTGCTCACCGATTGTGCGGGGTATACTCACATTTCATTAACGCGCTGCGGCATGAAGCCGTCCGCATCTTCTGTCGAATCACTCAGTGGCTGAACTCCCGCCGCGACAAAGAGAATTTTACTCCGCATGGATCACCGCATTCTTCGAATTTTCTTCCTGCTTTGCAGCCTGTGTTTACTGCCGCTGCACGCTGATGCTTCGCTATTTGGAAAACCTGCGGCATCGCAGTTTGTGCCCGTCGATCAGGCTTTCAGTTTTGATTTCCAGCAGAAAGGTCATGACCTCAAACTCAGCTGGCAAATCCGCGACGGCTATTATCTTTACCGCAGCAAAATTGAGCTGGAACCGAAGAATGCACAGCTCGCGGCATTCCTTTTGCCGAAGGGACGCGATCATCACGACGAGTTTTTCGGTAACAGCGAAGTTTATGAAAATGCGCTAAATATTGTGATTCCGATACGTCAGGCCAGCGCCGATGCGACCGTCCGGGTTACTTATCAGGGATGTGCCGCCGCAGGATTCTGCTATCCGCCTGAAACCCGCGAAGTACCGCTGAGTGCCGTGACTGAACCGGCGAGTATCAGCACGCCAGCAACACAGACCGCACCGGTTATCGCGACGCCTGAAACACATTCCCCCCCGTTGCCGTTCTCTCCGCTGTGGGCGTTGCTGATTGGCATCGGAATTGCCTTTACGCCCTGCGTATTGCCGATGTATCCGCTGATTTCCGGCATCATTCTCGGGCGCCAGCGCCCTCACAGCATGAAGCGTATTTTTCTGCTGGCTCTGGTTTACGTACAGGGTATGGCGCTGACTTACACGCTGCTCGGTATGATTGTCGCCGCAGCAGGCCTGCAGTTTCAGGCGGCGCTGCAAAGTCCGTGGGTGCTGATCGTTCTTTCGGTGATGTTCATTGCACTTGCGCTATCGATGTTTGGCACGTTTAGCCTTCAACTACCTTCTTCGATGCAGACCCGTCTGGCCTTGTGGAGCAATGAACAAAAAGGCGGTTCACTGCCGGGCGTCTTTATTATGGGCGCGCTGGCCGGACTGATTTGTTCGCCCTGCACCACCGCGCCGCTCAGCGCGATCCTGTTGTATATCGCCCAGAGTGACAATCTGCTGGCGGGTGCCGGAACACTGTATCTTTACGCTTTAGGAATGGGCATTCCGCTGATTATCGTCACAATGTTTGGCAACAAACTGCTGCCACGCAGCGGGCCGTGGATGCAGTACGTCAAAGAGGGTTTTGGCTTTGTGATACTGGCGCTGCCGGTTTTTCTGCTCGAACGTGTGACTGGCGATATCTGGGGACTGCGCTTGTGGAGTCTGCTCGGCGTTGCTTTCTTCGGCTGGGCGCTGGCACTGAGCCTGAAAAGCCAGCGAGGGTTGGTGCGGGTGTTGCAGTTAGTCTTCCTTGCTGCAGCACTGATTGTCAGCCGTCCGTTGCAGGACTGGGCATTTACGCCAGCTGGGAACGCGAGTGCGCCGCAGCACGTGCTGAATTTCCAGAAAATTCATAATGTCGATGAGCTGAACGCCGCCCTGCAAGGCGCACAAGGCAAACGCATAATGCTGGATCTGTACGCCGACTGGTGCGTGGCGTGTAAAGAGTTCGAAAAATATACCTTCTCTGCGCCAGAAGTGCAGAATGAACTGGCCAATACGTTGCTGCTACAGGCTGATGTCACCCAAAACTCGCCGGAGCAGAAAGCATTATTAGAACGGCTGAAGGTGCTGGGCCTGCCGACAATTTTGTTCTTCGGGCCAGATGGGCATGAGTTGCCGCAGTCGCGGGTAACCGGGTTTATGGATGCGCAGGAATTCAGCGCACATTTGCAGAAAACCCGCCCTTAAACGACACTACCTTTTGAAGTACGCGAATTGTGAGGAGGCAAACGTGCTACGTGAACAAGTTCTCGATAAAACCCTTAATCTCTTGGAACAACGTGGCCTTGCAACACTGTCACTGGAAACTGTCGCCGAACTGGTGGATATTCCGCTTAACGAATTACGGCGTTTCTGGCCGGATGCCGAAGCTCTGCTTTATGACAGCCTGCGTTATCATGGCGAGCAGATTGATATCTGGCGCCGTCAGCTGATGCTCGATGAATCTCTTTCTGCGCCGCAAAAATTGCTGGCGCGGTACAAAGTGCTGGATGAGCAGGTGCGCCAGCAACGCTATCCGGGCTGCCTGTTTATCGCTGCCTGTACGTTTTTCCCTGACAGCGATATGCCGATTCATCAGCTGGCACAGCAGCAGAAAATGGCATCCTACGACTACACGCTGTCGCTTTTGCAGGAAATGGGGTCGGATGACGCGGAAATGGTCGCCCAGCAGATGGAACTGATCCTGGAAGGCTGCCTGAGTAAATTGCTGGTTAAGCGCCAGCTGAACGATGTTGAAGTCGCCCGCCGTCTGGCAGAGGATGTTTTGAACGTAGCCCGTTGCCGGGAACATGGCGCACTTTCCTGACCTCTCCGGTCTTCAGACCAGTGGATTTCTCGTTTTTGAATGAAAAGGCAGCAAACAAACGCGTTTTATGTGTTTTAGATGACAAAGCCGTTGACGGCACATGCCCAATACGGTTTAATGCGCCCCGTTGCCCGGATAGCTCAGTCGGTAGAGCAAGGGATTGAAAATCCCTGTGTCCTTGGTTCGATTCCGAGTCCGGGCACCATATTTAGAAGAACCCGCCTATGGCGGGTTTTTTGCTTTTTGCTATTCGGACTCTCCATCGAACTTCGTTCGATGACTCGCCTTAGCAGGCTCGCCCTTCGGGCCAACGGCAAAGCCGTTGTTCAAACGCCTGCGGCGTTAGTCCGAGTCCGGGCACCATATTTAGAAGAACCCGCCTATGGCGGGTTTTTTGCTTTCTGCGAAACGTCATCCTCAATACTCCCCTGTGCTTCTGTCAAATCCCCCACTATTATCCCTCTATAAACTCATATTAAACCTGCACTTGAGCTGATACATTGCAGGTTGAACATTGAGCAAATTTATAGGATATAAAGTGCCTTCGTCCACAACTTCGCTGCTAGCTTCTACGTTGAAAACCGGAGATACGATTGGTTTTTTCTCTGCGTCGTCACCCGCTACCGCAACGGCACCTGAGCGTTTTTCTCGTGGAAAGAAATTCCTCGAGGATAAAGGGTTTGTGCTGAAAGCAGGGTCACTGACGGGGCATTCTGATCATTACCGCTCAGGTTCTGTTGCTGCCAGAGCGGAAGAATTCAATCAGCTGATCCGCGACCCGCAGGTGCGCTGCGTGATGTCGACGATTGGCGGCAACAACAGCAACTCCCTTCTGCCTTATCTGGATTACGAGGCGCTGCGCGCCGATCCGAAAATCATTATCGGGTATTCCGACACGACAGCATTACTGGCCGGGATTTATGCACAAACCGGATTGATCACTTTTTACGGTCCGGCGCTTGTGGCCTCATTCGGCGAGTTTCCGCCGCTGGTTGATGAAACATGGGACTCTTTTGCCGACATCCTGATGACGCGCCACAGCGAGCCTTACCGTTATTCTCTTCCTGCACACTGGACTGACGAAAAGCTCAACTGGAATGATGTCACGCCAGTCAGAATGAAAAACATGTATGCCAACACCTGCCGTTTTCTCGGCAAGGGGAGCGTTGAAGGGCGTGTCATCGGCGGTAATCTGAATACGATGTCAGGCATCTGGGGCAGCCCTTATATGCCGGAAATCCGTCAGGGCGATATTTTATTTATCGAAGACAGCCTCAAGGACATCGCCACCGTTGAACGTTCATTCGCAATGCTGAAGCTCAACGGGATTTTCGACCGGGTGAGCGCCATTCTGCTCGGAAAACACGAACTGTTTGATAACGCTGGTACAGGCAGACAGCCGGTGGATGTTCTGCTGGAAGTTCTGAACGGGCAGGAAATCCCTCTGGTTGATGGCTTCGACTGTTGCCACACCCATCCGATGTTAACGCTCCCTCTGGGCACTGATATTATTGTCGACTTTGATCGCCAGCATATCGACATCACCGGCCAATACCTGCGCTGATACTCCGAAAATCACGTACTACTAAAATTCCGTACGTGATTTATATCCTTTCCATGTTTCATCCCCTGGTCATTTACATTTCAAGCAACTGCTCTGTAAACATTTACTACAGAAATCTGTTTTTAAAATAGAAGGGTTTATACTAACTGCCCTCTGTGAAGCAGTATATAAAGATAAAAGACCCGTAAAGCAGCACTGTACTAATTAACTGATGCAGCGGAAATGACCGAATATTCTATACAGGGAGGAGTGGAATGCCCATGGTTTATCTGATTGAAAATCAAATAGTGTTCAATCCGGAGGAAAACTCGCTTTCATTACTGAGTGATCATGAAAGTAAGATCGCCGTCTCAAATCCTGCGCGGAGAATATTATTATTGTTAATTGAACAACAAGGCGTTGTCGTCCAGCGTGAAACATTCTTTAAAAAAGTATGGGATGACTACGGCCTGAACGCTAGCAATAATAACCTCAACCATTGCATCAGCAAATTACGTAAAGTCGTCTCAACGCTGGGCTATCAGAATGATTTTATCGTTACTGTCCCAAAAGTCGGTTTTATCATCCGAAAGGAAATCGTTATCGAGGCCTGTGCCAATAAGATGGAAACTCAGGCGTCAGTAGAAAATAGTGATGAAATAGCCAATGAACCGGAGATTATTCTGACCGAAACCCCCTCTGATGAAATAATTAATCATTCGGTTGACCCGCAGCAAAATGCGACGGAACCCGAAACCCTGAAGCTAAAAAATCAGCATTATTTTATGATGAGCATGTTAGTCACAATGGCACTGACAGTTTGGGCATTTTTCATTTTTTACAATGATATGAGCGATCAGAAAGCCAATCTGGAAATTGCTAAAATCGGATCCTGTAGCTTGTATGCTACGGCACCTGTCTCCCAGTCGCACATGAGCCACTTTATTCAACTGGCAGAAGATCTTCTTCAAAAGAACAATATTTCATGTAAACCAGGAAATATTCTGATATTTCAAAGTGAGGTTTATTCTTCGCCAATTAACACCGGTTCAGCAAGGGAGTTTCTTGCACAATGCAGCATCGATGACAATCATAAAACCAGCATTTGCATAAGTTATTATATAAATGACAGGACCACGCATGATCAGTGATAGAAACTTTACCTGTCCGGGTAAGAAGACCCTTTTTTTCACGTTACTTCCTATCACTGCATTGCTGTTAGTCTTATATGGCATATTCCTGAGAAACGATAAACATGAGTTCCCGGTTAATACCCCCTGTCGTGGAAATATGATAGTAGAAGCACAATATGATCATCATAAAGCAAAAATGGTGGCGTCCTTGTACTTTGATTTTCTTGATAATCGGAAAATTTTAGTTTCACTCAGTGGAACTGCATATTTATACGATCAGGAAGGGAAACAGATAAACAGAAAAACGTTGCTGAGGAATATCTATTATGACTATGTGCAGGAGAGCAAAATGACCGATACCTATTCAATGACCAGTAGCCAGATAAACATCGATAGCATTGACAATATGGACTGGGGTATTTCGTCTCTTTTACTGATAAACAGTTTTTTTCTGGCCGGGCATACCGATACGATGGTGTTGAAGAAATACGACAACAACACCATGCTGATAGAAAATAATCAGTCTCCATTTGCTTTATGTGTTTTCAAAAAAACTTTTTAAAAACAGCAGAATGGATGCAGACCGCTTATTTATAGTAGAGATACAAGTGATAACCGCAAGCTTGTGCATAACGAGACAAAGTACTAAAGCTTGCCTGAGCTGGCCGTTTCTCGAGCCGGGTGATTGCCGGTGGCGTGATCCCGAGCCGTCTGGCCAGTTCAGTTTTACTCAATCCGGCATCCTCACGCAGGGTTTGCAACAGGGCGTGAATGTGCGTTTCTGCGATAAGTTCCGGTGCCTGTGCTGAGTAAACGGGTTCCTCCAGCGCCTGAGCCCGCAATTTTGCCGTTCTTAGCATATCGTTCTCCCTTATCTTTGCGGTCAGTAATAGTTAATTTTGACAATCACCGACGCATCAAACTTCCCGAGAGAAAGTGATTTTCCCGGGATAGCACTCAGTTTTGCAGTGAAGTTTTTGGTGACCTCATTCACGTTGTTCAGCTCAGCAAAATCATCGTACCGGTTGAATGTAATGGCCTGCTGCTGGTCGTTGTAGAGCATCAGCTTGGCACCGTTAGAAAGGTCTATCGCCGTGCTGTCCAGCAGCGGGCTGGCCGTTGAAAATTCAGCCTGAAGCGAGAAATTATCCAGGCATCCTTGCTTCACAGCTTTGATGGCAAACGGCAGAGAAATACCCGACGACCGCGAAAGTGTCGTACTTTGAATGACGCCAAAATCCACAATCTGCGATTCCGGATACACTTTCAGGTCAGATCCACAGGCCAGAAAACGGATCCCCTGCAAGCCCGAAAGGTTATATTTGAGGTTTTTAGCGCTAGGAGATTTGTTAATCCCCTTGCTGCCGTCAAGCTGGAAAACGGTGAACTGGTCGGCCCCCTGGTAATGCCCGCTGGAAGGCGCATTTCCACTGACTTTGATGTAAAGGCGAAACGTCACATTGACCGTCACGTTCTGGCCTTTTTTGATAGGCGCACTGTTGGTACTCAGTCTCTGTTCGTTTTGCTCCAGATCCTGCCCGTTGTAGCTGACGCCCAGCAATAACCCTTCACCTATCGACTGAGATTTAGGGTTAAAGTAGAAATGCACAACGTCGATAATCGAGCCTAAAACATTGTCGCAGTAAGCGGTGACGTTGATGTCGTTCGATTCCCAGATTTTGGTTCCGACCGGGACATTCGCCGGAATAGCCAGCTGCCCGACCGGTATCGCCGGTTTATCCACGATACCGGTGCCTTTCTCCACACAATCGAGCGCCAGGGCGCTACGGGAGAACAAGAACAGCAAGATGATGATGGCTATCCGGCCAATGGAAAATCTGCAAATATCAGACATAACAATCCCTTTTGTTTTAGGTAAATCCGTTCAGTGACAGCTTCTCACGCGGTTGTTATCGCTTATCATCCTTGCGGACGAGCTGACATTTCACAGACGGGCAGTTGTACTGATTGACCTGTAAGCCGCCGTAGTCATCCATATAACCCAGGCTGTAACGGTCGCTGACGTACTGACTGCCGGTCAGCGATTCCGTAGCAAACGGCGCCAGCATCACACTGTCAAAACCCGACGCATTGCCTTTGTTGTCCTTTCCCAGATACCCGACAGTGATGTAAAAAGGGGTCGGGTTCGTCAGCGTCAGACCGTCCCTGAGTCGCGTAACCTGTAGCTGTTCCTGCCAGTTGTCTTTCAACAATTTCCTCAGTTCTGCCGGGCGAAAAAACAGCTTCACGCGGCTTTGGATCGCCACCTGCATCACGTTGGCCATATCACTTTTTGGCGGCACTTCGCGCACGTTGAAATAGAACAGCGACTCACGATCTTTTGGTAAACCGGCGGTTTCCGGTAATTGCAGGATACGAATCTGGCTTTTCTGGCCAGCATCAATACGCTGCATCGGCGGCAATGCCACCAGCGGCGAAGAGATTTTTTCGCCCTGTGCATTCTCCAGCCAGACCTGCGCAAGATAAGGCAGCTCCTTGCTCTGGTTTTCCAGCATGACGCTGACGGATTTATCGCTGGCGTTGTAAATGATGCGCGTTCGGTCAAGGTTGACCGCGGCTAAAGCCGGATAATATGATCCGGTCAGCATCAGTACGGCAGCACAACGTAAAATCAATTTTTTCATCAGGTTATTCCCTTACTTATGCGGTCTCTTCAGACCGTTTTTCATCGTTAACTGCACGGCAGCAATACCTGTCCTGAAGAGGTTTCAGGCTGCGGCGGTACCTGAATCTGGCATTGCTGGTTGTCTCCCCAGCGGACGGTCAGAGTCTTTTCGCCTGACACCCCAGCCAGATAAGCCAGACCACCGTCACCGATTAAACCGGCTTCAAAACCGGAACTGTTGTCGGT
Source organism: Rahnella ecdela (assembly GCF_019049625.1). Classification (GTDB taxonomy): domain Bacteria; phylum Pseudomonadota; class Gammaproteobacteria; order Enterobacterales; family Enterobacteriaceae; genus Rahnella; species Rahnella ecdela. The sequence goes on from NZ_JAFMOY010000129.1 coordinate 235,874, forward strand.
GACGGAAGCCCCCAGGGGTGGATGGCTGCCATCCGCCAGACGGATCACCGCCATCAGACGCTCACCTTTAATCGCGCGGATTTTGCGAAAACCTATTGCGCCTTCGGTCAGGGTTTTACTGACCACCGAGCTGTACACTTCCACATCGTCCGGCAGATGGTTCACATCAACGCGGATATCAGAGGTCTGATAACTGGACACGCCATTCACCACCGCAATACCGTAATCGTTAGTTATGGACGCGCCGTCGCTTATCGGAATGCCTTTCACTCCGGTAGATAGCATCATGCGTGGCTCGCTGCCCGCACTGCTCTGATGCAGGGCCGCACCCGCTGCGGTGGCGGTAAACGAGCCGTACCAGTTCGCATTCACCGAACGGTAATCGTTATTTTTCACACTGCCGTTGGCGCCGAACTGTCCGTAGGGCGACATGTGCTGATAGTTCGCGCGGAAAACGCCGTTGCCTTTTTGCACATCCGGGCTGCTTCCGCCCGCGCCAACGCGCCAGGTATTGTTCGGATCCTGACTGTTGTAGTACGACGCAGTTTGCGAGAAGCCACTTTGCGAGTCCTGCTGCGCGTCGTAGCTGATTTGTTGTCCTGAGGAGAGCGGAAGGCTGAACGACAGGAACATCTGATTCTCATCGGTGCTGCGGTAATTCAGCTTGCTGGCCGAAAAGGTGGCGGACACGCCGGTGAAGCGCCCGATATCAAAAATTTTGCTGACGGAGACGCTGTAGTTGTTACTCGGATCTTCGTTCCAGTAGACCTTATGTGTCGCCGACAGATACAAGGTGATCGCCGGCCAGGGCAGATACTGATTGGCCGTCACGGTGTACGTTTGTTTATCGTCGCGGGAATAACCGTCGCCGTTCACCTTGTCGAGATACTGGTTAAAAGACATAAACGTCTTTTGTGAGAAGCGATAACCGGCGAAGGTAATCTGACTGCCGGTCGAATCGAAACGCTTGGAGTAGTTGGCGCGATAGCTGAAGCCGGTTTGTTTACCCGCGTCGGGCACAGTCGCGGATGAGCGCGTCACGTCAAAAGACACTGCCCCAAGTTTTTGCAGGTTTTGCCCCGCGCCCAGCGCCTGCGCCTGATAGTTTCCCGTCGTCGCAATCAGGCCGCCGTAAAGCGAGAAGTCATTAAGTGCGCCCCAGGACATTTCCCCGCTGTAAAAACCCGGCTGTAAAACACGGTTGCTGCTGCCGGTAGTCGGTTTCCCCATGGCTGTTTTAAAACGCACCTGGCCTTTACGTGTCAGAAAGGGAATGGTGGCCGTCGTCACCTGATAGGTCGTGACGCTGCCATTTTCCTCTTCAATTTTGACGTCCAGCGCGCCCTGCACCGCTTCGGTCAGGTCCTGAACCACGAATGGCCCCGGTGAAACGTTGGTCTGGTAAATCACCCGACCGTTCTGGCTGATGCTCACTTTGGCGTTGGTTTTGGCGATCCCGGTGACCTGCGGCGCATAACCTCTCAACGACGGCGGTAACATGCGCTGGTCGCTGTTAAGAGACGCACCAAGAAAGCGGAATGAATCGAAAATGTCAGAACTCAGGTAAGTCTGTCCCCCGGTCAGGCGTGCGCCGAGAGAGGGTAATGCGCGATAAACATATTTCTGCGTCCAGGTGAAATTATCGCTGGCAGGCGAACCTGACGTGCGCGAAGAGGAATACTGGTAATCCGCGCGGGCGCGCCATGCCCCGAGATTGAAACCCGTGGTACCGTAGCTGCTGAAGCTGGTGGATGTATCTCCCTGTTGCGGCATATAACGGCTGCCCAGCAGGTTATAGTCGAGCAAAACGCCGTTTACGCCTTCATCCCATTGGGAAGGCGGCACCCAGTTTTGATCGTGGAACGTCAGCCAGGCCTGCGGAATACTGATATTCAGTGTTTGCCTTTCCTGATCGTAACGGGCAGTCACTTCCGGCAGTTTATCCAGAGACGTACATTGGTCATGATGCCACAGGGTTATTTTTTCCCGTGCGGCTTTAGTCAGATCGAATTTGTCCACCAGTGAAGGCGGTAAACATAACCGGCTATTTTTATTATCATCGACCGGAATATATTGAATGACACTCTGATCACCTAAGGTGCGGCCATTAAGCATTACATCCAGCAGATATTCGCCGGGTGCGATGTAATTGGCGACCTGAAAACGCGACAAATCGACGTTATTGCGATCGGCAGAATCAATAAAGTTAACGTTAAACTCTACCGCCAGGCTTCTGATTGAAATTAAGCATCCCGACAAAAGGAAAATAAGCCACAAGCCCGTTCCTTTCCTTGTCGATGTTCCATCCATCGCAAACAACATAATAAAATCACTTTTTGCTTTTATAGATCAAACATAAACCCCTGGCGCAGGTGCACCTGGAAAATAAAGGGGAGATAACTCCCCTAAATAATAACAATGCTTATTTATAATTCAGGGCGTACGTTGCCTGCGAAACGATAGTACCGGTCGAAACGGGCTGCGTGTTGGCTTCAACGCGCGCAGCAAATACCAGCTCATTGTTGCCAGTAACAAGATTAATATCTTTAGAGGTATCACCGACTTTCAGCAAGTCGCCGTTCGCATCAATCAGACGAATGCCAGCGCCCTTAGCACTGCCGGTGTTCGCCAGCAATTCAGTCGCACTGCTGTCAGGTGTACCGGCAAAAGAAACGGCCACTTTAGACATCGCCGGATATTCGACGGTGCCCGCAGTTTGCGCAGTCAGGTCGCAGCCTTGCAGGTGAATGGTGTAGTTAACGTTTTGAGAATATTTATTGCCGCTTTCCAGCACCTTATTCGCTACCTGGCCCATATTCACATTAATGTCCTCATCCCCTGGAGCAATAGAGCAAGGCGCATTAATAACGGTTCCGGTGAAATGAATACGACCAGAGCCCTGATCGGTTCCTGTCGGCGGTGTAGTGACATCGTCTGCGAAAGCTGAGGCAGAAATAAGTGCAGATAAAGCAATAACCAGTGTCTTGTTCTTGGCGTTAAACATAGTAAGTCCTTGAGATTGTAACGGTAGCTATTAAGCGTAAAGCCGCTGTTAAGCGATATTATTCGCTGTACCGAAGAGAGCACCCCTCTCTTGCCAGATCAATATACTGATATTTTTAATTTAACGTTATAATAATTTGCTTAATGCAAATATTAAGAGTTTTACGCTCGGATTAATCTTTAAACATGGCCATTATGAAAGGAAATTAACTTATAGGTTAAGATAAATGATATTAAATGTTCTGCAACGAATAATAACTTTCGCATTAGATGAGGTGAGTTAAGCTTTATTTAACTAATTTATTACATTTTTAATCATAAATTTTCACCAACAGACACTTTTCCTTTCTCCCGGATTCATTTTATTTCTGTGGTCTGCTCCGCAGTGACCTTGCGCATATCTTGCTGTTTTTACTCTGCTTGCGTGATCTGACCCCCAAAAACCAAACAAAGCCAAACCGCTAACTACACTTAACCTTTGATTGACATATCATTAACAAATCAAAGGAGAAAAACCATGAGCCATGTTTACAAGCATCCTATTCCTGCCTCTGTGGCAGAACGTACCCTGATCACACCTGAGAAATATCAGCAGTTTTATCAACAGTCTGTAGAAGACCCTGATGCATTCTGGGCCGAGCAGGCGAAAGTGTTGGACTGGATCAAACCTTTCACAAAAGTGAAGAACACGTCATTCGCGCCGGGAAATATCGATATCCGCTGGTTTGAGGATGGCACGCTCAATCTGGCTGAGAACTGTCTGGATCGTCATTTAGCAGAGAAAGGCGATCAGACAGCGTTGATATGGGAAGGTGATGACCCTAAAGCTGAAAATAAGCACGTCACCTATAAACAGCTTCATCATGACGTCTGTCAGTTCGCAAATGTACTGAAAGGATTGGGCGTTAAAAAAGGGGACGTTGTTGCTATTTATATGCCGATGGTGCCGGAAGCTGCGGTGGCCATGCTGGCCTGCGCGCGTATTGGTGCCGTGCATTCCGTTATCTTTGCCGGTTTCTCACCGGAAGCCGTCGCTGGCCGTATTATCGACTCCAGCGCCAAAGTGGTTATCACCGCTGATGAAGGGTTGCGCGCGGGGCGAACTATTCCGCTGAAGCAGAATGTGGATGATGCCCTGAAAAATTCTTCAGTTACCAGCATTACGCATTCCATTATTTTCAAACGCACCGGCAAGCAGGGTGAGTGGAAAGAAGGTCGTGATATCTGGTGGCATGAGGCGATTGACGGCGTATCCGCTGATTGCCCGGCCGAAGAAATGAAAGCAGAAGATCCACTGTTCATCCTTTATACCTCCGGTTCTACTGGCAAGCCAAAAGGCGTGTTGCATACTACCGGCGGCTATCTGGTTTATGCCGCGCTCACGTTCAAATACACCTTTGATTATCATGACGGAGACATCTACTGGTGTACCGCCGACGTTGGCTGGGTAACGGGCCACAGCTATTTGCTTTACGGGCCGCTGGCCTGCGGCGCAATCAGCCTGATGTTTGAAGGTGTGCCAAATTATCCGACGCCTGCCCGTATGGCTCAGGTCATTGATAAGCACAAAGTGAATATTCTTTACACCGCGCCTACTGCTATACGTGCCCTGATGGCCGAGGGCGATAAAGCAATTGAAGGCACCAGCCGTGAATCACTGCGGATTATGGGTTCCGTGGGTGAACCGATTAACCCGGAAGCCTGGGAGTGGTACTACAAAACGATTGGCAATAGCCAATGCCCGATTGTCGACACCTGGTGGCAAACCGAAACCGGCGGTTTCATGATAACGCCATTGCCGGGTGCCACTGAGCTGAAAGCCGGCTCAGCAACAAGACCCTTCTTTGGGGTTCAGCCTGCACTGGTAGATAACGAAGGTGTCCCACAGGAAGGTGCTTGCGAGGGCAATCTGGTGATCACCGATTCATGGCCCGGACAGGCGCGTACGCTGTTTGGTGATCATGAGCGCTTCGAACAAACCTATTTCTCCACTTTCAAAAATATGTATTTCAGCGGAGACGGTGCCCGTCGTGATGAAGATGGCTATTACTGGATAACTGGCCGTGTGGATGACGTGCTGAATATCTCCGGCCATCGCCTGGGAACAGCCGAAATTGAATCGGCGTTAGTTTCGCACCCTAAAATTGCCGAAGCAGCTGTTGTGGGCATTCCGCATAACATCAAAGGTCAGGCTATTTACGCCTATATCACTCTCAATCACGGCGAAGAACCGACACCGGAACTCTATACCGAAGTACGCAACTGGGTGCGTAAAGAGATAGGGTCCATCGCCACACCGGACGTTCTTCACTGGACTGATTCATTACCTAAAACCCGCTCTGGCAAAATCATGCGCCGTATCCTGCGCAAAATTGCTGCCGGTGACACCAGTAATCTGGGAGATACCTCTACGCTGGCGGATCCGGGTGTAGTCGACAAATTGTTGGAAGAAAAACAATCAATGAAAGTGCCGTCGTAATTTTCACCGCCCTGGCGCGGTGAACTCTATCAATGCCTCACAGGAGTCACTGAGATGAATGATCTCATTTATCAGAGAGTTGTAAATAATCCGCGCTTCAGGGAACTGGTGCAAAAACGCAGCCGTTTTGCCTGGTTACTTTCAGGTATCACGCTGGTTCTGTACGTTGCCTTTATCCTGCTCATTGCCTTCGATCCGCAGTGGCTGGGAACTCCGCTCTATGAAGGAGCCACGATTACCCGTGGGATTCCAGTTGGCGTGGGACTTATCGTTATCTCTTTCGTTCTGACCGGAATTTATGTCATTCGCGCGAATGGCGAATTTGACCGGCTCACTGCAGATATTATCCGCGAGGTGCAGCCATGAAGGCGCGTCGCGGCTCTCTCATTTTGCTGGCGTTATCTTTAGCTTTCCCGTTCAGCCTGTTTGCCGCCGAAGGGATCGCAGGAGAAGTCAAACGCCAGCCTCTTAATATTGAAGCGATTATAATGTTCGTGCTGTTTGTCGGTGCGACGTTATATATCACCTACTGGGCGGCAAAACGCACCCGCTCTCGTCAGGATTACTATACCGCGGGCGGACGCATTACCGGCCTGCAAAACGGTATGGCGATTGCTGGTGACTTTATGTCAGCAGCGTCTTTTCTGGGTATCTCTGCGTTGGTTTACACCTCCGGATACGATGGGCTGATCTACTCTATTGGATTCCTGATTGGCTGGCCGATTATTCTTTTCCTCATTGCCGAGCGTTTGCGAAACCTGGGGAAATATACCTTTGCCGATGTGGCGTCTTACCGTCTGAAGCAGAAACCGATCCGATTGCTTTCAGCCTGTGGTTCACTGGTAGTAGTCGCGTTATATCTGATTGCACAGATGGTTGGCGCGGGTAAGCTGATCCAGCTGCTTTTTGGTCTTAACTACCATGTGGCTGTGATCTTAGTCGGTATCCTGATGGTGCTCTATGTGTTGTTTGGCGGGATGCTGGCGACAACGTGGGTGCAAATCATCAAAGCGATTCTGCTGCTGGCGGGTGCGACATTCATGGCGATTATGGTCATGAGGTCTGTCGGCTTCAACTTCAACACGCTCTTTACTCAGGCCGTCGCGGTACACTCTAAAGGGATTGCGATCATGAGTCCGGGAGGACTGGTTTCAGACCCGATATCCGCGTTGTCTCTGGGGCTTGCGCTAATGTTCGGTACTGCCGGTTTACCGCATATCCTGATGCGATTCTTCACGGTAAACGATGCAAAAGAAGCCCGCAAAAGCGTGTTTTATGCCACCGGTTTTATTGGTTACTTCTATATACTGACCTTCATTATCGGTTTCGGTGCTATCGTTCTTGTCAGTGCAAATCCTGCCTTTAAAGATGCCAGCGGTGTATTGCTTGGTGGCAATAATATGGCTGCAGTCCATCTGGCTGATGCGGTCGGAGGGAGCTTCTTCCTCGGTTTCATCTCTGCTGTCGCCTTCGCCACTATTCTTGCCGTTGTTGCAGGTCTGACACTAGCGGGCGCTTCGGCGGTATCTCACGACCTTTACGCCAGTGTCATCAAGGATGGCAAAGCGACTGAACGTGATGAACTGCGTGTTTCGAAAATAACGGTCATCATTTTAGGGATTGTGGCGATTGCTCTGGGTATTTTATTTGAAAAACAGAATATTGCGTTCATGGTCGGGTTGGCTTTCTCCATCGCTGCGAGCTGTAACTTCCCTATTATTCTGCTCTCAATGTACTGGTCAAAACTAACGACGCGCGGAGCAATGATTGGTGGCTGGCTGGGGTTACTTACGGCAGTCATACTCATGATCCTCGGGCCAACTATCTGGGTTCAGATTTTAGGTCATGGTAAACCGATTTACCCGTATGAATATCCGGCGTTATTCTCGATGATTGTCGCCTTCGTGGGCACCTGGTTCTTCTCGATTACAGATAACTCCCTTGAAGGACAGAAGGAAAGGGAACGTTTCTATCCTCAGTTTGTACGTTCACAAACAGGGATCGGGATCTCTCAAAGCTCTAATCATTGATTGTTCTGGTTTCAGAAACGCAAAAGGCCATCCCTGAGGATGGCCTTTTGTTTTGATATTCAGTCTATAATCGCAGATCTAATGAAAACACAAAAGACAAAAGCCCTGCACATTGTGCAGGGCTTTTGTCTTATTTGATGCCTGGCAGTTCCCTACTCTCGCATGGGGAGACCCCACACTACCATCGGCGCTACGGCGTTTCACTTCTGAGTTCGGCATGGGGTCAGGTGGGACCACCGCGCTAGTGCCGCCAGGCAAATTCTGTAATTTACCGAACTCAACGCTTATTACTGGTGCTGATACCCAGAGTCGAACTGGGGACCTCACCCTTACCAAGGGTGCGCTCTACCAACTGAGCCATATCAGCAAACTTATTCTTTTAACAGCTCGCTTGAAAGCAAGCTTTACTAATTTGATGCCTGGCAGTTCCCTACTCTCGCATGGGGAGACCCCACACTACCATCGGCGCTACGGCGTTTCACTTCTGAGTTCGGCATGGGGTCAGGTGGGACCACCGCGCTACTGCCGCCAGGCAAATTCTGTTTCATTCATACCGTATCCAGCATCTCTGCCTATACCATACGAACCAATCTCGGAACATTCAGCTGAAAATCAAATCACAGAGCCACTCTAAAACACCTTTGGTGTTGTAAGGTTAAGCCTCTCGGGTCATTAGTACTGGTTAGCTCAATGCATCGCTGCACTTACACACCCAGCCTATCAACGTCTTAGTCTTAAACGTCCCTTCAGGTG
>NZ_JAFMOY010000074.1 GCF_019049625.1 Rahnella ecdela
TACAGCACCACATTGCCTGTTAAAGCACTCCCGTCAGCTGAAAAATTTGATGGCAAAGGCCCGGAATATAAGCGACGTTTCCACGTGATGGCCAAACCCTCCGGCTCAACCTGTAATCTCGACTGCACCTACTGTTTTTACCTGAGTAAAGAAGATCTGCTGCATCAGGATCGTCATACCGGCATGAGTGATGAGGTGCTGGAGAATTTTATTCGTCAGTACATTGACGGTCAGGACGGTGAGCAGGTGGTGTTCTCCTGGCAAGGCGGCGAACCCACGTTAATGGGTTTGGAATTTTTTCAGAAAGTAGTGAAATTTCAGAAACAGTACAAGAAGCCCGGTCAGCGTATCGAAAACGACTTACAAACCAACGGTGTGCTGATTAACGATAAATGGGCCGAATTCCTGAAAGAACATCATTTCCTGGTGGGCATCTCCATTGATGGCCCGCGGGAGCTGCACGACCGCTACCGCGTCACGCGCAGCGGCAAACCGACGTTCGACAAAGTCATGCAGGGCGTCGCGGCGCTGAAAAAATACAAGGTGCCTTTTAACGCGCTGGTGACGGTCAACCGTACCAACGCCCGCTTTCCGCTTGAAGTGTACCGCTTCATGACCCGCGAACTGGGTGCGACCTACGTTCAGTTTAATCCGTGCGTCGAACCGGTCGATTTCAAAGTCACCGCGCCACAGTTCTGGCGTGATGAAACCATTCCTGTGACCGGTTCCCGCCGGGCAAAACCGGGCGATCTCGATTCTGTCGTCACCGACTGGTCAGTAGATCCCAATGACTGGGGCACCTTCCTGATTGCGGTGTTTGAAGAATGGGTGAACAACGATCTGGGCCGCGTTCAGGTCAACCTGTTTGAAACTGCCGTTGCGCAGACGATGGGACTGCCCGCGCAAATTTGTACGGCGTCGGAATTCTGTGGCAAAGGACTGGCCGTTGAGAAAAACGGCGATACTTACTCCTGCGACCACTACGTCTATCCGGAATATCAGATTGGCAATATCACCGATACGAAGCTTGCACACATGGCCTTTTCCGAGCGGCAGAAAGCGTTCGGTATGGGGAAAAAAGACACCCTGCCCGCCTACTGCAAAGCCTGCCCGTATCTGAAACTGTGCTGGGGCGAATGCCCGAAAAACCGCATCGTCCGCGCACCGGATGGCGAAGCCGGACTTAACTATCTCTGCCCCGGCATCAAAGCCTTCTTTAATTACGCCGAACCGATGCTGGTGGGGATCTCCACGCTGGTTAAACGTGACTTCTCAGGATTGAAGCGATGACAAACAGAGAAAAACTGTTGCAGCTTGAGCAGCGGATGAATGAGCAGGTGATCGGCCAGCAATCGCTGGTACGTATGTTGCTGATTGCCCTGTTGTGTGACGGACATGTATTGCTCGAAGGCCTGCCGGGTCTGGCCAAAACCCGTGCCGTTCGTGAACTTGCCCG
>NZ_JAFMOY010000073.1 GCF_019049625.1 Rahnella ecdela
TGAACTGACCCCATAAAGTTGGACGGTTGTAATCAGGCTGCCGCTGTGGCCCGGGTCCGGTATTCTACCGGGCTCAGGCCCTTTAACTTCAGTTTGATCCGTTCATTGTTGTAATAGCCGATATACCTGTCCACCGCCTGACGAAGCTCTGTAACGCTGTCAAATTTCTTCAGGTAAAAGCATTCTGATTTCAGCGTCCCGAAGAAGCTCTCCGCCACAGCATTATCCAGGCAGTTTCCTCTACGGGACATGCTCTGCCTGAGACCATGCGCTTTCAGTTGCTCCTGCCAGCGCTGCATCTGATATTGCCAGCCCTGGTCTGAGTGTAAAACCGGCTTATCTCCGGGGCGCAGCTTTGACAGCGCCTTCTCCAGCATCGTGCTGACCATGCTCATCACGGGGCGCTCCGACATCACATATGAGATAACTTCTCCGTTAAACAGATCGATAATCGGTGACAGATACAGCTTCTGTCCCGCCACGGCGAACTCCGTAACGTCCGTCACCCACTTTTCGTTCGGCCGTGTGGCCGTAAAGTTTCGCTGCAGGACATTGGCGGCGATTTTTCCCTGCTCACCCTTCCAGGAACGGTATTTTTTCACCCGGATCACCGCTTTCAGCGACTGCTCGCTCATCAACCGCTGCACCGTTTTGTGATTCACTCGTTCGTGCTCTCTGGTGAGAGCCGCTGTGATCCGCCTGTATCCATAGCATCCTTTATGACGCTGGTATATCTGGCTGATTTTTGTCTTTATGTCTGCGTACTTATCCGGTCGCTTGCGCACCGACTGCTGGTAATACCAGGTACTGCGGGCCATTCCGGCGGCGGCCAGCAGATCGTGTAAGGCATGGACGCCCCTCAGCTCACTGATTATTTCAGCTTTTTCTTTTGCTGAGCCAGGGCTTTCAGCTTCTTTAAGTAGTCGACCTCCGCACGCCGATACCGCAACTCGGCCAGCAATTCGTCATGGGTGAGCTCCTCAGCAGGTTTTGCTGCGCTCACCGGCGGTTGCGTCGCCTGTATAGGGATGTTTTTCGTTTTCACGAGGTGTCGTTTCCTCTTCTGCAGTCCGGCTTCACCGGCAGCTTCATAAGCTTCAAACCAGCGCTTCACCACTTTATTATCGGATATGTTGAACCGGACTGCCGCCTCACGAAATGAAAGATGCTCTTTATGCAGGGTTTTTACCACGTTAAGCTTAAAGGCTGGCGTGTAACCGGCGACTTTCCAGGTGATACCATCGATACCGTGCAGCTGCCATGAGGCTACCCAGTGACTAACGGTGGATTTGTGGAGACCAAAATGTGCAGCGGTCCTTTTTATTCCGCCCTGGCCGGAGAGGTAATACTTCACGACAGCAATACGGAATTCCAGTGTGTAATTGGGCTTGCCCATAAATTGCACCTTACTCA
>NZ_JAFMOY010000072.1 GCF_019049625.1 Rahnella ecdela
TCTGATCTTGCCCCGCTATTTCCAGACAACTTTTGTCTCTACGTTAGTGTTCTCCGTCGGCTCCGGTATTCCCTCGGTGAGAGGTATCCCAGGGCGCTGTGCGGATGGTTTTCATTGTAATGCTTGAACGCTGCCGCCAGGTTTATCAACGCCGTTCTCACATTCGGTTTTGGCATGAAGGTGATGTAGTCACTTTTCATCGTTTTTACGAACCGTTCAGCCATCCCATTGCTCTGCGGACTGCTCACTGCTGTTGTGCACGGCTCCAGATTCAGTTCCCTCGCGAACCAGCGGGTTTCATGCGCTACATAAGCCGAACCGTTGTCCGTCAGCCACTGGATTGATCTTTCCGGTAACTGATTACCGAACCGCTTTTCCACTGCTCCCAGCATCACATCCTGTACCGTACTGCTGTCGTAACCCCCTGTGCTGGCGGCCCAGTCTATGGCTTCTCTGTCGCAGCAGTCCAGCGCGAACGTCACCCGCAGCTTTTCACCGTCATCACAGCCGAACTCGAAGCCATCTGAACACCAGCGAAGATCGCTTTCCGCCACCGCGATTTTACCGTTATGCTCCCGCTGCGGACGTTGGGGTTTGTCGTGCAACAGCAACAGGTTGTTCTCGCTCATCACACGATAAACCCGTTTGGCATTCAGGGGGAGAAGCCCTTCATTGCGCGACTGTTTTCGCAGTATCGCCCACACTCGTCGATAGCCATAACCCGGCATATCGCTGATGATCGCGAGGATACGCGGCAGCAGCTCTGCATCTGCTTCCTCATTACGTCTGTTACAACGCCCGTCCTGCCAGTCGACAGGACGATTGACCCGAAGGGATAACTGCGCACGCGACACGCCTAAAGCCCGGCTGACCTGTGCTATTCCTTGTCCTTTAATAACAAGGGCGCATGCGCTATCCATTTTCGCGACTGACCGTACTCCACCGCTTCTTTCAGGATCTCGTTCTCCATCGTCTTCTTACCCAGAAGACGCTGAAGCTCCCTGATTTGTTTCAGCGCTGCGGAGAGTTCAGAAGCCGGAACGACCTCTTCACCGGCAGCCACTGCGGCGAGGCTGCCTTCCTGGTACTGCTTTTTCCACTTGAACAACAGACTGGGCTGAATGCCATGCAGGCGGGCGACATGGGATACCGACATTCCCGGCTCCATCGACTGCTGAATAATGGCGATCTTTTCCTGAGGCGTTTTACGCCGACGGGCTTCTTGCCCTAACAGTATTCCAGTCATCTCAAAATTAGCGTTAGTGTTAGACATATATCCAAGCCTATCTCTTAAGTTAAGAGACTTCTACTGTCTGGCTTTTCATGGGGCCCACTCA
>NZ_JAFMOY010000071.1 GCF_019049625.1 Rahnella ecdela
TAATGGGATGGACTACCTCCTCCCTTTGCGCTTAACTCAACAAAATACGTTCAGCAGGAGAGTAAACATGAATATCGTCTATCTGGGTATCGATCTGGCTAAAAATGTTTTCCAACTCTGTGGTTTAAACCAGGCTGGAAAACCCCTTTACACGAAACGCGTTGACCGAAAAATACTGCTTCAGACAGTAGCCAATATACCGGCCTGCCTGATTGGTATAGAAGCCTCAACGGGCGCATTTTACTGGCAGCGCGAGTTTGAAAAACGGGGACATAAAGTAAAAGTCATTAGTCCACAGTATGTTAAACCTTTTGTCCGCGGGCAAAAAAATGACGGCAATGATGCGTTGGCGATCGCTATAGCGCTGATGCAGCCTACGATGAAATTTGTCCCGCCAAAGAGCCCGGAGCAGCAAGATATTCAGGCCTTACACCGTGCAAGACAACGGATTGTCAATCATCGTACTGCGACGGTCTGTCAGATACGAGGCTTGCTGCTTGATCGAGGGATCCCCATGGGTATCTCTGTCACAAGGGCACGTCGAGCGATTCCCTTGATCCTCGAAGATGCTGAAAATGGTCTCAGTGCACGTATGCGCAGAACGATTGCGGAGCTCTATGATCTCTTTTTAGATCTCGAACGGCGTATAGGTTTTTTTGATAAAGAGATCGACACTGTTTTTAAACAGTCTGAAGCCTGTCAGCGTATTGCTAAAGTGAAAGGCATTGGCCCCAAAACCGCCACAGCCGTTATTGCGGCGATTGGTAAAGGGACCGAATTTAAGAATGGCCGCCATTTTGCTGCGTGGCTTGGCCTCGTGCCACGTCAACACTCTAGCGGAGACAGACAGGTGCTCATGAACATGACGAAAAAAGGCGACAAGCATCTACGGACCCTGCTTATTCACGGTGCCCGTGCTGTCGTCAGAGTGGCTACAAACAATAACGATGGCTATCTAAACCAATGGGTTAATCAACTTAAAGAGCGGCGCGGATTTAACAAAACGACCGTGGCAGTTGCCAACAAGAATGCCCGGATTATCTGGTCAATTCTTCATAACGAGACAGAATATCGGCCAGCAGTAATATGATACCTACCTTAAAAGTTGCAGAGTATTGAAAAATGGTAACAGGTTGCACCTGCACAATCGGAACCTGATTTTTATACAGGCCTTCGAGGCCGTCCAGTTGTTGAGGCGATTGTGTGCGGATTACCCATTTGGGCACAGGTATTCCTGATGCCGGATAGATGTAAGCAACAACCTAAAACCTGATTCAGTGCTTGCAAAACGGAGGTAGTCCATAGATGTAAAA
>NZ_JAFMOY010000070.1 GCF_019049625.1 Rahnella ecdela
GAAAAGAAACTTAAAGCCCTTGCGGCTGAACTGGCTAAAGGCCTTAAAACCGAAGCCGATCTCAATGCGTTTTCCCGTATGCTGACCAAGCTTACTGTCGAAACAGCGCTCAATGCAGAGCTGACTGACCACCTCGGACACGAGAAAAACGCCCCTAAAACAGGCTCTAATACCCGTAACGGTTATTCGTCAAAAACGTTGCTTTGCGATGATGGCGAGATTGAACTCAACACACCCCGTGACCGCGAAAACACTTTTGAGCCTCAGCTGATAAAGAAAAATCAGACGCGCATCACGCAGATGGACAGCCAGATTTTATCCCTGTACGCCAAAGGCATGACGACCCGTGAAATCGTCGCCACGTTCAAGGAAATGTACGATGCGGACGTGTCTCCCACGCTGATATCTAAAGTCACCGATGCAGTTAAAGAACAGGTGACAGAGTGGCAAAATCGACCTCTGGATGCACTGTATCCCATTGTTTATCTTGACTGTATCGTGGTGAAGGTTCGTCACGGGGGCAGCGTGATTAACAAAGCCGTATTCCTCGCTCTGGGCATTAATACCGAAGGTCAGAAAGAGTTGCTGGGTATGTGGCTGGCAGAAAATGAAGGAGCGAAGTTCTGGCTCAGTGTGCTGACAGAGCTTAAAAACCGGGGGCTTCAGGATATCCTGATTGCCTGCGTGGACGGGCTGAAGGGCTTCCCGGATGCGATAAACAGCGTTTATCCTCAGACGCACATCCAGTTGTGCATCATCCATATGGTGCGCAACAGCCTGAAATACGTGTCGTGGAAGGATTACAAAGCGGTCACCAGTGGGCTGAAAACGGTGTATCAGGCTCCGACAGAGGAAGCAGCGCTGATGGCGCTGGATACGTTCGCGGGTGTCTGGGACGATAAATATCCGCAAATCAGCAAAAGCTGGCGTGCGCACTGGGAAAATCTCAATACGTTCTTCGGCTACCCGCCTGATATCCGCAAGGCAATCTACACCACGAATGCCATCGAGTCGCTGAACAGCGTTATCCGTGCAGCCATCAAAAAGCGAAAGGTGTTCCCGACGGACGACTCGGTGCGAAAAGTTATTTATCTGGCGATCAAGGATGCGTCAAAGAAATGGAGTATGCCGATCCAAAACTGGCGGCTGGCGATGAGTCGTTTTATTATCGAGTTCGGTGACCGCCTGAGCGCTCACCTTTAATACGATGGCAGTTACACAGAATTATTTACAGGGTC
>NZ_JAFMOY010000069.1 GCF_019049625.1 Rahnella ecdela
TGTGAGTTCAACGGGTCGACGCAACGCTATCCTTAAACAAGGGGGACGTTGCCATGAAACGAAGAACGCGCATTTACTACACGCCAGAACAGAAAGCGATTATCTGGGACAGGTATAAGCAAGGTGATTCCCTGCATGATATCGCCAGAATGTTCGACAGATATCACTCTTCTGTTATGCCCACTATTCATCAAACTGGTGGTTATCGCCCTCCTGTCAGAAAGCGACACCGGCTGGCTCTTTCACTTGATGAAAGAGAGGAAATATCCAGAGGGCTGGTAGCAAAAAGTAGCATCAGGGACATAGCTGACAAATTATCAAGAGCCCCTTCAACTATTAGCCGCGAGATCAAAAGGCATGGAGGTGCAAAACATTACCGAGCTGCAAAAGCTGATAAGGACGCGTGGGACAGTGCCCTGAGGCCAAAAGCTTGCAAGCTAATTGGATGCCCCGCATTGTGTAAAATCATTGCAGAGAAGATGTATCAGGACTGGTCGCCGGAACAAATCGCCGGTTGGCTTAAACGCTGTTATCCGGATAATCAGGAAATGCAGGTGTCACACGAAACGATTTATAAAACGCTTTTTATACAAACCCGGGGAGCTTTAAAAAAAGAGCTGCAGCAGTGCCTAAGAAGCGGAAGAGTAGTACGTAAATCCAGAACGACATCACTTAAAGGAAAGGGATTAGGCTCAATTCCGCATGCAATACCCATCAGCGAAAGGCCATCTGATGTTGCAGACAGAGCGATACCAGGTCACTGGGAGGGAGACCTGATACAGGGCTCTAAAAACTCATATATTGTCACGATGGTAGAACGCCATTCCCGCTTTGTTATGCTTGCCAAAATCAGTGATAACAAGACAGCCACAGTCATATCCGCACTAATCAAACAAGCCCGGCAGCTGCCTGTTGAACTGTATAAAACATTAACTTGGGATCGAGGGGCGGAAATGACCAATCACACCCTTTTTACTGTAGCGACAGAAATTGAGGTCTATTTTTGTGATCCTCAATCTCCCTGGCAACGCGGCTCCAATGAAAATACGAACAGATTGCTTAGGCAGTATTTTCCAAAAGGAACTGACTTATCGGTTCACAGCCAGCTAAGACTAAACAGTGTTGCCAGGCAGCTCAACGAGAGGCCAAGAAAAACGCTAGACTATGAATCACCCGCAGAGCGTTTTAACCAATGTGTTGCATCCATCGGTTGAACTCACA
>NZ_JAFMOY010000068.1 GCF_019049625.1 Rahnella ecdela
CTAAATAGCTGCGCTTAATAGTAGATCACTGAAGGGAACTCAATCCGGTTTGAGCGATCTGATCAATCGCCAAACATCACAAACCCTCACAAACCGGACTGAGTTATGCCGATCATAGCACCTATACCTCGTAATGAACGACGCCAGATGCAGAAAACCGTGCACAAAACTGCGGATAAAAACCACGCCAGACGCCTCATGGCAATGTTGATGCTACATCGTGGCGAATCTTTGACTCACGTAGCGAAAACTCTGTGCGCAGCCCGTTCTTCCGTCGGACGCTGGATTAACTGGTTCACTTTATTCGGGGTTGAAGGCCTGAAAAGTCTGCCTCCCGGACGTCAAAGAAAGTGGCCTATGGAAGCAATGCTACGCATGCTCGATTTACTGGTTCAACGTTCACCACAAGATTTCGGCTATCTGCGTTCTCGATGGAGCACTGAGATATTAACGATTGAAATTAATAAACTATTTAATGCGACGTTACATCCAGGCTCGCTTCGTCGCTGGTTACCGGGGGCTGGGATTGTCTGGCGCAGAGCGGCTCCGACACTCCATATTCGTGATCCTCAGAAAGAGGAAAAACTGGCAGCGATGAGTGCAGCGTTAGAAAAAAACTGTGCCGATCATCCCGTATTTTACGAGGATGAAGTGGATATCGATTTGAATCCAAAAATTGGCGCTGACTGGCAGAAAAAAGGGCAGCAAAAACGCATCCCAACGCCAGGACAGAACCAAAAGCATTACCTTGCCGGAGTGCTGCATGCCGGGACAGGAAGAGTGGATTATGTGAGTGGCACAAGTAAGGACTCAGGTTTATTTATCAGGATGTTAAGTCAGTTGAGAAGCATATATCGCAGTGCAAAAACGCTCACGCTAATCGTTGATAACTATATCATCCACAAGAGCAAAAAGACGCTGAAGTGGTTGAAGGAGAATCCAAAGTTTATTGTTATTTATCAGCCAGTTTACTCACCGTGGGTGAACAGGATAGAGCTTTTATGGCTGGCATTACATGAAACAATCACGCGTAATCATCGCTGCCGGACAATGTGGCAGTTACTGAAAAATGTCAGACAGTTTATGAAATCAGCTTCACCTTTCCCCGGCAGTCAACACGGGTTAACAAAAGTGGAGCGGTAATAGGCGCAGCTATTTAG
>NZ_JAFMOY010000067.1 GCF_019049625.1 Rahnella ecdela
TATCAGCGATTAAGCGATAACTTTAGCAACAACACCAGCACCTACAGTACGGCCGCCTTCACGGATTGCGAAACGCAGACCGTCATCCATCGCGATTGGGTGGATCAGGGTAACAACCATGTTTACGTTGTCACCAGGCATTACCATCTCAACGCCTTCTGGCAGTTCGATAGTACCGGTCACGTCAGTTGTACGGAAGTAGAACTGTGGACGGTAGCCTTTGAAGAATGGAGTATGACGACCACCTTCATCTTTGCTCAGGATATAAACTTCGGAATCAAACTTGGTGTGTGGTTTGATTGAACCTGGTTTAGCCAGAACCTGACCACGTTCGATATCTTCACGTTTGATACCACGCAGCAGAACACCAACGTTCTCACCAGCACGGCCTTCGTCCAGCAGTTTGCGGAACATCTCAACGCCAGTACAAGTAGACTTAACAGTGTCCTTGATACCAACGATTTCAACTTCTTCGCCAACTTTAACGATACCGCGCTCTACACGACCGGTAACAACTGTACCACGACCGGAGATGGAGAAAACGTCTTCGATTGGCAGCAGGAATGGCTTATCGATAGCACGCTCTGGCAATGGAATGTAGCTGTCCAGTGCTTCTGCCAGTTCGATGATTTTTGCTTCCCAAGTTGCATCGCCTTCCAGTGCTTTCAGCGCTGAACCTTTGATGACCGGGATGTCGTCGCCTGGGAATTCGTAAGCAGACAGAAGTTCACGAACTTCCATTTCTACCAGTTCCAGCAGCTCTTCATCATCAACCATGTCGCATTTGTTCATGAACACGATCATGTATGGAACGCCAACCTGGCGACCCAGCAGGATGTGCTCACGGGTCTGAGGCATAGGGCCGTCAGTCGCAGCAACAACCAGGATAGCGCCGTCCATCTGAGCAGCACCGGTGATCATGTTTTTCACGTAGTCGGCGTGCCCTGGGCAGTCAACGTGCGCGTAGTGACGAGTCGGGGTGTCATATTCAACGTGGGAAGTGTTGATGGTGATACCACGAGCTTTTTCTTCTGGTGCGTTATCGATCTGGTCGAATGCGCGTGCAGAACCGCCGTAGGTTTTAGCCAGAACGGTAGTGATTGCTGCAGTCAGGGTAGTTTTACCGTGGTCGACGTGGCCGATAGTACCAACGTT
>NZ_JAFMOY010000066.1 GCF_019049625.1 Rahnella ecdela
CGCGTGCCTTTTCTGCCTGAGCTGATTGATGAAGTTAAACTCAACAGCCAGCCGGTTCGCAGCAGCAAACTGAGCGGTGTACTTTTCTGGATTATCTGGATCCTGCTGGTCATCGCCCTGACCCGCCCGGAATACCTGACCCCGCCGCAGCACATTCAGAAACCGATGCGCGACGTGGTGCTGATTCTGGATGTCTCCGGTTCGATGGCGAAAAATGACGTTGAAGGCGGCATTACCCGTTTGCAGGCCGTGCAGGATTCAGTGAGAAAATTTGTGGCGCAGCGAAAGTCAGACCGCATCGGTCTGGTGATTTTTGCCAGCCACGCCTGGCCTTTTGCGCCGGTCAGCGAAGACAAACAGGCACTACAGACGCGGATTAATCAGCTGGCACCGGGCATGATCGGACAGCAGACCGCGATTGGCGATGCGCTCGGCGTGGGGGTCAAACTGCTCGACACCACCACCAACAAAGACGCCAGCAAACTGGCGATTTTACTCACAGACGGTAACGATACCGCCTCGCAGCTGGCCCCGCCGCTCGCCGCACGGCTGGCAGTTTCTCATCACGTTCAGGTGCACACCATTGCCTTCGGCGATGTCACCCAAACCGGCGATGACAAAGTTGATCTCCCGCTGTTGCAGGACATCGCACGCATCACCGGCGGAAAATCCTGGACGGCCAGCAACTCCGGCGCGTCACTCGACAGCGTCTGGCAGGAAATCGACGCGATTACGCCGGTTCAGGTGAAATCCATCGGCTGGTCGTGGCATATCCCGCTGTTCCAGTGGCCGTTATTGCTGGCGCTCGCGCTGCTGCTTCTCATTAATCTGGGGCGATATTTCAGGGAGAAAACCGCATGAGCGATTTCCATTTTATCTACCCGTGGCGTTTGCTTGGCTTGTTGCTATGCGCCCTGCTGTGGTTTATCACCACCCGCGAACGCAGCGCCTGGCATCAGATTATGGATAAGCCTTTCGCCAGAGCGCTGATTATCGGGCAGCAAAAACGCCTGACCCGCGCCCTTCCGTGGCTGCTTGCTCTGGGGATAATTGCCCTTTCCGGCCCGACATGGCAACGGGAATTACCGGCCGCCCTGACGCCGCAAAGTGACATGATG
>NZ_JAFMOY010000065.1 GCF_019049625.1 Rahnella ecdela
GGAATATAACCAGTACCGGCCGCATTCCTCGTTAAATAACCAGACTCCGGCAGAATTTATCCGAAGCCTGCAAACAGGCCCGGATCTCTGATTTATCCTGGCACCGATATTGGGAAGAGATCAAAAGGCCTGGTTCTCTGATTTATCCTGGCACCGATATTGGGAAGGGATCAGAACAGTACAGTACAGTGTTAAAAATATGCTATTTATTTTTAGTATAGACACTTTTTATGAAAACAAGCCTCTGATTTTATTTAATAAGTTCCTGGGAGGTCTTTTATTTGTATAATTACCTGGCAGTAGATCGGGTAGCGTAACCAGATCCCAGAAGCGGTGCCAGAGGTGATGAATATAAAATGCTCCACGCGTGAACTGGCGTCGGGAGAACCACAGTATGATTGCCAGAATCATGGCTGTGGCGGCCAGTAAAGCAATATGCCATTTCTCCCCCCCGGTCGTATCGCGTAATACCGCTTCACTGCCTGCGCCGCGCGCTGCGGCGATGTGAAATGCGCCTCCCGGCAGTTCCGCCAACTGCCATTGCTGATGGTCAGTATCCCACCATCTGAGTTGTACCGGCGGCAGGGTAACAATTCCTGCCTGCGAGGGCATATAACGCAGCCGTTCCGTACGCTCTGCGCCGTCAACATCGCCGCGTCCCTCGGTCAGAAACTGACTCTGCGCAGGCAGGCTCTGGCTTTCTGTACCGGGAATAGCGTAAAGCATATGCGGGATCTGATTCGCCACAATGCTGCGGGCTTTCACGGTCACCGCCCGTTCAATGACATCACCGGCATGCAGCTGTTTATCATCAGCCGCGTGATATTGGGTGATTTTCTGGCTCAGCGTGAGGTTGCTGGCAGGTAAAAAACGATCAGGCTGGCGCGTTCCCTTCGGCCAGTTAACCGGTTTTTCGATAGCAGGGAGTGACACTGTCACTGGTGGTTGGCCGGGAGAGGTCAACGTCACCTCCGTTGCCGGAAAGCGCAACGTGCCCTGATCCCAGGCCATTACCTGACGTTCAAGACGGATACCGCTCCAGCTGGTACCGTCTTTGCGGCGGCTTAGCAGCTGATTAGGTAAAGGCGTGGTGAGCA
>NZ_JAFMOY010000128.1 GCF_019049625.1 Rahnella ecdela
CTTTTTATTCCGCCCTGGCCGGAGAGGTAATACTTCACGACAGCAATACGGAATTCCAGTGTGTAATTGGGCTTGCCCATAAATTGCACCTTACTCAGTTAGTGTCCAACTTTTGGGGTGCAGTTCAGATAGAGCGGCGCGTCCACTTGTAACTGGATTTGATTATTCCAGTAAGGATTATTATTCGTTTCGTAGCGCGTCCGGCTGGCCTGCAAACTCAACGTAGGTAAATAATTCGATTTAGCCTTACTGACTTCATAGGAGGCGGATTCCTGTTGTGTCTGAGCAAATAAAACCGTTGGGATTTTCGAATAATCGATATTTTCCGGCACTACCGGATTATCAAAATCACTCGCGTTAAATGGCTGATAATATTTCGCCTTCACACCGGTCAGCGATTCTAATTGTGCTTTCGCCGCCGATAAACTCGCCTGATATTGTTTAAGTGTTGAACGCATCCCTGAAATACGTGATTGAGCCTGCAATACATCGGAGCGGGTACTTAATCCCGCGTCCGCACGCAAGGACGACATTCTTCTGACATCTTCCAGCGCAAGGATATTGTCCTCAACCGTGCGAGTCAGATCCTGATATTTCAGGACGTCCAGATATGCGGTCGCGGTCTGTTCAGCAACGTCAGACAAGGTAGCCAGTAATTTATAGTGGTAGCTTTCCTGCGTTGATTTCTGCTGGCTGACATTAGCGTTCGTTTTGCCAAAATCATAAACCAGCTGAGAAAGCGTCAAACCATAAGCGGCCGCATTATTCAGGCTGTTAGAGAAATCCTGCTGGGTTGAGTTACCGGTATTCGCTGTCAGACCGACCTGCGGATACCACGCGCTTTGCGCTTCGCGGATCTGCGCCTGGCCGATCCCGAGCTGATATGCTTGCTGTGTCACGGAAGGACTGCGTGAAAATGCCTGCAAAATGGTTGATTTCAGATCAACCGAATCGAGCTCTCTCATTGCCGGCGCATTAGCCCATGCATTGACACTTTTTGTAACACTGGCAGGAACCGACACAGGCAATGTCAGAAATACAATCAAAACGCTTAACTGTATGGCAAAAATCCTAACCATCTTTTTCATCTGACACTCCTGTCATTTTCCTTGGGAGAACGTCCTCGCGCCGTCTTTGCGCAGTCCTCCAAACCCCTGCTCCATGTGACTTCTGAGACCATTATTACAATGTTTGCGCAGCAGAAAAAGTGGTCAAAAAATACGTAAACAGGTTGAAATACCATCCATATAAAGAATATTCCTATTAATCGCATTCATGAGATGAATGTGATTAATGTTATAAATCAGTATGTTGTTTTTAGAAAAAAATGGAAAAATCTGATCGTCTTAGAAGAGGATTTACAGGGGAAATTAGCTTCTTACCGGAGAAAGGTTTTACAAAAGTCAGTCATATCTTAGAAGAATTTGCAAAATCCTTACAAATAAACGCCTCTTATTTCCCGTTTAACAGTCATTCGTGGCCGTGATTTGATGAGAAAAGGAAGAATAAAATAAATCTTAACCTGAAGGTTAAAAAGAAACATTTTCTTAACAACGATTTAAATACAACGTAAAAATAACCGATAATAACGCGCCGAAATGATTAAAAAACGGCTAACAATCACCCCTAAGTATTATCAACACCCTTGATGACCAGAGAGATATAAAAACGTAACCGGTGAAGTATGGTGAGACGATATACTTTCGAAATTTACTGAATTCGAAAGCTCAGAAGAATTCATAAAAGGTTTGTGACTGACGGGATAACCTTCAGACAACAAATTTCAGTTCTGTTAATAGTTTTATTTTGAGAAGTTAGAGAGAACGGCGGATTTCTTTTCTGGTGTCTAAAAGTGTCAATTTTTGTACATTAACTTAAGAATGTTTAAGTATTAAACGACGAAATTAAAAATAATCCTAAATGTGTAATTTATTATGTTATCTAAACTAAAAATAACATCTATTATCAGCAGGTTGCGCAACTGGTTTAAAAATGTTTATTTACATGATAATGAGATGATAATTTTTGGTTACGTTGACGACTGCATTCTTACCCGATAGTATACCGGAAAGCTTATTTGGTAATAATAACGGAGATGTATTATCAGGTATACGCAATGATCTCTACGGAAGCCGCTGCATTTAAAGGAATGGATTAATGATGCGCATTGCACTTATTGACTCATGCACATTGACATATGTAGGATTAAAAAACCTATTTTCTTTAATCCACACAACTGCAGGCATAACGTTCAATCATATCAGTGCGGAAGCAGCGCTGGATAAAAACGCAGAAACATTCGACATTTATATCATAGAACCCGGAGAAATTGGCTTCGAGTTTAATATTGATAAATATATCTATAATTTAAAATCAATTACCAAGCAGGAAAGCAAATTCATCATCTTTAGCAACAACATCATTGTTAACAGCAAGTTAGCTGACTTTTGTTTATGCAAAGAAAACTCATTCTCAAAAGTTTACTTCTTCTTTGACAGCTTACTGCAAGGGAAATACGACGCGATCAGGCCTTTCGTCGAGGACTATTTACTGAGTAAAAACGAGGTCATTTTGCTGCGCTGTCTGTCTAAAAATCAACGCATGAAAAGCATTGAGAAGATCACCGCAATCCCAATATCGAACCTTTATTACTATAAATACAGTGCGATGAGAAAACTCAGTCTTAAAAGCACCAAAGAGTTGTTTCATTATCTTAACCGGGTACTCAATCACTCAGTCTGACACCAGGATTTTAGTATTTTGACCAACAAAAAAGCTATCGTGTAACGATAGCTTTTTTTATGTCTTATAACAGCGAAGTTTTAGATTACCCTGGTAAGCAGATCTGCGTGCTGGTTACTGCATCAGATACTTGTACAAATCAATCGAATTTTTAAGCCCTAATTTTTTCATCGCATTCCGTTTATGGGTACTGATCGTCTTATTGCTCTTCCCCATCTTTTCCGCCACACCGGAATTCGTCTTCATGCTTTTAATTTCACACAATACTTCACGTTCCATTGACGTCAGACACATTCTGGCTGGAACAAAGGCTTCATTTTTCTTTCTGTTTAAATAGGGACTGATAGTCATCTGATAATTAAGGTCAACGACGCCGGTAATGAGCATCTTTCTGAGCACCGTCAGTTCTTCCTGTTCAGAAATGAGCATATCAATATTCTCTTCAACAAGCCGTGTCAGTCTGTCGTATTGTTCAATCTTAGTGATCACAATAACGCGCGGTGGCTTATATAGAAAATCCATTCTCCGGAGGAACTTAATCACAGAGTTAAAGTTATCAACGTTATTATTTATCTCAATAATAATACAATCTACATTCATACCAATTCCCGACTCGTAGAAGTCATTCAATGACGAAAACAAATGCACTTTAGAATTGACGTGATGAAGAATCGAAGAGAGCGTCAGCATCTCATAATAACCAGAGTGGATAACAACCGTTTGCTTCATTTTTCATTCCGTTGGTAGTACTTTCCGTTGTAAATCCTTTCTGAGGAAAAATCCTAATCCTCCTGAATACGAAGCAATCTTAGTGGGGCCGTTTTGACATGTCGATAGCGGGGAAGCCGGGTGGGAAAACTTAGGAATTTTCTAAATTTATTATATAACTCTGTGAATCTCGAAGTTATTAAAAATTAAAAACCACTCCTTAACATTTTTATAGCACAAAACACCATGATATAATAATAACCAGTCACTTTGTCTATTTAAATTCACCGCGGATTATTTTGACTGTCTGATTGACAAGATTTTCAGGATCATTATGTTGAGCAGATAAATGGCAGATATTCAGTAAAACTCAATCCACATTAAACAAATCACAATATTTATTCACTTCGGTTAGGAATTTTATAGTTTTTTAAATGAAAAAAATCAGAAAAGAAGTTTGTTTAATTTTTAGCACAAAATAACAAGTCTTCTACGTAACAAAAGGGGGTATCCATCGCGAAATCACAGGGGGGCATTTATGATTATGAGGGAGATTGACCCGTTCAGCGCAAACGGCTGAACGGGGGATTACTGGCGTAAGCAATATCTTTTTGCTGGCAAGCTTAACGGAAAGCCACCAGATCCTGCGCACATGCCCAGGCAGAACTCCAGGCCCACTGGAAATTGTATCCGCCGAGCCAGCCGGTCACATCCACCACTTCGCCGATGAAATACAAACCGGGGACTTTCGCCGCCGCCATCGTTTTAGATGACAACTCTTTGGTATCGACCCCGCCGAGCGTGACTTCCGCCGTGCGATAACCTTCGGTACCATTTGGCTGCACCTGCCAGTTTTGCAGCTGCTCCACCAGTTCAGCTTGTTGCGGAACGTTCAGCTGTTTAAGCGTGACATCCGGCAGTTGCCCCAGAGTTTGTAAACATTCGACCAGACGCTTCGGCAGTTGCATCGCCAGCGTATTTTTCAGGCTCTGGTTCGGGTGATCCTGCCGCTGCGTATTCAGAAACGCCGCCAGATCTACATCAGGCAGTAAGTTAACGCTCACAAACTCGCCAGGCTGCCAGTAGCTCGAAAGCTGTAAAACGGCCGGTCCTGACATGCCGCGATGAGTAAACAGAATGCTTTCCCGGAAAACGGTACCGTCTTCGGCGGTCATCACCGCAGGCACAGAGACGCCGGAAAGCGTCTGTAAATGCTCGAGCAGCGGTTTATGCAGGGTAAAAGGCACCAGACCGGCGCGGGTCGGCAACACTTTCAGGCCAAACTGCTCCGCCAGCCGGTAACCAAATGGCGAAGCACCGAGCCCCGGCATGGAAAGTCCGCCGCTGGCCACAACAAGTGAGTGAGTACTCACAGTTGAGCCGTTCACTTTGATAATAAAGCCTTCTTCCGTTTTCTGAACGTCAGTGATTTCACTTCTCAGACGTACATCGACATTTCCCAGTTCGCACTCTTTATCCAGCATCGCCACAATCTGCTGCGCGGACTCATCACAAAATAGCTGACCGAGGGTTTTCTCGTGCCAGGCAATGTCGTAACGGTTGACCATATCAATGAAATCCCATTGGGTATAACGCGCCAGTGCGGATTTACAGAAATGTGGGTTTTCAGAAAGGTAAGCAGCGGGCTCGGCATAAAGGTTAGTGAAGTTACAGCGTCCGCCGCCTGACATTATAATTTTACGTCCGGTTTTTTTGCCATTATCCAGCAGCAGAACCCGGCAGCCACCCTGTCCGGCCTGTGCCGCACAGAACATTCCTGCCGCACCTGCACCAATGACGACCACATCAACCTGTTCCACTTTTGGCCTCTCTTTATGAATATTCGACTACGTTTTAGATAGGGTTTCCCCTTTCTGAAAGGGCGTTCTGCCCCTGAGTGGCGCGAATTGTAAGGGACAGACGCATCTTAAACCAGCCAGACAGCTTGCTTTCTGAACGTCGTAAGTAAATGTTTCAGCCAGCAAAGGAGGAATAACTTTTTGATAATTAAAAATTTAATTGAAACACGTCCGATTATTGGACTGTTTTTAGTCAAAAAAATGTCATATTTTCCTTTTCCCCTTACCCTGTTCTCGCAGATAATGCGCGGCGTTCATGACCACTAACTGGCGTAACAATTATGCTGCATCTATTTGCCGGGTTGGATATTCATACCGGTTCGTTATTGATTCTCGCGTTACTGTTTGTTCTGTTCTACGAAGCCATTAACGGCTTCCATGATACGGCCAACGCAGTAGCAACCGTCATCTATACCCGGGCAATGCGTTCGCAATTAGCGGTCGTGATGGCAGGGGTATTTAACTTCTTTGGCGTCCTGCTCGGTGGTTTGAGCGTGGCTTATGCCATCGTCCATTTACTCCCAACCGATTTGCTGCTCAATGTAGGTTCCGCACATGGCCTTGCCATGGTGTTCTCTATGTTACTCGCGGCGATCATCTGGAACCTCGGCACATGGTATTTTGGTTTGCCGGCGTCCAGTTCCCATACCCTTATCGGCGCCATAATTGGCGTAGGGCTGACAAATGCATTAATGACTCATACGTCTGTGGTCGATGCATTAAACATCCCTAAAATGATGGGTATTTTTGCTTCGCTGATTATCTCTCCGCTGGTCGGGATGATTATCGCCGGTACCATGATTTTCCTGCTGCGCCGTTACTGGAGTGGCAACAAGAAACATGCCCGTATCCATCTG
Source organism: Rahnella ecdela (assembly GCF_019049625.1). Classification (GTDB taxonomy): domain Bacteria; phylum Pseudomonadota; class Gammaproteobacteria; order Enterobacterales; family Enterobacteriaceae; genus Rahnella; species Rahnella ecdela. The sequence continues at coordinate 6,167 of NZ_JAFMOY010000128.1, forward strand.
ACACCGGCGGAACGTGAGAAGAAAGACGGCAAGAAAAAGCCGCCATTCTGGACGCGTACCGGTCTGATTTTATCGGCTATCGGCGTGAGTTTCTCTCACGGCGCTAACGATGGTCAGAAGGGTATTGGCCTGATCATGCTGGTTCTGATTGGGGTAGCACCCGCCGGTTTTGTGGTGAATATGAGCGCGACTGGCTACGACATTACCCGTACCCGCGACGCCGTAACCCATCTCGGCCAGTATTATCAGCAACATGTTGATGCCGTGCCGCACGTGATTGCACAGACGCCGATGGTGCCTGCACCTGACGTGAATATCGCACCGACCAACGAGCCTAAAGTGTTCCACTGCGACAGCAGCCACGCACTTGACGCTATTGGCCGCGCGCAAACACTGCTGACCAATCTTCAGTCTTACAGCGACCTGTCACCGGAAGAACGCAGCCATATGCGTCGCCTGTTGATGTGTGTTTCTGATACTGCGGATAAAGTGGCCAAGCTGCCGGAAACCTCCGCAGCGGACAAACGCTTCCTCGGCGAGCTGAAAACAGACATTCTGCAAACTGTTGAATACGCGCCAATCTGGATAATCATTGCTGTCGCTCTGGCGCTGGCACTGGGAACCATGATTGGCTGGAAACGCGTGGCAACTACCATCGGTGAGAAGATTGGTAAGAAAGGCATGACTTACGCACAAGGCTTGTCTGCACAGGTGACAGCAGCTGTTTCCATCGGCGTTGCCAGCTATACAGGTATGCCGGTTTCCACCACACACGTGCTGTCATCTGCGGTTGCAGGGACCATGATTGTGGATGGCGGCGGTGTGCAGTCGAAGACGGTGAAGAACATCGCAATGGCATGGATCTTAACCCTGCCAGTGTCGATTGTGCTTTCCGGCGTGCTGTACTGGCTTGCGCTGAAGCTTATCTGATAGCTTTCTGAACGGCATTAAAAAGGCGACCATGCTCAGCAGGTCGCCTTTTTTGTTTCCTTTTCCACACATCCTCCCTCACGTTTGTTTCAGTTTCTAATACCAGATAAGCATTGCTAACATGCTGATTAATATTAATCCAACCAGTGCAGTTGTCAGGATAAACTGACCGCGGACCCGTTCACAACGGCGGATAAACTCAGGATCGTGATGTTCAACATAGCGCTGAGCATAAATATAACGCACCAGTCTTATCTGCTTGCTGGGCTGACCGTGCGATGTGAAAAACCCTCCGCCATCGACGTACTGATACAGCAGCGGATCGCACCCCCGCAGAACCACCAGCAATGCGCGCAAGGAAGAGTAATAGCGCAGCATATTCACGACACACACAAAACATAAAGCCCAAAACAGCGCAACGGGACTGATCATGATTCCCCCTCAAGGCGAACTGACACCGCGCAATGCACCGCCAAAATAGCTGCGCATACCCGACGTTTCGCCCTGCCTTTCCGCAATTTCACACCCCCGGGCAAACTGCGCCCGCCCTCTTTTCGTACCACAGAAGATTGCCAAAGCAGCAGAAGCCTGCATTATTGAGTGTAGGAAACGAATCCCGAACTGTTCATATTATTTGCATCTATAGATGCCCGGATTTGGAAATGGGATCTGTATGCTTGATTTCTCTCACCATTTTGGCGCTATACTGAAGTCATGACATTCGCATGATGCTGATATTGCTATTAACCGACTTATGGAAGGAGTTTTCTTATGGCTTACAAACACATATTGATTGCTGTTGACCTCTCACCTGAGAGCAAAGTTTTAGTCGAGAAAGCGGTTTCCATGGCGCGTCCGTACAACGCCAAGGTGTCCCTGATCCACGTCGATGTGAACTATTCTGACCTGTATACCGGTCTAATCGACGTCAATCTGGGTGACATGCAGAAACGCATTTCCGAAGAGACTCACCACGCGCTGAATGAACTGTCGCAAAACGCCGGTTACCCGATTTCAGAAACCCTGAGCGGCAGCGGCGATTTAGCGCAGGTGCTGGTGGATGCCATCAACAAATACGGCGTGGATTTAGTGCTGTGCGGCCATCACCAGGATTTCTGGAGCAAACTGATGTCGTCTGCGCGCCAGCTGATCAACACTGTTCATATCGACATGCTGATCGTGCCTTTGCGCGATGAGGAAGAAGAAGCGTAAGACGTATTATTGCCTTAACGCTGACATAAAAATGCCCGCAGGTGAAAACCGGCGGGCATTTTTTATGACGATAATGGAACTGGCTAAAGCGGCAGCGCGTTACAGCGGCGTATAAATATCAAATCTGTGACTCTTGGTCACAACAGCGGCCTGTGCGGCGATATCGGCCATTGGAGGGGCGTAGTCCGGGCGTTTCACCACAATGCGTTTGGTCGCTAAGCGGCGTGCTGGTTCCAGCAGACCGTCGGCATCTTCATCCGGGCCCACTAATCCCTGAAACACCCGCATCTCTTTCTTCACCAGCGCACTTTTTTGTTTGTGCGGATACATCGGGTCGAGATACACCACTTCCGGCTTTGGCGACAGTTCAGAAAGCGCGGTCAGGCTGGAGGCATGCAGCAGTGTCATGCGTTCACGCAGCCACGGGCCAATCTCCGCATCGCGATAGCCACGCGCCAGCCCGTCATCGAGCAATGCCGCGACGACCGGATTACGCTCCAGCATCCGCACTTTGCAGCCCAGAGACGCCAGTACAAACGCATCGCGGCCCAGTCCTGCTGTCGCATCCACAACATCCGGCAGGTAGCTGCCTTTGATACCGACGGCTTTAGCTACCGCTTCACCGCGTCCGCCGCCGAATTTGCGACGATGCGCCATCGTGCCACCGACGAAATCGACAAAAATCGCGCCGAGTTTTGGTTCGTCGCGTTTGCGTAATTCCAGACGTTCAGGCGTCAGCACCAGCGCCATAATGGCATCCGGATCGGACGTCAGATTCCAGCGCTGCGCCAGAACAGATAAGGCGCCTTCATCGGCGCCTTCTTCACACAGTAAACACACACTCACAGGCAGAGATTATCCTTTGATTCCGTAGTGGCGCAGCATAGCATCCAGCTGCGGCTCACGCCCGCGGAAGCGTTTGAACAACTCCATCGGCTCTTCAGAACCCCCACGCGACAGGATGTTATCCAGGAACGACTGACCGGTTTCGCGGTTGAAAATTCCTTCTTCTTCGAAGCGGGAATAGGCGTCCGCAGACAACACTTCCGCCCACAGATAGCTGTAGTAACCGGCCGCATAACCGCCGGCAAAAATGTGGCTGAAGGCATGCGGGAAACGCCCCCATGACGGTGACGGCACCACGGCAACCTGTTTCTTGATTTCTGCCAGCGTTTGCAGGATTTGCGCGCCTTTGGTCGGGTCATATTCCGCATGCATACGGAAATCGAACAGACCGAACTCCAGCTGACGCAGAATAAACAGTGCTGCCTGATAATTTTTCGCCGCCAGCATTTTATCCAGCATCTCTTTCGGCAGCGGTTCGCCGGTTTCGAAATGACCGGAGATAAACGCCAGTGCGTCCGGCTCCCAGCACCAGTTTTCCATAAACTGACTTGGCAGTTCGACGGCATCCCACGGCACACCGGAAATACCGGCTACGCCCGGGGTGTCGATGCGGGTCAGCATATGATGCAGACCGTGACCGAATTCATGGAACAGCGTGGTGACTTCGTTGTGCGTGAACAGCGCCGGTTTGTTGCCGACCGGGCCGTTAAAGTTACAGGTCAGATACGCGACCGGTTTTTGCAGTTCGCCGTCCGCTTTGCGCATGCTGCCAACGCAGTCATTCATCCAGGCGCCACCGCGTTTATGCTCGCGGGCATACAGGTCGAGATAGAAGCTACCGCGCAGGTCGCCGGTTTCGTCGAACAGGTCGAAGAAACGCACGTCTTTATGCCAGGTTTCGACGTCTTTACGCTCTTTGGCGGTGATGCCGTAAATACGTTTCACCACTTCAAACAGCCCTTCCAGCGCACGCTGTTCGGGGAAGTAAGGGCGAAGTTGCTCGTCGTTGATGGAGAACAGATGCTGTTTCTGTTTTTCACCATAGAACGGCAAATCCCACGCTTCCATTTCATCCACGCCGAAATGTTTTTTAGCGAAAGCGCGCAGCTGCGCCAGCTCCTGCTCGCCCTGCGGACGCGCACGTGTTGCCAGACCACTCAGGAAGTCGATCACCTGTTTCGGGCTTTCGGCCATTTTAGTGGCGAGCGACATATCCGCGAACGAATCAAAACCTAACAACTGAGCCAGTTCGTGGCGCAGCGCCAGTTCTTCAGCCATCACTTCGCTGTTATCCCACTTACCGGCATTCGGGCCCTGATCTGACGCACGGGTCGCGAACGCACGGTACATTTCTTCGCGCAGCTCACGGTTTTCGCCGTAAGTGATCACTGGCAGATAGCTCGGGATATCCAGCGTTAACAGCCAGCCTTCCTGCTCTTTCGATTCCGCCAGCGCTTTCGCCGCGGCCAGAGCGCTTTCCGGCAAGCCTTTCAGGTCATTCTCATCCGTGATGAGTTTGCTCCATCCCATCGTGGCATCGAGCACGTTGTTGCTGTAGGTCGAACCCAGTTCAGACAAACGCGCGGAAATCTCGCCATATCGTTTTTGTTTGTCCATCGGCAAACCAATGCCGGAAAGCTCAAAATCACGCAGGGCGTTATCAATGGCTTTTTTCTGTGCCACGGAGAGCGTGGTGAAATGTTCGCTGTCTTTTAAATCACGGTACGCCTGATACAAACCGGCGTGCTGACCGGTCCAGGTGCTGAACTCAGACAGAATTGGCAGGCATTGCTCGTAAGCCTCGCGCAGTTCCGGGCTGTTTTTCACTGCATTGAGATGACCGACCGGCGACCAGATACGGCCCAGAAGATCGTCACTTTCGGCCAGTGGCTGACACAAATTTTCCCACGTATAAGGCGCGCCCTGCGCAACGACGCGTTCAATCGTCTGACGACTTTCTTCGATCGCAGATTTCATCGCAGGGACAATATGTTCAGGCTTGATCGCAGAGAAAGGTGGCAGGGAGAACGGTTTTAAGAGCGGATTCGACGCGTTTTGCTGTTCAGTCATAAGGCCAGTCCTTCGTAATAGCGTTTGGGGCTGATGCGCCTGTGGCGCACCACGCCGTGAATTCGGGTCGTCTTAAAGATGACGTAACTTCTAACATGCGGTCAAGTTATCGGGAAATCAATGGGTGGCGGCGGGATAGTCTTTAATGGATAATGCCGCGAAGCCGCAGGAGAAGCCGCACATGTTGAGTTACCGCCACAGTTTTCACGCAGGCAACCATGCCGACGTATTGAAACACACCGTTCAGAGCCTGATCATTGAATCTCTGAAGGAAAAAGATAAACCCTTCCTTTATCTCGACACCCACGCGGGTGCCGGGCGCTACCAGCTGAGCGGCGAACACGCCGAACGCACTGGCGAATATCTGGAAGGCATCGCGCGCATCTGGCAGCGGGACGATATTCCTGAAGAACTGTCGGCATATATGTCGGTCGTCAATCACTTCAACCGCAATGAGAACCTGCGTTATTACCCGGGTTCGCCGCTGATTGCCCGTCAGCTGCTGCGCGAAGACGACAAACTGCATCTGACCGAACTGCACCCGAGCGATTTCCCGCTGCTGCGCAGTGAATTCCAGAAAGATGACCGTGCCCGCGTTTCGCGTGCCGACGGTTATCAGCAGCTGAAAGCCCAGCTGCCGCCGCTTTCACGTCGTGGTCTGATCCTGATGGACCCGCCGTACGAAATGAAAACCGATTATCAGGACGTTGTAAAAGGCATTCAGGAAGGCTACAAACGTTTTGCCACCGGTACTTATGCGCTGTGGTATCCGGTCGTTATGCGCCAGCAAATCAAAAAAATGCTGCGTGATCTCGAAGCGACCGGCATCCGCCGTATTCTGCAAATCGAACTGGGCGTGCGTCCGGACAGCGATCAGCGCGGCATGACCGCTTCCGGCATGATTGTGATTAATCCGCCGTGGAAACTCGAGCAGCAGATGAACAACGTGCTGCCGTGGCTGCTGAAAGTGCTGGTACCTTCCGGCACCGGTCACACCACGGTTAACTGGGTAGTGCCTGAGTAAGTAAAGCTTTTCCCCTCGCTGAGGCCTTTTTCTAAGGTCTCAGCTATCAAACCTATTGCAGCCATCGATCCAAACTTTGCGACAAAACGCATTCACGCGCTAAACTCACAGACAATTTTTAAGATTAGCGACGCTGGTATGGCGTTCTTCATTTTTGACAACTCATGGAAAATCCGATGACCAAACATTATGACTATCTGGCAATTGGCGGCGGCAGCGGCGGTATCGCATCAATCAACCGTGCAGCCATGTATGGGAAAAAATGTGCGCTGATCGAAGCTAAAGAGCTGGGCGGCACGTGCGTCAACGTGGGTTGTGTCCCGAAAAAAGTCATGTGGCACGCCGCGCAAATCGCTGAAGCGATCCGCAATTACGGCCCGGATTACGGCTTTGATACCACCGTTAACAGCTTTAACTGGAAAACGCTGGTCGCCAACCGTACCGCCTACATCGACCGCATTCACACCTCGTACGACAACGTACTGGGCAAAAATAAAGTGGACGTGATCAAAGGTTTTGCGCGTTTCGTTGATGATCATACCGTTGAAGTAAACGGTGAGAAGATCACTGCGGATCACATCCTGATCGCCACCGGTGGCCGTCCGAGTCACCCGGATATTCCGGGTGCAGAATACGGTATCGATTCAGACGGTTTCTTCGATCTGACCGAAATGCCTAAACGCGTTGCGGTTGTCGGCGCAGGTTACATCGCAGTAGAAATCGCCGGTGTGATGAACGCGCTGGGTGCCGAAACGCACTTGTTCGTGCGTAAACACGCCCCGCTGCGTACTTTCGATCCGCTGATCGTGGAGACCCTGGTTGAAGTGATGGAAACCGAAGGTCCGGCGCTGCATAAAGAATCCATTCCGAAAGAAGTGGTGAAAAATGCCGACGGCAGCCTGACGCTGAAACTGGAAAACGGCAAAGAGTTTGAAGTCGACAGCCTTGTCTGGGCGATTGGCCGCGAGCCGGAAACTGACAACTTCAACCTGAAAGCGACTGGCGTGAAAACCAACGACAAAGGTTATATCGTCGTCGATAAGTTCCAGAACAGCAGTGTAAAAGGTATTTATGCAGTGGGCGATAACACCGGTGCGGTTGAACTCACCCCTGTTGCCGTTGCCGCAGGCCGTCGTTTGTCTGAGCGTCTGTTTAACAACAAACCTGACGAGCATCTCGATTACAGCAACATCGCCACCGTCGTGTTCAGCCACCCGCCAATCGGCACGATCGGTCTGACCGAACCACAGGCGAAAGAGCAGTTCGGCGAAGACAACGTGAAAGTGTACAAATCTGCTTTCACCGCGATGTACACCGCTGTGACACAGCACCGCCAGCCGTGCCGCATGAAACTGGTGTGCGTCGGTGCTGAGGAGAAAATCGTCGGCATCCACGGCATTGGTTACGGCATGGATGAAATGTTGCAGGGCTTCGCGGTCGCACTGAAAATGGGCGCAACCAAGAAAGACTTCGACAACACCGTCGCTATCCACCCGACCGGCGCGGAAGAATTTGTGACCATGCGTTAATTCGCATTACGCAGTAAAAAATAAAGGCCTGAGATTTTTGATCTCAGGCCTTTTTGCTTTCCGTCATTGAGTTCAAGGATTTTCAATATGAATTTTTAATAAAAGTAAAAAAACTTAAAATTTAAAACCTTTTGAATTCATGTTGATATATAGAAAACCTTAAAAAACCCAACTGAACTAGTTGCTTAGCTAATTAAAGCAGCGCTTCAAAACCTTATATTAAAAAAAGACAGCACAATTCCCGTGCTGACATTAGAAGGAATTAATGACATGCCTAATTCAGATTGGAAATTAGTGAACACCGGTTCCAATGAGTCGTATGAATTAAAGCACTGGCTCGATAAAAATGAATATTCAACGTGTAAGGATAATTTCGATACGTTGAGTAAGGTCATTGGCGAAAAAATAAAAAAAGGCCATTCAGATAAAATTATTAAGTGGTCTGAACTTAATTCTGCACTAAAGACCCAGCCACATTGGTTCAGCGATTTGGCTCCCATGGTACACCAAAAGTAATAACACACTCTCTTAGCAGTCATTCCCTTGCTAACTTAAAATATACTTAGGAGATTGAGATGAGTATTAAAACCGGGCCAAAACCAATTGCTGAATCAACAGGAAAAGAAGACAAAAGACAAAGAGTCACACCAGAAAACAAACCTAAACATCCGGACTTGAAAGAACATCATCACAAGAAAGATGAATCATAGACAATTCGTATTTTCCTGTTACGAGTGGGCGAATTGCTCACTCGTTTTTTATTCCCCTCAATCCAATAAAATAATCTTCGGGCTGTCTGCCGCGAACATCGGCTTGCAGAGAATTTTATAACTGTCGCGGTCAAAATGCGGCACGGCGATGTCAAACTCTTTTGCGGCTTCCAGCGTTTTTACCGTCCCCAGATAGAACCAGTGATTAATGACGTGATAATCCGTCTGGCCTCTGGCTTCTTCAACAATCGCGATTCGCCCCGGATATGGCCAGCTGCGAATTTTCAGCGCGCTGAGCGCTTCCCGCAGACGCGCCTGATGAGCCTCCGGCGATTCTTTACCGCAACACACACCGGCGCATTTCCCCAGCGAGAAGCGGAAACACGCCCGGTTTTTGGCCAGTTTTTCCAGCCCCAGCGCGCCGTAACACAGCTTTTCCTGATCGGCGATATCACGAATTTTTTCAATTGCCGACATCTTCGTTTTAAACAGACCAAACAAGTCTTCGCTATGGGAGAAATCCACGTCGTCACTAAAGACAATTTGCGCGCTTAATTCCTGAAGCCTGATTGAACAAAGCTTGCGGGCGTTACGCAGACGCTTATTAAACAGCGGACGACGGGTTTTAATCAGGTCCGATTCCAGCAGCAATGCGCCGACTTCACCGATCGTTTCGATGTGTTCGATATCGCGGGTCATGTGCAGAAGTTTAGCTTCGGCGGGATTGCGAAAATGCGACATTACGCGGCTGCGGATATTCACGCTTTTGCCGATATACAGCGGAAAAGCGTTATCGTCGCCGTAAAAAATATAGACGCCGCTGCCATTGGGTAAGTTTTCTAAGGTATGACGAAGATGTTCAGGGTACTGATAGAGCTCGGTAAAAAGCTCTTTTTCGGGATTCCACAAAATAGCTGACCTGTTTTCTCTGCTCACTTCTTCAATAAAAATTCCGTATGAAAAACAGGCGAATCATACTGTCGATTTATACAGCCTTCAACCTTTACAGGACAAACTTTGTGTAAATTTAGGGCGATGGGAAATTATGCCTGCGTGCGCATCTCAATATATTCCTGCCCGCTCAGTAAGTTGGCTAAGGTCGCCTCACGGATTTCACGCTGATCAGATTGTATCCACTGATACAAATTATCAATGTTATCGAAGCGCACCAGCAGCGTGTAAATGGTTTCGCCATGAACTGGCCGCAGCATTTTAACACTCTGATAACCGGTAAACCTTGCGGCATCGACCATCAGGTTTTCCAGCCATAAATCGTATTCCGCCAGCTTATCCCGCTGTACGCCGTGGGTCATCACCAGGGTAATGTGGTCAGGTTGATGAGGATAAGTCACAGGATGTTCCTTCTGATTAACCGGTGTTCTGGTTAACTGAATGTTGCGTTATATTCATAAACGATACGAAATCGGCACGGCTATTGATAACGGAAATATTTTGGGTAGTTGTTAAACAATTTTTGGGGTGGGGAAAATAATGCGATTAAGCCTTGAAGCGCTGCTGATCCTGGATGCGCTGGACAGACACGGCACCTTTGCCGCAGCGGCCGCCAGACTGTTTAAAACCGCTTCAGCACTGAGTTATACCGTGCAGAAAATGGAAAGTGACCTGAACATCAAACTCCTGGACCGCTCCGGTCATCGCGCCACATTCACCCCTACCGGTCGACTGATGCTGGATAAAGGCCGCGTACTGCTACGCGCCGTCAGCGAGCTGGAGCAACAGGCGCAGTACGTCGAAAGCGGCTGGGAAAGCAAACTGACCATCAGCGTTGATGCTTCCGTGCCGTTCGCGCTGCTTGCGCCGCTGATCGACCGCTTTTACGCAGAGCATCAGCATACCCAGTTATTATTCCGTCACGACGTGCTCGCCGGTTGCTGGGAAGCGCTGAGTTATGGCGAAGCTGACATTGTATTTGGCGCCGTGCAGGAACCGCTCACGCGCAGCGGCATTGAATACCGCCCCATCGGCTGGCTGGAATATGTGTTTGCCGTTGCACCGCATCACCCTCTCGCCTCGATGCCGGAACCGCTGGTGCGCGAGCAAATCCGTCAGTATCGTGCGGTGGTGGTTCACGACACGTCCCGTCACAGTACAGGCGCTGATTTACGGGTACTCGATGAGCAGAAAATGCTCAGCGTTCATGACTTTAATGCCAAAGTTCATGCGCAAATTGCCGGGCTGGGTTGCGGCTATCTGCCGCGTTATCTGGCTGCGCCGCACCTTGAAAGCGGTGCGCTGGTGGAACGCCGTCTCGATACCGAAACCCGCCGTGATCAGGCGTTTATGGCCTGGAACGAAAATGCCACCGGCAACGCTGCCATGTGGTGGCGCGAGAATTTGCAGAATTTTGAAGGTATTGCCGCGGTGTACAGCCAGAAATGAAAAACAAAAAGCCGCTAAATGCGGCTTTTAACTGCGACTGCCGTACTGAAAACAGTGATACATCTGACCTTTATTTTCTCCCCTTCAGGTCATCCCACGCGACATAAATAAAGGCGCCAGCCAGGCCGATGTGCTCGAAGAAACCGTTCATCATCATGGCGCGTTCGTGGCCGGAAACCTGCCAGTAAGCATTCGCCATAAAATTAGCGCTGAAAGTAAACAGCGCCAGAGCCAGCGCACCTGCCCAGCGCAAACGACCGGAAAGGATCAGCGCGGAAGCGCCCAGTTCCAGCACAATGACCGCAGCAGCCATGGGTGCGGCGGGGGATAAACCGAAATGCTGCATCTCGGCAATCGCACCGGGAAAATCGAAAAGTTTGACGAAACCACCCTGCAAATAGGCAGCACATAAGGCCAGTAAAGCCACCCAGCGGATAGCCGCGAAAGGAATAACAGGTGCCGACAGGCTGGAAACAGGGGCATGACGCATGATGTCTCTCCTGCCGGAACCTGCCTGGGCACGGTTCCGGCTTATCGATTATTAATACCAGAGGTATTACGCTTTACGCTGCGGGGCTTTATGCACCATGGTGTAGGCATAATCGACGCCCATACCGTACGCACCGCTGTGTTCACGCACCAGATTCATCACATCGTCGTACGTCTCTTTGCGTGACCAGTCGCGCTGGTATTCCAGCAGAACTTGCTGCCAGGTTACCGGCACCGCACCGGCCTGCACCATACGGTCGATGGAACGTTCGTGGGCATCCACACTGGTGCCACCGGATGTGTCGGTCACCACATACACTTCATAGCCTTCTTTCATCGCCATCAGGGCCGGGAAAGTCAGACACACTTCGGTCCACAGTGCGGAGATAATCAGTTTTTTACGCCCGGTCGCTTCCACCGCTTTTACGAATGCGGCGTCTTCCCAGGAGTTCATGGAGGTACGTTCAATCGGCTTCACATCCGGATGCACCGCCAGTAATTCCGGCCAGATATAGCCGCTGAAGCTTTCCGTTTCGACCGAGGTGTAAATCACCGGCACGTTAAAAACTTTGCCTGCTTTAGCGAGGGCGACAGTATTATTTTTAAGCTGCTGGCGATCGATATTCGCAACGCCGAATGACATCTGTGGCTGGTGGTCGATGAAAATCAGGGTGGAGTTCTGTGGGTCAAGCAGATCGAATTTAGACATTTTCATTTCCTCTCAGAGTGCATTGTTGGGTTGTGTGTTTTATTTAACGTTGTGTTGTTGTGCTGCTGGAATTAACAATAGGTTAGGACTTCAAAAGCGGATAGCGGAAAGAATTTGGCAACTTGTTCAGATTTTTTTGACAGACATCCTTCTCTATAAACTGTCGTAAAACCTCATTACTTTCATACCGATAGAAACACCAAAAAATTTTAACGACTTGTCAAAAATAACCCATTATCAATATTTACCTGCCACGCCTAATGTTGTTTGCAACACAACGCACAACCCGTTTAAAACCTGCAAATTAACCGCTGAGGAAATATAAAAATGAGCACATTCAATACACAAGACGGCACTCAAATTTATTTTAAAGACTGGGGCAAAGGTAAACCGGTGTTATTCAGTCACGGCTGGCCGCTGGATGCCGACATGTGGGACAGCCAGATGAATTTCCTCGCCGAACGCGGTTACCGTGCTATCGCCTTCGACCGCCGGGGTTTTGGGCGCTCAGAACAGCCGTGGGAAGGGTATAACTACGATACGTTCGCTTCTGATATCAACGATCTGCTTGAACATCTTGACCTGCACGACGTCACGCTGGTCGGCTTTTCAATGGGCGGCGGCGATGTCACCCGCTACATCAGCCGTTACGGCACAGAACGCGTCACCAGCCTGGTATTGCTCGGCGCGGTCACACCGCTGTTTATCAAAACTGACGATCATCCGCAGGGCGTGGATAAAGCCGCCTTTGACAGCATTAAAGCCGGTTTGCTGAAAGACCGCGCACAGTTCATCAGTGATTTCGCTACCCCGTTCTATGGCACCAATCAGGGTATGACCGTTTCTGACGGCGTGATGACGCAGACACTGAACATCGCGCTGATGGCGTCGCTGAAAGGCACGGTCGATTGTGTTACCGCCTTCTCTGAAACGGATTTCCGCCCGGATATGGCGAAAATCACCGTGCCGACGCTGGTAATTCACGGCAGTGCGGATCAGATTGTACCGTTTGAAGCCACCGGCAAACTGGCGGCTGAGATGATCAAAGGCGCAGAGCTGAAAGTGTACGAAGGCGCCCCGCACGGTTTTGCCGTCACGCATCAGGATCAGCTGAACGACGATTTGCTGGCATTCCTGACTAAAATTACTCACCAGTAAGTCATGCCAGCCGTAGCAAAGACGCCATCCGCTACGGTTTCTGAGGCATCAAAAAGCCAGAACGCAGGTTCTGGCTTTAGTTTTTTTCCGCCGCCATGACCCGGATCTTTAACTTTTCTTTTCAATTCATTAAGCGCAGTACGTCTTTATTCTTTACCCTCCATACGTAGAATGGTTTTTGCCCCCGCCGTGAGGGCTTAATGACTAAGGATTTACTATGCCGATGATCCGTTTGGAAATGCTGCCAGGCCGCACTGCTGAGCAGAAACGCGACTTTGCCCGTGAAGTCACCCGCCTGGCGGTAGAAACGCTCAAATGTAAGCCGGAAAGTGTGGATGTGGTGATCACTGAAATACCAAAATCACATTGGGCAAAAGGGGGTGTGTTACCGGAAGAATAATCGGCAGAAATGAATCGTCGTCAATAAGACGGGTATTGCGTTGCCGTCACAGACAAAAAAGCCAGAACAGGGGTTCTGGCTTATACGCAAACAATTTGTGCCTTCAGTTTTGAACAATGTTTTTCACTTCGGGCGGCGTCGTCTCCGCGGATTTCTCCACAGATTTTACTTCCTGATCTTTCACCTTCGCCTGCACCACAGCTCGCTCTTTTTTCGCAGTCGGTTTTTTATGGTCTGACTTCTTGTGACTTTTTTTCACCTGATGCGCTTTTTGGGTGACGGGTGCAACTGGCTTCCGATCTGCTTTCCCTGTCACTGGCGTGACAGCAGACTCAGAGGAAGCCGTCTCCGTTTTCGCAGGTTCCTGTAAAGTGTTGCCGGCCTGAGGAGTCTCAAAATCGGATTTTGGGAGTTCCTGACCCGTTACGACGAGATCTGCCCCCAGAGTAGTAGGCATCGATTTTGGCTGCACACTGATGGTTGTATGTATTCGCTCACCAGATTTTTTGTGTTTTACCTTGGCTTTCTTTGGCAACTTTTTAACCGGTGAAGACGTCTTTGTTGCTACTTTCGGCGCTTCAATATTTTTTGGTTGCTCAGTCAGCGCAGGCGAGGTTTTGATTTCCTCTTGGACCACCGGTTGTTCAGAGGACGGGATCAGATGTTCCTGCTTAAGCATATCCAGCAACTCTAAATTATCAGCCCGGGCTCCCTGAAATGCGGTCAGCAAGAAAATAAAAAAAACAGATATTATTTTGTTCATCATATTTTATTAATTTCCTGGGAGCGCTGGTCCATATTTTTAAATACGGCACCTTTCACGCGTGCACAGATCATCTTTAATTTTGATTGCAATTCAATATTAAGAATTTCCTCGGAGTCTTTATTAATTGCTCCGTCATTTTTCCTGTAAACATCGTATGCATTAGTCAGTTGCGTAAACTGTGCCTGGTAGATGGCAAAATCATTGGGAGAAAGGCGCTGCAACGCTTTGAACTCATTAATACATGTCACACCTTCTCTTTGCGCAATCGGGGTGTTATTTTTTGTAGGATCGGTTTTATTTACGCAACCTGTTAATATAATTAAAGTTGCTATAGAAAATGCTGCTAATTTTAAACCATTCATTATTTATACGTTCCTGTAAGTTTATCCAATTAAAACGCGGCATTATCGTTTCTTTAATTGCGGCCTGTAAACGTACAGTTTCTTAATAATGATTTAAGTTCTACTAAACTACTAAACAGTTTCTTTTAATTCAGGTGGTTAAGTTAATAAGGGGACGCTTTATAGAAAAATTTAGAAAAAAATTGTTCTGGAAAAAACAAAACAGGGTAAAAAATGACTTTACCCTGATTATAATTAACTCAATCACACCTGCCCGAACTATCCTTGTAAAGATTTCGTGCGCTGCGCAAAACTCTTGCGCAGTTTTTGTAATTTCGGTGGGATCACTGCCATGCAGTAACGGTTTTGCTGCCCTGCGCCATCCCAGTAGTTCTGATGATAGCCTTCGGCCACATACACTTCACCCAGCGGTTCGATGCTGGTGACTATCGGGTCGCTGTGATCGTGCTGCGCGCGAAGAATTGCCGCTTCCGCATCCGCCTTTTGCTGTTCGTTAGCCGGGAAAATCGCCGAACGGTATTGTGTACCGACGTCGTTGCCCTGTCGGTTAAGCTGGGTCGGATCGTGTGTAACAAAGTGGATATCCAGCAGATCGCCGTAGGTCAGTTTATCCGGATCGAAACCGACACGGATGGCTTCCGCATGGCCGGTCGTACCGGTGCAAACCTGTTCATAATTTGGATTCGGTCGACGCCCGCCGGTATAAACACTTTCCACCGACTCCACGCCGATGACGTCTTTGAACACCGCTTCTGTACACCAGAAACAGCCGCCACCGAAAATAGCGTATTCGATTGTCATACAGACTCCTTCACTCAGGGGGTAGAGGAAATATGGGGACGGATAATGCTGAGATAAAGGTATGGCATTAAAAAAACAGAATGTGAAATTCTTCTAGCCGGTAAAATTATATTATTTTGCTTCAGATTATTTCCCTGTAAATAGTGATGATATTGCGTCTGATTGATCTGCTTTTTTTTTCGTGGCAGACTCACTGGCATTGAAATACATGGAATTCCCCTATGAAAGACGTAATTGAAGGTTTCCTCAGATTCCAGAAAGAAGCGTTCCCCCAACGCTCTAAGCTCTTCAAAAAGCTCGCATTAAACCAAAATCCTAAGACACTTTTTATCTCCTGTTCTGACAGCCGTTTAGTACCGGAATTAGTCACGCAGCGTGAACCGGGCGAACTGTTTGTTATCCGTAATGCCGGTAACATTGTGCCGCCCTTCGGGCCGGAACCGGGCGGCGTTTCTGCCACGGTCGAGTACGCGGTGATGGCGCTGGGCGTAAAAGATATCGTGGTCTGCGGACACTCAAACTGCGGCGCAATGAGCGCAATCGCTAACTGCACCTGTCTGGATCACATGCCTGCGGTCGCACACTGGCTGCGTTATTCTGATGCGGCGAAAGCCATCAATGAATCCTTCGAACACGAATCGCCTGAAGCGCGTGTTAACGGTATGGTGCATCAGAACGTGGTCGCGCAGCTGAGCAATTTGCGCACCCACCCTTGTGTGGCAGTGGCGCTGGCAAAAGGTGAAATTACCCTGCACGGCTGGGTATATGATATTGAATCGGGTTCAATTGAAGCCTTCGATTCCAAAAGCAGCACCTTTATTTCACTGTCAGATAATCCTGAAGTCAGGGCCAGCTGATAAGAAATACCGGCATGATGTCGTGCCGGTATTTAATGCGAAACAGGTCTAAATCGGTTCCGCATTATAAACCGGCAATTTAACTAAATTTATCATTTCATCCGCACCTTTAAGCCGACAATATTTCCCCACCTGAACGACACTTAACCGTTTTCTCCTTCAATGCCATAGCGAGAATAATTCATGCCTGTTATCACGTTGAACCGTCTGGCCGATTGTCCTGCCGCACAGTGGGATGCGCTGGTGCCTGCGCAACAGCCTTTCCTCAGCTATGCATTTTTATCCGCCCTGGAAGACAGTGGCAGCCTGGGGCCAAATTCTGGCTGGCGTCCACAACATCTTCTCTGGCAGGAAAACGGCGAAATCTGCGCCGCCATTCCCGGCTACCGCAAACGCCATTCTTATGGTGAATATGTGTTTGATCAGGGCTGGGCGGATGCCTGCCAGCGTTCTGGCATCGCTTATTATCCGAAGTGGCTCGGCGCAGTGCCATTCAGTCCGGT
Source organism: Rahnella ecdela (assembly GCF_019049625.1). Taxonomy (GTDB): domain Bacteria; phylum Pseudomonadota; class Gammaproteobacteria; order Enterobacterales; family Enterobacteriaceae; genus Rahnella; species Rahnella ecdela. The sequence continues at coordinate 22,933 of NZ_JAFMOY010000128.1, forward strand.
GACCGGCGCACGGCTGCTGGGCGATGAGTCTGCTGCCACCCATCTGTTAAAGGCGATACCGGATTATCTTGAAGAAAACGGCCTGACCGGCGCGCATATCAATTTTACCGACGAGCGCGCTAACCGGATAATCGGGGCAGAACCCGTCTGGCAACACCGGCAGGGTTTGCAGTATCACTGGCAAAATCGTGACTATCGCGATTTTCAGGATTACCTCGACGCACTCACGTCGCGTAAGCGCAAACAGTTTCGTAAAGAGCGCGAACAGGTGGCGTCGCAGGGCATCGAATTTATCTGGCGGGAAGGCGCACAGGTGACTGAAGCGCAATGGGATTTCGTCTATGCCTGCTACAGCAACACCTATCATATCCGCGGCCAGTCGCCTTATCTGACCCGCGCGTTCTTCAGCCTGCTGGCAGAACGTATGCCGCAAGCAATCCGCGTGGTATTCGCGCAGCAAAATGGGCGTGATGTGGCGATGGCGTTCAGTTTAATCAGCGGCGATACGTTTTACGGACGCTACTGGGGCTGTCTGGCAGAATTCGACCGGCTGCATTTCGAAACCTGTTTCTATCAGGGAATGGAATACGCGATTGCCAGCGGACTGAAACGGTTTGATGCCGGCGCACAGGGCGAACACAAATTGCTGCGCGGCTTTGAGCCGGTGATCACCGACTCCTGGCACTATTTACGCCATCCGGGTTTACGCGATGCGGTGGAAGATTTTTTAGTGGAAGAACGTGCCGGCGTGCAGCGCTGGGCGGAAGAAGCCCGCGAAGTGCTGCCCTACCGGCACGACGTCTGATAAGTACAGGCTTTAATCCATGCCGACAAATCCGCCGGTCTGATGCTGCCACAGGCGTGCGTAAAGTCCGCCGTGCGCCAGCAGTTCGGCGTGATTACCCGTCTCGACAATCTGCCCTTTTTCCAGCACCACCAGACGGTCCATTTTGGCAATCGTCGATAAGCGGTGCGCGATGGCAATCACCGTTTTACCGCCCATCAGCGTCTCGAGACTTTCCTGAATCGCCGCTTCCACCTCAGAATCCAGCGCTGACGTGGCTTCATCCATAATCAGAATTGGCGCGTTTTTCAGTAACACGCGCGCAATAGCAATACGCTGACGCTGACCGCCGGAAAGCTTCACGCCGCGTTCGCCGACATGGGCGTCCAGCCCGGTTCTGCCCAGCGAATCATACAGTTGCGGTATGAATTCATCGGCACGCGCCTGACGGATTGCCAGCTGCAACTCCTCCTCCGTCGCGCCCGGCCTGCCGTACAGCAGATTATCGCGGATGGAACGGTGCAGCAGCGAGGTGTCCTGGGTGATCATGCCGATTTGCGCGCGCAGGCTTTCCTGCGTGACGTCGGCAATATTTTGCTGATCAATCAGAATGCGACCGCTGTCGATGTCATACAGACGCAGCAGCAAATTCACCAGCGTGGACTTCCCTGCGCCGGAAGGCCCGATCAGGCCGATCTTCTCGCCGGGACGGATGGCCAGATCCAGATTGGGGATCACCCTTCCGCCTTCCCCGGAATTCTCTTTGCCGTAATTAAACTGGATGTGATCCAAGTGGATCGCCCCCTGATCCACTTTCAGCGCTTTCGCTTGCGGTTTATCGGTGACGCTCAGCGGCTTCGCGATCGTGTGCAGGCCATCCTGCACCATACCGATATTTTCGAAAATACCGTTGACCACCCACATGATCCAGCCAGACATATTCACGATACGAATCACCAGACCGGTCGCCAGCGCGATAGCCCCGACGCTAATCAGCGATTGCGTCCACAGCCACAGAGCCAGACCGGTAGTGCTGACAATCAGCAGCCCGTTCAGCGTGGTGATCGACACGTCCATTCCGGTAACCAGACGCCCGGCCAGCTGGGTTTTCTCCGTCTGTTCAGTGATGGCTTCGCGGGCATATTTCTGCTCGAGATCGGTATGCGCGAACAGTTTCAGCGTGGTGATATTGGTATAACCATCGACGATGCAGCCCATCAGTTTTGAACGCGCTTCCGACGACTGCACCGAGCGTTGTTTCACGCGCGGCACGAAATAACGCAGGCACACGCCATAACCAAATATCCAGATAATCAGCGGGATCATCAGCCGCCAGTCCGCTTCGGCAAACAGGAACAGCGCACTGGCGGCGTAAATCACCACGTGCCAGATGGCGTCGACCGCCTGCACCGCAGAATCGCGCAGCGAGTTACCGGTCTGCATAATGCGCTGGGCAATACGTCCGGCGAAATCACTCTGGAAAAAGTTCAGGCTCTGTTTGAGGACATATTTATGATTCTGCCAGCGGATCATGCTGGTCATGCCGGGACTGATAGTCTGGTGAACCAGCAAATCATGCAGCCCGATAAATACCGGCCGCAGGATCATCGCCACCGCCGCCATCCACAAAAGCTCGCCCATATGGTCGGTGAAAAAACTGCCCGGCGGTGTGTCTTTGGTCAAGTCGATAATCTGGCTGAGATAGCTGAACAGCGAGACTTCAATCAGCGCACCGATCAGCCCCACCACCAGTAAAATTGCGAAACTCGGCCAGACCTGGCGCAGATAATAAAGATAGAAAGGCAGAACCTGATCCGGCGGCTCAGCAGCCGGTGCCTCACGGAAGATGTCGATCATTCGCTCGAAACGGCGAAACAGCATGGCGCACCTCTTAAGTTGTTCATCGTCAAAGCTGTCCTGCTTTGATGTTCTGGTTCGTAGAATCTGACAGAACCTATAAGAGTAGAGTATTTCTACCGTTCGCCCCAGAAATTAGTATTCTTTTCGCTGATAGATAAGCCAAATAAATATTTGGCTTATCTATAAAATAAAATTAGATTACAGATAATGCTCGAGAGTTATTAAGGGAGTAAATAGCACCAATGGCATTTACAAATAATTCTAAAATTAATGCATAACACCTTGATCAGTAGCAATAACTTTATTTTTATAAAAAACTTTTAAATTCCATACCTCTTCTGATACATTCCCCTTAGAATAATCAGGATTCAGAACGTAACTATAACCACCGTTATCAAATATATACCCCTGGAAATTGTAGTTATGAGAATTGAACATTACACGACCTTTCAGACGCAGTCTTGCCCCCGTTTTTTTATTAATTCCATCGTAATCCACATCATCACATGTCATTTCGCCTTCAGGACAATTGAATTTTAAATCGATATCAAAATGCTGACCTTCGAAATCAGGTAACCCGGGATGAAGTCTGTAGGTATTCGCATAACAATTCATGCTAAATAATAATATAAAGATTGCTGGCGTTGATTTTTTCACTAATTTTAAATTCCTTTTTAACCCGACGGATATCAATACATACTTCCTTCATCACTTGCTATAAATTCACCGTTACACGTCACATTCAACACCCACCACTCTGTAGATTTTGCCGAAGGTGAATAATCAGCCGTCAACATATACAAATATTTCCCATTTTCGAACTCATACCATTGGTGATCCTTCGTCGGGATAGATAAAAGTCTGCCAGTCAGATGAAGCTTCTCTCCTGTCTTCTTGCTTATGGCGTCATAGCTCACGTCGTTACATGTTACACTGCTTTCAGGACAACGCGCTTTCAGTTCTATCTCAAATTTTTCTCCCTGAAATGAGCGAATACCAGGGTGCAGCTTATGGCCTTCTGCATGAGCGCATACTGAGAACAAGGTAATAAAAGAAAAAGCTTTCAATGTTCCCATCGTACATAGGCTCCTCTGAGGAATAAGTTCTCGCCAAAATAACCGACGTTCCTGCTTAATGATGAAGGAATTTCAATATCCTTATTGTTATGAATTCACGCACCGTGAATTATATTTCACAGCGAGCCGGTTGTGATAAAACATTCATTAAATAAATAGTTTACTAACAATGAATAATAACAGGAAAAAGAAAGGAAGGTATTTTATAAATATCAGAACTGAGATAACTGCGGAGATTATTGAGTATTCTTTCTGCGGCATGAGTAATCAACTCATCGCCGCAAAAAGAAATTTAAACCAGTCACTATTTCTTCAGCACCGCATCTTTTTGCAGCAGTGAAAGGACAAACGCCAGCACCATCACGCATGCGGCAATCAGATACACCGAGTGCAGCGCAGAACCGAAAGACTGCAAATAATCATCGCGGATGGCGGCCGGGAGTTCCTGCACGGCCTGCGCGCCCATCGAACGCGGAAGGACTGTGCCTTCGGGGATCCGCGCTATCAGCTGATCACGCAGAACGTGAGTGAAAATCGCGCCAAACATCGCCACACCGATGGAACCGCCAATCGAGCGGAACAAGGTGACGCCGGACGTCGCCACGCCCATCTGTTTCATCGAAACCGAGTTTTGCACCGCCAGCACCAGCACCTGCATCACCATCCCCAGACCGAAACCGAGTACGCCGATATAGAGATACAACATATGCACCGGCGTACTGACTTTCAGAAAGCCCAGCAGCACCATGCCGGCGAAACTCAGCAACGTCCCGATAATCGGGAAGATGCGATAACGACCGATGCGGCTGATCAGACGCCCGCTGATAATCGAACTGACCAGCAACGCCCCCATCAGCGGCAGCAATTGCATCCCCGCTTGCGACGGCGACGAACCTTTCACTACCTGCAAATACAGCGGCAGGAAAGTCATCGAGCCCATCAGCGACATCCCGATGATGAAACTTATCGCGCAACTGAGCAGGAAGGTGCGGTCGCGGAACAGGCCCAGCGGAATGATCGGCTCTGCCGCCAGTGTCTCTTCATAAATAAAGCCGCCCAGCGTCACCAGTCCGAAGGCCAGAATGCACCACAGCTGCGGATCGGACCACTGATACACCGTGCCGCCTTCGCTGGTGAACAAAATGATGCAGGTCAGTGCCGCCGCGAGATACCCCGCGCCGAGAAAATCGATTTCATGGCGGATACGCGCGCTTTGCGATTTCAGCGCCACGCCGATAACCAGCAGGGCAAAAATACCCAGCGGCAGGTTGATATAGAAAATCCAGCGCCAGGAAATATGTTCAACCAGAAAACCGCCGATCAGCGGCCCGATGACTGTCGCCAGACCAAATACGCCGCCGAACAGGCCCTGGTATTTCCCGCGTTCTGACGGCGGAATGACATCGCCGACCGCTGCCATGCTGACCACCATCAGCCCGCCGCCGCCCAGCCCCTGCAGCGCGCGCATCAGGATTAATTGGGTCATGTTTTGCGCCAGTCCGCACAATACCGAACCGATAAGGAACACGACAATCGCCGTTTGCAGCACGATTTTGCGCCCGAGCAGGTCACCAAACTTACCGTACAGCGGCACCACTATCGTGGAAGCCAGCAGATAAGAGGTCACAACCCATGAAAGCTGATCAAGCCCGCCGAGTTCACTGACGATGGTCGGCAGCGCGGTTGACACTATCGTCTGGTCAAGTGCGGCCAGCAGCATCACCAGCATCAGCGCGGAGAATAGCAGCTTTATCGAAGGCTTCTGTTCCGTCACATCGCTCTGTGCCGAATTTATTGTCGTCATGATGACATCCTGACTTGTAATTAATTAACTGTATAATTAATATTGAAGCATCAAATTCATCTGGTCAATGGATCAAACCCCTTATGGCAGACAGAAAAATCTCAGAAATGGCAGGATCCGCACAAAAGGATCAAAATGAAGCCACCACGCCTGCCCGTCGTCCGGGTCGCCCGCGCAGCGCCAAGCAAGGTGAAGATAAGCGCGAACTGCTGCTGGATGCCGCCCTGAAACTGTTTGCCCAATACGGCATTGCCGAAACGCCGCTGAGCATGATTGCCAAAGAAGCGGGCGTCACCACCGCCATGCTGCATTACTATTTCAAAACCCGCGAACAGCTGCTGGACGTGATGATTGATGAACGTTTTCAGCCGGTTCGCGCCGGTTTTACCGACATTTTCGAAACTCACGCCGACGATCCACTGATGGCGATCACCAACATGGCGCAGTGTATGATTGATGCCGCAGAAAAATATCCGTGGGTGGCGCCGTTGTGGGTGCGCGAGGTGATCAGTGAAAGCGGCATGCTGAAAAAACGCATGGAAGAACGTAACGGCGACAAGAACCGCAAAATTGTGCAGGAATGCATTACCCGCTGGCAGGCCGAAGGACGGCTGAATCCGGATCTGAATCCGGCATTACTGTTCATTTCACTGTTCGGGCTGACGCTGTTCCCGATGGCCTCAATGAAAATGCGGCAGGAAGGTGCGTCGCCGATTTCTCCCGATATGTTGCGTAAACACGTCGCTCTTTTGCTGTTCCACGGCGTTGCACCGCAAAAGCCGTAAGCGAAATTCTGGCAAGCGCGGGGATAGCCGCGCAACTCTCTTAAATCCCTCTTTTTTGTAATGAAAAATACTGCGCAGACTCCTTTATCATGTAACGAAATTGTTGCTGTTACTCAGGGAATGCCGTTTAACATGAAGGGAATGCCACCGCTGATCCTCGCTCTGCTCACCAGTTCGTTAGTACTTACTATCGGACGGGGAGTCACGCTGCCGTTTATGACTATTTACCTGACTGAGCACTATCATCTGCTGCCGAAAAGTGTCGGGATTATTCTCGGGGCCAGTCTGGCGATCGGTATTCTGAGCAGTCTGTACGGTGGCTATCTGGTGGATAAATTCAATCACCGGACGCTGATTACCGTCTCCGTCAGCCTGTTTGGTCTGAGCTTTTTACTGCTGCCGTTTCTGCCCAATGTGACCGGTGTGCTGCTGGTTCTGGCATTGCTGAATGCCTCTTACGCCCTGCTCAGCATTACGCTCAAAGCCTGTATCGCCAGCTGGTTGCCGGTGGAAAAGCGGGTGAAAGCCTTTTCGATGAACTACACGCTGGTCAACGTCGGCTGGGCGGTGGGATCTTCGCTGGGTGTCTGGCTGGCGGGTTTCAGCCCGATGCTGCCGTTTGTGATATCCGGTGTTCTGGCGCTGGGCACCGTGATTTCCCTGACCTGGGGATTGCGTAATATTCCACATAATCCGCCGCAGACGTCGATTGAACAAAAACCGTTGCCCAAACCTAATCTGCGCCAGACGCTGAGCATTCTCGCGCACGACCGCCGCCTGATTTACTTCACCCTGGGCAGTACGCTGGGATCGATTGTATTCGGGCAGTTTGCCGGTTATCTGTCGCAATATCTGATTCTGGTCTCGAACGCTGCGTTCGCGTACAAAATCATCGGCGCGGTGATGATCACCAACGCCGTGATTGTTATCGCTTTCCAGTACGTATTAAGCAGCCGGATGAAGCAAAATACTCTGCTGAAATGGCTGCTGCTCGGTACCCTGTTCTTCATCATTGGCCTGATTGGCTTTATGACCGCCGGACAATCGGTGCTGTTCTGGGTGATCGCCATGGCGATTTTCAGCTTCGGTGAACTGATCGTCATTCCGGTGGAATACATGTTTATCGACTTTATCGCACCGGAAAACATGAAGGGCAGCTACTACGGGATGCAGAACCTGAGCAATCTCGGCGGCGCAATCAATCCGGTCATGTGCGGTTTTCTGCTCAGTTACGCCGCACCTCCGGTGATGTTCATCGCACTGATCGCCTCCGCGGTTGGCGGTCTGGTGTTCTTCTGGATGGGGCACCGGCTGGCGGCTAATACAGCGCGCGCGCCTGTTGTTTAAGGGTTTCCATCAGTCCGACATAAGGATAAGGGCCGTAGCTCAACCGACTGATACCCGCCGCAGTGAGTTCAGCCAGCGGCGGCGTCAGGCTGCTGGCCATGATGTTGTATAAAACGACCGGATTATATTTCTGGTGAAGCTCTGAAAATGACACTGCCTGACTTTGCTGACTCATACCCTGCTCCTCGTTTAGCGGCTTAGCGCCATTCTTCGTTCGTGTTCAATCAGCCATCGCTTGCGCCATAATCCGCCGCCGTAACCGGTCAGCGAACCGTCGGCACCGATTACGCGATGACAAGGGATCAGAATTGAAATCTGGTTAGCGCCATTTGCCCTGGCGACGGCGCGGGACGCCGTTGCCTGCCCGATATCTGCCGCCAGCGCGGAATAACTGCGCAGTTCGCCCGCCGGAATGGCTCTGAGCGCATCCCAGACTTTACGGGTAAACACCGAGCCGAACTCTGCCAGGGGCGTGACAAACGTCTGTTTCCCGCCCGCGAAATATGCCGCCAGTTCCTGCCCCGCCTGAACAATCAGCGCGTTGCGGCCAAAAACGATTTCAGATGACGTCAGCTGTTTCAGCCGCTCAATTTCATTGGGCAGTGCCGGGCGGTCAATAAACTCCAGCAGATAAAGGGCATCGTGGCTGGCAATCGCCAGCATCGAACCGATCGGCGTATCCAGCCAGTCAGCTTTAAGAAACTGATGCTTTCTGACCTGACTGGGATTGAGCCCGATTTGCCGGGTGATGGCCGCACGAAATCCGCTGCCAGATTCAAAACTGGCATCCAGTTGTGCCTCAATCACCTGCTCCCCTCCGGTCAGCGCATCGACACCTTTCCCTACCCTGCGCAGGCGTGCCATCTCCAGAAAAGTGATGCCAAATTGCCGCTTAAAAGCCCGGCGGACGGTGGAAGGGTCGACGTTCAGCGCCTGTACATCGCCTTCGCTCCATCTTTTGTCAGGCTCATTTTCCAGCGCAGTCAGCAATTTCAGCACCAGCGGATCTTTTTCACCGCCCTGCATCAGCGGGCGGCAGCGTTTGCACGGCCGGAATCCGGCTTCCAGCGCGCTGACCATCGACGGATAAAACACCGAGTTCTCTCGCTTGGGTTTGCGGGCCGGACAGGTCAGCCGGCAGAAAATACCGGTGCTTTTCACGCCGACAAAGGCAAAGCCGTCATAGGCCGGATCACGGGCAATCAGCGCAGCATAAAGGACATCATCGTCAGGCAAATCGAAGAGCATGATTTCACTCGCAGACTGTAAACATGAGGAAAAGCATAGGGGAATTTGAGCAGGAGAAGCGACGTTTTTCGGGCGTTGATTTAACTCTTTCCGTTAACGCTTTCCGGCAAGAGTGTCCGTGCCCGGCGCGATACCGGGCACGGATATTTTTTACTCTTCCAGACCGCGGTTTTTCAGCATCGGTTCAATCGACGGTGCTTTTCCGCGCCAGGTTTCATAGAGCTTTTCGAGGTCTTCGCTGTTACCGCGTGAGAGGATCTGATCACGGAATTTCTGGCCATTTTCCCGCGTCAGGCCCCCCTGTTCAGTGATACCCGCAAACGCGTCATCGGCCAACATTTCGGTCCACAGATAGGCGTAATAACCGGCCGCATAGCCGTTACCCCAGATGTGCTGGAAATAGCTGGAACGGTAGCGTGGCGGCACATACGCCAGATTCACTTGGTCTTTTGCCAGCGAATCCGCCTCGAACTTATCGACATCCTGCTGCGGCACGTCTGCACTCAGGCTGTGCCAGTGCATGTCCAGCAACGCAGCGGCCAGAAGCTCGGTCATGTCATAACCCTTGTTGAACTTGCTGGCCTTCTCGATTTTGTCCTGTAACGCCTGCGGCATCACTTCACCGGTCTGGTAGTGTTTAGCGAAATGAGTAAACACTTTCGGATCACTTGCCCAGTGCTCGTTAAACTGCGACGGAAATTCGACAAAATCGCGCGGCGTCGCGGTGCCGGAAAGCCCCGGGTATTCCTGACTGGCAAACAGGCCGTGCAGCGTATGACCAAACTCATGGAACATGGTGATGACGTCATCCCACGACAGCAGCGCCGGTTGCCCCGCCGCCGGTTTCTGGAAGTTTGCCACGTTGTAAATTACCGGCTTGTTGCCCAGCAGTTTCGACTGATCGACATAGTTGCTCATCCACGCACCGCCGCCTTTATTATCGCGCTGATAATAGTCGGCATAGAACAGCGCCATCGATTTACCGTCTTTATCGAACACTTCGAAAACCCGCACATCGGGGTTATAGACCGGCAGGTCTTTGCGTTCCTTAAAAGTGATGCCATACAGCAGGTTAGCGGCATAAAACACGCCATTCTCTAGCACATTGTTCAGCTCGAAATAGGGTTTGATCTGCGCGTCGTCCAGATCATATTTCTCTTTGCGTACCTGCTGCGCGTAATGCTGCCAGTCCCAGGCAGCCATTTTGAAGCCGCCCTTCTGTTTATCGATTTCCGCCTGAATATCCTGCGCCTCACGCTGTGCGCGGGCGGTCGCTGCCGGCACAATTTTGTGCATAAAATCCAGCGCGGCCTGCGGCGTTTTCGCCATCTGGTCTTCCAGCTTCCACGCCGCATAGCTCGGGAAACCCAGCACCTGAGCCTGCTGCGCACGCACTTTTGCCAGCTTCGCAATCAGTTCGCGGGTGTCATTCGCATCGCCCTTTTCGGCGCGATTAATGGATGCTTCATACAACGCCTTTCGCGTATCGCGGTCATCCAGCGACTGCAATAACGGCTGCTGAGTCGTATTTTGCAGCACCAGAAGCCAGGCGTTATCCAGCTTACGGTCTTTGGCGGCCTGCGCGGCAGCCGACAATTCGGCCTCGCTAAGCCCGGAAAGCTGCGCTTTGTCCTTCACCGTCAGCCCGCCCGCTTTGGTCGCGGCCAGTAATTTGTTGGTGAACTGGGTACTGAGCGTCGCGGCCTGCTGATTCAGCGCCTTAAGTTTGTCTTTATCTGCATCGGAAAGATTGGCACCTGCGAGCTCAAAATCTTTAAATGTCACTTCAATCAGGCGTTGCGATTCCGGCGAAATTTTCAGGCTGCCACGCTGGTCATACACCGCTTTCAGGCGTGCAAACAGTTTGCTGTTGAGATGGATACTGTCATCCATCGCGGCCAGTTTTGGCGACGTATCTTCGTCAATTTTTTGCAGCGTGTCGTTGGTGTTCGCGCCGGTCATCGCGCCAAAAATATTTTGTACGCGTTGCAGCATGACGCCGGATTTTTCCAGCGCCACATAGGTATTTTCAAACGTTGGCGGCGCGCTGTCGCTGGCAATTTTATCCACTTCAGCGAGTTTCTGGCGGATGCCTTCGAGAATGGCCGGTTCATAATCGCTGTCTTTATAGAGATTAAATTGCGGCGCCTGATATTCCAGCGGGCTGGATTTTAGAAATGGGTTATCGGCATTGATGGCGTGATTCATAGCATGCTCCTGCGTGGCGGGCTGCGCGGTTTCCGCAGCCCCTGCAAACTGGCTGACAGCCAGGCTGGTTGCCAAAAAGAGAGATGACAAACGCATTTCAGTCTTCCTTATCTGAGTGAGAGAAGTGCTCCGTTAAGTCCTTGAGAATAGACCTCACTTGCCGATCCGGCAAAAGGCAAACGTAGGTAAATCGTGTTATTACGAGGCGGATTCCATATTTTCACTAAATGTTTTCTGTCAGGATACCGGCCTTAGCAGGGCATAAAAGAAGACAGAGGATCCGATGATCAAAGACCAGACTTTCAGAGACCAGCGTTTTAGCATGAGGCAATTTACCGGCGAAACGCTGGAGAATTGCCGCTTTTACCGTTGCCGTTTCGACAGCGCCGATCTCTCAGAAACGGCCTTCGTCGATTGTCTGTTTTACGATGATGAAGAACAAAAAGGCTGCTCTTTTCAGCATGCAAAATTGCAGGATGCCAGTTTCAAACGTTGCGACCTGACGATGGCGGATTTTAAAAACGCTCAGGCACTGGGTTGTGAAATCCGCGAATGCAAAGCCACCGGCGCAGATTTCAGCGGCGCAAGTTTTATGAATATGATCACCTCACGCACCTGGTTTTGCAGCGCGTTCATGACCAAAAACAACTTCAGTTACGCCAACTTCAGCAAAGTCATTCTGGAGAAATGCGAGCTGTGGGAAAACCGCTGGACCGGCGCGAATGTACAGGGCGCTAACTTCAGCGGCTCCGACCTCTCCGGCGGCGAATTCACCGAGTTCGACTGGAATAACGTCAATATCACCCATTGCGACCTGACAAACTCAGATCTGGGCGAACTGAACATCCGCAAAGTCAGTCTCGATGGCGTGAAAATCGACGACTGGCAGCAAAGCCATTTGCTGGAAAAGCTGGGGGTGATTGTGATTCATTCGAAATGAGAGGTTTTGAAATAGCGGTATGCGAAGTGACAGGGATTGAATTATGCATTTTGAAAACCGAAAAGTGCGCTTCTCCCCCACCCGTCATCAGAATCTCATCACTCTATGCTATAAAAGGCATTCGCTTTAGCCACTAAATTAACCTCATGAAAGATAATAGTATTTATTCTCCACAGTCGTCTGTGCCGGAAAAATCACGGGTGCTGGGCTGGTCTGATTTATTCTCGTTGTGGTTCTCGCTCGGTATGGGCCTGATGGTGTTGCAGGCCGGTGCGATTCTGGCGCCGGGTCTGGGGCTGGCGGGTTCGCTGGCGGCAATTGTGCTGGGTTCCGCTGTCGGCGTTGCGCTATTGGCGCTGGTCGGGGTGATCGGCGGGCAGACGGGCATGTCATCCATGGCGTCGCTGAAACTGAGCCTCGGCAAACGCGGCGTGGCGTTGCCGGTGCTGTTCAATCTGATCCAGCTGATCGGCTGGGGCGCATTCGAAATTGTGGTGATGCGCGATGCCGCCAGTCTGCTGGCGAAACGAGCCTGGGGCGACGGCAGTTTTTGGTCGAATCCCACTCTCTGGACGTTTATTTTCGGCGTCGTCGCCACTTTGCTGGCGGCCAGCGGGCCACTGGCGTTTATCCGCGTGGTGCTGCGCCGCTGGGGCATCTGGTTGCTGCTGGCGAGCTGCGCGTGGCTGACCGGTTATCTGTTCCTGCACGCGGATCTATCGACGCTGTGGCATAAGGCCGGAGACGGTTCAATGCCGTTCGCGCTGGCCTGCGATATCGTGGTGTCAATGGCGTTTTCCTGGCTGCCGCTGGTATCGGATTACACCCGTTTCGGCAAATCTGCGCGGCAGAATTTCTGGGGAACCGCCTGCGGATATTTCCTCGGTAGCGTGTGGATGATGTCTCTCGGTGTCGCTTACACCCTGGCTTTTGTCAGCACATCGACCGATGCCAATGCGCTGCTGCTGGCGCTCTCAGGCGTTGCGCTGGGTATTCCGCTGCTGCTGATTCTGGTAGATGAACACGAAAATGCCTTTGCGGATATTCACTCAGCGGCGGTTTCTGCGGGTACATCGGTGCCTGTCAGCGTCGGTAAACTGACGCTCGGCATCGGTCTCCTGTGTACGCTGATTGCCTGGTCGGTGCCGCTGACGCAATACGAAAACTTCCTGCTGCTGATTGGTTCGGTATTTGCGCCGCTGTTCGGCGTGGTGCTGACACATCATTTCGTGCTGCGCCGTCAGACGACCGAAAACCTGAACCTGCGTTCTGTCGCGGCCTGGTTTATCGGTATCGCGGTCTATCATCTGATGGCAAATCTGCTGCCTGATGTCGGCGCGACGATTCCGTCGCTGCTGGTGGCAGGGCTGGTGTGCTGGGGATTAGGGCGCAAAGGCTGAACTAAGAAAACCGCCCCTCAGGGCGGTTCCTTAATTACTACAAACCAGATCCTATGTTGACGTTAATCTTGATGTCAGAAACGTTAACGTTCCATCCACCATTCTCAGTCGTCATCAAAGAACCCAGCACAACGATCAGTGCATAAATACACTTTTTCATTGTTGCGGCCTTTTACAACCGCGTTTCACCAATAAGCACCGGGACCGACTGGAGAAGAACAAACAGCATCTGGACTGATTGTCCCCGCGGTACTCAAGTGCTAATTTCAAGCCCGGTGACCCGCCGCTAAACGGGCAAACTAGCCCCGCGCAGATGCTACCATCATGCCTATGATATTTGTAAGGTTATTGATCATAATTTAAGCTTGCGGGGAATTCTTCACTTAGGTATATTTATCCGGTCTGGGCTGCTTGTCCCGCTTATTTAAGCAAATGAAAATTGAGAAAGCTTAGCGCTAACTGAACTTCCTCAACATAAAAACCGCTCTCTGAAGCGGTTTTTTTGTGCCTGAAATTCAGCCCTTATTCCCTCATTTCCCCTGCCCGAAAAAATCGTTGTACAGCATATAAAGATGCGCTGCACTCCACGAGAAGTTAGGTGCGCCCTGTTGCTGCCCGTTGAGCGGATTGTAGTTTTCCCGTATAGGCGCATCCGAAACCAGACCATCGGCGTGATCAAAGAAGGCCTGTGCCATTTTCACGGCATCTTCGCGGTAACCGTATTGCTCCATGCCTTTCAGGCCGAAATACAACTGATCAACCCAGACACGCCCGCGCCAGTAGATGTCTGCGCCGAACGCGGGATTGGTCAGAGCGGCGGTGCCGAGCGGCACATAGGTATTGAACTCGCGCACATCTTTCATCACTTTCACGACGGCGTCGGCATGCGCCTGCGTCGCTGCGCCGTTAAACAACGGTGACCAGCCTTCCGGACCTTTTCCGCGCTCCGTAATCGGTTTGCCCGCGCAGCCGTTGGCCAGCGGTTTGTCTTCAATCCGGATGTCATAGAAGAAACCGCTGCGGCTGTCGAACATGCAAGTGTTGATATATCCGGCCAGTTTGACGGCTTTTGCACGAAAATCTGCGGCTTCAGATTTATTGCCTAAAATGTCAGCGATTTCAGCCATGTATTTGTTATCGCTGTACATGTAGCTGGCTTCATCGACCGATTCCTGTAACAACGAATATCCCAGCAGCGTTCCGTCATCCGAACGGTTTTCGGCGAATTTGACCTGCCAGTCCTGTTTTTTGCCGCCATTTTTGATGTATTTTGCCAGCTGATCGGCGTCGATAAATCCAAAGGCTGCCGCATCATCCCGCCCTGACTCCCAGGACGCCGCCACCTGTGCCGGGATTTCGATACTGTCGTACTGACCAGATTTCACCACGCGGTCGTAGTTTTGCAGCCCGGATTCGGACTGCTCTTTCTGCCCTTCCCTGACGGTAAACAGCATTTTTCCGTCAGCGGTGTTATGCGCTTTGTCGCGCGTTGCGCCATATTCCGGCACGCCGTTATGGTTGTGGTCACGGTTGCGCAGCCACCAGTCGTGATAAGCGACCAGTTTCGGGTACATCTCCGCCAGCCATTGTTTATCACCGGTCGTTTTGTAGATTTCCATAACCGACCATGCGGCCAGGCTCGGTTTGGTGTTGCGCTCATTCCAGTTGGTGCCGTCGCCGCCACGTTCAGGGCCCGGGTTATAGGCAATCAGATCAGGCACAAAACCAGCATCCCACGGACGAACCGCGTCGCCGGGCTGGATCTGAAAGGCAAACACTGCGCGGATATTGTCTTTCGCCACATCGGGGTTGAAATGCGCCATCGCAAACGCCTGTTTCCAGGTATCCCACGGCCAGGTCTGATTGCCAGAGAACCAGCGGCCGGTCACCGAAGGCGTGACTGAATCAAACTTCATCGCACCCGCCGCACCGCGCCAGTTGCCGGTTAATGTTTCAATGGCTTTCACCGCCACGCGTTCCTGATCTTTCGTCGCTTTCGGGTTAGTCAGACCGGTATTCAGATAGCCTTCCCAGCGTTTTTGCGAGGCATCCAGATAGGGCTGCGGATTCGCCAGAATATCCCGGATTTTCGGTTGTTCTTTCTGAATCTCGGCGGCCGTCAGCAGATGCGAATAGGTGGTGTAAATCGTGGTGGAACCGGTGATTTTAGCTTTGCCGGTAAACCGGTGGCCATTGATTTCGGTCTGCATCGGCAGGGTTTTGTGGATCTGATATTCGGACTCGCCGGACGTCATCAGGCTGGATGCCTCACGTACCTTGCCGAAAGTCACTCGCAGGCCATCAGCGACCGGCAGGATCTGGCGCGTATACCCCGGATATTCCTGTTCGATGGTTTTATCCGATGGCGGTTTTCCTTCCTGAGCGCGGAGTTTTTCCAGCAGTTCGCCGTCCCAGACCAGTTCGAGCGGCGAATCAGTGGCGATTTTAGTTTCAAGCAATGAAGTGCGTGACGTCACAAAACGCAAGGTCATTTCGATGCGGATGCCGGGCGCAGTCAGCGTCTGGATGAGCGCGCCGGGAATGCTGTAAGCGTTCATGCTCAGCGCGACTTTTTGCCCGGCTTTATACACCGTCAGCCGGTCAAAATTATCGGCCATAAAATTGATATATTCTTCGGTCAGCAGCGCCGGGCCAGGAAATCCGCCCATACCTTCCGGTCCCACCGGAAGTAAATGTCCGTGCCAGGCACCGTCATCAAATAAAGGATTAAAACGCTGATGCTCATCGAAATCATAATCGAGCATATATTGCGGCGCACCGGAGCGGTTAATGACGTTTTTAAAAGAATCAGCCCGTAAACTATTGGCCGTTTCTGCCAGTGCATGTCCGGAAATAAATAAAGCAGCACAGATAAGTAAACTGAGCGGTCGGTGCGGATTAATATATTTCATTATGATTTGCCCCAATAAAAATATTGCATAAGAAATACCGAGTTGCTGGCACCGGTATTGTCATTGCTCATATAGAATTTGCTGTCTAATGCCGTCGCGAACCGGCCACCATAATATTCGTACCAGATACCAGCCTGTGCGTAAGACGTGGTGGTGTCGAATGTATTATCCCGAGAGTGTTCGGCGTAACTGTACGCGGTCGACAAATACAGACCGGTGGTTGCTTCCACCATTGCGCTGACCATCATTCCTGATTCGTGGCCGGAATGGCTGCTGTCGCCCTTGCCGGTGTGATGCCAGACGCGCCCTGCCAGATTTTTGCCCTGCAACCCAGCGAGGAATAACTGACCGGTGCCATCGGTAAGCTCCAGGCCATTAAGCAGCGTCAGTCCTTCTGCTAAATCATATTGCGTATAGCCGTTGACCATCGACTGATACGTGTATTTATCTGAATAACGGTCGTATTTTCCGAAATGAAGTAATGCGGTGCTCTCATTTACACGGCTTTGCGGTGCCGCAGTCACGCTGTAGCGAAACTTGCCGGTCAGGTTCTGCACCTTTACGGCCTGCGTTAAATCGCGGGTATTGGGGATCACATAGCCGTATTCCGGCGTGAAATCGCCCCACCATTGCAGATCATCCAGCGAGGAATCGTTGCGCATACTCAGGATAAATTCGGTGCCCTGATCGGTTCGGTAACCGCCGTAAAAACGGTTCAGGCCGCCCTCGAATCCGCCCCAGCTGTGATCGGGCACCCAGGCGTTTCCCTGATGATCGGCCTGCACCGTCCAGCCTTCGCCATAAATAAGCCCGAACCATTTACCGTGTTTTATTTCCAGGCCGCCTTCGATATATGTTCCGTCGCTGTATTTATGCTGATCTTTACCGTCTAAATACACGCTGCCACCGCCCCCCATTTCGCCATAAAAACGATAGGCGGTGGCGTCGCGGCTGGCCGGTGTTATTTCGGGCGGCGTTAATTCATTGTGTTCGGCAGGAATAACCGTTTCCTGCGCCAGTAAATCCATTGGTAAGAAGAATAATAAAAGTAAGAATATTATGTTGAGTGATGTGTTCTTCATCGTTATGCGCTTCACTGTTTGATTATTATGAATAGGAAAAGCAGAGGTCAAACGCATACTAGTAAATATTTTACTAAAATATACTTAAAATTAGGTAAATCGTTAACTCTGTCACAGTGAGATTTTGCAGGCTGGCGGGCAGGTGAGCAGTGTACATAAGCCGCTGATCACATTAAGCTACGGCTTTGGTTTACCTGATTATGAGACGCTGATGGCTACTTTGAAGGAAATCGCTGAGGCCGCGAACGTATCCGTTGCGACGGTTTCACGTGTGCTCAATGACGATCCGAGCCTGAGCGTGAAAGCGCAGACCCGCCAGAAGATTTTAGAAACGGCGGAACGCCTGGAATATAAAGTTTCTCCCTCCCGGCGCAATGCCACGCAGCGCATGACGTTTGCCGCATTGTTCACTTACCGGCAGGGGCTGGAAATTGATGATCCTTATTATCTTTCCATGCGCTATGGCATTGAAACACAATGCGAAAAACTGGGTATCACCCTGATTTCAGGCTATGACTTTACCGGCGAAAAGGCACTGCCTTCTGCCGACGGTTTTCTGGTTATCGGCCAACCTCAGACCGCGCTGCATACACAGCTCTCACAACAATCCACACCGGTTGTTTTCATTGATGGCGTGATGGAAGACCCGCAGTCTGACTGCGTTAACGTAGATTTATTTAAGATAAGCCAGAAGGTTATCGACTTCTTTATCGGCCAGGGATATTCCCGGATTGGCTTTATCGGCGGTCGCGATCATCCTGAATTCCCGGATCAGCGCGAGCAGGCCTTTGTGGAATATGGCCGTCTGAAAAATGTCGTCCAGCCAGACGATATCTGGTACGGCAATTTCACCAGCCAGTCAGGCTATCAGTGTGCGAAGAAAATGTTGCAGCAAAATGCGCCTTATCCTCCGGCTTTGTTGATTGCCACCGATACCATTGCCCTGGGCGTGACCCGCGCGTTGCTGGAACATGGCGTTAAAATCCCCGAGCAAATCGCGCTGATCAGCGTCAACGACATTCCGACAGCACGCTTTGTCTTCCCTTCTTTATCGACGGTTCGCATCCATTCCGAAACGATGGGCGCTCAGGCGGTTAACCTGCTGACCGAACGACTGCGCGATGAACGCACTGTGCCGCTGTCAGTATTTGTGCCGGGAACGCTGCAACTGCGCGACACCACCCGCCGGTAAAATTTAACGGCATGATCCTCAGACCGATTTTTTATTTTTTGTGATCTCTCAGACAATCAGTAAAACTTTTTAGTTATTTTTACTAAATATTTACTATCTTCTCTCCCATAGAAACACGTCTCAGGAGAGATCACGTGAATAATTGGGAAAATATCGACAAGCAGTCCGAAAATCGTTTACCGCCACGCGCCTCCTTTTTCAGCTATGAAAATCCACAGGATGCGCTGCGTTTCGATCGCGCCGCCAGCCAGTATTTTCAGTTACTCAGCGGCAACTGGCGGTTCCACTTTTTTGAGCATCCGGCGTTAGTCCCGGAAGAATTCTACCGTCAGCCGATGACGGAATGGGGCAATATCACCGTCCCCGGCATGTGGCAGATGGAAGGCCACGGCCAGCTGCAATACACTGATGAAGGTTTTCCCTTCCCTATCGACGTTCCTTATGTTCCCACGAATAACCCGACCGGCGCCTATCAGCAGCGTTTTACCCTTGATGCGGCCTGGGCAGGCAAACAAACGCAGATAAAATTTGACGGCGTCGAAACCTATTTCGAAGTGTATGTGAACGGGCACTACGTCGGATTCAGCAAAGGCAGCCGCCTGTGTGCAGAATTCGATATCAGCGCCTGCGTGACACCCGGTGAAAATCTGCTGTCGGTGCGCGTTTTGCAATGGGCAGATTCAACCTATATCGAAGATCAGGATATGTGGTGGATGGCAGGGATTTTCCGCGATGTCTATCTCACCGGCCAAAATCCTGTTCATCTCAACGATTTCACCGTGGTCACCGCGTTCGATGAAAACTACTGCGATGCCGTGCTGAGCATCGATGCCGTATTGGCTAATACTCGGGAGCCGGTCAGCGGTTATCGCCTGCACGCGCAGTTATTCGACGATGGCGTCTGCGTGGCGGAGTTGTCGGCAGAGAATCTGAATATCGGCGATGAAACACGCTGTCGCCTGGACATTCCGGTCAACCATCCGCGCGAGTGGAATGCCGAACATCCTGAGTTATATCAGCTGCTGCTAACACTGTATGACGACGCGGGTCAGATGATTTGCGTCGTGCCGCAGCGCGTGGGTTTTCGTGATATCTGCGTGCGCGACGGGCTGTTTTACGTCAACGGACGTTATCTCAAGCTGCACGGCGTAAACCGACACGATCACGATCACCGCAAAGGGCGCGCGGTCGATATGGCGCGGGTTGAGCGCGATATCATCCTGATGAAACAACACAACATTAACTCGGTACGCACCGCACATTACCCGAACGATCCTCGCTTTTACGAGTTGTGCGATATTTACGGTTTATTCGTGATGGCCGAAACGGATCTGGAAAGTCATGGTTTCGCAAACGTCGGCGATCTGAACCGCATCACCGACGATCCGCGCTGGGAACATGCTTATGTAGAGCGTATCGAGCGTCACGTGATGGCGCAAAAAAATCATCCGTCGATCATTATGTGGTCGCTCGGCAACGAATCAGGCTATGGCTGCAATATCCGCGCAATGGCGAAACGCTGCAAAGCGCTCGATCCGACGCGTCTTATTCACTACGAAGAAGACCGCGACGCCGAAGTGACCGACGTCATCAGTACCATGTATTCCCGCGTGCAAATGATGAATGCGTTCGGCGAATATCCGCACGCCAAACCGCGCATCATCTGCGAATACGCTCATGCAATGGGCAACGGACCCGGCGGATTAGCCGAATATCAGGCCGTTTTGAATCGCCATGACAGCCTTCAGGGGCATTACATCTGGGAATGGTGCGATCACGGATTGCTGGAAACCGGTGAAAACGGTCAGACGCGTTATACCTATGGCGGCGATTACGGCGATTACCCGAACAACTACAACTTCTGCATGGACGGACTGATTTACCCCGATCAGACGCCCGGCCCTGGCCTGCGGGAATATAAACAAGTGCTGTGCCCGGTAGAGGTCAGTCTTAGCGGCGATGCGCTGCGCATCAGAAACCGTTACTGGTTCAGTTCGCTGGAAGACATCACGCTTTCACTGACTGTTCAGGTCGCCGGACACTGCCTGGAAACCCGTGAAATATCCCTGCCGCACCTGCAACCGGGCGAATGCGAAACACTGGTGCTGCCTGAATTTTCTGCCAGCGGGCAGGAAGTTTTCCTGAATATCGGCATCCGCAAAAACAGCCAGACCGCGTACAGCGAAGCGCAGCATTCTCTCGGGCATTACCAGATGCTGTTGCAGGCAGCGCTTCCCTCAGCCGCAAAACCCGCGCCACAAAAAGCCGCAACGCTGTTATGTGATGAGCAAAAACATCAGTTTATTATCAGCGGCGAGGGTTTTGGGCTGGCATTTTCCCGTCTGGATGGCGAACTGAAAAGCTGGCAAGTGGATGACGAAGAAATCACCGGCCGTGCGCCGACACTCAATTTCTTTAAGCCGGTCATCGACAACCATAAACAGGAGTTCGAAGGCCTCTGGCAGCCTAATCATCTGCATATCATGCAGCAACATTTCCGGCAGATGCGCTGGGAACGGCAGCAGGACGATGTGGTGATTGAAGTGCACAGCATCATTGCGCCGCCTGTTTCCGATTTTGGCATGCGCTGCACTTATCGCTGGCGGATATCGCCTCAGGGCGTCGTCACCCTCGATTTATCCGGCACGCCTTATGGTAATTTCGAGTCTATTATCCCGAAAATCGGCCTCGATTTTGGCGTCAGCCGTCGTTTTACGCAGGTGGAATATTACGGTCGCGGGCCGGATGAAAACTATCAGGACAGCTGTCAGGCCAATCTTATCGGTCATTATCAGCAGCCGGTAAATCGCTTATTTGAAAATTACCCGATGCCGCAGGACAACGGCAACCGTCAGGATATCCGCTGGCTGAGCCTTCGCGATGACGAAGGAAAAGGGATTTTCATTCAGCCACGCCAGCCATTGAATTTCAGCCTGTGGCCGTACAGTTCGCAGATGCTTCAACAGGCGCAGCATATCGACGAACTGATGCCGGACAACTGCCTGACGCTCAATCTCGACCACAAAATTTCCGGGCTCGGCTCCAATTCCTGGGGTTCTGAAGTGCTCGATTCTTATCGCGTGTATTTCTCGGCGTTCCGCTACGGCTTCACGATGGTGCCGTTCAGCAAGAAAGACACAGACAGCCTGCACCTGGCGGAATTCACCTTTCATGCAGGGGAGGAAAACTGATGATTATTCTCGACTCTTTAACTGAATTTCAGCGGCTTTACCGCAGCGGTAAAAAATGGCAGCGCTGCATGGAAGCCATTAATAACCTGGAAAATATCCGTCCCGGCGTTTTCCATTCCGTCGGCGATTCGCTGGTTTACCGGCTCGCCAGCGGCAGTGAAAAACAGCCGTCGGAATTCGAAGGCCACCGCCGTTATTTCGATGTGCATTATTACCTTGAAGGCGCAGAGGAAATCGAGTTTTCCGCGAAATCGGCCCTGCACTGCGTGACATCTTATGACGATGAAACCGATCGCGAATTTTTTAGCGGTCAGGGTGAAACAATAAAAGTGAGTAATGGCGACGTGATCATTTTTGAAAACCACGAAGCCTGCCGGTTCAGGCCGGAAAAAGACCTCAGAAAAGTCATCTTAAAAGTGACCGTCGAAGAAAGTTATTTCGTTAATAAATAATAAAAAAACAAGAATCACTTAC
Organism: Rahnella ecdela; assembly: GCF_019049625.1. Classification (GTDB taxonomy): domain Bacteria; phylum Pseudomonadota; class Gammaproteobacteria; order Enterobacterales; family Enterobacteriaceae; genus Rahnella; species Rahnella ecdela. Next base: position 45,236 of record NZ_JAFMOY010000128.1, read on the forward strand.
CCTACAAACATCGCAGTTGGAGAGTATTTATGGCCGGGTCCAGTCGAAATACCATAGGCAAATTTGGGTTGTTATCCATGACATTTGCCGCCGTGTTTAGCTTCAATAACGTCATCAACAATAACATCCAGTTAGGCATCGCCTCGGCACCGGTATTTCTGGTGGCGACCCTCATTTACTTTATTCCGTTTTGCCTGATCATCGCCGAATTTGTCTCGTTAAATAAGAGCTCGGAAGCCGGTGTTTATGCCTGGGTGAAAAGCGCCCTCGGCGGCCGCTGGGCATTTATGACCGCCTATACCTACTGGTTCGTGAATTTGTTTTTCTTCACGGCGCTGCTTCCCCGCGTGATCGCGTATGCGTCTTACGCATTTTTAGGGCACGATTATATTTTCACGCCCTTCACGACCGCGATTATCAGCATCTGCCTGTTTGCCTTTTCCACGATGATTTCCAACAGCGGCGCGAAATTACTCGGGCCGATGACCTCGGTCACATCGACATTAATGCTGCTGCTGACGTTCTCCTATATCGTGCTGGCGGGCGCGGCGCTGATGGGCGGCGTGGAACCGGCGGATCCGATTAACGTTCAGGCCATGACGCCGCATTTTAACTGGGCATTTTTGGGCATAATTGCGTGGATATTCCAGGCTGCGGGCGGCGCGGAATCGGTCGCTGTGTACGTGAATGACGTCAAAGGCGGCAGCCGTGCTTTCGTGAAAGTCATCATTATTTCCGGGCTGGTGATCGGCGTGCTGTATTCCATCGCCTCGCTGCTGATTAATGTATTTGTGGCACAATCTTCGCTGCATTTTACCGGCGGCACGGTGCAGGTATTTGAAGGTTTATCCGCGCACTTTGGATTACCGGCAGTGCTGATGAACCGCTTTGTCGGCGTGGTTTCGTTTACCGCGATGTTTGGCTCATTGTTGATGTGGACGGCCGCACCGGTCAAAATCTTCTTTACTGAAATTCCCAAGGGGATTTTTGGTGAGAAAACCATTCGTCTGAATAAACATGGCGTTCCGACACGCGCGGCGTGGATCCAGTTTCTTATCGTTATTCCGCTGATGTTAATTCCAACGTTAGGTTCTGACAGCGTGCAGGATTTAATGAATACACTGATTAACATGACCGCCGCCGCCTCGATGCTGCCGCCGCTGTTTATTATGCTGGCGTACCTGAATCTGCGTCTTAAATACGACAGCGTCGAGCGCGATTTTAAGATGGGTTCCAGAATGCAGGGGATCACCATCGTCAGTACGCTGATTGTGATTTTCACCGTCGGATTTATTGCCTCTACCTTCCCGACCGGTGCCAGTATTATCACCATTGTATTTTATAACGTCGGCGGGCTGGTGCTGTTCCTCGGCTATGCCTGGTGGAAATACAATAAATATTCCAAAGGGCTGGACGATAAAACCCGTTATCACGAAGACACGCCGCTGGCGAGAATTGTGCTGGAATCTCAGAATGAAACGGCGCGGGTGAAGAAAGAGAATATGGCAAAGTCGCTTTCCGGGGCGTAAAACTCCGGTGCATAAAGAGGAAATAAAGACATAAAAAAACCGCCTGAAAAGGCGGTTTTTGTTTTTCTGCTCCAGAACTTACAGCGCAATATCCGCAGTCTGTTTCGGCTCTTGTTTCGCCTGAACGTCGAGCGGCCGCAGCTGAACCACATCGGCCACCGGCGTGGTGATCATCGACGGCGTTTCCAGTTGCAGAATGCGGCTGGTTTCCAGCAGTTCTTTTTCGGTCGCGTCGATATTGCCATTCAGTTTGGTGCCATAAGACGGGATGATCTCCCGGAATTTGGCCTGCCATTCGGCACTGGCGGCTTTCTCTTTAAAAACGGTTTCCAGCAGTTTCATCATGATAGGCGCTGCGGTAGAGGCACCCGGTGACGCACCCAGCAAGGCGGCAATACTGCCGTCTTTCGCGCTGACGACTTCGGTGCCGAGACGCAATACGCCCCCGTGCTTGCCATCTTTTTTGATGACCTGCACGCGCTGTCCCGCCACCCAGCGTTTCCAGTCTTTCTGCTCGGCTTGCGGGAAGAACTCCTTCAGCGCGGCATGACGGTCTTCATCACTGAGCATGACCTGCCCGACCAGATATTTCACCAGATCGAAGTTGCCCATACCCACGCGGGTCATCGGTAACAGGTTGGAACTGTTGACGCTGCCGAACAAATCCCACAGAGAACCGTTTTTCAGGAATTTACTGGAGAAGGTGGCGAACGGCCCGAACAGCAGAACCTGTTTGCCATCAATAATACGGGTGTCGAGATGCGGAACCGACATCGGCGGCGCGCCCACGGCAGCTTTGCCGTAAACCTTCGCCAGATGACGTTTCACCACATCCTGATTTTCAGTCACCAGGAACTCGCCGCCGACCGGGAAACCGCCATATTCACGCGCTTCCGGAATGCCGGATTTTTGCAGCAGCGTCAGTGAAGCGCCGCCCGCGCCGATGAACACAAATTTTGCATTCACGACATGGTGCTTGTGACTGTGTTTGAGATCGCTAATCGTCACGCGCCAGCTTTTATCCGGATTGCGCTGGATGTCGCGCACTTCCTGACCGTTTGCCAGCGTGAAATTGGATTTTTTCTGCAACGCCTCAACCAGCTGGCGGGTGACTTCGCCGAAGTTCACGTCGGTGCCTGCGGTGGTGCGGGTCGCGGCCACTTTTTGCGCCGGATCACGGCCTTCCATCACTGCCGGGATCCACTGTTTGATTTGTTCCGGGTCTTCTGAATATTCCATCCCGCGGAACAGGGTACTTTCCTGCAACGCAGCGAAGCGTTTGCGCAGGAAATCGATGTTGTCATCGCCCCAGACAAAGCTCATGTGCGGCACGCTGTTAATGAACGAGCGCGGATTATTCAGCACGCCTTTCTGAACCTGATACGCCATAAACTGACGGGAAACCTGGAAGGCTTCGTTGATCGCCACCGCTTTGGTGATATCGACAGAACCGTCGGACATCAGCGGGGTATAGTTCATTTCTGCCAGTGCGGAATGGCCGGTACCGGCGTTATTCCAGCCGTTGGAGCTTTCCTGCGCCACACCGTCCATGCGTTCAATCATATGGACTGACCAGTCCGGCTCGAGTTCCTGGAGGTAGGTCCCCAGGGTTGCACTCATAATTCCGCCGCCGACCAGCAATACATCAACGGATTTTTCGTCTTCTGCGGCCGCAGGCTCGCTGGCACCCAGTGAGTCACGGTTGAGAAGCATACCAAGTATCTTTCTCATGACGTCTGTTTCTCTAAATGTTCAGTTCTGTTTTTGGCGATTCATTTAAGAATATTGTTATGTGTCGAACAAGAAATTAGCAAAAAAACACGCGGGATCGTTACTGAAACTTCATTTTTTAAACTGCTGGCTACGAATATAACATTATCACTACATAATTTAAAAAAGGATTTAACCTTTAAAAAAAACAGGCAAACGGGATAATGGACAGCGCTTCAGGCCGCGTCACTACTGGATTTAAGGAGTCATGAAAGGGAGTTTTGAAGGGCTTTGGGACGTACAAAGAACGAGCTATTCGTGCTAAATCGCATTTTAAAGCGAAAGTGGGATGTTAAAAAGGCGCGGCTGCCCGCGCCTTCTGAACGGTTTTGTTAAGAACTCAGATTACAACGCAACATCCGCAACCTGCTTCTGCTCTTCACCCTTCTGTGGAGCAGAAGAATTGTCCGCTGCCGGAGCCGGTTCCGCCGCTTTTGGCTGCGGATTATCCAGCATCAGAACGCGGCTGGTGTCGCCCAGCTCTTTCTCGGTCGCGGCCACGTTGCCGTTAAGTTCAGTGCCGTAAGAAGGGATGATTTCCTTCAGTTTTGCCTGCCATTCCGGCGTCGCCACTTTGTCTTTAAACACTTTTTCCATCAGGTGCAGCATGATAGGTGCCGCGGTGGAAGCCCCCGGAGAAGCGCCCAGCAGCGCGGTAATGCTGCCGTCTTTCGAACTCACCACTTCGGTGCCGAGGCGCAGAACGCCGCCTTCTTTCTCATCTTTCTTGATGATCTGCACGCGCTGACCGGCTTCCCACAGACGCCAGTCTTCTTTCTTCGCATCCGGGAAGTATTCACGTAACGCATCGAAACGGTCTTCGTCGGAGAGCATTACCTGGCTGACCAGATATTTCACCAGATCGAAGTTGTCGATACCCACATGGGTCATCGGCATGATGTTGGAGAAATTCACGCTGCCGAACAGATCCCACAGGGAACCGTTTTTCAGGAATTTGCTGGAGAAGGTCGCAAATGGCCCGAACAGCAGAACCTGTTTGCCATCCAGAATACGGGTGTCGAGGTGCGGAACGGACATCGGCGGAGAGCCGACAGAGGCTTTACCGTACACTTTAGCCAGATGCCGCTTCACTACGTCCGGGTTTTCAGTCACCAGGAATTCGCCGCCGACCGGGAAGCCGCCGTAGTTATCCGCTTCCGGAATGCCGGATTTTTGCAGCAACGTCAGGGACGCGCCGCCGGCGCCGATAAACACGAATTTCGCTTTGATGACGCTTTCTTTACCGTCGTTTTTGAGATCAGCAACGGTCACGTTCCAGGTGTTATCCGGATTACGTTTAATGTCGCGGACTTCATGGCCGAGGCTCAGCGAGAAGTTTGGTTTCTTCTGCAGGGACGCCACCAGCTGACGAGTGATTTCACCGAAGTTGACGTCGGTACCAATCGGAATTCGGGTCGCAGCAACTTTCTGCGCCGGATCACGTCCTTCCATCACCAGCGGGATCCACTGTTTGATTTGCGCCGGATCTTCTGAATATTCCATCCCGCGGAATAGCGTGCTTTGCTGCAATGCCGCAAAACGTTTACGCAGGAAATTAATGTTGTCGTCACCCCACACAAAACTCATGTGCGGCGTGCTGTTGATGAACGAGCGCGGATTATGCAGTACGCCGTTCTCAACCTGATAAGTCCAGAACTGACGGGAAATCTGGAAGGATTCATTGATTTCAACCGCTTTGGAGATATCGATACTGCCGTCGGCTTTTTCCGGCGTGTAGTTCATTTCTGCCAGCGCAGAGTGGCCGGTACCGGCATTGTTCCAGCCATTGGAGCTTTCCAGCGCCACGCCGTCGAGGCGCTCCACCATGTTGATTGACCAGTCTGGTTCTAATTCCTGAAGGTATGTCCCCAGCGTCGCGCTCATAATGCCGCCGCCGATCAGTAACACATCAACGGGTTTTTCATCTTCTGCCCGCGCCGACTGGCTGAAAGCCACCACGTTAAGGCAGAGGATCATGGCAAGTATCTTTCTCATGACGTCTGTTTCTCTGAATGTTTAGTTTTAGTTTTGCAGGTGAAAGCTATCCAAAATTCCCTGGATAAACGAAATCAACAACCCGGTGAGCGGGAAATAAGCGATTATTTCCACAGAGTATGAAAGGACAATAATGGGGAGCAACGAAACAGCGGTGCGGAACGACAAATCAACCACATAAATGTTAACGATTACTCATATTATCGAGATTTCGTAAACAATTTAACATCGTGGTTACGTGTATTAAAAATTGTTTAATACTTTAAATAATTACATAAGTTAGTTCCGTTACGAAACTACCTGCCTGATATTGGCCTGCAACGCCACAGCGTGCGTGGCCATGTCATCCGCCGGACTGTGGCCGATCAGCATGAAGTTGTAGCCGGCGTGGCGCCAGTAAACCACGTTCATCCCGCGGCGGATTTCGCTTTCCTGAGCGGTTGTCCCGCGATGTTCGCTGCGCGTAATACATAGCGCCATCGGGCCATATTTCCGGTCGAGATAAGTGATTTGCGCAATATCGTAATCGTCATAATGCAGCATCCGCGCATCTTTCAGGCTCGCGCCCTGCACCGCCAGCGCCGCTGGCGTTAACGCAATGCCTAAGGCATTCTGCACCCGCGAAAGCTGCGTTTGTTGCTGTCCGGCGGAGTCATAAACATCCGCCAGCGTCTGCGCGGTATACAGCGACATGTAATCCGCCACGCGCGCGCGCCAGTTATCGTCGGAGGTAAACAGCGTGGAATAACGCCCGGCCAGCAACCCGACGGCAAGAAAACTTACCGACGCGGCGAGCAGTGCGCGACGGCTGAAACGGCGCGAAGTCGCCACCGGCGTATCAGGAATAGCATCCAGCGCGGCCTGTAATTTACCGACCGGCGCTTCCTGCAACATCGCGCCAAAGGCATCGTGGAACGGTAAATTGCTGCGCGACATCTGCACCAGCCGCTGCGCCAGCACGTCATCCTGCGCCAGTTGCCCTTCAAATTGTGCGCGCTGCGGTTCGCTTAACTGATTGTCGAGATAAGCGACCAGCGTTTCATCGGTATAAGGCGCAGACGGGATTTCACGGGTCATTTTTTCTCTCCCTGCTGCGGTTGTGTGGAGGCACCGGCATCTTTTGCCAGCGTCAGCCGTGCAGCTGCCAGACGGCTCATGATGGTGCCCGCAGGCACGCAAAGCGTCACTGCCGCCTCCTGATAGGTAAAACCTTCGACGTACACCAGAAACACCGCGTTACGCTGGGCTTCGGGCAGACGGTTCACCCGCTGCATCACCTGCATATGCCAGTGCCGTTCATCGAAAGACAACGTGTCGGCGGGCGCATCCGTTTCTCCGGCATCCACAAATCCCTGCCCCTGACGGACGTGCTGCGCCCTGAGTTCGTTAACCCATATCGAGTGCAAAATCGAAAAGAGCCAGCGATCTGCGCCGGTGCTGTCAGCCACTTGCGCGCAGCGTTCCAGCGCCCGCACGCAGGTGGATTGCACCAGATCGTCTGCCACATCGTGCTTGCGCGATAACACCATCGCGTAGCGCCACAAACGTGACAGGCACTGGCTCAGTTCAGAACGTAAGTCTGCCGGTGAGATTTATCGTTTCTCCGTATTCAGGATTCCGGATGACCGTCGATGGCGGCGCTCAGGTCGCGATATTCTTCGCAACCGGTGCCGCATAATCCTTTGATAGTCGCCAGCTGGGCTTTAGCGAGATCCGGACGCCCTTTAATCATATAAGCCTCGCCGAGATATTCCCGGACTTTGGCGTAGTTCGCGTCAATCGCAATCGACTTCTGATAATAGCTGATGCCTTCGTCGGTGCGCCCGAGTTTACGCGTGGCATAACCGCGGTAGTTCCAGGCTTCTTTGGTGTTTTTATCTTTAAGCGTATCCAGCACGGTCAGCGCTTCCTGATAACGGCCAGTTTTTGCCAGATGATAGGCGTACTGCGTTTTATCCTGATCGGAAATCATGCTGCTTTTATCCACCATGCAGCTTTTGGTTTTGCTGTCATAGATTTGTCCTTTCGGGCAGTCAGGCGTTTTCTTCGCATCAGAATCGTCGCCCATCGCGTTTGCCGCCGCGCTGAAAAACAGCAGATTGCCAGCCAGACACACAACCGCCAGCGCCTGTATTACCGTTTTTGTCTTCATGATGATGTCCTGTAGGAATTAACTGATGACTTACGGGCGGCCTGCGCTGCCCGGTAACATGCGGCGCAGAATGCCGTCGCGGAGAACGTAATGGTGGAAAAGTGCCGCCAGCGCATGAACGCCCGCAATGATGATCAGCGCCCAGGCGACGTTGTTATGCAGCGAACCGAAGGTTTTGGTCATGATGCTGTCGAAATTGAATACGTCAGGAATAGGGAATAAGCCGAAGAAATAGAACGGCTCCGCCTGCGACCAGCGGAATAAAAAGCCCAGAATGATTTGCGCGACCAGCAATAAATAGAGCGCCAGATGCGTCAGATGCGCGGCGGCTTTCATCAGCGCCGGCATGGCGACCGGTTGCTGTTTACTGCGACCGGTGCTGACGGTAAACAACCGCCAGATCAGACGCCCGGTGATAATCGCCGCCAGCAAAATCCCGACCGAGATATGTACCGATTGCAGCCCTTTGCGCAGCGGTGTGCCACGTTCGAGGACTTCCCAGATATGCGCGCTGGCAAACAGGAAAATCACGGCCAGCGCCGTCAGCCAGTGCAGCAAAATAGTCAGCCCGTCGTAACGGCTGCGAAGAACCGGAGATGGCGTGGAAGTTGAAGTTAATCGTTGCATAGAAACAGTGCCCGTAAGTGTTCGATATAAGGTAAACACCTGAGCACCGGTTTCTATTCGGTCGAAATGAAAATATTTTTAAGCGGCAAAGAGAAGGGAATCAGACACTGGTCGTTTTGTTGCGACCCGTCTGTTTGGAGTGATAGAGCGCGCCGTCCGCCACCATAATGTTTTCCTGCAAGCTTTTAGCGGGCTGATAGCTGGCGACGCCTAGCGACACAGTGATGTGAAACGGCGAACCCTCCGCGCTGGTAAAAACGGTTTTTTCTACCGCGCGGCGGATCCGCTCGCAGCATTTCACGCATTCATACACGTTGCCGCTGGCAATCAGAATGACAAATTCCTCGCCACCAAAACGCGCCAGCACATCGTCATTACGCAGCATCATGCGCGCGACATTCGCCACGCGAACCAGCACGTCGTCGCCAACCACATGACCGTAGGTGTCGTTCACTTTCTTAAAGAAGTCGATATCCAGCATCGCCAGACCGAAAGCTCTGTGATTTTTCTGCATCGCCTTCAGGTGCTCTTCCAGCCCCATGCGGTTAAACGTTTTGGTGAGAAAATCCATCGAGGAGTTTTCTTTTTCACGGAAAAACTCGCTGACGTAGCGGAATTTTCCGCCCAGCCCGTGATAACAGATAAACAGGCTGAACAGCGTGACCAGCTGATAGGTCAGCGAGCGCCAGATAGTCGCCCATGAATCCAGATACGGCACCGACACGAGGAGACGGATCACCAGCACGATGGAAATCGCGATGGCGAATGTTTTGATGTTGTTGTCTTTCCACGGCCTGAAATAGCAAATACCGGCAATCATCACCATCACAAACAGGTTATCGATGGTAAACATGCCGGTGAGGAAAAACTTCAGCACGAACGCACATAACACACTGAGCCAGCCGACATAAAACACACATATCACCAGCGGGATCATCTCAAAGCTGTAATACACGGAGTCACTCAGGCGGAATAAATCGTGGTCGAGATAGGCGGCGACGGCTCCGCACAGCAAACCGAAGAGAATGCGTTTGTGGACGGGTGATTTCGGGCCCAGCGGGCTATCGCTGCTGAGGAAAAAATAGAAAAAAACCAGGCTGGCGTATGTCACACAAATATTCATATATAACGAGTTCAGTGACGTAATAACCTGATCCATAACTCTCCTGTCGCAATTCGCAAATGAATGGCCTTCAGTAATCTGAAAGATAGCCTATATATAAAGTGAGGGAGGCGCACATGACGTGCCCGCAGCCCTGAATTTCCCTTTGGGAGCATCAAAATACCCGTTATTACACAATAAAGTTTTGTCCTGAGTGGCCGATAATCCGTATTGGGCGCCTTTATACGTCAACGGCTGCGCCATCAATTTGCATTTATTTCTTATGAGGTGTGGCAGGTGAGCGAAGTATCTAAAGAGTCGTTTGCTAAGCGGAACACGCTGGCAATCTTGTCCGTTCTGCGTGACTTAAAGAAGAACCAGACACTGGTCATGGTCAGCCATTCGCGCGGGCAGTTTATCAGCAAAATTCTGGACGTCGATGCTGACCACCATCAGTTTTTATTCGATCTGGGCAGCTCAGATTATGAAAATAGTCTGGCGATGGAAGCCGATACGCTGAATTTTGTGGCAGAACCGGCAGGCGCGAAAGTTGAATTTTCATGCAGTAAAGTCCGCCAGGTGGCGTACGAAGGTTTACCCACTTTCACCTGTGATATCCCGCCCGTGTTGTATTCCATTCAGCGTCGTGAGTATTTCCGCGTGAATGTGCCGTGGCTGCCGGATTATCGTTGCAGCGGAAAACTGCCGGATACCAGCGAATTTGCTTATCGCGTCAGAGATATTTCCCTCGGCGGGCTGGGGCTGGAGATTGACGGCATGACGCCGCCGGAAATCAATTCAGGCGCGGTGCTGAAAGATTCCCTGATTGAACTGGCTGAACTTGGGAAATTCAAAGTGGATTTGCAGTATATCGGGGCGATGGCACGTAAATCGGTGAGCAATAAAGGTGAAACCGTCAGCACGCAGCGGCTGAGCTTTAAGTTTCCGAATTTATCGCCCGCGCAGGAGCGTGACCTGCAACGGGCAATATTCGAGCTGGAAAAACAACAACATATGAAAGCGAAGCGTTTCCAGCACGATTAAGGTCTAGATAAACATACCGCCTGAAGCTTCCACACGTTGGGCGGTCATCCAGCCTGCTTCATCACTGAGCATCATCACCACCATTCCGCCAATATCGTCCGGCAAACCGGCGCGTCCCAGAGTCGTGTTCCCGGAGACAATTTTGTTCACTTCCGGGTTATCACGCACCATGCCGCCGCTAAAATCAGTTTCAATCGCTCCCGGTGCCAGTACGTTAACGGTGATGCCGCGCGCACCCAGCTCTTTTGCCTGATAGCGGGTCAGCACTTCAACTGCGCCTTTCATGATGGCGTAAGCCGAAGAGCCCGGCAGGGCGAAACGCGCCAGTCCGCTGGAAATATTCAGAATGCGGCCGCCGTCGCTTATCAGCGGCAGCAGTTTTTGAGTCAGGAAGAACGGCCCCTTCAGGTGGACATTCATCATCAGGTCAAACTGCTCTTCAGTGGTATTCGCAAAAGACTCATGAAGACCGACACCGGCATTGTTGACCAGAAAATCAAAAGTGTCGCGCTGCCAGACCTGTTGCAGCTGAGTTTTCACCTGCGCCACGAAAGTGTCAAAGCAGCCGGACTCGCCGGTGTTCAGTTGCAGCGCAACGGCTTTTCCGCCCAGCGCTTCGACAGTTTGCACCACCGACTTCGCCGCATCCGCCTGGCTGTGATAAGTCAGAATGATATCAACATTGTTTTTTGCCAGCTTTTCAATGGCATTCTTGCCTAATCCACGGCTTCCGCCTGTCACAATAGCGATTTTACGATTCATTTCAGACCTCTTTGGCTTTATGTCACTACGACACTGATTGAAACATAGCCTATTGGATTACGACAGTGCGATAAATGGTTCATAATGAGTTTCACTGTCTCACAACCAACAACAATCGGGCAAAATGTGGATAAAATTCAATCAATGCAGGTTTTCGTACGCGTGGCGGAGCTGAGCAATTTTACCCGTGCGGCGGAAAGCCTCGGTTTACCCAAAGGCAGCGTGTCCAGACTGGTGCAACAACTGGAAACGCGGATGTCAGCGCGTTTGCTGCACCGTTCCACGCGTCGCGTGCAGCTGACGCAGGACGGTCAGGTGTTTTATCAACGTTGCAAAGAACTGCTGGCGAATATGGAAGAACTGGAGTCGATGTTTCAGTCCAATCCTGCCAGCGTCAGCGGAAGGTTACGGGTCGATATGTCCACCGGTATGGCGACGCACCTGGTTTTACCGCGTCTGGCTGAATTCCTTAACCGTTATCCGGCGCTGGAAATAGAGCTGAGCTGTACCGATCATCGCGTGGATGTGGTGCGCGAAGGGTTTGACTGCGTGATCCGTTCAGGCACGCTGAAAGATTCCGGGCTGATCGCCCGCCCGCTCGGGCAGCTCAGCGTGGTGAACTGCGCCAGTCCCGGTTATTTGCGCCGCTACGGAACGCCGGATCACCCAGACCAGCTGGCGCAGCATGCGATGGTGCATTACGAGCAGACGCTCGGCAGCCACACATCCGCCTTTGAATATCTCGACGGCAAGCAGGTTAAATCGGTGAAAAGCGGCGGTGCAGTAACGGTCAACAGCACCGAAACTTACGTCTCAGCTTGTCTTGCCGGTTTGGGTATTATCCAGGTGCCGCTGCTCGGCGTGCGTGACGCGCTGGCAAGCGGTCAGCTGGTGAGTATATTGCCGCAATTTCGTGCGCCGCCGATGCCGGTCACGCTGGTTTATCCTCACCGGCTGAATCTTTCCCGCCGCGTAAAAGTGTTTATGGACTGGCTGACGGATATCACCCAAACGTTCATTGCCTGACCTTTAGGACGCCTCTGGCATATCCCTCACCGCTCAGGGGTCTATACTTAAGGCTGGATGAATTTTTAAGGACAACATGGATCAATGCCCATCACCTCTAAACAAGAAACAAAAACTCAGGAAAAATCCGAGCCGCTGATTAATATCAAAACCGGCAATTCTACGGTGGATAAAAACATCGGCAGATTTTCACGACTGGTGGAATACGTTCAGTCCTGGGGCTGGGTCGCGCACCTGCTGCGTACAACCGAGCGCTTTAACGACCGCCTCGGCAGCCAGTTTGGCGCGGCTATTACCTATTTCTCCTTTCTTTCGCTGATTCCGATCCTGATGGTGTCTTTCGCCGCCGTGGGTTTTGTGCTGGCCTCCAATCCTGACCTGCTGGCGGAGCTGATTAACAAAATCGTTAACAGCATCAGCGACCCGAATCTGGCGAATACCCTGAAAAACACCGTGAATACCGCCATTCAGCAGCGTACAGCCGTGGGGATCTCCGGTTTGCTGATTGCGCTTTATTCCGGTATCAGCTGGATGGGGAATCTGCGTGAGGCCATCCGCGCCCAGTCGCGCGATGTGTGGGAACGTAATCCGCAGGATCAGGAAAAGATTTACCGCCGCTATATCCGCGACTTTATTTCACTGACCGGGCTGGTGCTGGCGCTGATTGTCACGCTGTCGCTGACGTCGATCGCCGGTGCCGCGCAAAAAACCATTGTTGATGCGCTGGGTCTGGGCGGTATCGAATGGCTGCGTCCGGTGATGACCAGCATCACGCTGGTGATTTCGATTGCCGCTAACTATCTGCTGTTCCTGTGGATTTTCTGGATGCTGCCACGCCACAAGCCGCGCAAAAAAGCGCTGCTGCGCGGCACATTACTGGCGGCGATTGGCTTTGAGGTGATCAAATTCGTGATGACCATGACGCTGCCAAAACTGGCCACTTCGCCTTCCGGCGCTGCGTTCGGTTCGGTTATCGGACTGATGGCTTTCTTCTATTTCTTCGCCCGTCTGACGTTATTTGTGGCGGCGTGGATAGCCACTGCAAAATACAAAGATGACCCGAAAATGCCGGATCCGCGTCAGAAAGCAGGCAAAAATGGAAAAAACACCACGGAAAACGACAGTGAATACACGCCGGACAACCTCATCGTGCCAGATGAAATGCATATATCCGCCGTTAATTCTGACAATGAACCAAAAAAGCAGTGAATAATGCCAGATAAGGTATTATGGCACCCTTTAAACCAGAATAACTGACTGAGCGCCGTACTTTTATTTCGCGGTTTTGCAGTCAGTTACTCTGACTTTTACCCATTCGCCAAACTTATGATTGGCGAAATCCCACCCGGCTAAAACATTCCCCCGTTCCGGCTTTAAATGCGCTTTTTCCGGCCTTCCGCTGCGTTGAAATACCGCCCTGCTCTGCATAAGATGCCTTTTCGATATACATTTATTTACATTAGATCCCTCCCACTCATTACAAATAAGAAACACTTATGCAAGCCACTATCACTCCAGAATTAGAAGCTGACGCCAACCTGGTGAGTCAGAACTCCCGCGGCAAAGTTATCGTGGCATCGCTAATCGGTACGGCCATCGAATTCTTCGACTTTTATATTTACGCCACTGCCGCGGTCATTGTTTTCCCGCACATTTTCTTCCCGCAGGGTGATCCGACGGCCGCCACGTTGCAGTCTCTGGCCACCTTTGCCATCGCCTTTATCGCACGTCCAATTGGCTCTGCACTGTTTGGTCACTTCGGCGATCGCGTCGGGCGTAAAGTTACCCTCGTGGCCTCTTTGCTGACGATGGGCGTGTCTACCGTGGTCATCGGCCTGCTGCCGACCTACGCGACCATTGGCGTCTTCGCCCCGTTACTGCTGGCGCTGGCGCGTTTTGGTCAGGGTCTGGGACTGGGCGGTGAATGGGGTGGCGCTGCGCTGCTCGCCACCGAGAATGCTCCGGCGAAAAAACGTGCTCTGTACGGTTCTTTCCCGCAGCTTGGCGCGCCGATTGGCTTCTTCTTCGCTAACGGCATGTTCCTGCTGCTTTCGTGGCTGCTGACGGACGAACAGTTCATTTTCTGGGGCTGGCGTGTGCCGTTCCTGCTGTCTGCGGTGCTGGTGATCGTCGGTCTGTACGTGCGTGTTTCCCTGCACGAAACGCCGGTATTCGCCAAAATTGCCAAAGCCGGTAAACAGGTGAAAGTGCCCATCGGCACGCTGTTCACCAAATACAAAAAAGCGACGCTGCTGGGCACTTTCATCATGGTTGCGACGTACACGCTGTTCTACATCATGACCGTGTATTCACTGGGCTACGGCACTGCCGCGCAACCGCTCGGGCTGGGGATTCCGCGTAACGAATTCCTGCTGATGCTGATGCTTGGCGTGATCGGTTTCGGCGTAATGGTGCCGGTTGCCGGTCAGCTGGCGGATAAGTATGGCCGTCGCAAAACCATGATTTGCATTACGCTGCTGATGATCGTCTTCGCGCTGTGCTTCCCGACTATTCTGGGTGCCGGTTCACAGGCGCTGGTGATGGTGTTTCTGCTGTGCGGATTTATGGTGATGGGGCTGACGTTCGGTCCGATGGGCGCCCTGCTGCCGGAACTTTTCCCGACAGAAGTTCGTTATACCGGCGCATCCTTCTCCTATAATGTGTCTTCGATACTGGGTGCGTCCGTCGCGCCGTATATCGCCACCTGGCTGGCAACCCATTACGGGTTGTTCTACGTGGGCGTGTATCTGGCCTCGATGGCAACGCTGACACTGATCGCGCTGCTGTTGTCCAAAGAAACTGCCCATCAGTCACTGTAACTGACCCGACACCGTGCCCGGTATGCGCCCGGCACGGTGCCTTCAGCGAAGGTTCCTTATGCGCTTACGACGATTTATCCTGCCTGTTCTGATCCTGCTTATCGTTACTGCTGCGGCCTTTTGGTATTTCTGGCCTCATACGTCCAATCCCAACGCCCTGTGGAACATCATCAGCAAGAAGTGCGTGCCGAACCAGCAAAGCACGGGCAAACCTGCCCCCTGCGCGCAGGTCGATGAACAGCAAGGTTTTGTGGTGCTGAAAGACCTGAACGGCCCGCTGCAATATCTGCTGATGCCGACTGCACGCATCACCGGTATGGAAAGCCCTGCGTTACTGGAACCCGTCACGCCGAACTTTTTCAGTCAGGCGTGGAATGCGCGACATTACATGGCGGATAAATACGGAAAACCGATTGATGACAGCAATGTCTCGTTGGCTATCAACTCGCAAT
This sequence comes from Rahnella ecdela, assembly GCF_019049625.1. Classification (GTDB taxonomy): domain Bacteria; phylum Pseudomonadota; class Gammaproteobacteria; order Enterobacterales; family Enterobacteriaceae; genus Rahnella; species Rahnella ecdela. The sequence goes on from NZ_JAFMOY010000128.1 coordinate 60,514, forward strand.
ACGGTCGTTCGCAGAATCAGCTGCATATTCATATTTCCTGCCTGTTACCGCAGGTGAAAACCACGCTGAGCAAAGACGGCGGGCAGATGGGATATAACTGGCAGGAGCTGCCCGATAAACTGCTCGGCCACACCTATCTGGCGCGCAAAGTCACCGCTTCTGAACTGAATCAAAAAGGCGCTTTCCGTATTCTGGCTGAAGGCGTGCCTGAAGCAGATAAGAAGATGGGGCATTTCGGCATGGCAATGGTCAGTCTGCCCGGTGGCGACTTCCTGCTACTGGCAAGCGAACGTGACTTGCTGAAACTCAATAACGCCTCGACCGAGGAAATCCAGGACCATAAGTGCGCGGTACTGGATCCGCTGCCTCAGCCTTAAAACCCTATCCCGGCCTCCCCCTTCTCAGGGGGAGGAGTTTACTCAACAGGACTATTTCTCTTTCATCTGCTGCAATATCGGACCGCACTGGTTTTCTTCATTATCGCTTGGGGAAATCAGGGCGAGTAATGCAGCGGCTGGAGCCACCACCGCGCCGAGTGCGACAGCGGCTGCACCACGGGCAATCAGCGGCCCCGGTTTCACACCGGCATCCGGATTTTTGTAGGTGCCGCGCACGTATAGCGGTGAACGCAGGGTCAGGATACGTACGCCCTTACTTTCCGGGTTGATCGACAGATCCAACCGTTCGGTCGCCATATTGGTGTTGCCGGTAATGTTGATCACCGCATTTTCGGTGTCGAACACAAACAGCCTTGGTGTCACCAGCCCGTTCTTCACGTTGACGTTGGCAGCAGCGCAGTTGATCGCCACTTCGTCATCGCCGAACAATTTGCTGACCACGTAGTTACCCACATTCAGCCCCGCCAGTTCCATCAGCCCGCGGCTGATCACGCCGTCGTTGATGAGGATTTTCATATCACCGTTGCTGGTGCCCAGCAGCGCCGCAACGGAGTTCCCGGTACCGGTCAGCGTGGCGTCACCGTTCAGGTCGCCCAGACTGCGCTCCATCGACTGCACGCTTGGCAGCAGCTGTTTCAGCTTCAACTTACGGGCATGAATGTCAGCCCGCGCCTGCATCGGTGATTTGTCGCCTTCAAGACGGATAGTGGAATTCAGGTTACCGCCCGCCACACCGAAACGCAGCGGATCCAGCAGGATTTCACCGTCGGTAAGTTTCAGATGGGTACTCAAGTCACTCAGCGGCAGAGATTTTCCGTGCTCGATACGTTTGGCGCTGAACTTCACATCGGCGTCCATAACGCGCCAGCTCTTGGTATCGAATTTCTCCACCGGCAGTACTTTATCGGAAGGCTGGCGGGTGGTTTCCCCACGTTTGGCTTTGTCTTTATTGGAATCAGCACCAATCAGCGGCGCGAGATCCGCAAAGCGCAGTTGTTTGGATACCACATCGCCGGTCAGTTTAGGGCGGGGTTTGCTGGCCTGATAGGTCAGTGAACCGTGAATATCGCTGTCACCAATTTCGCCGTTAAAGTTCTGATAACGGTAAATCGCGCCGTTTTTACCGTGTAACGTCGCCGATAAATGGCCGTCAGTAGAGTATGGTGGAGTTTGCGGCAACAGCACGCCGGTCAGACCGTACAAATCAGACAGCGTCTGACCGGAGAATTTCAGGCGTAAATCCAGACCGCCAAAATTCATCGGATCCTGCAAGGTACCGGCTACCGCCACCCGCGTATTACCGGAGCGTACGTCGGCCTGTAACGGGAACAACGCGTCAGGGTCTTTCAGCGCCAGCATACCGCCGATTTTACCGCTGCCGGAGAGCGATTCGCCGTTGTATTTACCCTCAACTTTCCAGCCAAAAACGTACGGCGGAGTTTTGGTTTTCGGCGCGTCTTTTTTATCGCCAACCACTTCGGTAAACGGCAGCGGTTTACCCAGCGGATCAATCACAGCGCGGAAATCGGCTTTCAGCTTCGCGTCTTTATAATCGATTTGTCCGCGGTCAAACACGATGTCATTGAGGGTAAATGACCAGGCTGAAGGCGGCTGTGCCGGGTCTTTGGCGTCGCTGTTGGCAAGATTAAACGTCCAGTTATTTTTGCCATTATCGAGGCGCAACAGCGAAGCATCCGGTTGTTTCAGCCAGATACGCGGAATAAGGACTTCTTTATGAAGCAGCGCGAGCGGCGCAATGCTGGCGTCTACGCGGGCGAGTTTCACCATCTGCGCGTCTTTCTCGCCGGTCTGGACGTCGGAAGGATTGCCGAGCACGATATCTTCGGCATGAATATGCGGCCACGGAACCCACGCACGCCAGCCTGCCTCATCTTTCTGACGCGACCAGTCCACGCCTAAATTGCCGCGAATGGCGAAAGTACGGTTCAGTTCAGCGCTGACCTTTTGATTGATGGTAGGTTTGAGGCGGTTCCAGTCGAAGGTCGCGATAAAAATCACGACAGCGATCAACAGAATCACAATGATGCCCACAACCCAGGAGATCACTTTACCTGTGCGCGTCATAAAGCTGTTCCTTTCAGACAGTTAACGAATCCCAGAGTTTAACCATAGTTGAATTCGTCACAGCTTGCCGGAAACGGCAGGGAAAAAGGAAGTGAATCGGGGCGGGAAAGCAGGCAATAAAATCAAGTAAATCAGCAAAATAACAATGAATCACACCCCCTCTGCGCACCGGGCAATTTGAGACTTCGCCTCAGCGGGTAAGGTGTGATCCATTATCCTTTGAAATGTATTGGCAGGTTATCGAGATTGTCGAACGTCGCCGGACGCGCCAGAAAATAGCCCTGAGCGGCGAGCGCATCAGAATTACAAACCATCGCCCATTCCGTGGCAGTTTCAACCCCTTCGATGATCACGCCTTTGCTGTAGCGGTTCATCAGCGTCACCAGCGTGTAAAACAGGCGTGAGCCCTCTTCGCTCTGTCCCAAAAGAATAAACAAATCGCGGGCGATTTTGATGTATTCGTAATGCCAGGTGGTGAAAGAAGAAAAGTTAGCGATCCCTTGCCCAAAATCGTCGAGCCATAACCGGTCCGATTGCTCAATTTGCGACAGCGGAATACTCAGCGCGTGTTCAGCACTTTCGACCAGCTCAAAACGCACGTAAGGCATCGCGTTGATTTGCGCTTGCAGTGCCATGTCAGATTGCAGCATTTCCAGAACCTGACCATCGACGTTGATAGAAGCCAGTAATTCGTGGTCGATGAACAGGCTTTGCCAGCGCTGTAACAGGTCGAGTTGCTCCTGCACAATTTGCAGGCGCTTGCCCACGGCTATCGCAACGAAATATTCTTCTGGCGAAATGAATTTGTGCGGATCCGCAGGGTGGAAAACCCCGGTCAGCAGTTCAATCCCTAACAGCTTTCCTGTCGTGCGATAAATGGGTTGAAAACGGTACACTCTCTGACACTGACGCCAGTAAGACTGTGCTTTTACGCGTTCAATCGCAGTAAAAGAAGGCGTAATCAGCCCTAACATCATCTTAGTTATCATATTTTTCTGCCGTCATGAATAAGAATCAGATCATCAGGGGACATGCGGCAACATGTGTTGCGTGACTACGATGGGTTCCATGTCTGCAAACCGGACTTCAGAGAAGCACGTCGTTTCATGGCGGCAAAGTAGCCCGGTTTCCTGGCTTTCATTAGTAGAGTTATCTATCGGCGTAGCGAGCAGAAACTTTAATCACTCCGCATTTCTCTGCATGATTTGCGCATAAAAAACCCAAAAACCGGGCTGGAAGTTCCTTTTTGCAGGCTCTACATTAGGATGTTAGAAACATTTTTTTGACGTTTTATTTACAATCCGGAGAGAGAAATGCCTTACGTAAATATCAAAATCACCCGTGAGGGGGCGACGGCAGAACAGAAGAAGGCCCTGATTGCCGGTGTGACGCAGTTGCTGGTGGATACGCTGGGTAAGAACCCGGCCAGCACTTTTGTCATTATTGATGAGGTCGATACCGATAACTGGGGTCTGGGTGGCCGCCCGGTGACTGAACTGCGAAAAGAAAGTCAGTAACATCTCCAGGTGGAAGTGCTGCTGCTTCCACTTTTCCCTTCGTTTTCACTTCGCTTTTTCTTCTTTTTTCTATCTCCTGCACAAAAAATAAAACCTCGTTTTAATTTAATTGACTGACCGCATTCTTATGAAGAGACTAGAGCGCAATAATGACGGTCTTTTCTTTCCTTTCGTTTTAATGCTTCAGACATAGGCCAGGTACAATGACCCGCAAAAACATTGCCGTTATCGGCGAATGCATGATCGAATTATCTCAGAAAGGCGATGCCCTCCACCGTGGTTTTGGTGGCGACACGCTGAATACATCTGTTTATATTTCCCGCCAGGTTTCCCCGGATGCGCTGAACGTGCATTACGTTACCGCGCTCGGCACTGACAGTTTCAGCAATGAGATGTTGCAGGCGTGGCAGAAAGAAGGCGTGGACACGAGTCTGACTCAGCGTCTGGAAAACAAACTGCCTGGCCTGTATGTGATTGAAACCGACGACACCGGCGAGCGCACGTTCTACTACTGGCGCAATGATGCCGCCGCGCGTTACTGGCTCGACAGCCCGCAATCCGAAGAGATTTGTCAGAAGCTGGCAGAGTTCGACTATCTGTACCTGAGCGGTATCAGCCTTGCTATCCTTAACGATGAAAGCCGTGACCGTCTGATGACCCTGCTGAAAGCCTGCCGTTCACGCGGTGGCAAAGTCATTTTCGACAATAACTACCGTCCGCGTTTGTGGGCCAGCAAAGAACAGACGCAGGCCGCGTACAACGCGATGCTTTCCTGCACGGATATCGCTTTCCTGACGCTCGACGACGAAGACATGTTGTGGGGTCAGAAACCGTATGAAGAAGTGATTGCGCGCACTCACGCGCTGGGTGTCAGCGAAGTGGTCGTGAAACGCGGAGCCGACAGCTGCATCGTGTCCAGCGCCGAAGGCGAGCAGCATGATGTGCCAGCCGTGAAATTGCCGAAAGAGAAAGTGATTGATACAACCGCAGCAGGCGATTCCTTTAGCGCCGGATATTTAGCAGTGAGGCTCACCGGTGGCAGCGCGGTGGAGGCGGCAGTGCGCGGGCATGAAACGGCAAGCACCGTGATTCAGCATCGCGGGGCGATCATCCCGATGGAGTTTATGCCGGGGCGTGCATAAGGCGGTTTGTTTACCCCTCCCCTTCGCAGGGGAGGGAGCCGATCAAGACCTTTATTGCGTCGCCGCCGAAGCCGCCGGCACCTCGGTTGCCGGTGCATCTGCCGCCGGAGTTGTCTCTGCCGGCGCCATCACTTTGTCATACACCGCCCGCAGTTCACCTGCATTCAGCTCAGGTTCGCCCTTCGGCTGTGCAATAAGCATGGCTGGTTCACGGGAAAGCTGCTGTTTCAGCTCCTGATTCAGTACCGGTAACGTCAGCGTGGAAAGGAATTGCTGACGCAACTGCTGGTACTGCTCTGGCGCAATATCCACGACGCCGTTCTGCTGCGAGCGCAAACGCTGGCTCATCAGTACATCTGTGTCTGTGCGGGCGTAGGTCGCGAAAAGTTTGCTCAGTTGATCGTTCTTCTGCGCAATCAGCGCATCAAACTCAGACTGTGAAATACCTTTATCACGCACCACCAGCAATTCTTCGGACAAACGCTTAAACAGCTCGGCAAGTTTCGCCTGTGGCGCTTCGATGCGAATCGCACACTGGGCGCGCTGATATTGCACGTTGCAGTCAAAACCCAGTGCCGGACCCGGTGTGGTGGCATCTTTCTTCGTTTCGAAAGCGCTTTTCAGAGCTTCCTGCAAATGCCAGAACAGCGCCTCACGGGCTAAATCACTGCGCCAGTATGCAGAAAGCGCCTGTGAATCCTGAATCGGCTGCCAGACGTTGTCCCACATTAACGAGAGGCGATCCTGAGTCAGATTTTCATCCATCACTGTCATCGACCTGGTGGTGACTTCCGAAAGCGTCGGCAAGGTTTGTGGCGTCTGACGGCTGCCCTTGAGCACGGAGAAGGTCCGGTTGATTTGTTCGCTTAGACCACGTCCGTCCACATTCCCGACCACAAACAGCGTCATTGCATCCGGGGTATACCATTGATGATAGAATTTGATTAATGCTTCGATATTGACGGGTTTTGTCGGTAACTGATCCGGACTGTGGCCGACCAGAGTCGAACCTGCCATACGCGCACGCCACCAGGCATCCTGCGTATTTTGCGGTAAAGAACCCACCGGATCCTGCGTTTCCTGACGCGCAGTGCTGACAAGCGCCGGTGTCACAGAAATTTTACCGGCAGTATTCGCCAGCCAGTTCAGCGCATCCTTGAGAAGATCAGGACGGTTATTGGGCAGGCTCAGGTTGTACATGGTGAAGTCGTAAGAACTGACAGCCGGTGGCAGCGGGCGCTGCGGATTAATACTTTGCTGCCATAAAGACTGTAACTGAGACGTGCTGAATCCTTCGCTGTGCATCAGTGCCAGACGCGGAAGGAAATGGGCATAGCCCGATTGCTGGGATGATTCTGCCAGCGAGCCGGTGCGAACCACCAGGCGTAATTCAATACGATCGCTCGGGCGTTGCGGCGTGGTCAGCAACTGCCAGGTAAACCCATTGTCCAGCTTGCCCTGCTGCCAGGCAGGATCAGGCTGTAATGCTTCAGCTTGCACATGACTTGCGGCTGCTGCCAGCAACAATCCACCAATGAGTAAACGGATTTTGGTGCCCTGCATGTGAACCCCTACGTAATGACAATCTAATTTTAAATTTGCTGTCCTGCCGGTGTCAGTTGACTCGCCCACAGGAACTGAATGCGTAAGTTTAAGGACGAAAAATACAGCCCTTCGTTAGACCGCGCTTTTTCTGCAAAGTCGCGCAGTCATCAAAAATATTCTGGGAATTATCGCCGGATGCGGCGTTCTGCGGACATATTATGAAGATAATCCACCGGTTACATCAAGTAACCGGTGGATATTAGGGGGATTTGAGGCTAAAAAGATGCGTTTTTAGAAACGTTTAACGATATTTTCGTCCATCATCAGGCCATTATTCAGAAACCTGAGGCGGACTTCTCAGCCTCTGTCAGACCTTTCTGGCCGTTCAGTGTCGCTTTTAACTGCCCCTCATCGAGCTGATCGCACCATTTTGCAACCACGATAGTCGCTACACCGTTACCCACTAAGTTGGTCAGCGCACGCGCTTCAGACATAAAGCGGTCAATCCCCAGAATCAGCGCCAGACCCGCAACCGGCAAGTGCCCTACCGCCGAAAGTGTTGCAGCCAGGACGATGAAACCGCTCCCCGTCACCCCCGCCGCACCTTTTGAAGACAACAACAGCACCACAATCAGGGTGATCTGATGCCAGATATCCATGTGGGTATTGGTGGCCTGAGCGATAAACACCGCCGCCATCGTCAGATAAATCGAGGTGCCATCCAGATTGAAGGAATAGCCCGTCGGGATAACCAGTCCGACGACTGATTTCTTACAGCCCAGGCGTTCCATTTTATCCAGCATACGCGGAAGTGCGGATTCAGAAGATGACGTCCCGAGAACGATCAGCAGCTCTTCTTTAATGTAATTAACAAACTTGAAGATGCTGAAACCGGTAAAGCGTGCGATAAGCCCGAGCACCACCACAACGAACAGAATACAGGTCAGGTAGAAGCACAAGATAAGCTGGCCGAGTTGCACCAGAGAACCGACGCCATACTTACCGATAGTGAACGCCATCGCCCCGAAAGCCCCCAAAGGAGCCAGACGCATAATCATGTTGATGATGCCGAAAATGACCCCTGAGAAGCTTTCAATCACATTGAAAATCAGCTGGCCTTTGTGGCCCATGCGGTGCAGCGCAAAGCCAAACAGCACAGCAAACAGCAGTACCTGCAAAATATTACCGCTGGCAAACGCGCCAATCACGCTTGATGGGATAACATCAAGCAGGAAAGGAATGATGCCCTGGCTTTGTGCCTGTTCGGCGTAAACCGCGACGGCTTTGGCATCCAGCGCGGCAGGATCGACGTTCATTCCCGCGCCCGGTTGCACGATGTTGACGATCACCAGCCCGATAATCAGCGCCAGAGTACTCACGATTTCAAAATAGAGCAGCGCGATGGCCCCTGTGCGTCCCACCGCTTTCATGCTTTCCATGCCTGCGATACCGGTGACGACGGTACAGAAGATGACAGGCGCGATGATCATTTTGATTAACTTAACAAAACCATCACCTAACGGTTTCATTTGCGCGCCGATATCCGGATAAAAATGCCCCAGCAGCACGCCCGCAGTAATTGCTAAAAGAACCTGAAAATACAGACTCTTGAAGAGTGATTTTTTCATGAATACCCATCCTGAAGTGAGTGCATCGCCCTTGGTTTTTTAAGATCAAAGATAATGAGGCGAGTGCATTGAAGTAACATCAACACAACATGATGGAAATATTTCGTTTATCTGTGCAATGACGACTCATGAAAAACCAGAGCGGAAACCATTCAGCGCGGATTTAAGTAAGTAAAGAAACCAAAGAGAGTCACAAAAGTGGCCGGCAGGAGGGAGGTTTCCTGCCATTCAGAGCATTCAGGAAGGCTGACAGAATTTGCGTTCGAATTCTTTTTTGGAAAGCGGCGGGGAGAATAAATACCCCTGTCCGAGGTGAATATTTTCGTTCAGCAGCCACAAGCGCTGCTCTTCAGTTTCAACTCCTTCGGCGACCAGCTGGATATTCATCGCACGCCCGATAGACGCCACAATGTTCACCATGACTTCGTCCTCAGGCAGAACGCTGACAAAGCTGCGGTCGATTTTGATGACATCAATCGGCAGCGACCGCAGGCGGTTGAGATATTCAAGACCGGAATAACCCAGGCCAAAATCATCCAGTTCAATCGACACGCCCGCTGCGCGTAATTCGCTCAGTAGCACGAGCGCGCGATCCAAATCTTCAATTCGCGCCGTTTCGGTAATTTCCAGAACCAGCTGTCCCGGATTGATTTTGTAGCGACTCAGCAGGCTGCGCAATTCCGGCAGGAAATTACGCTGCTGTACCTGAACGCCGGAAAGATTAACCGATAAGGGCAGCGTGATCCCGCGCTGTTGCCAGTCCGCGAGTATCTGGCAGCCGAGCTCCAGAATTTTGTATCCCAGCAGACTCATCACGCCAATTTCTTCAGCCAGCACGATGAAATCGCTTTCCAGCCCGTAACTGCCATCAGCCATTTTACGTCGCAGTAAGGCTTCCGCGCCGACCACTGCACCGGTTTTCATATTCATCTGCGGCTGGATAAACAGCGTGAAATCGTTTTGCTCCATGGCATGCAGAATTTCGTTTTCCTGCAATAAGCGTTTCTGAATCTTTTCGGTCAACTCAGGTTCGAAGAATAAAATCTGATTTTTACCCAGCTGATAAGCGGAAAGTCTGGCGGCTCGCGCGTTAGACATCATCTGCTGCGCACTTACCGGGTATTCGTCCGTGTGCTGAACGATGCCAATACTGCCCGTCGGATGCAGCGACATATTACCCGCGTGACTTTCCTGCGGTGCATTAATGCGTTCCATGATTTGTCGCGCCAGCCGCATCGCCATAAAGGGACGCGCGATATCTCCCGCGAGCAGAGCAAATTCGTTGTAACTCAGACGCGCCATCAGGCAGTGTTCTGGCAGCACCTCCATAATAGAAGATATCAACGGGCAATCGACATGGCCGTCATCGCGCAGGCTTTCGATGCCGATCAGCAGCAGGTGGAAACCTTTTTCCGGCTCCGCTGAACTGAGCCGCTGTTGCAGGCGCTGCACGAACTGTTCTTCATTATTAAGACCGGTTTCAGAACGCGGCAACGCGCTTTCACTATTTTGCGGTAATTTTTCTCGCTGTTGCTGATTGCGGTTATAGCTGCGTACCAGCATACCGATTTCGTCATCTTCATGACGTTCAGGCAAGGTCAGCTGATGATAAGGAACGTCGCTTTCCGGCAGGGATTCCAGCTCGCTGGCTATCGTTCGCAGCGGTTTGACGATCAGGCGATTAATCACCCAGCTCAGGGAAATCGTCAGGATCAGCGCCAGCAACAGATAAGTGGTCAGCATGGTCGACAACGCACTGACGATAAACTGATACATCCGGTAGGAGTCAGCCTGCAGGACCAGAAAGGCCAGCGGTTTTGGTGCTTTGGGGCTGGCAGCAGCAGAATAAAGAGGTACTGAAATGGTCACCGGCAAATTAAACCCGCGGATAACCCATTGCGGCACGGGGCGGCCAGGCGGGAAATGCGTGTGCAACGCCGCGATTTGGTTTGGCATCACCACATCGGCACGACTAAGAATACCCACCGGTTGCAGCGTATTGAGGATATCCTGAGTTTCTTCCAGATCGACATCCAGTACGGCTTGCGACAGCGGTTCACGAACAGAATGTGCAATATTTTCAAGTTGCTGGGCGTAATCGTCCCTCCTCTGTTGCACAAAGTGAAACAGCTGGATGACGATAAAGATACAGATAGTAAATGCAGCGATGCCTGATACCGCCGCCATCTGTTTGATCGTTAATGAACGCCTGACCCGCAACTTAATTCTCCATCAACCGCAGACACGTTTTGACCCGCTTACCTTATCAGGAACGGTACTTCTGCGCAGTATACCTTATAACGGGTTATTACGAGGCCCAACTCAATATTTTGGCTATAAAAAACAACATGTTTGCCGGAATGCTTCTACACTAATTACCCGTTAAGATAATTAACTTACGAAAAACATACATTACAAAGCTTAATCGGATACCCACAGAGACAGAACATCCCGAGTTCAGCACAACTTATGAAGTTTATGCACCATACATCACAAAAAAGACAAACTTTTCCACTATTTTAAGACAAACAAGCAGCAAAATAAAACTAAAAACCTTTAGCAACAGCGAGTTATGTAGCCATCCTTTTTATACGGGAAATTCCTATTTTTTGTAAAAAATGCTCTATGCTGTAAAAGAACTGATATATTAAGACGAGTCTTATTCCCATATAAAACTTTAAAAAAATTAAACTTTTCACTCCCTTTGTTAACGGCCATTCAGGGTCGTTTTGACGTCCAGAAAACACCGATATATATAATCCTACCGGGCGGGATTTATGAATAAATATGACGATATTAAACGTTTTATGGATAAGACGAAGTTGGAAAAGCTTGATTATAAAGAGCTTAATGAAAAATCAACGGGTGAATCTATCACCGGTTCAATGAACCAATGGACGTTGATTAAACAAGTCTCAGCCAGCGAAGAGCCTGCCGGGCCTCTCGATAATGGCCGTTCGACGCAACCGACCCCTCAATCCATTTCCGCGGATGAATTTTCGCTATCTGCTGCACATACGGTGAATGAACATCAGGCTGCACATCAGATTGCGCAGCCATCTGTGATGCACGCGCCAATGTCCTCAGAAGTTACGCCTCCGGCTGCCGGATTTGGCTTGCTGGATGCGCTGCGTGAAACGCTGCCACCGGCAGCGGTAGCATCTACAAATCCTGCGCCTGCAGCACCGGCGCCAGTACAAACGGTGCAACCCGTGACGCAACCGGGTCAGCATCAGCCTGTTCACACGGCACCGACGTTACACGCACAGTCTGTTATTCCTGACAGCGGTTCGGGTTTGCTCGATTCGCTGCGTAAAGCCATGCCTGAAGCACCAAAATCTCCGGTTCCTGCTCAGGCTCAGCCCGCGCCGGTTCAGGTGTCTCAGCCAGTGCAACAACCGGCCGCGACGGTGTATCACCAGCCGCCGGTACAAAATCCAGCGCCCGCTTACAGCCCTGCGCCTGTGCGCAGTCCGGCGCCAGTGGTGTCCGCGTCCCCGGCGTCAGCTGATGTTAACCAGCGCTTTAAACAGATGTTTAAACAGAGGGCTCCGCAGCCTGCAAGTGCTTATTTACATCGCGACACACCGCTTCAACCATTGTTAGAGATGATTGCCTCATGCCGTTAGTTTGCGTTTGTTCACCGAAAGGTGGGGTAGGAAAAACCACGGTGGCCTCCAACCTGGCCTATTCGCTCGCCCGCAGTGGCAGCAAAGTGCTGGTCATCGATTTTGATGTGCAGAACGCCCTTCGCCTGCATTTCGGTGTACCTATTTCCGATACCCGCGGTTTTGTGGCCGGTTCGGGTAATGAATCCGACTGGAGCCAGTTTATTCTCAAGGCCGGTTCCAATACGTTTGTATTGCCTTATGGCGAAGTCACCGAAGACCAGCGTCTGGAGTTTGAACACCAGCTGGCGACAGATCCGCATTTTTTACAGCGCGGATTAAATACCGTCCTGAATTATCCGGGTTTAATTATTATTGCTGATTTTCCTCCGGGTCCAAGTCCGGCATTAAAAGCGGTTCAGTCTATTGCAGATTTACATGTCGTGGTCATGCTTGCAGACACCGCGTCATTATCTTTATTGCCGTTAATGGAAAAGAACAAATTAATAGGCACGCCTCTTAATAATAAGAAGGGTGAATATTACGTCGTTAACCAAAGTGACACCCGCCGGACATTAAGTCGCGATGTCACGCAATTTTTCGAACAACGTTTAAACGAAAGATTATTAGGCACAATCCACAGGGATGAATGCGTGCCAGAGGCCAATGCCTCGCAGCGCTCTATTATTGATTTCAGTCCGGTATCTGCTTCCGCATTTGATATTGAACTGATCAGCAAAAAAGTCGCCGCCATTTTAGGGATTAAAGTTGGTGATGGTGAATTACACGCCGCGCCTAAATCTGGCAGTTATTAACTATCACTGTTAACAGCGACCCCAAAGCGATGAATAAATTCCTGTTTTCCTTACTTGTGCTTCTGCTGCTGCCGGTGGCAGCAGTCATCATCATCACCCCGATGGACAGCCAGAAGCAGTACATTTTTGGCCTGATCAGCATCGGGCTTTTATTCCTGCTCGGCATCAGTAAAAGCCGTCGTATTAGTGTGGTCATGGTGATCATGTCCATAATAATGTCGACGCGTTATATTTACTGGCGCGCCACGGAAACACTGCATTTTAATTCCACGATTGAAGCTATTTTAGGGATCGGGTTATTCCTCGCGGAGCTGTACGTCTGGCTGATTTTATTGCTGGGCTATCTGCAAACCACCTGGCCGTTAAAACGCACTATCGAACCGTTGCCGGACGACATCAGTTTGTGGCCCACCGTCGACGTGTATATTCCTTCTTATAACGAAAGCCTCGACGTGGTTCGCGATACCGTTCTGGCGGCGCAGTGCATCGATTATCCGAAAGATAAAATCAAAATTTACGTGCTGGATGACGGTAAGCGCGACGAATTTGCTGTGTTCTCAGCGGATGCCGGCGTGGGTTATATCACCCGAAATGATAACTCCCACGCCAAAGCGGGTAACCTGAACCATGCAATGAAACTCACCAAAGGCGAGCTGATTTGCGTGTTCGACTGCGACCACGTGGCCACCCGCGCATTTTTACAGGCTACCGTCGGCAGTTTCCTGAAAGACCCGCGTCTGGCACTGATCCAAACGCCTCACTATTTCTATTCGCCTGATCCGTTCGAACGTAACCTTTCCGCTGGCCGCACTATGCCAAACGAAGGCGCCCTGTTCTACGGCCCGGTTCAGCAAGGTAATGACAACTGGAACGCGACATTCTTCTGCGGCTCCTGTGCGGTTATCCGCCGTGTGGCGCTGGAAGAAGTCGGCGGATTTGCCGTAGAAACCGTCACCGAAGATGCTCACTCTGCGCTGAAAATGCAGCGTCGGGGCTGGAATACCGCGTTTCTGGATATTCCGCTGGCAGCCGGTCTGGCAACGGAACGTCTCGGCCTGCACGTCATTCAGCGTACCCGCTGGGCGCGCGGCATGACGCAGATTTTCCGCGTCGATAATCCGTTATTTGGCCGTGGCCTGAAATGGCAACAACGTCTGTGCTACCTGAACGCCATGCTCCACTTCCAGTTTGGTCTGCCGCGCGTGGTCTTCCTGACCGCCCCGCTGGCGTTCCTGCTGTTTAACCTGAACATCATTTCCTCGTCCGCCAGCCTGATTTTCGCTTACGCGCTGCCGCACCTGGTGATGTCGCTGTACATCAACTCCCGCATGAATGGCCGTTTCCGTTATACCTTCTGGGGTGAAATTTATGAAACCGTCATGGCATTCCACCTGATCCTGCCAACGATCGTGACCCTGTTCGCGCCAAAACGCGGCAAGTTCAACGTAACGGACAAAGGCGGTTTGCTCGATGTCGGCTTCTTTGACTTCAACATCGTAAAACCGCATCTGATTGTCGCCATTCTGATGATTATCGGCATCGGATACGGCGTGGTGCGCGCCATCTTCCACGATTACTTTGCCATTGATCCCAACGTTATTGCGCTCAACGTCGCGTGGGGCAGCTTCAGCGTGCTCATCCTGCTGGCGGCGATTGCGGTGGCGAAAGAAACCCGTCAGGTGCGTAAAACCATCCGTATTGATGTGGCGATCCCGGCCATTATTCATTACGCCAACGGGATTTCACTGCGCACAACCACCATCGATATGTCGATGGGCGGTGTGCAGCTGGTGACGCCGGATGTGCGTTATCTCGAAGAAGAAATCGAAGAAGTGGAAATCCAGCTTTCATCAGGCGCCGAGAGTTTCCCGGTCAGCCAGGTCAGCGGAAATAAAGAGCGCATTCGTCTGCAATTTGAAAACCTGCCGCTCTCGAAACGTCGTGAACTGGTGCGGGTGGTGTTATGCCGTGCGGATGCCTGGATTGGTGAAGAATACCCGCCAGATAACCCGTTCAAATCACTGCTCAGCATCATCCGTTGCGTGTTCGAGTTGTTCTACAACACGTGGAAAGAACGCCGCGCTAAAACTAAACCCGCTGACGCCACCAGCAAGAGTGAAGCAGCATGAATCGACCACGTAAACCGACCGTAAAGCGCCGTTTCTCTGCTGTGCCGGGCTCATCCCTGCTCAGGAAAATCACCACCGGTTTATTACTGACGTTCAGCAGTCTGCCGTTCACGCAGGCTGAAGAAACGCCTGCACCGGCGGTTGATCCTGCCACCAGTTTACCTGCCGCACCGTCGTGGCTGCCGCCGGTGACACCAATGCCGGAAGACACCGCAACGCCGGCCAGCAATGCTATACCCGCAACGTCTGCCCCGGCGACTTCCGCTGACGCGCCACAGGCCGATACCACACCGGTGAACAACAGCAGTTCGCTTTCCGCGCCCGTGGCTCCCGTGACCGATCCGGGGGCTGCACCTGCGCCGGTTGTTCCGCTGGTTCAGCCAGTCACCAGTAATATTACCGTGGCAGAAATGGGCCAGCCAAACGGCCTGACCCTCAGCGGCGGCCAGTTACAGTCAGGCATTCTATTCACGCTGCCTGCGGATGAGGTCGTGACAAACGCCCATCTTTCGCTGGCACTTAAAATTTCTCCGGCGCTGATTGCCCGCGATACCACACTCGAGTTGATGCTCAACGGCCAGCCGCTGGGTAATCTGCCGCTGAATCAGAGCAGCAACGGCGGCGATGTTTACGATCTGGACATCCCGTCTGCGATGGTGGTGTCCAGCAACAACCTGAGCTTCCGCGTGCATGACAGCAACACCATGACCTGCGAGAAAGATCAGTCGGACAAATACTGGGTCACGATTTTGCCGACCACCAGCATTGGTCTGGAAGGTCAGCAGCTGAATATCGGCCGCAATCTGGGTAATTTCCCGCGTCCGTTCTTTGATGGCCTGCAAATGCAGGAGTCCAAAATCACCATGGGCTTCTCGGCGTCGATGAAACCCGGCGATGTCAGCGCAGCGGCGATGGTCTCTTCTTATCTCGGCATGTTGTCTGATTATCGCAGCGTCGATTTCCCGGTCATTCTGAACGATTTGCCCGATCAGAACGGGATTCTGTTCGGCAAGCCGGGCGATAAAATCGGTTCGTTGACGCTGCCACCCAGCAACGGGGCATCCATTCAGATTATCGATAACCCGATTAATCCGGTCTACAAACTGCTGCTGGTGCTCGGCAATGACGACAATGAACTTCGTCAGGCCGCGTATCGCCTGATCAACGGCGGTTTGCCGAATAACGTCGATCATCTGGATGTCGCGCAGCAAACCATTCCTGCGAGCAAACCGTATGACGCGCCGCGCTGGATTGACACGTCACGTCCGGTAACGCTGGGTGAACTGGCGGGCAAAGATCAGGATTCACTGATTTCTAACGGGATTTACCACGACGGTATTCAGGTGGCGTTCCGCGCCGCGCCGGACTTGTTCATGTGGGATGGTCACAATATTCCGGTGCGCATTGATTATCGTTTCCCGACGGAAAACTGGATTGATGAAGATAACTCGAGACTCAATGTCTCCATCAACAGCAATTATCTGCACAGCCTGACGGTGAACAAAGTCGGCCTGATCGAGAATATCTGGCGTCGTCTTGGCGGCGACAGCCGTCAGGAACGTTACACCATTCAGCTCGCGCCATACCTGATTTACGGGGATAACCAGCTGCAATTCTATTTCGACATCAAGCCGAAAAAAGATGCGCCGTGCAGCATTCTGACCAGCGATAACATCAAGAGCCGTATCGATCCGAAATCCTTCATCGACCTGAGCGGAAGCTATCACTTCGCCCAGTTACCGAACCTGTCGTATTTCGTCGGTGCCTCTTATCCGTATTCCAAGCTGGCTGATTTCTCCGACACCCTGATGCTGTTGCCACAAGCGCCGACGGCGGATGAAATTCACACTTTGCTGAACCTCACTTCACGCGCAGGTAAAGCCACCGGAGTGCCGGTCAATCACGTTCAGGTGGCCTTTGGTCTGAAAGGTGACGAACAAAATAACCCGCTGTTTGACCGCGATATTCTGGCCGTCACCACCCTTGGCGACACGCCGTTCAATCAGCAGTTGCTGGCTGATTCGCCGTTTAGCGTCAATGCCAGTTCGATGGGCGTGAAAACGCCAACCGAAGTGCAGCGACTCGTGGCCTGGCTGACCGGTGACTGGTACCGCCAGCCAGTGGATGCTGACCGTTATCTGTCCTCGACCGGCGCGTGGCGCGGCTTCGTCAGTTACCGTTCGCGCTGGTCTAACGATCACGTGGTCGTGGTCGCGACCGGCACAGACGATCAGCAGTTGCTGAAAATCCATAACGATCTGAAATCGCCGAAAATTAACGCCAATGTGCGCGGTGACCTGGCGATCATTACCGATGAAAACGGCATCCGCAGTTTCTCCGTCGGCCAGCAATTCCCGACCGGACAAATGCCGTGGTACATGATGGTGCTCTGGTACGCCAGCACGCATATTGTGATCCTGTCGCTGATTGCCACCCTGCTTTCGCTGGTAATTGGACTGAGCCTGTTCGTTGTCCTGCGTCGTCATGCGGCTAAACGTCTGGGTCAGAAATGAAAAGCATCGGCTGTATAACAATAACAATGAAAGTCGCCTGTATTTCAGGCGACCCTCTGGCGATTACCGGAGCTGGAAAATGAAAAAACATAAACTGTCCCTGGCGGTGATCAGGGCTATTTATCTGGTAGGGATCGCCGGAGTCGCAAGTTTTAGCGCCGCTACATTTGCAGCGGACACCACCAATCCTGCCATGAAAGCCCTGTTTGATCAGGCCGCTTACTGGCACGAACGCGCGCATGATGATCTGGCCAAAGACGCCTTGCAAAAAGTGCTGCTGGTGGAACCGAACAATGCGCAGGCGATGTATCTGATGTCGCTGTATTCCATGCAAAGCGGCGATAAAGCGACAGCCAATCAGTGGCGCGAGAAGCTGGTCAGCGTATCACCGGACGATCCGCGGCTGGCGTCGCTCAACAGCGCCAAAGCGATGCAGTCTATTCCACCGGCTCAGCTGGCTTCTGCCCGTCAGATGGCGGCGCAGGGGAACGTCAGCGGTGCGCTTTCGGCGTATCGCACTATTTTTAACGGCAACCAGCCACTCGACAGTCTGGCGACCGAATATTATCTGACGATGGCGGGCGACAAATCGCTCCAGCCGCAGGCGATTGCCGGATTACAACAGCGCGTCGCCTCACGTCCGGATGACACACAGGCACGTCTCGGACTGGGTAAAGTGCTGACTTATCAGGAATCGACCCGTCGCGATGGCATTAAGTTGCTGAATACCATGGCCGGTTCCAGCACCGAAGCGGATCGGTCGTTGCGCCAGGCGTTACTGTGGATGGCACCGCAGGAAGGCGACCGTGA
Organism: Rahnella ecdela; assembly: GCF_019049625.1. Lineage (GTDB taxonomy): Bacteria > Pseudomonadota > Gammaproteobacteria > Enterobacterales > Enterobacteriaceae > Rahnella > Rahnella ecdela. Next base: position 78,704 of record NZ_JAFMOY010000128.1, read on the forward strand.
TTTGTATCAGGGTTATCAGGCGCGTCATCCTAATGACACCGGCGTAATGGCCTATTTCCAAAAAAACATTGGCGGCGCGGCGAAAGGTCAGGGCTTTACTGCGCTGAACAGCGGCGACGTCACCAGTGCAAAATCCAAGTTTGAAACAGTGCTGGCTGATAACCCGAATGACGCCGATGCACTGGCCGGTCTGGGTTATATCGCCCAGCGCAGCGGCAACTTTGAACAGGCGTCGCAATATCTGAGCAAAGCCGCCGCACAGGGCGGCCCGAACAGCGCGCAGCTGAGCAATCAGGCGCAGGATTCGGCGTTTTACGCGCAGTTAGCCAAAGCCAAAGACGCTGCGGGTTCCGGCAGTTACGATGCGGCGCTGGCGGCTGTCACCCCGCTGACGCAGGTCGGTGGCGAGAAAGGTCAGTCTGCCAGCTTATTGCGTGCGGATATTCTGCGCCGCAAAGGCGATCTGGCTGGGGCTGAGCAGCAATACAGTGCGCTGGGCGATAACGCCGATGCCCGCGCCGGATTGTATTACGTGCTGCGTCAGCAAAACAAAACCGCCGAAGCGAACCAGGTTCTGAAAACCCTGCCAGCCGGATTGCAGGCCAAGATGAACCCGCCGACCGTGGCGGATGTTATCGAGCCGATGCGCCGTCAGGCCGCACAGGCGGTGGCAAACAACGATCCGCAGCGCGCACTGAATATTCTGCAACAGGCGCAGGAACGCCAGCCGTCGAACGTCTGGGTGAAACTGGATATGGCGCGCATCCTGCAATCGCAGGGTCAGACCGCGCAGGCGCAGTCGATCATGGCACCTTCTTCGCGTCCGGGCGCGTCTTCAGCGGATTTGTACGCAGCAGCGCTTTTTGCTTCCGAAACCAAAAACTGGTCCACCGCCAATGCCCTGCTCTCGCGCATTCCGCGCAACAGCCAGAATCAGGGAATGCGTGAACTGGCGCAGCGCGCCAACTTCAATGCGCAGATGGCGGATGCCGAAAGCTATCTCCAGCAGGGCAATACGGCAGCGGCGTCGAATACGCTGCGTGCACTGGCACAAAATCCACCGACCGAACCGGCAGATGTCGGCGCACTGGCGAAAAACCTGGCAGCTTCCGGTCAGCTTCCGCTGGCGGTGCAGCTGGTGCGTCAGAACATGCGTCAGGGCGTCAAGGGCAATGCAGGAGATTATGCCGATCAGGTCACCGTGCTCAATCAGGCGGGTCTGAGCAACGAGGCGCAAGCCTTCCTGCAAAATCCGCAGATTCAGTCCGGCACTTCACCGACCGCGCTGGCGAATCTGCGTAACGGTTTCGTGATCACTCAGGCTGATCAGCTGCGCGAGCAGGGTCAGTACGCCGCGGCTTACGACAAGCTGGTCGTCGCATTGCAGGCGGATCCGCAAAACCGCGACCTGATGCTGGCGATGGCGCGGTTGTATCAGTCTGGCAAACTCAATAAACAGGCCGGTCAGGTTTATAACTACCTGATGAGCAACGATACACCGACGCAGGATGCCCGCGTCGGTGCGATTAACGTGGCACTGGGCGAAGGCGATAACCAGCGGGCAAAAACCCTGATGGAAGGCCTGACCGGGCCGCGTACACCAGACCGCCTGCTGTTAGAAGCACGCGTTGCCGAAGCACAGGGCGATCACCAGCAGGCGCTGGCGTTACTGCGTTCCGCGAAGGGCAAGATGATCGGGCTGGAAGGCGCGGACAGTTCGGCGCAGGTCGCCGGATTGCAGATAAGCGACAACCCGTTCATCAACCGTTCAACGCGCACTTCGGCTTCACGTCCGGCGACGCAATCCTCTTACGGCACCGTGTTGCCGTGGCAGGTATCTGATCAGGTTTCCACGCCGGGGAATATTCCGGCAGCCACTGCACAACCCGCAGCCGTGGCGCAACGTAATGCGACTGAAAAACAGATCGACGAAATGCTCGACGATTTGCAGGGCAAAACGGCCACATGGGCGCAGGGCGATATGTCGATTCGTGGTCGTGACGGTGAAAGCGGTCTCAGCCAGCTAACCGAAGCCAAAGCGCCGATGACCTTTGCCTTCGTGCCGTTTGATACGTCCCGTCTCAGCATCGGCGTCACGCCGGTTTCTCTCAGCGCTGGCAGCCCTTCCGGCACCGGCAACTCCCGCTTCGGTCAGGGCGCACTGGCGGCAGCGCAGTCTGCGCAAAAAGACGTGGCAGCCGCCGCAGCAGCAGCCGGTCTGGATATCGCCAACTACAGTACATTTGCCAAATTGCAGGCGGCTGCCGCGGCGAATTCCAGTACCAACTGTACGTCAGCCAACGCCACGTCCGATCAGTGCGTAGCGTACAACACCATTACCGGCACGGATCCGACAACCTATTCTGCGCCATCCGCTGGCAATCAAAGCGCGACCGGCGTGGAAGTAAACGCCGCGCTGACCGGAGACAGCTATAAAGCGGATATCGGTAGTACACCGCTCGGGCAGGATCTGAACTCGCTGGTCGGGGGCGTGCAATGGGCACCGAAACTGACGGACTTCACCACCCTGCGCGTGACGGCTGAGCGTCGCGCCGTCACCGACAGTATTCTGTCTTACGTCGGGACCAAAGATAATTACAGCGGCAAGGAATGGGGTCAGGTCACCAAAAACGGCGGCAGTATCAATCTGTCCTACGACGATGGCGACGCCGGTTTCTATGCTGAAGGCGGTTACTACAGCTATCTGGGTAATAACGTGAAGAGCAACCAGTCGGTGAACGCCAATGCCGGTCTGTATGTCCGCCCTTACCGTTACGACGATCGCGAGCTGAAAACCGGTATCAACGTCGGTTACATGAACTTCGACAAAAACCTCAGCTACTACACCTATGGTCAGGGCGGTTACTTCAGCCCGCAAAACTATGTCAGTGTCTCCTTCCCGGTGGAATACACCCAGAAGTATGACGACTGGGATCTGAAACTGTCCGGCGCGGTGGGTTATCAGTCTTATTCTCAGGATAAGAGCGCCTACTTCCCGAATAACCCGGACCTGCAGAAACAACTGGAAGATCTGGTGGCAGAAGGTTACGGCACTGAAGCCTATTACGGCGGTAAAACGCAGAACGGCATCGGCTGGAATGCGGGCGTGGGCGGTAATTATCATCTGAACAAAAACATGCAGATTGGCGGCAAGGTTGGCTACGATACTTTCGGCGATTACAACGAAAGTACAGCGCAGGTCTACTTCCGTTACCTGATGGGTCAAAATTAATCGCGGTGAAATAAAACCATGCAAGAACATAACTATACTCAGGTCGCGCAGGAATATTATCGCCAGCGTCATACCACACCGGGCTGGCAAAGCCTGGTGCAAGTACTATTTTCAGGTATTCTGGCCTCCGCCGACGACGAAGATGGTCGTCGTTTTCTCACGCTGATGGGAAATAATCTGGCGCGTCAGCATCAGCTTCCGGCCTCTGCGACACTGGGCGAGCTGGAAGACAATATCAATCACATCCTCAGTCGTTTCGACTGGGGTGTGGTGAAACTGGAAGCCACCCAGCAACAGCTGGCGCTGGTCCACATTGCGTGGCCGGTGTCACCGCAGGGGCAGGATGACGAACTCTGGCGCATTGCGCTGATTTCTCTGTTCGAAGGTCTGTATGCACAGTGGTTGTTATCGCAGGGCGGACAGTCGTATGTTCCGCTGCGCTGGCAGGAAAGCACACCGGAAGGCGCGTTCGTTTTCCGTTATCAAAATGGTTTGTAAGGGATCCTTATGTTGTTATTGCGACGCTACAGTCTGGTGCTGTGGTTCGGCCTTGTTTTCGCGTTTTTCAGCTCTGCCGTAATGGCTCAGGACTCTGGCTGGTCAGCGTACAAAAGCCGCTTTCTGATGCCAGACGGGCGCATCATTGATACCGCCAATAAAAACGTCAGTCACACAGAAGGCCAGGGATTCAGCATGCTGCTGGCGGTCTTCAATGACGATCAGGCGACATTCGACAAACTCTGGCAGTGGGCGAATAACGCGCTTTACCGCAAAGATATCGGTCTGTATTCCTGGCGCTATGACCCGAACAGCACCCCGCATGTGGCGGACACGAACAATGCCTCTGATGGCGATACGCTGATGGCCTGGGCGCTGCTGCTGGCGGGCGATAAGTGGAACGACAGCCGTTACACCAAAGCTTCCGAAAAATTGCAGGCGGCGCTGATCAAATACAATGTGATTGATTATGCCGGCTATAAAGTGATGCTGCCGGGCGTGAAGGGTTTTAATCAGACCAGCAACGTGACCGTCAATCCGTCCTATTTCATCTTCCCAGCGTGGCAGGCGTTTTATGCGCACAGTCATTTAAAAGTCTGGAAGGATCTCGATGAAAGCGGTACCGCAATGCTCAGTAAAATGGCGTTTGGCGAATTCCGCCTGCCGACCGACTGGGTGGATATGCAGGCTGATGGCACCATGAAACCGGCAAGCCGCTGGCCAACGCGTTTCAGCTACGATGCCGTGCGCATCCCGCTGTATCTCGGCTGGGCGCATCCTGGCAGCCCGCAGCTGGCACCGTTTATCCTGTGGTGGCAGAAATCGCCACGTAACACGACGCCCGCCTGGATTGATGTTATGACCGGTACTAAAGCCAGCTACAACATGTCGCCGGGTCTTTTAGCCATCCGTGATTTCACTATGGCCAACGCCGGAGCCATTAGCCCGAACCTGGCGCCGAAAGACGATTACTACTCTTCGACTCTGCAACTGCTGAGCTGGTGGGCAAGTCATAAAGGGTAAATACGATTTGAAATAACCCCCACTATTTTTATAACGTGTTGGGTTAATGAAGACAACACCACAAAATGGATTTTATTATTCATTTTGTGGCTACTTCACTATTTGGTCATTACCTATTAAATAAGAAATTTTATTATTTTCATCATGAATAATTGTCATTATATCATTATATTCAAGGCATCTTTCTTCTGACTTTACTTCATCAAAACAATAAAGTTTTCTGTTAGAAAAAGAAAACCAATTTGAATTATCTTGAGATACTTTCTTAAATCCATTTCCGCCATCTGTTACAGAAATGTAATAAACTCCATTTTCTTCAGGCTTCGGTAAACCATATTTCTTTTTAATAGCGCCTTCGTGAACTTCCCACCAGATTATTTTACCTTCCTGGGTCAAAGGAGGTTGTTTGACCACAATAACCATTGCGCCTACATCTTGATCTACATGTATAATTTCAGGGTTTCTGGTTATAAGTCGAAATATAAAAAGTGCAGCCAGCAGAACGCACACTGTAATGTTTTTTTTGCTCATCACTAACTGGCCAATCCATTTGATACAATGGCGTAAAAATATCCTTATCATTTTGTTATTGAATCCCCGCCGATATAGTAATTTGTTTTTTTATCCATTCCGTTTTGAATCATCATTAAATTATTTTTTTCAATGCATCTTTTTTCCGATTTAATTTCATCAAAACAAATCAGATCATTCCTCGATAGCGAATACCATGACGAAAAATCAGCTTCTGATACTTTTTTAAATCCCTCGCCGATATCTGCGATTGCTACAGAATAATAACCATACTCATCAACATCAGATATCTCACGTTTTTTCAGGAGACTATCCTTGTTGTTTTCCCACCAAATTATTTTACCGATCTGAGTTATAGGGAAATTTTTTACAACTATGTCAGTAACCCCTTCTGCATGGTGTACGAAAATTATTTCTGTTTTTCTAAAAAACAAGAAGTATGCTGATAAAGCAAAACATAGAACAGTGACTATCACTACTATTTTTCTCATGGTTTTCCACCTGACAGATAAATATCCGTTTCCATTTCAGTCACAAAAAGATATTTTTCATTTTCATAACTTACTCCTTAAAAAACCAACTGATAACCATTCCATTTTTTATAAAAATATTTTCATTTAGTAACGTAATCTCCCTTTATAAAATAGTCTGTTTTATTTTTCATTCCATTATGAATCTGCATAAGGAAGTTTTTCTCAATGCATCGATCCTCTGACTTGATCTCATTAAAACAATAGAGATCGGTATGTTCAAAACTAAACCAATATAAATTAGCTTCTGTAACCTTCTTAAAACCATCACTCCCATCTAATATAGAAACATAATAATTACCAGCAGCATCTACTCTTGGTAATTGATATTTAGCATTCATCATATCCTTATTATTTTCCCACCAGTAAATCTTACCCCACTGCGTAATGGGAAAGTTTCTAACTATGATGACGGTACTATCTTCATCTTCGTGAACATAGATAATTTCCGGTTCTCTTAAAACAAAAAAACAAGTTACTATAATGAGTATAAAGATTATGAAGATGCCGGATTTTTTATTCATCTAATGCCTCCTTTAATAGAAATATTTGCTTCCATCTCAGTCGTAAATGGTTTAAATCCCAATTTTTCCCAACGATGCAAAACAAACCAGATTCGGAAAAAACGTAACATTTTAAATTGAGGATTTGAAATATCTTTCTTATCCAACCCAAAATGATCCTGAACTTTATAATTAATAACTGCCTGATATTCATTTTTGACAATCGAGAGTGACGTCAATGTTATCTGAGTGGCATAAGTATCGTGTACGGTGATCCCCATACCATTAAAGTTATCTTTGAATCTTTTGAATTTTGGAAGGAAGCAGGACTGTAAATTTTTTCTAAGCAATACTTCTATATCTTGAGCGTGACGGTTATTTCCCCAATTTATGTCATTAAGCAGGGTCTTCTTTATAGTATTTAAACTGCTAATCTGGGAAAAATCATATCTAATCTGTCTCTCAAGTGCCATATTCAAAAGATAATCCCTGAATGGCAACCCGCTGTTCTTTTGCATATGGTTGATCATCTTCACGATCAGTCCGCTGTAAACACCATATAACGCGAAAGGCTTAGACAGTTCCCTCATTTCATCAAAAAGAATATCGCTGCATTGTTTCACTGAAAGCGTACTTTTTATTTCCGGATAAGGTTGAAGAAGACGTGACGCCTTTTTTGGAAAGTAATCAATGAGTAAAGAAGATGGCCGGTCGGGAAAATTAAAACCCGAAAAAGGAGAGGCTTTTATCTCTTCAATTTTAGTCAGGGTTTACTCTTGCTGAAACATCATTCAGATGAAAGACAGACCTGAGTTGCTGCTCCGTCATATCACCATACTGCAAATCATCTGAGGACCTCGCTCCTGCGGGTGTAGTATATATTCTGGCAGGCAATCTGATCTGTGGCATATCAATCCCTTTTGAATAAACTCCAACGGCTCCATTCATAAAGCGAATAGATAGAATTCGCCTATGTTAAAACAAAATAAATTCACGAAAATAATCCATCGTGTTATTTTGTGGTGGTCATTACCTTAGTGTTATTGTTTAAATAATTATTGATCTGGATTGCAAATTTTAATAATTAAATAATAAGTATACTTAAAAACAGTTAGCGCACTCCTCCCGGCAATGTGGAGAAAGTTATTATGATCCGTTACGATAAAAAGTAAGCTGGGTTTGTTTGGCTATAATAGCTAACATAATGCTGTCTTTCGAAACGAGAAGAAACTGTGAAAATAATCCCACCCGAACGCCCGGAAGCGTCAATTCAGCGCCTGATTTCTGCCCTTATGCCGGTAAGTACGCCGGTGAGCGTGGTGCCGCGCAAAAGATTGTCATGGTCGTATCAGGGCAATCCGCAGTTTTATTTGTTCCTGGAAGGCGAAGTTTCGGTTCTGCGCGCCACTGACGGACTGGTTATGGCCACCGCCTATGATCCGCTGCTGTTTGGCGTGGCTGAAGCGATGCAGGGGATTCATTGCCAGACATTACGCGTCGATACGCAGGCAATAATTCACCGCACCGATGCCGCGCAGGCGATGGCGATTTTCAGCAAAAAAAACCTCTGGCAGGATGTCGCAGCGGCGCTGTCCTACTTCAGCAGTTATCTTTTCTACCGTGATGCGCTGGTCGTGCAGCAACGTACCTACTCAGTCATCAGCAACCATTTACAGGAGATGATCCAGTTACCTCTTGAGACCCGTTTGCGCATCTCCATTCTTGAATATATTCAGGAGAGAACGCACTTATCCCGCAGCACTGTACTAAATATTATTCATGCCCTTAAACAAGGCGAATATATCTCGACAAGTCGTGGCGGATATTTACTGGAAATGAAACCTCTACCAGAAGAGTTTTAATAACTGTGCAGATATTAATAATTCTCATTCCCCCAAAGTTTAGATTTAAACGTATTATCCTTTCAAAACGCCGGATTTTTTAATTAGTATCCCCCCACACAGCATCATGCACATTAGATTCTGCCCTGCAGTGGCAGAAGAATCCGGGGAATAATATGAAAAAAACTCTTATCGCTTTAATCGTGGTAAATGTCTGCGCGGTTTCCAGCGTTTATGCCGCAGCTGACACCAATACCTGGTACGGCGGCGCAAAACTTGGCTGGTCTCATTACTTCGATGCCAGCGGCAAAGGTGATTTCAACGATAACGTCAGTCAGGCGACGGATTTTGACTTCGACAAAGATAATGTCAGCGGTGGCGTATTTGGTGGCTATCAGGTCACTTCCTGGCTTGCCGTAGAAGGAGGTTACGACTACCTCGGTAATATGAGCATTCATGGCAATCACGGCGTTTCCGGCACAACGATGGAAAGTCAGGGTCTGCAAATGTCGCTAAAAGCCAGCTACGGCCTGACCGACAGTTGGGATCTCTATGGTCGTGCCGGTGCGATGGCCTACCGCGCTGAAACCAAAAATGCCGGTCACAGCAATATGGAAACAGGCATACGTCCGCTGGCAGCCGTCGGTACAGAATATGCGTTTAACAAAAACTGGGCAGGCCGTCTGGAATATCAGTGGGTCAGCAACGTGGGCAATTCCAATCAGATTGGCGTGAGCAGTGATATAAGCTCCGTCTCCGCAGGTGTTGTGTATCGCTTTGGTCAGCATGACGAAACCCCGGTTGCCGTTCCTGTCGCTGTTGCAGCAGAGGCAGCACCAGAAGTGACTACCTTCAACATGAAATCTGACGTCCTGTTCGCTTACGATTCAGCGACGTTGACGGCTGAAGGTAACGCAGCCATTACTCAGCTGTATAACAGCCCGGAAATGCAGGCTGCCAAAAACAGCTCCACGATGGTTATCGGCTACAGCGATCGTCTGGGTTCTGATCAATACAATCAGCAGCTCTCTTCAAAACGTGCTCAGGTTGTTGCTGATGCACTGATTGCTCAGGGTCTGTCAGCTCAGAATGTCAGTTCAGAAGGCCGCGGCAGCAACGATTCCGTCACCGGTACCCAGTGCGATAATGGTATGCCTTCTGCGCAGCTGAAGGATTGCCTTGCGCCAGATCGCCGTGTCGTGATTGAAATCACCGGTCAGAAGTAAGTTCCAAATTTTCCCTCTGCCGGCTGCTAAGTGGCGAATTTATATCGTGCTCAGAAGCCCGCCATGCGGATAAACGAACCATTAATGTGGTAGCAGTAACCTCAATAACCGATCTTCCTTCACACCGAGATCGTAGAAATAGCATCCAATATTTCATTAAGTCCCTTTGCCCGATACTTGTTATCGGGCTTTTTTTTGGCATTTTTTCAGGCTACGCCCATAAAAAAACCCGCGAATTCGCGGGCTTTTTCATTTCTGCTGTTAAACCGGTTTACGCCACAGTCTGCGTTGTCCCGGTTTCATCCTGATCAACAGCAAAACAGGCAACGAGCTGGTCGCCGTACTGCTTCAGCTGCGGCTGGAACTGTTTGCAGGTGCCGAACGCACGGCGGCAGCGGGCGTTGAACGCGCAACCGGCTGGCGGATTCAGCGGGCTTGGCAGTTCACCGGTCAGCTTGATGCGTTCACGGCGATCGTCCGGATTCAGACGCGGCGTCGCGGACAGTAATGCCTGCGTGTACGGATGGCGCGGATTGCTGAAAATGGCGTCTTTCGAGCCCTTCTCCACGCAGCGGCCGAGATACATCACCATTACTTCGTCAGCGATATGCTCCACCACGGACAAATCGTGAGAGATGAAAACGTACGACAGCCCCAAATCCTGCTGCAAATCCATCATCAGGTTCAGTACCTGTGCACGCACGGAGACGTCGAGTGCCGACACCGGTTCATCGGCGATCACCACATCCGGATCCAGCATCAGACCGCGGGCGATAGCAATACGCTGACGCTGACCGCCGGAGAACATGTGCGGATAACGGTCGTAATGTTCGGTTTTCAGGCCGACTTTCGCCATCATCGCCAATGCTTTCTCGCGACGTTCTTCGCGGGTCAGTTGGGTGTTGATCAGCAAAGGTTCTTCAAGGATCTGGCCGACTTTCTTACGCGGGTTCAGTGATCCGTAAGGATTCTGGAACACGATTTGGATCTTCTGACGGCGCAACTTTTCAGCCGTCGCATCAGGTTTCAGCAAATCCTGCCCGCGATAATAAAGTTCACCGCCGGTCGGCACTTCAATCATGGTCAGCAGGCGACCCAGCGTGGATTTACCACAACCGGATTCCCCGACCACCGCCAGCGTTTTACCGCGTTCGAGCGTAAACGAAACGCCGTCGAGCGCTTTCACCGTGCGTTCCTGGCCGAAGAAGCCCTTCTTCACCGGGTAATGTTTTTTCAGGTCAATCGCGTGCAGCAGCGGCTGCGATTGGGTGTTATCAGGACTCATAAGTAGGTCTCCCGGCATCATCCAGCGGATAATGGCACTTCGACTGACGCCCGTTTGCGAGGTCACGCAGCGCAGGTTCTTCTTTACGGCAACGGTCAGTTGCATACGGGCAGCGCGGATTCAGCAGACAGCCGTTAGGACGGTCATATTTGCCCGGCACCACGCCCGGTAATGACTGCAAACGGGCTTTGTCAGTGGAGAATTCCGGCAGTGAGCGCAGCAGCGCCTGAGTATACGGATGACGCGGCGCACGGAAGATTTCCGTGGCTTTGGCCGATTCCACTACCTGACCGGCGTACATCACGATGATGTGATGCGCGGCTTCCGCCACCAGTGCCAGGTCATGGGTGATCAGCATCAGCGCCATGTTTTCTTTCTGTTGCAACTCAAGCAGCAGCTCGATGATCTGCGCCTGAATTGTCACGTCGAGCGCAGTGGTCGGCTCATCGGCAATCAGCAGTTTCGGACGACAGGCGATGGCCATCGCGATCATCACGCGCTGGCTCATCCCGCCGGAAAGCTGATGCGGATACACGTCGAGACGTGAAGCCGGATCAGGAATACCGACCAGATTCAGCAAGTCGATAGTGCGCTGACGACGGGTCTTTTTGTTGCCGCCCTGATGCACCTTGATGGCTTCCATAATCTGGAAACCGACGGTGTAGCACGGGTTGAGGCTGGTCATCGGATCCTGGAAAATCATCGCGACTTCGGCACCGACAATCTGACGGCGCTCTTTTTCGCTGATGCCCTGCAGGTTGCGGCCACCGAACTCAAGTTTTTCCGCCATCACTTTGCCGGGGAAGTCGATAAGCCCCATCAGCGCCAGTGAACTGACCGATTTACCGGAGCCGGACTCACCGACAATCCCGACCACTTCGCCCTGTTTCACGCTGTAACTGATACGGTCTACGGCGCGGAACGGCGTCCCTTCGTCACCGAAGTGAACGGAAAGTTTATCCACGGTCAGCAACGTTTTGCCGACCTGAACGTCATTCATTAATGTTGTTTCCATCTCCAACCCCTTACTGCTTAAGTTTAGGGTCGAGGGCATCACGCAGGCCATCACCCATCAGGTTAAATGCCAGCACCGTCAGCAGTATGATCACGCCAGGGAAGGTCACAACCCACCAGGCACTTTGAGCAAACTGTAAGACGTCTGACAGCATGGTGCCCCACTCCGGCGTTGGCGGCTGTGCGCCCATACCGAGGAAGCCCAACGCTGCCATATCGAGGATGGCGTTGGAGAAGCCGAGCGATGCCTGAACAATCAGCGGCGCTAAGCAGTTAGGTAAAATGTTGACGAACATCTGACGGGCAGAACCGGCACCGGCAACGCGCGAAGCGGTCACGTAGTCACGGTTCACTTCCACCAGCACCGCAGCGCGGGTTAAACGGACATAGTGCGGTAAGGCAACGAACGTCAGCGCCAGCGAGGCGTTGACTATTGACGGGCCGAAAATCGCCACCAGCACCAGCGCCAGCAACAGGCTTGGCAGCGCCAGCATGATATCAACCACACGCATGATGATGGCGTCCACCACACCGCCGTAGTAACCGGCAAACAGGCCGAAAACCACGCCGAGGATCAGCGAAAGTACAACGACCAGACAACCGACCAGCAGCGATAAACGCGCGCCGTACATCAGACGCGTCAGAATATCGCGGCCCACGTCGTCGGTGCCCAACAGGAATTTCCAGCTGCCGCCTTCCATCCAGACCGGCGGGCGCAGCAACGCGTCACGGAACTGTTCAGCAGGCAGATGAGGTGCAATCACGTTCGCGCCAATTGCAATGACCAGCATGATAATGATGTAAGCCAGGCCGACAACGGCCCCTTTGTTACGCTTGAAGTAATGCCAGAATTCGCGCATCGGCGGCATCGGCACTGGCGCAGCCGTCACTAACTCGTTAGCGACCGGCTCAGTGGTTTGAGACATTGTGCGCCCCTTATTTCTTGTGGCGAATACGCGGGTTGACCACGCCGTAGAGCACATCTACCAGCAGGTTAACCACGATGATCAGAGTAGCGACCAGCAACACCCCGCCCTGTACGACCGGATAGTCGCGGCGCTGGAGTGCGTCGATCAGCCACCGGCCGAGTCCCGGCCAGGAGAAGATAGTTTCCGTCAGGATAGCGCCACCGAGCAGCGTACCGACCTGCAAACCAATGATGGTTACCACCGGCAACAGTGCATTGCGCAATGCGTGGACGACGATGACCCGCATACGGCTGACGCCTTTGGCGCGCGCGGTACGGATATAGTCTTCACCCAGCACTTCCAGCATGGAAGAACGGGTCATACGCACAATCACCGCCAGCGGAATGGTGCCCAGAACGATAGCCGGTAAAATCATGTGCATCACGGCATCGACGAAATCACCCGGCTCGCCCCAGAACAGCGTGTCGATCAGCATAAAGCCGGTCAGCGGCAGGCTGTCATCCAGGAATACGGTATCGCTTATTCGCCCCGATACGGGCGTCAGATTAAGCTGTACCGAGACCAGCATCACCAGCATGATCCCCCACCAGAATATGGGCATCGAGTAGCCGGTCAGTGATATTCCCACGGCCGTGTGGTCGAATATCGAGCCCCGTTTTACCGCCGCCAGCACACCCACCGGAATACCGACAATGATCGCGAAAATCATCGCACAGATGCCCAGTTCCAGAGTGGCTTTAAAGCGCGGTACGAATTCCTGCCAGACAGGGGTGCGGCTTTTTAAGGAGGTGCCCAGGTCGCCATGCAGCACCCCGTTCACGTATTTGAAATATTGCTGGTAAAGAGGCTTGTCGAGCCCCATATCTGCCATCAGCTGGGCGTGACGTTCGGGGGAAACCCCGCGCTCGCCTGCCATGATGGTGACCGGGTCGCCTGGTATCATGTGTACGAAGGCAAAAGTCAGCAAAGTAATGCCGATAAACGTTGGGATAACTAACCCCAAACGTCGGAGTATGAACTGCAACATATCCCGTACTCTCTGTATAAAATGCCCGGAAAACCGTAGCTCGCCGGGCTTATTGTGGCTCACATTTCTTTCTTGAGAATCAAGGCGGTACTGAATGGCCCGCGAGCAAGGCGGAGGAGCACAGCAATCAAGACATACCTTCAGGTAGGCGAAGATTGCGAGCACCACACAACGCAGCTCCCGGGTTATTCAGTAGGCGATCACTCCATTGAGACGTTTTCGAAGTGGTGTTTGCCTAATGGATCAACGACATAACCTTTGACTTCTTTACGAACAGGTTCGTACACGGTGGAGTGAGCGATGATCAGCGCAGGTGCCTGGTCATGCATCACAACCTGAGCCTGCTGGTACAGCGCAGCACGTTTGGCGTGATCAGATTCAGCACGGGCTGGCTGGATCAAATCTTCAAACGGCTTGTAACACCAGCGGGAGTAGTTGGAACCGTCTTTAGCTGCAGCACAGCTGAACAGGGTCGCGAAGAAGTTATCCGGATCCCCATTGTCGCCGGTCCAGCCCATCATCACAGACTGGTGCTCACCGTTCTTGGCACGCTTGAGGTATTCGCCCCACTCGTAAGTCACGATGTTGGCTTTCACGCCAATTTTCGCCCAGTCAGCCTGGATCATCTCAGCCATACGACGTGCGTTCGGGTTGTACGGACGCTGTACCGGCATCGCCCACAGATCGATAGTGAAACCGTCCGGGTGACCTGCTTCTTTCAGCAGTTCTTTGGCTTTGGCTGGATCATACGGGTAATCCACCACGTCTTTGTTGTAGCCCCACATTGTTGGTGGGATCAGGTTTTTAGCTGGCTGGCCAGCACCCTGATAAACCGCATCGATGATGGCTTTTTTGTTCACAGCCATGGTCAGTGCCTGACGCACTTTCACTTCATCCAGTGGTTTTTTCTCAACGTTGAAGGACAGATAACCCACGTTCAGACCTGGTTGTTGCATCAGGTTGATGGATTTATCTTTTTTCATTGCTGCGATGTCAGCCGGGTTCGGGTACGGCATCACCTGGCATTCATTTTTCTGCAATTTCGCGTAACGCACGGAAGCGTCAGGCGTGATGGAGAAGACTAAACGGTCGATCTGCGGCTTGGTGCCCCAGTAGCCCGGGAATGCTTTGTAGAGGATGCGTGAATCTTTCTGGTATTGCACAAGCTGGAACGGACCGGTACCGATTGGATCCAGGTCAACTTTCTCAGGCGTTTTCGCTTTCAGCATGTTGTCAGCGTATTCCGCAGACAGGATTGAAGCGAAGTCCATCGCCAGGTCAGCCAGGAATGGAGACTCAGGGCGGTTCAGTACGAACTGCACGGTGTTGTCGTCCACTTTCACGATCTTGTTGATCAGATCGCCCATACCCATACCTTCGAAGTATTCGTAGCTGCCGCCAGAAACACCGTGGTAGGCGTTATTTTTGTCCAGCTGGCGCTCGAAGGAGAACACAACATCGTCGGCGTTGAAATCACGGGACGGTTTGAATTCCTTGTTGTCCTGCCATTTCACGCCTTTGCGCAGATGGAAGGTATAGGTTTTGCCATCGGCAGAGATGTCCCACTTTTCAGCCAGACCAGGCTGGATTTCAGTGGTTCCGATTTTGAATTCAACCAGACGGTTGTAGATAGGCACGGAGCTTGCGTCATACGTGGTGCCTGAGGTGAACAACTGAGGGTTAAAGCCTTCAGGTGAACCTTCAGAACAATACACTAACGTTTTTGCCTGGACACTGGCCGCAACGGTCAGCGCAATCAGGCCCATACTGAATTTCAGTAGCCCCGACTTACCTAAAGAGATTGTCATCGCTTCTGCTCCATCGATTAATGGTGATGTGGATGTGTGTGTTGTGTATACAGCTCACGTCACCCTTTATTTTTATTTGCGGGTGACTGTGTTTGCTCGTGTGCTGCAATAAGTCCAACCAGAGCATGGTGAACTGCCATTTTTTTCCTGCGATCTGTAAAGTATTCCTTACAAAAGCTTACCGGAAATAATCACTGGTCTTCCTTGGGGCTATCAATTTGGCAACTCCTATCCTTGACGTCAATATAACCATCAGGCATTTACACAGACTGTGAGTTACAACAAACAAACATAAAAAAACATTTCTTTAACAGAATCAGGATGAATGTTCAGTCTGAACATCAAATAACCACACAATCCACTTAGTAAAAGAATATTCCTGGGGGTTTTGCCCATATTATTTCCCTAAAAATTTCTGGCTAAATGATGAATATCTAAACGGTTATTTTTGAGATTGGGGTGGAAACCAGCTGAAAATGCTGAGAAGTGCAGCAAACGGTTGCGGCCATTCAGGGAACTTGTTTGCTACGGCACCGGCAAAAGACCCCAAAATAGCGCATATGCACACTGGTGGTGCAGGTGATTATCTGTGCGGGTTTTGGCTGTTTTCTCGCCAACAGGGATATGGCAGACGGACATTGCTTGAAACCAATATGTTAACCAAATTTTAAATTTTGGCGTAGTTATTGCTAGTATTTACGCGCTCATCCCTCGCCAGATTTGCACGCGGGTTCCTAAAAACGGTCATCGGCTCAAACCTCCTTCGGAGGTTCTCATCCTCATTTACTACAGACGAAAAAAAACCTGCTTTAAAAGCAGGTTTTTCAAATGTGGTCGGCGAGAGAGGATGACGCGCATCTTCGATGCTTGCCCTGCGGGTCGTTGCTAAAGCAACGTTGTCTCGCTTCGCGCGGCTCAAACCTCCTTCGGAGGTTCTCATCCTCATTTACTACAGACGAAAAAAAACCTGCTTTAAAAGCAGGTTTTTCAAATGTGGTCGGCGAGAGAGGATTCGAACCTCCGACCCACTGGTCCCAAACCAGTTGCGCTACCAAGCTGCGCTACTCGCCGAATGGGGCGCATCTTACTGCGACCCCCTCAGAGCGTCAACGGCTTTTTATAACATCCGAACTGACTGACCAGATTTTATCCGATACGCCGTCAAAACAACCTATAGCTTCTGTTCTGCCTGAGGTTTTGCACACCAGTTGTTGGCAGGATTGATACCGCCGTCAGGCGAGGTATAGCCCAGACAACCCAGAATTGAGTCGAACAATTCAACGTGACGTTTCTTCGCCCCCACCCGCTGTTGCGCCTGTAACTGCTCAAACGCCAGTTTGTGGTCCGGTTGCTCGAGGAAACTGTCAGATGCCCATACCATCATCGGCACACGGAATTGCTCCGGCGGTGCCATCTCACGTGGCGTACCGTGCAGATGCGAATTCTCATCAATCGATTCACCGTGGTCAGAGGCATAAAACACCAGCGCTTTCTTATCACGTAGCTGATCGATCACGTTATCGATGAAGGTATCGGTGTACAACACGCTGTTATCAAAGGCATTGATCAGTTCCGCTTTGGTACAGGTATTGCTCTTACATTCCGGCGTATAACGGGCATAACTGCGCGGATAACGTTGCGAATACAGATAATGAGAGCCTTTGGTATGCAGGATCACCAGATGCTTACCTTTAGGGTGCGTCCTCAGCGATTCCTGTAACTCATTGACCAGCAACATGTCATCGACCGGCTTCCCGTCGTTACGCTTTTCAGAAGCGATGATTTCGCGGAAAGAAAAGTTATTGGTATCCGCGTTGTTGTAGAACCATAGCTCGCTTTGCATGGCGAACAACTCTGAGGTGAAGCCCAAAGACTTCATCACAGCAAAAATGTTCTGCTCTTTCAGGGTGCGCTGCGGGTTATCCGCGGTACCGCCTTCGCGCACAAACATACAGCGCAGCGAGAGCTTGGTCGCGGTATCGCAGGACGTGCCACGGAACGCCACGAGATTCTTCTCTTTCGACAAACGCGGCGTGGTGTCGCGCTCATATCCCAGAATGCCTAAGTGATCCCAGCGGGTGGTTTCACCGATGATGAAAACGACGTAGGTATCGTCGATATCGGCGGGCGGCACATAAGTGAATTCCTTCGCCGGATCAAAATAATTGCCGGCATCCTGGCTCTCATTAACCTGCGTATAAGCATATAAACCCAGCGCAGCCAGCCAGTTTGATGGCAGATAAGAGTGCGCGACGACGCCGCCATAACTTGGCAAGTCGACGTTGGTTTTCTTCTCATTCACACTTTGCTCGTGGTCGAGATAACGCAGCGGCAGCCAGACCAGCAATGCTGTCGCCAGCAGAACAATCAATGGCAACGCACGTTGGCCGGGCGTTCTTATCTGTTCATTCAGTGTCAGGCTCAGGCTGTTTTTCCAGATAAGGAACAACGGAACCGCACTGACCAGCGCCATCCAGACAAACAAATGCCACCCGATAATTTCTTTACTGAGGTCGATATCCGTAGTCATGACAGAAACGACAATGCCGTAACCGATCACCACGTTGAACATCACCATGTAATAACTGGCGGCCACCGAAATCAGCACCAGTAACGTGGCGATTATGCGGAAGAACAGTTTTCCCCCCAGCGAAATTAAACGCAGGACGAAAAAGGTAAACAGGACGATGGCACACACTTCGGTGACAGCCTGAACCAGTTCAACAGAAGTGAAATGATTAACCAGAGCGGCAAAGCGGCGTTGAAACACGGAGACATTCAGGAAAATGCCAATGTAAATCGCTAACAATAAAGAGATATTTTGCTGCGATAGAGTCTTCACTCTATTCATGTAATGTGGTTTTCCGGAAGTTTTTTGAAAGATTCTGAATCATTGTGACATGTTTATGCCCGTCGAGTTCACGGAATATGCTGAGATTACGTTTATATACATACCCGCATGAACATCGGGAAAGAAGCGCTCTGCAAAGGAAATCAGGTGATCAGGGAGAGTATTTCAGGCATGAAAAAGGAGGCCGGAGCCTCCCTGATATTTCATTAAAACGCCCTGGTGAAGGCGGTATGACAAAAATTACTTAATATTCAAGGTTACATCGATGTTGCCACGGGTCGCATTGGAATACGGGCAAACCTGATGGGCTTTCGCTACCAGTGCTTCGGCTTCACTGCGCTCGAAGCCCGGCAGGGTGATATCAAGCTGAACCTCGATACCGTAACCGCCAGGAATTGCACCGATACCTACTGCACCTTCAATTTTCGCATCCGCAGGGATCTTAATCTTTTCCTGGGCTGCCACAGCTTTCAGTGCGCCGAGGAAACAAGCGGAATAGCCCGCTGCGAACAGCTGCTCAGGGTTGGTGCCGCCGCCCATACCGCCCATTTCTTTAGGAACACCCAGTTTGACGTCAAGAACGCCGTCGTCAGAAGTCGCACGACCATCACGGCCACCGGTAGCTGAGGCATGAGCACGATACACAACTTTTTCAATAGACATATTTCGTTCCTTAATCAGTGAGAGTTATAAAATACTAAACGATTTAATAGCACACTACTTATTTGATTCTATCAAACGAGTCTGTGATGCTCCTTCAGACTCGTCTGTTTAACACTCTTCAAAACCAAGTTTTACGCTTTATCCTGAAGTTTAGTCCGCAAGACTTCCAGCTGCTGCTTCAGCGCCACAATCTCGCCAACTTCACATTCGGTCGCACACAAAATGGCTTCGGGGATACCCTGCGCTTTTTCGCGTAACGCCCTGCCTTCTGCGGTCAGGGAAATAATCACCTGGCGCTCATCGGCTTTCGCCCGCTGACGCATCAGCAAACCGGCGGTTTCCAGACGCTTTAACAGCGGCGTTAAGGTGGCAGAATCGAGAAACAATTTTTCGCCGATTTCAGATACCGTCACTTCATCACGTTGCCAAAGCACCAACATCACCAGATATTGCGGATACGTCAGATCGAGTTGCCCGAGCAATTTTCGGTAAACCTTATGCAGCGCCAGGTTCGCAGAGTACAGCGCGAAACACATCTGTTGATCCAGATGCAGCATGCTGTTTTGTGTTGAATCGGTGTCTGTTGTCATGTTCATGTCGCCAATATATATAGTGCGCTATATTATCGCAAGCTATTTTTTATCTGAACGGAGCCGGTCCGGATCAGAACCCTTCAATTCGCTGCAACATATACGGATAGAAAGGGTTAGACGAAACGCGCATCAGCTGATCCATACTGACCACCAGCGCACCGCTTTCACCCCGCGCGGCCAGTGTACCAAGCCGGAGCCCAAATTGCGCCGGACCCTGCGGATTGCGCCCGTACAGTGAATCGTCTGTCGGAAAAGGCAACGCGACATGCGAAAGCGAATAAAACTCAGAGGGATAATTCAGCCCGAGCGGCATAACGGAAGTGCTGTTCTGCCCCGCCAGCGTGGTTTTCGCTACTGTGGCCGCGTCATCCGGCGAAGCATTGGTAATCACCGTCGTCTGATAGGCACGGGCAGGTGCAGGCAACAGGCGTTCCACGGCGGTATCCGATGAAGGGCGCAGCAGCGGGCCGACGTAGGCACTGCGATTAATATCAAACAGAACCAGCTGGCTGCCATTGGCGGGAAGCTGATTAAACAACGCCGTCACCACCGCGCGGGCACTGACCGTAGAATCGACCACCGACTGAAAAGCCAGCACGGGCGGCAACTGTGCCAACTTGCCGTTCTGCGCATCTTTACTGATCTGCTGCTGCAAAACATGGGTTAGCAGATAGGACTGACGCGCCGCTTTCACCGGAAATGAATTGTATTTGAAAGGATTAAATTCCGGCATCAGATTCAGCCAGGCAGTTTTGGCAAAGGCCGGAAAAATTGCCGGCCAGCCCGCATATCCGGCAAAGCGGGCAAAGCTCGTCACGCCAATCATCGGGGAAATCAACACCACACGGGCTGGTCGCGCCAGCGCCGGATCATCGAGCGAATCCAGCGTGTATTTCATCGCCAGCGCGCCGCCGTTGGAGAAACCTACTAGTTGCAAAGGCACATCCGCGCCGGCTACACGCCGCGCCTCACGAATTGCCAGCCTGGTCGCCGCCATCCATTGCTCCCAGTCCACGCTGGTCAGCCCGCCCGGCACCGTGCCGTGTCCCGGCAGGCGGATACCGACTGCGACAAATCCACGACGGCGATAATCCTGCGCAATATGCCGCAGGCTGTAAGGCGAATCGGTCAGACCGTGCAACAGCACCACCGCGCCCACCGGTTTTCCATCCGGCATCAGCTCATAAGACCGGTTCCAGTCTTGCGCAAAATGTTCAGGATAAATCGGGCTGCGATCGTAATAACGGTTCAGCGGGATACGGTCTTCTCTGTCGAGTTTGTCCGTCACTTCCTGCTTTACCTCAACAAAAGCCCGCTGCTCGGCGCGCAGATAGGCGGGCCAGTCGCTGTTATCCAGTTGCTCGGTACTCAGCTCGTCCGGCACCAGTTTGTGCCACGGCTCAAGCGGCGGCCCCTGCAAGGCGTCATAAGTCCGCACACCCAAAAGAGTAATAATCACCAGAATCAGCGCCAGTAACAGTTTTTTCAGGCGTTCATAAAGACGACGAAGTTGCATCAGGTCGGAGATTCCTAAAGAAAGTTTGGCGCAAAGATTGAGTTAAAAAATATGCCGCTTCTGAGCAATAAGAGAAACACCATAATGTTATCAGGATTGGTGAGGACGGCGCGAAGCGCAAATTTTCGCCCCATTTTTGTTCAGTTGCATTCCCTCTGTGGTGCAACAAATATACAACACGGTCATGCAACAAAACATAAACCCAACAAAATCAATGAATAATAATCTGGCACAGGCTTTGCTTAGATGAATTCAATCTTGTATACCAGATGGGATTCTAAAAATGCCTTCAGCTTCAGACACCGTCGTATCACCCTTTCGCGGTTTTACCTTGCGGGAATGGCAGCAGCATTACCGCAGCGCGCCGGACAGCCTGCGCACCACACTCTCCCTGGTTCTGGGAAGTTTGAGTCAAACCGATAATGCCTGGATTTATCTCGCCACGGCAGAGCAGCTTGAAGCACAAATCATCCGTCTGGAAACCCTGCGTGATCAGGCCGAAGGTTCGCTGAGCGCCCTGCCACTGTTTGGCGTACCGTTCGCCGTCAAAGACAATATGGATATCGCAGGCTGGCCGACGACGGCGGCGTGCCCGGCCTTTGCCTATACCGCAGAAGCCGACGCCACCGTGATTGCCAACCTGAAAGCCAGAGGCGCGGTTGTCGTCGGTAAAACCAATCTTGATCAGTTCGCCACCGGACTGGTCGGCACCCGCTCCCCTTACGGCGCGGTGCGCAATACGTTTAATCCTGATTACGTCAGCGGCGGCTCCAGTTCTGGCTCGGCCTCCGTTCTGGCTCGCGGTCTGGTGGCGTTTTCATTGGGTACCGACACCGCCGGCTCCGGTCGCGTGCCGGCTGGTTTTAATAATGTCGTCGGACTGAAACCGACCAAAGGCTGGCTATCGAATACCGGTGTGGTGCCGGCCTGTCGCCTCAATGATGCCGTTTCCATTTTTGCGCTCACCGTGGGCGATGCCCAGACCGTTGCCCATGCCGCTGGCGGATATGACGCCGCCGATGCCTATTCACGTAAAAACCCGCATACCTCGCCGGTGGCCTTTCAGGCACAGCCGCGCATCGCCATTCCTGACCGTGTGGAATTTTTTGGTGATGATTTGGCACAGGCGGCTTTCAGTGAGGCACTCGATCGCCTGCAACACAATGGCGTTACCCTGGAAACGATTGACTTCACGCCGTTCCGCGAGCTGGCGGAGCAGTTGTATTACGGCGCATGGGTGGCTGAGCGCACTGTGGCCGTCGGCGAAATTTTCGAAGAAAGCCCGGTGGTGATGGACCCGGTGGTGCGCGCAATTGTCGCCAACGGCCTGAACTACACCGCGTGCGACGCCTGGCGCGCCGAATATTTACGCGCTGAGCTTTCACGCAAAATCAATCTGGCGCTGGAAGGATTTGATGCGCTGGTGGTGCCGACCTCGCCGACCATCCGCACGCAGGAAGAGATGGTGCAGGAGCCGGTGCTCTACAACTCGCAGTTCGGCATTTACACCAACTTCACCAATCTGGCGGATTTGTCCGCGCTGGCGCTGCCTTCAAGTCTGCGCGCCGACGGCCTGCCTGCCGGTATCACGCTGATCGCCCCTGCCTGGCACGACGATGCGCTGGCGAACTTTGGCCGTCAGTGGCAGCGAAGCCTGAGCCTGCCGCTGGGTGCAACCAGGCTGGCGATGAAGCCCGAAGAATTCATGACTTCCGCGCCAGCCAGCGCTGCCAGCGTGCGCGTCGCCGTGGTGGGTGCTCATCTGACCGGTATGCCACTCAATTTCCAGCTCACCAGCCGGAACGCGGTGCGCGTCGAGCAAACCACTACCGCCGCGACCTACAAACTTTACGCCCTCGCCAACACCAAACCGCCAAAACCCGGGCTGGTGCGGGCTGAAAGCGGCAGCGCAATTATCGTCGAATTGTGGGATATCCCGCTGGCGCGCTTCGGGGAGTTTGTTGCTGAAATCCCCGCGCCACTTGGTATCGGATCGCTCGAACTGGCCGATGGTCGCATCGTAAAAGGCTTTATCTGCGAGCCTTGGGCGATCCCGGAAGCCACGGATATCACGGCATTTGGCGGCTGGAGAAGTTACATCCAGAGCCTGAATTCTTCACCGGTAAAAAGCTGAGGGCGTGCACATGTTTAACACCGTTTTGATTGCTAACCGTGGCGAAATCGCCTGCCGCGCCATCCGCACGCTGAAACGTCTGGGCGTCACTAGTGTGGCTGTTTATTCCGACGCTGACCGCAACGCACCACACGTCACACAGGCCGATATCGCTATCGCACTGGGCGGCGAAAAGGCCAGTGACAGCTACCTGATGATCGACAAAATTCTGGCCGCCGCGAAAGAAACCGGCGCACAGGCAATTTATCCGGGATACGGCTTTTTATCCGAAAGCGCAGAATTCGCCGACGCCTGCGAAGCAGCGGGAATTGCGTTTATCGGCCCCACCGCCGGACAAATCCGTGAGTTTGGCCTCAAACACCGCGCCCGCGAATTAGCCGGAGCCGCGAATGTGCCGATGACGCCGGGCACCGGTTTGCTCGCAAGCATTGAAGATGCCGTGAAAGCAGCCGCAGACATCGGTTACCCGATCATGCTGAAAAGCACCGCTGGCGGCGGTGGCATTGGCCTGACACGCTGTGACGATGAAGAGGCATTGCACGCCGCATGGGACAGCGTGAAGCGTCTCGGCGAGCAGTTTTTCCGCGATGCCGGGGTGTTTCTGGAACGCTTTGTCGATCGCGCCCGTCACGTCGAAGTGCAAATTTTTGGCGACGGTAAAGGCCGCGTGGTAGCGCTCGGTGAACGCGACTGTTCGTTGCAGCGTCGTAATCAGAAAGTGGTGGAAGAAACGCCTGCGCCGAATCTGCCGCAGGCCAGCCGCGAAGCATTACACCGCGCCGCCGTGCAGCTGGGTGAATCGGTGAATTACCGCAGCGCCGGAACCGTCGAATTTATCTATGACGCCGCGCGCGACGAATTTTATTTCCTCGAAGTAAATACCCGTTTGCAGGTCGAGCATCCGGTCACCGAAATGGTCACTGGTCTGGATCTCATCGACTGCATGCTGAAAGTCGCCGCAGACGAACCTCTCGACTGGCGAGCGATGGAAAAAGCCCCGCAGGGTGCGTCGATGGAAGTGCGCATTTACGCCGAAGATCCGCTGAAGAATTTCCAGCCGAGCCCCGGCGTTCTGACCGAAGTGTTTTTCCCCGAAGACGTGCGCGTTGACGGCTGGGTGTCTACCGGCAGCGAAGTGTCAGCGTTTTACGACCCGATGATCGCTAAACTGATTGTTCATGGCACTGACCGTCAGGACGCGCTGGCAAAAATGTCGGCCGCGCTTGCCGCTACACGTCTGCACGGCATCGCCACCAACATTGATTATCTGCGCCAGGTAGTCGGCACGCCGGTTTTCCGCGACGCCCAAATGTGGACACGCATGCTCGACAGTTTTGCTTACGCGCCAAACGCCATCGAAGTCATTGCGCCCGGCACGTACAGCAGCGTACAGGATTATCCGGGCCGTCTCGGTTACTGGGATATCGGCGTGCCGCCGTCCGGTCCGATGGATGATTTTGCCTTCCGTCTCGCTAACCGCATTGTCGGTAATCATCTTGATGCTGCGGGTCTGGAATTCACGTTACAGGGGCCGGTGCTGCGTTTTCATTGCGACGCCATTATCGCGCTGACCGGCGCACGCTGTCCTGCCACGCTCGATGGCGAACCGGTTTCTTACTGGCAGCCGGTGGATGTAAAAGCCGGTCAGACGCTGACACTGGGACGCGCGACGCAGGGCTGCCGCACCTATCTCGCGGTGCGTAATGGTTTCGACGTGCCGGTCTATCTCGGCAGCCGCTCGACCTTTGCGCTCGGGCAGTTTGGCGGGCACGCAGGCCGCACGCTGCGCGTCGCCGATATGCTGACCGTTTCGCAGCCGGAACTCGCCGCCTGCACCACGCCTGCGCCGGTCGGTCTGCCGCAGGCAGCAGCGGAAAATATCGTGCCGCCTTACGGTGATATCTGGAATATCGGCGTGCTTTACGGGCCGCACGGCGCACCGGATTTCTTCACCAGAGAATCCATCGACACTTTCTTCGAATCCGAATGGCAGGTGCATTACAACTCCAACCGTCTCGGCGTGCGTCTGGTCGGCCCGAAACCACAATGGGCGCGGCAGGACGGCGGCGAAGCCGGTCTGCATCCGTCGAACGTGCATGACTGTGAATACGCCATTGGCGCCATCAACTTTACCGGCGATTTCCCGGTGATCCTGACCCGCGACGGGCCAAGCCTCGGCGGTTTCGTCTGCCCGGTCACTATCGCGAAAGCCGAATTGTGGAAAGTCGGACAGGTGAAACCGGGCGATAAAATCCGTTTCCATCCAATCAGTTTTGAACAGGCGCAGGCGCTGGAACTGGCGCAGCAGGGCACGCTCGATTCGCTGATGCCGATCAACGCAATGGCATTGCCGGTGCCGTCGCTGCTGCCCGATACCACCGCCTCCGCCACAGTTCTCGCGGCACTTCCGGCCACGGCAGATCGTCCATCGGTGGAATACCGGCAAGCCGGCGACAGCTACGTGCTGATTGAGTACGGCGATAACGTGCTGGATCTGGCAGTGCGGATGCGTATTTACCTGCTGATGAACGCCATCAAAGCCGCCGGTCAGCAGGGCATTGAAGAACTTTCTCCGGGCGTGCGTTCGCTGCAAATCCGCTACGACAGCCGCGTGCTGCATCAGACGGCGCTGCTCCAGCATTTACTGACGCTGGAACACAACCTGACCGATGTCAGTCAGCTCAAAATCCCTACCCGCATCGTGCATATGCCGATGGCTTTTGAAGATTCCGCCACGCTCGGCGCGGTCGAGCGTTATCAGCAAACCGTGCGCGCCGACGCGCCGTGGCTGCCGAATAACGTCGACTTCATCCAGCGCACCAACGGACTGGCGAGCCGCGATGAAGTGAAAAACATCATTTTCGATGCCAGCTATCTGATCCTCGGACTCGGCGACGTGTATCTCGGCGCGCCGTGCGCGGTGCCGGTCGATCCGCGCCATCGCCTGCTCAGCTCCAAATACAACCCGGCGCGTACGTTTACCGCCGAAGGTACGGTCGGCATCGGCGGCATGTACATGTGCATCTACGGCATGGACTCACCGGGTGGCTACCAGCTGGTTGGCCGTACGCTGCCGATCTGGAACAAGTTCCTGAAAAACGAGCAGTTCAAAAACGGCGAGCCGTGGCTGCTGCACTTCTTCGATCAGGTGCGCTTCTACGAGGTCACCGAAGCCGAACTGGACATTCAGCGCGAAGCGTTCCGTGAAGGCCGCGCGCAAGTTCGTATCGAAGAGACCGAATTCGATTTTGCGCAATATACGCAATTTCTTGCCGACAACGCCGCCGATATTGCTGATTTTCGCGAGAAACAGGCTGAAGCCTTTACCCGCGAAGTGGCGCACTGGCACGAAGCCGAAAGTGCAGCAGTGGAAGCCGCCGCCAATGCCGTGCAGTTAGTAGAAGACGATGCGGGTCAGGACGGTCATTTAGTCAGCGCCGATCTGAACGGTAACGTCTGGAAAATCCTGGTGGAGCCGGGTCAGCAGGTCGAAGAAGGCCAGCCGCTGATCGTCGTCGAAGCCATGAAAATGGAACTCTCGGTAAACGCGCCGTGCGCCGGCACCGTACTGAAAATCAGTTGCCAGCAGGGCCGCCCGGTCGGGCCGGGTGATGCCTTGCTGTGGCTGGACGCAGCCGTTTAACGCTATCGACAAAAAGGGAATATTCCATGCAACTGACGGGCCCGAAATCTTCACGCAGTAAAAGCCGTCCTGAAGGACTGGCGGAACGTATTTATCAGCAACTGAAAGACGACATTTTCAGTTTCCGCCTGCTGCCGGGTGACCGGTTCAGCGAAAACGACATCGCCGATCGCATGGACGTCAGCCGCACGCCGGTGCGGCAGGCGCTGTTCTGGCTGGAACACGAAGGCTACGTCGAAGTGTTTTTCCGCAGCGGCTGGCAGGTTCGCCCGTTCGATTTCGACTTTTTTGAGCAGCTTTACGATCTGCGCATTGTGCTGGAACTGGAAGCGGTGAAACGTCTGTGCGCTCTTCCGTCGTCCTTGCAGCCTTTGCAACTGGCCGAGCTGAAAACGTTCTGGGTCGATCAGCCGCAGCTGGCAGACGGCCAGCTGGTTTCGCGCTATGACGAAGAGTTTCACATGACACTGGTGGCGGCGGCGGGTAACGCCGAAATGGCGCGCATCCACCGTGAGCTGACGGAGAAAATCCGCATCATCCGCCGGCTGGATTTCACCAAAGGTGAGCGTGTGAACGCCACTTACCAAGAACACGCGAGCATTTTGCTCGCCATCATTCATCAACACACTGAGGAGGCACAGCGCCAGCTACACGATCACATTGCCGTCAGTAAAGCCGAGGTGCGCAAAATTACTCTGCATATGCTGCACCGGGCGCGGGCGGAGAGTGACGAGGGCAACCCGTCATGACTTTTTTAAATGTTTTTTCGACTTCCTACATAACAGCGTTCTCTTAACTTTTTCCAGAGGGTACATCTATGCAACGTCGACGTTTTATTAAAGCCTTTGCTCTTTCCGCTACCGTAGTCAGCATGGGCTTAGCCTGGAGCGCGCAGGCTGCCGACACCATCAAAGTCGGTATCATGCATTCGCTTTCCGGCACCATGGCCATTTCAGAAACCCCGCTGAAAGATGTGGCGCTGATGACCATTGACGACATCAACGCCAAAGGCGGTGTGCTTGGCAAAAAACTGGAACCGGTGGTGGTCGATCCGGCGTCTAACTGGCCATTGTTCGCTGAAAAAGCCCGCCAGTTGCTGACGCAGGATAAAGTCGCGGTGGTGTTCGGCTGCTGGACGTCGGTGTCGCGCAAATCGGTGCTGCCGGTGTTTGAAGAGCTGAACGGTCTGCTGTTCTACCCGGTGCAGTACGAAGGCGAAGAGATGTCGCCAAACGTGTTCTACACCGGCGCCGCGCCTAACCAGCAGGCTATTCCGGCGGTGGAATATCTGATGAGCGAAGACGGCGGCGCCGCCAAACGCTTCTTCCTGCTCGGCACGGACTACGTGTATCCGCGCACCACCAACAAAATCCTGCGCGCCTTCCTGCATTCCAAAGGCGTGAAAGACAGCGACATCGAAGAAGTCTATACGCCGTTCGGTTACAGCGATTATCAGACCATCGTGTCCAACATTAAGAAATTCTCCGCAGGGGGCAAAACCGCGGTGATCTCCACCATCAACGGCGATTCCAACGTGCCGTTTTACAAAGAGCTGGCAAATCAGGGCGTGAAAGCGACCGACGTACCGGTGGTGGCATTCTCCGTCGGCGAAGAAGAACTGCGCGGCATCGACACCAAACCACTGGTGGGTGATCTGGCCGCGTGGAACTACTTCCAGTCTGTTGATAACCCGACCAACAAGAAATTCGTCGCCGAATGGAAGGCCTACGCCAAAGCTCACAAACTGCCAAACGCCGATTCCGCTGTTACCAACGACCCGATGGAAGCGACCTATGTCGGCATCCATATGTGGGCGCAGGCGGTGGAAAAAGCCGGGACGACGGACGTGGATAAAGTCCGTGCCGCGATGGCCGGACAGACCTTCGCTGCACCTTCCGGTTTCATGCTGACCATGGATAAGACCAACCATCACCTGCACAAACCGGTGATGATCGGCGAAATCGAATCCAACGGTCAGTTCAACGTGGTCTGGCAGACCGACAAACCGATCCGCGCCCAGCCGTGGAGCCCGTATATCGCGGGTAACGATAAAAAGCCAGATACCCCGGTGAAAACGACTAACTGATCACTCATGAGTCGCCATTAATACCCCACCCCAACCCTCCCCTTCGCAGGGGAGGGAGCAAATCGGCGCCTTTCACTCCTTCCCCTGCGAAGGGGGAGGCCGGGAGGGGGTTTAGCAACGAAATCCGGGCAACAGGAAAACATCATGACGCATTTTTTATCTCACTTCAGGCCACTGCTTTTCCTGCTTTGTTGCCTTCCGCTTCTGGCCGAGGCGGGCGCAGCGAATGACTTTGCTGCCGCCAGCCGCAGTCAGCAGGCCACTTTATTACAGCAATGGGCGGCGGATCCGCAGCCGGAAAGACTGCCGCTGCTCGAGGCGCTGAAGCAGGAAAACGTCGTCATCGACGAAGCGAAACACGCGTTCATCCAGAACGGCGATCAGCTGACACCGCTGGAAGGCGACGTCAAACCGCAGGGCGACGCTAAAAAAGTCTGGCTGAACAACCGCCTGCGTATTTTGATTGCCAATGCGCTTTCCGCGCATCGTCTGGTCAGCACCGACAGCGCAGTCCGCTTGCAGGCCGCAAAATCCTTACAGCGCGAAGCGCAGGCCGATCAATTGCCGCTGTTGACTCATCGGCTTGAACTGGAAAAAGACAGCGCGGTTCACGACGCCCTTTCCATCGCGCTGGCGAATTTACAGCTGACCGATGGCAGCCCGCAGGTGCGCCTGAAAGCCGTTGAGCTGCTCGGCACGTCGGGCGATCCGGACACACAAGGCCGTTTGCAAAGCCTGACTGACACGAAAACCGAGCCTGATGCGACAGTGCGTAACGCCGCGCTCAGCAGCCTGAAAGCAGTGCAGCATCGCCTGATGATCGGCGATTTACTCGGGCAGGCCTTTACCGGTTTATCGCTCGGCTCAATTCTGCTGCTCGCTGCGCTCGGTCTGGCGATCACTTACGGCTTGCTGGGCGTGATTAACATGGCGCACGGCGAGATGTTAATGCTCGGCTCCTATTCGACTTACATGGTGCAGTCCCTGTTTCAGCACTACGCGCCGGGGCTGCTGGCGTTGTATCCGCTGGTGGCGCTGCCGGTGGCATTTTTTATCACGGCGGGGATTGGCATGGCGCTGGAGCGCACCGTCATCCGTCATCTCTACGGTCGTCCGCTGGAAACCCTGCTGGCGACGTGGGGCATCAGCCTGATCCTTATTCAGGGCGTACGCGTGCTGTTTGGCGCGCAAAACGTCGAAGTGGCGAATCCCGGCTGGCTTTCCGGCGGCATTCAGCTGCTGCCCAATCTGGTGCTGCCGTACAACCGCATCGCGGTGATCATCTTTGTATTGCTGGTCCTCGGCCTGACCTGGCTGCTGCTCAATAAAACGCGCCTCGGTATGAACGTACGCGCCGTAACGCAAAACCGCGCGATGGCGGCCTGCTGCGGCGTGCCGACCGGACGTGTCGATATGCTGGCGTTCGGCCTCGGTTCCGGCATCGCCGGTCTGGGCGGCGTCGCGCTGTCGCAGTTGAGTAACGTCGGCCCGGAACTCGGTCAGGGTTACATCATCGACTCCTTCCTGGTCGTCGTGCTCGGCGGCGTCGGGCAGCTGGCGGGTACGGTGGTGGCGGCCTTTGGTCTTGGCATTGTGAACAAAATTCTTGAGCCGGAAATCGGCGCGGTACTGGGCAAAATCCTGATCCTCGCGCTGATAATCCTGTTTATCCAGAAACGTCCGCAGGGACTCTTCGCCTTCAAAGGCAGGGTGATTGACTGATGAGCCAGCCGCTGACGATTACCGGCGTACAAAAAGCGCCGAAGATTGCGATTTCGGTGGGCACGCTGGTGCTCATCCTCCTGATTGTGATGCCGTTTCTGGCGCTGTTGCCCGCCACAAATCCGCTGGCGATCTCCACTTACACGCTGACGCTGGTCGGTAAGATCCTCTGTTATGCGATCGTCGCGATCGCGCTCGATCTGGTCTGGGGCTACGCCGGTTTGTTATCGCTCGGCCACGGATTATTTTTTGCGCTCGGCGGTTACGCGATGGGCATGTATTTGATGCGCCAGGCCGCAGGCAGCGGACTGCCGGACTTTATGTCGTTTCTGTCGTGGACTGAACTGCCGTGGTTCTGGGCAGGCACTCAGCATTTTGCCTGGGCGCTGTGCCTGATCGTTCTGGTGCCCGGCGCGCTGGCGTTTGTGTTCGGCTATTTCGCCTTCCGCTCAAAAATCAAAGGCGTGTATTTTTCGATCATGACGCAGGCGCTGACCTACGCCGGTATGTTGCTGTTTTTCCGCAATGAAACCGGCTTCGGCGGCAATAACGGTTTCACCGGTTTTACCACCCTGCTCGGTTTTCAGGTCACCGCCACCGGCACGCGCGTGGGATTATTTCTGGCGACGGTTATGGTGCTGGTCGCCAGCCTCGCACTGGGTTTTGCGCTGGCGAGAAGTAAATATGGCCGCGTGCTGACCGCCGTGCGCGACGCCGAAAACCGGCTGATTTTCTGCGGTTACGATCCGAAAGGTTTCAAGCTGTTCGTCTGGACGATTTCCGCCATGTTATGCGGTCTGGCGGGCGCGCTGTATGTGCCGCAGGTCGGGATTATCAACCCCAGTGAAATGTCGCCAACCAATTCCATCGAAGCCGCCATCTGGGTGGCGCTCGGCGGGCGTGGCACGCTGATCGGCCCGATTATCGGCGCAGGCATCGTCAACGGCGCGAAAAGCTGGTTCACCGTCGCCATTCCCGAATACTGGCAGTTTGTGCTCGGCGGCATGTTTATTCTGGTGACGCTGTTCCTGCCACAAGGCGTGATTGGTCTGCTGCGCAAGAGGAAATCCTGATGAGTCCGATGACCATGACCGAAGACCTGTTTACCCAGCCGCATCTGGCGGACAGGCATCGCCAACAGACCGACCCGATTTTGCAGCTGGAAAACATCAATGTCAGTTTTGACGGATTTAAGGCGCTGACCAATTTGTCGCTGAACATTGGCGTCGGCGAATTACGTTGTGTGATCGGCCCGAACGGCGCGGGGAAAACCACGCTGATGGACGTGATCACCGGCAAAACCAAACCGCAAAGTGGCCGCGTTTTTTACGATCAGCGTACCGATCTGACCAAGCTGGATCCGGTGCGCATCGCGCAGTCCGGCATCGGGCGGAAATTCCAGAAACCGACGGTGTTTGAAGCACTGACGGTGTTCGAAAATCTGGAAATCGCGCAGAAAACCAATAAGTCGGTGTGGGCGTGCCTGCGCGCCAAAATGAACAGTGAACAGCGCGACCGCATTGATGAAATGCTCGGCACGCTGCGTCTGGCGGCGGAACGTCATCGTCCAGCGGGGTTGCTGTCGCACGGTCAGAAACAATTTCTGGAAATCGGTATGTTGCTGGTACAGGAGCCGCATTTATTACTGCTCGACGAACCGGCGGCGGGCATGACCGATGCCGAAACCGAATACACCGCAGAGTTGTTTAAACAGCTGGCGGGTAAGCATTCGCTGATGGTGGTTGAGCACGACATGGGTTTTGTGGAAACCATCGCCGACCACGTGACGGTGCTACATCAGGGGCAGGTTCTGGCCGAAGGTTCGCTGCGCGACGTGCAGGCCAACGAGCAGGTTATCGACGTGTATTTAGGACGCTGAGGAATTGCATTATGTTGCAGGTGAATGAACTGAATCAGTTTTACGGCGGCAGCCATATTTTGCGCGGCCTGTCTTTCGAGGCCAGAATCGGCGAAGTGACGTGCCTGCTCGGGCGAAACGGCGTCGGCAAAACCACGTTGCTGAAATGCCTGATGGGGCTAATCCCGGCGAAATCCGGCACCATCAGCTGGCAGGATCAGGTGATTAATAACCGCAAACCGCACCAGCGCGTGCAGGCGGGAATTGCCTACGTCCCGCAGGGTCGCGAAATTTTTCCGCGCCTGACCGTCGAAGAAAATCTGCTAATGGGTCTGTCGCGTTTTTCAGGCAGCGCAGCCAAACAGGTACCGGACGAAATCTACCATCTGTTCCCGATCCTGCTGGAAATGAAACATCGTCGCGGCGGGGATTTGTCCGGTGGTCAGCAGCAACAGCTGGCGATTGGCCGTGCGCTGGCCTGCAAACCGAATCTGCTGATCCTCGACGAACCTACCGAAGGTATCCAGCCATCGGTTATCAAGGAAATTGGCGCCGTAATTAAACAGCTCGCCGCCCGCGGCGACATGGCCATTCTGCTGGTCGAGCAATTCTACGATTTCGCCGCCGAACTCGCCGACAGCTATCTGGTGATGTCGCGCGGCAGCATTGTAAAACGGGGACGCGGGGAGGAAATGGAGGCCGAAGGCGTACGGGGGCTGGTGGCAATTTAGCATTCATCACACTCCACCGATAAAAATTTTCACGCCATCGGCGTGTCAGCATCACATTATTTGCGGCACGCCGCAGCGGTTTGCGTCATCTCACACTTCTTCCCTGCTAAAAATCCCGCTGCAAAATATTCGGCGCTCACCGGAAAATCATTTCGCTGTCCCCCTTTCTTCGCCTCTTTATACTGGCGCTCAGAGACTTTTCCCCACACCGGATGTTCAGGAGATTAACGATGACTACGCATCAGTTTCAGGCAGAACCGTTCCCGTTAGCATTTGATCCGCAAACTACCGCACTGATAATGATTGATATGCAACGCGATTTCGTCGAGCCAGGCGGTTTTGGCGAAGTGCTGGGCAATGACGTGTCGAAAGTCCGCACTGCGATTGCGCCGTGTAAACAAGTGCTGGATGCCGCTCGCGCGCAGGGAATGCTGGTCATTCATACCCGCGAAGGCCACCGTGCTGATCTGAGCGATTGCCCTCCGGCCAAACTGACCCGTGGCGGTCAGACGTTTATCGGCACAGACGGCCCGATGGGACGCATTCTGGTCCGCGGCGAAGCCGGTCACGACATCATTCCTGAACTGTATCCGGTTGCTGGTGAGCCGGTTATCGATAAACCGGGTAAAGGCGCGTTTTATCAGACTGACCTGCATCTGGTGCTGCAAAATCACAGCATCAGAACGCTGATCGTCTGCGGCGTGACCACCGAAGTGTGCGTCACCACCACCGTGCGCGAAGCCAATGACCGCGGTTTTGAATGCATTATTCCAGAAGATTGCGTCGGATCTTATTTCCCTGAATTCCAGAAATCTGCACTGGAGATGATCAAAGCCCAGGGTGCGATCTTTGGCTGGGTAAGCAACGCGGACGCCATCGTCGGCGGCTTGAAGGCATAACGTGCAATTGCCCGTCGTCTCGCTCGGGTATCTGGCTAAACACCGCCTCGCGCAGTCGCTGAAAGTGCACAGCCGCTTTCAGCATGCGGTGAACCTGATGGCAGACGACGGACATCTGCTGACGCTGCTCGATGCCAGCCGGTATCTGAATCTGCCGGATGCAGTGCGTGTTCAGCTGCCACACGGCTGGGACTGGCGGCACATGACCAGCGGGATAAGCGGGCTGGAGAATGCCTTGATCTGGCAGCCGGAAATCACACCGGCACATTCCACCCAGCGGCCGCAGCATTACGCGATTCTGGTGGACGAACTGAGCAGAGAAGCGGTGGAAAGCGAACTGATGCTGCTTCCCGGCGGTGACAGCACGAAGCGCCAGCCGCAGATTTGTGCGCAGGACTGCGCACAAACGCTGACGTTTCAGGTGTCACAGCTGGTCGGCTTCGGACGCGGACTGACGCCCGACGGCGACGATTATCTGCTCGGGTATCTGGCCGCATTATGGCGCTGGCAGAACGCACCACACATCGCCGGACATGTTCAGCTGATGCAGCAGATAGTCGCCAGCCAGCTGACGCGCACCAATGATATCAGCGCGCATTATCTGCGCCGCGCGTTGCACGGGCATTTCTCTGAGCCGCTTTGCAACCTGCTGATTCTGCTGACTACACCGGCCAGCAACGAACAGATCCGCAGCGCGGCTCAGAACGTCATGCAGTGCGGTGCCAGCTCAGGGACGGATTGTCTGGCGGGCCTTCTGCACGGAATACGCACGCTTCAGACCACGTTGTAACTCACTTTTTTATCTTCATGCCGGACGCCCTGCGCGCGCTGGCAGGGGATCCCTTTGCCTTAAAAAAACAGGCAGTAAGCACAGGTAATTGTTATGAGTGTCATTTCTCAGGTTTACAGCAATATGTATCAGGATTCGGTTTCACTGATGCAAATCTCCGCCAAAATCAGCAAACAGCCGGGTATCGGACAGGCATCTGTGGTGATGGGTACGCAAACCAATCTGGCACAGCTGGCGGATGCCGGTCTGGGTCAGGACATTTAAGCCGGTCCAAATGATCTGATTATTGCGGTCAAAGGCGATGAAGCGGCCTGTAAAGAGGCGATGACGCTGGCGTGCGAACTGCTCAGCAGCAAACCGCAGGAATCCGCCACAGACGGCGTGTTCGCGCCAAATCTGGTGAGTCTGGAGATGGCGCTGGAACGCCATCCGGTGATCAATCTGGCGCTGATTTCTGTGCCGGGCGATTACGCCGCCGCCGAGGCAATTAAGGCGCTGCAACTGGACATGAACGTGATGCTGTTCAGCGATAACGTCAGTCTGGCGCAGGAAAGGCAGATCAAGATGCTGGCCCGCGAAAAGAACCGGCTGGTGATGGGGCCGGACTGCGGCACTGCGATCATCAATGGTATGCCGCTGGGTTTTGCGAACGTCGTCAAACGTGGCGCAGTCGGCGTGGTCGGCGCATCCGGCACCGGTGTGCAGGAGGTCACCTGCCGCGTGGATCATCTCGGCGCGGGGATTTCTCAGGCACTCGGCACCGGCGGCCATGACCTGCATGAAGACATCGGCGGTATTTCCATGCTGTACGGTCTGGAAATGCTGGCAGGCGATCCGCAAACCAAAGTGATCGTGCTGATTTCCAAGCCCCCTGCCCGCGCAGTCGCGGAACGCATTCTTGAACAGGCCAGCGCCTGCGGCAAACCGGTAGTGGTGAACTTCCTCGGCGCAGATGTGGCGGATATCACCCGCGATCACGTTTACCCGGCAACCACTCTCGCAGAAGCCGCCGATAAGGCTGTGGCGCTGCTTGACGGCAAGCCATCCGTGGCGGCTTTCGGTGAAATCATCAGCCCTGAGCAATGCCACGCCTTACCGGCAACGCGCACCGATATTCGCGGCGTCTTTGCCGGTGGCACCTTCTGTTATGAGAGCCAGCTGATTTGTCAGCAGCACGGATTCAGCGCGACCTCCAACACGCCAGTTTCCGGCAACAAAAAGCCTGATGATTTATGGCGCAGCAGCGGTCACACCCTGATCGACATGGGCGATGACGATTACACCCGTGGCAAACCGCATCCGATGATCGACCCGACCCTGCGCAATCAGCGCATTGCCGCTGAACTCAGAGATCCTAAAACCGCCGTTCTGCTGTTTGATCTGGTGCTGGGTTATGGCGCCGCCGCTGAACCTGCCGCCGAATTGCTGGAAATCTTCGCACAACATCCGAGTGACCCGTGCCCGCTGCTGGTTGCCCATGTCTGCGGCACCGAAGCCGATCCGCAACAACGTTCACGTCAGATTCAAGCATTACGCCAGGCGGGTGTGATGGTTGCCGAATGCAACGCACAGGCTGCGCTGTGGGCCAGCCAGATTGCCCGCATTCAGGCAGAAAAGAAGGAAGCAAAATAATGAATACATTACTTAATCAGCCCCTTTGCGTGGTCAATGCCGGTCTGAATAGCTTTGCAGAAAATCTGAAAACCGCCGGTGGCAACGTTGTGCCCCTGAGCTGGCAGCCGCCTGCGCTGGGCGATATCGGTGCAGGTCTGAGCCTGGCGCAGTTGCTGCGTCATCCGCTGGTCGAGAAAGCCAACGAAATGGCGTTTACCCGTTATCTCAGCGCACAACCGGCTCTGGTGGATGTGCTGGCCGCGCGTGAGGCCATTCCGGCCATGAGCGAGCGAAAACTGATCCTGCATTCCGGTCCGCCTATCGCCTGGAAAGATATGTGTGGTCCGGTGAAAGGCGCGATTATCGGCGCGGTGATTTACGAAGGCTGGGCAACCGGTCATCAGAATGCAGAACAAATGATTGAAGCAGGTGAAGTGGCGCTTGAGCCTTGTCATCACTATCACGCGGTCGGTCCGATGGCAGGCATTATCAGCCCGTCGATGCCGTTGTGGGTGATTGAGAATAAAACCACCGGCAAACTGGCATTCAGCAATTTCAACGAAGGTCTTGGCAAAGTGTTGCGCTTTGGCGCCAACAACGAAGAAGTTCTGGATCGTCTGCGCTGGATGGCAAAAGAACTGGCACCGGCCATGAAAGCGGCGGTGTTAAAACTCGGTGAGCTGGAACTGAAACCGATGATGGCGCAGGCGCTGCACATGGGCGACGAAGTGCATAACCGCAATGCGGCAGCCACCGGTTTGCTGATCAAGCGTCTGATCCCGGCGTTGCTGGAATGCAATCTGCCTGCCGAACAGCTTCAGCGTTGTGTGGCATTTATCACCGGTAACGATCACTTCTTCCTCAATCTGTCGATGGCGGCCTGCAAGGCAATGATGGATGCGGCAGCGGACGTACCTTATAGCTCGATGGTCACCGTGATGGCGCGTAATGGCGTTAACTTTGGTATCCGCCTTTCCGGCACCGGCGACCGCTGGTATCAGGCGCCGGCCAATCCGGTGGAAGGCTTGTTCTTCCCTGGCTAC
Organism: Rahnella ecdela; assembly: GCF_019049625.1. Classification (GTDB taxonomy): domain Bacteria; phylum Pseudomonadota; class Gammaproteobacteria; order Enterobacterales; family Enterobacteriaceae; genus Rahnella; species Rahnella ecdela. The sequence goes on from NZ_JAFMOY010000128.1 coordinate 116,294, forward strand.
GGCGTGGAAGATGCCGCTGCGGATCTGGGCGACAGCGCGATTACGGAAACGGCCGGTGTCGGCGGTTTCGCGATGGCGTCCTCTCCGGCCATTGTCAAATTTGTCGGCGGTACGCCAGCAGATGCTTCCAATAACAGCCGCAAAATGCAGCTGATCACCCTCGGTGGTAATCCGGCATTTACCCTGCCCGCACTGAATTTTGCCCCGACGGCGGCAGGCATCGACGCACGTAAAGTCGCCGATCGCGCCATCCTTCCGATCATCAATACCGGTATCGCCCACAAACTGGCGGGCGTTGGTCAGATTGGCGCGGGGATCACCACCGCACCGATGTCCTGCTTTACCGATGCCCTTCAGGCGCTTTCTCAGGGGATCCCGGCATGAAAAAACCTTTAGCCGTGGTGGCTGTCGGCGGAAACGCGCTGATCGCCGATGAACACAAAAATAGTATTCCGGATCAGTATCAGGCGGTTATCGAAAGCGTTCGTCCGGTCGTGGACATGATTGAAGCGGGCTGGGACGTGGTTCTCACCCACGGCAATGGCCCGCAGGTCGGGTTTATTCTGCGCCGATCGGAACTCGCAGCCGGGGAAGTTGCGCCAGTGCCGCTCGATTACGCGGTCGGTGATACGCAGGGTGCGATTGGCTATATGTTCCAGAAAGCGCTGCTCAATGAGCTGCAAACGCGCGGAATTTCTCGCAACGTCGTGGCGCTGGTGACGCAAACCGTGGTCAGCGCAGAGGATCCGGCGTTTCACAATCCGGTTAAGCCTGTCGGCGCATTTATGGATGAAGCCATTGCGCACCAGCGTCAGCAGGAACTTGGCTGGAGTATTGCCGAAGATGCCGGACGCGGCTGGCGCAGAACCGTGCCCTCACCGCTGCCGCTCGACGTTCTTGAACGGGAGACCATCAGCGCATTGCTGGCTCAGGGCTGCATTGTGATTGCCTGCGGCGGCGGCGGAATTCCGGTGGTTCGCGACGAACATCAGCAACTCAAGGGCGTCGAAGCGGTCATTGATAAGGATCTGGCATCAGCCCTTTTAGCGGAACAGCTCGGTGCTGATTTGCTGCTAATCCCGACGGGTGTGAGGCAGGTCGCCGTGAATTTTGGCACGCCGCAACAGCAATGGCTGAGCAATCTGAGTGTGGAACAGGCCGAAACCTTTATTCGCGAAGGGCAATTTGGCGCGGGCAGTATGCAGCCGAAAGTCGAAGCTATCGTGAAGTTTATCAATAACAGCCAGCAACAGGGAAAATACGCCAAAGGACTGATCACCACCCCGGAAGCGATTAAGGCTGCGCTGAATCATCAGACCGGCACCTGGATTTCAAATAATTAAAATAAGGACACCAAGATGGAAAATACGATTTTACTGGCAGTGAACGGTACGCTGATGCGCGGCCTGGAACTGAACCCGAACATGACCGGCGCGGGCGGCGTTTTCGTGCGCGAAGACAATACTGATGCCCATTATCGCTTATGGACTATTAACGACCGTCATCCCGGGATGATCCGCGTGATGCAGGGCGGCAACACCGTCAGTCTGGAAATCTGGGCGCTGCCACCGGCCTCTTTTGCGGCACTGCTGAGCAGCGAACCGGCGGGTCTGAGCATCGGCAAAGTGAAGTTGCAGGATGGCAGCGAAGTGCTGGGTGTGTTGGCGGAACCATGGCTGGTGGAAGGGCAAAGCGAAATCACCGAAACCGGCGGCTGGCGTCAGTATACCGGGCATCACCATACCCTCTGAAGGAACAGCCTTAACTGAAAAGGAACAGGTTATGCGTAAAACAGAAAGTGCTCCGAATACTGCGTCAGGATTGCGTATTGCCATGATTTTACTCGGCATTGCGGTCACGCCGGTTTTACTATCCTCATCAAGTCTGGGCAACCAGCTGTCAGGTTCTCAGCTGATTACGGTGGTTGCGCTCGGCGGCATGATCCTCACACTGCTGGCGGCCATCACCATTTGCGTGGGAGAAAAAGCCCGTCTGCCCACCTATGGCATTGTGAAATACGCGTTCGGCGAGAAAGGCGCGGTGGCGATCAACATTCTGATGGCAGTCAGCCTGTTTGGCTGGATTGCGGTCACCGCCAATATGTTCGGCCATTCGGTACATGATTTGCTGGCTCAGCACGGGCTGGACGTGCCTGCGCCGCTGCTGGTGGCGCTTGGTTGCTGCGTGTTTGTCGCCTCGACGGCATTCGGTTTCGCCGTGCTTGGTAAAATCGCGCAGGTCGCCGTGCCGGTGATTGCGCTGGTGCTGGTGTACATTTTGTATGTCGCGATGCACGGCCACGCGCCGGTCACAGAAAGTCTCAGCCAGATGAATACCGGCGTAGCGGTGTCTACCGTGGTTGGCACTATTATCGTACTGGTCGCGACATTGCCTGATTTCGGCAGTTTTGTGCATAACCGTAAACATGCGCTGATCGCCGCTGTGGCGGCGTTTCTGGTAGCGTATCCGTTGCTGTACTGGGCCGGTGCCATGCCGAGCGCGCTGAGCGGTCAGGGTTCCCTGCTCGGCGCGATGGCCGTTTTTGGCGCGGTATTACCGGCAGCCATGTTGCTGATTTTTGCGTGCATTACTGGTAATGCGGGGAATATGTTCCAGGGTACGCTGGTGGTTTCCACCCTGCTGAGCCGCTTCCTTAAATGGCAGATTACGCTGGCGCTGGGTGTCCTTTCGGCAATTGTCGGCAGCATGGACATCATGGCATGGTTCATCCCGTTCCTGCTGTTTTTGGGGATTGCCACTCCGCCGGTGGCCGGGATTTATATCGCCGATTTCTTCCTGTATCGCCGCCACGGCTATCAGGCAGAAGTGCTGACCCGCGAACCGCACATCAAGTTAATGACGTTTGTCGCCTGGCTGCTCGGCTCGGCGGTCGGTTTCATGACCGTTAAAGGCATGATGACGCTGACCACCATTCCGTCCGTGGATTCGATTCTGGTGGCGTGTGTTTGTTATGCGTTGTTTAGCCGGATGCAAAAGCACTGACGGAGAAAAGGGTAAAATACGGCATAATTAAGGAAATCAGTCATGACGACGGGTTTCCTTTTTTTATGGCAGGAGCGCCTTTGTATGCTGATTTCTGATGAAAGTATTCGTATCGTCCATCTGGTCGCGAAATACCAGAGCATTACCACCGCCGCCGATCAGCTGAACAAAGTCCCTTCTGCCATCAGTTATACCGTGAAAAAGCTGGAAGAAAGCCTGGGCGTGGCGCTGTTTATACGCAAAGGCAACCATATTGAACTCACTCCGGCGGGACAATATTTTAACTGTCACAGTCAGACCCTGCTCAGCGACCTTGATGCCCTGAAACGCAACACGGCGCTTATCCATGACGGCGTCGAACAGGAGTTTATCATTGCGGTGAATAACATCGTGCCGGTGCCGGTGCTGGTGGATTTTATCAGCGTGTTTGAAAGGACGTTTCCGACCACGCGGCTGTCGCTGAACGTTGAGGTTTATAACGGCTGCTGGGATGCGCTTTACAGCAAACGCGCTGATCTGGTTATCGGCGCGCCGCATAATGTACCGGGCAGCGAAGGCGTTATTACCGAAAGCCTGGGCCAGCTGGAATGGGATTTCGTTGTCGGTCCGCAGCATCCGCTCGCCACCCTGATGCAGCCGCTGAGCAATATCGAACTGCGAAAGTATCCGGCGGTGTGTATCCGCGATACCGCCGTGAATTTCGCCCATCAGCAGGCCTGGTTGCTGGAAGGCCAGAAACCGCTGTTTGTCCCGGATTTTGCCATCGCCATTTCGCTTATCGGACGCAATACCGGCATCGGCTATGTGCCTCATCATCTGGCTTTACCGTTGCTTAATAATGGACAGCTGGTGAAAAAACCGATGCAGGAACATAAACATGCGACACAACTTTTTCTCGCCGCCCGCTCCGATGGCGTGGGAAAAGTCTGCCAGTGGTGCATGGATTACCTGCTGGATCCGGGGGTAAAGGCGGAGTTGTGCGGGAATTGAAAAGTTTACAAATTGATTGAGACTAAAATGCCAAAAATCAAAAGTCACGAAGCCCTGGTGCGTCAGCGCAAGCGCTGGGTAATGCTGGCGGTACTGGTCGCGCTTATCACGGCAGGTTATCAGTGGTGGAAACAGGGGACACTCGTCTCCGAGCAGTGGAGTCCGAACAAACAGTATGTGGTGCGTGAGTACCGTACCTTCGAATTCATCCCGCGCATGACCATGCCGGGCGATGGCGGGCATTATTCCGGTTATATGCGCGTGTACAACCGCGACGGCAAGCAGTTTTACGAGGAGTATTCCGACCTGCTCGACTTTATCGAAGGTCCGTTCTGGGCGAAGGAAGGCGTTTACTGGATGGGCAATGATAACCAAGACATCGTACGGCTGCCGACGTCGCCGGTGGAGTGATTAACAGGCACAAAAAAGCCGCGACCTGCGCGGCTTTTAGCATATCAACGTAAGGTCGAAACCTTAGCTTCTGACTTTACGGTAGATAAACAGAACGACGATCGCACCGATCACTGCGACAACGAAGCTGCCGAAGTTGAAGCCGTCTACTCGACCAAAGCCGAAGAAAGTACTGATATAACCGCCGATCACGGCACCCACAATACCCAGAACAACAGTCAGAATAAATCCGCCGCCATCTTTACCGGGCATGATCCATTTCGCCAGAATACCTGCAATCAGACCAAAGATAATCCAGGATAAAATTCCCATTTTTCGACTCCTCCGAATTAATTTCCGTTACCGTGAATATTGTTCAGCCAAGTTAGCCAAACAAGAGCAAAACCATTCGGGTTCTGCGAGCAGAAAGTGTGTTTAACACTCAAGCCCCTCTTCGTGAACTGCTAGTAAAGTCTAGCACCCTTTCTACAAAACCGCTCAAAATCAGCAGGAAGGGTGAGAAACGCAGAGAAATCTAAGGCAATTTCAAGCTGTGTCAGCACGAATGCGGTTTCGTCAACCACCCGCACAAGGACGTAAAATTGCGTAAAATGTAGACCAAATATTTTGAACGAGATACTCAAATCAATCCGTTTTTCATCGTCAGCCATCCGGCCTATTATGCATCCATCGAAAGGCAAACACCTTTCACTCTCATAAACCTGAATGGATTAATCATCATGAAAAACGTCAAAATTTTTGCTGTAGCTGCAACCCTTTCCCTGATTTCTTTTGGCAGCTTCGCGGCTCAACAGATTACTCAGCCATCCGGTGATATGCAGAAAATCGGCGTAATTTCCGCAGCCAACTCCACCACCCTCGGCGGTCTGGAAGCGAAATTATCTCAGCAGGCTAAAGACGCAGGCGCATCTTCTTACCGCATCATCTCCGTGACCGGTAATAACAAACTGCACGCTGACGCTGAAATCTATAAATAATCTCCCGCGTAAACCCTCTGAAAAGCCTGTGGAAGCCCGACTTCCACAGGCTTTTTTATTTGCCAGTATTTTTATGCCAAATTTTTCCTTATTTCGCGATTGCATCTCTCCCATCCTGTTCACTATTCTGGTTTTTTCGCTCATCAGGAAAAGCCATGACTGTTACCGAATCTCTCCTTTCTTACGCGCTTGCTGCGGGAATTTTAACGCTGACGCCGGGACTTGATACCGCTTTAGTTCTGCGCACGGCAGCCAGTCAGGGCAGCAAAAAAGCGTTATCGTCAGCATTTGGTATCAGTACCGGCTGTCTTATCTGGGGCGCGATGGTCGCTCTGGGGCTGGGGGCGGTGCTGGCAGCTTCTGAAATGGCGTTTACGTTACTTAAGTGGACCGGTGCGGCGTATCTGGCCTGGCTTGGTCTGCAAATGCTTCTCAAACCCCGCAGCGAAATGAATATGGCCACGCCTGAGAACGGCGGAAAAATGCTACGTATTGGCAATTCTCCGTTCATGAGGGGGCTGTTTGGCAATGTACTGAACCCGAAAGTCGGCGTGTTCTATGTCTCTTTCCTGCCGCAGTTTGTCGCCACAGGTTATCCGCTCGGGCCTTATATTTTTGGACTCGCTGCCATGCACGCCGTCATTGGCACCCTGTGGTCAGTCACGATGATTTCTGCCACGCGCCCGCTGTCGCGCTGGTTACGTCGCCCGGCGGTGGTCAGAACGCTTGATCGCTTAACCGGCACCGTTTTTCTCGCCTTTGCAGTACGACTCGCTATGACTAAACGCTAACTAAAAGGAATGCTGTCATGAAGACCCGCCTCAGCCATGCCCCGACTGAAAACGATCTTGAGGAGATCAAAACTGCCCTGCGTAATTTCAACCGCAACTTTGTCCCGCAGTCGAAGTTTCGTGCGTTAGGTATTTTTGTGGAAGATGAGAACGGAAGTAAACAAGCGGGGATTGTGGCGGAAACGGTCGGCAACTGGATGTATATCCAAATGTTGTGGGTAGATGAGTCGTTACGTGGAAAAGATGTAGGGACACAGCTGATTGCAGAAGCGGAAGCAGAAGCTAAAACGCGGGGTTGTCGCTATTCACTGGTCGATACGTTTAGTTTTCAGGCCCGGCCATTCTATGAGCGGATGGGTTACGAAATGCAGATGGAGCTGGAAGATTATATCCGCGATACGCGTACGCCTGAGGATGCACCTTCTACCCATACGCGGTATTTCCTGACCAAAAAATTAGGCTGAATGATCAAAGCGCGGCTGCACGGGCCGCGCAGTTTTTCAGTTATTTAGCAGACAGGGCCAGCCATTCCTGAACCGCAGGTCGTTGCCACTGTGCCTCAGCGTAAGCCGCGAGTTTCTCCGGCATTGCGTCGCCATTGAGACGCAGACGGTTCAGCATCAGCGCCAGATCCACATCCGCGATACTCCATTCACCAAACAAATGTTCTTTGTCGCCCAGCAAACGCTCAGCGGCGGCATACAATTTTTCAGCGGCCTGCTGCCCGTTTACAGAAAGCGCCGGACATTTTGCCCCGGCAAACACCACTACCGTTGAGCGCTCCTGACGAATGGGCATCAGATCACTGCGCAGCCACGCCTGCACTTCACGCGCTTTGGCACGGTTTTCCGGATCTGCCGGATAGATAGCCGGAAACGTCGGCGCAGGGAAAAGTTCTTCAACGTATTCATCAATCGCCGAAGATTCGGATAACACAAACGTGCCATTGGTCAGCGTGGGAACGCGACGGGTCATGGACAGCGCGGAATAGGTTTCTTTCAGGTTCTCCGCATCCGCCAGGCTGACCGTTTCCAGTTCAAACGGGATGCCCTTTTCCGTCAGCGCCACAAAAGCTGACATCACGTAAGGACTGAAAAAATTAGCGTCAGAATACAAAATCAGCGAAGACTGGCTCATGGAAATCTCCTGAAAAAATAAAGCAAAGGAGAAAAACATAGCGCAGAAAGCGGGATGTGTCGTTAAAAAACCGGGCAGTAAAGATAAACGTTCGCATCCTGCGCACGTCTCCCTATACTGCTGTTATGTCGGCTGATTCAGCACCTTTTCAGGGAACTCCTATGAAGTCATGGCTCTTACCTCTTTTGCTGCTTGCCCCACTGTGTTCACAGGCGGCGTCCACTCCGAAAGAAATTAAAGCGCGCTTCAGCCAGTTTAAGGTCGGGGATAAGACCATTTGCCTCGATGATGTGACGTATGCGAATAACAACAAAATGAAAGTCATTGAGAATGGCTTTGTGGTGTCGAAGAGAAAAAACGTGCTGATTTATCAGAGCCATACACTGTTTTTGCTCGGCAATGACATCACCGTGAACATCAAGGCGATCATCGAAAGCCGCGCGGGGAAAACCGCTTTCAACAATCAGTTCAAGCAGGCCATGATTCAGGTTGACGGGCTCGACGATCCGGCGCGCGCCAATGAGAAAGCGAAAATCATTCAGTCATTCGAAGACGTCATTTCCGACAAGCATAATGAAACGCCTTACAGCTCCGTGGCGCTGACCGATAAGGGCTACATCATCACGCAGGTCGAAAGCCACTCCACGACCATCAGCGAATGCTATGTCACGCCTTATAAGAAACCGGAAAACAACAAATAATCAGAGGGAAATGATGACCGTTTTAGTACCGATGAGTGCAGCATTTTATCAGGATTTCGCCGAACAGCTGGCGAAGGATTATGCCGAAGAGAATGTGACCGCCGGTCTGTGGCAGGCGGAAACGGCGCTGGAGCGTGCGCGTAGTTCAACACAAAGCGCACTGCCGCAAGGTGTTGATACGCCGGATCAGTTTCTTTTTGAGATCAAAGCCGAAGAGCACGGCGAAACCGCGGGTTATTTATGGTTTTCCAGCGTGGAACGCTATGGCGTGCGCAGTGCGTTCGTGTACGAACTGACGGTGCACCCGCAATTTCGCCGTCAGGGTCATGCGGCGGCGGCATTCAGATTGATGGAAGAACGCCTGCGGGCACAGGGCTGTGTGGCAATCGAACTGAATGTCTTTGCCGGCAATCCCGGTGCGCAGGCGCTGTACGCCAGCCTTGGTTACGTCACGACGAAAATGAATATGCGCAAACCGCTTAGCGTGAATACTTAATAAATTCAGTGAGTTTTCCAATACGATCGTAAAGTTTTCGCGCCGTGTGGTTAGTGGTTTTCGTCGTCCAGTAGACATTGGCTTTGTCGTTCTGGTCGGCGTAAGCGTAAACCGCTTCTATCAGCTTCTGCCCGATTCCCAGTTTTCGCGCGCTGTCATCGACGTATAAATCCTGCAAATAGACCACCTGCTGCATGTGCCAGCCATGCTCGTGATTGATACAGTTCACCAGGCCTACCATTTTCCCTTCATATTCTGCCACATAGCCAAACATGTCGGCATAGTCAGGCTGCGACAAACGCTCGAAAGTATAATCAAATTGCGCCGGATCCAGATCTGACTGGTAAAAATCCAGATAATCACGCCAGAGAATTTCCCAACCTTCGCGGTCAGCAGGCGTTAACGGGCGGATCACTACATCTTGCTGCTGGCTCATCAGGTCATTCTCCTCAGGAAATGAAAACGTTACGGACGCGACTGCGGATAATGTATCAGGTCGTGGAAACGCACGGAATGACCACTTTCGTTGCGGTAAGCATGTGCGCAGTCGGCGGCAAATCGGAGGGCTTCACCAGCGTTCAGCACGCGTGTCACACCGTCTACGGTCAGCGTCAGTTCACCTTCAGTCACAATTACATGCTCAATAACACCGGCCTCGTGCGGCGTGGATTCGCTGCAACCGCCCGGTTCGAGATCGATAACAAACATATCCATCCGCAAAGTCGTGTCATAAGGGAATAACGGCACGACGCGCATCCCTGAGGTTTTGCTGTTAAAGGTGGTCAGTAAACCGTGACGATGCAATGCCGCTGAGTGTTCGGGTGGCGTTTCGAGAAATTCCGAAAACGAGACATTCAGCCCGCTGGCGATTTTCCATAATGTCGCCACGGTAGGACTGGATTCGCCGCGCTCAATCTGACCCAGCATGGCCTTACTGACGCCGGTTTTTTCTGCCGTCTGAGTGAGACTCCAGCCGCGTTCGCTGCGCACGGCCTTTAGCTGGCTGCCAATATGGCGGGTGAGTTCCTGCATTGTGTCTCCTCTGCGACGATGATCGTTCATCGCGATTGTGCGTTATAACGCACAGTGATATCTTGAGCGCATCAGATGTGCGCTATAACGCACATCAGCATACCGCCAGCGTCCGGTAACCCGAAGGATTTTCACAAATGGCCACACGTTTTAGTTTGCAGGATGTCACTTTTTCGGCGGTAATCGCCGGATTTGTTGCGGTGTTAGTCGGTTATACCAGCTCCGCGGCAATTATCTTTCAGGCGGCAGAAGCGGCGGGTGCCAGCGTGGCGCAAATCGGCGGCTGGCTGAGCATGCTGGGCCTGGGAATGGGCGTCACAAGTATTGGCCTTTCGCTTTACTACCGGACGCCCGTAGTGACAGCCTGGTCAACGCCAGGCGCGGCCTTGCTGGTCACCAGCCTGCCAGGCACGTCGCTTAACGAGGCCATCGGTGTGTTTGTTTTTGCCACCGGCCTGATCCTGCTGTGCGGCGTCACCGGTTTATTCGCCAGACTGATGCACTACATTCCACAGGCGCTTTCGGCTGCGATGCTGGGGGGGATTCTGCTGCGTTTCGGGCTGAATGCGTTTACCTCGCTGCAAAGCAATTTCGCCCTCGCGGGCACCATGTGTCTGGTGTATCTTCTGGCGAAACGCGCCCTTCCGCGTTATGCGGTGGTACTCGCGCTGGCGGCCGGGCTGATTGTCGCCGGATTACAGGGAGATATTGCGCTGCATGGCCAGACGCTGACGTTCGCGACTCCGGCATTTGTGATGCCGCATTTCACGCTGTCCTCACTTATCGGCATCGGTATTCCGTTTTTTGTCGTGACGATGGCTTCGCAGAATGCACCGGGGATCGCCACGCTGAAAGCGCACGGCTATCACCTGCCCGTGTCACCGCTGATTTCGTGGACGGCGCTGACGGCGTTAATTCTGGCGCCGTTCGGCGGATTTACCATCTGTATCGCCGCCATTACCGCCGCAATTTGTATGGGCGAGGACATCCATCCTGACCCGAAAAAACGTTATATGGCGGCGGTGGCGGCAGGCATTTTTTATCTGATTGCCGGTGTATTTGGCGGCTCTATCGGCATGATTTTTACCGCGCTGCCGGAGGCGCTTATACACACTATCGCCGGGCTGGCGTTGCTCGGCACCATTGCGGGCAGTTTGTACCGTGCGCTGGAAAACGAACGTCAGCGCGACGCGGCGATTATCACCTTTCTGATCACTGCCTCCGGCGTCACGCTGCTGGGTGTCGGTTCGGCATTCTGGGGGCTGACGGGCGGTGTAATTACGCATCTGATCCTCAGCATTCCGGCGCGAAACCGAGATAAATCCGCCGGGAAAGATTGAGTCCGTTCAAGTTATGGGTAACAGGTTTTCGTAACACGGCACAAAGTGACGGCGATCACATTTTCTGAGTGACAAACCCTCTTTACTGGGCGCAATCAGGCCCTTTAAAGAGCGAGAATTTCATGACTATTGCCACACAATCCTGCGTCGTGACCGGGAAAAAAGACGTCTCGGTGATCGACCAGACCATCGATTACACAGGCCAGGGTACGCTGGTGAAAATCACCCGTGGTGGCATCTGCGGTTCCGACCTGCATTACTACGAACACGGCGCGGTGGGCGATTTCAAAGTACGCGAGGCGATGGTGCTCGGGCATGAAGTGGTTGGTGTGGTGGAGAAATCGGACAACCCAAATTTGCAACCCGGCCAGAAAGTCGCGCTGAACCCAAGCAAGCCCTGCAAAGCCTGTAAATACTGTTTATCGGGCGATGAAAACCAGTGCACCACCATGAAATTCTTCGGCAGTGCGATGTATTTTCCGCACATCAACGGTGCGTTCACGCAGTATAAAATTGTCGACAGCAACCAGTGTATTCCTTACGACAATCAGGTCAGCGACCGTCTGATGGTGTTCGCAGAACCGCTGGCCGTTGCCATTCATGCCGTAAATCAGGCTGGCGATATTCATGGCAAAACCGTGTTTGTTTCCGGCGTCGGCCCGATTGGCTGCTTAATCGTGCTGGCGGCGAAAGCCAAAGGCGCCGCACAAATCGTGGTGACCGACCCGAGCGAACGCTGCCGCACGCTGGCACTGGCGGTTGGCGCAAACAAAGCGCTTGACGCCGCACAAGGCGATTTCAGCGAATATCAGGCAGAGAAAGGCTTCTTCGATGTCTCCTTTGACGCTTCCGGTCACCCTTCTTCTATCCGCCGTTGTCTGGAAGTGACCCGCGCACGCGGCACGCTGGTACAGGTGGGTATGGGGGCGGTAGTGAATGAATTTCCGCTGATGATGCTGATTGCTAAAGAAATTAACTGGGTCGGCAGTTTCCGTTTCACGGAAGAATTCAACACAGCAGTTGAATGGCTGGCGAATAAAACCGTCGATCCGATGCCGTTACTTTCAGCCGAATTCCCGCAGGAAAGTCTGGTGGAAGCACTGGATTACGCGATGGATAAATCCAAAGCATCGAAAGTGCAGCTGGTTTTCTAGTTCAGTCTGCAACGACACTCACAATATTAAAACGCCGTTTCATTTTATGATGTCCTCTGATTTTTATCCTCAGAGGACATTTGCATTATGGTAAAGGACAACGCGAAAAAGCAGGTAGCACTGCTGCTGGCGGACGGATTTGAAGAAGGCGAAGCGGTGATTGTGCTCGATATTCTCGAGCGGCTGGAAATTCAGGTCACTACGCTGGCCTGCCAGAAAAGCCTGGCGCTGCGCACGTATCACGGTATTCAGATGCAGGCCAACGAATTGCTTTCCGCACAGGGCGACCGTTTATTCGATGCCGTCGTCATGCCCGGCGGGCCGGAAGGTTCAGTGGCGCTGGCGGCCAGCAAAGAGGTGGTGGAATTTGTCCGGCGTCATGATGAAGCCGGTAAACTGATTTGCCCGCTGTGCTCCGCCGCCGCGCGCGTGCTGGGCGGAAACGGGCTGCTGAAAGGCCGTCGCTACGTGTGTTCCGGTGATTTATACCAAGACGTGAAAGACGGTGTTTACGTCAATCAGTCCTTTGTTGAAGATGGCAATTTACTCAGCGGTAAAGGATTAGGGCTGGCATTCGATTTTGCTTTCCAGCTGGCGTACCGCCTGACCGGTGACGCTGAAACCACCAATTTCCAGGCCGATCATATCGATTACCACCACTGGCGTGCCGACCAGAAACTCTGATCAAAATGCGGTGATTAAAACGCTGAACTTCCGGCGGATGACGAAGGTCGTCCGCCACTGTCAGTATCATGTCCGTTTTTGGCATTCTTCTCATCTCAATTCAGGCGCACACTGACTTCACACTCATCAGATGGAGTCCGAAAATGACACACTGTGCCCTGTTGAACATCGATGTTCAGCGTTCCTTCGAACAAAAAGATTTCTGGCAGCAGGATGATTTACCGGCTTTCAGCGCAGCATTAACCCGCCTGATCGACGGCTGTCAGGCTCGTAACGTACCGGTCATCGACGTATTTCACGTCAATCCTGAAGGCGTGTTTTCGCTGGATTCCGGTCTGGTAACGCCAATGTCTTTTCTCAGTCATCAGCCGCAACATGTGGTGCATAAACACGTCCACAATTCCCTGACCGAATCCGGCCTCGACGGCTGGCTGCGTGAAAACGGCATCACGCATCTGATCATCGCCGGAATGCGCACCGAACAGTGCTGCGAAACCACGGCGCGCGTGGCGTCAGATCTGGGCTATTCCGTGACCTTTGTGACCGAAGCGACACTGACTTTCCCGATGACCCACGCCAGCGGCGTCACGCTGAGCGCGCAGGACATCAAACTGCGCACCGAACTGGTTCTCGCTGACCGCTTTGCCACCGTCACCGACGTATCCGGTGCGCTGGCGCAACTCGACCGCGCTGTGTGAAGATAGCGTTTTCCCCTGCGGACGGATGAAACATTATGCAGCGAAAAGTCTACTTTGTGACGCTCCCCGGCGTGATGTCGTTAGACCTGACCGGTCCGGCGGAAGCGCTGCGCCTGAGCGGGCAATTCCATCTGCATTACATCGGGCCGCAGGCGGAAGTCATGATGTCGACCGGCCTGACGGTCAGCCATTTGCAGCCATTGCCTGAGAGCCTGCCCGCAGGCAGTATTCTGATCATGCCGGGCGTGGCGGAATCCGCCGAGAACTTTGCCTCGCCAGTTGCCCAAACGGCCTGCGACTGGCTGCATCAGCAAAAAAGCGCGATTGAAGCGGGGAGTTTAACGCTGGTGTGTATCTGCTCCGGCAGTCTGCTGGCGGGTAAAGCCGGGCTGCTCGACGGCTATCAGTGCACCACGCACCACGATGTGATCGACCGCTTACGCCAGCAGGTGCCCGCCGCGCAGGTAAAAGATAACCGGATATTTGTCGAAGACCGTTTTGTGCTGACCAGTGCGGGCATCAGCGCCGGTATCGATCTGGCGCTACATCTGATCGCCACGCATTCAGGGCCGCAAGCCGCACTGGATGTCGCCCGCGAAATGGTGGTGTATTTCCGCCGTGGCGGCGATGATCCGCAACTTTCCCCGTGGCTGCGTTATCGCAATCACCTGCATCCCGCCGTACACCGCGCGCAAAACCTGATGGCCGCCGAGCCCGAATCTGCCTGGCAGTGGAAGATGTCGCCGCCAGAGCACACGTCAGTAGCCGCCACCTCACCCGCTTATTCCGCCAGCATCTGGGCATCAGCGTGCGCGATTACCATGAACAACTGCGCATCGCCGTCGCACAGCAACGCCTGCAACAAGGCGCGGGTATCGAAAAAGCCGCCCTCGCCGCCGGATTCTCATCGGCAAGGCAATTCAGACGGGCGCAGGAACGGTGGGGATAAATCGTTCAACTCACCCAATTCCGCCGGTCTATTTTCCCCAGCCCCATCGCCAGTAATAAACCCCCGCCCAGACCGCAGGCAAACAGATACGCGACGTTCAGCAGCGGGTATTGCGGGAAATCGAGATGCTGGCTGCGCAGGCCGATGATGATCAAGGCATGAAAACCGTAGATCGCCAGCGAATGGCGGGAGATCAGCGCAAATCCGGGCAGAATACGTTGCGCCACCGCGTTTTTGAAAACCACAAATAGTGACATGGCGGAGATAAATACCAGCGGGCCGCTGTAGACGTAGAAAGTGTCGGCGAAATTTTGGTTTATCTGCATCTGCCGGTAGGTGCCCGTAGCAATCGCCAGCGTGCTGAGAATGAATGTAACGCTGGCGGCCAGCGTAATCGGGGTTTTTTCGGTATTAAGCTGGCTGATAGCACGCCCCATCAGGGCATACAGCACGTAATAAAACGTATCGCCGCCAATGTACAGATCAAGCGGCAGCAGATGGATTTTCTGCCACGTCACGGCAGGTAGCTGCGGATTCGCCAGCACGCCTAGCAGCATTCCGGCGATCAGCAGGTATCTGCCGGACACGGCTTTGACATTAATCAGCGGGGAAAGCAGGTAAATCACGATAATCGCGTAAAAGAACCAAAGATGATAAAACACCGGCTTTTCCAGAATCAGGCGCAAAGAAGGCCAAAATCCGATTTTTGTCATCGTGAGAATATAGAGCAGCGAGACGGTACTGTAGAACAACAGGCATAAAGTGACGCGAAGGAAATGCCGTTTCTGCGCGCTCTTTTCGCCAAAAAACAGCGCACCGGAAATCATAAAGAACAGCGGCACACAGACACGCGAAGCCGAATTGAGCAGATTGGCGACGGTCCATTCAGCGGTATGAACCGCAGCGAAATTGACCACCAGCGACGTACTGGCGTGGATAGCCACCACCATTATGCAGGCGAGCGCGCGCAGATTATCGATCCAGCAGATTTTTTGGCTCATTACCTGCGAATTCCTTCTTTATGTGGGTCTCTTTGCAGCGTAGCGAGCTTTTACGCGGCTAACAAGGCAAAAGCGCCGATCTCAGATTGTGCTGAACATAAATCAGAAGATTGCGTTGCGCTCAAATTATCGGCAAAATAGCCGATATTGCTGCCTCGCTTGCGAAACCCGCCCGGACAGTCTCTTATTTTCTGCTAATTTTCAAACAATTAGCCTTACGCCTGTGAAATAACTAAAAATGCATAATTCTCCAAATACTGCGTCCCTTTTGGGTCGGCAGGCACTTTTGTTCCCTCTGTGTCTGGTACTTTTCGAGTTCGCGACCTATATCGGTAACGATATGATCCAACCGGGTATGCTGGCCGTCGTGGCTAATTTCAATGCCGGGGAAGAATGGGTGCCGACATCCATGACCGCCTATCTTGCTGGCGGGATGTTCCTGCAATGGCTGCTCGGGCCGTTGTCAGACCGCCGCGGGCGTCGTCCGGTACTGCTGACCGGCGTGACCTTTTTCATCATCACCTGTCTGGCGATTTTGTTCGTACAAAATATCGAACAGTTCATGGTGATGCGTTTCCTTCAGGGGATCAGCCTGTGCTTTATCGGCGCCGTCGGGTATGCCGCGATACAGGAATCCTTTGAAGAATCGGTGTGTATCAAGATTACCGCCATGATGGCCAACGTCGCGCTGATTGCACCTCTGCTCGGCCCGCTGGCCGGTGCGGCGCTGATCCACGTCGCGCCGTGGCAGCTGATGTTTGTAATATTTGCCGTGCTCGCCGCCATTGCGCTGTGGGGTTTGTGGAAATCCATGCCGGAAACGGCTTCCCGCCTCGGTGAACCGTTCTCCATGCCCAGCCTGCTGCGTGATTACAAACATGTGCTGAATAACCGTCAGTTCGTGTGTGGCGCGCTGGCGATTGGTTTTGCCAGCCTGCCGCTGCTGACATGGATTGCCCAGTCGCCGGTCATTTTAATCAGCGGCGAAGGCTTAGCGGCCTACGATTACGGCATGCTGCAGGTGCCTATTTTCGGCGCGCTGATTATCGGCAACATGACGCTCGCGCGCCTGACCGGCAAACGCACGGTCGAATATCTGATTAAGCTGGGCGCAGGCCCGATGGTCGTCGGTTTGCTGGTAGCCGCCGTGGCCACGCTGTTTTCCGCGCACGCGTATCTGTGGATGACCGCCGGTCTGAGCCTGTATGCCTTCGGAATTGGTGTGGCCAACGCCGGTTTGTACCGCCTGACGCTGTTCTCCAGCGACATGAGCAAAGGCACGGTTTCTGCTGCAATGGGTGTGATCAGCATGATGATTTTCACGCTGGGAATTGAGCTGGCAAAAGTGGCTTACGTCGAAGGCGGAGCGGGCATGTTTAACATGTTCAATCTGTTCAGCGGCCTTGCGTGGCTGGCGCTGGTGGTGGTTTTCCTGCGTAGCCGTCAGGTGGTATTGCCGCCAAATAGCGTAGTTTAATACTAAAACGCCAATAACGCCGATGCCGGGGCGTTATTGGCGCAGGGAGTTTGGACACGGACTGCACGGAAGAACCGGAGCGTACACAGAGTACGTGAGGATTCTGAGTACTGCCCGGGTTCAAAATACCAAGTAAAATAGCCCCATTAAAACTTAGAATAACCCCATCGGTTTACTCGAATAAGAAACGAGTAAACATTTCGTTTGCTGATAGTGATCCAGCATCATCTTGTGGGTTTCGCGCCCGATACCGGACTGTTTGTAGCCGCCGAACGCCGCATGCGCCGGATAGGCGTGGTAACAGTTGGTCCAGACACGACCGGCCTGAATGTTGCGCCCCATGTGATAGGCCACGTTGCAATCGCGGCTCCAGACGCCCGCCCCCAGTCCGTACGCCGTATCGTTGGCGATTTGCAGCGCCTCATTCATATCTTTAAACGTGGTCACTGCCAGCACCGGTCCGAAGATTTCTTCCTGGAAAACGCGCATGTTGTTTTTACCCAGCAGAATGGTCGGCTGCAGGTAATAACCGTCGTTCAGTGTGCCTTCGAGTTTTTTCTTCGCGCCGCCGGTGAGCACTTCCGCGCCCTCTTTTTTACCAATTTCGATATAATCCAGAATAGTTTTCATCTGACCGGCAGAGACCTGAGCGCCCATCTGCGTTTCCATATCCAGCGGATTACCGGTTTTTATCGCCTCAACGCGTTTAATGGCGCGTTCCATAAAGCGTTCGTAGATAGATTCCTGCACCAGCGCGCGGCTCGGACAGGTACAAACCTCGCCCTGATTGAAGGCAAACAGCGCGAAGCCTTCCAGCGCTTTGTCGAAGAACTCATCTTCTTTGTCCATCACATCCGCAAAGAAGATATTTGGGGATTTACCGCCCAGTTCCAGCGTCGCCGGGATCAGGTTTTGTGCGGCATATCCTGCGATTTGCTGGCCGACTTCAGTCGAACCGGTAAAGGCCACTTTGGCGATGCGTTTAGACGTCGCCAGATATTCACCGATTTCTCCGCCTGCACCATTAACCACATTGATGACGCCCGCAGGCAGAATGTCCTGCACCAGTTCCATCAGCAGCAGAACAGAAAGCGGGGTCAGTTTTGCCGGTTTGAGCACGATGCAGTTACCTGCCGCCAGCGCCGGTGCCATTTTCCAGCAGGCCATCAGCAGCGGGAAGTTCCACGGGATGATTTGCGCCACCACGCCCAGCGGTTCGTGGAAGTGATAGGCGACAGTTTCGCTGTCGATTTCGCTGATCCCGCCTTCCTGCGCACGTACGCAGGACGCGAAATAGCGGAAGTGGTCGATGGCTAAAGGCACATCTGCGCCACTGGTTTCGCGGATAGGTTTACCGTTATCCCAGGTTTCGGCATTTGCCAGCAATTCGAGGTTTTGTTCCATACGATCGGCGACTTTAAGCAACAGGTTTGCCCGCTGCTGTACCGGCATTTTGCCCCAGTCGTCTTTGGCTTTATGGGCGGCATCCAGCGCCAGTTCAACGTCATCGGTGCTGGAACTGGCGACTTTACACAGCACTTCACCGGTGACCGGCGTCAGGTTGTCGTAATACCCTTTTTTCACCGGCGCGACCCATTCACCCCCAATGAAATTGTCGTATTGTTTTTTGAGTTTGAGCGGGAAACCGTATTCTTCCGGTTTGACGGCATGAGGGTTTTTATCATAAGCCATGATGGAACTCCTTTATGCAGCAGGTTTTAGCAGAGCGCTGCATAAAGTTTAGGCAGTGAAAATCTAACCGGCGGGATGTAAAGAGAACTCTTCGAGCGGCTTCACACCTTTTTTGCTGCAACGCTGGCGTTACCGCTTCCAGGTGGCGTCGTGCGCGCAAAACTCTCCCGCTGGAACAGGCGTTCAACCAGTTTTATCAGCTCGGGATGTTCGACACACCAGCCTGGCGCAATACGCCTGAAGTTGATGTACCCCAGACAGCAGGCGACGGCGATATCGGCCACGTTGAGGCTTTCAGAATTGAGCAGCGTACGGCTGGCCGCATGTTTTTCCAGTGCATCCAGCCCGCGCAGCAGCTTTTCCCGCTGACGCAAAATCCACGCTTCATTTCGCTTATCGGCATCGCGGCGGCCTTCCAACACTAATGCCACAGCGGCATCCGTCACGCCATCGGCCAGTGCTTCGATTTGCTTAACCCGCAAAGCTTCCAGCGGCTGCCACGGCAACAGCGTCGGCGCGACATTCATCAGCTCAATGAACTGCACAATAATCGGGGAATCATAGAAAATTTCGCCATCGTCGGCGACCAGCGCGGGGACTTTACCGAGAGGATTGAACTGCGTGATTTTGCAGCCCGGTTCATGAGGGGTATCGTTGATGAAATCAAAGGGGATGCCTTTTTCCAGCAACATCACCGAAATTTTGCGCACATACGGGCTGGTATAACTGCCGATCAACTTCATCAGACCCTCCTGTTTTCGCCGGAACCTCTTTTAAAGCTAGCAGCCGTGCCGGGGTTTACCAGTTACGGCTGCCAGATTTACAGGTTATTGCGCGGGAAACAGGAACGGGTTAATCCCGCTGCCAGACAAGCCTTTATCTTCCATGCGGTCATCGAGCAGCAGCGTCGCCAGGTCGTCGGCAACGGCGTCTGCCTGCGGATCTTTATCCTGATAAATCAGTTTCAGGTACGCGCCGCAATCATCACAGGATTCCGCTTTTACCGTTGCCTGTTCGTCGTCGATGGACCAAAGATTGAGATGTTCCATCTCATCGCAGTTACTGCATTTCGCGCGCACCACGTGCCATTCACTTTCGCAAAGATTGCAGTGCAGATAACGCAGACCGCTGGCCGCTATCACCGCAGAAACCGGAATACTGCCGCAAACCGGACAGAACTGGCGGTTTTCGCCGTAATCCGCACGCCCGACGCCCCGCAGTTGCGCCGCCATCTGCACCCAGTACAGGGACAACGCCGCCCAGATAAACGGTGCTTTGTCGGCGGGAACGTGTTTGAAATCCTGGCATAGCAGTTCTGTCGCCATCATTTCACGCTGAAGGTTCGGGGAGTGTTCAAGACGTTCCAGCACCGCACGCACCGGCTCAGAAGCCTCCGGTTTGAGGACAGCAATCAGCGCGTCCAGCAGTCTCAGCCAGTGCGACGTACGCGGGTAAAGACTGCAATCGAGCGGCGGTTTACCGGCGGCTTTTTGCAATTCGGCGCTCAGATCGATTTCGAGCGGGAATGTCTCAAGCACCTGCTGCTGCGCATCACAAATCGTGGCGGCAAAGTTCAGATACCCGTCGAGCGGGCTGTCTTCTGCCAGTTTTTTCAGGCGATCGGCACGGTTCTGGTAGAGCGTTTTCAGGTTAGCGAACAGTACCGGCGGAATGTCTCCCGCCGTTTTTTTACCGTCAGCCAGTAAGTCCTGCGCAACTATCTGGATGCTCATCCGGCTTTCCTCCCGCTCTCGTCTTGTTCTTTTTTCTGCTCTTCATCGCGCACCTGACGATACCAGCGCGGATGGTGATACTTCGCCCATGACACCGGTACTTTGCCGCCGGTCATCGCGTCAATAGAGCCTTTCGCCCAGGTCGCGGCGTAGATGTGCATGATGATCACCAGAATCAGCCCGATACCGGCCAGCGAATGCACCAGCAGCGCCAGACGGATCAGCGGGATCGGGAAGTAATCCGCAAACCACGGACGCCAGATAATGACGCCACTGGCCATCAGCAGAACCAGACAGCTGATCGCCGCCCAGAACACGCATTTCTGACCAAAGTTATAGCGGCCGGTGTCACCGACTTCATGGTTGGTCAGCACTTTGCCGATGTTTTTCGCCCACACGATGTCGTCTTTTTCCGGCAGATTGTGTTTCCAGTAACGGAAAAACATGCCGAGGAAAGAGACGAACATCACCACGCCGAAGAACGGGTGCAGAATGCGCGCCATTTGCGGGGTGCCGTACACGTTCATCAGCCAGTTAAACGATGGGAAAAAGAAGCCGATACCGCTCAGTGCGAGCGTCACAAAACAAAAGGCAACAATCCAGTGATTGAGGCGTTCCGCCAGGTTATAGCGCTGGATTAACTTCTCTTTTTTCATGGCCGTTTCTCCTCATCGTCATGTTTATCTTCTCCTTGCGCATGCTCTTCCTCTTTGACGTAATTCGGCCCCACGCCGAGGAAATGGAAGGCCGCCGCCGCAAAGGTCACCGCGAAGCCCACTGCGGCCAGCGGTTTCCAGACACCTTTCCATAAAGTGACCGCCGCGCTGATCGCCGGATCTTTCGGCAGCCCGTGATACAGCTGCGGGTTGTCGGCGTGATGCAGCACGTACATCACGTGCGTGCCGCCGACGCCCTGCGGATCGTACAAACCGGCGTGTTCAAATCCGCGGCCTTTCAGCTCGCTGACGCGTTCTGCGGCTAAATCCTGCATCGCGGTTTTGGTGCCGAAATGGATTGCACCGGTCGGACAGGTTTTCACGCAAGCCGGTTCCTGACCGACGCTCACGCGGTCAACGCACAGTGTGCATTTATAGGCACGGTTATCCTGTTTGTTGATGCGCGGAACGTTGAACGGACAACCGGCGATGCAGTAACCGCAGCCGATGCAATGTTCCGACTGAAAATCGACGATGCCATTGGCGTATTGCAAAATCGCGCCTTCCGCCGGACAGGCTTTCAGACAGCCCGGATCGGCACAGTGCATGCAGCCGTCTTTGCGGATCAGCCATTCCAGCTTGCCGTTTTGTTCCACTTCTGAGAAACGCATCACCGTCCAGGATTTCGCACTGAGATCCAGCGGATTGTCGTAAACGCCGGTATTAATCCCGACTTCATCGCGCAGGTCGTTCCATTCGGAACAGGCGACCTGACAGCCTTTACAGCTGATGCAGGTGGTGACGTCGATGAGTTTCGCCACTTCCTGCTGATGGTCACGGGCGCGCGGCGCTGGCGTGAATCCGTTGGTTGCGGACTTACGAAGTATGTCCTGTGATTGCATTGCCATAATTCGCCTCCGTTAGACCTTTTCCACGTTAACCAGGAACGCCTTGAACTCCGGCGTTTGCGAGTTAGCATCGCCGACTGACGGCGTCAGCGTGTTGGCTAAGTAGCCCTTACGCGTCGCGCCTTCAAAGCCCCAGTGGCAAGGAATGCCAATGGTATCGACGTGTTTACCGTCGATGGTCAGCGGCCGGATGCGTTTGGTCACCACGGCTTTCGCCACGATGAATCCGCGCTTCGAGGAGACTTTCACCTCATCGCCCTGCGCAATGTCTTTCGAGGCGGCCAGAGCTTCGCCGATCTCGATAAACTGCTCAGGCTGAGCGATGGCATTCAGTAACGCGTGTTTGGTCCAATGGCGGAATAATTCGGTGATCGAATAAGTGGTCGCCACATACGGGAAATCTTTGGCGGTGCCCATATTTGGCAGATCGCTGGCAAAAATACGCGCGACCGGATTTGAGATAACGTTCGGGTGCAGCGGATTGGTGCCAATCGGCGATTCAATCGGTTCGTAATGCTCAGGGAACGGGCCGTCGGCCATTTTGTCGGTGGAGAATAAACGCCCGACACCTTCCTGTTGCATGATGAACGGCCCGACGCCGGAACCCGGCGCTGCGGCGCTGTAATCCGGGACATCAAAGCCGGTCCATTTCGCGCCATCCCAGCGGATGATTTCGCGTTTCGGATCCCAGGGTTTGCCCTGCGGGTCAGCGGAGGCGCGGTTATACAGAATGCGGCGGTTGAGCGGCCAGCACCATGCCCAGCCTGACGTGCAGCCGAGACCGGAGGGATCGGCGTTATCACGGCGCGCCATCTGGTTACCGGCTTCTGTCCAGCTACCGGCGTAAATCCAGCAGAAACTGGCGGTGCTGCCGTCGTTTTTAAGATGCGCAAAGGTCGAGAGCTGCTGACCTTTTTTCGCCAGCAGATTGCCCTGATCGTCATGGATATCAGCCAGCGCTTTGCCGTTGGCTTCGCGGGCGATTTCTTCCGGCAGCGGGTCGAGCGGATCCTGATAATCCCACGCCATATTCATCACCGGCAGCGGATTCGCGCCGCCTTCTTTCTGGTACAGCTCGCGCAGTTTCATAAACAGGCGCGCGATAATTTTGCCGTCGTGCAGCGCTTCACCTGGTGGTTCAGAGGCCTGAAAATGCCATTGCAGCCAGCGAGCGGAGTTCACAATCGAACCGTTTTCTTCAGCAAAACAGGAAGATGGCAGGCGGAACACTTCGGTCTGAATATCGGCGGTCGGCACGTCGTTCATCGCGCCGTGGTTTTGCCAGAAGTTCGAGGACTCGGTCACCAGCGGGTCAATCACCACCATATATTTCAGTTTTGAAAGCGCGCGCGAAGACTTGTTTTTGTCCGGAAACGCCGCCAGCGGGTTGAAGCCCTGCACGATGTAACCGTTCATTTTGCCTTCGGTCATCAGCTCGGCCTGTTGCATCACGTCGTAGCTTTTGTCCCATTTTGGCAACCAGTCAAAGCCCCAGTCGTTCTCTGCCGTGGCATGATCACCCCAGAAGCTTTTCATCATGCTGACGAAGAAGTTCGGCGTGTTTTTCCAGAAGTTCACCTGTCCGTCCACCAGCGTCGGCGGCGTAATCTGTTGCAGATAATCGGTAAAGTTGGTCTGTTTTTCGGAAGGCAAAGGCATATAGCCCGGCAGGTTCAGCGACAGCAAACCGAGGTCGGTATAACCCTGAATATTGGAGTGTCCCCGCAGGGCATTCACGCCGCCGCCAGGCATACCAATGTTGCCGAGCAGCAATTGGATCATCGCCGCACAGCGGATGGTTTGCGCGCCGCCGGTGTGATGCGTCCAGCCCAGTGCGTACATAATGGTCGAGGTTTTATCGCGCGCGCAGGTTTGTGCCAAAATGGAGCTTATCAGCAGGAAATCTTCTTTCGAGGTGCCGCACAGGCGCTCCACCAGTTCCGGCGTGTAACGGGAAACATGCTCTTTCAGCAGATTCCAGACACAGCGCGGGTCCTGTAAGGTTTTGTCCTGCTTCGCCAGGCCTTTTTCATCCAGCTGATAGTGCCAGCTGTCTTTGTTGTAGGATTTTTTCGTCGCATCGAAGCCGCTGAACAGGCCGTCGTTGAAAGCATAATCTTCCCGCACCAGCAGGCTGGCGTTGGTGTATTCCCTGACGTATTCGGTCTGAATTTTATTATGCGTAATCAGGTAGTTGATCATGCCGAGCAGGAAGGCAGTGTCCGAACCAGCACGGATCGGCGCGTAAATATCAGCCACGGCGGCGCTGCGGTTGAAACGCGGATCGACGACGATGACTTTAGCGTTATTTTTAGTTTTCGCCTCAATCACCCATTTGAATCCGACCGGATGCGCTTCTGCCGCATTTCCGCCCATAATCAAAATGACATTGGCGTTTTTGATGTCCACCCAGTTATTGGTCATCGCGCCCCGACCAAAGCTTGGGGCTAATGCCGCGACCGTCGGGCCATGACAAAGACGGGCCTGGCAGTCGATCGCTACCATACCCAGCGCGCGGGTGAATTTCTGATCCAGCAGGCCGGTTTCATTACTGGCCGCAGATGAGCACAACATGCCGGTGGTCAGCCAGCGGTTAACAGTGACGTTATTTTCATTTTTCTCAACGAAGTTGGCGTCGCGGTCATCTTTCATCAGACGGGCGATACGGGAAATCGCCTCATCCCAGCTCAGTCGCTGCCATTTATCGGAGCCGGGCGCGCGGTACTCCGGATATCTCAGACGGCCTTCGCTGTGGATGTAATCCAGCACACCTGCGCCTTTCGGGCACAACGAGCCACGACTGACCGGATGATCGGCGTCACCCTCTACGTGGAAGATATTTTCAGAGACGTTTTTCGCGCCGTCGCCCTGGCTGTAAATCAGCATGCCGCAACCGACTGAGCAGTAAGTACAGTTGTTGCGGGTTTCACGGGAGCGAAGCAGCTTATATTGGCGGGTTTCCGCCAGCGCCATTGTGGGAGTAAATCCTAATAATGCCGCTGTAGTGCCGGCCATACCGCCCGCACATATCTTGAATAATTGTCTTCTGCTGACTTGCATGAAAGACTCCTTCCCATCATTTGTTAACACATTGCTTTCAAATTGGCGCTTTCCGACGCAGATGCGGAAGCGGTAAAATTAAAGCCGAGTATCCATAGTTTTTGTACGGCTTATGTAGCCGGAATGTTTATAAGGTTATTGCCAATGGATGTCCATCAAGTAAAAGAACTGGCCGAAAAAGATGATAAAAAAGTGACTCAGATCATCGGAGCCAGCCAAAAACCGGTGATGCAGCGCACACATCCTGGCGAACTGGAAAACGACTGGATTGCAGAAGAAGTCCCCGTCGCGCTGGTCTATAACGGGATCTCGCATGTGGTGATGATGGCGTCGCCGAAAGATCTCGAAGCCTTTGCGCTGGGATTTTCGCTGTCGGAAGGGATTATTGAATCGGCGGCGGATATTTTCGGGCTGGATGTGACACCAAACTGTAACGGTATTGAAGTTAACATCGAATTATCGAGCCGCCGTTTTGCCGGACTGAAAGAGCGCCGCCGTGCCATGGCGGGCCGCACCGGTTGCGGCGTGTGTGGCATTGAGCAACTGGGCGATTTGTTCCGTCCGCTCGCACCGCTGCCGTTTACCCAAACGTTTGAGCTGGCAAATCTGGATAACGCATTGAATCAGCTTAAATCCGTGCAGGAAATTGGCCAGCTCACCGGCTGTACGCACGCCGCTGCATGGATAACATCGCAGGGTGAATTACTGGGTGGCTGCGAAGACGTGGGACGTCACGTGGCACTCGACAAAATGCTCGGCCTGCGTGAAAAGCAAAGCGAATGGAAAACAGGTGCCGCGTTGGTGTCGAGCCGCGCCAGCTATGAAATGGTGCAGAAAGCCGCGATGTGCGGCGTCGAAATTCTGTTTGCCGTCTCCGCAGCCACGACGCTGGCGGTAGACGTTGCCGAAAAATGTAACCTGACGCTGGTCGGTTTCAGCAAACCAGGGCGGGCAACGGTGTATACGCATCCGCAAAGACTGCGTTAACACTTTAAGCATCACGTGCCTTTAGACAATTTAGGATTGTTTGCGGTTATCTGGTTCTAAGCCCCGTATAACAGGCGCTTACGAGTACCCGTACAAAGCATGGAGCATAGATAATCATTTTCAATATCATTTAATTAACTATAATGATCCGACTGATTACGCGGTGCTCACAATGACGGTGCCGCCCTACACTATGGAGACGATGAACATGAGTTATTCACTGCCATCACTGCCTTACGCATACGACGCACTCGAACCGCATTTCGACAAAGAAACGATGGAAATCCATCACTCTAAACACCACCAGGCTTACGTGAACAACGCGAACGCTGCACTGGAAAGCCTGCCAGAACTGGCAAAACTTCCTGTTGAAGAGCTGATCGCAAACCTGGACAAAGTGCCTGCGGATAAGAAAGTTGCACTGCGTAACAACGCAGGCGGCCACGCTAACCACAGCCTGTTCTGGAAAGGCCTGAAAACCGGCACCACCCTGCAGGGCGAACTGAAATCTGCTATCGAACGCGATTTCGGCAGCGTTGACGCTTTCAAAGAAACTTTTGAGAAAGCAGCAACCACTCGTTTCGGTTCAGGCTGGGCATGGCTGGTTCTGAAAGACGGCAAACTGGCCGTTGTTTCAACTGCAAACCAGGACAGCCCGCTGATGGGCGAAGCTGTTTCCGGCGCATCCGGTTACCCGCTGCTGGGTCTGGACGTTTGGGAGCACGCTTACTACCTGAAATATCAGAACAAACGCCCTGATTACATCAAAGCCTTCTGGGATGTTGTAAACTGGGACGAAGCAGCAAAACGTCTGGCTGAAGCGAAGTAATTTCGCTTTACCGCCCTTAACGGGCACGATGTTTCCGCCAATGGCGGGTCGCTGACCCGCCTTTTTTATGTCCGTTTTCATGGAGTAAAAGCCTGAGCCTGATCACTGTTTTATTGCCAATCATTTGCTCGTCCACTGCCCTTATCCGATCCCGCTCGCATTAATCAAAAATACGCTCCGCTCCCTATAAAGTTTCTCTTAAGTCCACCGATAGGTTGTTCACAAAGGCGTCACAAAACCACTTATTAATTTTAAAGGGATGTTCGACGGAGAATGAGAATGAGCAACGGAACAGGTCTTTCGCAGTGGATGAATAATCTCAAAGTCGGCACCAAACTGGGTCTGGGCTTCGGGCTGGTCCTTCTGATCGCGGTAGCGATTACCGCTGCTGGCATGATCAAATTTAACGATATCAGCCAGCGCGCTGAAAAAGTCGATTTCAGCAACCAGATGAATGCGTTGCTCAACGACGCCCGTCTCAGCCGCACGCTGTATCAGCTCAATTATGACCCGGCATACCTCAAACA
This sequence comes from Rahnella ecdela, assembly GCF_019049625.1. Lineage (GTDB taxonomy): Bacteria > Pseudomonadota > Gammaproteobacteria > Enterobacterales > Enterobacteriaceae > Rahnella > Rahnella ecdela. The sequence goes on from NZ_JAFMOY010000128.1 coordinate 143,527, forward strand.
AAATCAGGACAAAATCCACGCGCTTTCGCAGCTGATTGCGCAGTCGAATGACCAGCTTGAGTGGGACGCGACCAGCCTGGCCGAACTCAATCAGGTACCGGTTAAAATTCATGAGTATCAGCAGGCTCAGAACGCCTTCAAACTGGCGGTCGATAAAAAAGATGCCGTGCGCGCGAGCTGGAACCTTTCCGAAACTGAAGCCGTGGTGACGCGTTTACAAGATCAGTTGCGCGTAGAAGACGCCGATCCTTCCATTCGTCTTTCGCTGGCTGAGGTGATTCAGAAACTGATCAGCGTGCGTTATAACGTGCGCGGTCTCTTGCTGAGCATTAATAAAGAATCCGAAGCCAAACTGTTGCAGTCGATTGATGACACGCAGGCGAATGCCAAAAAGCTGAATGCGCTGCTGTTGCCGAATCAGCAGGCCACTCTCGCCCCGCTGATGAGCGCACTGGCAACCTATAAAAGCCACGTTGTTGCCTATATGCCCGCCTATGAAGATGAACAGAAAAACTCCCAGCTGCTGTCGGTAAAAGCCGCCGAGATGAACGCTCTGGTGGCGAAAATCTTCAAAAACGAGCTGGATAATACGCATCAGGATATCAGCCATGCACAGATGATCATGCTGGTGATTACCCTGGCCGTTATGCTGGCCGGCATCATTATTGCGTGGCGCATTACCCGCCAGATTGCCCAGCCGCTGCGCGATACGCTGAAAACCGCCGAAGCCATTGCTCAGGGTGATCTGACCGCCGCACATCCGACAACACGTCGCGATGAGCTGGGTATGCTGATGAACGCGGTGTCCGCAATGAGCCAGAATCTGAGCACCATGATTTATGAAATCCGTTCCGGCGTTTCGCAGGTGTCTCACGCAGCGGCTGAAATCGCTGCGGGGAATACCGATCTTTCCTCACGTACCGAACAGCAGGCCGCGGCAGTAGAAGAAACCGCCGCGAGCATGGAAGAACTGAGCGCGACGGTGAAGCAGAACGCCGATAACGCCCATCACGCCAGCAAACTGGCCAGCGAAGCCTCGGGCACGGCAACGCTCGGCGGCAAACAGGTCGGCGAAGTGGTTGATACCATGCAGCAGATTTCCGGCAGCTCAAAACGGATTGCCGAAATTACGTCAGTCATTAACGGCATCGCTTTCCAGACCAACATTCTGGCACTGAATGCCGCCGTTGAAGCCGCACGTGCCGGTGAGCAGGGTCGCGGTTTCTCCGTGGTGGCCTCTGAAGTCCGCACGCTGGCGCAACGCAGTGCGCAGGCGGCGAAAGAGATTGAAGGGCTGATTGCAGAATCGGTGGAACGCGTCAGTACCGGCGCGAAGCTGGTGGAAAATACCGGTCGTACCATGCAGGACATCGTTAAATCCGTCTCACATGTGCGCGATATTATGGGTGAAATCGCCTCGGCATCTGACGAGCAAAGCCGGGGTATCGCGCAGATATCACAGGCGATTGTGGAGATGGACAGTACCACCCAGCAGAACGCCGCGTTGGTTGAGCAGTCTTCTGCCGCCGCAGATTCCCTTGAGGATCAGGCCGCAACGCTGACACAGGCGGTCTCGGTATTCCGTCTGGCGGAAAACGGCAATACGCTGAATGCCCCGGCGTCCGCTCAGCTTCGTCGTCCGATGCTTGCCCCGGTACAGAACAAAACCAGCCAGGAAAACTGGGAAACGTTCTGATCTGTTTTTCCTGCGCGCAGTCGCCTGATTGCGCGCAGGTATTCCTTCTATTCCCGCTGCCCAATGCAGGTTATGCTTGAACGAGTGACATTTCAGCAGCGGAGAGCTTATGCATTATCCCGACGTGTACATCGGTGCTATCGAGCAATACCCCGATTTTTCACCCAGCGCGATTGCTAAACGCCAGGTCGATGGCGGCGTGTTACTCACCCCTTCAGGGCTGGAAGGCGATCAGCAAGCCGAAAAGTCATACCACGGTGGTGCTGACCGCGCCCTGTGTCATTTCCCACGCGAACATTACGCCTGGTTGCGTCAGCAGTTTCCCGAAGAAGAAGAACGTTTCCATCCGCCTGCTTTTGGCGAAAACCTTTCCACGCTCGGCATGACCGAAGATAACGTGTTTATCGGCGATATTTTCCGCTGGGGTGAAACGCTGATTCAGGTCACGCAACCACGCGCGCCCTGCTACAAGCTGAATCATTTTCTCGACTGCCAGAATTTATCGCCGCTGTTGCAGCAAAGCGGCCGCTGCGGCTGGTTATATCGCGTCGTGGGCTCGGGCAAAACCAGTGGCGATCGTCCGCTGGAATTACTGACGCGCAACAGCGATGTCTCCGTTGCTGAAGCGATTTCAATCGCGTTTCATATGCCGTTCGATGAAGAACAGTACCGGCGTCTGATGTCTGCGGCGGGAATTTCGGCGAGCTGGAGCAAAACCATGCAAATGCGTCTGGTAAATCGCAAGATAGAGGATTTCGGGCGGAGATTGTTTGGGAAGTAATTTTTACACCGGGGCAGAGCCGACTGGTCTGCCCGGGTGTTAGATCAAAATTCTTTCTTAGCGAAACCGGTCACCGCTTTCAGGCCCATTTCGCGGCCCAGTGCAGTCATCGGGTGAACCACCACGATGCCGCGCACGGTTTTCTTCAGCGTGCCCATATCAGCCTGTTCTTTCTTGGTGATTTCACGGCTGAACAGCTTTTCCAGCTTCTGCGCTTCGGTGCTGAGTTTTTTCACACGAACTTCTTTCAGACGCGCGATCTCGGCAGCCAGCTTTTCTTTCTCTTCTTCGTGCTTGTCGATCAGTTCAGCATTACCTGCCTGAATAACGGTCGCATCTTTGTGATTCAGTGCATCCAGCATATCGCTGAGACGCTTGATCTCGGCTTTTTCGACTTCTTTCATGGTTTCAGATCCGTTCATGCCGCAGCGGGCACGACTGTAAATTGGGAATAATAAACGTCAGTGTATCAGGAAGTGCGCGATTCTTCAGCTTGCTCCTGCGTTTCTGCCAGCCCCGGCGGCAAACCGCACATCTCGCACGCCCGCTCACCAATGCGGATCATCGCCGAAATATAGCGCGTATCAAAAACATAGCAGCACGACAACCGCAGCCCGTTACTGTAGCGCCCGCTCGGCGAATATAACTGCCCCGGCGTCATACAAATTTTATCTTTCAGCAACTGGTGAAACAGCGTGACGCAATCCACGCCCGGCGGGAAATCGACCCAAATCACGAAGCCACCGGCCGGTTGTGTAGCGCGAGTGCCCTGCGGAAAATGGCGGGCGATCAGCGCGCGAGCCTGCTCAACTTGTGACGCATAGCGCTTACGCAAAGCCCGCAGATGATGGTCATAACCGCCCGATTCCAGAAACACCGTCAGCGTTTGGGAAAGCAAAGCGGATTCCGCCATCGACGATACCGCTTTTAGTTTATGCAGCTTATCAGCAAAGCGCCCCCCTTCCACCCAACCGATACGAAAATCAGGGGCCAGCGTTTTGGTGAAGCTGGTGCAAAACAGGATCCAGCCATCGCGGTCAAAAGATTTCACGGCCGGAGACAGCGTCGCACCGAACTGAATTTCCGCATACAAACCGTCTTCAATCAGCGGCACCTGGTGATCGTTCATCAGGCGTGCCAGCCGTTTTTTCGCCGCCAGCGGCATGGTAAAGCCCAGCGGATTTTGCGCCGTTGGCATGGCGATCACTGCATTCAGGCGCTTTTCGGTGAGCAGCATTTCCAGCACATCCAGCGATAAACCGGTTTGCGGATCAGTCGGGATTTCCACCGCTTTCAGCCCAAGGCTCGCCAGCATCGGCAGCAGATAAAAATAAGTCGGCGTTTCCAGCCCAACGCTGTCGCCCGGTTTGGTGGTGACGCGCAGCGCCAGCTGCAACGCCTCCATGCAGCCGTGGGTAATCGTGATGTCAGCGGGTTCTAAAATCATGCCGAGCGTCAGTGCGCGGCGGGCGATTTGCTGACGTAACGCCGGACTGCCCGGCGGCAGCGCGTATTGCCCGATGAGATTCGGCTGGCGTCGCAAAAGTGACGACATAATCCGCCCGAGCTTTCTGGTCGGGTAAAAATCATTCGACTGCGGACAGGCCAGCGAAAGATTGGTGTAGGTCGGGTCGATTTGCGAGGCGAAGACTTTGTCGATCAAGTCCAGCACTTCATCTGCCGGTTCTGCGGCGGGCGTCTGCGGCTGCTCATGCGGCTGATGGGTCAGCGCAGGCAGCGCGGCACGGACATAAAATCCGGACTGCGGGCGCGCCTCAATAAACCCGCGATCTTCCAGCCGCCGGTATGCCGCCACCACAGTGTTAATACTGACTGACCAGGTTTGCGCGCTGCGCCGCACTGACGGCAAACGGCTGCCCGGCGCGAGTGTGCCGCGACGAATGGCGTCCGCCAGTTGTTCCGCCAGCTGGTTATATCGGGTGTCGCTGAAATCTGCCGTGTCAGTCATGGTGTCAGTTCCGTGAAAAGTGATGGAAACAGTTTTCCTTAAGGCAATCTGTAACCATGACAATAGCGTATTTTTGGTTCTGTTACCTTTCCCGGTCTCTGATTATTCTGGTTCTCTGGAAAACAGGGGATGCAGGAAAACTAAAATGATAGATACCGCTTTTGTCAGTTACGTCACCGTCATGTCGATAACGCCCGGCCCGAACAATCTGTTGCTCGCCGCTTCAGGCGTCAATTTCGGGCTGCGCCGCAGCGTGCCGATGATGCTGGGGATCACTCTCGGCTGCGTAGTGCAGTGCGCCCTGATGACCTCCATGCTGGCGATTTTACTCAGCTGGATGACGGTCGTGCGCCTGCCGATGGCGGCAATCGGCTGCGCGTATCTTTTCTGGCTGTCGTGGAAAATTTATCGTTCCGGCTCGCCGAAAGAAGGCGAGAAACAGCAGCCGATGAATATGATTAATGGCGCATTATTTCAGGCAGTGAACCCGAAAGCCTGGCTGATGGCGACCAACGTGGCGATTCTGTTTACGCCGCCCGATGGCAATATGCTGCATCACACGTTGCTGATTTGTATCGGCTTCGCGCTGATCAATCTGCCGTGCATTCTGGTCTGGGTGGTGATGGGTGACAGGTTACGCCAGGCGTTACGTGTGGAATGGAAGCTGAAAATGTTCAATACCATCATGGGCGGCATGATGGCGTTAACTGCGCTGTGGCTTCTGATTGGCGAAGTGCGCCATGCACTTAACTAAAGCGGATCCCCAAAATAGTTCGGGTTGCAGAAAGGCGGCAAGTGATGGAGTCACAATGAGCTTACACAAGTAAGTGATTCGGGTGACTGAACGCAGCCAACGCATCTGCAGCTCGAAGTATGACGGGGATTTATTTTTGCACCGGGGATAATCGTGAGGGCTGCTGATTACTGATATGGGCGATCAGCCCGGTCACGGACAGGACCATCGTGGAGCGGACGATTTGCTGGTAGCGCTGACGTTGCATGGCGATCAGCGATTCGTCGGCTTCTCCAGGTTTCAGGAAAGTCGGTGCCGGTGGCAGTTCAGTCACACAATGCAGTTCGCCGAACGGACCGAGAATTTCATCATCGGTAAAACGATACTCTTCACCGTCGTAATTCAGCTCTTCACGCAGCGCCATCAGTAATTCGGCATCTTCGTATTCATGACGGCTGATCACACCCAGCGCGTAAATCAGTTTGAGACGCACAGTCAAATCACCGAGCGGACCGGTACCGGTCAGTAACGGTTCGACGGCATATTTCACTGCGTAATCGTCTTTGCGGAAAACCTGCACCACCAGAATATCCAGCGCTTCGGCCAGCAATTCCACAGCGGTCATCAAAAAGCTGCGCACGGTTTTACCCGCATTAAGCTTTTCAAGTACACGGTTTTCAAACGCCTGAGCTTTTTCCATAGGGCTTACTTGCAGTAAAGTGCCGATGCTGACAGCGCCCCTGGCGTCATCCATGATGCGCGCATGTCGGGCAGAAACATCCTGCCCGACAGGGCTTTCTTTGCCTGGTGTTGGCGAAATCAAAATAAACGCAGTATTAGTGCATCGATTCGTAGAGAGCGACGGCTTTCGCCACAACTTCGCCATCTTCCGGCAGACCTGAAATCTGGGCGAGGGCAGCTTTTGGCCCTACTTTCTCCAGCAATTCTACCAGTTCTTTAGCTTGCGGGTCTTGTTCACTGCGGTAATGCATTGCAGCCGCAATTCCTCTGATCAGATTATCGTTCGGCAGACGGTATTCCTGCGTACCCAGCAACGGTTTAATCAGTCGGTCGCCTGCGCTCAGTTTACGCAGGGGCTGACGGCCAACGCGCTCAACGTCGTCATGCAGGTAAGGGTTTTCGAAACGGGTCAGAATCTTTTCGATGTAGGCGAAATGTTTTTCCGGGTCAAAACCGTAACGACGGATCAGCACTTCACCGCTTTCTTCCATCGCACCACGCACGACCAGACGGACTTTCTCGTCGAGGATCGCATCACGAATTGTCGCGTGGCCAGCCTGCTGACCGAGATACGCAGTGATCGCATGACCGGTATTCAGGGTGAACAGTTTACGCTCGACGAACGCCATCAGGTTATCAGTCAGTTCCATACCGGCGATTTGCGGCAATTCACCTTTGAACTGTGTTTTGTCCACAATCCATTCGCTGAAGGTTTCAACGGTGACTTCCAGCGGATCGGTGGTACCGGCAGCCGCTGGCGGAACGATACGGTCTACCGCGGAATCGACAAAACCGATATGCGCTTCAACCCAGGCTTTTTCATCTTCCGGCAGCGCGTTGAATACGTGCTGTTTAAACTGGCTGGTGCCGCGCACCATGTTTTCACAGGCGATGATATTCAGCGGCTTTTGGTTGCCTTGCTGATGACGCAACACCAGACCTTTGGCAACGTTCGGCGCGATTTTTTCAAGCACGGTCGGGCCGACGGCAGTGGTCACTAAATCCACTTCAGCGATCAGGTTAATGGCATCCTGACCGGCGCTGTTCACGGCATTCACATTGCTGACAGGCTCAACGGTGGCCTGTTCACCGACAACGTGCACGTCGTAACCTTTGCGGCTGTTCAGTGCATCCAGCAAAGCAGGGCTGACATCGGCAAACGTCAGTTCAATCCCGGCATCGGCAAGTAATTTACCGATAAAACCGCGACCAATATTACCTGCACCAAAATGTAATGCTTTCATATTTATTCCTTCAAATCGTGAGGAGCACCGGGCTCCGAATCAACAAGCGGGTCTCGCAAGACCCGCTTAGTAATTACTTTTCGATTAACCGCTCAATATCAGCCGCGAAGAATGGACAGAACTTCTTCAACGCTGGTGGTATTCGCCAGACGCTCGATAACACCGTCTTCGTCCAGCGCTGTGGTCAGCTTGGTGATGACGTTGATGTGCTCATTATTGCGTGCTGCGATTCCGACGACCAGACGTGCGCGGTCATCTTCATCATCGCCCCAGCGGATGCCCGCCGGATACTGGCAGAACACGATACCGGTTTTCAGTACGCGGTCTTTCGCTTCGATGGTGCCGTGTGGCACAGCGATGGATTCACCCAGATACGTCGAGGTCAGCTGTTCACGTGCCAGCATCGCTTCCACATATTCTGCCTGAACATACCCGCCTTTCACCAGTTGCTCACCGGCAAAACGAATCGCTTCTTCTTTCGTGCCCGCGCTCAGGCCGAGGAAGATGTTGCTTTCGCTGATACGGAACAGGTTTTCGTTTTCATTGTCCGCCACGATGCTGTCACCCAGCGTTGTGGTCACTTTCTCTTTATACTGGCTGGCTTTGTTCACTTCCACCAGACGGGAAGTCAGGTCAGTGTACAGGCCGCTGTCGAGGAAGTTGGTCAGTGAAATGTGCTGTGCATGCGGCACCTGACGCATGGCGCGTTCAGTCAGGTCACGGTGCGTAATCACCAGATCTACATCATCAGGCAGATTGTTGATGGCACTGTTGGTCACGCTGATGTTGGTCAGTCCTGCATCCTGCACTTTTTTGCGCAGAACACCGGCACCCATTGCGCTGGAACCCATACCGGCGTCACAGGCTACGATGATTTTACGCACCGTAGACAGGTCACCCGCCACACCTGCAACAGCAGGTTTGCCGCCTTTAGACTGAGCTTTCATGTCCTGCATACGACGGGTTGCTTCGTCCAGGTCGTCGCCATCTTTCGCTTTGGTGGTTTTCAGCAGGAAAGAAGAGATAACGAAGGACACTGCAAATGCTGCCACGATGGCCGCGATGTTAGCGAAGTACGCGCCTTTTGGCGTCATCGCCAGAACCGCCAGGATGGAGCCCGGAGAAGCCGGAGACACCAGACCGCCATTCAGCAGAGTCAGGGTGAACACGCCCGTCATACCGCCCAGAATAACCGCCAGTAACAGACGCGGGTTCATCAGAACATACGGGAAGTAAATTTCGTGGATACCACCCAGGAAGTGGATGATTGCCGCGCCGCCAGCAGATTGCTTAGCGCTGCCACGACCGAAGAACATGTACGCCATCAGGACGCCCATACCCGGACCCGGGTTCGCTTCGATCAGGAAGAAGATAGATTTACCGGTTTCAGTCGCCTGCTGGATGCCCAGCGGAGAGAAGATACCGTGGTTGATAGCGTTGTTGAGGAACAGGATTTTCGCCGGTTCAACAAAGATAGAGGCCAGCGGCAACAGGTTATGAATAACCATGATGTGCACGCCTGCAGCCAGCAATTTAGACAGTGCTTCTACCAGCGGACCAATTGCCAGGAAGGCCAAAATTGCCAGCAGCATACCGATAATACCGGCCGAGAAGTTGTTAACCAGCATCTCGAAGCCGCTTTTGATTTTACCGTCAACCCAGCGATCGAAACGCTTGATGCACCAGCCGCCCAGCGGACCTGCAATCATTGCGCCGAGGAACATTGGCATATCCGCACCAACGATAACACCCATGACGGTGATTGCGCCGACCACACCACCGCGGTCACCACCAACCAGACGACCACCGGTATAACCGATGAGCAATGGCAGGAGATAGGTGATCATCGGGCCAACCAGCTTCGCTAATGTTTCATTAGGGATCCAGCCGGTAGGAATGAACAGAGCGGTAATGATACCCCAGGCGATAAACGCGCCGATGTTGGGCATTACCATGTTACTCAGGAAGCGACCAAAGTTTTGAACTTTGATCTTAACGTCTGGTGAAAACATAAAACGCACCCCTATTGATACGCGCTGACAATAGAGCGCGTGATATCAGTTAATTATCGGTGACGGTTGTTTCGGTTTTTCTGCCACTGCTTTAAAAATCCGTCCGTCGAATTGCTGTCTGCGAGGCGGACTCTACCACGTGATTATAGGCCTCGCGTAGCCACCCGGCAGCGCGTGATGGAGATCACACGTACACGACCATCACCCCCTCACTTTTGGTGATCATGATCACAAAAACAGGCTGTAACCGAGCTACACAGGCGAATAATTGAACTCACAACCCTGAAAAATGTGACTTAAGTCACCATTTGTTAACGAGTCTTTATCATTAAAACGTGATATTCATCACAAAGTATTTTTAGGCGGACTTGTGCATTTCGCTTAAAAAGCATTCAGACGTGTCTCAGAAAGGGAAAACCGAGTTTACGGGGGAGATGTTGAAATAAAATTACAGGCAGTGGAAAGAAAAGCAAAACGGCGAACTGCCTGACAGTCCGCCGTATTTTACTGAGTTTATGTGCGGGGGATTATTTCCCGCCCTGCGCCTTCACGATAGCGGCCTGCAATTCTTCAGCAGACACGGCACCTGGCAACACGGTGGTGTTTTCCGCGGTCGCGCCACTGGTGGGCATCACAACAAAACCAGGCGTACCGCTGAAGCCCAGCGTACGCGCCAGTTCATCGTTCGAGGCGATGGCTTCGTGCGTTGCTTTGCGCTGTGCGTCAGTTGGCGCGGTGGCTTTCGCAGCTTTCACTGCGCCCGCGATATCAGCATCGGTCAGTTTGCCTTCGTCATGGCCGGTGCGGTAAATGCTGTTGTGATAATCAAAGTACGCCTGAGCACCTTTTTCTTTCCAGATTGCCATACCGGTTTCTGCGGCAGTGATGGACGCTTTCCAGCGGTCACCGAAGATTGGCCATTCTTTAAAGACGAAACGTACGTTCGGATTGGCTTTCACCGTCTGCTCGACCAGCGGTGCCATGTGGCTGCAATACAGACACTGGTAATCGAAGAATTCCACGAACGCCACTTTGGCATCTTTCGGGCCATAGCTTGGGGTCGCAGGATCATTCACCAGCGCTTTGGAATTGGCCAGCACTGCGCTCAGGGTTTGCTGTTGTTGCTGATCCGCCTGCTGTGCCTGCAATTTCTGGCTGACCTGCACCAGAATTTCCGGATGCTGCAACATGTAATCCGCCGCAATTTTACCAATGGCTTCCTGCTGCGCCGGGGTGAAATCTGCGGTTGCGCTGTCGGCAGCAAAAGCCAGCGTCGGAGCCAGCACAAGAGAAGCCAACAGAGTCATCGTCTGACGTTTCATCAAAAATCCTTAAAGTGAAATACGGGGAAAAACGGACAGTTGCCTTCAAAAGTAGAGGAATTCAGCCAGCTTTGCAGGCGAAAAATTGTCATTTTTTATAAATCCCGACGTAACCATCACTCAAAATGATAAGCGCCATCGCCCGACATGCGCAGGGTGATATCTGCCGGGCGACTCCCCGTCAGAACCCGCGCCACATTGGGCTCGTCCGTCGCAGCGTAAAAATCACTGGCCTGTGCAGGCGTCACACCACCACGAATTTTTCGATCAATTAATCTGCCGCGCAGCACGTCCGGACTGGCACGAATAAAGACGCTCAGATCGCAATATTCTGCCAGTTGCCGCCAGCCGTCATCGCCGAGCAGCAGCCAGTTCCCCTCAACAATCAGAATGGGCGCAGTCACATGAATCGCCCCTTCGACCGGTTCATGCAGCGTGCGGCTGTATTCAGGCCAACGGCTTCCCGGTTCGCGTAATGCCATCAGCGCGTCGCGCAGTTTCGTGACATCAAACGTGTGGGGCGCACCTTTTTTCTGACGTAAGTTATGTGTTTCCAGCCAGTCGTTGCGATGATGAAAACCGTCCATCGGCAGGGTCTGCAAAGGGACTAAATCCGGCGATTCATGGGAGAGCTTTTGCCAGAAAGCGGAAAGTGTCGATTTACCTGTGCCGGGAGGCGCGACCAGAAACACCACCAAAGGCCGGTTAAGCTCGCGCTGCTGTAAGGAAAAACGGTGCAGAAGGGGGAGGTGTAGCTGTTCAATATCCTGGTCGGGAAAATAAGCCTGCGTGGTCAGTCCGTTAATGGTCAGCGTCACGTTCATAAGTCAGTTCCTTGAGTAAATCCGTCACTGCCAGCGACAGTGCCGTCCTCACCAGATTACCGTAACGCGCCTTACTGAAAGTTTCAAAACCGGCAAACTTCATTTTCCCGACAGACTGGAACATCAGCGTGTTCTCCGTCACACAGCTCAAATTCTGGATAAATTCATAAGCGGTTTCTTCATGAAATTCCACAATTTCTGCCCCTGCTTTCAGGTGCTCGTCCAGCTGAGAAAACAGCAAAATATCTGCATAGACCGGTTTTTTGATTTTTCCCAGCGCATAAATCAGCCTCAGGGACACATCTATACTGTCCAGCGGGCCTGATTTAGCGAGTAAAGGCTTTACGGCAAACTCGCGGATATCCTCGTCATTATTGATAAAAAGGTGGGGAAGGAACTGTTTTATGCCGCTGAGCAAAATGGCATTCGCGGCATGCAGAAAATCATTGAGGTTCGTCTGGCCGGAGAGCGTCTCCAGCACCTGATCTTCAGTGAATACAGTCATCCTTCCCTTAAACGCCGTCATTAATGAGGAGAACCGATGATATTACAGCCCGGTAGAAACACCAAAATGGTTCAGCAGCACCTGCTCGGCCAGCTCATTCCAGACGCCGTGCGTCGGTGCCACTCGCTCCGCCAGCAAGGCAAACAGCGGATCGGTTTTGCCTAATTCTGCAAAATCCTCAATGGCTGTCAGCGGCAGGGAAATACCGTTATAGATAAGCTTTTTACCGCCCGGAATATGCGGCAGATTGAGGACGGTTTCCGGTACGGCGTCCAGTCCGCCAATGTGCGTTATCATATAAGAAGGCTGAATTCGTCCGGCTGCCGTCAGCGCCAGCGCCTCTTCCATATCACCGGTCGAACCGCCGGATGTGCCGACAATGTGCGTAGAACCGTAGTGAACGTTGTAGAAATTAAAGGGAACGCTGAAGTTTTTGTCAGTCGGTCCGGCAAAGAAATTCAGGCAACCGTCTTCACCTAACAGCGCATCGCCCAGTTCAATAACTTCCGCCACGGCCGCGAAAACAAAGACATCATCAAAACCTGCGCCGCCGGTCATTTCGCGCAACGCCGCTGCCGGATCAGACAACGTTTTGCTGTTGATATACAAAAGTTCGATGCCCTTTTCTGCCGCCATCGCTACCGGCAGAAGCTGTTCTGCGCGCGCCAGCCGCTGTTCGTCGATATCCACCACCACAACCCGCGCCGGACGCACATCGCCGTTGACTGCATAATCAATCGCACCAATGCCCATCGGCCCCGCGCAGGCCAGCAGCGCCAGATTCCCCCCCGCTTTGATGCCCATCTGATGCTCATAGACATATTGCGTCGTGTGATAACTGGCGTGATACGCGCCGATAATGCAGCACATTGGTTCGGCCAGCGACGCGGCGGCGAAATAGCGCCCTTCGTACGGCAGAACACAGCCCAGGTCGATAGCCAGTTTCGGGATGATCATGTACGTCGCGTTACCGCCAAAGGTTTCGTAGCTGTATCCGGCGGAATATCCGCTCGGCAGCCCCATCGCCGGTTGCAGCACGAAACGTTTTCCCACTTCAAAACGGTTTCTGAGATTTTTGCCCACCTGCACAATCACGCCCGCGCATTCGTGCCCGGTCACCGCCGGATGATCGGCGATATCTTCCGGCACGCGTTTATGCTCACCACCCAGCAACGCCGCTTTGTAGGTCGACAGGCAAACGCTGTCTGACACCACGCTCACCAGCAGTTCGTCATCGGTGATTTCCGGCAGTTCGAACTCGCGGAGTCTTACATCTTTTTTACCGTAGATGGCGGCGACTTTGGTTTTCATGCTGTTGCTCCTTGCTGGACCGGGGAAGTGATGTCGGCAAACAACGCATCGAGCGCCGGATCGCCGAGATAATTTTTAATCAGAATCAGTGGCTGGTCGGTCACACGCTGAGCGCGGCCTTCGAGGCTGGCGTGGGTCACAATAATGTCGGCATCGGCGGGAATGTTTTCGATGGAGTAATGCTTCACTTCGATTTCATAACCGGCTTTTTGCAGCTTTTTACGAAACGTCGTCGCACCCATCGCGCTCGAGCCCATTCCCGCATCGCACACAAAGGCAATTAACCGGATACTGGCCGCAACAGGCTGCATCCCGCTTTTGCCTTCGGCTTTGCGCTTTTTGCTGGCGGCCTGAGAATCTGCAAAACCGTCCTCCGCAGGGGATTTATCGAATTTCAGAATGGCGGAGGCAACGACAAAAGAAACGACGGTTCCGGCCAGAACGCCCGCGCAGGTTCCCATAAAGCCCCCGCGCGGCGTCAGCGCCAGATAGGCAAAAATAGAACCCGGACTTGGCCCCGCCACCAGCCCCGCACCAAACAGTTCGAAGATGTAAATACCGGTCATACCGCCCGCAATTATGGCGATAATCATCAGCGGTTTCATCAGCACATACGGGAAATACAGCTCGTGGATACCGCCGAGAAAATGGATGATCATCGCGCCGGGCGCGGACTTTTTGCTCAGCCCTTTGCCGAACAGCGAAAACGCCAGCAGGATGCCCAGACCGGGGCCGGGATTGGAGGCCACCATGAAATAAATCGATTTTCCGGCAACGGCGGTGTCCTGCATTCCCAGCGGATAATAAACGCCCTGGTCGATCGCGTTGTTCAGGAACAACACTTTGGCCGGTTCATTAATCACTGACAGCAGCGGCAGATAACCGGTCGCCACCAGCGCTTCAATCCCCTCTTTCACCACGTTATTGGCCGCCATCACCGCCGGGCCGATCACTTCATACGCCAGCAGACAAAGCAGCATACCGAGAATGCCGAGAGAGAAATTATTGATGACCATCTCAAAGCCCGCCGGAATGCGCTTCTCCAGCAGTTTATCGACCTTTTTGATGACATATCCGCCCAGCGGCCCCATCACCATCGCGCCGATAAACATCGGAATGTCAGCCCCGACAATCACCCCCATCGTACCAATTCCGCCCATCACGGCACCGCGTTTTCCACCAATCAAATGCCCGCCGGTAGAACCGATCATCAGCGGCAACAAGTAAGTGATCATTGGCCCGACAAGCTGGCCGAAGTGCGGATTGGGTGTCCATCCGGTTGGGATAAATAACGCAGTAATAAAACCCCAGGCAATAAACGCACCTATATTGGGAATAACCATAGCAGTGAGAAAGCCGCCAAAAGCCTGCACTCTGGCGCGCATTGATTTATTAGCCATATTAAAATCCTGTGTGGTGTTAGGATAAAACTAATAACGCTGAATGATATTAATTAATTCCTCAGTGTTTTTTGAATTGAGTAATTCATCAATAACTTCATCTTCGCAAAGAATTTCACTTAACGCCTGAATCGCCTCTATGTGTGAATCAGAATCTTTCGCGGCTAATCCGATAAGCAAACGAACCGGCGGGCTTTCTGCGTCAAAGCTGACACCCTGACGCAGCAGCGTAAAGCTCAGCGCCGTGTGCAGCGCCCCGCATTCCGGCCTTGCATGAGGCATAGCAATACCGGGGGCGAGTAAATAATAAGGGCCAATTTCGCGGGTAGTGTCTTTAATCGCCTGAATGTAATCTGGTGTAATATATTTTCTTTCCAGAATATTCTTCATTGATAAATCTATCGCCTGAGACCAGTCGTCAGCGGATGAATATATCGCAATACTTTCACGATCGAAAAAATCCATTAATGATGGCATTATTCATCCTTATTTATATCAATGAGTATTTATATTCAGGAGCATATTCTCTGAAATGAATTTAATCAAACCGACAAGAATTTGTGAACTGCATTATAAAAAAATGAATAGAGATAATATAATACGACAGAGATCACACGAAAAACGTAATTTTCATAAACTATGACATCACGCAACAGGCTGTTTGTGAATTAAACCACAAAACGGGATTTTTTATTATTATCGTAATTTGTGATCTCCCTCTGATTTGCCTTATTGCGTTTGGTTTTAAGAAATAAAAAAGCCACGCATTTGAGCGTGGCTTCTGTATATCACATCTTAATCTGGCTTAGTTGCTGAAATCGCCCTGGGCGACTTTTTGCGCCTGAAGCAATGTCTGCTGTTTGCCGACCAGATTTGACATCATCGTGTTGTACTGTGTGGCCTGTTGCTGCGTCGGGAACTGTACGCCGCCATTGGCGAAAGCGA
This sequence comes from Rahnella ecdela, assembly GCF_019049625.1. Taxonomy (GTDB): domain Bacteria; phylum Pseudomonadota; class Gammaproteobacteria; order Enterobacterales; family Enterobacteriaceae; genus Rahnella; species Rahnella ecdela. Next base: position 159,010 of record NZ_JAFMOY010000128.1, read on the forward strand.
CCTGAGTCCCCTGCTGTTGCAGGTAATCACCGACAGAGACGATATCCTGCGTGAAGCTTTGCAGCGCTGGCACCAGCGGAGTCAGCACGTTCGCCGGCTGGGTTACCACAGTGTTGTACACCTGACCATAAACCGCTTTCAGATCATCCGGTTGTTTCAGTGCGGCCATTGCAGTATCAGCTTTCACTTTTGAGTCACGCAACTGTGCATTCAGCATGCTCAGCGTGCTGGCTGCCTGCTGCAACGCGCTGCGCTGGGTCATGTAATCCTGCGGACTACGCACCTGACCAATCGCGCTGACCACCGGGACAAGGCTGCCTTCAACGGCACCTTTCATCTGGCGGGAGAACGACAGGATGATGCCGTAGTCATTCGCGTAATTACCAAAACGTTGCTTCTGATCTTCACTCAGCGAAGGCAGGTTTTGCCCGCTGCGCATGACGGTATTTTGCAAATAATCGATAAAGGCTTTGCGTTGTTCCGGTTCTTTATCGCCACATGCAGTGAGCTGGAAAACCACCAGCAATGCGATAAACGGCGCCAGCCAGCGAGAAAATACACCGCTTCTGATCCCTACAGCCATGAGTCCTGACTCCTGATTTCAATGTTCTTCTTCCGGCCAGTTCCCTGCCGATGCTGTGCATTCCATGCGGGTTATAGGATAGAACAATTGGGGAGAGAACGCTTTTTAAAAAAGCGTAGAAAAGTTTTAAATTTGAAGTTCAAGGTCAGGAGCAACACCGCGGGCTCGCCGCCCACACTGGCCCGCAGCTTTTTAAAAAATAAAGAAAGTAAGGTTGTGAAGTCAAAGCCTGAGGCCGGTTCCAAAATACCGCCGGAGGAGAGGTGCAAAACCGCGTGTCTTTTTACGCGGGTTGTAACCCGAACGGAGGGCTCCGCGCAGCGGCGGAATTTTGCGGCTGTCGCCACGGCAGCTGAAACATAGTCAGCGAGCAGAGCGCGCTGTGAGAAAACGCGGGAGTCCAGAGGGAGAAGGTTTATTCTCCCTCTGGTCGGTGTGGGCCGATGCCCACGACCTTGACTTTGATTTTGACTTTAAAAAGTCAACTGCTTACTGAAGCAGCGAAATATCCGCAACTTGCAGGAACAGCTCACGCAGTTTAGACAGCAACGTCAGGCGGTTGATACGCACCGCTTCGTTCTCATCCATCACCATTACGGTATCAAAGAACGTATCGACGGTTTCGCGCAGCGCAGCCAGTTCCACCAGCGCTTCTTTGTACTCACCGGCCGCAAACAGCGGTTCCAGTTTGTCGCGCAGAACCACCAGATGCGTTGCCAGTTTCAGCTCAGCGGGTTCTTTCAGCACAGATGCGTGAACATGATCCAGCAGAACGTCTGTCGATTTCGCCAGAATGTTGGATACACGTTTGTTGGCCGCAGCCAGCGTTGCCGCTTCGTCCAGCGTACGGAAGTAGCTCACCGCTTTCACACGCGCATCGAAATCTGCCGGTTTGGTCGGACGACGTGCCAGCACAGCCTGAATGGTATCGACAGCGTGACCTTCTTCCTGATACCACGCACGGAAACGACCGAGCATGAAATCAACCACTTCATCGACAACCTTGGCGTTAGTCAGCTTGTCGCCATACAGACGCACCGCTTCTTCGGTCAGGGTTTGCAGGTCGAGCGAAAGGTTTTTCTCAACGATAATACGCAGAACACCCAGCGCTGCACGACGCAGTGCGAACGGGTCTTTGTCACCTTTCGGATGTTGACCGATACCGAAAATACCGGCCAGGGTGTCCATTTTGTCTGCGATTGCCAGCGCGCACGCCACCAGCGAGGCCGGTAATTCGTCGCCCGCAAAGCGTGGCTGATACTGTTCGTTCAGTGCAACCGCGACTTCTTCCTGCTCGCCGTCGTGACGCGCATAGTGCATGCCCATCACGCCCTGCGTGTCGGTGAATTCGAAGACCATGTTGGTCATCAGGTCACATTTTGACAGCAGACCGGCGCGTTTAGCGTTCTCAACGTTGGCGCCGATTTTCTCAGCGATCCAGCCGGACAGCGCCTGAATACGGTCAGTTTTGTCGCGCAGTGTACCCAGCTGTTTCTGGAACAGTACGGTTTCCAGACGCGGCAGGTTATCTTCGAGACGTTTTTTGCGGTCGGTATTGAAGAAGAATTCGGCATCAGCCAGACGCGGACGCACCACTTTCTCGTTACCGGAAATGATTTGCTGCGGATCTTTCGATTCGATGTTGGCCACAAAGATGAAGTTCGGCAGAAGTTTGCCCGCGGCGTCGTACACCGGGAAATATTTCTGGTCGCCTTTCATGGTGTAAACCAGCGCTTCAGCCGGAACTGCCAGGAATTTCTCTTCGAATTTTGCGGTCAGCACCACCGGCCATTCAACTAGAGACGCGACTTCTTCCAGCAGGCTTTCGCTCAGATCAGCGATACCGCCAATCTCTTTCGCTGCTTTCTCGGCATCCTGTTTGATCAGCGCTTTACGCTGCTCGTAATCAGCGATGACTTTACCGCGCTCCAGCAGAATTTGCGGATACTGATCGGCATTATCAATCGTGAATTCAGGCTCGCCCATGAAGCGGTGACCGCGAATGGTGCGGGCAGAATCGATACCGAGGATTTTCGCCGGGATCAGTTCATCACCTAACAGCAGAGTCACGGTGTGAACCGGACGCACAAACTGTATGTCAGAATCGCCCCAGCGCATCAGTTTAGGAATAGGCAGTTTAGCCAGAGAGGCCGCGATCATCGCAGGCAGCAGTTGTTGGGCGCTTTCACCCTTGACGTGCGCACGATACACCAGCCATTCACCTTTGTCGGTGACCAGACGATCGGCCTGATCAACGGTGATACCGCAACCGCGAGCCCAACCTTCAGCGGCTTTGCTTGGTTTACCTTCAGCATCGAACGCCTGCGCCACAGCCGGGCCACGTTTTTCAACTTCGCGGTCAGCCTGAGATTCATGCAGGCCGGAGACTTTCAGCGCCAGACGGCGCGGTGCTGCAAACCACTTAACTTCGCCGTGTGGCAGATTCGCCGCATCCAGCTCCGCAGTCAGGTTAGCTGCAAAAGATTCAGCAAGGCTGCGCAGAGCCTTCGGTGGCAGTTCTTCCGTGCCGATTTCCACCAGAAATGTTTTTTCAGTCATGGACTTATCTCACTTCTCGTTCTTTTTGCACATCGGGAAGCCCAGCACTTCGCGGGAAGCGTAGTACGCCTCAGCTACCGCTTTAGTCAGGGTACGGATGCGCAGAATGTAGCGCTGACGTTCAGTCACAGAAATCGCTTTACGCGCGTCGAGCAGGTTGAAGCAATGGGCTGCTTTCAGGATGCGTTCGTACGCTGGCAGTGCCAGTGGCTTTTCGAGAGCCAGCAGGGTTTGCGCTTCTTTCTCGTGCTGTTCAAAACAGGTGAACAGGAAATCGACATCGGCGTATTCGAAGTTATAAGTCGATTGCTCAACTTCGTTCTGATGGAATACGTCGCCGTAGGTGGTTTTGCCCAGCGGACCGTTGCTCCAGACCAGATCGTAAACGCTGTCCACGCCCTGGATGTACATCGCCAGACGCTCCAGACCGTAAGTGATTTCACCGGTCACAGGTTTACATTCCAGGCCGCCGACCTGCTGGAAGTAAGTGAACTGCGTCACTTCCATGCCGTTCAGCCACACTTCCCAGCCGAGACCCCAGGCGCCGAGCGTCGGGTTTTCCCAGTTATCTTCAACGAAGCGGATATCGTGGATCAGCGGGTCAAGACCCAGCTCTCTCAACGAGCCGAGGTACAGCTCCTGGATGTTTTCCGGTGAAGGTTTAATCATCACCTGGAACTGATAATAGTGCTGCAGGCGGTTTGGGTTTTCGCCGTAGCGCCCATCGGTCGGACGGCGTGAAGGCTGGACGTACGCTGCCGCAAAAGGCTCAGGGCCGAGTGCGCGCAGGCTTGTCATCGGGTGCGAGGTGCCCGCGCCGACTTCCATATCCAGCGGTTGAACAATGGTGCAGCCCTGCTGCGCCCAATAATCTTGCAGTGTCAGGATCAGGCCCTGAAATGTCTTGGTATCAAACTTTTGCATGTTGGATTCGCACGCGAGAAAGTGGGTTTAAAGAGAGTCCGACAGTATACCCGCTGAACGGAAGATAATCAGCCAGAATCAGGCAACTAAGGCATACGGAGAGGCAGTGTTTAGGTTTCAGCGAGAATTTTCGGAAAGTTAAAGGGGCTGATTGCCCCTTTTACCGTTAAAACCGCGCGCTGATCCCGGCGTTATAGGAAGTCTGCTCGCCGGAATCCAGACCGGTAGTTTGCGAAACAGCGGCAAAAGCCGAGACGCTGTGGGTTATCTGCACGTTTAGGCCTGCGGTCATATCCACCCAGTCGTTGTCCTGCTCGCCGGTGGTGCGGCTGAAGCGGGTGCGGGTGGATTTGATTGCGCCGGTGGCGGTGTAGGTATCATCGCCAAACTGGCGGTCGTAGGTGACCTGAGCATACGGATTGACGATGCCCAGTTGTGCATTAAGCCGCCAGCCCAGCGCGCCGATTTGTGAATGGGATGTCTGGTCGCCAAAGCGCATTGAGGTGCTGGTGTCGCCCTGTTCGTTATAAGCGTTGATACTGCTGTAATCCCAGCTGTACTGCGCCACAGGACCGGTTTTCAGTACCGGTAAAATTGGGAAATCCCAGCCAGCCGTGACGCGCCCGCCCATCTGTTTGCCATCGGTATCGCCGCGTTCGGTACGGGTCACCGGCCCGAGCGTGATACTGCGTTTGATGTCGTCATAGTTGAGCGATCCATAATGTAAATCGCCGTTGATCCAGCCGTTTTCGGCGATTTTGATGCCCGTAAATACCGTCGCCATTTTGCCACGTGTACGGTAGCTGTAATGGTCGGTCGGATCCTGTTTGTCGTCTGAACCGGAAATCATCAGCCCGATCATCCACCGATCGGTCATCTGATAATCCATCCCGATATTGAGCGAGTTAGAGGTTAAATCGCCGTCGCCCAGTGACGGATTCATTTTGCTGTCAGCGCTTTGTCCGGCGTAACCGCCAAACATGCCAAAAGTACCGGCATCGTTATCCTGCGTGCGTAACTGCTGATAGCGGCTGTCGAGCAATCCTTGTGTATTTCTCGTCAGTGCCAGCGATCCCTGATTCAGCGCCGTGACTTCCAGCGGCCCGTTGAGCACCGACTGCATGTATTGCGCGATCAGCGCATGTGCCTGCGGTGTCGGGTGGAAATGGTCTGCAAACAGGAACGATTTACTGGCGTCGAAGCCCGGCATACCGGAGGTACATTCGGAAGCAGATGTCCCGACCGGACAGGCAGTGCCTGCCGTATTGGCAAATCCGTACATCATCGGATCCGCCACCACTTCATTGAACAGTCCGTTGATATCCACGCGCGCAATATTGCCGCCGGTTTTCGCCAGCGCAATATCCTCAGTGGTGTTGTAGGTCTCTGTCAGGCCGCCCGCCGCCACTTTTAAGGTGTCATACGCCACTGCCAGCCCTTTGGCGATAGTGTCCTGCACCAGCGGAATGCGCGAACCTTCCACCGCAGCAGCAGCCAGTGCGTTGTGAATGGCTTCGGTACGGGCATCCGCGTTCGGCGTGTTTTGCGCATTCAGATAGGCATAAGCCGCTTCGAGCGCCTGTTGCTGCACCGGCAGTAATCCGATTTGGATCACGCTCTCCATCAGCACCGGCGTCAGGCCGATATTGGGCACCGTCGGTACGACAACCGTTCCCGCACCTGCTTTGAGTAAATCATTCACCTGAGACGCGGCCTGCGTGGCGCTGTTGGTGGCAATTTGTAACGCCGTGATAGGGTTCAGGCTGAGCGCGGCCGCCGCCAGATCATTGCCGCCAATCCAGTGAATATACAGCCCGTTCGGATCGGCTTTACCGCCAGTGGAGGCCAGATAATTTTTGACCTGATCCTGCGTGGTGTAGTCAGAATCCAGCCCCGGCACCGCAACACCGCCGCCTTCGGCATAGTTCAGTCCGCCCTGTGAAGAAGGCGTTAACGTCGTACCGAAGTCTTTCGCCAGTATTTCGTCATAGAGCGGATGGATATTGCTGTCATAAGTCCAGCGGCCAATATTGCCGGTATCACTGAGACTGTCGCCGAAAACATAAAGCTGATCGTAAGCCTGTGCCGTTGTCTGTAACCCAAGACACAACGCCACCGCGAAAGCCCCTTTCGTCAGCCGCAAGACAGAAATTTTGTTGCCGGTCATAAGTGTGATTTCCCTAAAAAATCGGCGTGGTCGCGCTAGGATTTAACGTAAGGATTACGTAATGATTGGCTTTAAATATTGTTCAGATCCGACCAGCGTCAAGGCAGAGATTTAGAAATTGCGACGTTGCAGAGTTATCCGAGAAGTCACACACTGACGCCACGCATTTAAGCCTCTTATAAGGACAACAGAATGGCGACTACCCGATGCAGCTGGGTTTCGAAAGAGCCGGTTTACCTCGAATACCACGATAAAGAATGGGGCGTTCCGGTCCTGGATGGCCGCGAATTGTTTGAAATGCTTTGCCTGGAAGGCCAGCAGGCGGGGCTGTCGTGGATTACCGTGCTGAGAAAACGTGAGAATTATCGTCAGAACTTCCACAATTTTGACCCCAAACGCATCGCGAAAATGACCGATGAGGATGTGGAGCGTCTGGTGCTCGACGCGGGCATTATTCGCCACCGAGGCAAAATCAAAGCCATTATCGGCAACGCACAAGCATATCTGGCGATGGAAGCCAGCGGTGAAAGCTTCTCTGAGTTCATCTGGAATTTTGTTGGCGGCCATCCGGTCATCAATAATCCGCCCGGACCGGAAGGCGTTCCGGCGAAAACGACGGTGTCTGATGCGATGTCCAAGGCGCTGAAAAAGAAAGGCTTTAAATTTATCGGATCCACGATTTGTTACGCCTTTATGCAGGCCGCCGGACTGGTGAACGATCATCAGTCTTATTGCTTCTGCCATCCCGCGAATCAGCCGTTATGATCCGCGCTGCGCAGTCCGCCGACACTGAAGCCATTTTGATGCTCTGGCTGCGTAGCTCATTACTTTCCCATCCTTTTATTGCCGATTCGTACTGGTTTGAAAGTCTGCAAATGGTCAGGGAAGATTTTCTGCCCAAAGCCCGCGTCTGGGTCGATTGCAGTACAAATGATGAAATTTGCGGCTTTATCGGCGTAATGAATCAGCAGTTTATCGGTGCGCTGTTTGTTGAAGAATCTCACTACGGCGACGGCACCGCGCAGCGGCTGATGGCAGCGGCTAAAGAGGAATACCCGGTACTGTTACTGGAGGTCTATCAGCAAAACCACCGGGCTGTGGCGTTCTATCATAAAGAAAAGTTTGAAATATCCGCCCGTACCCGCCATCCCGGCACTGACTTACCAACCTTTATCCTGCGCTGGTTCCAGCCGCTTTCGGAATAAGTTCCTGAAATGAGTAAAAATACAAAAAGGGATATCCGGAATTCTCCTACTGCTTAACACCGCAAAATTGCGCATAAAGAGCGCCAGAACGCCGCAGGACAGATGTCCTCTCGTTGCATTTGTTTATGTTTTGACACCTTTTTCTGTGCAACTTGTTGGAAAGCAGGCAGTCATAATGCAGCGGTAAAGTTCTTAATAAAAACATCATGAAGGAAATAAGATGAGCAAAAGATTACTTGTGGTTGCGGGCGTACTTTGCGTCACTTTGGGCCTGTCAGCCTGTACCACTAACCCTTACACCGGCGAATCAGAAGCAGGGAAATCCGGCATTGGCGCAGGTATTGGGGCCGCGCTCGGCGCTGGCGTCGGGATGCTGTCTTCCTCCAAACACGATCGCGGCAAAGGCGCGCTGATCGGCGCAGCAGCCGGTGCCGCACTGGGTGGCGGTGCAGGTTATTACATGGACGTGCAGGAATCTAAACTGCGCGACAAAATGAAAGGCACCGGCGTCAGCGTGACCCGTCAGGGCGATAACATCGTGCTGAATATGCCGAACAATGTGACGTTTGATACCAACAGCAGCACGCTGAAACCGGCGGGCGCTAACACGCTGACCGGTGTGGCGATGGTACTGAAAGAGTATCCGAAAACTGCCGTGAACGTAGTCGGTTACACCGACAGCACCGGTACCCGCGCGCTCAACATGAAACTGTCACAGCAACGTGCTGACGGCGTGGGCAGTGCGCTGATCACCCAGGGTGTTGAAGGCAGCCGCGTACATACCACCGGCGCTGGCCCGGACAATCCGATTGCGACCAACAGCACCGAAGCGGGCAAAGCGCAGAACCGTCGCGTCGAGATCACCCTCAGCCCGTTGCAGTAAATTTTGTCGTACCCTGATAAAAACGGAGCCATTCGGCTCCGTTTTCTCGTTTGTGATATTCTGCCGCCACGTGCCTTCCCACCTGTGTAACGGATGCCAGTATGTCTCTGAAAGCCATTGCGAAAGATCTCGGTCTCTCTGTCACCACCGTCAGCCGTGCGCTGAACGGTTACGATGACGTTTCAGCGGACACCAAAGCCCGGGTTCAGGCGGCAGCAGATTTGCGAGGCTACCGGCCAAACACCCTCGCGCGCCGGTTGAAAATGGGTAAGATCGACGCTGTTGGCCTCATTTTCCCCTTCACTTCTCATCCGTTAAGCAATTCCGCGTTTATCGAAATGGTCGGTTGTATCACCCGCGAACTGGCAAAATACGAAATCGATTTACTGCTGGTGCCGGATGAACTGGGCACGTTTTCGTGGCGCAGACTCATCGAAAGTAAACGCGTCGATGCCATGCTGGTGGCGCATACGCTGGATAATGACCCGCGTCTGCTGGATTTGCAGCAGCGTAATTTTCCGTTTCTGGCGCTCGGACGCAGCGGCTGTCTGACGCAGGATTACGCCTGGTTTGATTTTGATAACCGCGCCGGAATGCAAATGGCAGTCGATCATCTCGCTGCGCTCGGGCATCAGCGCATCGCGTTTCTCGGCGAAAACAATCAGCAATCGTTTATCGGTCAGCGCTTTCAGGGTTATCTCGACGGATTATGCGAAAACGCGCTGCCGCATAATCCTGATTACGTGCATAAAATCAGCCCGAGCCGTCGCGCCGGATACCAGACCACGCAGGCGCTGCTGGCTCTGCCGCTGCCGCCGACGGCGATTGTCTGCGACTGCAATATGCACGGCGAAGGCGCAGCACTGGCACTGCATGAAGCCGGATTGCTGCTCAGCGGTGGTGTTTCCCTGATTATCTTTGACGGATTACCATGCGACAGCGTGCCCGATGTGGCCGTAACCGCCATCCGTCAGGGCACGCGTGAAGCGGTCGGGTTACAAATAGCCACCATGACGATGGCGCTGATCCGCAACGAACCGCTGAAGAATTTGCAGGTTCTCTGGCAACCCGAATTGCAGGCGGGCGTGACCGCCCATCCACCGCGCTGATATTTCCCCTTTAGGTTATTTTTCCACCCTATATCACAGTTTTTAGTCTTCACAATTCCCATCCGAAACGTTTCGGATCAATAGTTACTGCACCTGATTGCGTCTTATCAGCGCAATTTTTTGTTTGGAGCAGAGATTATATGGAAAACCAGATTGTTCATTTAACCGGCGGAAATACCAGCCTGATCGTCCGCTGCACCCCTTACGCCGAAATTCTTTACTGGGGAAACCGCCTTAGTGAGTTTTCAGCAGATGACATCATTTCGATGAGCCGCGCCGTGCCTAATGGCCGGATTGATGTGGAAGCGCCGGTAAATTTCAGCGTCGATTCAGGACGCGGTTCTTTCGGCACGCCGGGTATGGAAGGCCATCGCGACGGGCTGGACTGGTCGCCAGTGTTCAATACCACGCAGGTTAAACACGACGAAAATCATCTTCTTATCACCACCGAAGACGCGATTGCCGGTCTGCAATTTCGCAGCGAATTGCGCCTGGATGACAGCGGCGTTTTGCAGGCGCGCAATGCGCTGACCAATCTCACACCCGGCACCTATCAGGTGACACGACTGGCCGTGACGCTGCCGCTGCCTGAGCGCGCCGCCGAAGTGATGGCGTTTCATGGTCGCTGGATCAAAGAGTTTCAGCCGCACCGCACGCTGCTGGATCACGGCGGCATTATTCAGGAAAACCGCCGCGGCAAAACGTCCTCCGAATATTTCCCGGCGATGATGATCGGTCATCCGGGTTTCTGCGAAGAACAGGGCGAAGTCTGGGGAATACATCTGGGCTGGAGCGGCAACCATCGTCTGCGCGCCGACATCAAAATTGATGGCCGCCGCCTGATACAGGCCGAAGCGTTGTATTTCGCCGGCGAACAGCGCCTGGAACAAGGCGAAACGCTGGAAACGCCGTGGCTGTACGCCAGTTATTCCGCCAGTGGCCTGAACCAAATGAGCCAGCAATTCCACCGCTTTGTGCGTGAGCAGATTTTACGGTTCCCGATCGAAAAACCGCGTCCGGTACATCTCAATACCTGGGAAGGGATTTATTTTGATCACGATCCTGACTATATCATGCAGATGGCGACAGAATCGGCGGCGTTAGGCGTTGAACGCTTCATTATCGACGACGGCTGGTTCCGTGGCCGTGACCACGACCGCGCGGCGCTCGGTGACTGGTATCTCGATGAGAAGAAATACCCGCACGGCCTGAAACCGGTGATCGACCACGTTAAAAATCTCGGCATGGAATTTGGTATCTGGGTCGAGCCGGAAATGATTAACCCGGATTCCGATTTGTATCGCGCCCATCCGGACTGGCTGCTGGCGTTGTCGGGTTATCAGCAACCGAGCGGGCGTCATCAGTTCGTGCTCGATCTGAACAATCCGCAGGTCTTTGATTATCTGGTGGAACGCATGAGCTGGCTGCTCGGCGAGCACGACGTCGATTACGTGAAATGGGACATGAACCGTGAAATCGTCCAGCCGGGGCATGAAGGTCGCGCGGCGCTGACGGCACAAACGCAGCAATTCTACCGTCTGCTGGATGTACTGGGCGAACGCTTCCCGCACATCGAGTTTGAATCCTGCGCGTCCGGCGGTGGCCGTATTGATTTTGAGGTGCTCAAACGCAGCCACCGTTTCTGGACGTCCGACAATAACGATGCGCTGGAGCGGCAGAAAATCCAGCGCGGCATGAGCTACTTCTTCCCGCCGGAAGTGATGGGCTCGCACATCGGCAACAAGTTGTGCCACGCCACCTCGCGCCAGCACAGCATTGAGTTCCGCGGCCTGACCGCGCTGTTCGGCCATATGGGCATTGAGCTGGATCCGGTGAAAGAAGGCGAGGCTGAACGCGCCGGTTTTGCGAAATATACCCGCCTGCATCAGCAGCTGCGTCCGCTACTGCACAGCGGTGACGTGTACCGTGTGGATACGCACGATGAGACGGTGCTGATTAACGGCGTGGTCAGCGAAAACAAGGATCGCGCGGTGTTCCTGGTCAGTCAGCTGGCGATGCCCACCTGGTCATTACCCGGTGCATTACGCGTGCCGGGGCTGAAAACGGCTGCCCGATATCGCGTGACGGTGCTTGATGAACCGGCATTGCTGAAAGGCGGCGGCAGCGGTCATACCATGCGCATGCAACCGGCGTGGCTGCATGAGTCGCCGGTACTGAGCGGTGAATGGCTGGCAAATGCCGGGCTGGCGTTGCCGGTGCTGGATCCTGAAAGCGCCCTGCTTCTGGGCTTCGAAGAAATCAGATAACAACAAAAAACGCCGGTACGAAAGTGCCGGTTTTCATGGTTTCGGCAAGGAAATCACTATGAACTCTACACAAACTTCCGATCGTTGTTTCTATAAAAAAAATACTAACTTCTGGATATTTGGCAGCTATTTCTTCCTCTACTTCTTCATTATGGCGACCTGTTATCCGTTTTTACCGATCTGGCTTTCAGACATTATCGGCCTGAGTAAAACGGAAACCGGCATCGTATTTTCCAGCATGTCGCTGTTTGCCATTCTGTTTCAGCCGATTTTCGGCATCATTTCTGACAAGCTTGGCCTGAAAAAACACCTGCTGTGGATCATCGCCGTGCTGCTGTTCCTGTTCGCGCCGTTCTTCATTTACGTTTTCGCACCGTTGTTAAAACTGAATATTGTGCTCGGCGCCATTCTCGGCGGCGCGTATATCGGTTTCGTGTTTGCGGGTGGTTCAGGCGCGACTGAGGCTTACATTGAAAGGGTCAGCCGCAACAGTTCGTTCGAATACGGCAAGGCGCGGATGTTCGGGTGCTTCGGCTGGGGGATTTGCGCCTCGACGGCGGGCGTGTTGTTTAACATCAATCCCGACATCGTGTTCTGGATGGGATCCGGCGCGGCGATCATTTTGATGATTTTGCTGCTAATTGCCCGTCCGCAGGAAAACAATAACGCGCAGGTTCTGGATGAACTTGGTGCCAATCAGCCGCAATTTTCGCTGAAAACGGCAGCTTTATTGCTGAAAGAGCGCAAGCTGTGGATGCTGATTTTGTATGTGATTGGCGTGGCCTGCGTGTATGACGTGTTTGATCAGCAGTTCGCGACATTCTTCAAAACGTTCTTCGCCTCGCCGCAACAGGGCACGGAAATGTTCGGCTACGTCACCACCGCCGGCGAACTGTGTAACGCACTGATTATGTTCTGTTCACCGTGGATTATTAACCGCATCGGCGCGAAAAACACCCTGCTGCTGGCGGGCACGATTATGTCAATCCGCATTGTCGGTTCATCATTCGCGACGACCGCCATTGAAGTGATTCTGCTGAAAATGCTGCACGCGCTGGAAGTGCCTTTCCTGCTGGTGGGCGTGTTCAAATACATCACGCAGATTTTTGATGTCCGGTTCTCGGCGACCATTTATCTGATCGGGTTTAACTTTGCCAAACAGCTGGCGGCCATCTTCCTTTCCGCCTTTGCCGGTAATTTGTATGACCGCATCGGTTTCAGCGATACCTATCTGATCCTCGGCGGTATTGCCTTTAGCGTGACGATCATTTCGGCCTTTACGCTGAGCAGTCGACCGAAGCCCGAAGCGGTTTCGGGTGTGCAAACGGCGGAAGGTTTGCGCTGACTTGCGGATGCAGCCTTTCGGCACTCTGTGCTAGTCTCCGTGGGACAAGCATGAGGGGAGAAAGGCTGTGAGTAAAAAACAGGAACCGGGCGCGGCGGTTCGCGCCACGATACGTGACGTCGCCAGCGCCGCCAAAACGGGTAAGACCAGCGTTTCACGTTATCTCAACGGTGAACAACACCTGCTGTCCGATTCGCTGAAAGAGCGCATCGGACGGGCAATCTCCCTGCTCGATTATCAGCCGAGCCAGATGGCGCGCAGCCTGAAAAGCGGTCAGACGCGGTTAATCGGGCTGATTCTCGCCGATATTACTAATCCCTATTCTGTCGATGTAATGCGCGGCGTTGAAGCTGCGTGTCGTCAGGAAGGGCTGACGCTGCTGGTGTGCAATACCAACAACGAGCTGGATCAGGAAAAGCATTACCTGCAATTGCTCAGCAGTTATCGCGTGGACGGCATTGTGGTGAACGCCGTCGGTATGCGTGAGGCGGCGATTTCCACGCTGCAACAGGCCAATCTACCGATGGTGCTGATCGACCGCAAAGTCGCGAATTTCGCTTGCGACGTCATCGGCCTGAAAAACGAAGAAGCCACGCAGTTGATGACCGATCACCTCGTACAACAAGGTTTCGAGGCACTGCTTTTCGTCAGCGAACCCGCCACCGTTAATACCCGTTTCGACCGCCTGCGCACGTTCCTGCAACGTATGCAGCAATCCCCGCAACTGACGGGCGAACAGGGTGAAATTGAGCTGTATAACACGGAAGGGCTGGACAATTTACTGCGCGATTTTGTGACGCGCCACGCGGATAAACACAAAGCCGTAATGTGCGTGAACGGCGCACTGACGTTACAGGTCGCGCGCGCCATGCAGCGCCTGAATCTCCGCTGGGGGCCGGACATCGGTTTATCCGGTTTCGATGAACTGGTGTGGGCCGATCTGGCGGGCGTGGGCATTACGACGCTCAAACAGCCAACGTACGATATGGGCGTGGCGGCCCTCCGCCAGCTGGTGACCCGTATTCAGGGCAATACTGAGCCGGTCAAAGACCTGGAGTTTTCCGGCGAACTGGTCGCACGCGGGTCCACCGCAGCACGCTGATCCCTTTTACTTCTCCGATTTCCTGCCCGTTCTTCGTGAGCGGGATCATATTTTCGGGCTTTTGTTCTGTCGTCTGGAACCGGTTCCAATTAGGTTGTATAAAACGAAACAAAACGTTAACAACGGCACGACGTCTCATTTTCCTGACTAAAATGAGGTGTCGAAATGATTGCCTGCATCTCACTGGCAGCGCGCCCTCACGGGAAAAACGTTCATGAAAAGAGAAATCGTCATTGTCACCGCCGCCTACGGCAACAGCGTGGTGAAAGACCTTGGTGGTCAGGCCGAACTGCTTTCCGTCATTGCGGCTGCAAAGGCCGATGGCGTGGAAATCCGCCGTGAATTGTTCTCCCCGCAGGAGCTGGATACGTTACCGGCACTGGCAGAGAAAATTCAGCAGCACGGGTTGTTTGCGGTTTACTCGGTGCCTTTCCCGCTGTTTTTGTCAGGTGGCGAGCTTAATCCTGATGCACCACAATATTTTGAAGAGGCGCGCATTCTGAATGCCCGCACGATTAAGTTTTCTCTCGGTGAATTTGAGCCGGGTCAGGATCTGACACCGCTGAAAGTGGTGCTGGCATCCAGCCCGGTGAAGCTGGTAGTGGAGAACGATCAGACCCCAGAATGTGGAATTCTGTCGCGCATTAATGCCTTCATGTTTGCCGCAGAATCCCTGCATTTGCCATTGAGTATGACTTTCGACATGGCCAACTGGCTGTGGGTCGGACAGGATCCGGCGATTGCCGCTGAGCGTCTGGCACGTCATGTCGGATATGTGCATGTGAAAGCCGCGGAAAAACGCGCCGGAAAATGGCACGCCGTGGCGCTCGATAACAGCGATGGCAGCTGGGAACCTTTGTTGAAAATGTTGCCTCAGGATGTGCCGCGCGGCATCGAATTCCCGCTTGAAGGGGATGATTTAACCGCCGTGACGCGCCATTACGTGGATGTTTTACGCGGCTGATTTCGCATGAATGCGGGAAAAGCTGAGGCATTATCAGGAGATACCGTTATGAACAAGACCAGACTGGCGTCACGCCGCTGGTGGTACATCATGCCAATCGTGTTCATCACTTACAGTCTGGCGTATGTCGACCGCTCAAACTTCAGTTTCGCGTCGGCTGCCGGTATCAATGATGATCTTCACATCACCAAAGGCATGTCTTCCCTGCTCGGTGCCCTGTTTTTCCTCGGCTACTTTTTCTTCCAGATCCCCGGCACGATTTATGCCGAAAGGCGCAGCGTTAAGAAGCTGATTTTCTGGTGCTTATTGCTGTGGGGCGGTTTTGCTTCGCTGACCGGCGTGGTAACGAATATCCCGATGCTGGCAGTGATCCGCTTTGCGCTCGGCGTGGTGGAAGCCGCCGTGATGCCCGCCATGCTGGTGTACATCAGTAACTGGTTTACGAAATCCGAACGCTCACGCGCCAATACGTTTTTGATTTTGGGCAATCCGGTGACGGTGCTGTGGATGTCGGTGCTTTCCGGCTATCTGATCAAATCGTTTGGCTGGCGGGAAATGTTTATCTTTGAAGGCATTCCGGCGGTGATCTGGGCGATTATCTGGTGGTTCAGCGTCAAAGATAAACCCGAAGAAGTCAGCTGGCTGAGTGAGCAGGAGAAAAAAGCCCTGGCCGAGCAGCTGGAAAAAGAACAGAAAGATATTCAGGCGGTCGGCGGTTACCGCGAAGCCTTCCGCTCGAGAAATGTGATTTTTCTCTGTCTGCAATATTTCTTCTGGAGCATCGGCGTGTATGGCTTTGTGCTCTGGCTGCCGTCGATTTTGCGCGATGGTAAATCAATGGGCATGGTCGAAGCGGGCTGGCTCTCTTCTGCTCCTTATCTGGCGGCGACCATCGCGATGATCCTGGTGTCATGGGCATCAGACAAAATGCAAAACCGTAAACTGTTTGTCTGGCCGCTGTTGCTGGTCGGCGCCCTGGCGTTCTTTGGATCCTGGGCAGCTGGCACAAACAATTTCTGGCTTTCGTACAGTTTACTGGTGGTCGCGGCTGCCGCAATGTATGCCCCGTACGGTCCGTTCTTTGCCATCATTCCTGAAATGCTGCCGAAGAATGTGTCGGGCGGCGCGATGGCGTTAATCAACAGTCTGGGTGCGCTGGGCTCGTTCTTTGGCTCGTGGTTTGTCGGTTATCTGAACGGCAGCACGGGCAGTCCTGCCGCCTCGTTTATTTTTATGGCCGTCTCGCTGTTGCTGTCTGCCGGAATAACGCTGTTAGTCCGACCGCGCAAGGCTGAAATTAAACCGAAAGGGAATGTTTCCTTAACCTGAAATCTGAAAATACTCATTTGAAGAATTGGAGTTTGTAATGAATAAGCCGTCAATTGTTCTGTACAAAAAACTGCCTGCCGATTTGCATCAACGTCTTGAAGAGCATTTTGCTATTACCGAATTCGATGGCATCACCGACAAAAACCGTGCTGAGGTTTTTGATGCTTTGCAAAACGCAGAAGGCCTGCTGGGTTCGGGCGGAAAAATCGATAAAGAGCTGTTTGACCATGCGCCGCGCCTGCGTGCGGTATCCACCATTTCCGTCGGCTATGATAACTTTGACGTGGCTGAACTGACCCGCCGCGAAATCCCGATGATGCACACGCCGACGGCGCTGACCGATACCGTGGCTGATACCGTGATGGCGCTGGTGCTCTCTACCGCCCGCCGCGTGGTGAATGTGGCCGAGCGCGTGAAAGCCGGTGAATGGAACGAAAATATTGGCGAAGACTGGTTCGGCATCGATGTACACCATAAAACGATGGGTATCGTCGGCATGGGCCGTATCGGTCTGGCGCTGGCACAACGTGCGCATTTTGGTTTCAACATGCCGATTTTGTATAACGCACGCAGCCAGCATAAAGAAGCGGAAGAGAAGTTTGGCGCGCGTAAATGTGAGCTGAACGAACTGCTGAAAGAGTCTGATTTCGTCTGTATTTTGCTGCCAATGACCGAACAAACGTTCCATCTGATTGGTAAAGAAGAACTGGCGAAAATGAAATCCAGCGCGATTTTAATCAGCGCAGGCCGCGGGCCGGTTATTGATGAACCGGCTCTGATTGAAGCGCTGAAAGCAGGTACGATTTATGGCGCAGGTATGGACGTGTTCGAGACTGAGCCGCTGCCAAAAGATTCTGCGCTGCTGACTCTGCCGAACGTGGTGGCGCTGCCCCATATCGGTTCCGCCACGCACGAAACCCGCTACGACATGGCGGCCTGTGCGGTGGATAACCTTATTGCAGCCATGAAAGGCGACGTGAAAGAATTTTGCGTGAACCCGGAAGTTCTGAAGAAGTAATCCCCTTTCTCATTCCCTTTCATCATTAACAGAAAGGGAATGAGAAATTCAAATCCCGGTGGTCCGATTGCACTGTTTTGCCGCAGGCGTTATGGTGGACGACACATTTCGATAACATACAAAGCTTTCTATGACGTTTTCTGCTTTCGGTGACAAATTTACCCGTTTTTCAGGCATCACACGCCTGATGGGCGATATGAATGACGGTTTACGCACACCTGGCGCAGTCATGCTGGGCGGCGGTAATCCGGCACAAATTCCTGAGATGCAGGATTATTTCCAGACGCTGCTGTCGGAAATGCTGGCCGCAGGCAAGCTGACCGAAGCGCTGTGCAATTATGACGGCCCGCAGGGCAAAGACGTTCTGCGTCACGCGCTGGCAGAGATGTTACAGAAAGAGCTCGGCTGGCAGCTGGATGCGCAAAATATTGCGCTAACCAACGGCAGCCAGAGCGCCTTCTTCTATTTATTCAATCTGTTCGCCGGCCGTCGCGCCGATGGCAGCATGTCCAAAGTTCTGTTCCCGCTGGCACCGGAATATCTCGGGTACGCCGACGCAGGACTGGACGAAAATCTGTTTGTTTCGGCCAAACCGAATATCGAATTACTGCCTGAAGGCCAGTTCAAATATCACGTTGATTTCGATCATCTGAACATTACCGATGATATCGGCCTGATCTGCGTTTCCCGTCCGACCAACCCGACGGGTAATGTGATTACCGACGAAGAGCTGATGCGCCTTGATGCGCTGGCGCAGCAGAAAGATATTCCGTTACTCATCGACAATGCCTATGGCGTGCCGTTCCCGGGGATTGTGTTCACGGACGCGACGCCGCTGTGGAACCCGAATATTATCCTTTGCATGAGCCTGTCGAAACTTGGCCTGCCAGGTTCACGCTGCGGTATCGTGATTGCCGATGAGAAAATCATTAAAGCGATCAGTAACATGAACGGCATTATCAGCCTGTCTCCGGGCAGCGTCGGACCGGCGATTGCCCATGAGATGATTGCGCGCGGCGATTTACTGCGCCTCTCCGAAGAAGTGATCAAACCGTTTTATTTCCAGCGCGTGCAGGAAACCATCGCCACGCTGCGTCGTTATCTGCCGGAAGAACGTTGCCTTATCCACAAGCCGGAAGGGGCGATTTTCCTGTGGCTGTGGTTCAAAGATTTGCCGATCACCACCGAAGTGCTGTATCAGCGCCTTAAGCAGCGTGGTGTTCTGATGGTGCCGGGCGATTATTTCTTCCCTGGGCTGGAACATCCATGGCCACACACGCATCAGTGTATGCGTATGAATTACGTGCCTGATGCTGAGCAGATTGAGCGCGGTGTGAAGATTCTGGCGGAAGAAGTGGAAAAAGCGCACGCGGAAAATCAATAACCGCCTGCCGTTTTGCAGACAAAAAAAGGGGAGGACATCAGTCCTCCCCTTCTTATTTTACGCTGACTATTTTATACAGACTGGTTTTCCAGCGCCGGTTTTTCAGTTCCAATCGCAATTTTCTGCGGCTGTAACGCTTCCGGCACATCGCGCACCAGACTGATGTGCAGCAATCCGTTGATGAACTCTGCCGCAGAGACATGCATATGCTCTGCCAGCGTGAAGCTCAGGGTGAAAGGCTTGATCACTAACCCCTGATGCAGATATTCCACTTTAGCTTCCGGCTGAGCAGGCGTACCGCTGACGGTCAAACGCGGCCCTTCGACTTCAATATTCAGCTCGCTCTGCTGGAAACCGGCCAGCGCCAGTGAAATGCGATAATGATTGTCGTCAGACTTTTCAATATTGTAAGGAGGAAAAGCCTGATCCGCACCCTGCATGGAACTGGCTAATTTATCGAAACCAATCCACTGACGCAGTAATGGGGAAATATCGTAATTACGCATGGTATAACTCCTTCTTTGAAGCGAGATTTATAATTCCGTCATCCGTTTCGGGCGTGACGGCGCAGCTCCCTGACGGCGAGCCTAAACTTTTTCATTTTCTGGTGGTCAATACTGGTTAATACAGTGCTGACCACCGGTGACTTATTCGCGGAAAAATCAGCGAATTTCGATACGCCGCGGTTTAGAAGTTTCAGGAACGATGCGTTCCAGGTCGATATACAATAAACCGTTCGACAGATTGGCGGCTTTTATTTGGATATGTTCCGCTAGCTGGAATTTACGTTCGAAATTACGTTCAGCGATGCCCTGATATAAATACGTGCGGTCGGTTTCAGTCGGTGCATGCGCGCCTTTGACCACCAGCATGTTGTCATGGGCCGTGATGTCCAGCTCTGACTCGGCAAAACCGGCTACCGCGATAGCAATCCGGTAATGGTTTTCGTCAACCAGCTCGACATTATAAGGGGGATAGCCGCCACCCTGATTCTGGCCAGATTCGATGAGATTAAATAAACGGTCAAAACCAATAGCAGAACGGTATAACGGGGATAAATCGAAATTGCGCATTACTGCTTCTCCTGATATTCAGCGAGTGCATGTTAAAAGTTATAGCCTTCCATTCGGACAGGCCGGCGACGCATTCAACGTTTTATGATAAATCGTGAGTCAAGATCCCTTCCGGCGTATCTCTTCCTGCGTCGTACAATAAAAATGGAGACGAAAGGTTTTTTTTCAAGCCGGTAAAAACAAAAAAAATCAGGAAATTTTGACAACCTGATGGCAAAAATACACAACAGGCTGAAGTGAAATAACAGGGAATGCAGGCGGTTTTCTGCAAGATTTCAAATAGTAATTACACTTAATGGGATCGCAGCCACAGAGCTACAGCTTGCTTTGTTAATTTTTTTTGCTGAGTGGTATAAGTCATTTTTGACTTAAAAACTCAGACTGACAGCATAAGATGAGTTCTAACATGATGAAATTTGCACTGACGCCGCTGATGACAGGATGTGTTTTTTTAGCGACGAGCGGTTGTTCTAGCGTGATGAGCCACACCGGCGGAGACACCGGATATTATTCAGGCTCACGTGCTGATGTGAATATGATGAAAAGCGATGATACAAGCTGGGCGATGACGCCTCTGCTGCTCATTGATTTACCCTTCAGCGCCCTGCTGGATACGGTTTTGCTGCCGTATGATTATTACCGCAGCGGAAAGGTCACGACGCGCGATCGCGTCAAAGCCAGCGAAGAACATAATATTGCGCTGAGCAACGGCGTGGATATCGACCACGTTCCGCCAATGACCACCTCCGATCGCGGTCATAAATCCTCGACGCATAAAAAATAAGCGTAAAAAAACCGGCCTGATCTGGCCGGTTTTATAATGCAGTTACTGTATGTCGGTAACGAAAATCTGAGCAAACTCCCCGCACTGGCGCATAAACGCCACTTTGCTGCCATCCGGTGAAAACACCACAGCATCGGCGCAAGGCGCAATCTCCGTTCTCTGCGTTAACCGCTGCAATGCACCTCTTTCAACATCAAGGCGCATCACGCTGTTATCGCAGACCAGGGCCAGCGATTTTCCGTCCGGGCTCCAGCTGAATGCAGACTGAATCCCGATCTCCGAATGGCTGATCTGCACCGGTTCGCCGTCGTTGGGTGACACCGTCCAGACCTGAACCACATCATTTTTATCTTTCATCAGAAACGCAATCTGTGCGCCATCCGGCGACGCGCGCAGCCAGTGACGTGGTTGCAGGGCAATGCCCTTTTCGGTGAAAGTGAGCCGTCTTTGCTTCACGCCCGCCGGTGGCGCTGGCAGCGTTTCAGTCGTGCCCTGTAAGGGTTTATCACCAGCCTTGCGGTAATCCGCATCGTTGTCTGGTAAATCCACCACAAAGATTTCAGGGTGCTTTTCGCCTTGTGCAGAAAGCGTGTCGCCGATAAAGGCCAGCGCCCAGCGCTGACGGGAACCGTTGGCTTTCGCATAACCTTCCTGCCCGATCCAGCCTTCTTCGTAAGCACGGTTGATGTCATCGCTGCCGGGCTGAGGATTTGCAGTGGTTTCGCTGACCAGCACACTGAAATGGCTGCCGTCGTATTCACGGGGATGATGCTTTGGCGGCGTCACGGGAAAGCCGGAAAGGGCGACACCCACATTGCGCAGATCGAGAGCAGGATCGCGCTCATGCAAAACATGGTCGTTATAGGTAAAGCTCAGCCGAGAACCGTCAGGACTAAAAACGTGAACATGCGTGCCGCCCCGCAGGGCTCCGGCGGTAAAAGGCGTGGTGATATCCATCGCATCCAGCGTGACCGCCTTTTCGTGCGCGGGCTCAGATACGATGACGCCGCGACGATGATGGAAATCATACTGCCAGCTGGCATCCGGATTTTCGGGTCCATGAATAAACGCATAACGGGCGGGCTCATCCGGACTGACCGTCACCACCCCCACGTGCGCGCCTTCTGTTGCCTGATAAAGCACTTGTGTCTCACCGGTTTCGACATTTACGCGCTCAATGGTTGAGCCGGTAAAAGAGCCGCCATGCGGACGCACGTCATAAACCAGCCACTGGCTGTCCGGCGTCCAGACGTTAATGTTGGTGAGCTGATGCCCGCGGGCATCAGAGGTTAATTGTTTTTCAGTCATGCGTTCAGGTGTGCCCTGCCGTTCAAGGAATGCCTAAGAATAGGGGACTCAAACGGCAGTGGCAATCTTCAGCAATCTCCGACGCGTTTCACTTCACCTACGAGGAAGATATAAGACAGCGCGCCCAGTAACGCGACAACTGAAATATAGGTTAATGAAGGGGCAAAACCATAATCCTGCGCTAAATAGCCGACCACTAACGGAACGGTAATTCCGCCTAAACCACCTGCAAGATTAAATACGCCGCCAGTCAGTCCGATTAACCGGACCGGAGCTAATGAAGAAACCAGCGACCAGGTAATAGAGGCAAAACCATTGCCGAAGAATGCCAGTGCCATTAATATCATGATCCACATCGGGTCATTAGTATAATTCGCGCCCATAATACAGGTGGATAATAACAGCCCGCAGATAATCGGTAATTTTCGTGCAAAGCCAATCGACTTCCCCTTTCGCACCAGTTTATCCGCTACCATGCCGGATAATAACACGCCGAAGAATGCGGCGAGGAAAGGTACGGTTGTCATAAACCCGGCAGTGAGCGCTGCAATGTGTTTTTCCTGAGTCAGATAATTGGGGAACCATGTCAGGAAGAACCACAAAGTCGATGCAACGGCGAATTGCCCTAAATACACACCAACCAGTTTGCGGTTAAATACCAGTTTCCAGTCTGCTGCCGTGAGCGGCGTTCGTGCTTTTTTGTCCGCCGGTGCGTCCCCGTCAACCAGCCCGCCCCCCGCCCGGATATGCTCCAGTTCCTGAGCATTCACGTATTTGCACTTACGTGGCGACCGGTAAACCATGAAGAATATCAGCGACCAGATGATGCCGACGCCACCGGTGATTATGAATACCCAGTGCCAGCTGAGCTTTTCCTGGATCCAGATAAGCAGAGGTGTCAGGAATGCCAGGCCGACAAACTGACCGGAGGTGAAGAAGCCCACCGCAGAAGCGCGTTCTTCCTCGGGGAACCAGCTGGTCACCATGCGATTATTGGTCGGAAATGCCGGAGCTTCGAACAGGCCCGTGACTGCCCGCAGACCAATCAGAGACGCTAAGCCGCCAGCGAACCCCTGAAAAAGGGTAGCGACTGACCAGCCGAAAATTGCGATAAAATAGGTAATCCTTGAGCCGACGCGATCAAGGAACCAGCCGCCGGGGATCTGGCAGGCAGTATAGGTCCACGCAAAGGCCGAGAAAATATAGCCCATCTGCGTTTTGGTTATTCCAAATTCGTGCTGAATATGGGCAGACGCGACGGCCAGATTAGCGCGATCAACATAACAAATAACGACAGTAATGAAGATCATGAATAATGTGACGTAACGTCTTTTTGTTGGTTTGACTTGTAGGGTCGTATCCATTATTTATTTCCTGGTAATGGTTATAGTATAGAGCAGACGTAAGCGTGACTCAGAGTTTTCCTGATATTTTTTATAATTACTTAATTTATTACCTTAAATCATATTGACGTTTTCAAGGCGGCAATTGAATAAATCCCCTGGAGCTTACTTAAATAAGTAATCTGGGTGAATGAAAGCAGCCAACGCAGAGGACGTTCAAAAGATGACAGGTAATTACCATTCAGCGACAGCACCGTCCGGATAACGCCACAATGGGTTTCTCCAGTCAGGTGCATTTTTACTTCTTTCAATCACCAACTCTTCATTAATTTCTACGCCAAGACCCGGTTTATTTAAGGGATAGAAATAACCGTTGGTCATTTTAAAATCGTCTTTATTAATAACGAAATCGAGTAACTCCGCGCCCTTATTATAATGAATGCCCATACTTTGTTCCTGAAGCACGGCATTGCGTGATACGAAATCAAGATGTAGACAGGAAGCCAGCGCAATCGGTCCGAGCGGACAATGTGGCGCCAGCGCGACATCATAAGATTCCGCCATCGCGGCAATTTTGAAGCATTCGGTAATCCCGCCCGCGTGCGACAAATCAGGTTGCACAATTGCCAGACCGCCATCCGCCAGGACACGTTTGAAATCGAAGCGTGAGAACATACGTTCACCTGCCGCAATCGGAATATGTGTTTGCGCGGCAAGACGCGGGTAATATTCGGCCTGCTCAGCCAGCACCGGCTCTTCGATAAACAGCGGGCGGTAAGGCTCGAGTTCTTTGATCAGGATTTTCGCCATCGGCGCGCTGACGCGACCATGGAAATCCAGACCAAATTCAATTTCGTTGCCAAACTCAGCGCGAATTTGCGCGGCCTGCGCAACAGCACCATCTACCTGACGGGCGTTTTCAATAATGCCCATTTCTTCACAACCGTTTAGCTTGAACGTATCAAATCCGATGGCGCGTAGTTTATTGATGCCATCAATCAGTTCGGAAGGCCGGTCACCGCCCACCCAGCTGTATGCTTTGATTTTATCGCGCACAAGACCGCCCAAAAGCTGGTAAACCGGTACGCCCAGTGCTTTACCTTTAATGTCCCACAGCGCCTGGTCGATACCCGAAATGGCGCTCATCAGGATCGGGCCGCCGCGATAAAATCCGCCGCGATACAGGGTCTGCCATATGTCGTTGATACGCGCCGGATCCTGCCCGATAACGTATTCGCTCAGCTCATGAACCGCCGCCTCGACGCTGCGCGCACGCCCTTCGATAACCGGTTCGCCCCAGCCGGTAATGCCTTCATCGGTTTCAATCTTCAGAAACATCCAGCGCGGCGGCAGGCGGTAAGTGGTCAGTTTGGTCACTTTCATTGTGTTGCGTCCTTATAAGCCTGGATAAATGCTTTGGCCCTGAGCGACGTCGTTTCTGGCGTCTGGCCTGCGCGATATAAATCGCTGCCGAGTCCTGCTCCGGCACAGCCCGCGCTGAGATAAATCGCCAGATTTTCCGGCGTCACACCGCCGACAGCAAAGACCGGGACACGGGCGGGCAAAACCGCTTTCAGCGCTTTGATGTAGTCCGGACCGAATGCGGATGAAGGGAAGATTTTCAGCGCCTGCGCTCCGGCTTCCAGCGCCGTAAAGGCTTCGGTGGCGGTCGCGCAACCGGCGCAAACTGTCATGCCCAGCTCAATGGCACGGCGGATAACCTGCGGATTAATATTCGGTGTAACCACCAGTTTGCTGCCAAGCGAATGAAGCATATCGACCTGTTGCGGTTCCAGCACCGTACCCGCGCCTAAAAGCGCACGTGCGCCGAAAGTGCTGACTGCCAGTCTGATACTTTCCTGCCAGTCCGGTGAATTGAGCGGGATTTCTACCGCGTCAAAACCGGCCTCCAGCAGGACGGAAATATGCTGGTTCACTTCCTGCGGACGGATGCCGCGCAGAATGCCGATCAGCGGGATTTTAGTCGCCCATTGCATTTACGATCCTCCTTATACCTGATTGAAAAGCCTGATCGCCGTCGAAAGCCTGCCATCTGACACCCGCCAGACTCAGTGCCTGTGCGTAGCGTTCGGTCAGTTGCGGATTGCCAATGATTGTGACCGATTGCTGATGGCCAAAAAGCCGGAGCATTTGAGCGACTTCACTGCCAATCAGCAGCCCGGAAAGCCAGTCACTGACGGCGGATTTATCCAGCCGGTTCAGCACATGCGCGGCACGCACTTCGAATAAGCGGCCGGTGATGTCCGGCTGGCTGAAACCGGTGCTGAGCCCCTGATGGAAAACGTCACCGGCAGATTGCTGCGCGGGTAAACCTTTGCCGAGAAGCGAATGGCTCATCAGGAGATGGTGAAGTTCGCCAGTCATTGCCGTGCGAAAATCTCGAATCTGACTGCCGTCGGTCTCAACCCATTTGCTGTGGGTGCCGGGCATCAGATAAAGAGAAGCGGGAGAATCGTGAAGCGCACCGAGCAGTTGTGTTTCTTCGCCGCGCATAACATTGCAGTTATCGGCACGATTGATGCAAATTCCCGGCACAATCCATGCTTTTGCCGGTAATGCGGCGCTGACGGGAAAAAGATGCTGCCCGAGGGCATCGAGAGAAACTGGCGCGGGCAGATAAGGCACATCCACCCAGCCGGCATTGCTGCCAATCATCCCCGCCATAATCACGGGCAGTTTTAAGGACTGCCACGGTGCAATTATGTCGTTAAATACCTGTTGTGGCGTGGTGCCTTCCAGCCGGGTAATTCCGCGTTCTGAGCGGACTTGCGCGGTACATTCTCCCTGCTGGTACAAAAAGGCGCGCAGGTTGGTTGAACCCCAGTCCAGCGCGATATAGCTTGCTGTCATGTAATGTCCTTGAGTCGTTTCGTCGAAGAGGCAATCATTTTCATGGCCGCCTGCTCCGCCGCGTTGGCATCCTGATGCCGGATGGCGTGGAACAATTCCTGATGTTCCTGCAACGTCACCGGCATGTTGTCGTCATCCGGCATGTACGTTCTTTCAAACACAGCCCGTTGTAATGAGCTGATGGCGATACTCAGCTGCTGTAAAACCGGGTTATGAACTGCCGCCAACACCGCTTCATGGAAGCAAATATCCGCTTCGTTAAACGCGTCCCTGTCCTGATGATTAGCAATCATGTTGTTCAATGCTTCTTCGATCACCGCCAGTTCGCCGGAGGTCGCACGTTCGGCAGCCCAGCGGGCAATTGTCGGCTCAACCAGGTTACGCACTTCACTCATGGCGGCGATCAGGCGCGGGTCGTAATCACTGGCCAGGACCCATTGCAGAACATCGGTATCGAGGTAATTCCACTGACTACGCGGGCTGACAAACGCGCCGCGATAGCGCTTGATTTCGACCAGCCGTTTCGCCGTCAGTGAGCGCAGAACTTCGCGGATAATGTTGCGCGAGGTATCGAACTGCTCACAAAGTTCCATTTCAGAAGGCAGCGCCGCGCCGGGAATGTATTTTCCGCTGACAATTTGCTGCCCCATTTCGAGGACCAGACGATCGGTTTTGCTAAGTTCTTGTGAAGACATAAATACTCCGGGGCTGAAGGATAAAATCTTACTTTACCGCTCAGACCCTTTCCGGTCTCTGGATTGCTGCACAATCTTGCAAGCCGCCATGCTGAATACGTGGATATAGTAGTACCAAATAGTTATTTTGTACTACAATCCAGATCACAAAACAGACAATCCGCATTTATTCGCCGGAAAGGTACTTTCAGGGGGAGGAAAAGACGTGACGAAACGGCCTGCTTTCATGATGAAAACAAGCCGGGAAGATCAGGAGGGATTAATGGCCTAAGACGAACTTATTCACGGCAAACGCCACACCGTCTTCGGTGTTGGTTTTAGTGACGAACTGGCTGACGGCTTTGACACTGTCGAGCGCATTACCCATCGCAACGCCAATACCGGCGTATTCCAGCATGGCAATATCGTTTTCCTGATCGCCCAGCGTCATCACGTTCTCACGTGAAAGGCCCAGTTTTTCCGCCAGCACTTTCACGCCTTCGCCTTTATTGACGCGTTTATCCAGAATTTCGAGGAAATACGGCGAGCTTTTCATAATGGTGTAGCGTTCTCTGGCTTCGGCCGGAAGCTGGCTTATAGCGCGATCCAGCAATTCGGGATCATCAATCATCATGACTTTCGGGAAAGTCAGCGCCGGATCCATTTCTTCTGCCGGACAGAATTGTAACAGAATGCCGGTGGTGAAAGATTCATGTACGCTGTACTTGCTGATGAAGCGGTTGGCAGTAAACAGGTCGGTTTTGGTCAGTGCATGGAAATGCACACCGAGGTCACGCGCCAGTTTTTCAAAGTAGTGATAATCTTCAATGCTGAGAGATACTTCGGCAATCACGCTGCCATCTTTGGCATTATGCACAAGCGCACCGTTGTTGGTAATGCAGTAACATCCATCCTGCTGTAAATCCAGTTCCATCAGATAACGCTGTACACCGACGAACGGACGCCCGGTCGCCAGAACGATTTGCACACCTTTCGCCCGTGCTTCTGACAACGCTTTTTTAACGGCAGGTGTCACTTCATGCTGCGGATTGAGCAACGTCCCGTCCATATCAATTGCAATTAATTCAATAGCCATAGCATCCTCAGAGTTTAAGAAATCTTCCTCAATGCTATCGCGATTACCCGCTGTAAAGCCAGCCGGAATGCGGGTTGCAACAGACGAAAAAAAGCCCGAAGCGGTTTCCCGTTTCGGACTCTTTATCAGCTCAGACCGTTATCAGATATCGATATTGGCGGCTTTCAGGGCGTTCTCTTCAATGAAGGCGCGGCGCGGTTCAACCGCATCGCCCATCAGCGTAGTGAACAACTGGTCGGCGGCAATGGCGTCTTTCACGGTCACACGTAACATGCGACGTTGCTCAGGATCCATCGTGGTTTCCCACAGCTGATCAGGGTTCATTTCACCCAGACCTTTGTATCGTTGAATCGACAGGCCACGACGGGACTCTTTCACCAGCCATTCCAGCGCCTGCTCGAAGCTGGTCACTGGCTGACGGCGTTCGCCACGTTCGATGAAAGCGTCTTCTTCGATCAGGCCGCGCAGCTGTTCGCCCAGCGCACAGATTTTGCGGTATTCGCCGCCCTGAATGAAGTCGGCATCCAGATCATAATCCGTATCGACACCGTGCGTACGGATACGCAGAACTGGTTCGAACAGCTGATGTTCGCGGTTTTCACGTACGATCGCGCTGTAAGAACTGCCGTGCTGCTCTTTCTCGTTGAGACGCGCCACCAGCGATTCCATCCAGGCCTGAACTTTCGCCTGATCAGTCAGCTCAGCACCCGGCAGGGTTGGCTGATAGATCAGGTTGTTCAGCAGCGCACGCGGATAACGACGTTCCATACGGCCAATCATTTTCTGCACGCTGTGATGTTCAGCCACCAGTTTCTCCAGCGGTTCACCCGCCAGGGCTGGTGCATGGGCGTTGGCGTGTAACGTTGCCCCGTCCATTGCGATGGAAATCTGGTACTGATCCATCGCTTCATCATCTTTGATGTACTGTTCCTGCTTGCCTTTCTTCACTTTGTACAACGGCGGCTGTGCGATAAACACGTGGCCACGTTCTACAATTTCAGGCATCTGACGATAGAAGAAAGTCAGCAGCAGGGTACGGATGTGTGAACCATCGACGTCGGCATCGGTCATGATGATGATGCTGTGATAGCGCAGTTTGTCCGGGTTATATTCGTCACGGCCAATGCCGCAACCGAGCGCAGTAATCAGCGTTGCCACTTCCTGAGAAGAGAGCATTTTGTCGAAGCGCGCTTTCTCAACGTTGAGGATTTTACCTTTCAACGGCAGAATCGCCTGGTTCTTACGGTTACGGCCTTGTTTTGCAGAGCCGCCCGCTGAGTCCCCTTCCACTAAGTACAGTTCGGAATGAGCCGGGTCGCGTTCCTGACAGTCCGCCAGTTTGCCTGGCAAGCCAGCCAGATCCAGCGCGCCTTTACGACGGGTCATTTCACGGGCTTTACGCGCCGCTTCACGGGCACGCGCAGCGTCGATGATTTTACCGACAACGATTTTGGCGTCTGACGGATTTTCCATCAGGTAATCCACCAGCTTCTCGTTCATCAGCGTTTCAACGGCCGTTTTCACTTCGGAAGAAACCAGTTTGTCTTTGGTCTGAGAAGAGAACTTAGGATCCGGTACCTTCACAGACACCACAGCAATCAGGCCTTCACGGGCATCGTCACCGGTGGCGCTGATTTTGGATTTCTTGCTGTAGCCTTCTTTATCCATGTACGCGTTCAGGGTACGGGTCATCGCCGAACGGAAACCGGCTAAGTGAGTCCCGCCATCACGCTGTGGAATGTTGTTGGTGAAGCAGTAAATATTTTCCTGGAAACCATCGTTCCACTGCAACGCCACTTCAACGCCAATGTCATCTTTTACCGTGGAGAAATAGAACACGGTCGGATGGATTGGAGTTTTGTTCTTGTTCAGATATTCCACGAAAGCTTTGATACCGCCTTCATAATGGAAGTGATCGTTTTTACCATCACGCTTGTCCAGCAGGCGGATAGCCACGCCGGAGTTCAGGAATGACAGTTCACGCAGGCGTTTCGCCAGAATGTCATACTCGAATTCAGTGTGATTGGTGAAGGTATTGAAACTCGGCCAGAAACGGACCGTGGTACCGGTCGCGTCAGTATCGCCAATTACTTTCAGCGGATCCTGAGGTTCGCCATGCACGTAAGTCTGGGTGTGCACTTTGCCTTCACGGCGGATAACCAGTTCCAGTTTTTCCGACAAGGCGTTAACGACGGAAACACCCACGCCATGCAGACCGCCGGAGACTTTATACGAGTTATCGTCAAATTTACCGCCGGCATGAAGAACGGTCATGATGACCTGAGCAGCAGAAACGCCCTCTTCTTCGTGAATACCGGTCGGAATGCCACGACCATCATCCTGTACGGAAACAGAGTTATCCGCATGGATCGTGACCTGAATCTCTTTACAGTGGCCCGCGAGGGCTTCGTCGATAGCGTTGTCCACAACCTCGAATACCATGTGGTGCAGACCAGTGCCGTCATCGGTATCGCCGATATACATGCCGGGGCGCTTACGCACCGCGTCCAGCCCTTTTAATACCTTGATACTTGAGGAGTCATAAGAATTCGACATCAACGTTTCTCGCTCATTTTTAGTCCTGTGATAGAACGGCTATTTTACCTTGTTCCACGCGGAACATCTTGCCCTTTTCACCCATCATATCGGTCACTTGCTCAGCGCTTATCGCACTGACAAAAACCTGTGCCTGGGTGGCTTTCAGGCGATCGGCCAGCAACCGACGTCGGTCGGCGTCCAGCTCAGAGGCAAAATCGTCAAGAAGATACAGGCAACGCCGCCCGCTCTGTCGGGTGAGAAACTCACCCTGCGCCAGTCTCAGCGCGCACATCAGTAACTTCAGCTGCCCGCGGGAAAGTAAATCTTCCACCGGCGTGCCGTCGGCACGAATACGGAAATCCGCTTTATGCGGGCCCGATGCGGTATAGGTTAAGGCTCTGTCGCGCTCAAAATTACGCTCCAGCAACTCGCCATACTCCGTTTCCTTGTCCCATCCACGCTGGAAAGAAAAACTGAGGGCGAATTCAGGCAGGAATTGCGCGCAGGTCGCGCTGATATCAGCCGCGATCGCGTCGCTGTACGCTGCCCGCCATTCGCTAATACGCCCGGCTAACGGGATCAATTCCTGATCCCAGGCACGAATTTGCGCATAACGAGTCACCTGTCGCAGCGCGGCGTTGCGCTGCTTGAGTAACCGTCGCAGGTTGCTCCAGGCGATAAAAAAACCGGGGTCGTGATGAAAACAGCCCCAGTCAATAAATGCCCGCCGGTACTTCGGCCCGCCATTGAGCAGGGTGAAGCCTTCGGGTGTGATCAGTTGCATCGGCAGCATCTGCGCCAGTTCGGACACTTTGTGTCCGTCACTGCCATCGATGCGCACTTTGCTGTCGCCCTGGCGACTTTTGCTCAGGCCAATCGACAATTCGCGATCGCCGCCATCATCCACACGGGCATGAAGAACAAACTCCGGCTGATCGTGGCGAATAACGCGTCCGGCCTGCAAACTGCGAAAAGCGCGGCCATGCCCGAGCGTATAAACCGCCTCGAGCACGCTGGTTTTACCGCTGCCGTTGGGACCGACCAGAAAGTTAAAACCGGACGATGGATCTAAATCCGCCGCCTCGATGTTGCGGAAATCTTTTATCAGTAAGCGCGTTAAGGCCATCTACATCCATTCCAGGGCGTCATCGTCGCAGCCAGTTTGCGTGCGGACAGCGCACAGCAAGCGGAGCGTACTCAGGTACGTGAGCATTGCGAGCACTGCCCAATCGCAAAATGACAAGTAAGATAGCCCGATCAGAGCCTCATCGGCATGACGACGTACGCCGCCGACTGGCTTGCTGCGTCTTCGATCTGCACACTCGAGACAGAGTCCGTCAGCAGCAGATTTACGTCTTCGCACTTAAGCGCATTGAGCACATCAAGCACGTAACTGACGTTAAAGCCGATTTCCATTTCGGTGCCTTCGTAGCCGACATCCAGAATTTCTTCTGCTTCTTCCTGTTCCGGGTTATTCGCGGTGATTTTCAGCTGGTTATGGCTGACATACAAACGCACGCCACGGAATTTTTCATTAGACAGGATCGCTGCACGGGCAAACGCCTGTTTCAGCAAATCGCAGCCAGCCTGCAGGGTTTTGTCCGGATTTTTCGGCAATACGCGGCGATAGTCAGGGAAACGACCGTCAACCAGTTTGGAGGTAAAGATAAAGTCGCCGACGTGTGCACGGATATTATTGCTGCCGATTTGCAACTGCAATGTGGTGTCACCGCCATCAAGCAGACGCACCAGTTCCATCACGCCTTTACGCGGCACGATCACCGAATGCGACGGCAGAGTCTGGCCGATTGGCATGGAACACACAGCCAGTCGGTGACCGTCGGTCGCAACAGTACGCAGTTCTTCACCTTCGGTTTCGAACAGCATGCCGTTTAAATAGTAACGTACGTCCTGATGCGCCATGGAAAACTGCGTGGCTTCGATCAGACGTTTCAACGTGGCCTGCGGCAGGGTGAATTCCACCTCGCTTTGCCAGTCGTCGAGATTAGGGAAATCTGTGGCCGGTAAGGTCGACAGCGAGAAACGGCTGCGGCCTGATTTTACCAGCATGCGGTCACCGTCGAGAGCGACGGAAATTTCCGCGCCTTCAGGCAATCCCCGACAGATATCAAAGAATTTACGCGCCGGCACCGTGGTGGCACCCGCTTCATGTGGCTGAGACAGCGCGACTTTCGCCACCATCTCCATTTCCAAATCCGTCCCGGTCAGCGACAACGCGCCATCCGTCACCTGTAATAACAGGTTACCCAGAATAGGCAACGTTGGTCGTCCACCCAGCGGGCTACTGACCTGTTGCAGTGGTTTCAGCAAATGCTCACGTTCAACAATAAATTTCATAGCGCTAGGAAGATAATGTTCTGATTAAGTTGGAGAAATCTTCTTTGATGTCGTGACTTTCTTCACGCAACTGCTCGATTTTACGGCAGGCGTGCAACACCGTGGTATGGTCCCGACCACCGAACGCATCGCCGATTTCTGGCAGGCTGTGGTTGGTCAGCTCTTTCGCCAGCGCCATCGCCATCTGGCGTGGGCGGGCTACCGAACGGGAACGCCGTTTGGAAAGCAGGTCAGCGACCTTGATTTTATAATATTCGGCCACTGTTTTCTGAATATTATCGATAGTGACCAGCTTCTCCTGAAGCGCTAACAAATCGCGCAGCGCTTCACGAACGAAGTCGATGGTAATCGCACGGCCGGTAAAGTTGGCATTGGCGATCACTCGGTTCAGTGCGCCTTCAAGCTCACGCACATTAGAACGCAGACGTTTAGCAATAAAGAAGGCCACTTCGCCCGGCAGACGAATATCGTTCTCGTCAGCCTTTTTCATCAGAATCGCCACGCGGGTTTCTAATTCAGGCGGCTCGATCGCTACCGTCAGACCCCAGCCGAAACGCGATTTCAGACGATCTTCAACACCGTTGATCTCTTTTGGATAACGATCCGAGGTCAGGATGATCTGCTGATTACCTTCCAGCAGGGCGTTAAAGGTATGGAAGAATTCTTCCTGCGAACGTTCTTTATTAGCAAAGAATTGGATGTCATCGATGAGCAACGCATCGACAGAACGGTAGTAACGTTTGAACTCTTCAATGGCGTTGTTTTGCAGGGCTTTCACCATATCCTGCACAAAACGCTCCGAGTGCATGTACACCACTTTCGCATTGGCTTTACGCGCCATGATGCCGTTACCGACCGCATGCAATAAGTGGGTTTTACCCAGACCGGTACCGCCATAAAGGAAGAGCGGGTTATATGCGCCGCCCGGATTGTCCGCCACCTGACGCGCCGCCGCGCGGGCCAGTTGGTTAGACTTACCTTCTACGAAGTTATCAAAAGTATGTTTTGGATTGACGTTGGAGCGATATGAAAGCTCGGGCTGAACAGGCGAGCTGTCCCAGCTTGGACGTGAAGGCGCCAGACGCGGAATAGCGGGCGCAGTCTGAGAACTGACGCTGGCCGCAACAGGTTGACTGACGCGCTGAATCATCGGTTTGCTGCCGACTTCAAAACGCAGCAACGGAGCATCCGTTCCACAGAAATCGTTAAGCAAGCCGTTAATATTGTTTAAATATTTGTCACGAACCCAATCCAGGACAAAACGATTCGGGGCGTAAAGCGCCAGCGTATTGTCGTTGAGTTCCGCCTGTAGGGGGCGTATCCACATACTGAATTCTGTGGCAGGTAGTTCATCCTGCAAACGGGCAAGACATTGCTGCCAAAGCGAAAGTGACACGGCGAACTCCACTCGAACAAGTATAAAAAAAGAAAAGGATCAGGATATTTTTTAAATCATGATTTTTGGCACACGTCCCGCCTGCCTGTATAAGGGGAAGGGGGAAATTTCTCTCACCACCCTGTCAGTGGCGTAAAGTCACGTGCGATCCGCTTTTTGCGGTTTTTGTCGAAAGCTACCCAGACGGGATCGCGATCGGAATGGCGGATCATAACGCAATCCGGCACAGAGATCCTCCCCTTCCTGACAGTTTAGATCCTTTTTATCCACAGGCAGCGGTCAGCAAGTGGGTAAGCTTAGCCGATCCTTTTCAAATTAGGCGTTGTAATCATCACTCTGATGAAAAAATAGGAGTCCGCTGAGCTAAATTTCACCAGACTGAGAGAAAGATCTCAGCCCTGTGGATAAGGATCAGCCAAGGATCCTTGCGATTTGCGACAGAGTCCGTATAATCCTCAGCCCTACGTGTGAAGCCTGTGTTCCTGATGGTCATAACCAGATGGATATTGCGGTGTGACCACGGGCAATTCTGGTAAACACTTGAACCATTTCTGGCAATGTAAATTGACTCAGGACTGTACAGTTATTACAATCCCGCTTCTTTATATGTTGCGACAAAGGCACCGGTCGTTTTTTCGCCGAAATGTCTTCGCGTTTACTGATCAGTAATAATTTAAGTTTAGGTAGAAATCGCCATGAAACGCACTTTCCAACCGTCCGTATTGAAGCGCAACCGTAGCCACGGCTTCCGTGCTCGTATGGCCACCAAAAATGGTCGTCAGGTTCTGGCTCGCCGTCGTGCGAAAGGCCGTACCCGTCTGTCAGCTTCTAAGTAATAAAAGCTAACCTATTTAGTGGTTAAGCTCGCTTTTCCCAGGGAGTTACGTTTGTTAACTCCCCGTCATTTCACTTTCGTCTTCCAGCAGCCACAACGGGCTGGCACGCCGCAAATCACTATACTCGGCCGCCTGAACGAGCTGGGGCATCCCCGCATCGGTCTCACCGTCGCAAAAAAACACGTCAAACGCGCACATGAACGCAATCGGATTAAACGCCTAACCCGCGAAAGTTTCCGGCTGAATCAACATACGCTGCCGTCGATGGATTTTGTGGTAGTCGCCAAGAAGGGTGTCGCCGATTTAGATAATCGCGCGCTGACGGAAGCGTTGGAGAAATTATGGCGTCGACATTGCCGACAGGCTCCCGCATCCTGATTAAGCTGATACGTGGTTATCAGTTATTCATCAGTCCGTTGCTCGGGCCACATTGCCGCTTTCGACCAACCTGCTCTCAATACGGTATTGAAGCAATTGGTCGTTTTGGCATGTTAAAAGGCAGTTGGTTGACTTTGAAACGCGTATTAAAATGCCATCCTTTGAACCCAGGTGGTGATGACCCCGTACCGCCGAAAACCGACAATAACAGAGAACACTAACGATGGATTCGCAACGCAATCTTTTCCTCATCGCTCTGCTGTTCGTGTCTTTCATGATCTGGCAGGCATGGCAAACGGACCACGCTCCGCAACCGGCCAACCAGACCACGCAACAGACTGCGAACACTGCAAACGGTGATGCTGCTAACCAGGCTGTTCCTGGTAGCGGAAAGGGCAAATTAATTACAGTTAACAGTGATGTGCTGTCATTAACGATCAACACACGTGGCGGCGATATTGAGCAGGCTCTGCTGACTGCTTACCCAACTACTTTGGGTTCTGACCAGCCTTTCCAGTTACTGGAAACCACTCCTAATTTCCTCTATCAGGCACAAAGCGGTCTGACAGGTAAAAACGGTCCAGATAATCCGGCGAACGGCGAACGTCCTCTGTTCCAGACCAGCTCGGATACCTTCACAATGGCTGAAGGCCAGTCTGAACTGCGCATTCCGATGACTTACACGGCGGCAAATGGTGCGATTTACACCAAAACCTTCGTGATCAAACGTGGCTCTTACGCGGTGAGTGTTGAATACAACATCAACAACACCACAGCAGCTCCGCTTGAACTGACTCTGTTCGGTCAGCTGAAACAAACCACCGAATTGCCTAAGCACCGTGACACCGGCAGCAATAACTTTGCTCTGCACACGTTCCGCGGCGCGGCATACTCCTCAAGTGATGACAAATATCAGAAATACGCGTTCGATAAGAGCGAAGTGCTGAATGTCACCACTCAGGGCGGTTGGGTTGCGATGCTGCAGCAGTACTTTGCGACTGCGTGGATCCCGTCAGCGAAAGACACCAACAACTTCTTTACCAGCACCAACAACGGCATTTCTTCGATTGGTTTCAAAGGCACGCCGTTTACCGTTGCACCAGGTGCACAACAGCAAGTGGCTTCCACCCTGTGGGTTGGCCCTGAAATTCAGGACAAGATGGCGGCCATCGCGCCTCACCTTGACCTGACTGTTGACTACGGTTGGTTATGGTTCATCTCTCAGCCACTGTTCAAACTGTTGAAATTCATTCAAGGGTTTGTCGGCAACTGGGGCTTCTCGATCATCGTTATCACCTTTATTGTCCGCGGTATCATGTATCCACTGACCCGCGCTCAGTACACGTCGATGGCGAAAATGCGTATGTTGCAGCCGAAACTGGCCGCGATGCGTGAACGTATCGGTGATGACAAACAGCGCATGAGTCAGGAAATGATGGCGCTGTATAAGTCTGAGAAAGTGAACCCGCTGGGTGGTTGTCTGCCGCTGGTTATTCAGATGCCAATCTTCCTGGCACTGTATTACATGCTGTCTGGTTCCATTGAATTGCGCCACGCGCCTTTCATCCTGTGGATCCATGACCTGTCAGCGCAAGACCCGTACTACATTCTGCCGGTTCTGATGGGTATCACGATGTTCTTCATTCAGAAGATGTCGCCGACCACCGTCACTGACCCGATGCAGCAGAAGATCATGACCTTCATGCCGGTCATCTTCACCGTGTTCTTCCTGTGGTTCCCTTCCGGTCTGGTGGTGTACTACATCGTCAGTAACCTGGTAACCATTCTCCAGCAGCAGCTGATTTATCGCGGGCTGGAAAAACGTGGCCTGCACAGCCGCGACAAGAAAAAGTCATAAGTGAATGTCAGGGCGGCTTTCGTCCTGACAGCTAAACTTGATGATTAAAGATAAAGGCGGTCATTTTGACCGCCTTTTGCATATCCGTAAAAAGACCCAAAGAGATCAAACGTTATGAGCACCTCAGATACCATCATTGCCCAGGCAACGCCCCCAGGACGCGGTGGTGTGGGCATTTTGCGCATTTCCGGTCGTGCGGCGCGTGATGTGGCACAGGCTGTCTTAGGTAAGCTGCCAAAACCGCGTTATGCCGATTATCTGCCGTTTCAGGATGCAGACGGCAGTACGCTGGATCAGGGCATCGCGCTGTGGTTCCCCGGCCCGAATTCCTTTACCGGTGAAGACGTGCTTGAGCTGCAGGGCCACGGCGGACCCGTGATCCTGGATTTGCTGCTTAAACGCATTATCGCGCTGGAAAACGTACGTATTGCGCGCCCGGGCGAATTCTCTGAGCGGGCTTTCCTCAACGATAAGCTCGATCTGGCACAGGCCGAGGCGATTGCTGACCTTATCGACGCCAGTTCCGAGCAGGCCGCGCGTTCGGCGGTTAATTCGCTTCAGGGCGCTTTCTCGAACCGTATTCATCATCTGGTGGAAGCACTCACTCACCTGCGGATCTTTGTCGAGGCGGCTATAGACTTCCCGGATGAGGAAATCGACTTCCTGTCCGACGGTAAAATCGAAGCCAAACTCAATACGGTGATGGGCGATCTTGATGCGGTGCGTGCCGAAGCGCGTCAGGGCAGTCTGCTGCGCGAAGGGATGAAAGTAGTGATTGCCGGACGTCCGAACGCCGGTAAATCCAGCCTGCTGAACGCACTGGCGGGTCGTGAAGCGGCCATCGTCACAGATATCGCAGGCACCACGCGCGACGTATTGCGCGAGCACATTCACCTCGACGGCATGCCGTTGCACATCATCGACACTGCCGGTTTACGTGAAGCCAGCGACGAAGTGGAGCGCATTGGTATCGAACGTGCGTGGAACGAGATCGAACAGGCTGACTTAGTGCTGTTTATGGTCGACGGCACGACAACAGCGGCAACCGAACCTGCGGATATCTGGCCGGAATTTATGGCTCGTCTGCCCGCGACGTTACCGATTGTCGTTGTGCGCAATAAAGCGGATATCACCGGCGAAGCGCTGGGACAAACAGAAGTGAATGGTCACTCACTTATCCGCCTTTCCGCACGTACCGGCGATGGCGTGGATTTGCTGCGCGATCATCTGAAACAGGTCATGGGCTTTAATCACAATATGGAAGGCGGATTTCTCGCCCGTCGCCGTCACTTACAGGCGCTTGAGGAGGCTGCACAGCATCTGGTGCAGGGTAAAGACCAGCTGCTTGGCGCATGGGCCGGAGAATTACTGGCAGAAGAACTGCGTCTGGCGCAGCAATCACTGAGCGAAATTACCGGCGAATTTACATCAGATGATTTGCT
The DNA here is from genome assembly GCF_019049625.1 of Rahnella ecdela. Taxonomy (GTDB): domain Bacteria; phylum Pseudomonadota; class Gammaproteobacteria; order Enterobacterales; family Enterobacteriaceae; genus Rahnella; species Rahnella ecdela. Next base: position 197,804 of record NZ_JAFMOY010000128.1, read on the forward strand.
GGGGCGCATCTTCTCCAGTTTCTGTATCGGTAAATAATTCAGTTTAAGTCCGTTTTGAAAGAGAGTAAGCGAGCAATCACTTACCCTCTTTTTTTACTTACTTATCAGTTATTTACTTATTTTTGGCTCGTCAGGTTTCGTGAGTTTACGTAGCTCTTTCACCTGTGAGACACTGACCGCTGACGCCTGATTCCCCCATCCGTTGCGGATAAAGTTCACCACATCCGCCACCTGCTGATCATCAAGCCGCCACGCAAAATCAGGCATCGCCAGACCGGTCGGTGCGGCCTGTGTTTTAGGCGCATGAGAACCGTTTAACACAATATTGATCACAGAGGATGGGTCATCGCTGACCACTGCCGGATTCTGCGCCAGCTGCGGGAAGGCGTTTTTCTCTCCCTGTCCGCTGGAAAGATGACAACCCGAACAGTTATCCAGATAAACCTGCGCGCCAACCTTCGACACATCGCCTTTCTTTAAAGCCTCAGTGGTACTGTTGTTGTTGACCTGAACCCCGGCTTTACCCTTGGTTGGCAGGGATTTCAGATACACCGCAATAGCATGACGATCTTTATCGTTCAGATACTGGGTACTGTCCTGAATTACCTCCACCATCGATCCGAAGGCCGCCGTCCGCTCCGTGCGTCCGCTCCCGAGGAACAGACTGATTTCCTCTTCATTCCACTGTCCCAGGCCGGTGGTCGCTTCGCCGCGCAGATCGGGTGCATGCCAGCCTTCGAGCGTACCTCCGGAGAGATAATCGCTGTCATTCTGGTCGAGCGCTTTCTCTTCATAGCCAATACCACGCGGGGTATGGCAACTGCCACAATGGCCTAAGCCCTGAACCAGATAGGCACCCCGGTTCCAGTCAGCGGTCTGCTGCGGATCAGAGTGATAGGGCTTTTTCTCCAGGAAGACGCTGTTCCATACCGCTAACGGCCAGCGCATGCTTAACGGGAACGGTATATCGCTGTCACGGTTCTTCTGATCAACCGCCGGAACCTGATGGATGAAATAAAGATACAGATCATGTACATCGGCGTCGGACATTTTGCTGAATGACGGATAAGGCATTGCCGGATAAAGATGGTGACCATCTTTGGCAATCCCCTCACGCAGGGCTTTGCTGAAATCTTCCTCGGAGTAATTGCCGATACCGGTATTTTTATCCGGCGTGATATTACTCGAGTAGATAGCGCCTACCGGCGTGCTCATCTTCAGGCCACCTGCGAAACTTTTGCCGCCGGGTCCGGTGTGGCAGGCCACGCAGTCACCCGCACGGGAAAGATATTCACCCTGTTTAATCTGCGCACTGATGTCGTTATTTTCTGCCGCCATAACCTGAGCAGTCAGCGTCATACCGGTCATTCCCAGGCCCAGCCATAATCCGCGGCGCCATAATGAACTCTTGTTTTCTTTGATCATGATATCGTCCTGATTATGCCTGAACCAAAGGTCCCGGATGGGCTAAGTACTGAGTACGAATGGCATTGGCGGCAAAATAGGCCAGCGCCCCAACCACGCCCGTCGGGTTGTAGGCCAGATTCTGTGGAAACGCAGAAGCACCCAGTACAAACAGATTAGGTACATCCCAGCTCTGCAAATATTTGTTCACGACGCTGTTTTTCGGTGAGTCACCCATGATCGCGCCACCGGTGACATGCGTTGACTGGTAGGGTTTCACATCAAAATGGTCACCGGGTTTTAGCTGACTGACCGACATGCTCTTTGGATTCATCACGTTGGCAATTTTCTTCATTTGCTCAGTGATGTAATCAGTCATCTTGTATTCGTTATCCTGCCAGTCAAAGGTCATGCGCAGTAAGGGATAGCCATAGGTGTCTTTATAAGTGGGATCGAGATCGAGGTAACATTGCTTATAGGGCATAACCGACCCTTCGGAACCAATGGACATCGAATGCAGGTAATTATCTTTGATGCCCTGCTTCCAGCCGCTGCCCCAGGTCGGAGTACCCTTAGGCAAGGACATTTGCTGGATAGGGCGACCACCGGTACGGACTGCCGAGATATATGCGCCACCGATGAACCCGAGCTTGGCGTGATCAAAGTTTTCTGCATTGAAGTCATCGATAACCGTCCCGGCTGCCCCGGCGCCAATAAACGGATTGAACGTTTTGCTCTCATCAAAGAAAAGCGAGATACCACTGTTCATCTGGTAGGCAAAGTTTTTACCCACCACACCTTCGCCGGTTTTCGGGTCATATGGTGTACCGATTTTTGACATCAGCAGCAGGCGAACGTTATGAAGCTGGAAGGCGCTTAAGATAACCAGATCCGCCGTCTGTTCGACTTTCTCACCATAAGCATCAATGTAGGTAACGCCGGTGGCCTTTTTACCGGTGGAATCCGTGTTGATACTCACCACCTGCGCGCGCGTTCTGAGAGAAAAGTTCTTCTTCTGATAAAGCGCAGGCAAAATCGTGCTTTGCGGGGAAGCTTTAGAGTAGTTGTAACACCCAAAACGCTCGCAAAAACCGCAGAAATTACATGCACCTAACTGCACACCATAAAAGTTGGTGTAAGGTTCTGAGGCGTTAGCCGCCGGGATAGGGAACGGATGGAAGCCAAGTGACTTCGCGGCGTCACCGAACAGTGAGCCCGAATAGAGCTGCGTCAGCGCGGGTGTCGGATAGCCCTGCTGGCGTTTCGCTTCAAAAGGATTTCCGCCCTCAATGATTTTTCCCTGGATATTACCCGCCGTTCCCGAGGTGCCACACAACCGCTCGAATTTATCGAAGAAGGGTTCAAGCTCATCGTAAGTCACCCCATGATCCTGAACGGTCATATCAGCAGGGATAAATTTTTCCCCGTAGCGATCCACTACCGTAGAGCGCATGGTCAGATCCGCAGGCAGCGCCCGCCATTGCATACCATTCCAGTGAACCCCTGCACCGCCCACACCATTACCGGGCAGAAACGCGCCAAACTGGCGGTAAGGCACGGCGAAATCTGCCGAGGTATGACGTACGGTAACCGTCTCTTTCGCTGTCTCCTGGAATAACTTCAGGCGGATACCGTAAGTCAGCTCATCAGCAATACGCGGGTAAGCAAAGTCAGGGTAAGTATCACGCTGCTCGCCGCGTTCCAGCGCCAGAACTTCAAGACCGGCCTCCGCCAGCTCCATCGCCATAATAGCGCCCGTCCAGCCTAGTCCCACTACCACCACATCAACATGCTTATTCTTTTGAGTACTCATTACGCATTCCTTTTGCTGGAAATACTGACCGGGCCAAGCGGATAAGCCTGGTTATGTTTCCCTGCCCAGTCTTTGTAGTCGGCACGGGCGCCGGGGAAGCCTATCAGCTTCCACGATGCCAGACTCTGGTTGCCACTGTGGATCGGGTCTGACAGATAGCCTTCTTTGGTATTCATCAGCAGCTGAGTGAAAAACGCATTGCCGGTCAGTTCTTCGAATTTAAGATGGTTAGCTTCGAGGGAGGTCAACAGGTCGTTTTGCTGAGTTACGGTTAAATCAGCGAATTTCTTCTGATACTGCTGCTGGCAGTGAGCATCTACGGCTTTGATCCCCAGGCGGTAGGTGTCACGCGGGGTGAGTTTTGACTGATAGCCCAGAGTGGGAGCTGCTTCAACAAAAGGAGGATGCATATACCACAGGCCGCCGTGGCCGTAGGGCAGCTCCATTTGTTTGTCGATATATTCCGGCACGCCCTGGCTGACCGCACCCGGCCCGTTGGCATCGGTTGGGATCAGGCGTTCACAAGCGGCCAGAAGAAAGCGCCACTCTTCGTTATTGAAAAAAATCGGCACGTAGTGCTGGGAAACCCCCTCGGCTGCTTTACTGTTTTTGGGGGAAAGCGCCAATGCGCCGGTCGAAGCTGTCGCCACCAGAGGGACTAAAGCGAGTGTCTTTTTGAGAAATCCACGCCTCGAGGACGGGATATTATTTTTTTCCGACATAGGTGATCCTCACACTAATCATTAACAATCAATAAACAATTTCGTTTAAAATAATAGGGTTTTGTATATAGATTGTTAACCAAGGTTAGGTTGCAAATAATTACAAAACGTTCGGAATTTACCTGTCGAAAAAATATTCTACTGCCATACAAGAATAGCCACAGTATAAGAAGGGTTAAAAAGCAGGCGGCAGAATAAAAGGAAAGGGATAGTCAAAAAAATAGGAGATCAGACTTGCGGATAAATTGTGCTATTTTCTCAAAAGGCGATAAAAAAAGCCTATTTATTAAGAAAATACCCGAAGCGTTGTGCTTCGGGCATTAAATTTTAGTGCGTTATAACAACTTCTCAGAGCTTAAAACCCGCGACCACGGTTTCCAGCTGAACGGTCTGATCCTGCATCGCCTGCGCGGCGGCAGAAACCTGTTCGACCAGCGCGGCGTTCTGTTGCGTGGCGTTATCCAGCTGCGTAATAGCAACGTTCACCTGCTCGATGCCCAGACTTTGCTCCTGACTGGAAGACATGATTTCGTTCATCAGCGTCGCCACGTTATTCACGCCGCCCATGACTTCATCCATTGTCGTCCCCGCCGTCGCCACCAGCTGGCTACCGGTAGAAATATCCGCCACAGAATCCTCAATCAGTTTTTTGATTTCACGCGCAGAGGTCGCCGAACGCTGCGCCAGACTGCGCACTTCAGACGCCACCACCGCGAAGCCGCGGCCCTGCTCACCGGCACGTGCCGCTTCAACCGCCGCATTCAGTGCCAGAATGTTGGTCTGGAATGCGATGCCGTCAATTACACTGATAATATCGACGATTTTGTGTGAAGAACGGGTGATCGACCCCATCGTCTCGACCACCTGTTTCACCACTTCCGAGCCTTTCTCCGCGACTGCCGACGCATCACGCGCCAGCTGATTAGCGCCCTCCGCATTGGCGGCGTTCTGCTTCACGGTGCTGGTCAGCTGTTCCATTGACGCTGCCGTTTCAACAATCGAACTGGCCTGTTCTTCAGTTCGCGCAGATAAGTCGAGGTTACCGCTGGCAATCTGGCGCGAAGCTGATGTGATCGCCAGACTGCTGTCACCGACCTGACGCAAAATCGATTGCAGGAAAGACAGGAAGCTGTTGAAACTCTGGTTGATCTGATTGAACTCCGGGCTGCGGCTTTCCGGTAAGCGCTGGGTTAAATCCGCCCCGCCCGCAGAAAGCTGAGCGATATTGTTGTTCAGCGCACCGAGCTGGCGCATAAACACTTTAATCGCCGCAATCAGCACAATCAGCAGCAGTAAGACCATCGGGATTTGCACCAGACCGAGACTGGTCAGAATACTGTGGCTGCGCGCCAGCAGCTGACTGGTTGGCATGTCGGTAGCGATATACCACGGCCCTTGAATGTTGCTCATGAACATCGTATGCGACGTGCCGTCGCTGTCGTAATCTGCCACCAGGCTTGACTGATCGTTGATCTGATCCAAACTTTTGCGGATTTGCGTCGCCAGCGGTGAGCCTTCGCCCAGTGACGCCAGTTTCGGCAACTTTTCATCGGAGGAATGACTGGTACCGACGATGGTGCCGTCTTTTTGTACGATATAAATCGTCGCGTGAACCTTTTTCTCCATTTCCGTCACCAGCTGGTTAAAGAAACCCAACGTCACGTCAATGGTGGCCACGCCCCACTGTTTGTCTCCTTTATAAATCGGCATGGCACAGTTGGTGCGAGGCTGGGTGCTGGCGTCATCGAAATAAGCCGGAGCCCAGACGCATTGCCCTTTTTCACCTTTGGAAGCCGCGAGATACCAGGACTGATCGAAATAGTTTGGCGATTCTGCGCTGTTCCAGAAGGTATTCACCGTCAGCTGATTATTACTGTTACGGGCAAAGAAGGTGCTGAATTTGATTTTTGCCGGGTCGCGCTGGTTCGGCAGCGGCCAGATACCGCCACCAAACACGGCAGAATCCCCGTACTGATCTACCAGCGCAGGCAGCAGACGGTCGATACTGTCGCTGTCCATTTGTGCGACAGTTTGGGTAATGGTACGAACCTGAGACTCAACTTTATTCAGACGATCGTTAATGGCGACCGCCACATCATCAACCTGATTAGCCACCAGATTGCTTTCTGTTTGTTTAAGTTGAGGAGCAATAAAGACCTGGATCACGATGAGCGTAACGATGACCAGCACAATAAAAAACAAGCTGATCAATGCGATAAAGCGGGATTGCGTTGTTTTTAACATTTTAGGGTACTCACAGGCAAAGCAGCGAGATCGCTGCTTAACTAGTAACGGCATTTTCTGACGTTTCTTTATGTTGCTATAGTAGATATATCTGGTGTCTGGATCGTATGGGTGAAAATCCAGAACATCATTCCAGCGAGATCCCCTCCCAATAATCGTTTAAATCTGTGATTAGTTTCACTTTATGGTTATGAAAAACTGTCTGAAAAGTGAAGGAAGTGTGCGCCAATGCGGGTTTTAAGCGGTTTTTAATGATTTCTCTTAATGTTATTATTTAGAACAATTGAGAAAATACGGTCGAACCATTAATCATGGAGTGAACAATGGCGTGCCATTTTGCAAGATGGGCAATGACGGATGCGGAACCAGATACACACCGGTTGCCCAAAGAGATCGTATTATCCGCAAGATACCTTTCCGAAAAACAGCGCAGGCGTTTCCTTAATGGCCGCGTTCTGCTGGCAGAAATGATTTTCTATCTGTACGGAATTGCTGAACTTCCTCACATCATCACACTGGCCAGTGGCCGCCCGAGTTTTGAATCCTCTGATCTCCCTGATTTCAGTCTGGCGTATGCCGGAAGCACCGTCGGCGTGTTAATCAGCAGCGAAGGAAAAGTCGGCCTCGACCTCGAAATTATTCATGCCCGCAGTGCGCTGGTGACTCCGCAGCAGCAGTTACAGCTTTCCGCAGTGGAAAAAACCTGGATTGCCATGCAATCGGATCCGGTGGAATCATCGCTGCAACTGTGGTGTATCCGCCAGAGTATGCTGAAAATGTCCGGCCTGAACGATCAGGGCCCGCTGACGCTCAGCCTGAATCCGGCTTCTGGCCGTTTGCGATCTACCGTGACACCGGAGGCGCAGGTGATGAGTGACATTGAAGGGTCAATTACCTGGTCCTGCGCGCAATCGCCCTCGATCATCAGGTTGCAGTGTTGGCGCTATGAACCCGAAAACGGCTTCACCCGCACGCAAACCCTCTCCGCAGACCAGCAATCCGATTCTCCGCACTTTATGAAATTCATCAGCCTGCCGCCCGCTAAATAAAACTTCACGTTTGTTTTTATCCGCCGCGTCGTTTTTCGTTTATGGTTACAGGCAGCCCTTTCGGAAAATCATCCATAACAGGAGTTAGCCATGTCAGTTACACCACTGAAGTTTGTCACACTGTTAGGTAGTCTTCGTAAAGCGTCATACAACGGCATGGTGGCGCGTACATTGCCGAATGTCGCCCCTGAAGGCATCACGATTGAAGCGTTACCTTCCATCGGTTCTGTGCCCCTTTACGATGCGGATATTCAGCAGGAAGAAGGTTTCCCGGCAGATATCGAAGCCATTGCAGAACAAATTCGTCAGGCTGATGGCGTCATTATCGTCACGCCGGAATATAACTATTCCGTGCCGGGTGGCCTGAAAAATGCCATCGACTGGATTTCCCGCCTGCCGAATCAGCCGCTGGCCGGTAAGCCGGTACTTATCCAGACCAGCTCAATGGGCCCGGTCGGCGGCGCACGCTGCCAGTATCATCTGCGACAGATCCTGGTTTTCCTCGATGCAATGGTCATGAACAAACCTGAATTTATGGGTGGCGTCATTCAAAGCAAAGTAGATGAGCAGACAGGTGAAGTGGTAGATCAGGGAACGCTGGATTTCCTGCGCGGCCAGCTGACCGCATTTGCAGACTATACCCGCCGCGTCAGCAAATAATTCCGGTTATCAGAAATGCAAACAGCCCGCAAAGCGGGCTGTTTTTTTATCGGCGTTAAGCAGACATCAGCAGATTAATGCCCGTCTACAAACGCGATTTTCAGCACGAACAGCAGCGCCACCACAACCACGCACGGGCTGATTTCTCTCCAGCGACCGGTGCCCAGTTTCATCACCACGTAAGAGATGAAGCCCAGCGCGATACCTTCGGTGATCGAGAAGCTGAATGGCATCATCACTGCGGTCACGAACGCCGGAACCGCTTCGGTCAGGTCATCCCATGACACGCGCGCCAGACTGGATGTCATCAGCACGCCGACATAAATCAGCGCACCGGCTGCCGCGTATTCCGGCACCATGCCCGCCAGCGGGGAAATGAAGATAACCAGCAAGAACAGTAAACCCGTAACAACTGCGGTCAGACCGGTACGGCCACCGACGGACACGCCGGAGGTGCTTTCAATGTACGCGCCGACGGAAGATGTGCCGATAAATGCGCCTGCCACAGACGAAATGCTGTCTACGTACAACGCCTGTTTCATCTGCGGGAATTTACCTTTCTCATCCGCCAGACCGGCTTTGTCGGTCACGCCAATCAGCGTACCGGAGGAGTCAAACAGGTTCACCAGCATGAAGGAGAAAATGACGCCCGCCAGACCAATATTCAGCGCGCCTTTCAGATCCACCTGACCGACAACCGTGGTGATGCTCGGCGGCATCGACCAGAAACCGGTGTAATGCACGTCGCCAATCATCATGCCAATCACGGTGGTGACAATAATCGACACCAGCACGGAAGCGTGGAAGTTACGCGACGCCAGAACCGCAATAATGAAGAAACCGAGCACGCCCAGCAGCACGTTGTGCGAGGTCAGATTGCCGATGGTCACGATGGTGTCAGGGTTAGGCACAATAATGCCGGCGTTTTTCAGTCCCATCATGCCGATAAACAGCCCGATACCGGCGGTGATCCCAACACGCAGGCTGACCGGAATATTGGCAATCATCCAGTAACGGATGCGGAAAATGGTCAGCAGCAGCAAACCGACAGCGCCCCAGAAAATCGCGCCCATCCCGACCTGCCAGGAAACGCCCATCGCGCCCACAACCACAAAAGCAAAGAACGCATTCAGCCCCATGGCCGGTGCCAGAGCGACCGGAAGGTTGGCGATCACGCCCATCAGGATGCTGCCGAACGCGGCAATCAGACAGGTGGTGACGAAGACGGCCTGTTTATCCATACCCGCGACACCCAGAATTTGCGGGTTCACGAATACGATGTAGACCATCGTCAGGAAGGTGGTTAAACCGGCGATAGTTTCGGTGCGTACGGTGGTGCCGTGCTGCGTCAGTTTAAACAGACGTTCAGCCAGACCTTTACCCGCAGTCGCATTGCTCTGTGGTGTGCTCATTGGTGAGTTCCAAAATGGGGGGAAAACAATCGGGGGGTATCCTAAGGATTTTAGTCCAAAAGCGCCAGCACTGGATGTATGGGATTAAATCTATCGTTCGGGTACAGTGCCATAATGCACGCCAATAGATGAAACGCTCACAGGGAGAAAGTATGTCACAGGTTGAATGTGTCTTTTTTGATTGCGACGGTACGCTGGTGGACAGTGAATTGTTGTGCTGCGAAGCCTATGTCGAGATGTTTGCGCATTTTGGCGTGACGGTGTCATTCGACGAAATGTATAAGAAATACAAAGGCGTCAAACTTTATGAAATCGTGGCGATCGTCAATAAAGAGCACGGTATCGACGTGCCTAAAGAAGAAATGGAAGTGGTTTTCCGCCAGCACGTTGCGCGGCTTTTCGACAGCAAACTTGAGCCGATTGACGGCGCGCGCGCGCTGCTGGAAAAAATTTCCGTGCCGATGTGCGTCGTCTCCAACGGCCCGGTCACCAAAATGCAGCACTCGCTTGGCCTGACTGGTTTACTGCCTTTCATGGGCGATAAGCTGTTCAGCGGCTACGATTTACAGCGCTGGAAGCCCGATCCTGCCGTGTTGTACAAAGCCGCTGATGTCATGAACGTGCCGGTGGAAAACTGCATTCTGGTCGAGGATTCGGTCGCGGGCGCGCAGGCCGGGATCACCGCCGGAATTCCGGTGTTTTATTACTGCGCAGACCCGCATAACCCGCCGCTTGATCATCCGCTGGTAACGACATTCCACGACATGCGTGAGCTGCCGGAGATCTGGCGCCAGATGGGGTACCAGATTACTCGCTGAGAGATTTTTCGTAGGCCTGCATGCGCTTTTCCAGTTCGCTCAGGGAACGCAGGCCATCCGCCAGCGGCAGGGTTTTATCGTTAAAGATTTCCAGCGACCACGGACCGGTGAAACCTCTGCGGTTGAGCGTACTGACGAAATCCACCAGCGGTAAATCACCCTGCCCCGGATAACAGCGATAACTGCGGCTCCATTGCTGGACGTTCATGTCTTTGTACGGCGCATCGGCCAGTTGCAGGAAACTGATTTTATCCAGCGGCACTTCATCCAGCCGGTCAAGATTGTCGCCCGTGGCCAGAATATGGAAGCTGTCGAGCACGATACCCAGAGCCGGATGATTCACTTCCCGCACGCGATCCCACGCCTGCCGGTAGCGGTTGATGTGTTTACCCCACGCCAGCGCTTCAAAGCCGATACGGATGTCATACGGCTCCGCCATTTCAGCCAGCGCAGCGAGATCGGCAATCTGCACATCACGTTCAGGCGAGCTTTCGGGGTCAGTGTTGCTGCATACCAGTAAATGATCGCAGCCCAGTTCGCGCATCAGGTCAAACTGACGGCGCGCGCTGGCCAGTTTTTCGATGCGTTTTTCCGGCAGAACACCTTCGAAATCACGGAAGGGTTGCAGCAGAAAAATGCGTAAACCGAGAGAATCGGCAAGGTTACGGATAGCCGCCGGCTTGACCGGACTTTTAAGCAAATCGTCTTCGAATATTTCCACGCCATCGAATCCCGCAGCAGCAATCGCCGTGAGTTTTTCAGGCAAGGTTCCCGGTACTGAAACTGTCGCAATCGAACGTAAACGGGTGGTTGCAGGCAAAATAGCGTCCTTTTAGTCAGGCTTCGATACTTACAGTAGTGGACCCTCACGCCACGTTCGTCAAGTGCTGCGCACTTGTATGAACGCGCGGATTGTAACTGAGCCAAGCAATGGTTAATCTCTGTGGCGAGAATGTGGTTAATGATGAGGATAAGACGCTGAGCAGCCAAAGTTCCCCGGCGCCGGGACGTAAAAATGATCCGATAGGACTGAAGCAGCGCATTTTCGACAGCGCTCTGGCTGAATTCGCAGAATCCGGTCTGATGGGCGCACGTATGGAAAATATCGCTTCCAACGCCAATACTACGAAACGTATGGTGGTCTATCACTACAAGACCAAAGAAGCCTTGTACATGCTGGTGCTGGAGCACGTTTACCGCGGTATTCGTCAGTACGAGCTGGATCTGGATCTGTCGTCATTTCCGCCCGCGGAAGCCATCGTCAAACTGGTCGAAGCCAGCTTTGATTTCCACGTCTCGCACCCTGAATTCATTCGTATTGTTTCGACGGAAAACATGCTGCGTGGCCGCTTTATTCGCCAGTCCACCAGCATCCGTGAAATCAATAAAACGGCATTAACGCTGCTGGAAGATATTCTCGCGCGCGGCAAGCAAAGCCATCTTTTTAAAGAAGATGCACAGGCTCGCGACGTTCACCGTCTGATCAGCAGCCTGTGTGTGCATCAGGTCGCCAACCAGTACACGTTCGGCGCCTTGTTTGAAAATCCGGATGAAGTGGATTTGCAGACTGCACATTATCGCCAGCTGGCGGTCATGGTTGCCCTGCGCTACGTGATGAAGTAATTGCGCTGATCGGACGCTGATAGTGAGCGGACAGCAAAAAGGCCTCGTAAGAGGCCTTTTTTGTGGGACGAAATCAGCTAACCGTTATTCTTTCGGCGCGTCTTTGCCATCGGTCAACAATTTGTCCAGCGCGTCGCCGCCGACGTGGCGGAAATCCTGACCTTTCACGAAGTAGAAGATGAATTCGCAGATGTTCTGACAGCGGTCTCCGATACGCTCGATAGAACGGGCGCAGAACAGCGCGGTCAGCACGCTGGGAATAGTGCGCGGATCTTCCATCATGTAGGTCATCAGCTGGCGCACAATGCCTTCATATTCCTGATCCACTTTCTTGTCTTCACGGTAAATTCGCACCGCTTCGTCAAGATCCATACGCGCGAATGCATCCAGTACGTCATGCAGCATTTCAACCGTATGGCGGCCCAGAGATTCCAGACTGACCAGCAACGGCTGATGCAGATGCGAGAACTTTTCCAGCGCCGTACGGCAAATTTTGTCAGCCACGTCACCGATACGTTCGAGTTCGGAAATGGTTTTGATGATTGCCATCACCAGACGCAAATCGCTGGCGGTTGGCTGGCGCTTGGCAATGATGCGAACACACGCTTCGTCGATCGCCACTTCCATCAGGTTTACTTTGTCATCACCCTGGATAACGCGCTGCGCCAGTTCGGCATCCTGATTATGCATCGCCGTAATAGCGTCGGTCAGTTGCTGTTCAACCAGCCCGCCCATTGCCAGAACCTGCGTGCGGATGTGTTCAAGCTCAGCGTTGAACTGGCCGGAAATATGTTTGTTTAAGTTCAGGTTGTCCATTCTTCTTACCTCAACCGTAGCGGCCAGTAATGTAATCTTCAGTCTGTTTGCGCGCTGGCGACGTGAACAGCGAGTCGGTGTCGCTGTATTCGATCAGTTCGCCCAGATACATAAACGCAGTGCGATCTGAACAACGCGCAGCCTGCTGCATGTTGTGGGTCACGATCACCACGGTATAATCAGATTTTAGTTCGGTGATCAGCTCTTCGATACGCCCGGTAGAAATCGGATCCAGCGCTGAACAAGGTTCGTCGAGCAGCAGAACGTCAGGGCGGATCGCAATCCCGCGCGCGATACACAGACGCTGTTGCTGACCACCGGACAAGCTGTAACCGCTCTGGTGCAGCTTGTCTTTAGATTCATTCCACAGTGCAGCTTTGGTCAGCGCCCACTGCACGCGTTCGTCCATATCGGTACGGGAAAGCTTTTCAAACAGACGCACACCAAACGCGATGTTGTCGTAAATCGACATCGGGAACGGTGTCGGTTTCTGGAAGACCATGCCGACTTTGGCGCGCAGCAGCGCGATATCCTGCTTATCAACCAGAATGTTTTCGCCATCGAGCAGGATTTCACCCTCAGCGTGCTGTTCCGGGTACAGCTGATACATTTTGTTGAAAGTACGCAGCAGCGTGGATTTACCACAACCTGACGGACCGATGAATGCCGTGACTTCGTTCTTAGCGATATCCAGGGAAATATTTTTCAGCGCGTGGAATTTGCCGTAATAAAAGTTCAGATCGCGAACCTGAATCTTGCTGTTGGATGCGTCAGTCATTCTCAGACATCTCTCTTATTCGCGCGCCGCGTGGCGACGCCGGGTAAACAGTGACGGCAGCCGTTATCGTCTGCCCTCAGTAATGAATTACGTTATTGCTTTTTCGGGGCGAAAATCACACGCGCCAGAATGTTCAGCAGCAGTACACACACGGTAATCAGCAGCACGCCCGCCCAGGCCAGTTGTTGCCATTCGCCAAACGGGCTCATCGCAAACTTAAAGATGGTCACCGGCAGGTTGGCAATCGGCTGCATCATGTCGGTGCTCCAGAACTGGTTGGAGAGTGACGTGAACAGCAGCGGCGCGGTTTCACCGGCAATACGGGCGATGGCCAGCAAAATACCGGTGATGATGCCGGAAACAGAGGCTTTCAGGGTAATGGCCGAAATCATTTTCCATTTCGGTGTACCCAGTGCGTAAGCCGCTTCGCGCAGGCTGTCCGGCACCAGTTTCAGCATGTTTTCTGTGGTACGGATAACAATCGGAATTTGTAACAGCGCCAGCGCCAGAACGCCTGCCCAGCCAGAGAAGTGCCCCATTTTTGCCACCATAATGGTGTACACAAACAGGCCCACAACGATGGACGGTGCAGAAAGCAAAATGTCGTTAATGAAGCGAATAAATTCAGCGAGCCAGGATTTGCGACCGTATTCGGCCAGATAAATCCCCGCCATCACGCCCAGTGGCGTACCGATGACCGTAGCCCATAAAATCAGTAATCCGCTGCCTGCAATGGCATTTGCCAGTCCACCGCCCGCCGTGTTCGGTGGCGGCGTGTTTTGCGTGAACAGCGCCAGCGACATCCCGTCCACACCTTTCACGATGGTGGTAAACAGGATCCAGACCAGCCAGAACAGACCAAACGCCATGGTCATCATCGAAACCATCAGAGCCAGACGGTTTTTCTGCCGGCGCCATGCCTGACGTTTGCGACGCGATTCCAGTAATGCTGCATTACTTTGCATGTCGAGTGTCGTCATCTTAACGGCCCTCTTTCTTAGCCAGACGCAGGATCATCACTTTCGACAGCGCCAGAACAATAAAGGTAATAACGAACAGGATAAGTCCCAGTTCCATCAGCGCGGCAGTGTGCAGACCGGCTTCCGCTTCCGCGAATTCGTTGGCCAGCGCGGAGGTAATACTGTTGCCCGGCGCGTACAACGATGCGCTGTCGAGCTGGTAGGTGTTACCGATAATAAAGGTCACAGCCATGGTTTCACCCAGTGCGCGGCCAAGGCCTAACATCACGCCGCCAATCACGCCGTTTTTGGTGAACGGCAGCACGATGCGCCAGATAACTTCCCACGTGGTGCAGCCGATACCGTAAGCAGATTCTTTCATCATCACCGGCGTTTGCTCGAACACATCACGCATGACGGAAGCAATGTACGGGATGATCATGATGGCAAGAATGACACCTGCCGCCAGTATACCGATACCAAACCCCGGACCGGCGAACAGAGCGCCAACAATCGGGATACCGGAAAGCACATCACCTACCGGTGTCTGGAAGTACTGTGCAAATAGCGGTGCGAAAATAAAAAGACCCCACATGCCATAAACAATACTGGGTATCGCCGCCAGCAGTTCAATCGCAATACCGAGCGGACGTTTCATCCAGTTCGGTGCCAGTTCGGTGAGGAATAATGCAATACCAAAGCTGACCGGTACGGCAATCAGCAAGGCGATAATCGAAGTCACTACTGTGCCGTAAATTGGCACCAGTGCACCGAATTGTTCGTTCGGGGCATCCCAGGTTTTCGTCCACAGGAAGGATAAACCAAACTTCTCGATGCTTGGCAGGGAAGCAATAAACAGCGAGACGATAATGCCGCCCAGCATGAATAGCACAATCAGCGCAGCCAGTTTGACCAGAGCGCCGAAGATGATGTCACCGTTTTTGCTGGGTGCCTTGATAGCCGGCTTGTATTCAGCCATACCACTCTCTTTTAATTCAGATTTAATTCCCTCCCCGGCCGGAGAGGGAATGAAGCAGAGTTACTATACCCAAAATAATTGGAGTTGTACCAAGGCAGCAAGCAAGTGGATCCCGATGAGCTTACTCAAGCGAGCGCAGCTAACGCCGGTGCAGCTTCAAGTATGACGGGTATTCCTAGTAAAGTGCTTTGCCGCTGCTGTCTTTGATGTTGGTTTTCCAGGCTGCGCGGATTTGCTCAACCACTGATTCTGGCAGGGCTGCGTAATCCAGATCGGTCGTCAGCTTATTGCCGTTTTTGTAAGCCCAGTCGAAGAACTTCAGCACTTCGGTGCCTTTCGCTGCGTCTTTCTGATCTTTGTAAACCAGAATGAAGGTGGTGGAACTGATAGGCCAGGCGTTGTCACCTTTCTGATTGGTCAGGTCCTGAGCGAAGGTTTTGCTCCAGTCAGCGCCTTTAGCCGCGGCACTGAAGGATTCTTCAGTCGGGCTGATCGCTTTACCGTCAGCATCAACCAGCTTGGTGTAAGCCAGGTTGTTTTGCTTGGCGTAAGCATATTCTACGTAACCGATTGAACCAGGAAGGCGCTGAACGAAGGCTGCGACGCCGTCGTTACCTTTACCGCCGAGACCGGTTGGCCAGTTAACAGTAGAACCTGAACCAATTTTGTCTTTCCACTCGCTGTTCACTTTAGCCAGATAGCTGGTAAAGACATAAGAGGTACCGGAACCGTCAGCACGGCGAACAACCGCGATATTGGTGTCTGGCAGTTTCACGCCCGGGTTCAGTTTGGTGATCGCCGCGTCGTTCCACTTTTTGATTTTGCCGAGGTAAATATCACCCAGCGTTGCACCATCCAGCGTCAGCTGACCTGATTTGATCCCCGGGATATTAACAGCCAGTACCACGCCACCGATTACAGTAGGGAACTGGAACAGGCCGTTTTTAGCCAGATCTTCGTCTTTCATCGGGGCATCAGATGCGCCGAAATCTACGGTCTTAGCGATAATTTGTTTCACGCCGCCGGAAGAACCGATGCCCTGATAGTTAACCTGCGTACCGTTTGCTTTCTGATATGCGTCAGCCCACTTTGCGTAAACAGGAGCTGGGAAGGTACCGCCAGCGCCAGTCAGGTTAGTGGCAGCGAAAGCAGACATTGCTGTGAGGGAGAAAGTCGCTGCTACAAGACCGGCGACGGTGTTACGCATCAATTTCATGTTCCACTCCTGGTGGTTTTAAACTTCCCGACTGATGTCGACGTTAATTAAAGTGTTTGGCACAGGAGGAAAATAGGACAGTTTAGTGACAGTAAAATGTACGTTATGTGACAGTTTTATGACACTGGTCACAATTCAAACCAGACGGGCAAAATGCGGGGGTTTTAAGCGGAAAATGCCGGTTCTGACACCGGCAGATGACAAAAAGCGGGAAACTTAACGGCCTTTCTTCTTACGTCCTGGCTGCGCAAAGCGCTTACGGGAGGCGGCGTTACCTTCCGGTTTATCGGAATTTTTTGTTTTTGTGACAGCCGGTTTGGCCGCCGGTTTTTTAGCCTGAGCCGGTTTTGACGGCGTTTTTTTCGCCGGTTTATCTTCCGAAGACGAGTTTTCAATCAGCTTAAATAACTCGATCAGTTCATCATCGGTCAGGTCGCGCCATTCGCCCAGCGGCAATCCTTTCAGATTGATGTTCATGATGCGCACACGTTCAAGCTTAGTGACTTCAAAACCAAAGTGCTTGGTCATACGGCGGATCTGACGGTTAAGCCCCTGCACCAGCGTAATGCGAAACACCATCGGCGCTTCTTTCTTCACTTTGCACTTTTTGGTCACAGTACCGAGCATGGGTACGCCCGCGCCCATACCGGCAATAAACTCGTCAGTGATCGGCTTGTTGACGGTCACGATGTATTCTTTTTCGTGGTCGTTACCGGCGCGCAGGATTTTGTTGACCAGATCACCGTGGTTGGTCAGTAAAATCAGACCCTGTGAATCTTTGTCCAGGCGGCCAATAGGGAAGACGCGTTTGCTGTGATTAACGAAATCGCGGATGTTGTCCCGCTCACCTTCTTCCATCGTGGTGATGATGCCGACTGGCTTGTTCAGCGCGATAAGCACCAGATCTTCTTCATCTCGCGGCTCGATAATCTGACCATTCACTTTCACCACATCGCCGGCAAATACCTGAGCCCCTACCGCGGCACGCCTGCCATTGATAAAAACATTTCCCTGTTCGATGTAACGATCGGCATCGCGGCGCGAGCAAATTCCGCTCTCGCTAATGTATTTGTTAAGACGAATGGAGGAGTCGGTCAGCATTGAGCAAAGCACCTTCAGAAAAACGCGAACTATACCTTATCCGGCGCGGGTTACGAAGTCTGAGAGAATAAAATCGTGACCAGTTGCCGAGAAAGAGAAAAACCGGAAACAATAAAAAAGCGCCCCGCAAGGCGCTTATACAATTTCTACAATCTGGCGCAGAACCGGACGAACTTATTCCACGGTCACAGATTTCGCCAGGTTACGTGGCTGGTCAACGTCGGTGCCTTTAATCAGCGCAACGTAGTAGGACAGCAACTGTAATGGCACGGTGTAGAAAATCGGTGCGACGATTTCTTCTACGTGTGGCAGCTGGATAATTTTCATCCCTTCGCTGTCAGAGAAACCGGCGTCCTGATCGGCGAAGACGTACAACAGCCCGCCACGGGCGCGTACTTCTTCGATATTCGATTTCAGTTTTTCCAGCAATTCGTTATTTGGAGCAACAACGATCACAGGCATATCCGCGTCAATCAGCGCCAGCGGGCCATGTTTCAGCTCGCCTGCCGCATAAGCTTCAGCGTGAATATAAGAAATCTCTTTCAGTTTCAGCGCACCTTCCATCGCGATCGGATACTGATCGCCGCGACCGAGAAACAGAGCGTGATGTTTGTCAGAGAAACCTTCGGCCAGCGATTCGATGGTTTTATCCAGCGACAGCATCTGTTCGATACGCGCAGGGAGTGCCTGAAGCGCGTGAACAATGTCGTGCTCAACTTGCGGGCTCATCCCTTTCAGGCGGCCCATGCGCGCCACCAGCATCAGCAGAACGGTCAGCTGGGTAGTGAATGCTTTGGTGGAGGCCACACCGATTTCTGTGCCCGCTTTGGTCATCAGTGCCAGGTCAGACTCACGAACCAAAGAAGAACCGGCCACGTTACAGACCGCCAGAGAACCGAGATATCCCAGCTCTTTCGACAGACGCAGCGCTGCCAGGGTATCGGCCGTTTCACCAGACTGAGAAAGCGTGATGATTAAACTGCCCGGACGCACAGCGGATTTGCGATAACGGAATTCGGAGGCAATCTCGACATCACAAGGCATACCGGCCAGCGATTCGAACCAGTAACGTGCCACCATGCCGGAATTATAAGAAGTCCCGCAGGCGATGATCTGCACGTGCTGAACACGGGACAGAATTTCGTCAGCTTTTTCGCCCAACTCGCTCAGATTCACTTCGCCGTGACTGAAACGCCCTTCCAGGGTGTTTTTAATGGCCAGCGGCTGTTCGTAAATCTCTTTTTGCATGTAGTGACGGTAAGCGCCCTTATCACCAGCGTCGTACTGTACTTTGGATTCGATTTCGACACGCTCTACAGCGTGACCATTTTTGTCATAAACGCTGACGGAACGGCGCTTAACTTCAGCAACATCCCCTTCTTCCAGGAACAGGAAGCGGCGGGTCACGGGCAACAGCGCCAGCTGGTCGGAAGCGATAAAGTTTTCACCTACGCCACGGCCAATCACCAGCGGACTGCCGGAACGGGCAGCAACCAGAACGGACGGGTCACGTCGGTCCATCACTACCGTGCCGTATGCACCTCGCAGTTGCGGGATGACACGCTGAACGACTTCCAGCAAAGTGCCGCCCTGAAGTTGTTCCCAATGCACCAGATGCGCGATCACTTCGGTATCCGTTTCGGAATCAAAACGGTAGCCGCGTTCAATCAGTAATTCACGCAGAGGTTCGTGGTTTTCGATAATACCGTTATGCACCACCGCAATGTAATCAGACACATGCGGGTGAGCGTTGGCTTCAGAAGGCTCGCCGTGGGTTGCCCAGCGGGTGTGAGCAATACCGGTACCGCCGTGCAAAGGATGTTCATCCAAAGCATCGGCCAGCATCTGGACTTTACCCAGACGACGCAGACGTCCCATTTTTCCGTCGGCATCAATCACAGCCAGACCGGCTGAGTCATAACCGCGGTATTCGAGACGGCGTAAACCTTCCAACAAAATTTCAGCAATATCGCGTTGCGCTACAGCGCCTACAATTCCACACATCAGTTTTATTCCTATAGAAGGTCTTTCGGGACCTTTTTTGATGCCTGACCTGATTTATCCACAAGCCCCGTTTTCCGGTGTACTTGCGGTTCCCCGAGCCTTGTAGAGAGTTGGGGATTATTATGTTTTGGTCTGCATTTCGATGATAAAACGCAGACCAAAACACAACGCGATAAACACACATCAGGCGCAGAAAACTGCGCCTGAATGATTAACTCTCTGAGTAGCTTATTTTTTCTTCACCGGTTTTTGCCAGTCAGGTTTATGCACCTGCGGCACACGGCTAAGCAGCAAACCGTTGTCCGGCACATCGCGCGTCACGGTCGTACCCGCCGCGATAGTCACGTTATTCCCCACGCTCACTGGCGCGACCAGCTGCGTGTCAGAACCGACGAAGACATCATTCCCGATGACAGTTTTGTGTTTGTTCACGCCGTCGTAGTTACAGGTGATGGTGCCTGCGCCGATATTCACGTTATCGCCAATCTCGGCATCGCCAAGATATGTCAGATGCCCGGCTTTAGAGCCTTTACCCAGACGCGCCTTTTTAATTTCGACGAAATTACCGACATGCGCGCCTTCAGCCAGTTCAGCGCCTGGGCGCAGACGGGCGAAAGGCCCGACTGTACAACCGTTTTCCAGCACCGCATCTTCAAAAACACTGTACGGGCTGACTTCACAATCATCGCCAATCACACAGTTCTTCAGCACGCAGCCTGTACCAATTTTGACGCGATCACCCAGTTTTACGTGGCCTTCGATAATCACGTTCGTGTCGATCACCACATCAATGCCGTGCGCCAGCTCGCCGCGCAGATCAAAACGCGCCGGATCCATCAGCATCACGCCTTCCAGCAACAGGCGTTCAGCCTGTTCGCTCTGATATACGCGCTCGAGACGGGAAAGTTGCAGGCGGTTATTCACACCATCCACTTCACTGTTTCGTGCCGGATGAACGGTGGCGATCAGGTGCCCTTCCGCGTGCGCCATCGCAATAATATCGGTGATGTAGTATTCACCCTGCGCATTGTTGTTATTCAACTGACCAAGCCAGCGTTTGAACGATGCACCGTTTGCCACCAGAATGCCGGTGTTAATTTCCTGAATTTTCAGCTGTTCTTCGCTGGCATCTTTCTGCTCAATGATGCCGGTGACAATGCCGTTCTCACGAACGATACGTCCATAACCGGTCGGGTCATCCAGCACAACGGTCAGTAAACCAATGCCACCTTCAGGTTTGGCTTTGAGTAACTTGTTCAGAGTGTCGACTGAAATCAGCGGAACATCGCCGTACAGCATCAGCACATCTTCATCATCGGCAAAGAACGGCGCTGCCTGCTGCATCGCATGGCCGGTGCCCAGTTGCTCAGCCTGCAATACCCAGTTCAGATCACTGCCTGCCAGATTTTTCTTCAGTAAATCACCGCCGTGGCCGTAAACCAGATGCACATTCCGGGCACCCACTTGCGTGGCCGCATCAATGACGTGCTGAACCATTGGCTTGCCAGCCAAAGGATGAAGAACTTTCGGAAGGTTGGAGTACATGCGTGTCCCCTTGCCCGCGGCAAGGATCACCACACTCAGTGCGCTGTTCGACATAGGTAACCTGACAAATCCAATTTGAGTGACAAAAGTAACCCGTTCATTGGACGGATTACTACATATTTCGCTTCAAAAACCGCCCACAGACCGCAGCCTGCAAGGGTTGTATGCTGCATAGACTACACCAAAAAAACTGAGGGTAAAGTGTCGATTAATCACGCAAGTATTCCACTAAAAGCGAGAATTTGCGTTGGGAAAAAGACTGAAAATGCACTTTTTTAAAAGCAAAAAAAAAGCGACCCGAAGGTCGCTTTTCTAACTGATGTCGTTACATCGCTTTTCTGGTCAGTTCGATAACGCGAAGTTTCGCGATCGCCTTAGCCAGTTCCGCTGACGCCTGAGCGTAATCAACGTCGCCGTGAGAACCACTAATGTGTTCTTCCGCTTTGCGCTTAGCTTCAAGCGCGCGCGCTTCGTCGAGGTCTTGCCCACGGATTGCAGTATCAGCCAACACGGTCGTTGCATTCGGCTGCACCTCAAGGATGCCACCGGAAAGATAGATATACTCTTCTTCACCGTGTTCTTTAACAATGCGCACCATGCCAGGCTTGATGGCGGTGAGCAGCGGAGCATGCCCCGGGAAAATACCCAGTTCGCCTTCGCTACCCGTCACCTGGATTTTTTGTACCATGCCTTCAAACATACGTTTTTCAGCACTTACAACATCCAGATGGTAAGCTTTTTCAGCCATGTCATCCTCTCTCACAACAAGCTAGCGTTACAGTTTCTTGGCTTTTTCCACTGCTTCATCAATGGTGCCAACCATGTAGAACGCTTGTTCCGGCAGGTGATCGTAGTCGCCGTCCATAATGCCTTTGAAACCACGAATGGTATCTTTCAGCGATACGAACTTGCCCGGAGAACCGGTGAAGACTTCGGCCACAAAGAATGGCTGGGAAAGGAAACGTTCAATCTTACGCGCACGGGATACAGCCAGCTTGTCATCTTCTGACAGCTCGTCCATACCCAGGATCGCGATGATGTCTTTCAGTTCCTTGTAACGTTGCAGAATAGACTGCACGCCACGAGCCACATCATAGTGTTCCTGACCAACAACCAGTGGATCCAGCTGACGGCTGGTAGAATCCAGTGGGTCAACCGCCGGGTAGATACCCAGTGACGCGATCTGACGGCTCAGTACCACGGTCGCATCTAAGTGAGCGAAGGTGGTGGCTGGGGATGGGTCAGTCAAGTCATCCGCAGGAACGTAAACGGCCTGTACGGAAGTGATTGAACCACTTTTGGTAGAGGTGATACGTTCTTGCAGAGCGCCCATCTCTTCCGCCAGTGTTGGCTGATAACCTACCGCTGATGGCATACGGCCCAGAAGTGCGGACACTTCGGTACCGGCCAGGGTATAACGGTAAATGTTGTCAACGAACAGCAGTACGTCACGACCTTCATCACGGAATTTCTCCGCCATGGTCAGGCCGGTCAGTGCAACGCGCAGACGGTTACCTGGTGGCTCATTCATCTGACCATAGACCAGGGAAACTTTGTCGATAACGTTGGATTCGGTCATTTCGTGGTAGAAGTCGTTACCCTCACGAGTACGTTCACCCACGCCTGCAAACACAGAATAACCGGAGTGCTCGATCGCGATGTTACGGATCAGCTCCATCATGTTTACAGTTTTACCTACACCCGCACCACCGAACAGACCGACTTTACCGCCCTTAGCGAACGGACACATCAGGTCCATAACCTTGATACCGGTTTCCAGCAGTTCCTGGGAGTTTGCCAGCTCTTCATAAGAAGGCGCAGCACGGTGAATCGCACGACGTTCTTCTTCGCCGATTGCACCTTTCATGTCGATTGGTTCACCCAATACGTTCATGATACGACCCAGAGTTGCAACACCCACCGGTACTTCAATTGGGTGTTCCAGGTTGTTCACTTTCAGACCGCGACGCAGGCCGTCTGAGGTACCCATTGCGATACAACGAACAACGCCGCCGCCTAACTGTTGCTGTACTTCCAGCACCAGTTTGGAGGTACCGTTTTCTACCTCAAGAGCATTGTACACGTTCGGTACTGCATCCTGAGGGAACTCGACGTCCACCACGGCGCCGATTACCTGGATAATCTTTCCAGTAGCCATCTTGAATCCTCTACGTAATTCGTAAACCTAGCTTAAACCGCGGAGGCTCCCCCGACGATCTCGGTGAGTTCCTGAGTGATGCTGGCCTGACGAGCTTTGTTGTATACCAACTGCAGCTCTTTGATCAGGCTGCCGCCGTTATCGGTTGCGGCTTTCATCGCTACCATTCGCGCGGCCTGTTCGCTGGCCAGGTTTTCTACGACGCCCTGATAAACCTGGGATTCCACGTAGCGACGCAGGAGGGTGTCCAGCAGTGCTTTAGGGTCCGGCTCATACAGGTAATCCCAGGACTTCTTCGCCAGTTCGCCGTCTTCTGCCGGTGGCAGTGGCAACAACTGAACGATGCGGGGTTCCTGAGACATGGTATTGATAAATTTATTGCTGACAACGCATAACTTGTCTAAGCGACCTTCGTCGAAAGCCTGCAACATCACTTTCACCGGTCCGATCAGTTCTGACAGAGAAGGGTTATCCCCCATGCCAGTAACCTGAGCAACAACGTTGCCACCCACGGAGCCGAAGAAAGAGGCTGCTTTGGAACCGATCAGTGCGAGATCAACTTCAACACCTTTTTCGGACCAGCCTTTCATCTCTGACAGCAGCTTTTTGAACAGGTTAATGTTCAGACCACCACAAAGACCACGGTCGGTAGACACCACCAGATACCCGACGCGCTTAATTTCACGCTCATCCAGGTACGGGTGCTTGTATTCCAGATTCCCAAGCGCAAGGTGACCAATCACTTCACGGATGGTTTCTGCATAAGGACGGCTGGCCGCCATGCGATCCTGCGTTTTACGCATTTTGGAGGCGGCGACCATTTCCATCGCTTTAGTGATCTTTTGCGTGTTTTGCACGCTGCTGATCTTACTACGTATCTCTTTTCCGCCGGCCATCTCTGCTTCTCCTCAAGACCAAACGGCCTGCCGGGTTTTAATACCAGCAGGACCGTCTAGTGTTACCAGGACTGGGTTGCTTTGAAGGTATCGAGGATATTTTTGAATTTACCCTCGATCTCATCGTTATACGCACCAGTTTGGTTGATTTGCTGCAGAAGCTCGCCGTGCTCACGGTCGGCGTAAGCCAACAGTGCCGCTTCGAAGCTACCGACTTTAGACAATTCAACGTCTTCCAGATAACCACGTTCTGCTGCGAAGATGATCAGAGACTGCGCAACGATTGACATCGGAGCGTATTGTTTCTGTTTCAGCAGCTCGGTCACTTTCTGACCATGGTTCAGCTGTTTACGCGTTGCTTCGTCAAGATCTGATGCGAACTGCGAGAACGCAGCCAGCTCACGATACTGTGCCAGCGCGGTACGAATACCACCGGACAGTTTCTTCATGATCTTAGTCTGAGCAGCACCACCAACACGGGATACCGAAATACCCGGGTTAACCGCAGGACGAATACCGGCGTTGAACAGGTTGGATTCCAGGAAGATCTGACCATCAGTAATCGAGATTACGTTGGTCGGAACGAACGCGGAAACGTCACCCGCTTGCGTTTCGATAATCGGAAGCGCAGTCAGGGAACCGGTTTTGCCTTTCACTTCACCCTTGGTGAATGCTTCAACATACTCAGCGTTAACACGCGCAGCACGTTCCAGCAGACGGGAGTGGAGATAGAAAACGTCGCCTGGGTAAGCTTCACGACCTGGTGGACGACGAAGCAGCAGGGAAATCTGACGGTAAGCAACAGCCTGTTTCGACAGGTCATCATAAACGATCAGTGCGTCTTCGCCGCGGTCACGGAAGTATTCACCCATTGCGCAACCGGAGTACGGTGCCAGGTATTGCAGTGCAGCAGATTCTGATGCAGTTGCAACAACAACGATGGTGTTTGCCAGTGCGCCGTGCTCTTCCAGTTTACGTACCACGTTAGAAATGGTGGACGCTTTCTGGCCGATAGCCACATAGATACATTTGATGCCGGAATCGCGCTGGTTGATGATCGCATCGATCGCCAGAGCTGTTTTACCGGTTTGACGGTCGCCGATGACCAGTTCACGCTGACCACGACCGATTGGGATCATGGCATCAACGGACTTATAACCTGTCTGCACAGGTTCATCTACGGACTGACGTTCGATAACGCCAGGTGCGATCGCTTCAACAGCTGAGAAGCCGTCGTGCTCTACCGGACCTTTACCGTCAATTGGTGCACCCAGGGTGTTAACAACGCGACCTAACAGGCCACGGCCAACTGGAACTTCCAGGATACGACCCGTACATTTTACTTTCATACCTTCGGCGAGGTCAGCGTAAGGGCCCATTACAACGGCACCTACAGAGTCGCGCTCCAGGTTCAGGGCGATAGCGTAGCGGTTACCCGGCAGCGCAATCATTTCGCCTTGCATGACATCGGCTAAGCCGTGCACGCGGATGATCCCGTCACTGACGGAAACGATAGTACCTTCATTGTGAGCTTCGCTCACCACATTGAACTGAGCAATGCGCTGCTTGATCAGTTCGCTGATTTCGGTGGAATTCAGTTGCATGCTCCAGTCCCCTTAAGACTGCAAGACGTCTGCCAGGCGTTCAAGACGACTGCGAACGCTGCCATCAATCACCATATCACCTGCACGGATTACGACACCGGCAAGAACAGACTTGTCAATTTTGCAATTCAGCTTAACTTTGCGAGATAGACGTTTTTCCATCGCAGCAGCAATTTTTGCCTGCTGTTCTTCCGAAAGCGGATTTGCTGAAGTCACTTCAACTTCAGCAACAGCCTCGAGAGAGGCGCGCAGTTCGATGAACTTCTCCAGCACTTGCGGAAGAACGCGTAAACGTCCATTTTCGGCCATGACCTTAATCAGGTTTTGGCCTGCGTCGTCGAGTTCGTCACCACATACGGCAATAAACGTTTTAGACAAAGTTTCAGGCGCACTAGCACCGGAAAGCAGTTCTTCAATTTGTTCATTGCGCGTGACTTCAGCCGTGAACGCTAACATGGACTGCCAGCGGTCTAAGCTTTGGTGCTCAACGGCAAAGTCAAAAGCTGCTTTGGCGTAGGGGCGAGCTACAGTTACAAATTCAGACATCAGCCCCTCCCTCCTTACAGTTCAGCGACCAGTTTATCAACGATGTCGCTGTTAGCAGCTTCATCCACGGAACGTTCGATGATCTTCTCGGCGCCAGCAATGGCCAAAATTCCGACTTGCTTACGCAACTCTTCACGGGCGCGTTGGCGTTCGGCGTCGATCTCTGCCTTGGCTTGCGTCACGATCTTGTTACGTTCCTGCTCGGCTTCAGCTTTTGCTTCGTCGACGATTTGAGCTTTACGCTTATTCGCCTGATCGATGATTACCTGAGCTTCAGCTTTGGCTTTCTTCAGTTGGTCGGTCGCATCGGCTTGCGCTAAGTCCAGCTCTTTTTTTGCACGTTCTGCAGAAGATAAACCTTCAGAAATCTCTTTCTGACGTTTTTCGATGGCAGCCATAATTGGCGGCCATACGTACTTCATACAGAACCAGACAAACAGGACGAACGCGATAGCCTGGCCGAGGATTGTTGCGTTAAGATTCACAGCACAATGCCTCTTTCAAAGTGAATTATTTGATGTAGTTCGATTAACGCTGAGCGAACTCAGTGTTAGGCGACAGCAAACATCACGTACAGACCCAGACCAACCGCAATCATTGGGATTGCATCGACCAGACCCATAACGATAAAGAACTGTGTACGCAACAGAGGGATCAGGTCAGGCTGACGTGCAGCACCTTCCAAGAATTTACCACCCAAGATGCCGATACCGATTGCAGCACCGATTGCCGCCAGGCCCATCATCACAGCGGCAGCCATGTACAGCAGATCCATACTCAGGTTTTCCATGACAGTCTCCAGTTTGTTTCAGTTAAAACGCAGTAGTGTTGAAAGAAAATCAGTGTTTTTCAGATGCCATCGAGAGATAGACAATCGTCAGAACCATGAAAATAAAGGCTTGTAGCGTAATGATCAGGATGTGGAAAATGGCCCAAGGCACATTCAGGATCCACTGTGACCACCACGGCAACAGGCCAGCAATAAGGATGAAGATCAACTCACCCGCATACATATTGCCAAACAGTCGCAGACCCAGTGAAACTGGTTTAGACAGCAGGCTGACACCTTCAAGAATCAGGTTAACCGGAATGAAAACCGGATGATTGAATGGCTGCATTGTCAGTTCTTTAATGAAACCGCCAAAGCCTTTCATCTTAATGCTATAGAAAAGAATCAGAATGAATACGCCAAGTGCCATGGACAACGTGATGTTCACGTCAGCCGTAGGAACCACACGCAACGCTGGCAGACCAAGCAATTTCTCACCGATAGTCGGCAGCAAATCGATTGGCAGCAAGTCCATCAGGTTCATCATAAACACCCAGACGAAGACGGTCAGCGCGAGAGGTGCAATCACTTTGCTTTTGCCGTGATACATGTCACGCACGCTGCTGTCGACGAAACCAACGACCAGTTCAACTGCAGTTTGCAGTTTACCCGGGACACCGCTGGTGGCGTTTTTGGCTACGCGATGGAAAATAACCAGAAAGAGTACTCCGAGGAACACGGAGAAAAACATCGAATCGATGTTAATCGACCAGAATCCCGTCCCGATCTGAAGCTGAGTCAGATGGTGACCGATATACTCTTGTGGAGTAGAGATTTCTCCTGATGCAGACATGATGCCTCTTACCCTTTAGTAGTTAAGTACGGTAACTGTTAATGACGGCCGGTGCCAAAATCTGAGTCATCAACACCGATAAATAGGCCAACCCCAACGGAGCAAATGCCGCCTTGAACAGGCCAAGTGCGATGACCATTAAGATCACCGTAACCAGCACCTTCAGCGCTTCTCCGATAGCAAAGGACCAGGCAACCCGTCCAGAGACCGTTGTTTGCGCCTGATGGCGCCATGCAAACAGCATGAACAGTACATTTGGCACCCAGGCGGCCAAACCACCCATAAGAGCCGATGTGGTCCATTCCAGGCTTTTAAAACCAAATACTGCACTGAGCAGAACAAAGGTCAATAACTGCAGTATCAACAGCTTTCTGGCAACCTTCACACTATCTGTACTGTGTAAAATACCGGATACAGACATGACGTTTGTTCTCTCCGTATCAAGTACCTAGCTGGAGGTAGACTGAATGCCGTATATCACTGCCTTTACTGTTTTGAGTCAAGCAGCAAAAACCGAGCAAATTATACGGGTGACAGGGACGAATTCAATGGATAAGTAGCGAAAAGGTGAACAATTATTTAAATTTTCCCCTTCACGACTATTTTGACAACCAAACTATAGCTGAATTTGCCCTTTTTGGTTTGATACGGTTATTTCATCACCCGACAAAGAAGCGTGCACTGGATCACATAATTAACTCAGAGCACTTTATATACCCTGTACTGTTTGAATGTCTTTAGCTAATCAGGCCTTTTAAAACCCTTATAAATCAATTTGTTAATAAATCACTGTTCGTTAAACAAACTTATTTAAAAATAACCGCGATTCATTGATACAACATCCCAACAAATAACAACATTTTCATTACAAGTTGAATATCAGCGGGTAGATGACTGTTCAATTTCAAAAGTGACTATTACAGACCGGATTAAAATAAAAACATATCTGAAATGCTATCAGTCTGTAAAAAAGCGGTGATAGTGAGTTTGTCACCGCTATATAATTAGCATGCTCATTTTAACTGTGTTAACACAGGCATTTTTTAAATATTATTTGATAAAACGCAACTTTAGTTTGAACGAAGAATGACGAGATGACGTTCTCCGTCAAGTTCTGGTACCTGCAGTTTTATGACTGATTCCAGAGTGATGCCTTGCGGTAATTGCGCAAGTTCATCCTCAGGGCTGACACCTTTCAGGGCATAAAAACGCCCCTGCCCTTTTTGCGGCAGATGATGACACCAGGAAAGCATATCCTGCAGAGACGCAAATGCACGGCTGATCACCCCATCAAACGGCGGCTCTGGTTCAAACTCTTCCACGCGGCTTTGTACCGGTTCGATATTCTTCAGTCCCAGCTCATGCTGAACCTGACGCAGGAAGCGTATGCGCTTACCCAGGCTGTCCAGTAGCGTGAAGTGAGAGTCCGGACGGACAATGGCGAGCGGAACGCCTGGCAAACCGGGTCCGGTCCCCACATCAATGAAACGGCTGCCCTGGAGGTGTTCATTTACGACGATGCTGTCCATGATATGACGTACCAGCATTTGCATCGGATCACGAACAGACGTCAGGTTGTAGGCTTTGTTCCACTTATGCAGCAGTTCAACATAGCCAATCAGTTGCTGTTTTTGCTGATCGGGTAACGCTATTCCTGCCGCAGCAAGCAGCGAGTCCAGTTTCTTTTGCACAGTGAATCCTCAGACAGAGTCGATATTTCGGGAACAGCCCGGTTGAGAAATGATAAAACACTCAGAAAGATGGGAAAAGTAAGAACTGACCGCCGCTTTGTTATCAAAGGACGGTCATAAGAGATGTGATTTATGCGCTGCGGCGCAGCAAGCCTTGTTTCTTAAGCCATATCAGTAAGATCGAGATTGCAGCCGGAGTAATACCCGAGATCCGTGATGCCTGACCAATGGAGGTCGGCTTGTGATCGTTAAGCTTGGCGATCACTTCATTGGAAAGACCATTCACCTGGCGATAATCAAGATCAACCGGCAGCACGGTATTTTCATTGCGCTGCTGCTTTTCAATCTCTTCCTGCTGACGGGCAATATAGCCTTCATATTTGATCTGAATTTCCACCTGTTCTGCCGCCTGCACATCAGGAACCGAAGGTGCGAACGGGGAAAGACGGGTGATCAGTTCGTAAGTCATTTCAGGACGACGCAGCAACTCTTCCGCGCTGGCTTCTTTGGAAAGCGGAGCAGAAAGATGTGCGTTAATTTCTTCAACCTGTGCGTGGTGCGGGTTCACCCAGATACCACGCAGGCGCTGACGTTCCTGTTCGATCATTTCCAGTTTTTCGTTGAAGCGCGCCCAGCGAGCATCATCAACCAGACCTAACTCGCGGCCTTTTTCTGTCAGGCGCAAATCAGCATTGTCTTCGCGCAGCATCAGACGGTACTCAGCACGTGAGGTAAACATGCGGTAAGGTTCTTTAGTGCCCAGTGTACATAAGTCATCAACCAGCACACCCAGATACGCCTGATCGCGGCGCGGTGCCCAGCCTTCCTGCTCGGTAGCACAACGGGCTGCGTTCATGCCTGCCAGCAAGCCCTGCGCAGCTGCTTCTTCGTAACCCGTTGTACCGTTGATTTGTCCTGCAAAGAACAGACCGGCGATAAATTTGCTTTCCAGCGTTGGTTTCAAATCACGCGGATCGAAGAAATCGTATTCAATAGCATAACCAGGACGAACGATGACGGCATTTTCCATACCTTGCATAGACCGGACGATCTGCATCTGCACATCGAATGGCAAGCTTGTGGAAATTCCGTTTGGATAAACTTCATTGCTGGTCAGGCCTTCCGGTTCAAGGAAGATCTGATGAGAATTGCGATCGGCAAAACGCATGACTTTATCTTCGATCGACGGGCAATAACGCGGGCCGATCCCTTCGATGATCCCGGCATACATCGGGCTGCGATCCAGGTTATTACGGATCACGTCATGGGTTTTTTCGTTGGTATAGGTCATGTAACACGGGATCTGCCGCGGATGTTGCGACACGTTCCCCATGAAAGAGAATACCGGAGCCGGGTTATCACCGTGTTGTTGCGCCAGCACACTGAAATCAATTGTACGGGCATCGATACGCGGAGGTGTACCGGTTTTAAGACGGTTAACGCGTAAAGGCAATTCACGCAGACGCTGAGACAGGGAGATCGCAGGAGGATCCCCTGCACGGCCGCCACTGTAGTTTTCCAGACCAATG
Organism: Rahnella ecdela; assembly: GCF_019049625.1. GTDB lineage: Bacteria > Pseudomonadota > Gammaproteobacteria > Enterobacterales > Enterobacteriaceae > Rahnella > Rahnella ecdela. The sequence continues at coordinate 228,993 of NZ_JAFMOY010000128.1, forward strand.
TGGATCTTCCCATCCAGAAAGGTCCCGACGGTCAGTACAACCGATTTGGCGCGGAATTTCAGACCCATTTTGGTCACAGCGCCCACGACACGATCGTTTTCGACGATCAGGTCTTCAACAGGTTGCTGGAAGATAGTCAGGTTTGGCTGGTTTTCCAGTGCAGTGCGTACAGCCTGACGATAGAGAACGCGGTCGGCCTGTGCACGGGTTGCCCTGACAGCAGGGCCTTTGCTCGCGTTTAGTATCCTAAACTGAATGCCCGCATGATCGATAGCCGTGGCCATCAGTCCGCCCAGAGCGTCCACTTCTTTTACCAGATGTCCTTTCCCGATCCCGCCAATTGCCGGGTTACACGACATCTGTCCCAGCGTGTCGATATTGTGGGTTAATAATAAGGTCTGACGTCCCATACGGGCAGAAGCCATGGCGGCTTCAGTACCTGCATGACCACCACCTATGATGATGACGTCAAATTGATCCGGATAAAACATGCGACTGCACCTCGGCGTTCAAGCGAACTTTCTTTGTATGGCGTTGGGAGGAGGGATTCTACTCAAGTTTTGAGCTTCCACAAGTCCCCGGGGATCTTCACTAATTAAAAGAAGATCTTTTTTATTTAAAGATCTCTTATTTATACTTCTATTAAGATCGCGATCCTCTGTGCATAAGTCTTTTTTGTTCATGAAGATCAGTATGCTAAGAAGGATCGAATGCTGTGAATGATCGGTGATCCTGGACAGTATAAGCTGGGATCAGAATTGAGAGTTATGCACAGCATGAAAAGCGTACAGGAGTTGTTAGAGGGATAACTACGGGTTTTACCCTGCTTTTAAGCATAGTTATCCACATCTGATCGCCTGAAATTTACACTTATTTGAGCAAATTAATCCAGTTGATCACCCAAACCTCGGCTGGATCCTCAGGAATTTCGTGTTGAGTCACGTCGATCTCAAGACGATCACCGATCCTTTTTGCCCCTAATGACGTCAGTTTTTGATCCAGCAAACTGATCGCGCCACAGAAGGTGTCATATTCACTGCTGCCCAGACCTAATGCGCCAAAGCGTACTTTTGACAGATCCGGTTGCCCATCTTCCAGCTGCTCCATAAAAGGTTGCAGGTTATCAGGCAACTCGCCAGCACCGTGTGTCGAGCACACAACCAGCCAGATCCCTTCCTGCGGAACTTCATACAGCTCCGGACCATGGAACATCTGGGTGGAAAAACCGGCTTCTTCCAGTTTCTCAGCCACGTGTTCTGCTACATATTCGGCACTGCCAAGCGTACTGCCACTGATCAGGGTAATGTCAGACATGATGCTCTCACCCGGGAAAAGGAGGCTATTGTACGCTGTGAATGAGCTGGGATCTACCTGTGGATAATAGGGGTATAGAAATCAGTGCTCAGGGCTGGATGGTGCGTGTGATGGGGTTTTGCAGCGAGATTAAGGTCTCGGTTGACTGGATCTCATCAATTGTCTGGATCTTGTTGATAAGTACGTGCTGAAGGGAATCTATCGAGCGGCACATGATCTTAATGAAAATGCTGTAATGCCCGGTGGTGTAATAGGCTTCGACCACTTCTTCTATACTTTCGAGCTTTTTAAGTGCTGACGGATAATCCTTGGCGCTTTTTAAAATGATGCCAATAAAGCAGCACACGTCATAACCCAGCTGTTTGGGATTTACGGTGATATGCGCGCCGGTAATGATGCCTGCCTGTTTCATTTTCTCTACGCGGACGTGGATGGTCCCCGGACTGACCGTAAACACTTTTGCCAGTTCTGCATAAGGGGTGCGGGCGTTTTCCATCAACGCATTCAGGATCCCGCGATCCAGCTCATCGAGCTGATAGATTTCATTCATGGTTATCTTTCTCTGTAGGCTTAATTTCGCTGCCAGCGACGTTGTACGCGGCTTTTCACACCGGTATCAAAGCGCCAGATATGATCGAAAATCCGCAGAATACCGGGCTTGCCATAATGTGACATTGCCAGAGCATGGAAGCGATGCTGCTTTTCTTTTTGCAATGCTCTGACTTTTCTTTGCACCTCATCAGGCAGACGCTGGGCGATGAAATCGGAAATAACGACGGCATCCGCATCATGCCATTGTGGCGACGCCAGCTTATCCAGTGTGGCATTCAGGCAGGCCGCCAGATCGGTTCCACCGCGAAAATGCTGACCCAGAAAACGCAACGCCTGATCCAGGCCGCCGTTGGACGTCAGCTCATAATGGATCACTTCACTGGCAAACAGCATGATGTAACAGCGCCGGTTATCCGCCAGCGCAATTTTCAGTAATGCCAGGCAGAATGCTTTCGCGCACTGTTCATTAAAGCCGCCCATCGAACCTGATGTGTCGACGCAGACCACAAAAGGCCCGCGCGGCTGCGGTTCTTGTTGCTGATAGACCACCGGGCGTTTGACCACTTTCTCGCGCCAGACATCGCCTTGCAGACGATAGGTCATCAGACGCTTTTCCAGCAACCGGCGGTAAAATTCGTATTCCAGCTCAGGCAATCCGAGCGTCACCAGCTCCGTTGGCATCAGGCGCAGAATATCATCGCTCTGATGAATACCGTTGACTTCTTCCGGTACCGTTGCGGGCTCACGCACCATCAGCCGGTGCGTTTCCATTTTGGCATCTTCATGCGGGCTGGTTTTGACGGTCTGACTGCGCCCCAGCTGTTCGGCCAGATGCATCAGTTCAGGTTGCTGCTGGAGAAATGCCCCGAAACGCGCCAGCGACAGGATATCGCCACGCATGCGCTTTCCTTTACTCATATCCCATAAACGGCCAGCTGCCGTATCGTTCTCTGCTAATAAAGGAGAGAGCTCGCTGCTGAGCTCCAGGCGTTGCAGCAATTCTTCCTGCAACTGCTCCTGTCCCTGCTCCAGCAACTGCTGATGAACGTTCACCGTCTGGAAGGTCAGATTCAGGCGCCAGCGTTGCAGGAACAGGGTCTGGAAGCTGTTGCCTGTTTTGGCGGTGCGGGACGCTTCATGATTTTCCTGTAACGTGCGGGCTTCTGTCGTGAATGGGGAGCTGAGTCGTGCCAGCTCATCAAGAAGTGCGGGCAGTTCTGACTGGAAAGTAACGGCATCCGTCTGCTGGCAGTGTTGGTAAAGATAGAATTCTTTCGCCAGTTCTTCCGGAACGGGTGTTTCGTGGATCCTCTGACGAAGGCGCATCTTCCACTCGGGAAGATCTTTGGTCAGCGCCTGTTTGAGACGCGGGAATTTCTTGAAGAAAACCGCCATCGCCGGTGCGGCCAGCAGGCCGATGATCGATTCCTCAATCAATTCAGCTTCGCTGATGGCCAACAGCAGATCCAGAGATTCCAGACTGAACATGATCAGTGACCGCTGAACGTCTGTTGCTGAAGGCGCAACTGTTCGGATACCTGCAACAGACTGGCTTCTATTTTTGCCATCCATTCTGCGGGCACAAACAGGCAGTTTTGCTGCTGACCGAACTCATGTCTTTGCTGAGCCAGTTTCGCGGTGAGATCGCTGAGCGTATTTTTCATCTCATCGGGAACGGCGATATGTTCATTGCCCGGCAGCGTCAGTGGCGTGCTCTGACGGCTGACGTCCAGCACCAGCAATTGTTGTTTATCGTCGATTTCCAAATCAACGCTCTGAACAAAGCCGATGCCGTTAAGTTTGGCTTTCAGGATGCCGCCTTTATTAAGCCACTCTTCCAGAACCGCGCGTTCAAACAACAGGTGCGTGACTTTAATGTCATGCAGATGCAAAGGCATTTGCAGCAAAAGTGTCAGACTGGTAGTGGTCATCGTGTCCGGCAGGGAATATTGTGGTTTGCGGCTGAAGATCCCGGCTTTTTTGCCGAGTTTGATTGACTGCCGGGAACTTTGTTGTTGCTGATGCTGCATCCATTGCTGATTCAGTTGCTGAATTTTCATCAGCAAGGTTTGCTGCTGGAAACCCTGTTCAGTGATCAGCTGTTCGATCTGCGTTTGCAGCAGGTTATAGGTGTTCAGATCATGCCATAAGCAGTCTTTGAGCAGGACAAGATCCACCGGCGTGATCGCATTCCGGCCACTGAAGAATGCACAGGCCTGCAACAGACGCAGGGCTTTTTTCCAGCGACGGTCGGAAACATAGGGCGCGGTATCGAGGGCATCAAGACGCTGGCGCAACTGGAAAATCAGTTCGAAGCAGCTGTCTGAAAGCGTAACTTTGTCGATTTCCGGCTGCCATTGTTGATATTCTTCATCGCTGATACTCAGGGACTCTGCCACCGGATTGGTGCTTTCATTATTACGGCTGGTGAGCAGCGAGCGGAAATTTTGCTTATCCTGCACTTTATCCAGCCACAAACGGATCAGCATACGGTCGTACAGGGCTTCCAGACCGCCGTCGGCTTCCGGTAATTCGTTAGAAGCACTGACCAGCAGGCGCATCGGAATGGGGTCTTCGCGTTCGCCATTACGGAAACGGCGTTCGTTAATCGCGGTCAGGAGCGTATTCAGGATGGCAGGCCCGGCTTTCCAGATTTCATCAAGGAAGACAATCTCAGCTTCCGGCAGATAACCTTCGGTCAGACGCAGATAGCGGCCTTCATCTTTCAGAGCCTGAATCGACAGCGGACCAAAGACTTCTTCCGGTGTGGAAAAGCGCGTCATAAGATATTCAAAAGCGCGGGCGTGACGGAAGGCAAATTTCAGACGGCGGGCAATCAGACTTTTTGCAATACCCGGCGGGCCAAGCAGGAAAACGCTTTCACCACACAGCGCGGCCAGCAGGCAAAGTCGTATGGCATCCTGCCGCTCGTACAGGCCATGTTCTAGTGCATTAGCAAGACGGGCGATCCGTTCTGCCAGAAGGGGAGATTGCGCCATACTGTCTCTTCCGGTTTCCATTTAGTTGTTGAATAGTGTACTGGGTTCTTATGAGAAGCCACGATTATTTTTATCGTTATAGCTTGTTGATTACTAAAAATTTTCTATTATCAAAAATGTGACCCCGTTCATCTGAACCCTGGTTTAGCTGTACATTTAAGGGTAGGCAATCTGATTTATTCGTGCATACTGTGCGCCTTTTAGTGGGCATCATAAGACTGAGCGCACGCATCGCTTACAGATGTTCGAGCAAAAAAGAAAAGAAACGAAATATGAGCACTGAACATAAACGGTCACTCCCAGCAGTAACCCTGGCCGCCATTGGTGTGGTCTATGGCGACATTGGTACCAGTCCTCTCTATACCTTAAGAGAGTGTTTTTCCGGTCATTATGGTTTCAACGTTGAACCCAGCGTCGTTTTTGGTTTTCTTTCTCTGATTTTCTGGATGTTAATCCTCATTGTTTCGCTCAAGTACCTCACTTACGTGATGCGGGCGGACAATGCAGGCGAGGGCGGTATTCTGACGCTGATGTCCCTGGCGGGCAGAAACACCTCGGCACGAACCACCGCCGTACTGGTCATTCTCGGCCTGATCGGGGGAAGCTTCTTCTATGGTGAAGTGGTGATTACCCCGGCTATTTCTGTTCTTTCCGCGATGGAAGGTCTGGAGATCGCAGCGCCTTCACTTGATCCTTATATCGTCCCTCTTTCTATTACTGTCCTGACACTGCTTTTCATTATTCAAAAACACGGTACCGGCATCGTGGGCAAACTGTTTGCGCCGGTGATGTTACTGTGGTTCCTGACGCTGGCTGTGCTTGGCGTCAACAGCATCATGCAGAATCCTGAAGTACTGCGCGCCATGAACCCGATGTGGGCGGTTAACTTCTTTATCGAACATAAGTCGTTTTCCTTCCTGGCACTCGGCGCGGTAGTTCTGTCGATTACCGGTGTGGAAGCGCTGTATGCGGATATGGGCCACTTCGGGAAATTCCCGATCCGTCTGGCCTGGTTCACCGTCGTGCTGCCTTCTCTGGTGCTGAACTATTTCGGTCAGGGCGCCTTGCTGCTTAAAGACCCGGAGTCGATTAAAAACCCGTTCTTCCTGCTGGCGCCTGACTGGGCTCTGATCCCGTTACTGGTGCTGGCGACGCTGGCGACTATTATCGCCTCTCAGGCTGTTATCTCCGGCGTGTTCTCCCTGACCCGTCAGGCGGTGCGTCTGGGCTATCTGCCGCCAATGCGCATTATTCACACCTCAGAAATGGAAGCGGGCCAGATTTATATCCCGGCCATTAACTGGCTGCTGTATTTTGCGGTGGTTATCGTTATCGCCAGCTTCGAACATTCCAGCAATCTGGCGGCGGCGTATGGTATCGCCGTGACCGGTACGATGGTGCTGACCAGCATTCTTTCCTGTACGGTAGCCCTCAAAAACTGGCACTGGAAACCATTCCTGGTCGGGATTTTGCTGATCGGTCTGCTGTTTATAGATATCCCGCTGTTCGCGGCGAATGCCACGAAACTGTTCTCCGGTGGCTGGTTGCCACTGACCCTGGGTCTGTGCATGTTTATCGTCATGACCACCTGGAAAAGCGAGCGCTTCCGCCTTATGCGTCGCATGAACGAGCACGGCAATTCTCTGGAAGCGATGATCGCGTCTCTGGAGAAATCACCGCCGGTTCGTGTTCCGGGAACCGCGGTCTACATGTCGCGCGCCATCAACGTCATACCCTTTGCCTTGCTGCATAACCTTAAGCACAACAAAGTGTTGCATGAGCGTGTGGTATTGCTGACGTTACGCACCGAAGATGCGCCTTATGTGCATAACGTCCGGCGCGTCACCATTGAGCAGCTTTCGCCGACATTCTGGCGTGTGGTGGCGAGTTACGGATTTAAAGAGACGCCAAATGTGGAAGAAGTGTTCCACCGCTGCGGTCTGGAAGGGTTGCCCTGCAGGATGATGGAAACCTCATTCTTTATGTCACATGAATCGCTGATCCTGACCAAACGCCCGTGGTATCTCTACTTCCGTGGCAAACTCTTTATGGCGCTCAGCCGTAACGCCTTGCGCGCACCGGATCAGTTTGAAATACCGCCGAACCGCGTGATCGAACTCGGTACACAGGTAGAAATTTAACGCTTATTTCTGCCTGCCACAGGGCACCCTCGGGTGCCCTGTTATATTTCGTCCTCCCTGTAATAAATCACCAAACTCAAATTTCCCTACCGTTTATGAATGATTCAGCGAAACGTTTCGACGCTGATCACAATTCCATCACAACGCCGTTGCCATGTCCGGTTAACTTTATAAACTCATCAGTGAGCGAAACGTTTCGCTGTAGGAGTTCACAATGAAGAAGTCACCGCTGTTAAATGCCGAAATCTCAAATGTTATTGCCCGGTTAGGTCACACCGATCAGCTGGTTATTGGCGATGCCGGACTTCCGGTGCCAGCAGCTTGCCAACGCATCGATCTGGCGCTAACCCAGGGAGTCCCCACCTTTTTACAAGTCTTAGAGGTAGTGACACATGAGATGCAGGTTGAGCGGGCTATCCTCGCAGAGGAAATCCTCACTAAAAATCCTCAACTCCATGAAGCCTTGCTCGCCCAATTGACACAACTCGAACAACACCAGGGAAATACCATTGCTTTGGATTACGTCAGTCATGAGGCATTCAAAGCGCAAAGCGAAAAAAGTCGGGCTGTGATCCGCAGCGGGGAATGTTCGCCATACGCGAACGTTATTCTGTGTGCTGGCGTAACCTTCTGAGGCCTTTATGCAACCTTTGCTGCAACTGACAGGCATTGATAAAGCCTTTCCCGGCGTAAAAGCACTTTCCGGCGCGGCGCTCAGCGTCTATCCGGGACGTGTGATGGCGCTGGTGGGAGAAAACGGCGCGGGCAAGTCCACCATGATGAAAGTGCTGACCGGCATCTACCAGAAAGATGCCGGCTCAGTTCATTTTCTTGGCAAGGAAGCGGCGTTCAATGGCCCTAAGGCTTCTCAGGAAGCCGGAATTGGCATCATCCATCAGGAACTGAACCTGATCCCTCAGCTGACCATCGCTGAGAATATTTTCCTCGGCCGTGAGTTTGTGAACGGTTTTGGCCGCATCAACTGGAAAAAGATGTATGCCGAAGCCGATAAACTGCTGGCGCGCCTGAATCTGCGCTACAAAAGCGATCGTCTGGTCGGTGAATTGTCTATTGGTGACCAGCAGATGGTCGAAATTGCCAAGGTGCTGAGCTTTGAATCCAAAGTCATCATCATGGATGAACCGACGGATGCCTTGACCGACACTGAAACCGCCTCTTTATTTAGCGTGATCCGCGAGCTGAAAGCTGCCGGTTGTGGCGTGGTGTATATCTCCCACCGCATGAAAGAAATCTTTGAAATATGCGATGACGTGACGGTATTCCGTGACGGGCAGTTTATCGCTGAGCGTCCGGTCAGTTCGCTGGAAGAAGACACGCTGATTGAAATGATGGTCGGCCGTCGCCTCGAAGAACAATACCCGCGTATTAACCATCAGCGTGGTGCGCTGCGTTTGCAGGTGCGCGATGTCAGCGGGCCTGGGGTGGATAACGTCAGCTTTGATCTGCACAGCGGCGAAATTCTGGGGATTTCCGGTTTGATGGGCGCAGGTCGTACCGAACTGATGAAAATTCTCTACGGCGCATTACCGCGTAAAAGTGGCTATGTTGCGCTTGATGGCCGCGAAGTCGTGACGCGCTCGCCTCAGGACGGACTGGCAAACGGCATCGTGTATATCTCCGAAGACCGTAAGCGCGATGGTTTAGTACTTGGGATGTCCGTGAAAGAGAACATGTCGCTGACCGCGCTGCGTTATTTCAGCCACGGCGGCGGACGCCTGAAACATGCGGAAGAACAGCAGGCTGTCGGCGATTTTATCCGCCTCTTCAATATTAAAACGCCGTCGATGATGCAGACCATTGGCCTGCTTTCCGGTGGTAATCAGCAAAAAGTGGCGATTGCCCGCGGGTTAATGACGCGGCCAAAAGTTCTGATCCTCGACGAACCGACGCGCGGCGTTGACGTCGGTGCCAAAAAAGAGATTTACCAGCTTATAAACCAATTCAAGCGCGAAGGGCTGAGCATCATTTTGGTTTCCTCAGAAATGCCGGAAGTGATCGGTATGAGTGACCGTGTTCTGGTGATGCATGAAGGTCATTTAAGCGGTGAATTCCCGATAGAACAGGCTACGCAAGAAGTGTTGATGGCAGCCGCTGTCGGCAAGAAATACGGCGTGACGCAGGAGTAATCAGATATGAGTTCTCAGACATTGCCAGCCAAAAAGCGCTGGATCAGTAAAGAGTGGTTGTTGGAGCAAAAGTCTCTGATTGCGCTGCTGGTGTTGATTGCCGTGGTTTCTTCCATGAGCCCGAATTTCTTCACGCTTAATAACCTGTTTAACATTCTTCAGCAGACGTCGGTCAACGCCATTATGGCGGTCGGCATGACCCTGGTGATCCTCACCTCCGGCATTGATTTGTCCGTCGGCTCTTTGCTGGCGCTGACCGGCGCGGTAGCGGCCTCGATTGTCGGGCTGGAAGTGAATGCGTTAGTCGCGGTTGCGGGCGCGCTGGCGCTCGGTGCCGCCGTTGGTGCGGTAACCGGTATGATTGTCGCCAAAGGCAAAGTGCAGGCGTTCATCGCCACGCTGGTCATGATGTTGCTGCTGCGCGGTATCACGATGGTGTATACCAACGGCAGCCCGATCAGCACCGGTTTTAATGATATCGCCGATGTCTTTGGCTGGTTTGGTATTGGTCGCCCGCTGGGTATCCCGACGCCGGTCTGGCTGATGGCGGTGGTATTTATTGCGGCCTGGTACATGCTGCATCACACCCGCTTAGGACGTTATATCTACGCGCTGGGCGGTAACGAATCCGCAACGCGCCTGTCAGGTATCAGCGTCGATAAAGTCAAAATTATCGTCTACTCCCTGTGTGGTTTGTTGGCGGCTCTGGCCAGTATCATCGAAGTGGCGCGCTTGTCTTCTGCGCAGCCTAACGCAGGTACAGGTTATGAGCTCGATGCGATTGCCGCGGTGGTATTAGGGGGAACCAGCCTGTCCGGCGGTAAAGGACGCATTGTCGGAACGCTGATCGGGGCACTGATCCTTGGCTTCCTGAATAACGGTTTGAACTTATTAGGTGTTTCTTCCTACTACCAGATGATCGTAAAAGCAGTTGTCATCCTGCTGGCGGTACTGGTGGATAACAAAAGCAACAAATAACCTCTCCTACAGGACTTATGACCATGAATATGAAAAAACTGGCTGTCTGGGTTTCCGCCGCAGCGATCACCGCTTCTTTCAGTGCTAACGTTCTGGCAAAAGACACCATTGCGCTGGTTGTTTCCACTCTGAACAACCCGTTCTTCGTTTCCATGAAAGACGGCGCTCAAAAAGAAGCGGACAAACTGGGCTACAACCTGGTGGTGCTTGATTCTCAGAACAACCCGGCGAAAGAACTGGCTAACGTGCAGGACCTGACCGTTCGCGGCACCAAGCTGATGCTCATCAACCCGACGGATTCTGACGCGGTAGGCAACGCTGTGGCAATGGCTAACCAGGCGAAAATCCCGGTGATCACCCTTGACCGTCAGGCAACTAAAGGCGTTGTCGCCAGCCACGTGGCTTCTGATAATGCCTTCGGCGGCAAAATGGCCGGTGATTACATCGCCAAGAAATTGGGCGAAAATGCCAAAGTTATCGAACTGGAAGGTATTGCCGGAACATCCGTTGCCCGTGAACGTGGTAAAGGGTTCGCTCAGGCAGCTGAAAAACATCATTTCCAGATCCTCGCCAGCCAGCCTGCTGATTTTGACCGTACTAAAGGCCTGAACGTCATGCAGAACCTGCTGACCGCGCATCAGGACGTACAGGCTGTTTTCGCTCAGAACGATGAAATGGCGCTGGGTGCATTGCGCGCCCTGCAGACTGCCGGTAAAACAGATGTTCTGGTTGTCGGTTTTGACGGCACCGAAGACGGCATCAAAGCGGTTAACAGCGGCAAAATGGGCGCGACCGTGGCACAACGTCCTGAACAAATCGGCGTGATTGGTGTGCAGACCGCTGACAAAGTGCTGAAAGGCGAGAAAGTGCCGGCTGTTATCCCTGTTGATTTGAAACTGGTTGCTCAGCCGTAATACCCTCTTTCTCTACGCTGTCACAGCGCCTCTGTTATGGGGGCGCTATTTAACTCAGGGATCTCCACATGAAGACAGGCAAACTGGTGGTACTCGGCAGTATCAACGCGGACCACATTCTGAATATCAACCACTTCCCGCAACCCGGCGAAACGGTTATCGGTAAGCAATACACCGTAGCCTTTGGCGGTAAAGGGGCGAATCAGGCAGTTGCCGCCGGTCGCAGTGGCGCTGATATTTCTTTTATTGCCTGTGTGGGAGATGACGATATTGGCGAGCGTGTTCGAAAACAGTTGGCCAGTGACCATATTGATACGCAACCCATTGAAGCCATAAAGGACACCACCACCGGCGTCGCGCTGATTTTCGTGAATGCGGAAGGTGAGAACGTTATTGGCATTGATGCGGGAGCGAATAAAGCTGTTACGCCAGAATATCTTGATCGCTATAAACAGCAGGTCATCGGCGCTTCTGCTTTATTAATGCAGCTGGAGTCGCCGCTCGAGACGGTGATTGCGGCGGCGAAGATTGCCAAAGACAACGGCACCCAGGTGATCCTCAATCCTGCGCCGGCCTGTGAATTGCCCGATGAATTGCTGGCGCGTGTGGATATGATCACCCCGAACGAGACCGAAGCGGAAAAACTGACCGGAATTAAAGTCGGCAGTAATGAAGATGCCGCACGTGCCGCGAAAGCGCTGCATGATAAAGGCATCGCGACAGTCATCATTACGTTGGGCAGTAAAGGTGTCTGGTTAAGCCAGAACGGTGAAGGCAAATTAGTCCCCGGTTTTTGCGTAAAAGCGGTGGATACTATTGCGGCTGGCGATACTTTTAACGGTGCGCTGGTGACTGCGTTACTGGAAGGCAAACCGATGGACAGCGCTGTGCGTTTTGCTCACGCCGCTGCGGCGATTGCCGTGACGCGTCCTGGTGCTCAGCCTTCCGTACCGTGGCGTAAAGAAATCGACGATTTTCTTGTACAACAGGAGGCCTGATTGGCCACCATGAAAGATGTCGCCCGCCTCGCGGGCGTTTCAACCTCGACAGTCTCCCATGTGATCAACAAGAATCGTTTTGTCAGTGAATCCATCGCTGACAAAGTGAATGCCGCCGTGGAACAACTCAACTATGCGCCTTCCGCGCTGGCCCGCAGCCTTAAACTGAACCAGACACGTACCCTCGGCATGTTGCTGACCGCCAGCAGTAACCCTTTCTATTCGGAAGTGGTGCGTGGCGTCGAGCGCAGTTGCTATGAGCGCGGATACAGCCTGATTTTGTGTAATACCGATAATGATGCAGAACGCATGAACCGCAGCCTGGAAACGTTGCTGCAAAAGCGGGTCGACGGGCTGCTTATCATGTGTACGGAAAACCACCGGCCTTCGAAAGAAGCTATCAGCCGTTATCCGTCATTACCGATTGTGATGATGGATTGGTCACCTTTTGATGGTGCCATCGACATCATTCAGGATAACGCCCTGTTAGGCGGCGAAATGGCGACGGAGTATTTAATCCGTCAGGGCTACCAGCGTATTGCCTGCATTACCGGCCCTTTAGATAAAACCACCGCGCAGGAACGGCTGAGGGGTTATCGTCAGGCCATGAATACAGCCGGGCTGAAGATTTTGCCCGGTTATGAAGTGAGTGGTGATTTTGAATTTGAAGGCGGATTAGCCGCCATGCAGGAGTTGCTGGCGTTGCCGGAACCTCCGCATGCTGTTTTTGCCGGTAACGACGCGATGGCGGTTGGCGTATATCAGGCGCTTTATCAGCGCGGGTTGCGTGTTCCTGATGATGTCGCGGTGATGGGTTACGATGATATCCAGCTGGCGCAATTCATGATGCCGCCGCTGACTACTATCCATCAGCCCAAAGACTCACTGGGCGAACTGGCCGTTGATGCTTTATTACATCGGTTGCAGGACCCGGAGTCCGAACCGCAGGTTTTAGTGCTCACACCGGAACTTGTTGTGCGTCAGTCCGTCGGATCATTCATCGTCAACTAACAGACTCTGGCATTCCAGACGGGCAGCATTGGCGTCACCGGCCATAATGGCGTCTGCCAGACGCTGATGATGTTCCAGCTTAATCACTTCATTGCCGGTAATCGCCCGAAAATAGCTCTGATACACCGAACTGAACAAATTAGAGAAAGACGTCAGGAAAGGATTCTTCCCCGCCTCATAGATAAGCTGATGAAACTGGGTATCGACCGTTATCCAGCGTTCCCGATCAAAGCTGTTATGCAGCTGGCGCATTTCATACATATATAGAGAGAGCTGACGCTTTTGTTCCTGACTGGCCATGAGAGCTGCCAGGGCACAAGCCTGAGGTTCAAGTGCTCTGCGCAAAACAATGAAATGTGCCATCACCTGATCGAAGTTCTCGCGAGTCATCCACCAGGTCAGTAATTCCTGATCGAGAAAGTTCCAGCTCGATTGCGGCATTACACGGGTACCAATCCGCGGACGGGGTAAAAGCATGCCTTTTGCGGTCAGCGTTTTTACGGCTTCACGCACAGCTGTCCGGCTGACGCCAAAAATCTCCCCTAACTCATTCTCGCCAGGAAGTATTGCTCCTTCCTTATACTCGCCAGACAAAACGCGTTGCGCGATTTTCTCTGCCAGCAGATAAGAAAGATTGCGCTGAGCCGCTTGTTGATGTGCATTAAGTAGCATGTAAGGTATTCCTGAATGTCTTTCTCTTATTATAAAGGAGAATTTACTCCAGGCTTTGGCCTAAAACTGGCGTGTTTTAGGTTGGAACCGGGTGTTAATTAACCATTTCGGGCAAAATTGTTGAATTTATGAACGGTCAGTAAATTATTTGAAATTAGGGGTTGCGGCCTTCTGAGAACTCCCTATAATGCGCCTCCACTGACCGGGAACAACGACTGACAAGTCGCTCGGACAGGAAGATAAAAAGTAGAATGTTCGAATGAATAATCTCTTGACTCTTCAGCGGGAAAACGTAATATACGCCTCCCGCGCCGCATAAGATTCCTTGCGAACCGCGGCATGCTCTTTAACAATTTATCAGACAATCTGTGTGGGCACTCACAAGACGATATCAGCCACTTCGGTGGCAAAAAATATCAAGTCTTAAAGAGTGACCAAGCAGTAATTCATTTAGTTGAATTATTACGAAAGTTAATTTTTGAGCACCGCTTAACTTGTTTAAGCAAATCGAACTTTTAATTGAAGAGTTTGATCATGGCTCAGATTGAACGCTGGCGGCAGGCCTAACACATGCAAGTCGAGCGGCAGCGGGAAGTAGCTTGCTACTTTGCCGGCGAGCGGCGGACGGGTGAGTAATGTCTGGGAAACTGCCTGATGGAGGGGGATAACTACTGGAAACGGTAGCTAATACCGCATGACCTCGCAAGAGCAAAGTGGGGGACCTTCGGGCCTCACGCCATCGGATGTGCCCAGATGGGATTAGCTAGTAGGTGAGGTAATGGCTCACCTAGGCGACGATCCCTAGCTGGTCTGAGAGGATGACCAGCCACA
>NZ_JAFMOY010000064.1 GCF_019049625.1 Rahnella ecdela
TTCATCGCGCCTCCTGAATGGAATGCCGGGCAGTTTCCCGCCCGGCTTATGCCATGTATTAGTTATTCGCGTTGGCGCCCTGTTCGATCATCGCTGCCGCATCGGAAATCGTGAATGAGCCTGGTTTCTGACGTGGAGGGAATTCTTTAAAGGTATCCAGCATTTCTTTAACGTATTTCTGCGCGCCGCCCATCAGGAACATACGGTCGTAGAACCAGGTTTGATAACCCATACCGTCGGAGCCTTTTTCCAGCGGATCTACTGCCAGATCGAAGATCATCGGTGCACGCAGTTTGGTGAACGGATAACGCCACAGATCCAGACCCGTGTGTTCCTGGATCATGAAGTGTGCTTTCCAGCGGCCATAACGGATAGCCAGCAGATCGCCGTCATCGCTCCAGTAGAAGAACTCCTTACGCGGATCTTCGCCTTTACCCTGGATGAAATCGAGCTGGTTATAGCCGTCAAGATGCACCTTGTAGGTGATGGACGGCGTTTTGTAGCCTTTCAGCAACTGTTGTTTGATATCTGGTGTACCGGCCGCAGCAATCAGCGTCGGGAACCAGTCATTACTGCCGAAGATATCGTTAATTATCGTGCCCGGTTTGATATGTCCCGGCCAGCGGATCATCGCAGGAACGCGGAAGCCGCCTTCCCAGCCGGTATTTTTCTCGCCCCGGAATGGCGTGATACCGCCATCCGGCCAGGTCGCGGTCATCGGGCCGTTATCCGTGGTGTAAAGGACGATGGTGTTGTCTTCGATACCCAGATCTTTAATCTTCTTCAGCACTTCCCCGATCATCTTGTCATGCTCAACCATGCCATCGGCATAGGTGCCCAGCCCGGTGACACCAATGCTGGCGTCTTTCAGGTGAGTTTTATTGTGCATGCGGGTGGTGTTAAACCAGGTGAAGAATGGCTTACCGGCTTTGGTCTGGCGTTCCATAAAGTCGTTATTTGCTGCCAGAGTTTCTTCATCCACTGTGCCCATACGTTTGATGGTCAGCGGGCCGGTATCCTCAATTTTGCCATCAGCAGAACTTTTGATGACGCCGCGCGGGCCGAATTCTTTACGGAA
>NZ_JAFMOY010000063.1 GCF_019049625.1 Rahnella ecdela
ACTCAAATGAATTGACGGGGGCCCGCACAAGCGGTGGAGCATGTGGTTTAATTCGATGCAACGCGAAGAACCTTACCTACTCTTGACATCCAGAGAATTCGCTAGAGATAGCTTAGTGCCTTCGGGAACTCTGAGACAGGTGCTGCATGGCTGTCGTCAGCTCGTGTTGTGAAATGTTGGGTTAAGTCCCGCAACGAGCGCAACCCTTATCCTTTGTTGCCAGCACGTAATGGTGGGAACTCAAAGGAGACTGCCGGTGACAAACCGGAGGAAGGTGGGGATGACGTCAAGTCATCATGGCCCTTACGAGTAGGGCTACACACGTGCTACAATGGCATATACAAAGAGAAGCAAACTCGCGAGAGCAAGCGGACCTCATAAAGTATGTCGTAGTCCGGATTGGAGTCTGCAACTCGACTCCATGAAGTCGGAATCGCTAGTAATCGTAGATCAGAATGCTACGGTGAATACGTTCCCGGGCCTTGTACACACCGCCCGTCACACCATGGGAGTGGGTTGCAAAAGAAGTAGGTAGCTTAACCTTCGGGAGGGCGCTTACCACTTTGTGATTCATGACTGGGGTGAAGTCGTAACAAGGTAACCGTAGGGGAACCTGCGGTTGGATCACCTCCTTACCTCAAGATACGCATTGTGCAGTGTCCACACAGATTGTCTGATGAAATTAATGAGCAAGAGCACCTGTTGATGCAGTAAGGGCAACCTTACGCTGATGCGAAAAGTGCCAAACCACAATGTGGTCTGGTACGGATTTTTCGTGTCCCCATCGTCTAGAGGCCTAGGACACTGCCCTTTCACGGCTGTAACAGGGGTTCGAATCCCCTTGGGGACGCCACTCCGATAATGTGTGAAAGACATTATCAACTGAATATCTTAAAGATGACTTTAACGAGTCGTGTTTAAGATATTGCTCTTTAACAATCTGGAACAAGCTGAAAATTGAAAGTTTACAGCTGAACATCACTCTCCGTAGAAGTACTGAGTGGTGGATTAGTCTGTAACAGAGTCTCTCAAATAATCGCAGCGCGATGATG
>NZ_JAFMOY010000062.1 GCF_019049625.1 Rahnella ecdela
CACTGGCAGATGTATCGCCTTTGTTATCAATTTTGGCGTTATTTCCGTCAATTATTGTACCAGTACCGCCGTCAACTATGCTGGTGTTGCCGGTGTTATCGATAACGGCGTCATCGCCCTTAATTTCTGTACCTGTTGAGCCAGTGCCGGTGGTCGTAGTGTCGCCGTTATTATTGATTATCGTGCCATCACCATCCACTTTCGTCCCGGTGGCGCCGTCGGTGATGTCGGTTTTGCCGTCATTATTTACCGTTGCATCATCGCCGGTAATGTCGATGATAACGTTGTCTGATCCGTTGGCGGTACTGTCGCCTTTGTTATCGATTTCTGCGTCATCGCCCGCAATTTTGGTGCCGGTACCGCCATCAGACACGTCAGTATTGCCTGTGTTATTAACGTCTGCGTCGTCGCCGGTGATATCGGTGCCCGTTGAGCCGGTGCCAGAGGTCGTAGTGTCGCCGTTATTATTGATTATCGTGCCATCACCATCGACATTCGTCCCGGTGGCGCCGTCGGTGATATCGGTTTTGCCGTCATTGTTTACCGTTGCATTATCGCCGGTAATGTCGGTGATAACGGTGTCTGCGCCTGTGGCGGTACTGTCACCTTTGTTATCGATTTTCGCGTCATCGCCCGCGATTTTGGTACCGGTACCGCCATCAGACACGTCGGTTTTACCGGAATTATCAACGGCTGCGCCGTCGCCGGTGATATCTGTGCCCGTTGAGCCGGTACCGGAGGCCGTAGTGTCGCCGGAGTTGATAACATCTGCGCCTGCACCATCAATTTTAGTGCCAGTACCGCCATCTGTTGCATTTGTGCCACCGCTGATGACGGTGTTGGTATTATCACCCGAAATAATCGTCCCGGCGCTGTCTTTTCCTGAGGCATTGTTAGGCGTATCCACAGTAGTACTGGTGCCATCACCTTCTACCACTTTGGTGTTTGCATCCGCTTGAATGAATTTACCTGTTGCATCATAAGACCAGTACAGTCCCGCAGCATTCTGGCCTTTAATAGACAAGTCATTATTCGCATCGACTGACCAGT
>NZ_JAFMOY010000061.1 GCF_019049625.1 Rahnella ecdela
ATCGCTCCTGCTGTCCTGCGCCACCGGCTGATGCTCAGCTATCAGGCCAATGCCGATAACTGTTCACCAGACGACGTCGTTCGTATGTTGCTCGATGCCGTGGTGGCCTGATGGAAAACCCGCTGACAATTGACCGCAACACGCTCATGGCACTGGCCGGTGAAGCGAAATTGCTGTCAAATCCACCGGGACAAATTTCCCCCGGCGCACTGGCGGGTGAACGCGTTTCTCGCCAGCAAGGGCGCGGTCTGAATTTCGACAGTTTGCGGCGTTATCAGGCCGGTGACGATGTCCGCCTGATTGACTGGCAGACTACAGCACGCCTGCGCACGCCGTGGATCCGCCTGTATAACGAAGAACGTGAGCGCCCGGTGTTTATCATCGTCGATCAGCGCCTCGACATGTTTTTCGCTACCCGCGGGCACACCAAATCGGTGGTAGCGGCCAAAATTGCCGGATTACTGGCGTGGCGCAGCTGGCACGACGGGGACCGGCTGGGCAGCGCCGTGTTCAGCGATACGGACTACAGGCTGCAAAAATGCCGCCCGCCAGCGGCAAATCTCAATCTGATACTGGATGATTTGATGGCCTATAACCAGCAACTGGCGCAGCAATATCCGGCAGAACCTGCCACGTCTTTATCCCTGTCGTCTGTATTACAACACGCGCGACAACTGATCCCGGCGGGTTCATGGGTGGCGGTGATCAGCGACTTTCATGATCTGGATGCTCAAAGCGAAGCGCTGCTGGCCGCACTGAGGCGGCGCAGTGAAGTCAGCGCGTTCGTGATCCTCGACGATCTGCATCAGCGCCTGCCTGCGTCGGGTAATCTGGCCGCGCGCTACCGCGGACATGAGGCGGCATTCTCCCTTTCAGGGGCGCTGCGCGATGAAATACAACAAAGCATTACCGCCCGTCTCGGCGCGCAGGAGAAAAAGCTGACAAGGCTGGGGATCCGCGTAAATCAAATTGTGGTGACTCAGGATTTAAACCGGCAGCTGCAAAGGGG
>NZ_JAFMOY010000060.1 GCF_019049625.1 Rahnella ecdela
ATGAGCAGGTGATCGGCCAGCAATCGCTGGTACGTATGTTGCTGATTGCCCTGTTGTGTGACGGACATGTATTGCTCGAAGGCCTGCCGGGTCTGGCCAAAACCCGTGCCGTTCGTGAACTTGCCCGTCACGTGGAAGGTGAGTTCAGCCGCATTCAGTTCACGCCGGATCTCCTGCCTTCTGACATTACCGGCAGTGAAATTTATCAGCAGCACGCCACGCGCGAAGAAGAGCAGTTTCGTTTTCGTCCGGGGCCGGTGTTTGGCAATATTATTCTGGCCGATGAGATCAACCGTGCTTCAGCCAGGGTGCAGTCAGCATTGTTAGAAGCCATGGAAGAACGCCATGTA
Organism: Rahnella ecdela; assembly: GCF_019049625.1. GTDB lineage: Bacteria > Pseudomonadota > Gammaproteobacteria > Enterobacterales > Enterobacteriaceae > Rahnella > Rahnella ecdela. Next base: position 351 of record NZ_JAFMOY010000060.1, read on the forward strand.
ACGGTCGCAGGGAAAACCTGGCCGTTGCCCGGCGTGTTTATGGTGCTGGCGACGCAAAACCCGGTAGACCAGGAAGGCACCTGGCCGCTGCCGGAAGCGCAACTTGACCGTTTTCTGATGAAAGTGCTGGTGGATTATCCGTCGCGTGAAAATGAACAGAAAGTGATGCAACTGGTGCGCGACGAACAGCAGCAGAAATATCAGCAAACAGCAGCAGAAACAACAGCGGCTGAGCCGGAAAGCCTGATGCTGACTCAGCAGGAGATTGCCACCTGCTGGCAGGAAATCTCTGCGATTTATGTGGCACCGGTGGTGGAAACTTACATTATTAATCTGGTGGAAATGACCCGCCATCCGCAAGGTGTCAGCGACACGCTGGCCAGTTATATTACTTTTGGTGCCAGCCCGCGCGGCACGCTGGCGCTCGATCGCTGCGGGCGCGCACTGGCCTGGCTGGAAGGCCGTGACGCCGTGCTTCCCGAAGATATCCGTCTTATCGCTCCTGCTGTCCTGCGCCACCGGCTGATGCTCAGCTATCAGGCCAATGCCGATAACTGTTCACCAGACGACGTCGTTCGTATGTTGCTCGATGCCGTGGTGGCCTGATGGAAAACCCGCTGAC
>NZ_JAFMOY010000059.1 GCF_019049625.1 Rahnella ecdela
GAGCTGCAAATCCTCAGGGATGAATTACTCTCAGGTCACTACCAGCCCTTGCCCGCCAGACGGGTTTACATCCCTAAAAGCAACGGCAAACTGCGACCACTGGGTATCCCCGCGTTGCGGGATCGCATTGTTCAGCGGGCCATGCTGATGGCGATGGAGCCGATATGGGAGAGTGATTTTCATACGCTCTCATATGGCTTCCGACCTGAGCGCAGTGTCCACCACGCGATCCGCACGGTGAAATTACAGCTCACCGACTGCGGTGAAACACGGGGACGCTGGGTGATTGAAGGCGACCTGTCCAGTTACTTCGACACCGTACATCATCGACTACTGATGAAGGCTGTACGCCGCAGGATCAGTGACGCACGTTTCATGACTCTGCTGTGGAAAACCATCAAGGCGGGACATATTGATGTCGGTCTCTTTCGGGCGGCCAGTGAAGGTGTGCCACAGGGTGGCGTAATATCGCCGTTGCTGTCGAATATCATGTTGAATGAGTTCGATCAATACCTGCATGAGCGCTACCTGAGCGGGAAAGCCAGAAAAGATCGGTGGTACTGGAATAACAGTATCCAGCGGGGCCGAAGTACGGCGGTCAGAGAAAAATGGCAGTGGAAACCCGCGGTGGCGTACTGCCGCTATGCCGATGATTTTGTCCTCATCGTCAAAGGCACCAAAGCACAGGCGGAAGCCATCAGGGAGGAGTGTCGGGGTGTGCTCGAAGGCAGTCTGAAACTCAGGCTGAACATGGATAAGACTAAAATCACCCATGTTAATGACGGTTTTATCTTTCTGGGGCACAGGATCATTCGCAAACGCAGTCGTTATGGCGAGATGCGAGTGGTCTCAACGATCCCGCAGGAGAAAGCCAGAAACTTCGCCG
>NZ_JAFMOY010000058.1 GCF_019049625.1 Rahnella ecdela
TTCCCTTCAATTTCAGCAGGATGGTATAGCGCGATTTCCTATCAACGAGAGTAGCAATATGCGTATTTTTTGTTCCTGAGACTAAATCCCCTTCCCAGTGGCCAACAGAACGACGATTGTCGATATGTCTTGATCGCTCATGGATAGAGATACCATTGACGATGTTGATCGTCCCTCGCTCACCTTTGCGTGAATGGCGTTTTCCATGACGTAGACTGTGGGAACGGCGCAGGTGCCTTACCAGCAGGTGATGCAAGGCGTCTCGGGTGCGAAAATATAGGGTTTTATAAATTGTCTCTGCTGATATTTGCATCGATTTTCGCCGATGCACTGTATGTTTAAGCCATCCGGATATTTGTTCAGGCGACCATTTAAGCTCTAGTTTTTCCAAAACTAAATCCCGTAACGCCAGATTCTTCTCCAGCAAACAGGGCTTAGGCCTTTTGGCCATTCGGTTAGCCCGGTTGTTCGCATCAACCGCTTTGTAATAGCGTCGGCCACGGTTACGTTGAACCTCTCTTGATATCGTAGAAGGCGAGCGATTTAGAGAATGCGCAATAGCTCTGATACTTTTTTTGGCAGAGAGTCCAACGCGTATTTCTTCCCGTTCAGATAACGTCAAATGCGATGAAGCGCGTTTGCGCACGTTGGGCTTCATGCCACCAGAGTCTCTTAAAATAGTGAAAATGGTGCCGGGCTTAGAATCCAGGGTTTTAGCAATGTCACTGAAGCCGATGCCGTTCTTCCATGAGTTGAAAACAAACTCTTTTTCCTTTGCCGTAAATGTACGTTTCATTCATTAATCCTCCGCTACCCCATGTTTTAGCATGGATGTTGCATTGATCAATTGAATCTACA
>NZ_JAFMOY010000056.1 GCF_019049625.1 Rahnella ecdela
TGCGCGATGAAATACAACAAAGCATTACCGCCCGTCTCGGCGCGCAGGAGAAAAAGCTGACAAGGCTGGGGATCCGCGTAAATCAAATTGTGGTGACTCAGGATTTAAACCGGCAGCTGCAAAGGGGTCTTTAAATGCTGGAAAAGGGATTTAGTGTACCGGACTTATTCCAGCCCGCATTGCCCGGGCGGTTTTCGTGGTTTCCCCTTCCTCCCGGCTGGTATGTTCTGGCGGCTCTGCTCGCTGCAATACTGCTGATTTTCCTGTTTTATCGTTTCGCCCGCTGGCGGCGTAATCTCTGGCGGCGCCAGGCACTGGCCGCATTGCGACAACCGCAGGACGCCGACGGCTGGCTGGAACTTATTAAACGCATTCTGCTGATGCATCAGCCCCGTGACGTCGTCAGTCAGTGGCTGACACCGGAGCAACTGCTGCAAGAAGTGGCGATTGACGCGTATTTGCGTCAGCTGCTCAGCGACCGGTATTGTCAGCCGGATAATGCGCTGGACGGTCAGCAAAATGCCCGGCTGCAATCCCAACTGAAAAACTGGCTGGAGAAACTGCCTGATGTCTGAGTTTCTGAGCCGCCTCGATTTCGCGTGGCCGTGGGCCGCGATACTGATTTTTCTGCCGCTGCTTAGCCGCTATTTTCTGCCTCAGGATAACGAGGTCAAAGAGCGCGTGCGCGTGCCTTTTCTGCCTGAGCTGATTGATGAAGTTAAACTCAACAGCCAGCCGGTTCGCAGCAGCAAACTGAGCGGTGTACTTTTCTGGATTATCTGGATCCTGCTGGTCATCGCCCTGACCCGCC
>NZ_JAFMOY010000055.1 GCF_019049625.1 Rahnella ecdela
CTTGCTTATACCTGTCCCAGATAATCGCTTTCTGTTCTGGCGTGTAGTAAATGCGCGTTCTTCGTTTCATGGCAACGTCCCCCTTGTTTAAGGATAGCGTTGCGTCGACCCGTTGAACTCACAGCACGTAGCGGACATGCTATCGGGACAATATGTCCGCTTTGAGCGAGGGGGGCTTTATGCTTGGATTAGAATTGGTATTTAGAGGTTTCACACAGGTAAAATCTGATCCGGCTAAACCTTTTCACGCCGAGTTTTACCGAATTATTATTAAGCGCGCAGCGTTAAGAACTAAATCATCGATCTCGTAAAACTTTCGTGCTGCGCGTGTTGGAAAAGGATTCTCAATTTTTTTGATTGTTTTTATCTCCCAAGCTAGCCAGCCGGCTTCATAATAAGATGCGCAAGCTTTAGGGATATCCTCTTGCCTAAACTCTCTGATTTCCCCCAAGGTAATGATAGCTATTGCGGTTCCGACCTCCTCCTGGCCATCGACCGTGAGGAAGTGTTAATTTTCAACCAGTAATATCTCTTCCCCTGTTCGGACGTCAGGCTGCCATCGCCTTATTTCCAGCGTTTTTAGGCCGTTTGCAATTTGAGTTCCGGCAGGCCGAACGATTGAAAGTGCTTTCATCGGGTTCCCATCAGCTTAAGATAATCGATTGATTCTAAAACATGACACTCGATAAATCATATCCTCGCTAGAATGGTCGTTTTACTGAATGCTCAACTATTAAG
>NZ_JAFMOY010000127.1 GCF_019049625.1 Rahnella ecdela
CAGTCAGCTCTGCATTGAGCGCTGTTTCGACAGTAAGCTTGGTCAGCATACGGGAAAACGCATTGAGATCGGCTTCGGTTTTAAGGCCTTTAGCCAGTTCAGCCGCAAGGGCTTTAAGTTTCTTTTCGTCCATAATTTACCTGTCTCCGTTGCTGGAGTGAACATATCAAAAACAGGCAATTACACAATTTTAATTACAGTCTCCAGGCCTGTCCTTTCTGCACCAGAATATCCATGTCACTGCACTTAGCATGAAAGTGTCTAGCATATCTCCGGCCTGTTCAGCCATCTAACTATCGGGGTTACATTCTTGTTCTATGCGTTTCCGTCAGGCTAACTGTTTAACCATCTTTCATTAGTGTTTAAAACAATATTCTTATGTTTGCAAATGATTTTTACGACTTTCATATGATAGGCTCATCATTTGTAAGATTTAAAATATATTGCCTAACTATACGCATAAAGATTTCTTTGTCTGTCCTGAGCACTTTACATTTAGTTAATGTATCAACTTGTAAGACGATTTCACGCGCCAAGTCTTCGCTGTAGTTGTATTCAACCATAATAGTATCTATTACCCAGTTAGAGTTTCTAATACGCTCTGTCGCATGTATTACATACACCGAAATAATTAGCAAGAGAGCTATTCCCGCTACCACATAAAACATGTTGCACATATATCAGTTCCTTTATTCGATAGTTATTGGCCATTCCATGTCTTTGTGATAAGTGTACCAATGCCAAACATTATGAAGCTACTTTTAAATGCGTTATAGCTCATGGGTATGTGATAAAGGGTGTGATAAAATTGGCACAATATTGTGATAATTACTTTCTGCGTCAGGAAGGCGGCATTGGGAGAGAGGCAGGCTTGTGTCAACAAGCCACTTCCCGTAAGCTGATGAAAGAAGATATATTTACTAATGACTCGGGGTGCCCGCTGTAAAGCCTGGCTGAGATTTTACCCGTATTACCTGATCTGGATTATGCCAGCGTAGGGAAGTCAGGTATCTCTCCCGATACCGCCTTCCTGAGTGCCGGTGGGGAGAATTATGAATACCCGACCTACCTTTTTACCCGGCTCTTTAGCCGTCACTTCTTTGCAACAACTGCGCCTTTCTGCGCCGCTGGTTCACTGCCTGACCAACGATGTGGTGCAATCTTTTACCGCCAATGTCCTTCTCGCGCTGGGTGCATCTCCGGCGATGGTGGTTGACTCCGGCGAAGCGGCGCAGTTCAGTGCCATCGCCGATGCCCTGCTGATAAATGTTGGCACGCTGACCCGCCCTCATGCAGATGCAATGCTGGCGGCTGTTCACGCCGCTAATCAGGCCGGAAAACCGTGGGTTCTGGATCCTGTAGCGGTCGGTGGTCTGAGCTGGCGTACCGAATTCTGTCTTAAACTCATCACACTAAAACCTGCTGCCATCCGCGGTAATGCGTCTGAAATCCTTGCACTCAGTGGACTCAGTGCTTCCGGTCGCGGCGTTGACAGCGGGGACGATTCCCTTGCCGCTTTACCCGCCGCACAACAGCTGGCACGCCAAACAGGTGCGGTTGTCGCTGTCACGGGTGAAACGGATTACGTCACCGATGGCGAACGCAGCAGAGCCGTAGCGGGCGGACATCCGATGATGACCCGCGTGGTCGGTACCGGATGCGCGTTGTCCGCTGTTGTCGCTGCTTTTGTGGCTCTACCGGGCGGGCGGCTGGATAACGTCGCCGCCGCCTGCCGCGTAATGTCTTGCGCCGGAGAACGCGCCTGCGCAGTGGTGAAAGGCCCTGGCAGTTTCACACCAGAATTCCTCGATAACTTGTATTTAATCAGCGAAGAATGGCTGAACGGGGAGGGAATGCTATGAAACGGATTAATGCACTGACGATTGCCGGAACGGATCCGAGCGGCGGAGCGGGGATCCAGGCGGATTTAAAAGCCTTTTCGGCGCTCGGTGCGTACGGCACCAGCGTGATTACTGCGCTGGTGGCGCAGAATACTTGTGGCGTGCAGTCGGTTTATAACATTGAACCGGATTTTGTTTCGGCGCAGCTGGATTCTGTACTGAGCGACGTACGTATCGACAGCGCGAAAATCGGCATGCTGTCAAACAGTCAGATTGTGGAAGTGGTTGCGGAGCGGCTCAGACATTATCTGCCGCCTTTTGTGGTGCTCGATACCGTCATGCTGGCGAAAAGTGGCGATCCGCTGTTACTGCCGGAAGCCGTAGATGCCGTGCGCCGTCTGCTGATCCCGCAGGTATCCATTATTACGCCAAATCTGCCGGAAGCCGCAGCGTTGCTGGAATGCACGATAGCCACCAATGAAACTGAAATGCGCGAGCAGGGAGAAGCCTTGCTGGCGATGGGATGTGGCGCGGTGCTGATGAAGGGCGGCCATCTGAGCAATGAAGAAAGCCCGGACTGGTTATTTATGTCCGGTTCCCGCGAGCGTTTTACCGCGCCGCGCGTGGACACCCGCCACACTCACGGCACAGGATGTACGTTATCTGCGGCGCTGGCGGCTCTGCGACCGCGTCATAACAACTGGTCCGATACCGTGCGCGAAGCCAAAGAATATTTACAGCAGGCGCTGATGCAGGCCGATTCTCTGGAAGTCGGCCACGGTATCGGGCCGGTCCATCATTTTCACCGCTGGTGGTAAAGCCCGTTAAGCACGGCGCTGGGTTTCGCTCAGCGCCTGTTCGGCTTCATGAAATTTCGCCAGAGCCTGTTGCAAATGTTCCGCATCAAACGGATTCAGCGGATAGAATTTCTCTTCTTTACGCGGACGCAGCATGATGCGGATTTTATTCGCTGAAACCCTTTCAAACAGATAGCTGGCGATATCCTCATTTTCTTCATCTTTCCACGACAGCAATAATGCCGCGTGCTCACCGGTGCGACGACCAATAAACTGCTCGTGCGACCACAGGCCTTCCAACTCGCCGTCTTTTTGCAACTTTTTGCCGCTGAACCAAGGCGATTCCGCCAGTGTCCACAAAGCCTGCGGTGAGATTTCCTGATGCAGCTGACGCCACAACGGGCGGTTGTTATCCATCTGCCAGCAGGCCAGGCCCAGATAGTCATTCAGCGCGCGCCAGTCGCTTTCCAGCTTTTCCCGTAATTCAGGGTCCTGCACATGAATAAATTGTTGCAGGCCGGTCGCCTGTTCGCCCAGTTTGTTATAAGCAATGACGGTCATAGTGCGGGGCCGACGACGGAAGGTCACCCACAGTAAAAATTTGGGAATGCGAAAGGTAATCGCCTGAACGGTAAGCTTGTAACGGTTGCCCCGGGATAACACCAGACCATTCGAAGTACCGCGTTTATCCTGATAATTTCTCACCACCACTACGCTGTTCTGACCCATCCAGCCCATGACGTAATGTTCTTTTTCACTTTCAGCCACGTCCAGATCTTGCACGATTTGCGTGATTTTCTCGTTATCGAGCTGGGAGAGGGACAGTGACTGATCGGCGCTGTAATAGCTTTTTTTCAGGGGGGCAGCAGCTGGCATAAAAGTGTCCACGGTATTGATGTGGTTTACAGCTTACACCAAGTTGTCATACAGATTTTAGGGCTAACCCGCAAAATTTGTACACTGTCGCAAATTGTCTGTTTGGCAGGTTGCTTATCCCTCTGCGTAGTGACGATATTTTACGAGGCATCTCGAGAATAATTGCGTTGGCGATTGTTATTCCTTGGTTGAAGATTAATCTTGAGAAATTAATTTTAATGAGTGGAAGTAAAATAATATGCAAGGGATGACGTTACATGAAAAGGTGATTAGCGAGAGCGGGCTGCGTTCTTGATGAAGTCATGCCTGCCAGTGACAGGGCCTCTGGAGTTAAACTCGCTGGAGAATTTCTATCGCAAGACAAAAGGGCATCCTCTCATAGGAAAAATGCTGCGTTACAGTTTAAGTATGATGGTTATCTATGCCGACAGGCTTAAGGGGGACACTGACGATCTCGAAGTTTTTGGCCCGGCGGAGGCTTACTACCATCCACCAAAGGACTTCAGCAAATTACCCTGAAGTGAAGCATCACCTCCCGCGCTGAAGTTGATTTCACCGCGCGGGAATCAATTGGTCACTCCGCATCGAACCAGTCGCTGTTTTGCTCGGCAATAGGCGTGATAGTCGAGATCATTTCCTGAAGATGGATGCGGATGGCTTTTTCAGCAGCGTCCGGATCACGGGCTTTGAGCCCGTCAAAAATGGCATAGTGCTGCGCAATCAGACTTTCCGGTGGCGACACCTTACTCAGCGTTAAAAAGCGCACGCGATCCATCGTCGCTTTAATATGTTCGACCGTTTCCCAAGCCAGTTTACAATCAATGATCTGGGCAATCGTGCGGTGGAATTCATCATCAAGCAGCAGGAATTCCTGCGTCTGCTGACTTTTTGCCGCCAGCGTCTGGCGCTCCAGATTGTGTTCGAGCAGTGCCAGATCTTTATCCGTCGCCACCATCGCCGCGCGGCGTACCACGGCGGTTTCGACAGCTTCACGAATAAAACGTCCGTCAGCTACCCGTTTGGACGATATCTTCATGACATAAGTACCGCGTTGCGGTAATACCTGAACCAGTCCGGCTTCTGCCAGTTTGATAAAGGCTTCGCGAACCGGTTGGCGGGATACATTGAAACGGGTGGAAATTTCTTTTTCCGACAGAAATGCTCCCGGTGCAATGGCACAGGTGACGATGTCCTGACGTAAGGTGCGGTAAATCTGCTGATTAACCGGCACATTACTGAGAAATTCAAAGGAGTCTGTCATGGGCAAAGGTTGTCTTTATAGTCGGGAAGCCATAATACTAACATGAGTTTTCTCAGGATTTTGAGATTGTTAGCGCATGAATTACTGTGAATTGATATGTTCACGACAATACAGTTTTTTGTATGCTGCGGGTGTGATGCCTGACAGTTTGCGAAAAACCCGCCTGAAATACGCGACATCATTAAAGCCGGTCAGGCGCGCCACATCTGCGACGTTTCCGGTATTGGCCAGTAAAAGTTTTTCCGCCGCCGTCACCCGTTGCTTATGCAGCGCATCGGTCAGCGTCATCTGGAACGTCAGGCGGAACACTCGCCCGAGATAATCTGCGTTGCAATGCAACCGTTCAGCCAGCTCCGAAGCCCCCAGTGGTAAATGAAATTGTGTTGTGATCAGTTGGCGGGCCTTATAGGCCAGCGCCACGCCGGGACCATCGGGTTCGACGTTATCAGGCCAGGCTCGGGACACTTCTTGTAAAAGTAATAACAAAAACAGCTCAAGGGAATTTCCACCACGTTCCTGCTCATATAAAAATAATCTGAACAAAGTCAGAATAGTCTCTCTGTCTTTGACTTTGCAATGTTGTGGAATATCCAGCTGTAAAGAGGGATTATTTTGCTGTGATTTAATTTTTGCTTTATCTTTCACAAAATCAAAATGCAGCCAGTAAAATTTTAAGTCAGAATCGAAAGTGGTGACGCCTTTATGTTCACGTCCTGGGAATAATATTAAGCTTTCGCCTTCATGCAGATCAAATCGCGTATTTCCTTCCTGTAACGAAAGCGTGCCGCGAACCACGTAAATGAGCTCATGCGAACTCAGCCTGCGGGTCGGATGCGTGCCAATTCCTCTGGAAATGAATAAGCCCCCATTCTGAACTTTTACCGGATAATTGACGTGGAAAACAAGAGGTTCGGACATTCTTCAGGCTCCTGACGGGCTGTTTAAGCCTGACAGTAGCACAGGCAGAGGCATCTGCCAGCTACGCGGCAGGACGTTTTGATCTGCTTCACAAAATAGAGATGCAGGTCGGAATTGTCCCGTTTAACTACTTTATCCTCCTCTTGTTGACGTGATGCCCCTGTGACAGATTGACTGCGTACCTTATTTATTCTTCGGGCTGATGTAAATAATCTGCCTTATTAATCCTGTTCCTGTTGCTTATTAATAACGATATAAGAGCGAGGAAAAAAAATGTCAACGGATTCCATTAATACTGGTCCATCGCCGGTAGCGGGTGAGGGCGGAATAACCTCTGCCAATACCAGACTTTCTGTGAGCGAGAAAATAGGTTACGGGCTGGGAGATGCTGGCGGTACGATAATTACCTGTCTGATCACCAGTTTTCTGACATTCTTTTATACCGATGTTTTCGGCCTGACACCGGCGATTGTCGGTACGCTTTTTATTTCCCTGCGCGTGATTGACGCGATATCCGATCCGCTGATGGGTATTCTGGCTGACCGCACGCAAAGCCGATGGGGGCGTTTTCGTCCATGGCAACTGTGGATTGCGTTGCCGATTGGCGTTGTGGGATTCCTGACTTTCACGGTTCCCGGCCTGAGTGGCGATGCCAAAATCGCTTACGCCTTCTTCACTTATTTTCTGCTGTCAGTGTCTTACACAGCGATCAACGTGCCTTACTGCGCCCTGATTAACACCATGACGACTGATCATCGCGAAGTGATTTCCTGCCAGTCCTGGCGCTTTGTACTGTGCGGTGTGGCGGGATTTCTGGTTTCTGTCGGGCTGCCGTGGCTGGTTCAGGTGCTGGGTAAAGGCAATGCTGCCGACGGATACCAGCAGGGTGTGGGTTTGCTGTGCGCCGTTGCGGTAGTGATGTTTTTGTGGTGCTTTTTCACTGTACGTGAACGCCTGCCGCTGGCGCTGCTTGGGCAATTCAGCGTGAAAGAGCATATCCGTGGAATGTTGAAAAACGATCAACTGCTGCTGGTATTACTGATGTCTTTCCTGCTGATCAACGTGTTTAACCTGCGCGGTGGCGGCTACATGTATTTCATCACTTATGTGCTGAAGGGAGGCGCGGGTTATGCCTCGATGTTCTTCGGTATGGTCACGCTGGCCTCAATTCTTGGTGCGGTGATCGTCAACCAGTTGACCAAATTTATCGACAGCGTGCGGCTGTATATGATCACTAATCTGGTGCTGGCGGTATTTTCACTATTACTGTGGTTTGTCCCTGCCGGTGAGGCGTACCAGACGCTGTGGCTGGGCATCATTTTTGTTCACTGCGTGATCCTCGGTTTCACGTTACCGCTGCACTTTTCCCTGATGGCCTTCGCCGACGATTACGGCCACTGGAAAAACGGTATCCGCTCCTCTGGTATGAACTTCGCCTTCAACCTGTTTTTCATCAAATTAGCCTGGGCATCCAGCGCCGGGATTATCAGCCTGGTCTTCATTCTGGTTTCTTATCAGGCCGGTGCGGAACACCAGACTTCGGCGTCGCTGGGCGGTATCACCCTGCTGGAAACGCTGTTGCCTGCGGCGATGCATCTGCTGCTGGCGGGCACGCTGATGTTCTGCAAACTCGATAACAAATTGCTGTCGCGGATGTCGCATGACCTGGCCGCGAAAATCTCATAATTATTTTTTATTCAGGAGGTTCTATGTCGTTTTCCCCGGTTGAGTCTTTAGAAGTACCGCTTGATAAGGTCAATATTTCTGATGCGTTCTGGCTTGAATATCAGCGGCTGGTCAAAGACGTGGTTGTGCCTTATCAGTGGAAAGCCCTGAATGATGAGGTGACAGATGCAGAACCGAGTCATGCCATTGAAAATTTCCGTATCGCTGCCGGGCAAAGTGAAGGCGAGTTTTATGGGATGGTTTTTCAGGACAGTGATGTGGCGAAATGGCTGGAAGCTGTCGGTTATTTGCTGGCGAAAACGCCGGATCCTGCATTAGAAGAAACGGCTGATCAGGTGATCGAACTGGTGGGCGCCGTGCAGCAACCGGACGGTTATCTGAACACGTATTTCACGGTGAAAGAGCCGCAACAGCGATGGGCGAATCTGGCTGAATGCCACGAACTTTATTGTGCCGGACACCTTATCGAAGCCGGTGTGGCCTACGCTCAGGCAACCGGGAAAACGCGTCTGCTGGAAATCGTCTGTAAGCTTGCTGATCACATCGCGGATGTTTTCGGGCCGGGTGATAAACAGCTGCATGGCTATCCCGGCCATCCTGAAATTGAACTGGCGTTGATGCGTTTATATGAAGCCACCGGTGAAACCCGTTATCTCGAGCTGACCCGGTATTTTGTCGGGCAGCGCGGCGCACAGCCGCATTTCTACGACATCGAATATGAAAAACGAGGTAAAACTTCGCACTGGAATACTTACGGTCCGGCGTGGATGGTCAAAGATAAAGCCTACAGCCAGGCGCATGTGCCGGTTGCGTTACAGACGACGGCTATCGGCCATGCGGTACGTTTTGTGTATCTGTACGCCGGTGTCGCGCATCTGGCACGATTGAGTCAGGATCAGGAAATGCGCGAGGTTTGCCAGCGGTTGTGGGAAAACATGACGCAGAAGCAAATGTATATTACCGGTTCAATCGGTTCACAAAGCAGCGGTGAAGCGTTTTCATCGGATTACGATCTGCCAAACGACACGGCGTATACGGAAACCTGCGCCTCAATCGGGCTGATGATGTTTGCCAACCGGATGCTGCAGATGGACTCCGACAGTCGTTACGCCGATGTGATGGAGCGCGCGCTCTATAACACCGTGCTGGCAGGGATGGCGCTGGACGGCAAACATTTCTTCTACGTGAATCCGCTGGAAGTGCATCCGAAGAGTATTCCGTTCAACCATATCTATGACCACGTAAAACCGGTTCGCCAGCGCTGGTTCGGTTGCGCCTGCTGCCCGCCGAATATCGCACGACTGCTGGCTTCGCTGGGACATTACATCTATACCCAGCGGCCGGACGGCGTGGACATCAACCTGTATATCGGCAGTGATGTGCAGGCGATGATTGGCGGCAAACCGTTGCGGCTGAAGCAGTCCGGAGGTTATCCGTGGACGGAACAGGTTCTGGTTGAAGTCGATACTGATGCGCCGCTGAAAGCCACGCTGGCGCTGCGTTTACCCGACTGGTGCGCCAGCCCGCAAGTGACGCTCAATGGTAAACCGCTGGCGCTGTCCGCGCTGACGCACAACGGATATTTACGCCTGACGCAGGGCTGGCAGAAAGGCGATCGCATTGAAATGACATTGCCGATGCCGGTGACGCGCGTGAAGGGCAACGCCCTGTTGCGGCACGTGGCAGGAAAAGTGGCGATACAGCGTGGTCCGCTGGTGTATTGCCTTGAACAGGCCGACAACGGCAGCGAACTGCATAATGTGAGGCTGCCACAGGATGCGCAATTTCGCCTGATTTCCGGCAGCGGACTGTTCGCCGGTAAAACGTTATTGCAGACGCAAGGCGAGCGGCGGTTATCGGTTCAGGCCGGTCAGCAACCGTTGTACAGCTTCAATGCGCCGCCAGAGGAAATGACAACGCAAATCATGACTTTCGTGCCTTACTTTACCTGGGCCAACAGAGGGGAAGGGGAGATGCGCGTGTGGGTGGATCAAAACTAAACCTGCCGGTTTTGAATAAAAATCCGGCATGAGAGCCGGATTTTTATTGGGTCGGATTACTGTTTCCAGCTGTGGTATTCGCTGCCTCTCCGGCGCGGAGCGGTTTCCGGCAGCAGCGCCAGCCCAATGACTGAAACGACGCCCAGTACGATCATGTAGATCGCCAGCCCGTGATAATCGCCGCCGGTCATTTGCAGAATTTTTACCGCCACCAGCCCGAGGATCCCGCTGCCGATGAGTGATCCGATTTGCCAGATCAACGCAATGCCGCTGCATCGGATCCGCGTCGGAAACAGTTCAGGGAAGAACGATGCCTGCGGGGCGTAGCACATACTGTGACCGAACGTCAGCGCCAGAATCATCGCTATCTGCGTTACCCAGAAAATATCCAGTTTGAGCGCAAGGAAGAAAGGAATAATCCCGACAGCCAGCAGTACCGCACCCGCCATGTAAACCGGTTTGCGGCCAATACGGTCAGAAAGTTTTCCCATCAGTGGGATGGAGAATATTTCAAGGATCACCGCCACAATCATCGTTTGAAGCAAAATGCTTTCGCTCAGATGATTGGCTTTCCCGAACGCCAGCACAATAACCGTGAACATGGCGAAGGCACAGGCTTCAATCAGCTTGGCGCAGACTCCCTTTACGATAATTCCCGGATACAGCTTGATGACTTCCACCACCGGCCGGGATTCCACCGCTTTGGTTTTACGGATTTCAGCAAATACCGGTGATTCATCGATACGCAGGCGGATAAATAATCCGACGATCACCAGCAATAAACTCAGCAGGAACGGAATACGCCAGCCCCAGTCGAGCATTTGTGCCGCTGAAAGCTGTGAAGTCAGTAAAGCGAAGAGTGCAGAAGGGAGCAGAAAACCCAAAGGCGCGCCTATCTGTACCCAGCTGGCGAAGAAACCACGACGCTCCGGCGGGGAATATTCTGCGGTCATCAGCACCGCACCGGCCTGTTCGCCGCCGACGCCAAAACCCTGCAGGACGCGGATCAGGATTAGCAGGACCGGCGCCCAGAAGCCGATTTTTTCATACGTCGGCAGCAGGCCGATACAAAACGTCCCGAGTCCGACAATCAGAATGGTGATCACCAGCGCTTTTTTTCTGCCGACTTTGTCGCCGATATGGCCAAACACAATGCCGCCTAACGGGCGGGCAAGAAAACCGACGGCATATGTGGCGAAAGCTGCCAGCGTGCTGATAAGCGGATCATGGCTGGGGAAAAATAGCTGGCCGAAAAATAGAACCGCGGCCGTCCCGTAGGCGAAGAAATCGTAATATTCGGCGGCGGTGCCGATGGCGGATGCCCCCGCGACGCGTTTTAATAATCCCCGCTGTTCATTTTCAGAGGCTTTTGAAAGGGGCTGTGATGACATTTGTGACATGGTGAAATGCTCCGGTTTAGCAATGACGCGGGTAGCAAAGCGCCGCCCCTGATAAGGAGCGGCTTTTCATTCAGAACATCAGTTGTGAGACAGCGTTGTGGCTGGCGTGTGTTTTGGTGGTTTAATTACGAAGAACACCAGAATTGCACCCAGCGCGGCGACGCCACCGGCCAGAATAAAGGCGCTGTCGAAGCGACCGGTATTTTGTACGATGAAACCGGTCACGACCGGACCAATAATGCCCGACACACTGCCGACCAGATGGATAAACCCGCTGGTGCCTCCGACGCGAGATTTATGTACCACGTCCTGAATAATCGCCCAGTAAATAGCGCCGGTGGTGTACAGGAAGAAAATAGACACTGACATCAGGATAACTGCCGGAACCACGCTGGTGACGATACCGGCAAGCGCGACACAAATCGCTGCGGCTAACAGACTGACCACTAATATGATTTTACGCGACAGTAATAAACGGCCGGTGATATTGAATATCTTATCGGAAATATATCCGCCCAAAGCCAGTCCGACGAATCCGACAATCCAGGGAATAACGGTGGTCAGGCTCATTTCTTTAATATTTAGACCATGAGCCTGTACCAGATAAGCCGGGAACCAGCTGAGGAAGAAGAATAAAATATAGTTATAACAGAAGAAGGCAAAGGCAGTGACGAGGATAATTGGCTGACGTAAATAATATCCCAGACCATGCGCGGCCTGTGCCAGATCTTCTTCTTCGCTGATATTTTCATTCTTCAACTGATCAACTAAACGTAATTCCTCTGGTGAAACACGTTTACTTTTCAGCGGATTATCCGCGACGGTAAAGAACCACACCGCCATCCAGATAATCCCGATGGAAGCGATCACCATAAACGCCGGACGCCAGCCGAAGGAAATCGCTAAGTACCCGACAATCGGCCCGGCGACAGCGCCGCCGAGAGGCGAACCGGCGCTGAGTAAGCCCATCGCGGTTGCCGCCTGTTTCTTCGGAAACCATCCGTTAATCATCTTATTTGCCGAGGCGCAAATCGGGCCTTCAGCCATACCGAATAATACCCGCAGTATTAACATGGAATAAAAGCCGGTCGCGATAGCGGTCATACCACAAAATATTGACCATAATCCGACGGCTAATCCCATCACCAGCGTCGGACCGAATTTATCCACCGCCAGACCGCCGATAAAGTTAAATATCGCGTAACCAAAAAAGAAACTGCCAAATATCATACCGAATTGTTCGGGATTAATAGTCAGTTCTTTTTCTATCATCGGAACAGTAATCGACAGCGCAACGCGGTCGAGGTAATTGATCATGTAAACCAGGAACAGCAGGAATACGATGATCCAGCGTAAGTTCTTGAACATAGGTGCTCCACTTGTCGGTGTCGTTTTAATAGTGTTGCGTTTTTTGTAGGTAGAATATGAGGTGCTGCTGACGGGAGGATATTAAAAATCCTCCCGTCATTTGTTCAAAAATAGCTAAATGTCAGAATGTCAGTAAAACTTTGCAGCAGGAACGCTGATCTTTCTCAAACAGCGTTAATGCCGCTTCAACGTCACTGGCAGGCATCCAGTGTGTTACCAGTTTTTCGGGCGCGATTTTCCCTTGTTCGATCCATTCAATCACCTGCGGGAACCGGTGGCTGTTCAGGCGCGATGAAAACAGTGAAATTTCTTTGCTGGTAATACTTTGCTGCGTCACTGAACTGGGCTCACCGGAAAAGCCCATCATACCGATTCGCGCTGCCGGGGAGGCCAGCAGAATGGCTTCCTGCAAAATGGCCGGATGGCAGGCGGCATCCACAATAAGCGTCGGACGCACACCTTCGGCGGCCAGTTCATCAGCTACACTGAGCTCGCTGTTGTTGATTATCCAGTCTGCACCGCTTGCCTGAGCCATCTGCAATCTCTCATCAATGCGGTCGGCGACAATCACTTTCTGCACGCCGTACACGCCTTTCAGCACCTGGACAACCGTCAGCCCCATCGGGCCAGCACCGTAAATCAGTGCAGTATCCTGTGGAACAGGTTTCAAAAAGGCGGTGATATTGGCGGCGATAGTAAACGGCTCGACCATGCTGGCGAGTTTGTCGGGAATGACGTCAGGTACCACATAGGCGTTTTTCGCCGGTGCGCAGGCGTAATCACTGAAACCGCCATCGCGGTGGACGCCGATCACCTGTAATTGGGCGCACACATTCGGGCGGCCTATGGAGCAGGGATAACAATGTCCGCAGCTGACAACCGGATCGACCACGACGCGCTCTCCGATGCGTGATGCCTCTACGCCTTCACCCACGCTGTCGATGTGACCGAAAAATTCATGGCCAATCACCCGCGGGTATTTTGCGAAGGGATTGTGGCCGTGATAGATATGCACATCCGACCCGCAGATACCGGCGTGACTGACCCGAACTCGTACTTCGCCGGCGGCAGGTACCGGCAAAGCACGTTGCTCGATGACTAATTTCCCGGGTTCTTGTATAACGACGCTGTTCATTTTTATTCCCTCACCAGTTCCACAAAGTACCGTCTTCCAGACGGGCTACCGGCAGATAAGCCGGTTCATACGGATATTTCGCGGCCAGTTTTTCGTCGAATTCGATACCCAGCCCAGGCTTCTCGCCCGGATGCATATAGCCGTTGTCGAACGTCCAGTTATGCGGGAAGACTTCCAGCATCTGCTCGGAGTACCCCATGTATTCCTGCACGCCGAAGTTCGGTACCCACAAGTCGAAATGCAGAGCGGCCGCCATGCAGATAGGAGAAAGGTCAGAAGGGCCGTGTGAGCCGGTACGCACCTGATACAGCGAGGCAAAATCGGCTATACGGCGCATGCCGGTAATACCACCCGCGTGAGTGATCGTGGTGCGGATATAGTCGATCAGCTGTTCTTCGATCAGCTGTTTGCAATCCCAGATGCTGTTGAATACTTCACCGACCGCAATTGGCGTCACCGTGTGCTGGCGGATCAAACGGAAGCTTTCCTGATTCTCAGCCGGTGTCGGATCTTCCATCCAGAACAGACGATATTCTTCGATGCTTTTGCCAAAGCGCGCGGCTTCAATTGGCGTCAGGCGGTGGTGCATGTCATGCAGAAGATGTTCGTCGAAACCGAATTTATTACGTACCGCTTCGAAGAGTTTTGGTGTGAAATCGAGATATTTTTCTGTCGACCACAGCTGTTCTTCCGGCCAGTTACCTTTCGTTGCCGGCTCGTAGGCCAGACCTTTTCCTTTCGCCATGCCGTAGGTCGTTTTCATGCCCGGTACGCCGCATTGCGCGCGGATAGCCTTGAACCCGAGCTCTTTATGTTTGGCGTAATCGTCGAGCACTTCATCAATGGAATGGCCGGTGGTGTGACAGTAAACCATTACGCCGGTGCGGGATGCGCCGCCAAGTAACTGATACAGCGGCATATTGGCGGCTTTAGCTTTGATGTCCCACAGTGCCATATCGACGGCAGAAATGGCCGACATAGTAACCGGCCCGCGACGCCAGTAAGCGCCTTTGTAGAAAAACTGCCAGATGTCTTCGATCTGATGGGCGTCGCGTCCAATCAGCTGCGGGCAAACGTGATCTTTGAGATAGGAGGCGACCGGTAATTCGCGACCATTCAGCGTGGCATCTCCGATGCCGGTCAGCCCGCTGTCAGTGGTGATTTTCAACGTAACAAAGTTGCGTCCCGGGCAAGTGACAAAGACTTCAGCATTCACGATTTTCATCGGTTACGACCTTCTGCAGTAAAAGTAGGATGCATTTTCTGTGGTTATAAATACGCCATATGCGAACTACCATACAAGTATGTAAATTGTTTTTTGCCGGAGAGGATCACACTTTATTCACAGGAATTTATCCGGGACGAAAAGAAAACGCCTGTCTTTGACAGGCGTGATTAATGCAGATGAATGAATTATTCCGCCAGCCGCATCACTTCATCCCAGACCGTTTCATCTGCCGGGATCCCGAGCTGGCGGTTTTGTTCGCGGTTGGCGGCGGCTGTCTGCCCGGGGTAACGTACGTCGCGGCTGTTTTCTGCCGGTTCG
Source organism: Rahnella ecdela (assembly GCF_019049625.1). Classification (GTDB taxonomy): domain Bacteria; phylum Pseudomonadota; class Gammaproteobacteria; order Enterobacterales; family Enterobacteriaceae; genus Rahnella; species Rahnella ecdela. The sequence continues at coordinate 14,829 of NZ_JAFMOY010000127.1, forward strand.
GACTGATTCACATAGTCTGCAACGCTGTCGGCCATGCGTTCAGTGAATTCAGCGCCGCCTAACTGTGTCGGATCAAATATCATGAAAATCTGGCTGGCGCCGGTACAGCTGCCTTTGCCAATTTTATCGATCTCATTAGTCGGTGATCCGGCGGACAACAACGCGGCCATAGCGTCGAGCACAATCGCCAGCCCGGAACCTTTCCAGTAACCGGTGGGTAAAATGCGCATGGAGGCTTCGATCGGACCCGGATCATCCGTGAGATTTCCGTTTTTGTCGTAGCCGCCGGGGAAGGGTAATTTTTCGTTTTTCAGCCGCGTAACCTGTAATTTGCCGTAGGAATACTGCGACATCGCCATGTCCAGCACGATCGGGCCTTTGAGCCTTGGCACCGCCATCACGAACGGGTTATTGCCGACGCGGGTGTTTTTTCCGCCCCAGGCGGGCATGCAGGATTCCGTATTGGTCCAGCAAATCGCCGCCATGCCTTGTTGAGCCGCGTGCCAGCCATAACTGCCGCCACGCATCCAGTGGCTGCTGTTTTTCAGCGCCACAATTCCCACGCCATATTCTTTTGCCATTTCCGTGGCTTTTTCGACGGCGAACAGCGCGTTAGTGATGCCGATCCCGCGGTTGCCGTTATAAATAGCGATGGCGCCGAGAGATTTTTCCAGCTCCGGTTTGGCATGAATATCAATCCAGCCCTTTTGAACGTAATCGACAAAACGCGCCACCCGGTTCAAACCGTGTGAAGCAATACCGTCACAGCTCGATTCGGTGTGGATGCGTGCGCACGTTCGCGCGTCTCCTTCATTTAGTCCCGCTTTTTGCAGGGCGCGCTGAATGGTTTGTTGCATCAGGCTGAATTCAATTCTTTGCATGGTCGGCTCCGGTTGAAAGCTCTGTGGATGTCAGGGGAAGACTCTCTTCGGTTTGACTAAGAATATTGTTATCGCCCCATAATTTTTCATATGGCCAGCCGGTAAGCTGTTCGGCTATCAAGCGCGTTTCCGGCGTGACGTCATATTTGCTGCCACCGGCTTTCAGACGTTCAATTTCATTCACCAGCAGGGCGTGGTTATGGCGGGTGAGCCGGAATTTCATCGAGCAGTATAATCCCACCAGCAGAAAGATAACCGAGCCCGCGCCAAAGACCAGTGTGATCCCATAAACCGCTTCGGCGGGTTGAGAACTGCTTTTAGGTGTGAATCCGTAGTGCTGCAATAATAATCCGACTCCGAATAATGCGACTGCCTGAACGGCTTTGCGCACGAAAGTCATCACGCCAGCGAAAATACCTTCGCGCCGTTTTCCGGTGAGCATTTCATCCACATCAGGAATAAAGCTGTAAATATTCCAGCAAACATAACTGGTGCCGGAACGCCCCACGCCCATTAAAATGACCGACAGATAAAGGAGCGCCATATTAAACGGCAGTTGCAGAAGATGAATGGACAAAAATAATCCGACGCTGGCCAGCATAAATAATTGTGCAATACGATATGACGCGCCATTACCTAATTTCATACACAGGAAAATAAACAGCGCGACGCAGACGAACTGTACCAGCGTCATTAATGTCATGGCATTAGAAGCCGTGACGGCATTCTGACCGAGAACAAAAATAATATAATAAGCAAGTACAGCGCCAAGAACGTCGAGCGCGACATAGCCGCCCAGATACATTCCGACATGCTGGCGGAAAGTGCGCACTTTCATAGTGGAAACCAGTGAACGGAACAGATGCTTCATATCGCGGCGGAAAGATAACTTCGGCGCAGCCTCATCCACCGGAATTGGTCGCTCCCAGGTATAGAAGTAAAGCATCAGGATCACGACGGCAAACAGCACGCCGAAAATCACACCCATAATCAGGAAAGATGACGAGGAATCATCGCCCAGATAAGCAATTATCCGCCCCGGTAACCAGGCGGCTAATATCGCGGCACCTGTTGAGAAAAACATTCTGACGCCGGTCAGTTTAGTGCGCATTTTAAAGCTGGAGGTCATTTCCGCTGCCAGCGTTTCATAAGGCACAATCGCCAGCGTATACGCGGCATAGAATAGAATATACGTAAACAGGTAGTACCAGAACCCCATGCCGCTGACCCACATAATAATGTAGGTCACCATAATCAACGGAGCGCCAAATAAGAAAAAGAAACCGCGTCGGCCATATTTCTTACCGAGTGGATTGCGGTAAAAATTATCCGTGACATATCCCATCAGCGGATCAAAGAAAGCGTCCAGCAAACGCGCGGTGGCAATAACAGCACCGGCCTCTGCGGGGCTTAATCCGGCATAGGTGGTATAGAAAAACATAATCCACAGACCTAATACCGCGAAACACCCTCCGCCGAAGAAATCTCCTCCGCCGTAGGCAAGCATATTTTTCACCGATATCGGTCTTTCTTTATGATGATTAATCATACTACCCCTGCATTCCGTCACCGGATTAATAAGAGTCGTCAAAAGAATTGCGTCGTTTGTGCCCGCAGAAACTCATAAATGAATTATTCAGCGACATCGGCAAAGTAAAATTAGGTAATGCGCACCTACCATACAAGTATGTGAATAAGGTTTTAGCGGAGAAGATCACAAAAATAAGGGCGAGTTTGCTCTGTACTGTAAGTCAGATCACAGTACAGAGAATGAACAGCGGAGGGGAGGGTTAGCCTAAAAGTTCGCAGTGAGGAGGCAAGCGGCACTGAATGGCAGAAGAAAGAACTTCAATTCGAAACTGTTTTCCGGTCAGCGGTTCTCCGTCGAGATTGAACGTCATATCGTGAGGTGCGGTAATTTCCAGCCAGGGCAGACTGGCGGAAACAATGTTTTTGTTTTCTTCATTATTGAGCAAGCTGCGCAGGAAAGAGGGCAGCAGCTCTTCTGACGTCAGCAGTCGTAATTGCAGTAATCCGTCGTTAATCAGCGCATCCGGACAAATTTGTTGTCCGCCACCGGCCTGACGACCATTGCCAATCCCGATGACCAGCGCGTCACCTTCCCAGTGAAAATCCGGGCCGGCGATTTCACAGCTGTCAGCTTTCAGGGTATCCAGGCGCAAAAGGCCGTGAATGAAATAGGAGACGCCGCCAAGTGCGGCTTTGAGTTTTTCCGGCGTTTCGGTGGTGATGCGCGTACCGAAACCTCCGGTGGCCATGTTGATAAAGAAATGCTGGTCATTCACTTTGGCCAGATCGATATCCACCGCACGGCCTTTTACCGCCAGCTGTAGCGCCTGTTCCGGTTGCAGGGGAATATTACAGGCAGTGGCGAAATCATTTGCGGTGCCCAGAGGCACGATACCGAGCACGGGACGCTGCTGGCCTTCATATTGTGCCAGCGCACCCGCCACCTCATTAATGGTGCCGTCGCCGCCTCCTGCAATCACGGTTTCACAGCCCAGTTCAATGGCTTCTTCTACGTAACGCGCAGCGTCTCCGTATTCCCAGGTGACTCGCACATTGACGTCTTCACCCTCTTTACGTAGCGCGCCGATGGCTATCCGCAGCTCTTCGTTGCTTGCGCCTTTTCCATTTAAAATCAGCATTGCTGTGGTCATGTACGCTCCTTTTATCTACTCATACCCACAATAGATGATAGGGACGGTATTTGGCTATCGGATTAATCAGCGAAAAATTGACGATGAGGTTAAATAATTGCAGTGACATTAATTAGAAATGACGTTTATTTTTCAGAAACGTATTTTATTTAAACGAAGAGACGTCACCTTATTAATGAGAGTAATCGAGGGGTTTAAGTTGAATTAGCAGAATTTAGTTCAATAAAGGGTTATTGGAATAGAAAAACAAAAGCCAGCTCAAGGGAGATTGAGCTGGCCAAGGAGGTGGTTCCTGGTATAGTCCGGTGCTTTATTTTGCATTCGAAGTAAATTGCGAATGCATATTAGCCAGCCCGGTCAGAAATAGATGTGATCGAATTCTTGTTTTCGACCAAAACCTTATTTCGAATGCGGATTACGGGTATCCGTTTCTACCAGATTACGCAATAAAATGGCGAATTCCAGATTGACGTCTTCCGGAAGCGCGACATACACCATGTGGCCGTTACCCGGCGCGACATCAGTTGGCTGGCCTTTCTTATTGCGCAGCGCTTCCAGCTTGAACTGGACGTTGCCTTGTGGCGTCATCATTTCCACATTGTCACCCACGCTGAATTTATTCTTCACATCAATTTCAGCCCAGCCATCCATCCGGTTACCGGTAAATTCGCCGACGAACTGTTGGCGGTCGCTGACGGAGAAACCGTATTCGTAATTCTGCTGTGCATCGTGAGTATGTCGACGCAGGAAACCTTCGGTGTATCCGCGATGTGCCAGACCTTCCAGCGTGGAAAGCAGCGTCGGGTCGAAAGGCTTTCCGGCAACGGCATCGTCAATGGCCCGGCGATAAACTTGTGCGGTACGCGCGCAATAGTAGAAGGATTTTGTACGGCCTTCGATTTTCAGCGAATGCACGCCCATTTTTGTCAGCGTTTCCACATGCTGAATGGCGCGCAGATCTTTGGAATTCATAATATACGTGCCGTGTTCATCCTCAAAAGCGCTCATGTATTCACCGGGGCGCAGGGCTTCTTCGAGCATAAACACTTTATCTGTCGGCTGACCGATGCCTAATGTCGGTTCTGCGGCTGCTACCTGCTGAACCGGGATTGGCTCGTACTGATGCACGATATTGCCGATGGCGTCTTCTTTGCCTTCCTGTACTTTATATTCCCAGCGACAGGCGTTGGTACAGGTTCCCTGATTCGGGTCACGTTTATTGATGTAGCCGGAAAGCAGACAGCGGCCGGAATACGCCATGCACAGCGCACCGTGAACGAAAATTTCAATTTCCATATCCGGCACCTGTGCGCGGATCTCTGCGATTTCTTCCAGTGACAGTTCGCGCGATAAAATCACACGCGTTAGCCCCATTTGTTTCCAGAATTTCACTGTTGCCCAGTTCACGGCGTTAGCCTGCACCGAAAGATGAATATCCATCTGCGGGAACGCTTCGCGCACCATCATGATAAGGCCCGGATCGGACATGATCAGGGCATCGGGCCCCATGTCGATCACAGGTTGCAGATCACGGATAAAGGTTTTCAGCTTGGCGTTATGCGGCGCAATGTTCACTACCACGTAGAATTTTTTCCCCAGAGCATGGGCTTCATTAATGCCGGTTTCCAGATTCTGGTGGTTGAATTCGTTATTACGTACACGCAGGCTGTAACGCGGCTGTCCGGCATAGACGGCATCGGCGCCATAGGCGAAAGCGTAACGCATGTTTTTCAGGGAGCCGGCAGGGGAAAGCAGTTCCGGAACAAAAGAATCGGGGGTAAACATAGTCAATCTCAGTCTGATCACAAGTCAGGGCCGTCCCGGATGCGGGGCGACGAAAGGTCGGAATTGTAACGTCTGAGTTGATCAAAAGCAGCCATTTCGTGTGGGTATTACAGCGCTAATTAGACTATTCAGGAGCCAGATCAATTTCCTTCTCTGCTCCTGAATAGTTAAAAACAGAAATCATTGTGAACTACTGCGTCAGATCGCGGATATCAGTGCTTGCGCCGTTTTTCACCACAGACTGAACCCCTTTCTTTGATGCGCTTTCCGTGGTGTACATTTCGCTGATGCCAATCACCTGATGGTTTTTCGCTTTCAGCACAAAGTAAAACTGACCATCTTTCGAGGGCTTGACTTCATATTGTGCTTCATCGGGGGAGTTGGTCTGAACCGATGAAATCCCGTTTTCTGCTGACGCTTTGCTGGCATACATTTCACTGGTGAGAATAATCTCTCCGTTCCCGGCCTTCAGGTTAAAGTGAAACTGTCCGTTCTTCGCTTTTTTCAGTTCATAGTGTCCATTAGCCATAAAGGTAATCTCCATCAGAGGGGTTATTTTCCAGAGATAAGTGTAGTTAATGGAAACTGTTTCGCGTCGGCAGGAAAGATTTAAGACATGAAATGTGAACTGGCCGACAGACTTTCAGAAACTTTACAAAACTGAAATGCCGGCCAGTTTCGTGCTATGCCAGATGACAGGGTTCTGCTTCCCAGCGGTAGCCCACGCCATAGACGGCGCGGATAAAGGCTTTTTCGCCGTCGAGAGATTCGAGTTTACGGCGCAGATTTTTGATGTGACTGTCGATAGTGCGGTCGGTGACCACGCGGTAGTCGTCATAAAGATTATTGAGCAGTACTTCGCGGGTAAACACGTAGCCCGGTTTCACCGACAGAGTTTTCAGCAGGCGGAATTCCGCCGGTGTTAGCTCCAGTTCATGCCCCTGGAACGTAGCCTGAAAGCGGGCTTCATCAATGTGCAGACCGTTATCTCTTGGAGCATTGGCATCCTGGCGCACGCAGCGGCGCAATATCACTTTCACGCGCGCCACGACTTCCCGCGGGCTGTAAGGTTTGCAGATGTAATCATCGGCACCGATTTCCAGCCCGAGCAGGCGATCAATTTCTTCCGTTTTTGCGGTCACCATCATGATCGGTACATCAGAAAACTGGCGGATATCACGGCAAATCGATAACCCGCTGCTGCCCGGTAACATCAGGTCTAACAAAATCAGTGCCGGTGGATGGCTCTTAACCTGTGCGATGACGTCGTGCCCGTCCGGCAGCCATTGCGTGGCATAGCCCGCCGCTTCGAGATAGTCGATTAACAGCTGAGCCAGTTTAGGCTCGTCTTCTACAATCAGAATTTTTAACGGCGCCGGGCCGGACAATACAGAGTCGTTCATTCAGTTTCTCGGGCCTGATGTGACAGAAAGCGGCAGGACGATCGTAATACGAACGCCACCCGCCGGAGAATGGCTGGCGCTGATCTGCCCGCCATGCGCTTCGACAATATTCTGGCAAATGGCCAGACCTAATCCCGAACCACCGCTGGCGCGGTTGCGCGAGCCTTCGGTACGGTAAAAACGTTCAAAAATGCGGCCAAGCTGTTCGTCGCTGCTACCCGGCGCACTGTCCTGAAACATCAGATACAGTGATTTCTCCCGTATTTCGCCCAGTATCTCCAGGCCGCCATTTGGGTCAGTATAGCGCAGACTGTTTTCCAGCAGATTGTTGAACAGCTGTGACAGACGCTGCGGATCACCAAACACTTCCGCACTTCCCGGCAGATGGCTGGTCAGGGTTAACTGCTTGGCATGGAAACGATCGCGCGAACCAGCTTCCGCCAGTTGCACCAGATGCACGACGTCGGTGTCCACTTTCCGGTACGCCAGCGCGCCGGCATCGGATAATGAAAGCTGATGCAAATCGTCCACCAGCTTGGTCAGAATCGAGACTTCAGATTGCAGTGATTCCAGTGAGCTGACGCTCATTTTACGCACGCCATCCTGCATGGCTTCAAGCTCGCCGCGAAGCACGGCCAGCGGAGTGCGCAGCTCGTGAGAGATATCCGCCATAAACGCCCGTCGCATCTGCTCATTTTTTTCCAGCGTCATCGCCAGCTGATTGAAGTCCTGCGCCAGTTTTCCGAGTTCATCTTCACTGTCGACTTCTACGCGTGTGCTGAAATTGCCCGCAGCCAGCTGATGAGTTCCTTTCACCAGCCGTTTTACCGGCGCGAGCATTCCGCGGGATAACACCCAGGTAACGGCAGCGGCCAGCAGAGCGGTAAAGGCGACAATCATCCAGCTGGTGCGGCTTTGCTGGCGCTCAAAATTGATATCGGCATCGCGGGTCAGGCGTTCGGCAGGTGTGGAAATCACCGAGCCAATCACCACGCCGTCAACGGTCATAATGCGGCGCGGGCCTTGTAAATCCGGTGGAACCGGCTGATCGTAACCGCCGATCCGATGATCATGGCTGTCGAGGATCCAGAACTTCGTCCGCCATCCCTGCGGCGGCATTCTCGGGCTGCTGTTTTGTTCAAATGAACGCATTATCTGATAGATCAGCCGGTCATTGGTTTCCAGAAACTCCCAGCTGCCGTGCTGTTTGTATTGTTCCTGCAAGGTGTCAGCCAGCAATTCCACGCGCTGCTCGTTGCTCTGGCGGATGTAGTCGATAAAGCCCCGTTCGAAGCTCATCCTTACGCCCCAGTTCATGGTGATCAGCACCAGTGCGCAGGTACAAAAAATGGCCATAAATAACTTGGCGGTAATACCAGGTTTCATGATTTTCTCATCGGATCAGGGGAACCGGCCGCAGCGCGACGACGGTCGATAATGGCATTTTTCTGTGTATCGGGTGGCACTTTGGAGAATACCCAGGCTGGCAAAGCGATCACCAGCGCCATCGACATGTAGCAATACAGGAACGCGGTGTGCATGGTGGCGCTGTCCGGTGTAATAGCCTGCTGATGGGCGAATAACCCAATCAGCAAACCGGCGACACTGACACCCAGACTCATCGACAGCTGCATGATCATCGACAGCAAACTGTTGCCGCTGCTGGCAAGACGCGGCGGCAAATCTTTCAGCGTCAGCGTATTCATCGACGAGAAGCGCAGGGAGTTCACCATGCCCTGGAAGAACAGCACAATCGGAATCATCCACACGGCGCCGTATATTGCCACCAGCGGGAAGATCAGGGTGATCAGCGCCAGCAGCAACGTGGCGCTGACCAGCGCTTTCCGGTAACCAAGCTGATTAACCAGCCGGACGACCACGCGTTTCATCCCCATACTGCCGAGTACCATTGGGATCATCATCAGTCCGGCGTGGAATGGCGTAAAGCCCATGCCGAGTTGTAGAAATACCGGCGTCATAAATGGCAACATACCACTGCCGATACGTCCGAGAAGGCTGCCAATCAGCCCGATTTTAAAGGTCGGCGTATGGAAAAGTCGCAGGGAAAACAGCGCCGAGAGATTACCACGCGCGTGCATCCAGTAAATGCCCAGAGCACCGCCGCCGACTACCACCAGCAGGATTATTTCCAGCACGCTCAGCCCCATACTGCGGCTGCCTTCCAGCGCCAGAGTCAGCGTCGCCATACACACCGCCAGCATCACAAACCCGCTAATATCAAAGCGCCGGGTCTGCATTTTGTAATTAGGCATAATCATTAAGGTGGCGATACATCCGGCCAGACCGACCGGCAGATTAATCAGGAAGATCCAGTGCCAGCTGGCGTACTGCACCAGAAAACCGCCCAGAGCCGGACCAAGCAACGGGCCGACCTGACCGGGCAAAGTGACCATGGTCATCGCCGCCATGTATTCGCTGCGCGGGACGATTTTCAGTACCGTCAGCCGCCCGACGGGGACCATCATCGCCCCGCCAATCCCCTGAACGATGCGGGACATGACCAGTTCACGCAGGCTTTCCGATTGCGCGCATAACAGCGAGCCCAGCGTAAATAGCACAATGGCCGAAAAGAATACCCATTTAACGCCGACCTTATCCGCCAGCCAGCCGCTGGCGGGCAGCATCACCGCGACCGTCAGCACATAAGCGACAACGACAGAATGCATGTGCAGCGGATTTTCGCCCAGACTGCGGGCCATCGAAGGCAGGGCAGTATTCACGATCGTGGTGTCGAGAGCCTGCATAAAAAAGCCAAAAGCGACAATCCACAGCTGCCAGCGCACCGAAGGCGGCAGGGGAGCAGAGGGCGGTAAAGTATCAGTGTTTTCAGGTTTCATGGTTTATCGCATCAGCACAATCATTGTCGCGGCATTTCAGGAGGGAGATCCACCTTCAGACCAGGCTCACAGTGTAGCCAGAATGTTTCAGCAGAAAATGGAGGAAATAAGGAGAGTCTTTCCCATTTTTTGACAATTCTTCTGACAATAAAGAATAGCTTTCAGCCTGACATTTTATATCAAAATGCTATGGTTGACCTTTGATCACGAATCGTTCGCATGCAAAGTAAGTTCAATCTGACCTTAATAAAGGGAGAGAATAATGAGCAAAAGAGAACTGGGTCGTTCAGGTATTCAGGTACCGTTGCTGACGTTTGGCGGCAATGTGTTCGGGTGGACAGTCGATCAGGCAGCTTCCTTTAACCTGCTTGATGCCTTACTGGATCATAAACTGAATTTTATCGACACCGCAGATGTGTATTCGAGCTGGGTCGAAGGCAACAAAGGGGGCGAATCGGAAACCATTATCGGCAACTGGCTGAAAAAAACCGGTAAGCGTGACCAGATTATCCTGGCGACCAAAGTTGGCAAACCTATGGGCGAAGGAAAATCGGGTTTGTCGCCGCGCTATATTAAAGAAGCGGTAGAAGCCTCACTGATACGCCTGCAAACGGATTATATCGACTTATACCAGTCACATGATGATGACGCCGATACACCGCTGGCCGAAACGATGGCGGCATTCGATGCGTTGATCAAAGAAGGGAAAGTGCGTGCCGTCGGGGCATCCAACTACAGCGCGCCACGTCTGGCCGAAGCACTGAAAGTCAGTGAGGAAAACGGGCTGGCGCGTTATGAAACACTGCAACCGCAGTACAATTTGTACGACCGTAAAGTCTATGAAGAAGCGTTGGAAAAAGTGGTCACGGAAAACGGTTTGGGCGTAATTAACTTCTACGGGCTGGCGGCTGGATTCCTGACCGGGAAATACCGCACCAAAGCGGATGCCGGTAAAAGTAAGCGCGGCGAAAGCGTGATCGCACGCTGCCTTAATGAGCGCGGTCTGAAAGTGTTGGCGGGGCTGGATCAGGTGGCAGAAAAGCACGGTGCTCAACCTGGACAAGTGGCGCTGGCCTGGCAGATTGCCCGTCCGGGCATCACTTCGCCGATTGTTAGCGCGACGTCTCTGCAACAGCTGAATGAACTGGCGCAGGCCGCAACACTCAAATTGGATGAAGCGGATATCAGGACATTAAATGACGCCAGTGCCTGGTAAATATCTAATCTGACCCATAAAAAAACCGCCTTCAATTCAAATCAGGCGGTTTTTGTTTATCTGTATCGCTTAAAGATTAACGGAACAGCGTTTGTGCCCAGCGTGCCAGACCGGCGGTGACCGAGCCGAAATCATTGCCACCGACCAGCGGAATGCCCGGTAACTGTGCCTGTAAAGCAGCACGCAGTAATGGCGAACGCGCACTGCCGCCAGTCAGGTAAATCACGTCAGGTTTAATTTCGCTGCTGGCCAGCGCCAGGCTGACTTGTTCCTGAATGCGTTCCAGCGGCTGAGAAATCGCATCGCTCAGTTGTTGCTGGCTGATGGTTTCCGCCAGACCGGATTCAATAAAGTCCATAGCCGCCGTGACGCTTTCACGTTCGGAAAGAGCAATTTTGCTTTCTTCTGCGGCGCGCACCAGACGGTAGCTCAGACGCTGTTGCTGAACTTTCAGCAGGCGTTTGATGAGATCCGGCTGCGCGGCGTCGCGGATCAGATCTCGCAACATACGGCCATTCGCTACGCTGTAAAAATCCAGCTGCGCCGGAACATCATTAGTCGCCACAGCATTCCAGTAAGGCAGCGCCGGAATTGCGATACCTTTTTGCGTTTCGCTGCCCATACCAAACTGCGGCGTGAGCTGTTTGAATGCAGTCATGATATCCAGATCGTTACCGCCAACGCGGCAGCCGCTGTGACCAAGCAGGCTGTTCTGACGCTCTGCTTTATCGCGCCATTGCGGGCCCATCAGCAATACCGAGCAGTCAGTGGTGCCACCGCCGATATCCACGACCAGCACGGTTTTCTCATCAGTCAGGGTCGCTTCGTAATCCAGACCTGCGGCGACTGGCTCAAACTGGAAAGCGATATCGCGGAAACCGGCGCGCTCAGCGGCACGTTGCAAAATACCCTGCGCCTGAGCATTCGCTTCTTCACCGCCCATGCCCTGGAAGTTAATTGGGCGGCCGATAACGGTCTGTTCAATACTTTCCTGCAAGACGGATTCAGCCTGACGCTTGATGTGGTACATCATTGCGCAGACCAGATCCTCAAACAGGGCAATCTGTTGAGGTTTCAGGCCGTTCGCGCCCAGGAATGATTTCGGAGAGCGGACAAAGTACACCTCTTCCGGATCTTCCATATAGGTCGACAGCGCCTGCAAACCGAAATGCACGCTGTTGGCATTAACCGGAATATCTTCCTCACGGTTAAAGCTGATGCTGCGGCGTAACAGCGCCAGATTTTCATCACTGCCTGCCGGAACCTGTCCGTGACGGTTCAGCCATTCGCTGACCGCTTCACGTGTCGGCGCACAAAGCATGGAGGGTAAATAAGGATCGTTATTTTCTAACGCCAGAAGATGGGCGTTATTATCGCGCATTACTGCAACTGAGCAATTCGCTGTACCGTAGTCAAATCCAATAAACATCATTGTTCCCCATGCCAAAGAAGGGACGGGACTTTACCGGAGAGAGGGCGATTCATCAAGTCAGTGGGGCGGAATTAGAAGGAATTCCCTCTCCTGAGACGAAGAGGGAATAACCTAAGCAGAATTATTTCTTTTCTTTTACTTTATTAGTGTCTGCTTTACTTCAATAGCGCCTGCGCTTTCGCGACGACATTATCAGCAGTAAAGCCGAACTCTTTAAACAGTTGCTCTGCTGGTGCAGATTCCCCGAAAGTGGTCATACCAACAATCGCACCGTTCAGGCCAACATATTTGTACCAGTAATCAGCGATACCGGCTTCTACCGCCACACGTGCGGTCACGGATTTAGGCAGTACAGATTCGCGGTAAGCCTCATCCTGTTTGTCGAACACGTCAGTCGAAGGCAGGGAGACTACCCGCACTTTGGTGCCCGCTGCGGCAAGTTTGTCCGCGGCTTCTACCGTAATACCCACTTCAGACCCGGTGGCAATAAGAATCACTTCCGGTGTGCCTTCAGAATCTTTCAGCACATACCCACCGCGCGCCACGTTTGCCAGTTGTTCAGCGGTGCGTGGTTGCTGGGTCAGATTCTGACGCGAGAAGATAAGCGCGACCGGCCCGTCGTTACGCTCGATGGCATATTTCCATGCTACAGCAGATTCCACCTGATCAGCCGGACGCCACAGGCTCATGTTCGGCGTCACTCGCAGGCTTGCCATTTGCTCAACCGGCTGGTGCGTCGGACCGTCTTCCCCCAGACCGATAGAGTCGTGGGTGTACACGAAGACGTTGCGGATTTTCATCAGCGCCGCCAGACGAACAGCGTTACGGGCGTATTCGACGAACATCAGGAAAGTCGCAGAATACGGCAGGAAACCGCCATGAAGCGCGAGACCGTTGGAGATAGCCGTCATGCCGAATTCACGTACGCCGTAGTGAATGTAGTTACCGGCAACGTCATCAATCAGCGATTTTGAGCCAGACCACATGGTCAGGTTGCTTGGTGCGAGATCCGCTGAACCGCCAAGGAACTCAGGCAAAATTTTGCCAAACTCTTCCAGCGTATTCTGCGAGGCTTTACGGCTGGCAATATTGGCAGGTTTGGCCTGCAATCCTTCAATGAATGCCAGTGATTTGGTTTCCCAGTCAGCTGGCAGTTTGCCATTCACGCGACGCTCAAATTCTGCTGCCAGTTCAGGATAAGCTTTGGCATAAGCAGCAAACTTGTCATTCCAGGCTTTTTCTTTGGCTTTTCCGGCTTCTTTGGCATCCCACGCGGCATAGATATCTTGTGGGATTTCAAAGGCAGGATAATTCCAGCCCAAAGCCTTGCGGGTGGCTGCGACTTCATCTGCACCCAGTGCTGCGCCATGCGCTTCGTGGCTACCGGCTTTATTCGGTGAGCCAAAACCAATCACCGTTTTGCACATCAGCAGGGAAGGGCGGTCGGTGACTTTATGAGATTCTTCGATTGCCGCTTTGATGGCGTCAGAGTTTTGTCCGTCTATTCCACGGATGACGTGCCAGCCATAAGCTTCGAAACGTTTGGCTGTGTCATCTGTAAACCAGCCTTCGACATGGCCGTCAATGGATATGCCGTTGTCATCATAAAACGCAGTCAGTTTGCCGAGTTTCAGGGTACCGGCCAGCGAGGAGGCTTCGTGGGAAATCCCTTCCATCATGCAGCCATCACCTAAAAAGACGTAGGTATGGTGGTTTACGATTTCATGATTTTCTCGGTTAAATTGCGCGCCAAGCGTGCGTTCCGCAATCGCAAAGCCGACGGCATTGGCGAGGCCCTGCCCCAGTGGCCCGGTGGTGGTTTCTACGCCAGGCGTATAGCCGTATTCAGGGTGTCCCGGCGTTTTGGAATGCAACTGGCGGAAGTTTTCCAGTTCGGTCATTGGCAGGTCATAACCGGTGAGGTGCAGCAGGCTGTATTGCAGCATCGACCCGTGACCATTGGACATAAGGAAGCGATCCCGATCCGCCCATTTCGGGTTTGTCGGGTTGTGATTCATATAATCGCGCCACAGGACTTCGGCGATGTCGGCCATCCCCATCGGGGCGCCGGGGTGTCCGGAATTCGCTTTCTGGACGGCGTCCATGCTCAGTGCACGGATGGCATTCGCTAGTTCTCTACGGGAAGGCATATTTTTCTCCGGATTAATAACTCTTATGAGCCAGGCGACAGAGCTGCGGAGTTACCGCCTCTCTGCAACCTGACTCATTCAGGATTAAATGTTGAAACTGTCCTAGGTGAAACTAAAGCTCTGCCGAAAGCATATCTTCGAGTTTCTTCTGATCGACGGCGAATGAACGGATACCCTCAGCCAGTTTATCGACGGCCATGGCGTCCTGATGGTGTTCCCAGAGGAATTCAGCCTGCGTCAGAGGTGCTGGTTTCTTCTCACCCTTTTTGGAAGGTTGTAGTTTACGTTCTACCGGTTCGCTGCTGGCTTTCAGTTCTTCCAGTAGATTTGGAGAAATGGTCAGGCGGTCACAGCCCGCCAGAGCCAGGATTTGTTCCACTTTACGGAAGCTGGCACCCATGATGACGGTCGGGTAGTCGTGGGATTTGTAATAGTCGTAAATATCGCGGACAGATTTCACACCCGGGTCTTTTTCCACGTCATAAGTCGCGTTCGGTTCTTTGGCTTTATACCAGTCATAGATGCGGCCGACGAAAGGAGAAATCAGATAAACACCGGCTTCGGCACAGGCGCGTGCCTGAGCGAACGAGAACAGAAGGGTCAGGTTGCAGTTTATCCCTTCTTTTTCCAGCTTCTCTGCGGCTTTAATCCCTTCCCAGGTTGAAGCAAGTTTGATCAGAATGCGGGATTTATCAATGCCCTGATCCTGATAGAGGCCAATCAGTTTACGGGCCTTTTCGATACATAATTCACTGTTAAAAGACAGGCGGGCATCGACTTCTGTCGAGATGCGTCCTGGGACGCTTTTCAGGATTTCCACCCCGATATTTACGGCCAGTTTATCCGTGGCATTCACCACCTGAGTCTCTTTGCTGCCGCCCTGTTTACGGGCATAGTCCAGCGCGTCTTTAATCAGGCTTTGGTACTGCGGCAGGTCGGCTGCTTTGAGGATCAGTGAAGGATTGGTGGTCGCATCCTGAGGCTCGAAATGACGGATAGATTCAATGTCACCGCTGTCGGCAACGACGGTGGTGATTTTTTTTAATGCGTCTAACTGGTTCATCTCTTAGCTCCTTAGCGAGAAAAAACGATACAGCAATAAGGTCGACCGACTCTATTTCGTAGGGCTCCTACCCTGCATCATTCTGTTAACAAACTGAATGCGCTTTTTCTGATTACTGCAATGGGTCTCAACAATGGCGGCCTTTATTGCTGCTCAAATTGGGTGTCTGGCGAGAAAAGCGCAAGGACAAACTTTAAGCTTAGTTGATTTTTACGAGACGTCTTCCATGAATGAAAAGCAAACAATGTAACGGTCGTTTTTTGTTCGTCATTCCCCCTTAGTCGTGGCAGGGTTATCTATACTGGTCAGCGGGAAAACCTGATGGTGATGTTTCCCCATATTCGTTGTCTGCGCAAAAAACCGGTTATCTCTGTAAAAATAAGAAACAAGAAAAGGACCCTACGATGGACGAACAACTCAAGCAAAGTGCGCTCGATTTTCATGAGTTTCCGGTGCCCGGAAAAATTCAAGTCTCGCCCACCAAACCCCTCGCCACACAACGTGATCTGGCGCTGGCCTATTCACCCGGCGTTGCCGCCCCTTGTCTGGAAATAGCCAAAGATCCGCAGGCGGCTTACAAATACACCGCGCGCGGCAATCTGGTGGCGGTGATTTCCAATGGAACCGCGGTTCTCGGGTTAGGCAATATCGGCGCGCTGGCCGGTAAACCAGTAATGGAAGGGAAGGGCGTACTGTTTAAAAAATTCGCCGGCATTGACGTGTTTGATATTGAAGTCGATGAAAACGATCCGGATAAACTGATCGACGTGATTGCCGCGCTGGAACCGACGTTCGGTGGCATCAATCTTGAAGACATCAAAGCGCCGGAGTGTTTTTACATCGAGAAAAAGCTGCGTGAACGCATGAAGATCCCGGTGTTTCATGACGATCAGCACGGTACCGCGATTATCTGTACCGCGGCAGTGCTGAACGGTTTACGCGTGGTCGGTAAAAATATTTCGGATGTGCGGCTGGTAGTATCCGGCGCAGGGGCTTCCGCTATTGCCTGTCTGAATCTGCTGGTCGCGCTCGGACTTAAACGCCACAACATTACTGCCTGTGATTCCCGTGGCGTGATTTATAAAGGCCGCGAAGAGAATATGGCCGAAACAAAAGCGGCATACGCCATTGACGATAACGGCCAGCGCACGCTGGGCGATGCCATTCCGGAGGCTGACATTTTTCTTGGCTGCTCCGGCCCCGGCGTTCTGACGCAGGATATGGTGAAAACCATGGCGAAGGATCCCTTGATCCTGGCACTCGCCAATCCTGAGCCGGAAATTTTACCGCCGCTGGCAAAAGAGGTTCGCCCTGATGCCATCATTTGCACGGGTCGTTCGGATTATCCCAATCAGGTCAATAACGTGCTGTGTTTCCCGTTCATTTTCCGTGGCGCGCTGGATGTGGGCGCTACCACCATCAATGAAGAAATGAAACTGGCCTGCGTACATGCGATTGCCGATCTGGCGATGGCAGAACAGAGTGACGTAGTGGCGTCAGCCTATGGAGAAGAAGAGCTCTCTTTCGGCCCGGATTACATCATTCCGAAGCCCTTTGATCCGCGCCTCATTGTGAAAATTGCACCGGCTGTCGCAAAAGCGGCAATGGATTCCGGTGTGGCGATGCGCCCGATTGAAGACCTGGAAGCGTACGCTGAGAAGCTGACGGAGTTTGTTTATAAAACCAATCTGTTCATGAAACCGATTTTCTCGCAGGCGAAAAAAGACGCCCGGCGGGTGGTGATGGCGGAAGGGGAAGAAGAGCGTGTTTTACAGGCCACACAGGAACTGATTTCCCTGGGACTGGCCAAACCGATTCTGGTCGGACGCCCGAGCGTTATCGCCATGCGCATTAAGAAACTGGGGTTGCAGCTCGAAGCAGGCCGGGATTTCGAAGTGGTGAATAACGAATCTGATCCGCGCTTTAATGAATACTGGCGCGAATATTATGTGCTGATGAAACGGCGTGGTGTGTCACAGGAGCAGGCACGGCGTGCGGTGATTGGTAATCCGACACTGATTTCCGCCATCATGCTGTTGCGCGGGGAAGCGGATGCGATGATTTGCGGTACGGTCGGCACCTATCATGAGCATTACGATATTGTGGAGAAGGTCTTCGGTTTTCGCGAAGGTACGCACGTTGCCGGTGCCATGAATGCGCTGCTATTGCCAAGCGGGAACACGTTTATTGCAGACACTTATGTTAATGACGACCCGACGCCGGAGCAGCTGGCAGAAATCACCCTGATGGCGGCGGAAACGGTACGTCGTTTTGGTATCGAACCGAAAGTTGCGTTGCTGTCGCATTCGAGTTTTGGCACTTCAGACAGTCCGGCGGCGCTTAAAATGCGGCGAACGCTGGAGCTGGTGAATGAGCTTGATCCCGAACTTGAAATTGACGGCGAGATGCATGGCGATGCCGCGCTGGTGGAAAGCATCCGTCAGGACATCATGCCCGACAGTCCGTTAAAAGGTTCAGCCAATATCCTGATTATGCCGAATATGGAATCGGCACGTATCAGCTACAACCTGCTGCGCGTATCGTGTTCTGAAGGCGTCACCGTCGGGCCGGTGCTGATGGGGGTATCGAAATCGGTACATATTCTGACACCGATAGCCTCGGTGCGCAGGATTGTAAATATGGTGGCATTAGCCGTGGTGGAGGCGCAAACCGAGCCTCTTTGAATTTGGAAAGGGCGCCGCAACGGGCGCCCTTTTTAAATATCCGGCTCAGTATTTCACTTCGCCGATACGTTCCAGTGCATCGACGATCAGATCCCAGAAACGCTGATGATCGAGTTTTACCGCCACTTGAGTATGGCAGTCTGGCGGCGGCGGGGCACGGAAATCAGCGACGGTCATACCCAGTGTCAACGTGCCGGTCAGCTCAATATCCACTGGCACTTTTTGTACTGTCATTACGCTCGGGTCAATTACGTAAGCCACGGCGCAAGGGTCGTGAACTGGGGGAGCATCAAAGCCCTGGCGATCTTTATAGCTTAGACCGAAGAAATCGAGCAGCTCGCCGACAAATTTGGCAGGTTGCGTGCCGACTGCAGCAATACGTGCGGCAACTTCCGGCGTGGCCAGTGCCTGATGGGTGAGATCCAACCCGACCATCGTCAGAGGCCATTTTTCGTTGAACACGATATGGGCCGCTTCCGGATCAATCTTGATATTAAATTCTGCGACAGCGCTCCAGTTACCCACATGATAACCGCCGCCCATCAGTACCACTTCTTTCACGCGATCAGCAATGCGCGGCTCTTTACGTACCGCCATCGCAATATTGGTCAGCCCGCCGGTTGGCACCAGGGTGATGGTTTTTGGCGGGTGCGACATGATCAAATCAATAATCAGATCGATGGCGTGAATCGGCTCCAGTGAGATGGCAGCATCCGGCAGCACCGGACCGTCGAGACCGGATTCGCCGTGGATTTCATCAGCCACTTCAATCTGACGTACCAGCGGACGCGTTGCCCCTGCGGCAAACGGCACGCCGGTGAGATTAATCACGCGTGCGACCGCCAGCGCGTTGCGGGTGACTTTCTCCAGCGTCTGATTGCCGACTACCGTAGTGACGGCCAGCAACTCGATTTCGGGGTTACCGTGAGCCAGTAACATCGCGATAGCATCGTCGTGCCCCGGATCGCAATCAAGGATGATCTTTTTGACCATTTCTTATTCCTTTAAAAGTGTAGGGATACATCGGTTTGCCTGACCGGACTATTTTTTGGCTTGTTGCAGCCATTTATCCAGTTCATTGGCAAATTGCTGGCGGTCGCGCTGATTAAGCGCAGGCGGTCCGCCGGTCTGCACGCCGCTGGCGCGCATGGTGTCCATAAAATCACGCATATTCAGGCGCTCTTTAATGGTTTCAGTGGTGTAACGCTCGCCGCGAGGGTTGAGCGCTACACCGCCTTTTTCAATCACTTCAGCCGCGAGAGGAATATCAGCGGTGATCACCAGGTCACCGGGCTCTGTGCGTTTTACAATTTCGTTATCCGCGACGTCAAAACCGGCTTCCACGCGCAGAGTCCGCAGGAATTTTGACGGCGGTGTGCGGATGATTTGGTTAGCCACCAGCGTCACCATCATGCCGGTGCGTTCAGCTGCGCGGAACAGCACTTCCTTGATCACATTCGGACAGGCGTCGGCATCAACCCAGATTTGCATTAATTTGCTTCTCCGTTTTCAGATAAGCCGTTATCAGTCAGCCAGTCGCGAACCGGCAGGAAATCGCTGTACAACGCGGCTTCCGGGCTGCCAGCTTCCGGTTCATAGCCATATTCCCAGCGCACCAGCGGTGGCATCGACATCAAAATAGATTCTGTGCGGCCGCCGGTTTGCAGGCCAAACAGCGTTCCGCGATCCCACACCAGATTGAATTCCACGTAACGGCCACGGCGGTAAAGCTGGAACTGGCGCTCGCGCTCGCCCCACGGCAGGGCTTTGCGTTTTACCACTATCGGCAGATAGGCGTCGGTAAAGCCGTTACCGACGGCCTGCATAAAGTTGAAACAGGTGTCGAAATCCGGCGAGTTCAGGTCATCAAAGAACAAACCGCCAATCCCGCGTGCCTCATTGCGGTGTTTGATGAAGAAATAGTCGTCGCACCATTTTTTGTATTTCGGGTACATATTGTCGCCAAACGGCTGGCAAAGCTGTTGCGCAGTGAGGTGCCAGTGTCGGGCATCTTCCTCAAAACCATAATAAGGCGTGAGGTCGAAACCCCCGCCAAACCACCATACCGGCGCTTCGCCGGGTTTTTCGGCAATGAAGAAACGCACATTGGCGTGGCTGGTCGGCACATAGGGGCTAAGCGGATGGATAACCAGGGAGACGCCCATGGCCTGAAAACTGCGACCCGCCAGTTCCGGGCGATGTGCTGTTGCGGAGGCCGGAAGGGTGGCGCCGGAAACATGTGAGAAATTTACCCCAGCCTGTTCGAACACTGCGCCGTGGGTTAAGACCCGGCTCTGACCGCCACCGCCTTCTTCGCGAACCCACTGATCTTCAGCAAAGTGACCTTTGCCATCGGCAGCGGCCAGTTGCCGGCAAATATGATCCTGAAGCTGGAGCAGGAAAGTTTTGACTTGCTGGATGTCGGGAATGGATTGGCTCACAGGCTAACTCGCAGACGTTGACTGAAAAGACATTCAGCGCCTTGCGGGCGCTGAATGATAGAAAAGTGGACGTTATTATATACCCAAAACCCTGCGGGTCACCAAAGGCGGCTGTTTTTTGTGCCGGGAAGAGATTAACGGGGCTTACGCTCGTTGGCGTCGAAGTAACTGAAAAAGTTCACGATGCCCTGTGAGATCGCCTGAGCAATTTCCCGGCGAAAAGCCGTGGTGCTGAGCAGCTGTTCTTCCTGATGATTGGTAATAAACGATGTTTCTACCAGAATCGACGGGATCGACGGGGATTTCAGAACGGCAAACGCGGCCTGCTCGGTTTGCTGGCTGTGCAGATGGTGAATAGGGCGGATCCGGTCGAGCACGTGATGTCCCAGCGTCAGGCTGTTTTTAATGGTGTCGGTCTGTACCAGATCGAAGAGCACCTGTTGCAGATAATTGTTGTCTTCTTTGGCGTATTTCGCACCCGCGACCAAATCCGCATCGTTTTCTTTTTTCGACATATAACGTGCCATCGCGCTGCTGGCACCGCGGTTGGACAGGGCAAAAACTGAAGCACCGGAGGCCGTCGGGCTGGTGTAACCATCGGCGTGAATGGAAACGAACAGGTCTGCCTGATGCTGATGCGCCAGTTCAACCCGCTGATAAAGCGGAATAAAATGGTCAGAGTCGCGGGTCAGTTTGACTTCAATATGGCTTTGCTCACCTAAGAATTCCCGCACGTAGTTGGCGATTTCCAGCACCACGTGTTTTTCTTCCGAGCCTTCATGACCGACAGCGCCGGAATCAATGCCACCGTGGCCGGGGTCGATCATCACCAGTTTTTTCGCGCCCGGTGGCTTAGGTGCCGGGGCGGATTTGGTGATGTGTTCCTGCTGCGCCGCACTGGCAGACCGGGAACCAAAGGCGGCAATCGCTAATCCCAGGCCGGAAAGTAATAACTGGCGGCGAGTGGCGGCAGCGGGAAGCGGCTGGAAATGCAAAAATTTGTTCAGGGGGTTTAACATCAGTCCGTTACCGTCAGAAAAAAGGCAGAATGCCTATGTTATAGAGTATCTTTTTTATAGTTTCGATCTGAGAACTATTACTTTTTATGAATATTGTGTCGCGGTTGTTGCTAACACTGAATAAATATTCGATTGAACGGCGGGTGATATCTTCTGCAGGCAGTCAGTTAACGGTTCAAATTTGTTCGTAAAATAGACAATCTGCGATTTTGATGTTGCGTATCAAACAGATCCCGCGATAATCAATTAAACCCCTATTAACAGCGGCGAACAGTGATGGAAATTCGCGTATACCGTCAAGAAGATTTCGAAGAAGTACTGACCTTATGGGAGCGTTGCGATTTGCTGCGCCCGTGGAACGATCCTGAGCTGGATATCGAACGTAAAATTAACCATAGCCCGGAGTTTTTCCTGGTGGCAGAAGTCGGCGGCGAAGTGGTCGGCACGCTGATGGGCGGCTATGACGGTCATCGTGGTTCAGCGAATTATCTGGGCGTACATCCGGATTATCGCGGGCGAGGCATTGCTAATGCACTGGTTAACCGGCTGGAAAAAAAGCTGATTGCCCGTGGCTGTCCGAAAATGAATTTAATGGTGCGTGCAGAAAACGACGCGGTTGTCAGCATGTACGAAAAGCTGGGCTATGAAATATCGGATACTTTGCTGCTCGGAAAACGTCTGATCGAAGATCAGGAATACTGATATACCGGTTGTTTTCCAGTGAATAAAAAGCCCTGACAGAATCACTTCTGCCGGGGCTTTTTTATCATCGATCACTTGATGATTTTAACGCTCTTCACGTCCACTTCCACAGAGTTCCAGTCTTTATCGACTTTACCTTCAATGCGGATTTTATCTTTTGGCGAGACGTTCTGCCCCTGCCAGCGTTTACCGTCAATTTCCACATTCAGGGTGCCGGTATTGTCGCGGAAAATGTATTTATCGTGGTCGATACGCTGATCCAGGTAGCCTTCCAGCATGATCCATTGATCGTCTTTCATTGTCTGCGCATCTTTCACGGTACTCAGCGCAGTGGTACCGGTGAAGCCGCCTTGTTCCGCAGGCTGGGCTTGCGTCTCCTGAGCTGAAGGGCCATTAAAGCCGCCAGTCTGTTGGGCAAAGGCCGTCGCTGAACAAAGTGCAATGAGGGTTGCCAGAGTGATCTTCTTCATCATAATAGGTCTTCCTTAATATTACGTTTCCAGAGTACCGGCAACTATGACATCGTTTAGGATGTCTTGCCGCGCTGGAGACCATTAAAGCAGACTGTTCTTAACAGTTTCTTAAGCCAAATTCAGTATTTTAAATTTCACCTTATTTGCAGGAACGTTGTTCTTTTTATGAACCCGGATGACTATAACGACCACGGTATGTTGCGATTGCCGCTGTGGTTCTGGATGATTTTAATTTTGCAGGCACGAACCTGGCTGTTGTTTGTAATGGCGGGAGCCTCCCGCCAGCAGGGGAGTGATTTACTGACGTTGTTTTATCCCGATCAGCAGAGTTTCTGGTCCGGGATGTTGCTGGGGCTGCCGCCAGCGCTGGTGTTTTTGCTCAGTGGTCGTCGTCATGTGTGGCCACGCATCTGGCAGGCCGGGTACTGGTTACTTCTTGCCGGGATGTTTGTTACTTTTGCTTTGCAGGGATTGGGATTGTGGCAAAGTACTGACATGATTTCTGGCGTGGATATCGTGCTGGCCTTACTGGATGCTACCGCGCTGGCCTATTGGTTGCTGAGCCGCCGTCTGCGCGCCTGTTTTGATGCCTCACACCGTCTGGCCTGAAGCATATTCCCATTCGGGCTGAACTTTTTCGCCAGAAAAGTACTCGAACTGGCGCTTAACAATAATTGTTAAAATATTAATTCACTGTCGGTTTGTCCGCCAGGCCGTACCGGCCAACGGGAACGGGCAGAAAAGGAGTACGGAATGACTGTTCGCTTGCGGGTTCGCCCTCTGTTGCTGGTGCTGCCACTGATCCTGACCGGCTGTTCGTCGATGTCACACATGTCGTGGCCGAGCGTGTCCTGGTCGAGCATGAATCCGCTTAACTGGTTTGGCAGCAGTGTTACGGTCAGTGATAAAGGCGTCGGCGGCATCACGGCCAGTACGCCGCTGACTGAAGACGCCATCAAAGATGCACTCAACGGCGATTATACGCTGCGCAGCGGCATGTCAATGAGCGACGGAAAAATGCTGAGCTTCTTCCAGGCGATGGATGGCAAAGACGTGAAAATGTCCATCAGCGGTGAGCCGAAAGGCAATGTCCAGCGCGTTGATGTGGTGGATCCTAAAGTTGAAAGCCAATGGGGCGTTAAAATCGGCACATCATTCAGCAGCCTTTACAGCAAAGCCTTTGATGTCTGTGTGAAAGGCGAGGGTGATGATGCTCAGAACGTTGAGTGTAAAGCGCCGCAAAGTGCGCACGTGACCTATGTCTTCAGCGGCATCTGGCATGGCCCGGAATCGCTGATGCCTTCCGACGATGCACTGAAAGACTGGAAGGTCAGCAAAATCATCTGGCGGGCGAATCCGGTTCAGACGTCTGCTGCCCAGTAAACCGGGCTTCTCAGCTTAATAAATCCTCAATGCCTTGCCTTCGCGCAAGGCATTTTTATTGACATCCGGTATGATGTCGCCGGTCAAATTAACGAGGATGAGAAGATGACTCAGGTTCAGAGCGGCATTTTGCCCGAACATTGCCGTTTCGCGATTTACATTGAAGCGAAAGCTCAGGGTGACCTGGATGCGCTCCGGCAGGGCTGCCGTGCATTTGTGGCTGTACTGGAAGACATGCAGAAAAAATTTCCCACCGAACATCTTGGTGCAGTCGTGGCCTTTGGCAACGATGTGTGGCGTGATTTATCCGGCAATCAGGGCGCGGATGAACTGAAATCTTTCGAGCCATTAGGCAAAGGTCTGGCACCTGCAACGCAGCGCGATATGCTGCTGCACATTCAGTCCCTGCGTCATGACGTAAATTTTGCCCTGGCACAGGCGGCTCTGAAAGCGTTCGGCAGTTCGATCGTGGTTGAAGAAGAAACTCACTGTTTTCGTGCGGTTGAAGAACGTGACCTGAGCGGTTTCGTTGACGGTACTGAAAACCCGAAAGCCGAAGCGCGTGCTCAGGTGGCGATTATTCCTGAAGGCAGTGTCGATGCCGGTGGCAGTTACGTGATGGTTCAGCGCTGGAAACATAATCTGGTGCAATGGGAACGCTTCTCCGTGCAACAGCAGGAGGAAGTCATTGGCCGTACGAAAGACACCGATGAAGAACTGGATTCAGAAACTCGTCCGGATACGTCTCACGTCAGCCGCGTGGATCTGAAAGAAGACGGCAAAGGCCTGAAAATTCTGCGCCAGAGCCTGCCTTATGGCACAGCCAGTGGTGAGCACGGTTTATATTTCATCAGCTATTGCGCCCGTTTGTGGAACATTGAGAAACAACTGCTGAGCATGTTTGGCGATCTCGATGGTAAACGTGACGCCATGCTGCGCTTCACCCGTCCGGTGACCGGCAGCTATTATTTCGCCCCCTCGCTGACCCGCCTTTTATCACTATAAGTTTCTTAAGCGCGTTCATTCTCGGACGCGCTGCTTCCCTCCCTTCTGCAATTCCCCCTTCAGTTGTTAATGCCTTATAGCTTTTCATGCTTGAAAATCACCAAATGGTATATAAAACCGTTACAGCCTGAGCCTCAGTTATAAATACACTGTGTAATATTGAGCGGCATTTATCAGCGTCGCATATCGGTTCACTCACCTAAGGCTAAGCATGAAAACACTCGGATTTACTGGCAGCGTGCTGAAAGGTTCCGTGGCGGCATTGTTGCTGGCCAGCGGAGCGGCTTCGGCGACTGAACTGCTTAACAGCTCTTATGATGTGTCCCGTGAACTTTTTGCTGCACTGAATCCGCCATTCCAGAAGCAATGGGCTGATCAAAACAACGGCGACAAACTCGATATCAAACAATCGCATGCTGGATCTTCCAAGCAGGCGCTGGCGATTTTGCAGGGCCTGAAGGCCGATGTGGTCACTTACAATCAGGTGACCGATGTGCAGATTTTGCATGACCGCGGCAATCTGATCCCGGCCAACTGGCAAACTCGTCTGCCTAACAACAGTTCGCCATTTTATTCCACCATGGCGTTTCTGGTGCGCAAGGGTAATCCAAAGAACATTCACAGCTGGGACGATTTAGCGCGTCCGGGTGTGAGCCTGGTGTTCCCGAATCCAAAAACTTCCGGCAATGGCCGTTACACCTATCTCGGTGCCTGGGGCGCATTCAATCTGGAAGACAATAAAAACCAGACGCAGACTCGCGAGAAGATGGCGAGTTTCCTGAAAAACGTGCAGGTGTTTGATACCGGCGGCCGTGGCGCGACCACCACATTTGTGGAGCGCGGTCTGGGCGATGTGCTGATCAGCTTCGAATCAGAAGTGAACAATATCCGCAAACAGTACGGGGACGATAAGTACGAAGTGATTGTGCCGAAGGTGGATATTCTGGCTGAGTTCCCGGTGGCCTGGGTGGACAAAAACGTCGAAAAAAATGGCACTGAGAAAGCCGCAAAAGATTACCTGAATTATTTGTGGAGCCCGCAGGCGCAGAAAATCATTACCAGTTTTAACTACCGCGTGTATGACAAAACGGCAATGGCGGCGGCGAAAGGACAGTTCCCCGATACTAAATTGTTCAAAGTTGAAGAGCAGTTCGGTGGCTGGCCACAAGTGATGGAAACCCATTTCAGTACCGGCGGTGAGCTGGACAAACTGTTAGAGCAAGGTCACAAGTAATGTTGTTGTCGAGCAAACGCGTATTACCCGGATTCACCCTCAGTCTCGGCAGCAGCCTGCTGTTTGTCTGCCTCGTGCTGTTGCTGCCTCTGAGTGCACTGGTGATGCAGCTGTCACAAATGACGCTGGCGCAATACTGGGATGTGATCACCAACGGTCAGGTTGTTGCGGCGTACAAAGTCACGCTGCTGGCGGCGGGCGTGGCGAGTCTTTTCAACTGCTTCTTCGGCATGCTGATGGCGTGGATCCTGACCCGTTATGAGTTTCCGGGAAAAAGCCTGATCGACGGGCTGATGGATTTGCCGTTTGCTTTACCGACGGCGGTTGCGGGTCTTACGCTGGCCGGTCTGTTTTCGACCACCGGATTTTATGGTCAGTGGCTGGCGCATTTTGATATCAAAGTCGCCTACACCTGGCTCGGAATTGCGGTGGCAATGGCCTTCACCAGTATCCCGTTTGTGGTGCGTACCGTGCAGCCGGTGCTGGAAGAATTAGGTCCGGAATATGAAGAAGCGGCTGAAACACTCGGTGCGTCGCGCTGGCAGAGTTTTCGTCGGGTGGTGTTACCGGAAGTGATGCCTTCGCTGCTGGCGGGCACGGCGTTGTCCTTCACCCGCAGTCTGGGCGAATTCGGCGCGGTGATTTTCATCGCCGGTAACATTGCCTGGAAAACGGAAGTGACCTCGCTGATGATTTTCATCCGCTTGCAGGAATTTGATTACCCGGCGGCAAGCGCCATTGCATCGGTTATTCTCGCTGCTTCGCTGCTGCTGTTGTTCGCGATTAACACTTTACAGAGCCGCTATGGCCGTCGTCTGGGAGGCCAGTAATGTCTGATATTCCGGCTTTTGCAGGTGAAAAACGCCAGCGTACTGATTGGGTGAAATGGTCGCTGATTGGCACAGGTGTGCTGATTTGCGTGCTGTTGCTGGTTATCCCGATGATCAGCATTTTTGTGCTGGCCTTTTCTGACGGTATCGCAGCTGTGTGGAAGAACCTGTCGGATTCTGACATGTTGCATTCCATCTGGCTGACAGTGCTTATGGCGCTGATTACGGTGCCGGTAAATCTTATTTTCGGCACGCTGCTGGCCTGGCTTGTGGCGCGCTTTAATTTCCCTGGCCGTCAGCTGTTACTGACGCTGATCGATATTCCGTTCGCGGTTTCGCCGGTAGTAGCAGGCCTGTTGTATCTGCTGTTTTACGGCACTAACGGTCCGATTGGCGGCTGGCTGGACGCGCACAATATTCAGTTCATGTTCGCCTGGCCGGGCATGGTGATGGTGACGGTTTTCGTTACCTGTCCGTTTGTTATCCGGGAGCTGGTACCGGTGATGTTGAGCCAGGGCAGTCACGAAGATGAAGCTGCTGTATTGCTGGGTGCCTCCGGCTGGCAGATGTTCCGCCGCGTGACGTTACCGAATATCCGCTGGGCATTGCTGTATGGCGTGGTGCTGACTAACGCCCGTGCAATTGGTGAGTTCGGTGCAGTCTCTGTCGTTTCCGGGTCTATCCGCGGTGAAACTTACACGCTGCCATTACAAGTTGAATTACTGCATCAGGACTACAACACCGCAGGTGCGTTTACTGCTGCCGCGCTGCTGACCCTGATGGCGATTGTCACACTGTTTCTGAAAAGCGGCCTGCAATGGCGTCTGAAACGCCACAACGACCGTCTTGAGCGGGAGGAAAGTCATGAGCATTGAAATTAACGGTATCAACAAATATTTTGGCCGCACGAAAGTGCTCAATGATATCTCGCTCGATATTGCTTCCGGAGAGATGGTCGCGTTGCTCGGTCCTTCCGGTTCGGGTAAAACCACGCTGTTGCGCATTATCGCCGGGCTGGAAAACCAGAGTGCCGGTCATCTGAGCTTTCACGGTAAAGACGTGACGCGCCTGCACGCCCGCGATCGTCAGGTCGGTTTTGTGTTCCAGCATTACGCGCTGTTCCGCCATATGACGGTGTTCGATAACATCGCCTTTGGTCTGACGGTGCTGCCGCGCCGCGAGCGTCCGAACACCGAAGCGATTAAACAGAAAGTCACGAAATTGCTGGAAATGGTGCAGTTAGCCCATCTGGCCAATCGTTATCCGGCACAGCTTTCCGGCGGCCAGAAACAGCGTGTGGCGCTGGCCCGTGCGCTGGCGGTTGAACCACAGATTTTATTGCTCGACGAGCCGTTCGGTGCGCTGGATGCGCAGGTGCGTAAAGAGCTGCGTCGCTGGTTGCGTCAGTTGCATGAAGAACTGAAATTCACCAGCGTGTTCGTGACTCACGATCAGGAAGAAGCGATGGAAGTCGCGGATCGTGTGGTCGTCATGAGCCAGGGCAATATTGAACAGGTGGGGGCGCCGGAAGAAATATGGCGTGAGCCGGCAACCCGCTTCGTGCTCGAATTTATGGGTGAAGTGAATAAAATTGGCGGAGAAATTCGCGGTTCTCAGTTGTATGTCGGTGCACATCACTGGCCGCTGGAAAACCCGCCATTGCATCAGGGAAGGGTAGATTTGTTCCTGCGTCCGTGGGAAATGGAAATCACAGCACACAGCACCGCGCGCTGTCCGTTGCCGGTAAAAGTACTGGAAGTCAGTCCGCGTGGTCATTTCTGGCAATTAATTGTTCAGGCCGAAGGCTGGCACGATGAGCCGCTTGCCGTGGTGCTTTCTGAAACCCACGGTAATAACGCGCCACAGCGCGGCGATCGTTTCTACGTTGGTGGCCTTAACGGTCGTCTTTACGCCGGTGATCAGCAGCTTCAGGCTGTTGAGCTGGCAAAAACGGCTTAACTTCATAATCCTTCTTTCAAAGCAGCGTAAGCTGCTTTGAATTTATTCCCGGCTTTTCTTCATCGCTCTCCCGCAGAAATTTAATCTGGTTTCCCCAGTACTGATTTTTATTTATCTGGTTTTTGTATTTATGTTTTGGCCTGATAACTCAAATCTATATTTAAAAAGATTGTGAGGGCTTCTTGCCAGATATAGTATGGTCAGTACTATGTGTCATTATTTAAATGTTTAAAGAACTCTTAATAGCAATGCATCATAAACCCTCATGGAATTTTTCGCATTATAGGCAGGGAGCAGTATGAATGAATTAAACGTAAATTATGTATTCTTAATACTGGCATTAGTTACCGGTTTAATGATCGGAAGTTTTCTAAATGTTGTTATTTACCGGTTGCCGAAGATGCTGTTCGCACAATTTGAAGGAAATAAAATACCGTCATTTAATCTCTGCTGGCCATCGTCACATTGTCCGATTTGCGAAAAGTCGATATTGAAACGCGATAACATCCCTATGTTTAGCTGGCTGGTTTTAAAAGGAAAATGCCGCCATTGCCGCGCGGGTATTCCTGTGCGTTATCTGATTTCTGAGGTGACTGTTGGCCTCTGGTTTACCCTTGAAGCGTGGCGTATGCTGCCGCACGTTACTGCAGGTGAATTTACTTTTAGCACGAGTTTTTTTTGCGTGTTATATGCTCTGGCGATGATTGATCTTAAACATATGTTATTGCCAGATTCACTGGTTTATATGTTGCTATGGGGCGGTATACTGGCATCCGTGACGGGTATTATTACTGTGACACCACTGCAATCTGTTCTGGGAGTCACTGTATCCTGGTTCATAATGTTTAGTGTGATGACATTGTATAAAATGATCCGCGGTCAGGATGGATTAGGTAATGGCGACGTTAAACTTTATAGTGCAGTTTCTGCCTGGCTGGGTGTGGATTTATTGCCACAATTAATTTTAATTTCTTCAATTATCGGATGTGTTTTCTATCTGGTTGTTCGGGTGTATTACGCAACAAAACTGGGTGATTCTGAAAATCCATTTATTACAGAAGATAAGGCTGTCCCTTTTGGGCCTGCTATCGCACTGGCTGCCTTAATTCTTTTCCATGTAAATGTTATGGTTTTTTGAGTTTCAGATGAGGGCGTACTGTGAGGCTTTGCTATAAATGTTGCGCTGCTGTTGACCGGAAAGTCAGCTCAGGGTGTTTACCGCTTAGCATCCGGCAAATAAATGGTTTCGTACAGACTTCCCCGCGACAACTGATTGCCAATCATTCCCCCTGCTGTTAATTTTCTTCTATTGCAGATTTAAAGAGCGGTCACTGACCGCTTTTTTTCATATTCGAAATATAAGGCAAGCACTTTGAGTACGCTCGAACACTACATCGGTAATACACCTCTGGTGAGACTACAGCGCCTGACC
The DNA here is from genome assembly GCF_019049625.1 of Rahnella ecdela. Classification (GTDB taxonomy): domain Bacteria; phylum Pseudomonadota; class Gammaproteobacteria; order Enterobacterales; family Enterobacteriaceae; genus Rahnella; species Rahnella ecdela. The sequence goes on from NZ_JAFMOY010000127.1 coordinate 45,460, forward strand.
GCGGGGCTCGACAGTGAAATCTGGGTCAAACTGGAAGGCAATAATCCCGCGGGCTCAGTGAAAGACCGTGCGGCACTGTTCATGATTGAGCAGGCGGAAAAACGCGGTGAAATTCATCCCGGCGATACACTGATTGAAGCCACCAGTGGTAATACCGGTATTGCGCTGGCGATGATTGCGGCACTGAAAGGCTATAAGCTGAAATTACTGATGCCGGAAAACATGAGTCTTGAGCGTCAGGCATCCATGCGCGCTTACGGCGCTGAATTATTGCTGGTCAGCCGTGCACAGGGGATGGAAGGCGCGAGGGATCTGGCTCTGGAAATGGAACAGCAAGGGCAGGGGAAAGTGCTAGATCAGTTCAATAATCCGGACAATCCCCTCGCACACTTTACCACTACCGGCCCGGAAATTTGGCAACAGACGCACGGGCGCATCACGCATTTCGTGTCGAGTATGGGGACAACCGGCACGATTACCGGCGTCAGCCGCTTTCTGCGCAGTCAGCATGCGGGGGTGAAAATTATCGGGTTGCAGCCTTGTGAAGGCAGCAGTATTCCGGGGATACGCCGCTGGCCTAAGGAATATCTGCCGGGCATTTTTAGCCCTGAGCTGGTCGATGAAGTGATGGACATGGGACAGAACGAAGCGGAAGACACCATGCGCGCTCTGGCGCGGATAGAAGGACTCTTTTGTGGCGTGAGTTCTGGCGGTGCTGTCGCGGGCGCACTGCGCGTCGCCAGAAGCCATCCCGGCAGTGTGATTGTGGCGATTGTCTGCGATCGTGGCGACCGCTATCTTTCCACTGGCGTGTTTTCTGATTAAGAACTCGCAGCGAAAAATGCGGTCACATTATAAAGGCAGGCCTTAGCGCCTGCTTTTTGCTTTCTGAACGACGCTAACAGATTGATTTTAATCTTCTATAATAGGAATAGTGTTAATCACGACAACTTTGTTCCTTACACTGCGCTTTCAGCGATACGAAATTCTGTCAGAGACTGTGTAAAAAAAGAGTAAAAGCGGCTGCGTAATGCAGGGTTAGTGGTAAAAATGACCAAAATTTTAGCCAGGCGGAAATAAAGAATGAAAATTTTATTAGTCGATGACGATCTCGAATTAGGGACCATGCTCAGCGAGTATCTGATTGCAGAAGGTTTTGACGCTTCTCTGGTGCTGACCGGAAAAGCGGGCGTGGAAGGGGCGATGTCGGGGGAATATACCGCCATGATCCTCGACATCATGCTGCCGGATATGAGCGGAATTGATGTCCTGCGTCAGGTGCGCAAAAACAGCCGCCTGCCGATCATCATGCTGACCGCCAAAGGCGACAACATCGACCGTGTTATCGGCCTGGAAATGGGTGCCGATGATTACATGCCAAAACCTTGCTACCCGCGTGAACTGGTTGCGCGTCTGCGTGCGGTATTGCGGCGTGTGGAAGAGCAACAGGAATCGCATTCTGATTCTTCATCCGTTAACTACGGCGACCTGACGCTCAATCCTGCCACGCGCAGCAGCGAATGGCGTGGCGTGTCTTTTGACCTGACGGCGTCTGAATTCAATCTGCTGGAACTGTTGCTGCGTTCCCCGGAGCGTGTAGTTTCAAAGGATGAGCTGTCGGAAAAAGGCCTGGGCCGTCCGCGTGAAGCGTATGACCGCAGTATTGATGTTCACATCAGTAATATCCGCCAGAAACTGGGGTCACTGGAAGGTGGCGACATCCTGACTATTGAGACGGTGCGCAGTATTGGCTATCGCATACGCTAAACGACTTCGCGGAAAACTGTTCTGGAAAATCCTGCTCGGATTCTGGTTCACGTTCGTGGCGATCACTCAGGGGCTCTGGGTTGTTTTTGCTTTTTACAATCCGCATGAACCGCCGGAAAGCGGCATTGCCCGGCGTTTTGTGAAACTGCAAATTACCTCAGCGGTTTCCACGCTGCACAGCGGCGGTATGCCTGCGCTGAACGCGATGATGGCTGACTGGCCGGATGATGACAGACAGTTTTTCTCGGTCACCCCTTCGTTTCTGCCTGCGAAAGGCAATACGATTAAGGATCTGGAACCTGGTAAAATTCCGCATGAAGTTGTGCAATTTGTACAGGGGCCGGACGGACAGGGCTACCGGTTGAAATATGATGTCGACGGGCTGATGCATGAATATCGCCCGAGACGCCACAGAGACTGGCTGAATATGCCTCCGCCGCTGTTGTGGCTCGGCGGACTGGGCGGATTGCTGTTCAGTGCGGTTCTGGCGTGGAACCTGACCCGACCTATGCTGCAAATGCGTAAAGCCTTCGGGCGTGTGGCGCAGGGCGATTTATCGGTCCGCCTGTTTACCAGCATGGGTAAGCGGCACGATGAACTGTCAGAAGTGGCACGCGATTTCGATTCAATGGCTGAACGTTTGCAGGTTCTGGTGAAGGCGCGTGAAGAGCTGTTGCATGACGTTTCGCACGAGCTGCGTTCACCACTGGCCCGTTTGCAACTGGCAATCGGTCTGGCCCGACAGAACCCTTCCAACGTGGAAACCTCTTTGAGTCGTATTGAGCATGAAGCCGGACGTCTGGATAAGATGATCGGCGAACTGCTGGCGTTGTCACGAACTGAAAGCAGTGAAATCCCGGATGAAGAATATTTCGATCTGTATGGGCTGGTGGAAGCGGTGGTGAACGATGCGCGCTACGAGGCGCAGTTACCGGGCGTGGAGATTGCACTCTATCCCGAATCACCCGATGACCTGGATTACACGGTCAAAGGCAATGCAGAGCTGATGCGACGCGCAGTCGATAACGTTGTGCGCAATGCGCTGCGTTTTTCAGCGCGCGGACAAACAATCAATGTTTCGCTGGCACAGGTTGAAGAGTATTTGCAGATTGAAGTCGCCGATCAGGGGCCGGGTGTGGAAGAAGATAAGCTCTCGAGTATCTTCGACCCGTTCGTGCGTGTGAAATCGCCGCTTTCAGGCAAAGGCTACGGTCTCGGGCTGGCCATCACCCGTAAAGTGATGTTAGCGCATGAAGGTAAAGTGGATGCCCGTAATGCACAGCCTCATGGCCTTATCATCAGCCTTCAAGTCCCGCACTGGAAATCTGCTTCATAATTCGAGCCGCTGATTCAGTAAAAAACAGGCAATAAAAAACGGCGCTGATTAGGCGCCGTTTTTAACTTCTTGGTTTACAACTCGCTGAGCGAATTACTTCCTGATGCGGATGATTGGGGTTTCGCCCACAGTCACGCTACCAGTCAGTTTAATCAGCTCTTTGATCTCGTCCATGTTAGAGATGACAACCGGAGTCAGGGTAGACTTCGCTTTCTCTTCCAGAAGAGCCAGATCAAACTCGATAACCAAATCGCCTTTCTTAACACGTTGGCCTTCTTCAGCGATGCGTTTGAAGCCTTCGCCTTTCAGTTCAACGGTGTCGATACCGAAGTGCACGAACAACTCAATGCCACTGTCGGATTCGATTGAGAAAGCATGGTTAGTTTCAAAGATTTTACCGATAGTACCATCAACCGGAGCAACCATTTTGTTGCCAGATGGTTTGATAGCAATACCGTCACCAACGATTTTCTCAGCGAAAACAACGTCTGGCACATCTTCAATGTTGACAATCTCACCAGAGATTGGCGCTACGATTTCAATAGTGCCAACGTCTTTTTTATCATCAGAAACCAATGATTTCAGTTTATCGAACAAACCCATGATCTTCTCCTAAGCATTAATTTGGGCAGCTTTACCAGCATCGCGCAATTAGCAGAGTGTTTTTTCTTCAATGAACTTGTTAACCAGGTTCATCAACTCTTGCGCCGTAGGTTGGGCCAGGGCCTGATCTGCCAGCGCTTTCACATCTTCGAAGTTTGTATTGCGAATAATTTTCTTGATGCGTGGGATAGAGATAGCGCTCATGCTGAACTCATCTAACCCCATGCCCAATAGAAGAAGTGTAGCACGTTCGTCACCGGCTAGCTCGCCGCACATCCCTGTCCATTTGCCGGCAGCATGAGATGCGTCAATAACTTGCTTAATTAAACCAAGTACTGACGGAGACATCGGGTTGTACAGATGAGAAATCAGTTCGTTACCGCGATCCACAGCCAAAGTATACTGGGTAAGATCGTTTGTACCAATACTGAAGAAATCGACTTCTTTTGCCAGATGATGAGCAATCACCGCAGCAGCCGGAGTTTCAACCATCACGCCGACTTCGATGGTTTCATCGAATGCCTGACCTTTCTCACGCAGCTGAGCTTTCAGCAGTTCAAGTTCTGCTTTCAGTTCACGCACTTCTTCAACAGAAATGATCATCGGGAACATGATACGCAGTTTACCGAACGCAGAAGCACGCAGAATACCTTTCAGCTGGTCGTGAAGAATTTCTTTACGATCCAGACAGATACGGATTGCACGCCAGCCCAGGAACGGGTTTTCTTCTTTTGGCAGGTTCATGTACGGCAGGTCTTTATCACCGCCGATGTCCATGGTACGTACGATAACAGCCTGTGAGCCCATCGCTTCAGCAACAGCTTTATAAGCCTGGAATTGCTCTTCTTCGGTAGGCAGGCTGTCACGGTCCATGAACAGGAATTCTGTACGATACAGGCCGACACCTTCAGCGCCATTGCGCTCTGCACCGGCGACGTCGCGCACGGTACCGATGTTGGCACAAACTTCAACCTGATGACCATCCAGCGTAATAGCCGGCAAATCTTTCAGTTTAGTCAGTTCGTCTTTTTCTGAGATGTACTGATTCTGAACGGCTTTCAGCTCATCAATAACGTCTGCTGTCGGGTTGACATAGATTTTATTGTTCACAGCATCGAGGATCAGATAGTCATCATTTTTGACTTGTTTGGTCACGTCGCTGGTGCCTACGATGGCAGGTAATTCCAGGGAACGCGCCATGATTGAGGTGTGAGAAGTACGGCCACCCAAATCAGTAATGAAACCCAGAACCTTGTTCAGGTTCAGCTGAGCAGTTTCTGACGGCGTCAGATCGGTCGCAACCAAGATAACTTCGTCCTGGATGGAGCTCAGATCAACGATAGCCATGTCGAGAATGTTGCGCAGAAGACGTTTACCGATGTCACGCACGTCAGCCGCACGTTCTTTCAGGTATTCATCATCAAGCTCTTCCAGGGCTTTTGCCTGGCCTTCAATGACAGAGAAAGCAGCAGCGTCAGCAGAAGCATGCTCGTCTTTGATAAGGGCTATGATTTCCTGTTCAAGCTCTTCGTCTTCCAACAACATGATGTGGCCTTCGAAGATGGCTTCTTTCTCTTCACCGAAGGTCTCACCGGCTTTGGTCTTGATCACTTCCAGCTGAGCTGAGGCTTTCGCACGGCCAGCGAGGAAACGTTCAACTTCCTGATCAACGTGATCAGGAGAGATTTTTTTCCGGTTGATGACAATTTCATCTTCTTTCAACAGAAGTGCTTTGCCGAAAGCGATACCGGGAGATACTAAAATGCCTGAAATCATAACCCTACCTTTCTCTTGACTGGTTTAAACGATATAAGAGCGGCTGAGTGTTACTCGAGCTCTGCCATCAGTTTTACCAAGTGTTCAACGGCTTTCTGCTCGTCTTCACCTTCAGCTGAGAGGGTCACAACGGTACCTTGGGTCAGGCCCAGAGTTTGCAGTTTAAACAGGCTTTTAGCACTGGCGCTTTTGCCGTTTGAAGTCACAGTGATGTCAGAAGCGAAACCTTTTGCTTCTTTCACGAACTGTGCAGCAGGGCGGGTGTGCAGACCATTAGGAGCGGTGATTGTAACTTCTTGCTGGAACATTGTTGTTTCCCCAACTTATTAAAGTAATGTTGTGGAGCTAAAGTTTAGCTTATGCGCTTTACTTTAGCCTGTAGAGATTAGCGCCTGACTATGGTTCAGGGGCAGGTTCAGATGCAACAGAAAAGAGAAAATAACGCACTCAGCGATAAAACTCTTTGCCCTAGATCTAGGCTTTCCTGTTATTTCTCCATTATGCCGTGATTTTCCCTCTTGTAACAAATCGGTAAATCGATTCAGCGGGCGGTTTCATGGAGGCTATTAATTTCGCGCATCGAAATAATTGTCCGGTTAAATACTAAACCTGGCGGGTAAAATCAATCACAGAGTGGTACAAACTTTGATGTAGCCCACAAAAAAGCACCCCGAAAGGTGCTTTTTTATACGCTTTTAGGGATGTGGCATTATTGTTGCAATTCTTTTTCAGTAAACAGATCTGCAAATAATGCGGTACTCAGATAGCGTTCACCGGAAGAGGGCAGGATAACCACGATGGTTTTATCCGCAAACTCGGGTTCCTGAGATAATTTTACCGCAGCTTCAACCGCAGCACCGGAAGAAATCCCCGCCAGAATACCTTCTTCTTCCATTAGACGGCGGGCCATCTGAATGGATTCATCGTTGGTGATAAGCGTGACGCGATCCAGCAGTTCCAAATCCAGGTTACCCGGAATAAAACCTGCGCCGATGCCCTGAATTTTGTGCGGGCCCGGTTTGACTTCTTCGCCGTTCAGCGTCTGGGTAATAACCGGGGAATCTGTTGGCTCCACGGCCACCAGTTTCACGCTGCTTTTTTTGCTTTTCAGATAACGACCGGTACCGGTGATGGTACCGCCCGTGCCCACGCCTGCAATCAGCACATCGACTGCGCCATCGGTGTCTTCCCAGATTTCCGGGCCGGTGGTTTGTTCATGGATGGCTGGGTTGGCCGGGTTGCTGAACTGCTGAAGGATAAGATAACGGGAAGGATCGCTGGCCTGAATTTCTTCGGCTTTCGCAATTGCGCCTTTCATCCCTTTTGCGCCTTCGGTCAGCACCAGATTGGCCCCGAGGGCTTTAAGCAACTTACGACGCTCAACGCTCATGGTTTCAGGCATGGTCAGCGTCAGTTTATAACCGCGCGCGGCTGCTACGTACGCCAGGGCAATACCGGTGTTGCCACTGGTCGGTTCAACCAGTTCGATATCTTTGGTCAGGATGCCTTTTTTCTCAGCATCCCAGATCATGTTTGCACCGATACGGCATTTCACGCTGAAGCTCGGGTTACGTGACTCGACCTTAGCCAGAATACGACCATTACCGATACGGTTCAGGCGAACCAGTGGCGTATGGCCAATTGTTAATGAATTGTCTTCATAGATCTTGCTCATAACCCGTCCTTTAACTGTATGAAATATTCACGGTGTGAAGCTTTCAACACTATGAAATTAGTGGGAATCGAGAAAGCATACGCGAACCGCTTTCCCAGTGAAGTAAGGTTTTGGTATTTGGTATATCGATACGTTATTAAGAAATAAGTTTGAGGACGAAAAGTCAAGCATAGCAGGCAGCCGCCCGCAGGCGGCTGTGAGATAAAACGTTATTTACGGGTCGAATTCACGTCCACATTATTTTTAACGTAAACATGCCGATAGCGGTCGCACCACATGGCAGTTGCCCCGCAAACTGCGACAGGCAGGATCACCAGATTCAGCACCGGAATCATCGTAAACAGGCTGACCAGCGAGCCGAACTGCATATTGTCGATTTTGTTACTGCCGAGCGAACGACGCATATCCGCGAAACTCACCTTATGATTATCGAACGGATAATCGCAATACTGAATCACCACCATCCACGCGCTGAAGAAGAACCACAGCACCGGTGCAATGGTCTGGCCGATCACCGGAATAAAATAGAGTGCGAACAGCAGCAGGGCACGTGGCAGGTAATACGCCAGTTTCTGCCATTCGCGTTTCATGATGCGCGGCAGATCTTTCATGATGTCCCAGATGCCGGTATCAGGCAGCGGTTTACCGGTCAGGCGCGCTTCGAGCTGTTCGGCGAGTAATCCGCTGAACGGTGCGGCAATCCAGTTGGCGATGGTGCTGAAGAAATAGCTGAACACCAGCACTACAGAAAGCACGGCCACCGGCCAGATGAGATAATCCAGCCAGCTAAGCCACGCCGGAACCTTGCTCATCATAGCGGGGATCCATTCCCCCAGTTTGGTAAACAGCCACCAAAACGCCCCCCCCATCAGTAATACGTTCACGGCCAGCGGTAAAATCACAAAACGTCGTATCCCTGGTAAGGAGATGAGCGTCCAGCCCTGTCTGAAATAATGCACGCCGTTTTCATGTCTGGCGCTTTGCGATGAAGTCATAAACGAAATTTTCTCTCTGAGTTGAATGACATGGGCTATCATATCGGTATGATTTTCCACTGGCTACCAGTGGATTGGCTGAAAAAACAGCAAAAAAAGGTGCAACTGCCCTATTTATTAGCAGAAAGTAGAGTCCAGACTTGCACTTATCTACGTGGGCAAATAGAGTTAATATTGTGAATGTTTGCCGTGGTGGCAATGTATTAGAACAACAGAGATAGCAATGATGCAGGATTTGCGTCTGATATTAATCGTTGTTGGCGCGATCGCCATAATAGCGTTGTTGTTACACGGTTTGTGGACCAGCCGTAAAGAACGCTCTTCGCTGTTTCGCGATCGTCCAGCTAAACGTGTGAAAAAAGAACGGGAACAATCTCCGCTCGACGATTTCGTCGATGGAGTGGGGGAAGTGCGCGTGCGTCCTGCTTATCCTCAGGATGAACCGACTTTTGGTCAGTATGATGAGCCAGAACAGACTGCACCGCCACGTCAGCCGCAGGGTCAACCTGCGCAGCCAGCGCCTGCACCTGTTGCTCGTCCTCAACAACCGGCTCAGCCGCAGCAACATGCTGTGCAGGATGATCCGTTGCTGAGTGGTTATTCAGCCGCTGAGCCAGCACCTGCACCGCGTCGCGAACCTGTTGCAGATTTTGCACCGCAGGAATATGCGCCTGAATCTACAGAGCATGCGCCAGTTCCGCCGCAGGAAATTCATGCAAACGCGGCACCTGCTGCGAAAGCAGAACCTCAGTCTGCGCCTTTTGCTCCGGCAGAAGAAGCTCCGGCTGAGAAAGCGAAACTGAAAGAGACGGTTCTGGTGCTGCATGTTGCCGCGCATCAGGGTGGCGTTATCGGTGGTGAAGTGCTGTTGAACAGCGTGCTTCAGTCCGGTTTCCAGTTTGGCGCAATGAATATTTTCCATCGTCACGTTAGCCCTGCGGGCAGCGGTCCGGTGTTGTTCAGTCTGGCGAATATGGTCAAACCGGGTTCTTTCGACCCTGACAATATGTCCGACTTCTCCACGCCTGGTGTGACGTTGTTCATGATGGTGCCTTGCTACGGTGACGCGCATCAGAACTTCAAACTGCTGCTTCAGTCTGCCCAGCGTATTGCCGATGATGTCGGTGCGATGGTGCTTGACGATGAGCGTCGTATGATTACGCCCCAGAAGCTCGAAACGTATAAAGCGCGGATCCGCGAGGTCCTCGAAGCGACCGCCTGATACCGGCGTTCGTGAAATACCCTTTCCCCTAACCCCCGCTTGCCGGGGGTTTTTTATCTCCACGGTGAGTCATGGCCACTATCGAAGAACAGATCAATCAATTACGCACTCAGCTGCGCCATCACGAATACCAGTATCATGTTCTTGATGCGCCGGAAGTGCCTGATGCCGAATACGACCGTCTGATGCGTGAATTGCGGGAACTGGAAGCCGCACATCCTGAGCTTATCACTGCGGATTCGCCGACTCAGCGCGTGGGTGCGGCACCGCTGTCTGCTTTCGAGCAAGTCAAACATCAGGTGCCGATGTTGTCACTGGACAACGTCTTCGACGAAGAAAGCTATCTGGCGTTTTACAAACGTGTGCAGGACAGGCTGAAAACGGCTGAGCCGCTGACGTTCTGCTGTGAGCTGAAACTCGATGGTCTGGCGGTGAGCCTGTTGTATGAAAACGGCGAACTGGTGCAGGCGGCCACACGCGGCGACGGGACGACCGGAGAGAACATCACGGCGAACGTGCGGACTATCCGCGCGATCCCTCTGCGTCTGCATGGTGACAATATCCCTGCCCGTCTGGAAGTGCGTGGCGAAGTGTTTATGCCGCAACCGGGCTTTGAGGCCATGAATGACGAAGCGCGCCGCACCGGAGGCAAAGTGTTTGCCAACCCGCGTAATGCGGCTGCCGGTTCCTTGCGCCAGCTTGATCCGCGCATTACCGCCAAACGTCCGCTGACCTTCTTCTGTTACGGCGTCGGGCTGCTGGAAGGCGGCGAATTGCCGCGCAGCCATTATGAACGCCTGCAACAGTTCAAAGCCTGGGGTTTACCTGTCACCGACCGGGTACGTGTTTGTACCGGCAGCGACGAAGTGCTGGCATTTTATCGTCAGGTTGAAGCCGACCGTCCGTCTCTGGGTTTTGATATCGACGGCGTAGTGGTGAAAATTGACTCGCTGGATATTCAGGAAACGCTGGGCTTTGTCGCACGTGCACCGCGCTGGGCGACGGCGTTTAAATTCCCGGCGCAGGAACAAATCACGCTGGTGAAAGACGTCGAGTTTCAGGTCGGGCGTACCGGGGCTATCACGCCGGTGGCACGTCTGGAGCCGGTTCTGGTCGCAGGTGTGATGGTCAGTAACGCCACGCTGCATAACGCCGATGAAATCGAGCGTCTTGGTCTGCGTATCGGTGATACCGTGATTGTGCGCCGCGCCGGTGATGTTATCCCGCAGGTGGTCGGTGTGGTGCTGGACGAACGCCCTGAAAATGCCCGCGAAGTGGTCTTCCCGACGCATTGCCCGGTCTGTCATTCTGATGTCGAACGTGTAGAAGGCGAAGCCGTTGCGCGATGTACTGCGGGCCTGATTTGCAGCGCACAGCGCAAAGAAGCGTTAAAGCATTTCGTTTCGCGTCGGGCGCTGGACGTTGACGGCATGGGTGACAAAATCATCGATCAGCTTGTCGAAAAAGAATATGTCAAAACGCCGGCGGATCTGTTCCGTCTGACGGCGGGCAAACTCACCGGTCTGGATCGCATGGGGCCAAAATCCGCGCAAAACGTGGTGAATGCGCTGGAGAAAGCCAAGGAAACTACGCTGGCGCGATTCCTGTATGCACTGGGTATTCGTGAAGTTGGCGAAGCCACGGCAGCCAATCTGGCAGCGCATTACGGTTCGGTCGAAGCGCTGCGCGTGGCGGATATTGAATCGCTTAAAACCGTGCAGGACGTCGGTGAAGTGGTCGCGAAGCACGTGGTGAATTTCCTGTCGGAAGAACATAACCAGCAGGTAATTGACGAGCTGTTAAGCCCCGAAATCAACATTCACTGGCCACAAGTGCAGGTGATTGTACCGGAAGAAATTGACAGTCCGTTTGCCGGTAAAACCGTAGTATTAACCGGATCGCTTTCGATCCTTTCCCGCGATGAAGCTAAAGACAGGCTGACCGCGCTGGGCGCGAAAGTGTCCGGCAGCGTATCGAAGAAAACCGATCTGGTGATCGCCGGCGAAGCGGCGGGTTCCAAACTGGCGAAAGCGCAGGAGCTGGGGATCGAAGTGATCGACGAAGCGGAGATGATCCGCCTGCTGGGTGAATAAACGATGGAAAAAGAAGATCTGATCCAGATTGCTAATAGGGTGATGCCGTTCGGTAAATATGCCGGACGGGTGCTGATCGACTTGCCGGAAGAATATTTGCTGTGGTTTGCCCGCAAGGATGAATTTCCACAGGGAAAACTGGGTGAGCTAATGCAACTGACGCTGGCAATTAAAAGCGAAGGATTGCAGAGTCTGATCAATCCGCTGCGCCGCAACGGCCCCGGACTGGGCGGTACCGACGAGTAAACATTTTTTACAGAGCAAAGGCGCGGATATCAGCGCCTTTTTCTTTTGGTTTTCTGCGAATCTTATTCCGTCACAGGCGTTTGCTTCAGCGCCGCTTCCCGCTGTTTTCTCTGGTAGCGTTTCGCCAGAACTGCACAGGTCATCAGCTGAACCTGATGGAAAATCATCAGCGGCAGCACCATCATACCAATCGCGCTGACCGGGAACAGAATGTTCGCCATCGGGATGCCGTTCGCCAGACTTTTCTTCGAGCCGCAGAATACGATAGTAATCTCATCGGGTTTACTAAAGCCCATCCAGCGTGCCATGTAAGTGTTGATCACCAGAATAAAGGCCAGCAACACCAGACTGAACACCACGATAAACAGCAGCGAACCGATACCTACCTGGTGCCAAATCCCCTGCGTGACCGCTTCGCTGAACGCGGAATAGACCACCAGCAGAATTGATGTCTGGTCAGTTTTGCCGATCATTTTACGGTGACGCTCTACAAAGCCGCCGATCAGCGGGCGTAACAGATGTCCGGCGATGAACGGCACCAGCAGTTGCAGCACGATATGCCCGACCTGTGCCAGACCATTGCCGGTTTCACCCTGAACGTGCATCAGCAAACTGACCAGCAGCGGCGACACAAAAATCCCCAGCAGGCTGGACGCCGACGCGCTGCATACCGCTGCCGCAACGTTCCCGCCCGCCAGTGAAGTGAACGCAATCGCCGACTGCACGGTGGCAGGCAGAATACACAGATACACAAAGCCGCTGTATATCTGCGGGCTGACATCCACCGGATGCCACCACTGGAACAGCAGGCCCAGGATCGGGAACAGAATAAAGGTGCTGAACATCACCCAAAGATGCAGCCGCCAGTTATTGCTGCCCTGAAAAATCGCCTCGCGGGAAAGCTTGGCGCCATGCATAAAAAACAGCAGGCCGATGGCGAAAATAGTCAGGTTATTGAAGAAGGCCACAAACATACCGCTGGCCGGAAAAAAGGTGGCCAGCAGAACGACGGCGATGAGTGTCAGGGTAAAGCGATCGGGTAAGAAGCGCATAACATGTCTCGAAGAGTTATTTCTGAATGCAGTTATTTTGTGCCTTTGCGGTACAATTAAAAAATTGATTTATTTAATCCATTAATGCAAAAAATTCATGAATTATTCCCTCAGACAACTTCGTGTATTTGTGGCGGTTTCGCGCTACGGCAGCTTCAGCCGGGCAGGCGAGGCCATTGGTTTGAGTCAGTCGGCAGTCAGTCACAGTATGAAAGAGCTGGAAGCCGAAATGGGTGTGCGGTTGCTGGACCGGACCACGCGTGAAGTCGCGCTGACTGACGCCGGTCTGCGGCTGGCCAACCGTGTCGAACCGCTGCTCGATGAACTTCACGCCATGTTGCTCGATACCCGCAGTTTCGGCACGCAGCACAATGGCCGCGTGCGGATTGCTTCCAGCCAGACCATTTCCGCTCAGCTGATGCCGCAATGTATTGCCAGCGGTGCGCTGCAATATCCCGATATCCGGGTGCTGTTACGTGATCAGGCCCAGCAACTGGTGCTGAACAGCGTGAGAAATGCGGAAGTGGATTTCGGTATTGTTATCGATCCTGGTGAAAGTACCGATCTGGATTGCGAGCCGGTACTGCACGAACCCTTTCTGTTGCTGTGTCGCGAAGACCATCCCTTTGCCGCCCGCGCTGTAGTCGAATGGCTGGCGCTTAACGGCTGCAAACTGGTTTTGCAGGATTACGCTTCCGGAAGCCGGATGCTGATTGACGGCGCGCTGAAAGCGCAAAAAGTGAAGGCGGAAATTGCGCAGGAGATTGGTCATCCGGCGACATTATTCCCGATGGTAGAAGCGGGGATTGGGATCAGTGTAATACCCGCGCTGGCGCTGCCCATGCCGCAGGGGAGCCGGCTGGTTATCAAACCCCTGGTGCCGGAAATTAATCGTGTGCTGATGCTGGTGAAACGCAAAAACCGGTCTTTATCCCCTGCCGCGCAGGCCATCTGGCAGGTCGTGAAAGAACAGGCGGCAGTACTGAGTGAAAAGCGCAGCCAGCAGGGCGTGTACGGATCCTGACGTCTTGCCGGCTGTTTCGGGCACTATCTGTAATCACATATATGCGATTACACGTAAATGTCGATAGCGTTGGTGTCCGAAGGTTTATTAACACCTACTTCTTTCTTCGCTTCGGCAGCGGCCTGCTGTTGTTGCTGCTGCTGAAGTGCCTTCTGGGCCTGCTGCTGTTCGATTTGTGCAATCTGCTGTTGCAGCATTTCGATTTGCTGTTGCAGAAGTTCCTGTTGTTGCTGAACGTCTTCAGAACTGCCGCCTGAGCTGCTCAGGTTTTTCACCTGTTCAGTCAGTTTGGCAATCTGTTTAGTCAGCTGAGCAATCTGGCTGGCACTGCCGGAGTCACCGGAAGACGCCGTGCTGACCGAACTGCTGGTGGCGCTGATAGTCGTCATAAAAGCCTCACTGTGTGGGAATCAAAATTTTTTGCACGTAAGGGTGCTTAACAGGTATCGGCGGCGCGCTGTGAGGCTTTACCTGCTTTTCATATTCCTTACAGATTTAACGATTTTCTTTCGATCAAAGCCTGTATCTGTAGCTTCGGCCAGCGTTCCAGCCAGCCTTTACCGCTGACGCGCTGTGCAAAAACGCTCGCAATCGCATGGCGCGGGTTGGGTGTGATAGTAAAGGTAAACAGCGGTTCCAGCCCGAGCGGGGCGTTCAGCTCAATTTGTCCGGCGGCACTCATTCTGGCGGCCACAGCGGTTTCCACCTCGACCCAATGACTGATGGCTTCCGCGCTGGATACATAAGGCGTGTGCCCGTGACGCTCATGCATACGCGCCTGATTTTTTACCGACCAGGGTAAATCAGGGGATTTCTCCCGCAGAAGTTGCTCGTAGCGCTCATCCGCAGCAACAGAACAATCCTCAGGATTAAAATACACCACGTCGATATCGTTAAGCGGCGTGGCATTTTTATACCCGTGCAGCCGGTCCCAGACCAGATTACGGACGAATCCCGCCGCCAGCCAGGCGTCATTCAGCCTCAGTTCGCTGGCCTGCATCAGCGCCTGCAGGTGCAACGGTTCTTCCCTGAGCCAGGTGATAATTTGCTGTTCCCGATTGATCACGTGCAGTTCTCCTTTTTGTGCTGCCCAAATTGTAGCGTCATTTTGTGAAGTTTTAACAACGCACCTTTTCGGGCGCGTGTCTTTTATGTCACGCGCCAAAATGAAGCAAATCACGCGCGAAAGTCGCGCCAGACCGCAGCGGCTCGGGGTTTCTGAAGTGGTACAGCCTTTGCAACAACCTGCCTGACACTATTGCATTATCACCGGGCAGGGGATCATTTATGCAAACCACGAAAGTCACACCCGTTTTAAAACGTACGCTGGGAAGTTTTAAACTCTGGGGTATTGCCGTCGGGCTGGTTATTTCCGGCGAGTATTTTGGATGGAGTTACGGCTGGGCGCAGGCGGGCACCCTCGGCTTTCTGATCACTGCGCTGGTGATCGCTGCAATGTATTGCGCATTTATTTTCAGTTTCACCGAGCTCACCACTTCTATACCTCATGCGGGCGGGCCTTTTGCCTACGCATACCGCGCCTTCGGGCCAACCGGCGGATTTGTTGCCGGATTTGCCACGCTGGTGGAGTTTGTTTTCGCGCCTCCGGCGATTGCCATGGCGATCGGCGCGTATCTCAACGTCCAGTTTCCGTCGATTGAACCGAAATGGGTGGCGGTAGGCGCCTATGTGGTCTTTATGGTGCTCAATATTCTGGGCGTCAGTATTGCCGCGACGTTTGAACTGCTGGTCACATTGCTGGCGATATTCGAACTGCTGGTCTTTATGGGCGTAGTGGCGCCGGGCTTTGAAATGTCTAACTTTACTCACGGCGGTTGGGCGGGGAGCGATACCTTTAGTCCGGCGGCGTTTTCCGGCATTTTTGCGGCGATCCCGTTTGCCATCTGGTTCTTCCTGGCGATTGAAGGGGCGTCGATGGCGGCCGAAGAAGCGAAAGACCCGCAGCGCACCATTCCGAAAGCCTTTATCGGCGGTATTCTGACCCTGACTGTTCTGGCGCTGGGCGTAATGCTGTTTGCCGGTGGGGTGGGCGACTGGACCAAACTCTCTAATATCAACGACCCGTTACCGCAGGCAATGAAAATGATTGTCGGCAGCAACAGCGGCTGGCTGCATATGCTGGTCTGGCTGGGGCTGTTCGGCCTGATTGCATCATTCCACGGCATTATCATGGGCTACTCGCGGCAGATTTTTGCACTGGCGCGGGCAGGATATCTACCCAAGCGGCTGGCAAGCGTCAACGCTCGTTTCCAGACGCCGCATCTGGGCATTATCGCGGGAGGTGTGGTCGGCATTGCCGCGATTTTCTCAGATTCACTGATCGTGATTGGCGGGCAACCGCTGACGGCGAATATCGTCACCATGTCGGTATTCGGCGCGATTGTGATGTACATCATTTCGATGGCGGCGCTGTTCAAACTGCGTCGCAGCGAACCTAATCTGATCCGGCCTTTCCGTGCGCCACTTTATCCTTTTGCTCCTGCGCTGGCGCTGGTTCTGGCGGTCGTCTGCCTGATAGCTATGATTTACTACAACACCTTACTGTTTCTGATCTTCGCCGCCATGATGCTGCTGGCTTATGCGTGGTATCGCATCACCCATCAGGCACGGACGGATGCGGCGGAAGATCCGCAATTACGCGGCCTGCGACCGGTGCCTGCAAAAAGTGGTAAATAATCCGGCGAGCTAAGGAGTGATATGTTTCAGACGACCTTAAGTCACCGTAGTTATCAGTTTGCGGATTTACGCGAACTGATGGCGAAGGCGTCGCCCGCGCGGTCGGGGGACTATCTGGCGGAAGTGGCTGCTGCCAGTGCAGAAGAACGTATGGCAGCCAAAATGGCGCTGGCCGATGTGCCGCTCAAAACGTTCCTGCAACAATTGCTGGTGCCCTATGAAGACGACGAAGTCACGCGCCTGATTGTTGATACTCATGATGTCGCGGCGTTTGCCGCGATTTCCCATCTTACCGTCGGGGATTTTCGTGACTGGCTGCTGAGTGAAAAAACCGACAGTCATGTACTTGCGGCGGTCGCCCGTGGGATCACGCCGGAAATGGCGGCGGCAGTCAGCAAACTGATGCGTAATCAGGACCTGATCCTGGTGGCGAAAAAATGCCGGGTGATCACTAAATTCCGCAATACCATCGGGCTGCCGGGGCATATGAGCGTGCGCCTGCAACCCAACCATCCGACCGACAATTTACAAGGGATTGCCGCCAGTATGCTCGATGGTTTGCTGTATGGTTCCGGCGATGCGGTAATTGGCATTAATCCTGCCAGCGACAGTTTGCCCCTGCTGGAAAATCTCAATTACATGCTCGATGACGTTATCTCGCGCTTTGAAATCCCCACGCAGTCCTGCGTGCTGACGCATGTTACCAACACCATCAAGCTGGTGGAGCGCGGCGCGCCGGTGGATCTGGTTTTCCAGTCGATAGCCGGTACCGAAGCAGCAAACAGCGGTTTTGGTATTAATCTGGCATTGCTGGCAGAAGCACAGCAGGCGGCGTACAGCCTGAAACGCGGCACGCTTGGCGACAACGTGATGTATTTCGAAACCGGGCAGGGCAGTTGTTTATCCGCCAATGCGCATTTCGGTGTCGATCAGCAGACCTGCGAGGCGCGCGCTTACGCCATCGCCCGGCATTTTTCGCCGTTGCTGATTAATACCGTGGTCGGCTTTATTGGCCCGGAATATTTGTACGACGGCAAACAAATCATCCGTGCCGGGCTGGAAGATCATTTCTGCGGCAAACTGCTCGGTGTACCGCTCGGCTGTGATGTTTGTTATACCAACCACGCCGAAGCCGATCAGGATGATATGGACACTTTGCTGACGCTGCTGGGTACCGCCGGACTGACGTTCCTGATTGGCGTTCCGGGCGCAGATGACATCATGCTTAACTATCAGAGCACCTCATTCCATGACGCGTTGTACATCCGCGAATTACTCGGGCTGAAACATGCACCGGAATTTGCCGTCTGGCTGGAGAAAATGAAAATCATCGATCCGCAGGGCGCTTTACAGGATACCCGTGCGTCCCATCCGTTGTTGCGTCAGTTACCGCAACTGAGCTGAGGTCTTTGCTGATGAATAAAGAAAAAGGGCAGGGATTATCACCGCTGGTGCATAACAACCCGTGGGAGACGCTGCGTCAGTTTACCGCCGCGCGTATCGCGCTGGGTCGCACCGGGTCGAGTTTGCCCACGGGCGAGTTGTTACGCTTCGGTTTAGCGCATGCGCAGGCGCGTGATGCGGTACATCAGCCTTTTGACAGTCAGTCGCTCGAACCGGAACTTTTTGCGCTCGGGCTGGAAACCCTGACGGTCGCCAGCGCGGCACCGGACAGAGCGACTTATCTGTGCCGCCCAGATCTCGGGCGCAAACTATCCGAAAGCAGCCGTCAGGCATTGCAGCGGCTGAAGGCAGAACCCGCCGACGTGGTGCTGGTGATTGCTGACGGTCTGTCATCGAAAGCCGTACACCGGCAGGCCGTGCCGCTGATTGCGGCGTTAATGCCGTATCTGCGCACGCTGGAGCTGAAATTGGGTCCTGTGGTGCTGGCGCATCAGTCGAGGGTGGCGCTGGGCGATGATATTGCGCAGGCGATGAAAGCCAGAGCCGTGGCGATTTTGATCGGCGAGCGGCCGGGATTGTCATCGCCCGACAGTTTAGGGATTTATATGACCTGGGGACCGCATACCAAAAGACTGGAATCGGAGCGAAATTGTATTTCGAATGTGCGTCCGGAAGGGCTGAACTATCCGCAGGCGGCTTTTAAACTGGCGTGGCTGCTCGAACAATCATTCCAGCGCAAATTGTCAGGGGTGAATCTGAAGGATGAAAGTGATAACACAGCGCTGCACAATAAAGTCGTGCCGATGTTTAAGTTGGAATAGGGGGAGAGAAAAGGGTTACCGGAGTACAGATGCGAAAAAAGCGCCTAAAGGCGCTTTTCTCTGAATTGGTGGGCCGTGCTGGATTCGAACCAGCGACCAATTGATTAAAAGTCAACTGCTCTACCAACTGAGCTAACGGCCCGCAGAAGTGGTGGGCGATGACGGGCTCGAACCGCCGACCCCCTCCGTGTAAAGGAGATGCTCTACCAACTGAGCTAATCGCCCACTTCTGGGTACTTCCCCATGTAAGAAGAAACTTGCTGAGAAATGGTGGGCGATGACGGGCTCGAACCGCCGACCCCCTCCGTGTAAAGGAGATGCTCTACCAACTGAGCTAATCGCCCATTTCTCAATTCTTCTTACTTATCACAACGCGGCACTCTTAAAGAGTGGTGGGCGATGACGGGCTCGAACCGCCGACCCCCTCCGTGTAAAGGAGATGCTCTACCAACTGAGCTAATCGCCCCCGTCGTGATGGAGTCGCATTATAGGGATACTTGAAATTACGTCAACGCTTTTTAAAAACAAAAATGATCGTTCGGCTTATTTTTAGACAACATGACGCGTTTCTCGCCCGCGTAGCCGATTCTTTACGCATTCATGGCCTTAAACCCTGCGACTGCCTCTGGTTGTGCGTTGAGGAATCAGGGCAGAGTGGTAGAATGTCAGCCACTTTTTGTTAATTGATAGCGACGTTTTCCGGCGTTGCGTTATTAAGGTTGCACCCAGATGAAAATCAAAACCCGTTTTGCCCCAAGCCCGACCGGCTATCTGCACGTCGGTGGCGCCCGTACCGCGCTTTATTCCTGGCTCTTTGCCCGCAATCTGGGCGGCGAGTTTGTGCTGCGTATCGAAGATACTGATCTCGAGCGTTCGACCCAGGAAGCAATCGACGCGATTATGGATGGCATGAACTGGCTGAATCTGGACTGGGATGAAGGCCCGTATTTCCAGACCAAACGTTTTGACCGCTACAACGCAGTGATTGATGAAATGCTGGAAAACGGCACCGCGTATAAATGCTATTGCTCTAAAGAACGTCTGGAAGCGCTGCGCGAAGAACAAATGGCCAATAACGAGAAGCCTCGTTATGACGGTCGTTGCCGCGACAGCCACGAACATCATGCTGCGGATGAGCCATGCGTGGTGCGTTTTCGTAACCCGCAGGAAGGGTCAGTCATCTTTGACGACCAGATCCGTGGTCCTATCGAATTCAGCAATGATGAGCTGGACGATCTGATCATCCGTCGTACCGACGGTTCTCCGACCTATAACTTCTGTGTTGTGGTTGATGACTGGGATATGGAAATCACTCACGTGATCCGTGGCGAAGACCATATCAACAACACTCCGCGTCAGATCAACATACTGAAAGCGCTGGGCGCACCGGTACCGGTTTACGCGCACGTTTCTATGATTCTGGGTGACGACGGTAAAAAACTGTCTAAACGTCATGGTGCGGTCGGCGTGATGCAATATCGCGATGACGGTTATCTGCCTGAAGCGCTGCTGAACTATCTGGTACGTCTGGGCTGGTCTCATGGCGATCAGGAAATTTTCAGCCGTGACGAAATGAAAGCGCTGTTCTCACTGGATAACGTCAGCAAATCTGCCAGTGCGTTCAACACTGAAAAACTGCAATGGCTGAACCACCACTACATCAATACGATGGATCCGCAGTATGTGGCGACTCATCTGTTGTGGCATGTTGAGCAGGCCGGGATCGAAACCCGTAACGGTCCGCAGCTGTTTGAAATCGTGACCCTGCTGGGCGAGCGCTGCAAGACGCTGAAAGAGATGGCAGAGTCCTGCCGTTACTTTTACGAAGATTTTGCTGAGTTTGATGCCGATGCGGCGAAAAAACACTTACGCCCGGTTGCACGTCAGCCGCTGGAAGTGGTGCGCGCCAAACTCGCTGCCATCACTGACTGGACTGCAGAAAACATTCATCACACCATTCAGGGCACAGCGGATGAGCTGGAAGTCGGTATGGGCAAAGTGGGTATGCCACTGCGCGTTGCGGTAACAGGCGCTGGCCAGTCTCCGGGCGTGGATGTCACCGTTCATGCTATCGGTCAGAGCCGTGTGCTGGCGCGTATCGATATGGCGTTAGCCTTTATTGCTGAGCGTGAAACACAAGCTCAGTAATCGCCGTCAGATAGCGATAAAAAAGCCAGCGCGGGAAACCGGCTGGCTTTTTTGCTTTCTGCGAAACGCTCGCGTGAAAAACGTCTTAATTAACGTTGTTCAGTTGCGGGTGCCTGTGCGGTCGGGCGGTAGGCGAGGAAGTACATCAGTCCTACAAAGCCAGCGCCGCCCACTGCGTTACCGAGGAATACTGCCGCGAAATTCGGGAAATACTGAGACCAGCTCAGCGCACCGGCAAAAATAGCTGCTGGTACGATGAACATATTTGCCACCACGTGCTGGAAGCCGATCGCCACGAATGCCATGACCGGGAACCACATACCAATCACTTTTCCGCCGACTTCTTTACTGGCGAAGGCCAGCCAGATTGCCAGACACACCAGCCAGTTACAGCCGATACCGGAAATAAACGCGTGCATGAAATCAGCGTTCACTTTCGCGGTGGCGGTTGCCACGGTTTTGCTCAGGAAGGCACCTTCCGTCAGACCGAGAACGTGACCGAAGAAATAGGCCACTGCCAGGCTGCCCAGCAGGTTAGCGATGGTCACCCAGAACCAGTTACGCAAAACAGCGTAAAGGCTTATCTGACGCGCGAACCAGGCGATAGGTAAGGTCATCATGTTACCGGTCAGCAGCTCTCCCCCTGCTAACACGGTCAGAATAATACCTACCGGGAAGACAGCCGCGCCCAGTAAGTTGCTAAAT
The DNA here is from genome assembly GCF_019049625.1 of Rahnella ecdela. Classification (GTDB taxonomy): domain Bacteria; phylum Pseudomonadota; class Gammaproteobacteria; order Enterobacterales; family Enterobacteriaceae; genus Rahnella; species Rahnella ecdela. Next base: position 67,024 of record NZ_JAFMOY010000127.1, read on the forward strand.
GATCCCCAGGATGCAGGTAACGTCCCTATTACGTGCAAATCCAGCAGGAAACCGGTGGCGATGAACGCGCCAGCCAGAAAGCCCAAAATTAACAAATTCAACACGGAAGCATGGCTTTTATTAACGCCCGCCGTGACAGCGATGGATGCGATTTCTTTAGGTGAATACAAGGACATGAGATTGCTCGAAGTAGTAAGTTATGATTATTGCGCGAGCAGTCTATTCTGAGAATTATCTCAAAACAAGACGATTTTCATAGTCTGCTAACATTCCATTAATCATTCAGACATAGATGTTAAGAAAATGCTTAGCGAGATCAGAAAGCTAGAGAAAATGCGGGCTGAGGGGCAAATTGTAAAACAATGCATCACACCAAAAATTTCCGTCAGGGCAGAGGTTTTTTCCCTGCAAAATGGGGTATTTGGCGGCTTTTTCAGCGCTTGAATTGAGAAACGGATTTAGCCGTTGACAGGGGTAGCGACGTTTCATATTATGCGCCCCGTTCACCCGTTTTTACGGGCGTGAATTGGGGGTATAGCTCAGCTGGGAGAGCGCTTGCATGGCATGCAAGAGGTCAGCGGTTCGATCCCGCTTATCTCCACCAACTTCCTTTCCAGAGTAAGTTGGCTGTTTCCTTCCCAAAGGAAACTAATAGAAAATGTGTACGACCTCGTGTGGGGGTATAGCTCAGCTGGGAGAGCGCTTGCATGGCATGCAAGAGGTCAGCGGTTCGATCCCGCTTATCTCCACCAAATATTAAAGAAACCCGCTTCGGCGGGTTTTTTGCTTTCTGAGGTTTGTCATTTCTCCCTCCTCCTATCTGTTGAGCAGCACTGGATCGCAGGCATAAAAAAACCCGCCGAAGCGGGTTTCTTTGTCGTTCTGTAGCTTGCTTACTTACGCCAGTACCAGACCCGCGATAGAAGCAGACAACACGCTGACCAGCGTTGAGCCGTACAGCAGTTTCAGGCCGAAGCGTGAAACCACGTTGCCCTGGTGTTCGTTCAGGCCTTTGATAGCGCCGGCAACGATACCGATAGAAGAGAAGTTTGCGAAAGACACCAGGAACACGGACAAGATGCCCACGCCGCGTGGTGACAGTTCGGTCGCGACTTTCTGCAGGTCCAGCATGGCAACGAATTCATTGGAAACCAGTTTGGTTGCCATGATGCTGCCGACTTGCAAGGCTTCGTGGCTCGGTACGCCCATCATCCATGCGAATGGATAGAAGACATAACCCAGCACGCCCTGGAAGCTGATGCCGAATACGACGTCGAACAACGCATTCAGGCAGGAAATCAGTGCGATGAAACCAATCAACATGGCTGCAACGATGATAGCCACTTTGAAACCGGCCAGGATGTATTCACCCAGCATTTCAAAGAAGCTCTGACCCTGGTGCGTGTTACCGATTTGCAGGTCTTCTTCTGAATCAACTTTATAAGGGTTGATTAACGACAGTACGATGAAGGTACTGAACATGTTGAGCACAAGCGCAGCAACAACGAAGCGCGGTTCCAGCATGGTCATGTACGCACCCACAATCGACATAGAAACCGTCGACATTGCTGTGGCTGCCATGGTGTACATACGTTTTTCAGACATTTTGCTCAGAATATCTTTATACGCGATAAAGTTTTCTGACTGACCCAAAATCAGGGAGCTGATGGCGTTGAAAGATTCCAGCTTTCCCATGCCATTAATTTTCGACAGAACCGTACCGATAATACGGATGACGAAAGGCAGTACGCGAATGTGCTGTAAAATACCGATCAGTGCAGAGATAAACACGATCGGACACAAGACTTTCAAGAAGAAGAACGCTAATCCTTTATCGCTCATGCCTCCAAATACGAAGCCGGTCCCTTCCGCAGCGAATCCTAATAATTTCTCAAACAAGTCTGAGAAGCCTTTCACAAAACCTAAACCTATAGAAGAATTCAGGAAGAAATAGGCTAATAAGACTTCGATGACCAAGAGCTGAACAATGAAACGTAAACGGATATTCTTCCGGTCACGGCTCACCAGTAAAGCGAGTGCAGCGACAACGGCCAACGCTAATACAAAGTGCAATATTCGGGACATGGGTGCTCCAAATTAGAGGCAGGCTATATTTCGACGGACATTTTATGTAACGCGTACATTTAAAACGTGAAGTCGATAGCAAATATAGAAATTACAGACACGAATTGCAACAAATCGTCGGCCATCACACAAAAAATCAAGATGTTAAGAAAACTAAGCACAATTGGCATTCTTATGCTAATTTTACAATGTGCCGTAATGCGTTCTAAATCTGGCCAGTTAATGTCTGTTTTTGGAAAGTGCGCTGCGATTTGCTTTCATAAGCTGACCAGCGAATAACCTCTCAGTTATCACCTTGCCGCTTACTGCTACTGCCTATCAGAGCCATCACTCAGATCTTTCTAAATGCACTTGATAATCATTATCAGTTGGATATGATTGATGTAAGCGTAACAATAGTAAGGGTTAACAGAATATGCTCAACAGCAGGGCCGAATCTACAGGCCGCGCCGCCAGAAAGATGAAACTTTCACTGATGGGGCCAGCTTTCATTGCCGCCATCGGTTACATCGATCCGGGCAACTTTGCGACGAACATTCAGGCCGGTGCTTCCTATGGCTACCAGTTGCTGTGGGTGGTGGTCTGGGCCAACATCATGGCGATGCTGATCCAGTTGCTCTCTGCCAAACTGGGTATCGCCACCAGCAAGAATCTCGCCGAACATATCCGCGATCGTTTCCCGCGTCCTGCCGTCTGGGCTTACTGGGTGCAGGCGGAAATCATCGCGATGGCCACCGATCTCGCTGAATTTATCGGTGCGGCGATCGGCTTCAAATTACTCCTTGGTGTTTCCCTGTTGCAGGGTGCGGTGCTGACCGGTATCGCTACTTTTATTATTCTCGGATTGCAAAAACGCGGGCAAAAGCCGCTGGAGCTGGTGATCGCCGGTCTGCTGCTGTTTGTCGCAGCGGCTTATATTGTCGAATTGTTCTTCTCGCAGCCAAGTATGCTGGCGCTCGGCAAAGGGATGCTGATCCCGTCGCTGCCAACCGCAGATTCTGTCTATCTGGCCGCCGGTGTTCTCGGTGCGACCATCATGCCGCATGTCATTTATCTGCACTCTTCACTGACTCAGCGGGGCGGCAAGGCATCTAAAGCGCAGCGATATTCTGCCACCAAACTGGATGTCGGCATCGCCATGACCATCGCCGGTTTTGTGAATCTGGCGATGATGGCGACAGCTGCCGCAGCGTTCCATTTCAGCGGACACAGCGGAATAAGCGAACTCGATGAAGCCTATCTCACTCTCCAACCCTTGCTAGGTCACGCGGCTGCCACTACTTTTGGTCTGAGCCTGGTCGCTGCCGGTTTATCTTCGACCGTCGTCGGCACGCTGGCCGGACAGGTCGTCATGCAGGGCTTTGTGAAATTCTACATTCCACTGTGGGTGCGCCGTACAGTGACCATGATGCCGTCATTTATTGTGATTCTGATGGGATTAGATGCGACGCGCATTCTGGTGATGAGTCAGGTATTGCTGAGCTTCGGGATTGCGCTGGCGCTTTTACCGCTGCTGGCCTTTACCGGCAACCGCAGCCTGATGGGCGATATGGTCAACACCAAAACGGTACAGTGGGCGGGGCGGCTGATTGTACTGATTGTCGTCAGTCTGAATCTCTATCTGCTGATCGGCATGCTCAAATAACGCAGAGTTAATGCGGATGGAAAAAAAACGGGACAGTTTGCGCTGTCCCGTTTTCGTTGGTGTTATTCCGGTATTCAGTGGTGATGATCGCCATGCCCGCCATGATGATCATCGTGCCCGCGACCGTGCCCCCGGTCATGTCCGTGATCACGTCCGTGGTCATAATGCGGACGCCCGTGATCGCCATGATAGTAACGTGGCGGCGGTGGCATCGGACGACGCGGCGGATGACGTTGATCCCACCAGCCCTGATCGCGCCAGCGGTAACCGTCCCAGTAATGTCCACGCGGGCCACGATATCCATAATGGTGACCGCGATAGCTATTCCACCAGCCAGGATCGCGCCAGTCATATCCATCCCAGTAATTACCACGACGGTCGCGGTCACCGATATTGATAGAAAGACCCGGAGTATTCAGACTGAAGCTGCTGGCCTGCACGGCAGGTGCCGCGGCAGGGAGCAAGGCGAACAACAACGTTCCCAGTAATATTGGCTTTAGCATAAGTGCCTCCTGAGCCTCTTATAACTTCTTATAAATTATGCTGACAGTTATAAGCGGAAGAGGGGCGTCATTCTATTGCTTACAATCCTGTTTTGAATGATTTACGCGCCTTAACGGATACCTTACGTTTCCTCCATAAAGGCGCGTTTTTTACTCAGCCAGGTAAGCGTTTACACTAAAATACCTTCGATCGCCGCCAGCTCTTCTGCGCTGAACTGACGGTTGGCAACCATGCCCACCGCATCATCAATCTGGCTGGTTTTACTGGCACCAATCAGCACTGAGGTCACGCGGTCACCGCGAAGAACCCACGCCAGGGCCATCTGCGAAAGCTTCTGACCGCGCGCCTGCGCAATCTCATTGAGCTTACGCACCTTCTCCAGCTTTTCTTCGGTCAGCTGATCGGTAGTCAGGAATTTACTGTCGCTGGCGGCACGTGAATCTTGCGGAATACCCGCCAGATAACGGTCCGTCAGCACACCGCCCGCCAGTGGCGAGAAAGCGATAGAGCCGACGCCGTTATCCGCAAGCGTATCCAGCAGACTCGCCTCAACCCAGCGCTCAAACATAGAATATTTCGGCTGATGGATAAGGCATGGCGTGCCGAGATCTTTCAGAATTTCGAACGCTTTTTTGGCGCGATCGGCAGGATAATTCGATAAGCCGACGTACAGCGCTTTGCCCTGGCGCACAATTAAATCCAGCGCTGCCATGGTTTCTTCCAGCGGTGTGTCCGGATCAGGGCGGTGGTGGTAGAAAATATCCACATATTCCAGACCCATACGTTTCAGGCTCTGGTTCAGGCTGGCCACCAGATATTTTTTCGAACCCCAGTCACCATAAGGCCCGTCCCACATGGTGTAACCGGCTTTGGAAGAGATAATCAGCTCATCGCGATAAGGCAGCAAATCTTCCTGCAGGATGCGGCCAAAATGTTGTTCCGCAGATCCCGGAGGAGGGCCGTAGTTATTGGCGAGGTCGAAATGGGTGATCCCGTGGTCGAAAGCATGGCGGAGCAGTTTCCGGCCATTCTCAAAATGGGCGTTATCGCCGAAGTTATGCCACAGACCGAGTGAAACGACAGGCAGTTTCAAACCGCTCTGGCCACAGCGACGGTATTCCATATTCTCGTAACGATTTGGACTGGCTTGATACACCATGTGAGTCCTTATAATAAATTCAGGAGTGAACAGAAGGTTATAAATGTCATAGAAAAGCGGTTTTAGTGTATGCGCTTTCACAAGCATTTCCAGCTATTCAGATCACATCCGGAACAATCCTTAAGTTCAGGGCTATTGATTACCGTGACTATTCTTGCTGCGTATTACCGTAACTGCTGAATAAAATCCCCTGCGTTAATCCGGTGCAGAGCTGTAACTCTGCGTTTCCATGCTTTATTTCGCATAACAAATGTCCTATTCCCATTTTTGGAGTAATACTTCAGTTAGTGGGATTAACTGTTTGTCTGATTTTTAACAGAGGATCGTCATGGAAAATGAATACACAGTAGGTGACTATCTCTTAGATCGCTTGTCATTTAGCGGGATCTACGAATTGTTTGGCGTGCCGGGTGATTACAACCTGAAATTTCTCGACAGCGTCATCAGTCATCAGCAAATCACCTGGATTGGCTGCACCAATGAATTAAATGCCGCTTATGGCGCGGACGGCTATGCGCGCATCAAAGGGATTGCGGCATTGCTGACCACCTTTGGCGTCGGCGAGTTGAGTGCGCTGAACGGCATTGCGGGCAGTTACGCCGAATATGTGCCGGTGGTGCATATTGTGGGCGCACCGGCGCTGGCGTCACAGCGCAAAGGTGAGTTACTGCATCACACGCTGGGCGATGGCGAATTTTGCCACTTTATGCGGATGTCAGAACAGGTCAGTGTGGCGCAGGCTTCGCTGACGCCGGAGAATGCGCTGGCCGAAATCGACCGCGTAATCGAAGAGGTGATGACCACCTCGCGTCCGGGTTATCTGTTACTGCCCAGCGACGTCGCCGCACTGGCGGTCAGCACCCGGGCGCATCCGTTGTCCGCCAGACAGCCGCCTTTCTCGCCTTCTTCTCTCGAAGCTTTTGTTGCCGCCGCTGAAAAACAATTGCGGGGTGCCCAACGCGTTTCATTACTGGCAGATTTTCTGGCTGACCGTTTCAAAGTGAAAAAGGCGCTGGAACAATGGATGGAAGACGTGCCACTGGCGCATTCAACGCTGCTGATGGGCAAAGGTTTATTCAACGAACAGCAGGCACATTTTGCCGGGACTTACTCGGGCGCCGCCAGTGCGCCGTCGACCAGAGAAGCGATTGAAGGGGCGGATGTGGTGATCACGGTCGGCGTGAAATTCACCGACACCATCACCGCCGGATTTACCCAGCAGCTTCCGGCCGGAAAATGTATCGACCTTCAGCCCTTTTTTGCCCGCGTGGGCGACCAGATTTTCCATCAGCTTCCGCTCGAAAAAACGGTCAGCGTGATGCACCGCCTTACCGCCGAACTGGGCTGTGGTAAGACGCCTTACGCCGTGAAACGCAATACGTTGCCTTTGTCGCACGACACCAGCCTCGGGCAATATGCCTTCTGGCAACAGATACAGGATTTCCTGCAACCGGGCGACGTGCTGGTTGCCGAGCAGGGCACCGCCTGTTTTGGCGCAGCAGCGCTGAATTTGCCGCAAGATTGCCAGTTCGTCGTCCAGCCTTTATGGGGATCCATCGGCTTCACGCTGCCCGCCGCATTTGGTGTGCAGATTGCCGTACCGGATCGCCGCGTGGTGTTACTGATCGGCGACGGATCCGCGCAGCTGACACTTCAGGGATTAGGCGCCGCCATCCGTTATGGACTTCCGCCGATTATTTTCGTGATTAATAACGACGGTTATACCGTCGAGCGGGCAATCCACGGAGAGACCCAGCGCTACAACGATATTGCGCAGTGGAACTGGACGCAGTTCCCTGCGGCATTTGGCGGCAAAGAAGTGTTCAGCGCACGGGCCGATTCGCCGCAGGCGCTGAAAGACGCGATTGAAAAGGCCACCGCCCGGCGGCAGATGGCCTGGATAGAAGTTATTTTGCCGAAAATGGATATTCCTGAGTTGCTGAATTCAGTGACGAAATCACTGGCGAAGCGTAACTCAGGGCAGTAAATCGGTTTCCGGTGACGGCGGTTCCATCAGCTGGTCGATGAACCAGCAACCCGCCGGACCGGGCTGATTGTTCTTGCTCCACACCGCATCCACCGAAATCTGCTTAGGCCAGCCGCGCAGTGGCACGCTGACCAGTTTGTCATGTCCGAACTGCTTCACCAGCCAGTGGGGCAGCGTTGCCCAGCCAAATCCCTGTTCCGCCATTTCCAGCAGCATCAGATAACTGGGCGCTGACCAGATTTGCCCCTGCGCCCGGGGCATCTCCCGTCGGCTGTAAGGTTGCAGACAGAGCTGGCGAAAGGTGTTCAGTTGCTCGGGTTGTAACTCCGTCATTTTTGCCAGCGGATGTTCACGGCTGCAAAATATCGACATATCTGTTTGTTCCGGCAAACGTGCCACGCCAATATCCGGCGGATAACTTGCCTGAACTTCCACCATGCCGATATGCGCGCGCCCCGACTGCAACAGGTCGATTACGTCCTGATCTTCAGCAATCTGACATTCAAATTCGATGTCCGGATACCGGCGTTCAAAGCGACGCAGCAGCGCCTCGTGATGGGTCGGCTGATAGGTATCGGAAAGCACAAACGTCAGGCGGGTTTCTACCTGCGTCGATAACCGCACTGCCAGTTCGTCGAGCCGTTCGCTGGCGGCCAGAATCGCCTGAACGTGGCTCAGCACGCGCTGCCCGGCAGGTGTCAGCACCGGATGGCGGCTCTTGCGGTCAAATAATGTAACGCCTAAATCCACTTCCAGATTGGCAATCGCCGTGCTGACGGTGGACTGACTTTTGCGCAGTTTGCGCGCCGCCGCCGAAAACGATCCGGCATCGGCGGCTTCGACAAACGCTATCAGGGCTTCGGGGGAGTAGCGCATAAGGTTTCCTGTGATTTCAATCCATCTATTTTATCGATACTTTCTATCTTTAACCTATCTTATTTAGTGATGATAATGACTGCCTGTGACAGCCGTCACTTAGAAGTTAACGTAACAATAATCAGGAATCAGGCAGGTTTTTATGTCTAAGCAAACACGGAATATCTCTCAGAAAACGTTCGGCGAACGCATCTTCCATGCGGTAGGTTTTGAAACCCTCGCTGTTCTGATTTCAGCACCTGCCGCAGCCTGGGCGCTGAACAAACCGGTCTGGGAAATGGGCGCACTGGCCATCATGTTATCGACGACAGCGATGGTCTGGAACATCGTCTACAACAGCCTGTTCGATAAATTTTGGCCGGTTTCCCGCGTGGTACGGACATTTAAAATCCGCGTGGCGCACGCGCTGGGCTTCGAAGGCGGGTTCATCATGATGGGTCTGCCGATTGCCGCGATGTGGTTGGGTATTGGCCTGCTAGACGCCTTTATGCTGGAGATCGGGTTCTTCCTGTTCTTCCTGCCGTATACCGTGGTGTACAACTGGGTGTACGACACGCTGCGTCAGCGCTGGATGAACCGTCGTATGGCCACAGAAGATTGCCCGGCTAAACACTAATTCGCAAGGCTGCAAGCTGCATAAAAAAGGCCGCTGACATTTTCTTTGTCGGCGGCCTTTTTGTCGGTTATGGTTCTGCCATCCGGAAAAATACAGGGCGTAAAGATGAAAACGTTAGGACTGATTGGTGGCATGAGCTGGGAATCTACGGTGCCGTATTACCGAATGATCAATGAGCACGTGAAACAGCAACTCGGCGGCCTGCATTCGGCCAAACTGTTTCTCTACAGCGTCGATTTTTATGAAATCGAAAAGCTGCAAATGGCCGGTGACTGGCAGCAGGCGGGCGAAATTCTCGGTAACGCCGCAAACTCACTGGCGCGTGCAGGCGCGGATGTCATCGTCGTATGTACCAACACCATGCATAAAGTGGCGGACGATATCGAACGTATCAGCGGCCTGCCGCTGTTGCATATCGCTGATGCGACAGCAGAAAAAATCACCGGGCAGGGGCTGCGCAAAATCGGCTTGCTCGGCACGCGTTTTACGATGGAACAGGATTTCTATCGCGGACGTTTGCAGGATAAACATCAGATTGACGTGGTGACCCCGGATGAGGCCGACCGGGCGACCGTTCACCGCATCATTTATGAAGAGCTGTGTCTGGGCATGATTAAGGATGATTCCCGCGAGGAATATCGCCGGATTATTGGCAAATTAGAACAGCAGGGGGTTGAAGGCATTATTCTCGGCTGTACCGAAATTACCCTGCTGGTCGGTGCAGAAGACGCAAGTGTACCGGTCTTTGACACCACCGCCATTCATGCGCTGGCGGCGGCGGAATTTGCTTTAGGGCAGGATTAATCTTCTTCCAATGTGGGACGATTCAGCCGCTGTTTTGCAACCTGCATCAGCGGCTTTCCGGCCAGCATCAGCCAGGCTGGCAGCATCACGATGCACAGCAACGGCAGCAGTTTTAGCCCCGGCACCACGGCAGCGGCCATAAACAGACTCAGCCAGCCATCGCGCGTCACCACCAGCACCATCCCCATTACCGCACAGGAAACCGTCACTGCTGCGGGCACGTCGGGCGCGTACTGATGCAGCATCAGGCCGAGTGAAACCCCGACAAATACCGCCGGGAAAATACGTCCGCCACGAAAACCGCAGGCGGCAGCGACCACTAACGCCGCGAGTTTGGTGAGCGTGATCGCCAGCAGCGGCCCCATCTCAAACAGCTGGTTGGAATGTGCCAGCTCTTTCATTTCATCGAGGCCTTTGAACAGCGTGATTTCTCCGCCGATCAGCGCCAGCAAACCCAGCACAAAACCGCCAAGACCGAGGCGCAATATCGGATTCTTGATCGTATTGAACAGGCGGTGAACGTGCGGGAACAGCCAAACGGCGATCATTCCCAGTGCGATAGCAATAAGCACCACGACAGAACCGCTGAAAATGTCAGCCAGGCTGGAGGAGTCATAAGATGGAATGCTGAGTGAGAAATCCGGCTGGAAGAACTGATCGGTCGTCAGCGCACCGGCACCTGCGGCAAGCAAAGGTGCGAACAGGCGATCCCACAATTGCACATCTTTATTATTGCCAAGCGTTTGCGAGAAAATTAGCGCCGCCGCGACCGGTGTGCCAAACAGTGCGCCGATGGTACCGGCAGCCGCCAGAATAACCCAGTCAGTGGTTGGCACTTTGGGCATCAGTCGCGTACCTATCCATGCCACCAGCGCAATATTAATCACCGTAATCGGATGTTCCGGCCCGAGGCTCACTCCCCCGGCCAGTCCGAGCATCAGCGCCAGCGCCAGACCCGGCAACGCATTCACTGCCACCGGCGCGCCGATCAGCGATTCCGTGGCGGGATCCGGCCCCGCGTGACCTGGCATATACTTGATCAGTGCACCGACCCCGACACCGGTCAGCGTCAGCATAAATAATGTCCAGCTGGCGGACTCTGTATTGATCTGTAAAACCTCGGGAATGTGTTCCCACAGCAGGTTTTGCAACGCACCGGCAATCATCATGACAAAGACCAGAATCAGGCTGGAAAGCACCCCGATAATGACTGCGGGCAGGGCGAAAGCCAGCATAATTCTGGCGCGGGGATGAAACATGCAAGAATTTCCTTATTTATAGTTTTCGCTTTGCTTGCCCTAATAGCTTAGATGAATCCTGGCAAAGTCTGTTTACTGGTTGTCGACATTATTTCGTGTGATGTGCCGCATAAATGTGCGCGGGTTCAAAACTGCGTTGCAGCGTATAGCAATTACCGCTATTTTGCCCACACCAAACTGTAAACTTTGCCCAACGGGCGGGGTTTCGCCAGTCGCTTTAATTGATGATGACAGCTTACATCAGGGAGGCTGGCAGCGTACTCTTTAGTGCAGCTTTGATGGCGCGGATGCGCAGCATAACGAATTTACTTTTGCGGAGAATAACATGACCAAATACTCCCTGGTGGGCGATGTCGGGGGCACCAACTGCCGCCTGGCGCTTTGCGCTTTGGACAGCGGCGAGATTTCGCAGGCGAAGACCTTCTCCGGGCTGGAATACGACAGCCTCGAAGCCACAGTCCGTGAGTATCTCTCTGAGCAAAAGCAGGAGATTGAAGATGCCTGCATCGCCATTGCCTGTCCTATTACCGGCGACTGGGTGGCAATGACTAACCACACCTGGGCATTCTCCATTGCAGAAATGAAGAAAAGTTTGGGTCTGCAACATCTGGAAGTGATCAACGATTTCACTGCCGTCTCGATGGCGATCCCGATGCTCAAAGAAGAAGATCTCTTGCAGTTTGGCGGTAAAAAAGCGCAGGACGGCAAACCGGCAGTGATTTATGGCGCGGGTACCGGGCTGGGTGTCGCGCATCTGATCCACGCCAACAAGCAGTGGTTGAGCCTGCCGGGCGAGGGCGGTCATGTTGATTTTGCACCGAACAGCGAAGAAGAAGACATTATTCTCGAGCAGTTGCGTACAGAAATGGGGCACGTGTCCGCCGAGCGTATTCTGTCCGGTCCGGGGCTGGTGAATCTTTATCGCGCCATCGTGAAATCAGATAAGCGTGTGCCGGAAAACCTTAAACCAAAAGACGTGACCGAACTGGCGCTGTCGGATGAAAACGTCGATTGCCGCCGCGCGCTGTCATTATTCTGCGTGATCATGGGCCGTTTTGGCGGCAATCTGGCGCTAAACATGGGGACATTTGGCGGCGTCTACATCGCCGGTGGCATCGTTCCGCGCTTCCTCGAATTCTTCAAAGCGTCCGGTTTCCGCGCCGCGTTTGAAGACAAAGGCCGTTTCAAAGATTACCTGATGGATATACCTGTATTCCTGATCACGCACGATCAGCCAGGGTTGTTAGGTGCAGGGGCGTACTTACGTCAGTCGATCGGTATGACTATCTAATTCCCCTTCGTCCTTGAAGCTGCAGCGGCGTTGGCTGCGCTCGAAGAACCGAATCACTGACATCAGTCAGCTCATCGGGGGCTTCTCCCTTGCCGCCTTGCTGCAACTCCAATGACTTAGCGGAAGTATCGGGCTTTTTATTTTTAAAGAGCCCGACATCAAAACCGCATTAACTGTCTGAATTCTTTCACCTTGCTGCGGCTCACCGGCACTTCGAAATCCAAATCACTTAAGCGCAAAATATAGGTGTTGTTGAACCACGGCACGATCTCGCGGATTTTCGACAGATTCACGCAATATGAGCGATGGCAGCGGAAAAAATGCTCCTCCGGCAGGCGGTTGCACAATTCAGTGATGTTCATCGGCATGGTGAATTCTTCTTTGCGGGTATATACCTGCGTCACTTTTTCCTGCGCGGCGGCGTAATAAATATCGTTGATATCAGTAACGATAATTCGCTCGTCTTTGATCAGATTAATGCTGTGACTGACCCGCTGGGTGTTGCCCGCTACCGGCTGGCTTCCTTCCTGTTTATCACCAGCCTCTTTAGCAGCCAGTTCTTTATCACGACGAAAATGTGACTCCAGCTTTTGCAGCATGGTGACAATGCGCGACTCGTGATAGGGCTTGAGAATGTAGTCAAACGCTTCGATTTCAAAGGCTTCGGCAGCATGTTCTTTGTAGGCGGTGATGAACACGATATAAGGCTTATGGGCAAATTTACTGATATTTTGCGCCAGTAAAACGCCGTCGAGCGACGGGATGCTGATATCGAGAAAAATTGCATCCACTTCATGTGATTGCAGATATTTAAGCACGTCCAGCCCGTCGTCAAATATCGCTTCGACCTGAATGCTGCTGTGTGTATTAATCAGATAACTCAGCTCTTCCTGAGCCGGTACTTCATCTTCGACGATAATTGCTTTCACTGAATTATCTCCCGGTGCGGTGGCCCGAAATGCGGGCGGGTAAAACAAAATAAGCGTCCCTGCGGATCAGGCAATCTGGCTCTGTACGGCCGCCGTGACTTTCGCAGGGGCGTGGGTAATCACAAAAGAAATATCGGTGCCCGGCTCCAGTCGCCTGATGGCCAGACCCTGCCCGTATAACAACGAAACGCGGTGATGCACATTCAGCAGACCGATTTTATTGCCGGGCATTTCATTGCGCGCCACGCGGTCAATGGTTTCCTGATTGATCCCGTGGCCGGTGTCTTTCACTGAGACCTTAATCCCTTCAGCCTGATGCTTCACTGAAATCACCACCACGCCTTTGCCACTGCATTTCTGAATACCGTGAACAATGGCGTTCTCCACCAGCGGCTGGATCAGCAGGCTGGGGATTTTCACTGAAATATCGTCATCAATGTCGTAAATCACCGTCAGTTTGCTGCCAAACCGTGCCTGTTCGATGGCGATATAATCCTGCACCTGATGCAGCTCTTTACGCAGGTCGATCAGCTCGTCGTTCAGTTCCAGGTTGTAGCGCAGATAACGGGAAAGATTGATGATCAGCTGACGCGCCACATCCGGTCTGGCACGAATTGACGATGAAATCGCGTTCAGCGCATTAAACAGAAAATGTGGGTTTATCTTGCTCTGTAACGCCCGCATTTCGGCTTTATTGGCCATTTCGCGCAGCTGTTCAGTACGCGAGACTTCCATCTGTGTGGACATAATTTGCGACAGCCCGATGGCCATCACTTTCAGCGAATAAGTAATACGATGCGGATCGCAATAATAGATTTTCAGCGAGCCGGTTACTTCGCCTTTTTCCCACAGCGGAATAATAATCAGAGAGTGGATCTGCGGCGTGCGGTCCATTTCATCATTGTTCCTGACCGTGATTTCGCCGCTTTCCAGCGAGGCTTTGGTCATCTCACTCAGGGATTCATGGCCGATATTATATTCATCCGCGCCCACGCCGACGTACGCCAGAATGTTTTTGGTATCCGTGATCGCCACCGCATCGGCATCAATATCCTCGCGGATAATGCGACAGATGCTGGCGAGGGAATTGGCATTAATATCGCGAAAATAGGGCAGCGTTTTATTAGCGATATCCAGCGCCAGACGCGCCTGTCGCGCAGCGATGACCTCTTTTTCATCTTCGACGCTTTGCACCAGCAACACTATCAGGCCGATGGAACTGGCGCCGAGTATCAGCGGTGCGGCGATATTCACGACAATATCCAGCCCGAGTGAAAATGGTCGCGCCATCAGCAAAATTAACACCATCGTCAGGGTTTCACACAGCATCCCGGCGATGATCCCGACTTTCCAGTGCAGCGCTTTTTTGACGTTTTTATTGATGTAGCCGGAAAGAAAACCGGCGGTGATACTGGTGATCAGACACGGTATGGACGTCGGCCCGTGAATGTCGATAAGAAAACGGTGCGTGCCCGAAATCAGGCCGGTAATGATCCCGACCCACGGACCGAACAAGATCCCGCCAGACATAATGGCGATGGTACGGACGTTAATCAGCGAGCCTTCGACGTTGATCCCGGAAAGCGTACCGAAAATCGCAAACAGTGAGAAAATGGCCGTTACCGCCGTCAGCTCCAGGGGCGTGTGGTTCTCATTTTCTTTATGCAGCAGTTTACGAAACAGCGGAGTACGCGTGAGGAAAAACAGACAAATAAGCATCAGCGCCGCACGGTCGAAGACCGCCAGCAGCATATCGAAAATGTGAGGCATGGCAGATTAACTCTTTGCGCGCTCAAGATAAGCGCGCCAAATGGATTCAGCCGTTATTATATGTAAAAGGTCAGACTTTCACCATCGGCAGACACAGGGGAGCCAACCGAGATGATTTCGTTATCAACGCCGCGGCTGATTATGCAGCCCATCCAGGCTGACGACTGGGCATTTTTCTTGCGGTTGTACCAGACGCCGGAAGTCATGCGCTTTATCGGCGATATCGAGCTGCCCGCACTGGTTCACACCCGTTTTGAGCAGCGTCTGGGCGACTGGGATCGCTATTGCGACTTCTGGTTATGTCTGCTGATCCGCGAAAAAGAAACCGGCGCCGCCGTGGGGCTGACAGGATTTTTCCCTGACTGGCGGCCTTACAAACAAGGTGAAGTCGGCTTTATTCTCGCCCCTGAGCATCAGCGCAAAGGTTATGCGGTGGAATCTTTGCGTGAAGTGCTGAACTTCGCCTTTGACCATTGTGGTTTCCATCGCCTGCAGGCCAACGTGCTCGAAGGCAACGACGGTTCGCGCCGGGTGCTGGAGAAATGCGGTTTCCAGATGGAGGGGCGGTTGCGTGACAGTTACCGGATTGGCGGCGAGTGGAAAAACGACTGGCTGCTGGGGCTGCTGGCGACCGATGCGCGCCCGTAGTCAAATCTGTTGTTAACAGACACAGTAAAAAATGTTGCTCAGTATCTCGACAGCCCTATTTCTCTGCGTTATGTTCGTTGAAGGTCGCAACGCGACCAGCGTCGCTCGGACGGTCCGGGCGCTTACGTATCCAGAGGAAATTATGGCTGATTCCAGTTCACCACGTCGTTTTTCACGTATTGATCGTCTTCCCCCTTATGTTTTCAACATCACCGCTGAACTGAAAATGGCCGCACGCCATCGCGGGGAAGACATTATTGATTTCAGTATGGGCAACCCTGACGGCCCGACACCGCCACACATTGTGGAAAAACTGGTGCAGGTTGCGCAGCGCGAAGACACGCATGGCTATTCGACATCACGCGGCATTCCGCGCCTGCGTCGTGCAATTTCCCGCTGGTATGCCGACCGCTATCATGTGGAGATCGACCCTGAAAGCGAAGCTATCGTTACCATCGGTTCGAAAGAGGGTCTGGCGCATCTGATGCTGGCGACCCTCGATCACGGTGATACTGTTCTGGTGCCCAATCCAAGTTATCCGATCCACATTTACGGCGCGGTGATCGCCGGTGCTCAGGTGCGTTCCGTGCCGCTGACAGAAGGTGTGGATTTCTTTGCTGAGCTGGAAAAAGCCATTCGTGAAACCATTCCGCGTCCGAAAATGATGATCCTCGGCTTCCCGTCCAACCCGACAGCGCAGTGCGTAGAGCTGGATTTCTTCGAACGCGTGGTGGCGCTGGCGAAACAGTACAACGTGCTGGTTATTCATGATCTGGCTTATGCCGACATCGTTTATGACGGCTGGAAAGCGCCGTCGATCATGCAGGTGCCGGGTGCGAAAGATATCGCGGTGGAATTCTTCACCCTGTCGAAAAGCTACAATATGGCGGGCTGGCGCATCGGTTTTATGGTCGGTAATCCGGAGCTGGTCAGCGCGCTGGCGCGTATCAAAAGTTATCACGATTACGGAACCTTCACGCCGTTACAGGTTGCCGCAATTGCCGCGCTGGAAGGTGATCAGCAATGTGTGAAAGACATTGCCGAACAATACCGTCAGCGCCGTAATGTACTGGTGCGTGGGCTGCATGAAGCGGGCTGGATGGTGGAAAACCCGAAAGCGTCGATGTATGTCTGGGCTAAAATTCCGCCCGCGTATGCGCATTTAGGTTCACTGGAATTCGCCAAACGCCTGCTGGCGGACGCCAAAGTTTGTGTGTCGCCGGGCATTGGTTTTGGTGATTACGGCGACACGCACGTGCGTTTCGCGCTGATCGAAAATCAGGACCGTATCCGCCAGGCCGTGCGCGGCATCAAAGCGATGTTCCGTGCCGACGGTTTACTGGCACCGAAAAAAGCCGCGGGAGAACCGCCGGTGGAGCAGGATCCGACCGCCAGCGCGTAAAACGCGTCCGTCAGTCAGACCGGGCTTCGGCCCGGTTTTTTATAACAATATTTTAACTTCTTTACCTTTCACGCCCGGCCTGTCCACAAAGTCTGCGTAATTCCTTTCTATACTCATTTTCTGTACTCATTCCCAAACGCTGTTTAACTGCTTACTTTATCCGGTCAGGAAACGCCTTATGAAAAACCGTTATTCGCTGTCCCAGATAAGCCTGCACTGGGCAACGTTACTGATGATTATTCTGACGTATACCGCAATGCTGACCCGGGACTATTTCCCTGAGGATAATCAGCCGCTGGTGCGTTTACTGCATTTCAATTTCGGGATTTGTGTCTGGCTGCTGATGTGTGCGCGTATATTTTTGCGCACCCGTTATGTCACGCCGGTCATCACGCCGCCTTTGCCACGCTGGCAGATTGCGGCATCGCACGCGGTACATGGCGTGTTGTACCTGCTGTTTCTCTCGCTGCCGGTGCTGGGCATGCTGACGCTGGAATACGGCGGGCGTGACTGGGTTCTGTTCGGCTGGCAGGTGCCGCAGTTCGTGACGCCGGATCCTTCCGTGCGCAGCACGGTGAAACAGGCGCATGAGTTCCTGGCGAACTGCGGTTATTACCTGATTGGCTTACATGCGCTGGCGGCCATTTATCATCATTACTTCCGAAAAGATGACACTTTATTACGCATGACGCCTTAACGGGGAATTCACCGGCAGAGGCCCTGCCGGTGACGGGCGGTTAAATCAGTTTTCATCCTGCTGGTAATGCACCACGCGGCGTTTCCCTTCAATCTGGATATCCGCCCATTTGCGCGGCGCAGGTTTAACTTCACCGTTGCGCAGCGCCTGTATCAGCATCTCTTTATCCTTATCTTCATACAGATAAAGTTCGCCGCTTTGCGCCCATTGTCCGGCCTGCTTAGCGTAAATCCGGCAGTTTATCGAAGGGGCATCCAGCGTATTACAGAGCAGGATCTCTTTTTGTCTGTCGCTGTTAAGATCCAGCGTATTAACGATGCACGCGCCCTGAACGCTCAGACAATCGCGCAGGGTATTGCGGTATTTTTCCAGTGCCGGAAGACCTTTCCACCAGACGTCATCCGGTTGTACCGCGCCTTTCGCCAGCGTGATCATCTTCTTTGCATCCTCAATACGATAATTTTTAGCCAGCGCATCGGCCTCTTTATCATTGTAGGAGCCCCAGCGGGAGGTCTGCGCCATCATATTTTTCACCGTGACCAGCAGACGCGGATCGGCGGTAAAAGCTGGATCTTGCAGCAATTTTGCCAGCGCCTCGTTACCACGACGGCCGGTCTCAAAACGCAGTAATTTGAGATCAAAATCCTTCGCCTGCGTTTTACCGCTGTCGAGCCGCGCCATCTGACTGTTCACGCTGATACGGTAAGGATCAAGCAGCGGGCTGTTGACCGCAATCACCAGCAACACCACTAACAATGACAACGGTTTATTGAACTGGTTAAGGCGCGATAGCCAGTCCGGGCGTTTATCTATGACGGAAAAACTGTAACAAATCGAGGCCGTGAGCGTGACCAAAATAATCAGCACGGCCCACAGGCGTTGCGGCGTCCAGCCGTATTGCGAAATCCGCACGCCCGTGGCGTATAACGCCAGCGCGGCATACACCGGCAGCAGCAAAATCGCCGCATTCACCAGCCAGCGGACAGCTTGCGGATAAGGTTTCACCCCGCTGTCGGTTTCACGCACCACGTTAACCAGCGCCAGCAGGCTCAGCGCCATAATAGTCAGCAGACTGGCGGCAGACCAGGTTTGCGACAATGCAGTCAGACCGGTGAAGGGCAGGGCGAACAGGAAAATCAGCGCCACGAAAGCGACCAGCGGCAGCAGGCCTTTGAGAATGAAACGGATAATATTCCGGGTGGTGTTCATCAGTGCCGGTTGGGTGCGGCAGGTAATGATGCTTATTCCCAGCAGCAGCCCGAAAACCAGATGCATAAACAGCGGCGTATCGAAAAACAGCTCGTGGAAATATTCAATGCCAATCACCCGGAACAGCGCAGCACACAGCGCCAGCACGCCGACGGTCAGCAGCATCAGCAGCAAAGTGAGCAGGGCACACAGCACATTCTGGCTGTAGCAGGCCGAAAGATGAGCGTAACGGTAGCGGTTCTGCGCCGTGAACGTCTGCACCTGTAACCAGGGCAGCGCAAAAAATACCATTGCCACCAGCGAAAGATTAAACGGCACCATCACCGAATCTGCCGGTGTGCCGGTCACGTTACTTTTTACCCACGCCGCCAGTCCCGCCAGCAGCAAGGCCATAAACGCCGTTGCGCCCCAGAACCTGCGATCATTCAGCTGCACCAGCGACAACGAAATTATCACCGGTAATGTGAATGCCATAGTCTGGCCGTAAATATTGTGAGAGAAACCCGACTGCGTTACCGCCGGGGTGTCTGAGAAAAAGTAATACAGCAAAAGTCCCTGCAACAGGCAGACAAACATGATCAGCCAGCGGGAAGGAACGGGCGGAAGGGGCATGCTAAGACCAGCCCGATTGAACTGAGACATCCGTGACTCTCCGAAAGTGTAAGGGGAAGTAATGCTAAAACATCCGCCAGTGTAGTGGTTTCCGCATCTCGGCGCAGAAAAGTCTTTCGTAGCGGGGAAGTGGCATTGTGTGAGCATTACCACATAACTGGCAAAATCAGCTGCAGTCACTAGGCTTAAGTATTGGATGGAGTATTTCGAGGTGAAAATGGCAGAACACGAACTGAAAGAAAAACGCATTGAAATCGTTAAGAATTTCTACGCCAAACTGGATCAGGCTGATTCATCCTTGCTGGATCTCTTTGCTGAAGATGTGGTGCTTTTTTTTCCGAAATTTGGCACTGCGCAGGGCAAGTCATCCCTGGGAGAACTGGGAAAACGCTTTGCCCTGGAAATCGACAAGATCCAACATATTCAGGATGCTTTCCGGTTTCTCAGCGACGGTGACACCATTGTGCTGGAAGGGCAGATGCGTGGCGTGATGCAAAACGGTGACCGCTGGCCAACCTCGGAAGCCGGCAGCCATCATTTTTGTACGGTATTTGCGTTTGATGATTTGCTGATTAAACGGCTGAGCATTTATCTCGATCCTGACTTTAATCTTGAGGACAAAAAGCGGGTGAACAATTACCGTCAGGCGGTGAAAAGTGAAGAAAATAAAACCTGAAGCTGCTCTTTAATCATCTCAAAAAAGAAAGATAGCCGCCTCAACCGACGGCTATCTATCGCCCACTACCGAACATCAGGATTCGGCAGGGACAACGCTGTTTTTGTAGCGTTGCAGTATCGGAGAATTCACCTCCGACGGATTCTGCAATTGCCACAGATTACGGTCGATACCGTCATTGACCAGATAAATAACCCCGGATTCAATCGCCGACATCAGGCACAACATCACAGGTTCATTGGTGGTATAGCCCAGTTCGCCTTCCAGCAGACGCTGATAGTCGATAAAGCGGAACACCCCGGCCTGCACTTCATAGGACAAAATCGTCTTGCTGGTATTCACAGACGACAGAACTTCCCCGGTATTGACGTCGACAGCACGCAGATTCACGGCTATCTGGTCCAACTGGTACTGCGTACTGGCACCGATACCGAAGTAACGCGCTCCGATGCCGCCCGATTTCACATTGCTTTCATAGCCGATAATCGAGCCTTCAATCAAAATATTCGCCGCCACTAAAGAAGAGAGTGGTCGCTGGTTATTGATAGCGACGCTGCCATTTTCCTGAGCTGCCCGAATAATTTTGCGTTCATTAAGCAGGTTTTGCAGTCCCTGGCGTTCCAGCGGGATAAACCATTTGGAGTCTTTTAACGCTGAGACCAGCATCGCCGTGGCGCTTTGCGGCACCGCAGTCGAGAAGTTACTCGCCGGATACGGTTTGAACTGCCCGGTTTCATCCTGAATATTATAAACGGAGACAAAAACACGTCCCTTCGGTGACGGGAGGTGGGTCAGGTCGGTATAACTCGGTGCCCGCGGCAATAATGTTGGTCTGGCGGCTTCTTTCGGGGGCGCTGTGAGACACCCGCTCAACACAAAAACTGCGATGAGTAATAAATAGCTGCGCATGATGGTGTTCCTGTTTTTATTGGTCGTCGGAATCAGTTGGTCGTGGCAGACAGGCCCTGAACCTGAATGGTGGAAATCTTGCCAGTTTTACGGTCAGTGACGTTCATCACCAGCTGGCCGTCGGTATTCTGGATATCCACAATGAAGTCCTGCGTCACCAGCCGTCCCGGTTTACCCTGATTCACATTGCCCATCAGGCTGCCCAGTAACTGCGACTGTATCGACGCCGTGAAGTTATCCAGCGCCGAAGTGCCGGTGGTGCCGAAATCGTACGAGTCCGGATCTTTGTAGGAATTCTGCGCCTGGGCTTCATTAAGCAGGAACGCACCATTATTCGGGTTGCCGCCGAAATTCGGGTTAATGAACTGGAATACCATGTTGCCTCCCCAGGAAACCGGGGACGCCGTCAGTAATGCCAGCAGCATGACTGAACGCGAAGCAGAGACTGGAATATTCACGATGCTCTCCTTAGAAGAGGCTGTGCATTAAAATTCGTCATGGGCAAGATCCCCGGTGCCAAGTAATGCTTTGTCCAGCTGACGTCTTGATAACGCCTCGGTCACGCCGGCCAGCGCGGTATCGACGTCCTTTCCAAAATTACGACGGTTTGGAAACAGCAGGGTTTGATAAAGGGTGTCCTGACCTATTTTTATGGTGATCCAACTGCCCCAGCGGGCGCTGGGTCTTTCTGAAATCGTGATGGTTTCCGGGTAGTTCAGTTCCCATTTGGCGGTGAAGCCACGATAAAAATCGTGACCCACCGACGTCACTGTATGGTCGGTAATCAGCCCGGGGTCTTTTATATCCGCAGCCTGCACATGCAGGCAGGTGGCGCAAAGCAGCGCCAGCCAGAGCCAGAAGCTTCTGATGCAAATAGTCATGATGTCAGCGCTTGAGATTGTCATTCGCCCAGGACGCCGCCTGAGTACGGTTTTTTACCGAGATTTTCCTGAATAAATTATAAAGATGCGTTTTCACGGTGTTTTCGCTGATAAACAGAAGCTGTGCGATTTCCGTGTTGGACGCACCCACACGCAACTTATTGAGGATCTCTTTTTCGCGATGGGTCAGGCCGGTGTCTTCCGTATGCATGTGCCTGAAAGCGCCGGACTGATTGATCAGATAGCTGGCGAAGCCCTGAGAGAAATAGCATTCTCCGCGGATCACGCTGCGGATCCCTTCCACCAGATGTTCTTCATCAGTTGAAAGATAAAAGACAGCACTTATTCGCGGCCAGGTTTCTATTTCCCGAAAATGGTAATTATCGGGTGTATTTAATAATAATAACTTCACACTCTCGTGATAACGGTTAATGACGGATTGCCAGACCTCAATAGTCCGCCGGTCAGCTTCCATCATATCGAACAGAATAAGCGTCTGATGAAGATACTGATCCTCCAGTGTTTTATGAATACTGTGTAACCGGGTACTGACACAAAGTTGCTGTTTTAATTGCTGCAATAAAGCACTGGCTTGTAATGATGGTTTGGTCACTAATAAAAGAATATTATTATTGATTGCTGCTTCATTACTCATAATGAAACCCTGCCCTGATTTTATAGCCACAGCCTGCCGCACCTGTTAATAAACAGGCCGGTAATAGACTGAGATTTTATTATGCTAAATCTATAGCTTTATATTTGCTGTGCATTTCTGAAAGTAGCAAATAAACGCGGTCTTAGGCACATAATATTTTTGCTCGCAATATGTGCGGTACAGACTCAATTTAGCTTTTGGTTTACCTTACGCAAGGCTTATTTATGTTTCAAAATGTAACGCAAAATGTATAAAGTTTTCTTAATGTATTGTCATAAGCATGAGATGTGCTTCTTAAAAAAAACTTAAGTAATAACTTTACACTATCTTAACGTTCGGCCTTGTTATGACAGCGAATTTAAATAAATCCTGACCTGACTATTCGATGCGATACAGCAACAGGGCGCATGATTCCTCTTTAATAACTCAAATAACTGCATCCTGTATAATCGATTTCACTTAGGTGAGACCGCTTTTAAGCCCGTTTGTCCATGCGCAAAGCGGCCTGCGGACGGGTGAAATGGCGTGGAAGGCACAATGTTAAGGGTTAGAAATGTGGCGGCGATCTCTTTTAATGCCTTTTTAAGCCTGCCGGGATATTAGGAATAGTTGCATTTGTGTGATTATTTACGCTGATGTTTCCTGGCACTTTAGGATTAATGCCATGGGGTCGATTAGCGTCATTGACGTATTACGGATCCATTCTGGTCAATCCGCATGAGAAGTGGCGTCTCATACTTTTTAATGAAGTTCAAAATTAAAATACGACGTGCGGGTGAGTTTCTTATTTTCGCCAAACACCATAATCAATTCGTCAACAGCAATAACCCGGTGAGCAAATACACAGTCACCGGTGATATACAGGGTGACGAAATGAAAAAGACTTTGCTGACCCTGGCGTTACTTTCAGTATCCTGGGTCGTTCACGCTCAGCAGTTTGATATGGCTTACTCAGAAATGAGTTCTGGTAATCCGGATCAGGTTTTTGCTGGCGCGAGGAATTCATCGGGGAATTCATCAACGATTTACCAGAACGGTAATAGCAATCTGGCTGCGAATAATCAGACGGGTTATGGAAATTCCAGCGTAATCCGACAATCAGGCGCAGACAATACTGCGGTGGTAAATCAGCGAGGTAATGGAAATAACGCCGATATATCCCAAAGCGGCAGCGATAACTTTGCCTATATATCGCAAAGCGGCGGCGGGGATGCATCCATTACGCAACAGAATTTTGGCAATACGGCTTACATTCTGCAAAAAGGCCGGAGTGTGACGGAAATTCGCCAGAATGGTACGAACCAGAGCAGCGGTGTCGTACAAAACTCGTCAGGAATGGCGATTAGAGTGACACAGCATTAAAACACAAAATTTTACTCAAAATAGTTCGAGATGCAGGAAGGTGGCCAACTCGGGAAGCGCCGGGAGCTTAGATAACTAAGCGACGGGTGTGAGCGAGCGCAGCCAACGCATCTGAAATTCGAAGTATGAAAAGTAAAACGTTTTTTATGACATCCGATATTAAACCAATGGGGTAGCATCATGAAACTTTGGAAAATTGTGGCAGTCTCCGCTTTAGTCGTCAGTGGCAGTGCATTTGCAACCGGTCCAAGTCATGGTGGTGGTGGCGGCGGTGGTCCTTCTACACCTCCGTCAACAGTGCCGACGTTTACTGCGACTCAGTGGAATTCTGAAATTCAGATTTACCAACAGGGTACTTCAAACCTGGCGAACGCCACTCAGACTGGCGCACAAAAATCGCTGACTGCGATTAACCAGGACGGCTACAGAAACAGCGCCGGTACCAATCAGACCGGTGATGGCAGCCTGATCAGCGTAGTGCAAAAGGGTGACTACAACGGTGCTAACGTAGCGCAGAGCGCCAACGGCAGCAAAGTGCTTGTCTCCCAGAACGGTTCAGGCAACTACGCTCAGGCTTCACAAAGTGCTAATGGCTCTCTGACCAGCATTACTCAGGTCGGTACAGCTAACCTGGCCTACGCGTCACAAAACTGATTAGCGCTCCCTCCCCTGAGAAGGGGAGGAGCAACACAGAACAGGGCACTAGCCCTGTTTTTTTTCGACCGGACTCTGAGGATAAACGCTATGCATTTGCTCCTGATTGCCGCCGTAATGTCCAACCAGCTGTGGTTCGACACCAGCAACGACGCACAGACCTATGTTATTACCCCGATGGTCAATCTCACCAAGGCCTGCGCCTGTCAGGTGGCGGTTTCCGTTTCACAGGAGGGCGTGGCGGGTTCCAGCACCAGCCGTCAGAGCAGCAACGTGAACCTTTCTGCTAATCAGCCGCAACCTCTCGGTCGTATGCGTTTTTCTGTTCAGCCGGGCAGTAAAACCCAGATTATGATCACGGTAACGGACGGCGGAACGCTGCGTCTGGAAAAACAGATCACCCTGCCGAATGACGCCTGATTTCCGAGGATCACACCGCCAGATTGTCGTAGCCTTTGCGGCGGTAATTGAGCGCAGAAATACCCCAGAACACCAGAAAAATCGCCACGGCGGCGTATCCGACACTGCCCATATTGTCATTAAGACGTTCGACAATCGTCCATAATCCGCCGTGCAAATCCAGTTTGTCGGCCATCAGACCGAGCGCTTCCAGCCCGCCGATAAACAGCGCGATCACCACGCTGGTGGCGGTGATGGTCATGTTGTAATAGAGCTTACGCACCGGTTTATCAAACGCCCAGCCGTAAGCACCGACCATCACAAAATTATCCAGTGAATCGACCAGCGCCATGCCGCTGGCAAACAGTGCCGGAAAAACCAGAATGCTCCACACCGACATCCCGGACGACGCGCCTGCGGCAGAAATCCCCAGCAGGCCGATTTCAGTCGCGGTATCAAAGCCCAGCCCGAACAAAAAACCCACCAGATACATCTGCCAGCTTTTATTCACCAGATTAAAGGCGAAGCTGAAAATCCGGCTCATCATACCGCCCTGTACCGCGTAAATTTCTTCTTCGGCGGTAAAGTTTTTACCCTGTTTCACTTTCTGAAAACGACGGTAAACGTCGCGCAGGATCAGCGCATTCAGCAGTGCCATCAGCAGTAAAAACAGTGCGGAAACCAGCGTGCCAATAGTGCTGCCGTACTCATGCAGCCAGCCGATTTTAGTGCCAAACACCAGCGACGTGGCGGCAATCGCCACGCAGGCCAGCACCACAATGCTGGAATGTCCGAGCGAGAAAAATGCCCCGACGGCGACCGGGCGCTGACCCTGTTGCATCAGCTTTCGGGTGACGTTATCAATGGCGGCAATATGATCGGCATCGACCGCGTGACGCAATCCGTAGCTGTAAGCCATTAATGACGCAGCGACCAGTGCTGCGTTGTGGCGAAAGACCGCCAGTGCCCATCCCCAGGCGAGTAAATTCACAGCCACCAGTCCGGCTAACAGCCAGAAAGCGCGGCGGTTCGAAGAGAAAAATTGACGGTTAATCATGGAGATCCTTATTTTTATAACCAGAAGAATTCTGAGCAGAAGCATGTTGCAGACGGGCGCAGGCAATGAGTGCCTGACCGAGCGCCAGGCCGCCATCACCGGCGGGAATGTTTTGCGGCATCAGCACATTCAGGTGCGCTAAATAGTGATGTAAAAGCTGACGCAGCAGGCGGTTATGCAGCACACCGCCGCCGATGGCGACGGTGCGGATGCCGGTTCTGGCCGCATGATAACGGGCGAGGGCGGCAAAGCCCTGAGCGAGGGCGTCATGAAAAGCGAAAGCCCGTGCGGCGTGCGGTGCCTGCCAGTCGAGCCACTGCTGCCAGAACGTCGTCATATCCAGAAATGTTCCGTTTTCGGTATGCCGCAGCGGCATTGTGACCGGATGTGAAATCCCGTGCGCATGATGTGCCAGCGCTTCTAACCGGCTCGCGGCTTCGCCTTCCCAGCTGAGCTCTCGGGGCACACAGCCCAGCGCGGCGGCGACGGCATCAAATAAACGCCCGCAGGAAGATGCCAATGGTGAATTGATGCCGGCAGCGATGGCTTTTGACAGCGGCTGCCACGGTTGTGAAAGCACTGATTGTGCTTGCGGGTGCGTCTGCCAGTCCGGCACGAACGATTGCCATTGCGCCAGTAAATTACGCCACGGTTCACGTGCAGCGCGATCGCCACCGGGCAGGGCGACGGCCGGTAATCCACCCAAATGTTCGCAGTGCAGATAACCCGCCAGCAAACATTCGCCGCCCCACAGACTGTCTTTTTCGCCATAACCGAGGCCGTCCAGCGCCAGACCAATTACCTTTCCGCCATCCACTGGCCAGTGGTGTTCGGCCAGACAGGCGGCGATATGGGCGTGATGATGAAAGACATCTACTATGCGTATTGCGTGGTTTTCTGCCTGATGGTGGCTGACATAACCCGGATGGGCATCGCGCGCGACAGCCACCGGCGTACAGTCATAAAGTCGCCGGAAATGTTCAATTGCCTGCTGCTGTTGCTCTGCAATATCACTGTGCGTCAGCGAACCGAAATGCGTACTCAGAATGGCCTGATGACCGCGTACCAGACAAAAAGTATTTTTAAGGTCGCCGCCCAGCGCCAGTAGCGGTGGCTGAAGGTTAAAGCCCGGCGGCAGCGGCAGCGCATCGGGCACATAACCGCGCGCACGCCGCAGCACCTCCGTTCCCTGCGCGGTCAGCCGCACCAGCGAATCATCGGCTCGCTGAACAATGTTGCGGTTGTGCAATAACCACAGATCGGCAATTCCGCTCAGTTGCTCAAGCGCCTCCATGTTTGTCAGCGCCGGAGCACGACCGGCGGCATTACCGGACGTCATCACCAGCGGGGTCTGACACGCCTGCATCAGCAAATGATGCAATGGCGTGAACGGCAACATCAGGCCGGTTTCATCAAGCTCAGGCGCAACGGCTGCGCATAGCGGCGATATTGCGCTTTTCGTCGTCAGCACAATCGGTGCTGCGGGGGATCCGAGCAGTTCCCGCAGCGCAAACTGCGGACTGTCGTCGCTGCATCGTGCCAGCCAGCTGATATCCGGCAGCATCACCCCCAGCGGTTTGGTCGGACGATGTTTACGTTCACGCAGCTGCATCACCGCGTCCTGCTGTGTGGCATCGCAGGCCAGATGAAAACCGCCCAGCCCTTTGATGGCGACGATTTTCCCCGCCCGCAATGCGGCAACGGCGTGTTCCAGCGCGGCCTGCTCCTGCGCCAGTATTTTGCCATCCTGAAATGTCGCACTGACCTGTGGGCCGCAGTGCGGACAGGCCACCGGCTGGGCGTGAAAACGCCGGTCGGCAGGATTGTCATATTCCTGCTGGCAGGCCGGACACAGCGCGAATTGCGCCATGCTGGTGGAAGGACGATCGTAAGGCATAGCGCGGATCAGCGTAAAACGCGGACCGCAGTGGGTGCAGTTAGTAAAGGCATAACCGAAACGCCGGTCGCCGTGGCGGAGAATATCCTGCAAGCATTCCGGACAGGTCGCCGCATCGGGTGCCACCTGCGTGTCCATCTGGCTCTGACGACTTGGCGTGATGGTGAAATCTTTCGGTGGTGTTTTCCAGTCGAAAGGATCGAAACTGATGCTGTCGATACGCGCCAGCGGCGGGCAGTCGCGTTGTAACTGGCCAATAAATGTTTCGATGTTAACCGGCGCAAGCAGCCTGATTTCAACACCGGCACTGTCATTGCAGACTTCGCCACAAAGCCGGAGACGGTCAGCCAGTTGCCAGATAAATGGCCTGAAGCCGACGCCCTGGACCTTGCCTGAGATGCGAATGAGTAAGCCAGACATACATACCTCATACCCTTCATCCTTCGAACCGCAGATGCGTTGGCTGCACTCGCGAACCCGAATCACTGACCCGTGTCAGCTCATCGGGATTCACTCGTTTGCCGCCTTCCTGCGACTCGAATTATTTTGGGTATCAATGGTGATTTTTACCCAAAAACCAAACCTAAACCTCAACCACCGGGATCGCATCTTCAACGGCGCTGCGCAGGCGCGCTTTCATGTCGCTGTAGGTTTGCTGGGCGTAGTTTTCTGCCCAGCGCTGATCGGCGATTTGTTCGACTTTCACGGCGCAGTATTTGGTTTCAGGTGTTTTGGATATCGGATCCAGATTGTCCTGCGTCAGTTCATTACAGGCACCAATCCACCACTGGTAGGTCATGTAAACCGCACCGGCGTTGATACGCTCGTTGTAGTTGGCGCGTGAAATGACTTTACCGCGGCGTGATGCCACCCAGACCAGTTGCTGGTCGCGGATCCCCAGTGCCTCTGCGTCTACCGGGTTCATCTGCACGAAGCCCGGTTCATCGGCCAGCGTTTGCAGTGCGGCACAGTTACCGGTCATTGAGCGGCAGGAGTAGTGGCCGACTTCACGCACGGTACACAGTACCAGCGGATAATCGCCGTCCGGCACTTCGGCAGGTGCACGCCACGGCGCGGCAAACAGCTGGCCTTTGCCGGTCGGCGTATCGAAGTGATTATCGGCGTAAAGGTACTGGGTCCCCGGACTTTCCAGCGTGGTACAAGGCCACTGAACGTGTCCCAGTTCGCCCATTTTTTCGTAGGTCGCGCCGTAGAACAGCGGACACAGGCTGCGCATTTCGTCCCAAATTTCCTGGTTATCCTGATAATGCATCGGATAACCCATCGCGGTCGCCAGCAGGCTGATGATGTCCCAGTCGCGTTTGACGTTGTATTTCGGCTCAATGGCTTTCTCGAAACGTTGGAAACCGCGATCCGCACAGGAGAAAACGCCGCCGTGCTCACCCCAGGAGGTGGCCGGTAAAATGACATCCGCCTGTTCCGCTGTTTTGGTCATGAAGATGTCCTGCACCACCACAAATTCCAGCGCCTCAAACCCTTTACGTACCAGCCCTAAATCGGCTTCGGTCTGCAACGGATCCTCGCCCATGATGTAGTAGGCTTTGACCTTGCCTTCAATGGCCAGATGCGGGATTTCAGTGATGCGCAGACCGACTTCGGCGTCCATTTGGTTGACGTCTATACCCCAGGCATCAGCGAATTTTGCACGGATTTTCGGGTCTGTGACCGACTGATAGCCGGGGAATTCATTGGGCAATACGCCCATGTCGCACGCGCCCTGCACATTATTCTGACCACGCACCGGACCGACGCCGACGTTGGCGCGTCCCAGATTACCGGTCAGCAACGCCAGTCCTGCCAGCCCTTTAACCACGTCCACGGCCTGACCAAACTGCGTGACGCCCATGCCCCACATGATGGTGGCAGAAGGCGCGGCGGCATATGTGCGCATTGCCTGACGGATTTGTTGTGCTGAAACGCCGGTTTGTTCCTCAACGGCTTCCGGCGAGTAATCCGCGACGTTTTTACGGTATTCCTCGAAGCCTTCGGTGTATTTGGCAACGTAGTCGTGGTCATACAAATTTTCTTC
The DNA here is from genome assembly GCF_019049625.1 of Rahnella ecdela. Taxonomy (GTDB): domain Bacteria; phylum Pseudomonadota; class Gammaproteobacteria; order Enterobacterales; family Enterobacteriaceae; genus Rahnella; species Rahnella ecdela. The sequence goes on from NZ_JAFMOY010000127.1 coordinate 97,057, forward strand.
GATCAGCACATGGGCGAAAGCGTTCACCAGCGCCATATTGCAACCGTTTTTGATTTGCAGATGCTGATCGGCAATGCGCGCAGTTTCGATACGACGCGGATCGCAGACAATAATCTGCGCGCCTTTTTCTTTGGCTTTAATGACGCGGCGGGCGACGATCGGATGAGAATCGGCGCAGTTATAGCCGATCACCAGCAGGCATTTTGAGTTTTCGATATCGCCGATGGAGTTACTCATCGCGCCGTTGCCGAGCGTCGCCTGTAAACCGGCGACGGACGGGCCATGACACACGCGGGCACAGCAGTCGACGTTGTTGGTGCCAATGACCGCACGGGCGAATTTCTGCATCACGTAGTTGGTTTCGTTACCAGTACCGCGGGAAGAACCGGTGGTCATAATGGCGCGCGGGCCATGTTTTTGTTTGATTTCGCTCAGACGCTGCGAGGTGTAGCGGATGGCTTCATCCCAGCTCACAGCTTCAAATTTTCCGCCTTTCTGACGACGGATCATCGGCTGCGTCAGACGCGGCGTCAGCAGTTTAGTGTCATTGAGAAAATCCCAGCCGTAATAGCCTTTCAGGCACAGTTCTCCCTGGTTGGTTACGCCGTTCGCGGCTTCTGCGCGAATGATTTTTCCGTTATCCACCACCAGATTCAGTTTGCATCCGGCGCCGCAATACGGGCAGACAGTAGTGACTTTTTTCATTGAATGACTTCCTCTATCCGGGGTTAAAACAGCAGGGGTGAAGTGCTGTCGAGCGCAGCGCGGCGGCGTTTTTCTGCGTTCATTTCCTGTAACTGGTTTCGGTCGATGGCGTAGAGCGCTTTGGTCGGGCAGATTTCCATGCAGGCCGGGCCTTCGCTGCGCAGATGGCACAGGTCGCATTTATGCGCTTCGGCTTTATCGGAGGTCGCGACCATTGCCGCGCCGTTCTGACGGAAAACCGGTCTGGTGATCACTTCCATCGCGCCATACGGACAGGCCACGACGCAGGTTTTGCAGCCGATACAGCGTTCCTGCATTACCTGAACATGGTCGCCGGTGCGCGCAATCGCGCCGTTCGGGCAGACGTTGGCGCACGGTGCGTCTTCGCACTGGCGGCACATCACGGGGGTGCTGAGATTGACGCCTTTAATCACATGTAAACGTGGCGCGAAGGTCGCGGCATTGAGCAGCGAGATGTCCTGTGAATCGCTGTGCGCCATCACGCAGGCAATTTCACAGGTACGACAGCCGATGCATTTTTTGGGGTCGGCGATGATGAACCGGTTCATGTTTTTTCATCCCTAAGTCATTGGTTTCAGCTACTGGCCATACATAAAACGTGCCAGTTTCTGTTTTTAATTTTTTAGTATTAAATTCAGATGGTTAGTTTTATCTGGTGAGCGGATGACGAAATTTTTCACTGACGTCATGTTTGCCTCGTCACTGTATCGACAGTTATGTCGAAGCACTGAACGGGGCGATCCCGAGCCCGGTTTCCAGTCGCGGTAACAGCTGATGAAGGCGGCTGACCGCCTGTTCTACGGCGTCCGTCATCGGGTAATAGAAAGCGACGACGTCGGGCTGAATGCCGACAAAGGTGATCTGCGGGATATCGTCATGAAGTTGCTGCATGAGAAAGGTCAGCGGCAGATTGTGGGTGGTCATCATGAACATGTCGGCGATATCTTCTTCGGCGATAATGCGCATTTCACCGGGTGCCAGCCCCATATCGGTAGCGTCGGCAATCACCAGATGCTTTGGGTGCAGTTCGCGCAAAAAGCCGATGTCGTTTTCAGGCGCGGCACCGCCGTCGACTACCGTCCAGCCGGAAAGCGGTTTTTCCGCACACAGTTCTGCCAGCCGGGGTCCGGCGCCGTCGTCGCCCATCATGCTGTTGCCTACGCACAGCAGTGCGTAGCGGGGGAGATTCTCAGGGTAATCAGGCATCGTATCTCCTGACCATCAGGTACATGGCGGGGTCGTGTTCAATTTGCGCAAGCAGGGCGATGAGCTGTTCGCTCCAGCCTTGTTGTTGTGCCGTCATCTGCGGGCTTGAGTCGCGAAGCGTCAGTGCCAGCAAATGCGTGTGGCTGCTGTCGATAGTGATCTCTCCAAATCGCTGAACACCGGCCAGTTTGCGGCGTGCTTCGCTGTTTTCGGGCAGGCAGTTGATCCATTGCAGATAGCCGTCGAGCGGGCATTCGAGGCGTGATTGCAAACAGTCGATCACCCCGAGGTGATGGCCGATCGCCAGGCTGTAATAAATCACTTCCTGCGCTTTCTGCGGACTGCGCTGTTGTGCGCTTTTTTCATCGACAAACTTGCTGCTCAGCGAATAGAAAATGACTTTATTTTTATCAGGCTGATGACCGGCAAAAGGCTGATGGCGCGCGTAGCGCTGATCGTTAACGGAAGCCATCACAGTCGCACCTCGCCGCGCAGTACCTGCTGATAAATGTGTTGCAGGTTTCCGACGATTTCGCTCAGGCGCAGGTCGCCTTGTTCAGCCAGATAAGCCGAAACGCGCTGTTCCACCGGCTGTAAACCGGGTGCTGCGACGATTTCCATAAACTGATCGGCTATCTGGCGGCCATAGCGGTAACCGGCCATGCGGCGCGCTTCGCGATCCAGCAGTACGCGCAGTGGCTGCGGCAGTTCCTGATGTAATAAAGCAGCCGGTTCTGCGGCCGCTTCGTCGTGTTGCTGGCCTTTGATTTTCTGATCCAGCAACCCCAGCGCCATAGCGAAACCATAAATAGTCGCTGCCGGCGTCGGCGGGCAGCCGGGGATATACACGTCCACCGGCACGATTTTGTCGGTGCCGCCCCAGACGCAATAAAGGTCGTGGAAAATGCCGCCGCTGTTACCGCACGCGCCGTAGGAAATACAAATTTTCGGATCCGGTGCCGAATCCCAGGCGCGCAGGGCGGGCATACGCATGGCGCGGGTGACTGCACCGGTGAACAGCAAAATGTCCGCGTGGCGCGGCGACGGAACGACTTTGATGCCAAAGCGTTCTGCGTCAAACAATGGTGAGATTGCGGCGAAAATCTCAATCTCACAGCCGTTACAGCCGCCGCAGTCCACGCGGTAAACGTAGGCAGAACGGCGGATGCTGTTGAGTAAAGTCGATTTCAGTTTGGCGATACTTTCATCCAGCGTAACGGGCACCGGCAGGCCATTTTCGTTACGCGGCGCAATCGGGTTATGGCTCATCAGCGGGCCTCCGTAGTCATATGGCGGCCAATATCAATGCGGTCGCTGGAAGAGAGACCGTGCATTTTTTTGCATGTCGGACAGGTTTCATATTGCACGCGGCGATCGCTTATTTGGCGGTCGCTCAGCGCGGCGCTTTCCTGTAACAGGCTGAGCGCAAAGTCGATTTCCTTTTGCACGGCGTAGGGCTTGTTGCATTCCCGGCAATGGCAGACAGGGAAATCCGCAGTTTCATACAGGTCTTCTTTACGCCAGACCGCCAGTTCGAACTCCTGCGACAATTTGATCGCCGCCGTCGGGCAGACTTCCTCGCAGCGGGCGCAGAAAATGCAGCGACCTAAAAACAGCTGCCAGCGGATGGTTTCACCGTCTTCTGCCGTCGTCATGGTCAGCGCGTTGGAAGGACAGGCATTGGCGCAGGCTCCGCAGGCGATGCACTGTTGCGCGGTATAGTGCGGTTTGCCGCGAAAGTTGGGCGCTAAATCCAGCGGCTGGAACGGATATCCCACCGTTGCCGTGCCGGTTTTGAGCACTTTTTTAATCAGTTTCAGCATGATTTGGGCGGCTCCTTAAAGCGGCGAATTTTTGCGTTCGATGCCGTAACGTTCGATTTCTTTGTAAGGCACGACGATGGACGTTTTCTTGCGCACATCGACCACCGTCATACGGTCGGTGCAGGAATAGCAGGGATCGAGACTGCCGATAATCAGCGGGGCATCGGAAACGGTATTGCCGCGCAACATGTAGCGCAGCGTCGGCCAGTTGGCATAGGTCGCGGCACGGCAGCGCCAGCGGAACAGCTTCTGGTTGTCGCCGGTCATGCTCCAGTGGATGTCGTCACCGCGTGGCGCTTCGGCAAAACCCAGCGCGAAACGGTGCGGAATATAGTTAAAGCCTTCCACCGCCAGCGGGCCGCCCGGCAAACTTTGCAGGCCGAACTCAATCATGTTCAGCGCATTGAACACTTCATGGATACGGACTTTCAGGCGGGAATAAACGTCGTTGCCGGTTTCGCTGCACAGCTCAAACGGCAGTCTGGCGTAACCGGCGTAAGGGTGATCTTGTCGCATATCGCGACGGTGACCGCTGCCGCGCACCATCGGCCCCACGTTACTGAAATCACGCGCCACCTGAGGATCCAAAATGCCGACGCCCATACTGCGCTGCTCGGTATTGGCGGTACTCAGCAGAATATCCACCAGCTCATTCAGGTCACGGCGCATACCCCCCGCCAGCGCAATGGTGGCAATCATGTCGTCTTTGAGGATGTCGCGACGCATACCGCCGATCAGATTCATGCCGTAGGTTTTACGCGCACCGGTCAGGATTTCCGCCATCTTCATCGACTGTTCGCGGATGCGGAAAAACTGCATGAAGCCGGAGTCAAATCCGACAAAGTGACAGGCCAGCCCGAGGTTCAGCAAATGGCTGTGCAGACGTTCCACTTCCAGCAAAATGGAGCGGATCATCTGGGCGCGTTCCGGCACCACAATCCCCATCGCGTTTTCGACCGAGGAGGTATACGCCACGCTGTGGGTAAAGCCGCAAATGCCGCACACGCGGTCTGACAAAAACGTCACTTCGTTGTAGCCCATGCGGGTTTCGGCCAGTTTTTCCATGCCGCGATGTACGTAAAACAGACGATAATCTGCGTCGATAATGTCTTCGCCATCGACAAACAGACGAAAGTGGCCGGGTTCGTCAGAAGTGACGTGCAGCGGACCAATCGGCACGATTTTGCTACCTTCTTTGGCCTCAGAAATAAACGGATAGGTTTCTTCGTCCGTGGTCGGGGCAGGGCGCTGGCGATAATCCATTGCATCTTTACGCAGCGGATATAAATCGTCAGGCCAGTCGTCCGGCAGCACCAGACGGCGTTCGTCAGGCAATCCGACCGGGCGCAAACCATACATATCCCGCACTTCGCGCTCGCCCCAGACGGCCGCCGGTACACGCGGCGTCACGGAAGGGAATTCCAGTGAAATCGGATCGACTTCGGCGCGCACGGTAATCCAGCACTTCACGCCTTTTTCCATCGACAGCACGTAATACAGCGCGTAATTGCCGCACAGCGTGCGTTCGTCGTTGCCGAAAAGCACGGAAAGCCAGCCACCCTGCTGGTAATACAACCACTCGACCACTTCCGGCAGCCAGTTCAGCCTGATGGTGACGGTCGCCTGTGTGTCGGTCTGCCATTCGCTGCCCAGAATCGCCGAAGGAAACTGTTTCGCCAGTGCGGCCAGATATTCTTTGCCAACCGGGTTTTGATTTAATGCGGTGTTGAACTCACTCATTGCAAAGCCTCTTCCCGCCGTGGCGGGATAAGAAAAATGTCAGGTCAGCCAGCGACCAGCCAGGAAACCAGCGCCAGAAACGCCAGACCAAACCCCGCCCAGGTGGTGCGGGAGGTTTTAAGAAAGCGCAGACGGGCGACGCTGTTCTCGATAAGCGCGACCACAAACACGGCAACCAGCAGCTTCAGCAGACCGACGATCACGGCAGTCAGCAGCGCCAGCGGCGTCAGGTGTTCCGCCATACCAAACGGGAAAAACACGCCGAGAAACAGCTGCAACACCACCAGCTGTTTCAGGCTGATGCCGATTTTCAGCACGCCCAGCGCCGCGCCGGAATATTCGGTCAGCGGCCCTTCCTGTAATTCCTGTTCTGCTTCGGCCATATCAAAAGGCAGCTTGCCCATTTCGATATACGTGGCGAACGCACAGGCCAGACCGGCCAGAATCAGGGTCAAGGAAGAGGACAGCGGCCAGTGCAGAACGCGTGCGGCAATCGCACTGAGCGACGTGGAACCGGCGACCAGCGCCGCGACCCAGAAGCCGAGCAGCAGAATCGGCTCAACCAGTACGCCGAGAACGGCTTCACGGCTGGCGCCAATGCCGGTGAAAGTGCTGCCGGTGTCGAGTCCGGCGATGGCAAACACAAAACGCACCACGGCAAACAGATAAATGACGGTAATCAGGTCGCCCGCCGCGCCCATCGGTGACATCAGCGTGACCATCGGCAAAGCGGTGGCGATCACCAGCAAACCGCCGGTCAGCAGATAGGGCATACTGCGAAACGCCATACCTGCCGCTGCGGGCGCGACGCTCTGACGCTGAAGCAATTTGGCGATGTCACGGTATTCCTGTAAAACGCCGGGCCCGCGACGGTTGTGCATCCGCGCACGCATCACGCGGCTGAATCCGGCAAATAACGGAGCGACAGCCAGCAACACCACCACCTGGACAAGCGCCAGCGGCCACAGCGAACCGGCAAGCAGGGAAGGAAAGTTCATAGTCAGTTCCTCAGGCAAAAGCCACGACCAGTAATACGGCCAGTTCGATGAACGCCAGACGACGGCAGAAAGCCCCCAGCCAGCCGCGGTGCAGGGCACCAACCAGTGAAGCCGGTGTCGCATGAACGCGCAGACGGTAAAGCGGGGCGAACATCACGCGCAGCGGCTGGGCGAAACCGGTCGCCGTCACCACCATGTCCGGGGAGTGTGCGTAACCACAGGCCCAGGCGTCGCCACGCGAACGATTTGGCAGCCGCGCACCGCGCAGTAACACCGCAACAAGCCACGGCACTAACGGCATTCCCAGCAGCAAAATCGCCACCATTGGGGCAGACACCGCGGACGTCGGGGAAAACGCCACGCCATGCTGTGCTGCCAGCAAAACTGGCGTGTTTAATACGGAGGCGGCAACAGCGGAGAATTGCGGAATAATCCACGGCGAGGCCACGCCGGAAATCACGCACAGCAGCGCCAGCAATATCGTACTGAATGTCATTGCCAGCGGCGCTGGTGTGGCATCGGCGGCGGCCTGGCAGCGCGGTGTACCAAGGAAAGTGACGCCAAACACTTTGGCAATACACATCAGCGCCAGCGCGCCGGTCAGAGCCAGACCGACCGCCAGCAGCGGCCCCATCAGACGGGCGATAAAGACATGGCTGGTGCTCAGCTGGAACAGGGACTGATACAACAGCCATTCACTGGCGAAACCGTTTAACGGCGGCAGCGCGGCCATCGACATCAGCGCAATCAGCATGGCAGCTGCTGTCCACGGCATCAGGCGGGCGATACCGCCTAGTTTCTCCATGTCCTTAATGCCGGTCTGCATTTCAATTTCACCGGCACCGAGGAACAGCGCCGTTTTAAACAGCCCGTGGTTGAACAGATGGAACAGACCCGCCAGCAGCGCTGTCGAAGCCAGCACCGGCAGATTCAGCGCCACGCCGGTCATTGCGCCTCCGACGCCGAGCAAAATAATTCCGATGTTTTCCAGCGTGTGATAGGCCAGCAGACGGCGGATATCATGCTCCATCAGGGCATACAGCCCGCCGATAAACGCGGTCAGCACAGCCAGAAGCAATACCAACAGACCCCACCAGAGTGGCGGCGCACCCAGCAGATCCAGACCGACTTTTACGATGCCGATAATGCCGACCTTCATCAGGGCAGAAGAGAATAAGGCGGCGGCGTGAGCGGGCGCGCTGGAATGGGATTGCGGTACCCAGGCATGTAGCGGGATAATCCCGGCGTACAGCCCGAAACCCGTCAGCGCCAGCACGAAGGCCAGCGATTTGATGCCCGGCGTAAACGTTACGTGGCGCAGCACTTCAAAATTCACGCTGCCGCTGGCGTGATGCAGCAAGGCAAAGGCCAGGATCAGACACAGCGTACCGGCGCGGCCGGATAAAAACTGATTCAGACCGGCACGGCGGCTTTTCACATCATCGGTCTGCACAATCATGAAATAGGCGCACAGGGCAGCCATTTCCATCATCAGGACAAGTTCCACAGCGCTGGCCGAAATCGCCGCTGCCGTCAGGGCGGCCATCAGCAGATTACACATCAGACCGCTGCGGGCACGCTTACGGGCACTGACATTAGCCATCCACGCGCAGGCGTACAGGGTGCTCATGAGCGCGGTGACGGACATCGCCAGCAAAATTAACGAATTCAGCTCGGTCAGCTCTGCGTGAAAGGGCAGAACCGGCAGCATGGCCTGAACCGTTGCGCCGCCCTGCAAAATCTGTAATGCGGCCACGATGACGCACAGCGCAGCCACCATGCCGCCCGTGCCAAAAATCAGGCTGCTGACTTTCGTCATGGCAGCCAAAATCCAGCCGCCCATGCCGCTCAGCACCCAGACCAGCAGCGCCAGCGCCAGTAACGACGCCGGTTCACCGGAAAATAAAGTCGTCATTATTTAGCCTCCGTATCAGGGGCGTTCAGTGAGGTCAGTCCCGCGGGAAAAACGTTCATGGCATTGAGGCGTTTTTGCTGGCTGGAATATTCAGACAGACTGGCGGTAACCAGAGTGATGGCCTGCGTGGGACAGGTTTTAATGCACGCCGGACCTTCAGGGCTGAAGCTGCATAAGTCGCATTTCACGGCCACGGCGCGAAGCCCCGGCACGCAGTCGAGAAACGGACTGACAGCGCGCGGCGCACGCGGTGCGGGCAGCGCTTTTGAGGTATTGCAGTCGCGTGGAATATCCAGCGGTGTGCTGGCAGAAAATGTAATCGCTCCGAACGGACAGGCGATACCGCACAGTTTGCAGCTCACACACAGGCTTTCGTTGAGATGAATGGCGTCGTTTTCACGGGTGATGGCGTTCACCGGACAAACCTGCGCGCACGGCGCGTCTTCACACTGGTGACACATCACCGGTGCGGAATCCAGCCGGTTGCGCATCACCTGCAAACGGGGCGCGGATTGCAGGCCCTGAAGCTGGTGTTCCTGAGAACAGCTCGCCATGCAGGTATTGCAGCCGATACAAAGTTTGGGGTCCGCGATCACATACTGATTCATGGCGGCCATATTGCGCATGAAGTCTCCTTGGTATTTCGTCAAAGGTGACGAAATCGGCACTTAAATTGACATTTCGACACTTATGTCGGAATTGATCCCAGTAAAAAACCGGCGATAAAATTATTTCTGTTCTGCCGGGGGAATAATGTATTTCTGCATATGACTCAGGCATGGCTGAGTAATTTTTCGAGCCCGGAGTGAATAGGTTGATTACTTTTCAGAGAGTCAAAAATGCACTGATAAATAGCCGAAATTTTATTGAGATAATGCTCGAGAACGGCGTTCTTATCTTTAATATCCACAGCGCCGTCAACGCGGCCTTCTTCGCTCAATGTGGCGTGGGCAAACGCCAGAAAGTCAGGCTCTTCACCGCTGTGCGCCATGTTCAGGCTGTAAACAATATCCTGACTGTAGAAGTCGTCGCGAAGATGAATGCTGATGGTGAAATGGTTAAACAAGGTGAAACGGATGTCCTGATCTTCACCGCAGATAAACTCATGATTTATCTTTTTATTTGAATTGGTTATGGCCTGGATCAGGCTGTTCTGATACGTGCGCCATTGTGATTTCAGATGGCTGTTTTTGCTGGCGATGTAGTCGGCTTTAGTGGTCAGTTCGCTGAGAGTGCTCATGTTCATTATCCGTTGTGAATTGATATGTCGGGTGATGACGAAAATACGACGCATGACTCTCTGTTGGCATAAAGCGTGCCAGTTTGTGAATTATTCTTATAAATGCTTTTGAATTAATGGCTTAAGGTATTTTTAACGGCAGCGCTATGTCCGGTGAGAAAATAAATGACATGTCGATGACACCTTATTTCGACAATTATGTCGGTCGATGTCCGTTTATTTCTTCGCATCATTTCCTGAGCGTTTTTTGCAAAAACGCAAAGTGTCAAAATTTCTGGCATCAATATTGCAGCCTCTCTTTTTATTGTTCTCCTGAAGGAGGGGGAAATAATGCATGAAATTACGTTATGCCAGAATGCCGTGGAAATAATGGAACAGTTCGGGCGGCAAAATAATGCGCGAAAAATAACGGCAGTGTGGATGGAAATCGGTGCGTTTTCCTGCGTCGAACCGGAGGCCGTGCAGTTTTGTTTTGAACTGGCGTGTCGCGAAACGCTGGCGCAGGGATGCGAATTGCATCTGGAAACACCCCTGGCAGAAAGCTGGTGCCGTACCTGTCAGCAGGATGTTGCGCTGCTCAGCCTAAACGTGCTGATTTGCCCGCAGTGTGGCGGACGGGATTTGCGGGTGATTGCCGGTGACGGCATGAAAATTAAACGTATCGAAATCGAATAACGGGCGTTCATTTGCCCGGGGAGAAAGCTATGTGCAGTACCTGTGGTTGTGCCAGCGGCGAACTTCGTATTGAAGGCGTCAGCAGCGAACACGCTTATCATTCTCATGAACATTCCCACGGCCTGCCGTTTGCGGCGCGTCGTCTGGTGGATATCGAAATGGACGTGCTGGCTAAGAATAATCATATTGCCGCCCACAACCGCGAGCACTTTGCTGCGGCGGGTATTCTGGCGCTGAATCTGGTGTCCAGTCCCGGTTCCGGCAAAACCACTTTACTGACCAGCACCCTGACCCGGCTGGCGCCTTATTTCGACTGCGCGGTCATTGAAGGCGACCAGCAAACCACCAACGACGCCGACCGGATACGCGCCACCGGCGTTCCGGCGATTCAGGTCAATACCGGTAAAGGCTGCCATCTGGACGCGCAAATGGTTCACGATGCGCTGCATCAATTATCGCCAAACAATAACAGTCTGCTGTTTATCGAAAACGTAGGCAATCTGGTGTGTCCGGCCAGTTTTGATCTCGGCGAACTGCATAAAGTTGCGGTGCTGTCGGTGACCGAGGGTGAAGACAAACCGCTTAAATACCCGCATATGTTTGCCGCCTCTCAGCTGATGATCCTTAACAAAATCGACCTGCTGCCTTACGTCAGTTTTGACGTTGGAATCTGTATCGCCAATGCGCGGCAGGTCAATCCGCAGATTGAAGTGATCCAACTTTCCGCCACTACGGGAGAAGGCATGGATCAGTGGCTGCTTTGGCTGGAGCAGCAACGATGTGCATAGGCATTCCGGGGCAAATTGTCGCGCTGCATGAAACTCAGCCCGATCACGCCTGGGCGCAGGTGTGCGGATTGCGACGCGAGGTCAATATCGCGCTGGTGCGTGAAGGCGAACGTGAAGCGCTGATCGGCTGCTGGGTATTAATCCACGTCGGTTTTGCCCTGAGCCGACTCGATGAGCAGGAAGCGCTGGACACGCTGGCCGCGCTGCACGCGATGGAAGAAGTGGAAGCCGACGTCGCCTTATTTTTGGGTGCGGGAGAGACAAGGTAATGCGTTTTGTTGATGAATTTCGGGATCCGAAACTGGCGAAAACATTAATCGAACGCCTGCATCAGCGGGCGGCTCATCTGCCTTACAGCGCAGAAAAACCGATGCAAATTATGGAAGTGTGCGGCGGTCATACCCACGCTATTTTCAAATTCGGTCTGGATAAACTGCTGCCACCGCAACTGGAATTTATCCACGGGCCGGGGTGTCCGGTGTGCGTGCTGCCAATGGGGCGAATTGATGCCTGCTGTGAAATCGCGGCACATGACGGGGTGATTTTTTGCACTTTTGGCGATGCGTTGCGGGTGCCGGGCAAACAGGGTTCGCTGTTGCAGGCGCGCGAACGGGGCGCGGACGTGCGGGTGGTTTATTCGCCGCTGGATGCGTTGAAACTGGCGCGTGAAAACCCGCATTCTCAGGTAGTGTTTTTTGCACTCGGTTTTGAAACCACGTTGCCGGTCACTGCGGTTACGCTGCAACAGGCGCGGCGGGAAGGGCTGAAAAATTTCACTGTCTTCTGCCAGCACATCAGCCTGATGCCGACCTTGCGCAGTCTGCTGGAACAAGATGATGTGCGCATCGACGCGTTTCTGGCGCCCGGCCACGTCAGCATGGTGACCGGGATCGCGCCGTATGATTTCATCAATAAAGAATTTGGTAAGCCGCTGGTGATAAGCGGTTTCGAACCACTGGATATGCTGCAAAGCGTGCTGATGCTGGTGGAACAAGTTTGCGAGGCATCGTGTAAAACCGAAAACCAGTACCGGCGCGTTGTGCCGCAAGAGGGTAACCTGCTGGCACAGGAAGCGATGCGCGAAGTATTTACGCTTTCCGGCAGCAGCGAATGGCGCGGGCTGGGGATTATCAAAGAGTCCGGCATTTCCCTGAGCGCGGCTTACTCAGCGTTTGATGCGGAACTGCGCTTCAGCCCGCAGGTGCAGCCGGTGGCGGATGACCCGCGTTCCCGTTGTGGCGAAGTGCTCACCGGGCGTTGCAAGCCGCATGAATGCCCGTTGTTTGGCACCGGTTGTACGCCGCATAACGCGTTCGGCGCGCTGATGGTGTCATCTGAAGGTGCCTGTGCAGCGTGGTATCAGTACCGGCATCAGGAAACCGCAGTACAAGAAAGAACAACAGAAGGTGCGTAGCAAGATGAGTGAACATAAGGACGTCATCACAATGGCGCACGGCAGCGGCGGGCGGGCGATGCAGCAGATAATCGAACGCCTGTTCCTCAGTGCTTTCGATAACCCGTGGCTCAGCGAGCGCGAAGATGCGGCGCGTTTGTCGATTGCCAGTCTGAGTGCGCAGGGTGACCGGCTGGCATTCACCACGGACAGCTATGTCATCGATCCGGTGTTTTTCCCAGGCGGTAACATCGGCAAGCTGGCGGTGTGCGGCACGGCGAATGACCTGGCGGTCAGCGGCGCTACACCCGCTTATCTTTCCTGCGGGTTTATTCTCGAAGAAGGACTGCCGCTGGAAGACTTGCAGAAAATTGTGAAGTCGATGGCGCAGACCGCACGCGAGGCGGGAATCGCCATTGTCACCGGCGACACCAAGGTGGTGCAGCGCGGTGCGGCGGATAAAATCTTTATTAATACGGCGGGGATCGGGGTGATTCCTGCCGATGTTCACTGGGCCGCCAGCCGGATCCAGGTCGGGGACAAAGTGATCGTCAGCGGCACGCTGGGCGATCACGGGGCCACTATCCTTAACCTTCGCGAACAGCTGGGAATGACGCTGGAGGTGGAAAGCGACTGCGCGGTGCTGGCGCCGATGATCGCGCCGCTGCGCGCACTTTCCGGTGTCCGTGCCTTGCGCGATGCCACACGAGGCGGGGTAAATGCCATTCTTCACGAGTTCAGAGCCGCCAGCGGATTCGGGATTTGCATCGACGAAACCGCTATACCGGTTAAACCGGCAGTACGGGGAATTTGCGAACTGCTCGGGCTGGAGCCACTCAATTTTGCCAATGAAGGAAAACTGGTGGCGGTAGTCTCGGCACAGGAAGAAAACGCGGTACTGAAATTATTGCACAGCCATCCGCTCGGCGCTGACGCTGCCACCATCGGTGAGGTGACGGCATCGCCGCAGGTTTGTCTGCGCGGTGCGCTGGGGGTTTCACGCCAGCTAATGTTACCAAATGCGGAGCCATTACCCCGGATTTGTTGATCTCGTCAGGGGGCCTGTTGCGGCGAAAGGGGTAGAATTTTCTCTGCCGTTTTTATTCAAAAATTCATGCTATCCAGAGCTAACGCTATGCAGAGTGCAACAATGAGCATTACCAAACACAAAGGATTGCTGGAACTGACGCGCACACTGCTGCTGCAACAGACCATGACATCGCTGCTGGAAACTCTCACGCAGGTGGTGCAGGCTGCCGGTATTGCCGACGCCGTGACGCTGGTTCTTTTCGACAATCAGAATATCGACAACCCAAGCGAGCGGGTCAGTTTTTATGGTATCGATCCGCATCATCAGCCGGTAAGTTACGAAGATGAAACGCTGCTGGCGACCGGTCCGGTTCATGCCTTGCTGAGCAACCCGAAAACGCAGGTCTGGCGCAGCGATGCTTTGCATCTGCATTTTCCTCAGCTGAGCGCACTGAACCTGTATCCGGCGTTTACCGGATATTGTCTGGTGCCTTTGCTGGCCTCATCCGGCTTGCTGGGCGGCTGTGAATTTACCCGCCAGAATGACACACCGTTCAGCGTAGAGGACAAAAACGGTCTGCACGAACTGTGTATGCTGGCAGCGATTGCGGTTGAACAAATTCAGTTGCGTGAAAATGCACTGTTCCAGCAATCTCAGCTGCGTCACGAGCGTGACGATTTCCGCATTCTGGTTGATATCACTAACGCGGTTCTCTCAAAGCTGGATCTTGACGAACTGACCGGCGAAATTGCCAAAACTATCCATCATTTTTTCCACATCAATGCCATCAGCATTGTGCTTTGCGATGCGGCTAAAGACAGCGAACAGGCCAGCGTTTACGCCACCCATTACGTCCAGACGCACGTTGCCGAACGCGAGCAGTCGCGCATGACGCTGAGCGGTTCCCTTGAGCAGCAGGTGATGAAAAGTGGCGAAATGCTGCTGACCAATGTCCGGCCATCAGAAGACTTCGGGAGCGATGAAAGCACGCTGTTCCAGCTGCTGTGGCGTGACCAGACCAAAACCCTGTGCATTCTGCCTCTGCGTTTTGGTCATAAAACACTGGGCGTGCTGAAACTGGCGCAGTGTCAGCCGGATAATTTCAATACCGCGAATTTACGGGTTTTACAGCAAATTGCCGAACGCATTGCGATTGCCGTGGATAACGCGCTGGCCTATCAGGAAATCAAAAGCCTGAAGGAAAAACTGCAACACGAAAACCTGTATCTCACCGAGCAAATCAACAGCAATAACCCGGATTTCAGCGACATTGTCGGGCGCAGTCCTTCCATGTCTGCGGTGCTGAAACAGGTTGAGATCGTGGCGAAAAGCGACTGCTCGGTGCTGATCCTCGGTGAAACCGGCACCGGTAAAGAACTGATCGCCCGTGCTATTCATAACCTCGGCGATCGTCGCGATCAGCGCATGGTGAAAATGAACTGTGCGGCGATGCCGGCGGGTCTGATGGAAAGTGATCTGTTCGGCCATGAAAAAGGCTCATTCACCGGCGCCACGGCGCAAAGAATGGGGCGCTTCGAACTGGCCGATCAGGGCACGCTGTTTCTGGATGAAGTGGGAGAAATTCCGCTGGAGTTGCAACCGAAATTACTGCGCATCTTGCAGGAGCAGGAGTTTGAACGGGTGGGCGGCAACAAGCTGATCTCGGTGAATGTGCGGATGATCGCGGCGACCAACCGCGACCTGCGGCAGATGGTGGCTGATAAAGAATTTCGCAGTGACCTGTATTACCGGCTGAACGTGTTCCCGATTGTTATTCCGCCGCTGCGTGAACGTCCGGAAGATATCCCGCAACTTGTGAAATTTCTTACCTATAAAATCGCCAAACGTATGAAGCGTACCATCGACAGTATTCCGGCGGAAACCCTGCGTCTGCTGAGCCGTATGCCGTGGCCTGGCAACGTACGCGAACTGGAAAATGTCATTGAGCGTGCAGTGCTTCTGACCCGCGGAACGGTGCTGGATTTGCAACTTCCTGAACTCAATTACCCCTTGCCGATGGCCCAGGTGGTCTCTCCCGCTGTGCGTGAAAGCGCGCCCGCACCGCAACTGAGTGAAGAAGACGAACGGGAGCGCATTTTACAGGTGCTGAAAGAAACTAACGGCGTTGTCGCCGGGCCCCGCGGCGCAGCTCAGCGGCTGGGGTTAAAGCGCACCACGCTATTATCGCGGATGAAAAAGTTAGGGATTGCCGCCCGCTGATTTTACCGGCTGCCTGCGGGCAGCCTTCCCTTCACAGCGTAAACATTTCCCCGTGGCTGAATGACCAGTCTTCCGGATGAGTAAAACTCACCACCACCATCACATCTGCCGGAGCAATTCCCAGCGCGGCGTGCAGATTTCCTGCCAGATGACGGAACAGCTCCTGTTTCTGGTAGCCGTTGCGCGGTTTGCCTGCGGTGATGTGAAACAGCAAAAAATCCTCTGAGCGTTGATCATTTTTCCCGGCCAGATATGTCGGGTTAATCACCCGCTGACCACGGCCTGCCGGTTCAAACAGCTGAAAACAGTCATCTGCCGGAACAGCGAAATGTTCTACCAGCGCGTTCTGTAAAATAGCGGAAATAGTATCCTGCCAGTCATCTGCACGGTGTTCGGGTAAGGAAATTCGGGTAAAAGGCATCTTCAGTTTCTCTTGTGACTGGCTACGGGTTACTTATCACCGAGAGCGGCGAAACGCGTCAGGGCAGACGCAGCGGCGGGCCATCCGGCATAAAACGCCAGATGCGTGATCGTCTCGGAAATTTCAGCATGAGTGACGCCGTTTTCCACCGACAGATTCAGATGAAAGGGCAGTTGCTCCGTGCGGTTCAGGGCAATCAGCGCAGCAACGGTGATCAGGCTGCGGTCACGCGGTGACAGTTGGTCTCTTTTCCACAAATCACCGAACAACACCTGCTCTGTCAGCTCTGCAAATTTAGGCGTCAGCCGCGACATGGTATCCAGCGTCTGGGTTTGGGATGAAGTTGTGCTCATATCAGGCTCCTTTTAACGTGTGTGAAAAAGAGCATAAGACGTTATGGTTGTCCTTAATATCGAAAATATCAGCAGCATTAATCCATAAAAACAGGATGATTAAACGTGGCAAAACGGCCGGTAACTTTTGATGCACAGGCGTTGCGCAGTTTTGTCACCGGCATTGAACTGGGGAGTTTTGTGCTGGCGGCAGACCGGCTGGGGCGCTCGACTTCCGCTGTCAGCGCCCAGCTGAAAAAGCTGGAACAGCAGGCCGGTACGGAGCTGGTACAAAAATCGGGACGACATCTGATTCTGACGGAGCGCGGCGAGGTGATGCTGAGCTATGCGCGGCGGATCCTCAGTCTCAACGATGAAGCCAGCGCCGTTATGCTTGCCAGCGCCCTGAGCGGCAGCCTGAATCTGGGAATGCAGGAGGATTTCGGCGAAGCGCTGTTACCGGCACTTCTCGGCACCTTTACCCGCGCACATCCGCAGGTTCAGCTATCGGCCAGCATTACCCGCAACCAGCAATTACTCGACGGGATCCGCCATAACGAGTTTGATCTTGCGGTGTGCTGGCAGGCTGATGACGCGCCGCTTTTCCCGTCAAGTCAGTCGCTCGGGCGTATACCAATGCGCTGGATTGGCCCTGAAAACTTCGACCTGCAACGTTATCAGGAAACCGGCGAACCGGTGCCGTTGCTGGTTTTCGAAGCGCCGTGCCTGATGCGAAATGCCGCCACAACGGCGCTGGATAAAGCGGGTATTCCGTGGCGTATCGCGTTTACCAGCCGCAGCCTGAGCGGGATCTGGGCCGCGATGTCGGCGGGATTAGGCGTTACGGTGCGTACCGATTTCGGCAGGCCGCAGACGGTCAGAATATTGAATGAGTTGCCCGAACCGGGCGAGGTAGGGATCAGCCTGCATCAGGGGCAGACGCCGCCCGGTGAGGCGACGGGTTATCTGATCCGGGCGATAAACGATTTTTTCGCGGTGCGCCGCTAAATCTGTTTGCCGGTAATCAGGTTCGGTTACTTTTTTGCGGGCTGCTGACGATAGTGCGCCAGACGCTCGCGAAAATATGCGCGCAGGTGTTCAGGCTGCTCCATTTCAACTTCATCTGCATTCACCGGCAGATTGTTGCGCTCACGCACTGCGACCGTCCCGGCGGCCAGTCCGGCACTCACTTTGTCCATTTCTTCTTTACTCAGCCCTGCGAGATTGTTGTTCATAGCGTTTCCTTTTGCTGCCCGGTTGTGTTGGCAGGCATAAATTTTATTCTACTGCAGTTCCGGTCAATGTTTTCAGCATGCCGTCGGCGCAATAACTTTTCATCAAAGCCAGGTCAGTTTTCTGATGCTGTGATGACAGAAAGCGGGCCAGGCTGTTGCGGTCATCTTCTCCCCAGATAAAGATTTTATCAGAGTGATAAAAATCATAATCTTTTATTGAGGCGTTATTAGTAATCAGCTTTTTATTGAAAGCCATCGCCTCGAGTGCGCGCAGAGTTAATCCGCTTTGACCCGGTTTGTTAATTTCCAGCACGACTGAGGAGCGTTTCAGTTTCTCAATATTTTGCTGATAACTGATTTTTTCATTGATGCAGAAGGCGGAGTATTTTGGATCCTCCGCGTCACCCCCCACCAGATAAAAATCCGGCTGGCAGTGATTTTCCCGCAATATTGGCGCCAGATCATTAATCAGACCTGCCCGGTAATCATCATAACCCCCGACATAAAAGCATGAATGTTCTGTCGGGGCGTTTACCCGCTCAGCCACTTGCACAGCAATGTCATTGCGGGTGAAGGGTAAAAACTGACTGACAAAGGACAAGCCGTATTTCCTGCAATCATCGGGATCAAAACTGTAAATAACATCAAAAACGGGCATCGCTCTGTCGAGATAATTTTCGTCTTCTGCCAGTAATTTTAGCCTGCGTCTTTTCGCCGTCAGGGCGGCAACTGAATCGCGCAGCACCAGTATTTTTTTGCAATTCAGCAGAGCAAGAAAATCCAGCATCAAAAAAGCGCTGTAACCGTTACAAATAACGATATCGTCTTTCCCGATGTGGCGGAATTTGATAGAGGAGTGCAGCCGCTGGTGCCAGCGTTTCAGGCCCTTCCCGGGCAATAATGCATGAACAGATTTATAGTGTTTTTTGACGTTATAAATCGTCTGCACATTAAATTCTTTTTTCAGAGCAGACGTCATCATCCGTTCGTATTCTGAGTTCCACTCGATGAAATGTATTTTCATTGCTTCTCCATTTTGCGCTGTAGTTTAGCATTCTCCGCCGTTAAAAGGTTCTGAGCGGGGGAGGATTGGCGGTCAATTTCACAACCGGTTTACAAAATCGTCAAAATCAGGCCATTATTTATGCTTCTTTTGCATGGAACGGAGCCTGAAAATGACGCGAATGACAGCTAAAGATTTCCCACCTGAACTCCTCGAATATTTTGATTTCTACGTACACGGCAAAATGACCAAACGTGAGTTTCTTGATTTATCGGCAAAATTTGTCGCGGGCGGATTGTCCCTTGCCGCACTGACCACGCTGATGACACCCAATTATGCCTATGCCGAACAGGTGGAATTCACCGATCCGGATATTGTGGCGGAATACATTCACTATCCCTCGCCGCAGGGACACGGCAGCGTGCGGGCGTATCTGGTGCGTCCGGCCAGGTTTGCCGGTAAAGTGCCCGGTAAAGCGCCCGGCGTAGTGGTGGTGCATGAAAATCGCGGGCTGAATCCCTACATTGAAGACGTGGCACGACGTGTGGCGAAAGCCGGATTCACCGCGCTGGCGCCGGACGGCCTGAGTTCAGTCGGCGGTTATCCGGGTAACGATGAAAAAGGGCGCGAGCTGCAACAAAAGGTCGATCCGACCAAACTGATGAATGGCTTTTTTGCGGCCGTTGAGTTTCTGATGCATCACGAAACGGCGACCGGCAAAGTCGGGATCACCGGTTTTTGTTACGGCGGCGGCGTGGCTAACGCGGCGGCGGTGGCGTATCCGGAACTGGCCGCGGCGGTGCCTTTCTATGGTCGTCAGCCGAAAGCCGAAGATGTGCCGAAAATAAAAGCACCGTTATTGCTGCATTACGCCGAGCTGGATAAACCGATTACCGAAGGCTGGCCTGCGTATGAAGCGGCGTTGAAAGCCAATAATAAAGTCTATGAGGCGCATATTTACCCCGGCGTGAATCACGGTTTCCACAATGATTCCACACCACGCTACGACAAAGCAGCAGCAGATTTAGCGTGGGAAAGGACCGTCGCCTGGTTCAAAAAGTATCTCGACCCGCAAACCGAAAATGCCTGAAAACGCATAAACGCAAAAAGGGCGGGATCGCAAAATCCCGCCCTTTGTTTATCTGCTGTCAGGCTGTTACGACTTCAGCACGCCATCGAAATCAGAGGCATCGTGGCGTTCTTCCAGCTGTTCGTCACCCCAGGTGCGGTTAACAATACGGCCACGTTTCACCGCCGGACGGCTGGCAATATCCGCAGCCCAGCGCTGGAAATGCTTATAGGATTTGATGTCGAGGAACTCGGCGGACTCGTACAAGCCGCCCTGCGCCAGACTGCCGTACCAGGTGAAAATGGCGATATCGGCAATGGTGTATTCTTCACCGGCGATGAAACGGTGCTCCGCAAGCTGACGATCCAGCACATCCAGCTGACGTTTCGCTTCCATCGTAAAGCGGTTAATGGCGTATTCGATTTTGACCGGTGCGTAATGATAAAAATGCCCGAAGCCGCCGCCCAGATAAGGCGCGGAGCCTTGCAGCCAGAACAACCAGTTCAGGGTTTCGGTACGACCGGCGAGATCTTTCGGCAGGAACTTACCGAATTTTTCGGCCAGGTACAGCAGGATATTGCCGGATTCAAACACGCGGATCGGCGGCGTGGTCGAGTTATCCAGCAGTGCCGGAATTTTTGAGTTCGGGTTAACGTCCACAAATCCGCTGGAGAACTGATCGCCTTCGTTGATGCGGATAATAAACGCATCATATTCCGCACCGCTGACGCCTTGTTCCAGCAATTCTTCCAGCAGGATCGTCACTTTCTGGCCGTTCGGTGTGCCAAGAGAATACAGCTGAAGCGGGTGTTTACCGACCGGCAGCGTTTTCTCATGCGTCGGGCCCGCTATCGGGCGGTTGATGTTCGAGAACTTGCTGACTTCGTCTTTATTCCAGGTCCAGACTTTCGGTGGCTGATACTGTTCTGACATGACATTCTCCGCATCTTTTTTTGAGGATAAGACTCAAAAGTTTAGCAGGAGATAATCAACGATGACGCTGAGAATGTGCCCTGTGCCGGTCAGTGAATTTCTTCCACCATCCAGTCGTGAAATGCCTGCACTTCCGGGCGTTGTAATGATTTTGCAGAGCTGACGAGATAATAAGACCAGGTGATTGGCAGCGACATTTGCGGGAATAACTGCACCAGCCGGTGAATATCTAAATCCTGCTGCACCAGCGCTTTGCGTACCAGCGTGATGCCCTGACCGCTGAGCACGGCCTGGATCACCGCGGCGGTGGAATTAATATGCTGATGTGACTGGCGTACGCCGTCCAGCCCGCATTTTTTCAGTACGCTTTCCCACAGCGGGAAATTCGCGCCAGGGTGCGGCGTGTCGTCGTGGATTAGCTTTTGTTCATACAGCCAGGCATTGCTGATCTTTTTATCTGCGGGCAGCAAGGACGGGCTGCACACCATCACCACTTCTTCATCCATCAGCCAGGTGGCGTGTAACCCCGGCCAGTTTCCTGGTCCGCAGCGGATACCGATATCGGCTTCACCATGTGCAAGATCGGTGAGCCGGTCTGCGACGTCCAGACGGATATCAATGTTCTGGTGGCGTTCTGAAAAACGGTTAAGCCGCGGCATCAGCCAGTTCATCACCAGCACCTGCGAGGCGGTGACCACCACCACTGAGCGCGCACTGCGCCCGCGAAGTTTTGTCAGGCCGCTTTCCAGTTTATCCAGTCCGAGCGAGATGTCATCGAGCGCATCATGCACATCGCTGAGCAGCGTGAGGCGTTCACTGCCGGAGCGGCTGCGCGTAAGCAGCGGATGTCCGACCCATTCTTCCAGTGCCCGCACCAGCTGGCCGACCGCAGCAGGTGTTACGCCCAGCTCATTCGCCGCGCCGGTAAAACTGCCGTGTCGCGCGGTGGCTTCAAAAGCCTGCAACCATTTCAGTCTCTTGAGGATTCGCATGATGTTCTCATCGTCGGGGCGATTTTTTTGCAAAGTACCAACGCACAGTAGCGAGATAGTTTTTCTTTGTCGATGACTTATTTCTTATGCGTCGCTGGCGGTGCGCATGGCTGGCATGATGACCTCATCAGCCGGAACGACGAACGGCTCCGGTTACACAGACAAAGAAAATATTGCGGAGATAAAAATGATGAGCAACACATTCAGCGGTAAAAAATTATTGGTTGTTGGTGGTACAAGCGGCATGGGGCTGGAAACCGCGCTTCTGGTGCTGGAGCAGGGCGGCAGTGTGGTGCTGGTCGGTAACCGTCAGGAAAAAGCCGACGCCGCGCAGCGTGAGCTTTCCGCACTCGGTCCGGTTTCCGTGCTGGTGGGTGATCTGATGACGGAGCAGGGCATGAATCACATCCGTCACGCGATTAACGCGGAGCATCAGGATATTAGTCTGCTGGTGAATGCCGCGGGTGTGTTCTTCCCGAAACCTTTCGCGGAGCATGAAGAAGCCGATTACGACATGTATATGAACATTAACCGCGCGACGTTTTTCATCACCCGTGATGTAGTGAAAAATATGCTGGCAGCCGGAACGCGCGGTTCGGTGGTGAATATCGGGTCGATGTGGGCGCAGCAGGCCATCGGTGCCACGCCTTCTTCCGCCTATTCAATGGCCAAAGCCGGGCTGCATGCGCTGACCAAAAACATGGCGATTGAGCTGGGCGGTCACGGCATCCGTGTCAACGCCGTGTCTCCGGCGGTGGTGCAGACGCCAATTTATGAAGGTTTTATCGCGAAAGATGAAGTGGAAGGTGTGATGAACAGCTTCAACAGTTTTCACCCGATTGGCCGCGTCGGTACGCCGCGTGATATCGCTGAAACCGTCGCGTTCCTGCTGAGCGAAAAAGCGGGTTGGGTCACCGGCGCAATCTGGGATATTGACGGCGGTGTGATGGCCGGTCGCAACTGATCATCATCGTCTGTTTATAAACCGGAAGGTTGCGTATACAACCCTTTGCGCTTCCATTTCACATCGGCCACCGACTGGCCGGTGTGAATTTTGCCTTGCAGCAACAGGTTGAATTTTGCGCCCGCTGGCCGTGTAAGACGGCTTTGCAGAATATAAACCGCTTCACTGCCAAGTTCCCGGCAGGGCAACATCACCGAGGTAAAATCCATCGGCGAAAGAGTTTTCAGCTCATGTTCAAAATCCATGCTGATCACTGAAATATCCTGCGGTACCTGAATACCGAGGGCGCTCAGGGCTTCCAGCGTGGCGTGTGCAATAGGCGTGCTCCCGCAGATAATGGCCGAAGGCAGGCATTCCGGTTTGCGTTCCCGTAAATATTTTTCAAAACTTTCCCGCGCCTGTTCTTTCCCGTTACCGTGATTAATCAGCAGATGCGTCGCTTCGTCGAACACAATGTGATGTTCCAGACAGGCGCGTTTGAAGCCGTCCAGCCTTTGCATCATGGTTTCACGCCGTAAATCGGTGAACAGTAAAACCGGACGATGTCCTTTCTGAAATAGAAAATTAGCCGCGCTGTAACCGATGGAATAATGGTCCGCAGATACGCAATCGAGCCGCATCTCGCGGTCTTTGGCATTGACCATCACTACCGGTTTATTTGCCTCTGCCGCCAGCCGGTAAAGCATGCCGTCATCAATTCCGATAATTATAATGCCATCGATGTCGGTCTGGTGCAGCGCCTGCATAAAGGAGGCGATATCCGGATCATTGACATTCAGGGCACATTTGCGGATGTGAATATCAAAACGGGCGACTTCTGCGGTGATCTGCTGAATGGCTTCGTAATAATACAGATCTTCATACGGCGAGAAAGCCTCAGGCGGCGCACAGATTAACAGAGAGTTCATTAACAGACGGCTGGAGGGAATGTCGCGTAAAATACCCATAGTTCTCGCATGGTTAAATACCTTTTCTTTTGCCTGCGGACTCACATTTGATTTACCCGCCAGCACACGGGAAACAGTGCTCGGAGAAAGCCCGGTTAACTCCGCAATTTGCCTGATTTTTAATTTTCCCGTCATTTTGTGATCAACGCCTCATTAGAGTATGGACTTATTACCACGGTTAACTGTTTGTAATTATTCAGCTATTCCCCATCATAGCAAAACCATTCTGCTGCACTGCAATTCCTGTCACAAATAGCGGTTGTTGGAAAAAAAAGCCATTACTACTCTCCTGAATATAAACCTCATAAATCAAAACAAGGTATTTAGCCGGGCCGGATTTTTTAATGAATTCAGTCAGGTGACGCCTTTTGTGTGGCTTTAAATCAGCCTCCGTCAGCGTTTAAATCAGGAGTCAGATAATGCTTAAAATAGCTGTCATCGGTACCGGTAATATTTCGCATAACCATATTCAGGGATATTTGGAGTTTGCCGGTCGCTGCCAGATTGTGGCTTTGGTCGATATTTATCCGGAAAAAGCGGAGGAGAAAAAACGTCACTATGGTTTGAACGACGCCAAAGTGTACGCCAGCCATCACGACGTGCTTAACGATCCTGATATTGATGTGTTTGATGTCTGTACGCCGCCTTATGTGCACGCCGAAATTTCTATTGATGCCCTGAATGCGGGAAAACATGTGCTCTGCGAAAAGCCGATGGCGGCCTCATTACAGGAATGTGATGCGATGATTGGCGCGGCGCAGGCCAGCGGTAAAACGCTTTCTATTATTGCGCAAAACCGTTTTACCGATGCGTTCTGGCGTCTGAAAAAAGTACTCGATTCCGGTGAGACCGGCAAAGTGTGCCACGCGCAGGTCGATTCCTTCTGGTGGCGCGGGCATTCGTATTACGACCTGTGGTGGCGCGGAACCTGGGAAAAAGAAGCGGGCGGTTGCACGCTCAATCACGCGGTTCACCATATCGATGCTATTCAGTGGATGCTTGGTTTCCCGACCGAAGTGGTGTCGATGATCACCAACGCCGCACACGATAACGCTGAAGTGGAAGACCTCTCTGCGGCGATTTTCAAATATGATTCCGGCGCTCTGACGCAACTGACGGCGTCGGTAGTGCATCACGGTGAAGATCAGAAGATTGTCATTCAGGGGGAAAAAGCACGGATTTCCGCGCCGTGGGATAAGTACGCCAGCATTTCTGCGCCCAACGGATTTCCGGTTGAAGCGCGTGATACGGCACGCGAAAACCGCCTCGAAGACGCCTATCAGTCCATCCCCAAACTCACCTATACGCTGCACACAGGCCAGATCGACAACTTCCTGACCGCTCTGGAAACGCAGTCTGCGCCGCTGATTGACGGCGTGCAGGGTAAACGTTCGCTGGAACTGATTGCTGCCATTTATAAATCGGCCATTACCCGCAGCATTGTGACGTTGCCGCTGGTGCCGACGGATCCGTTTTATCAGACCGGCGGACTGGTTTCGCTGGCACCGCATTTTTACGAGAAATCCGCCTCGGTGGAAAACTTCGCCAACGAAGATGCGATCCCGCTGGGTAAAAACATGGATACAGGAGCCTGAACATGAGCATCAGAGACGGAATGAACTATGCCCCCGTGGGCAAACCGCAGCCCGTGGTCAAACCGGGAGAATTCGTGATTGCTGCCGCAGCGCTGGATCACGGGCATATTTACGGCATGTGCAATGGCCTGATCGAAGCGGGTGCCAGCCTGAAATGGGTTTACGATCCGGATCCGGAAAAAGTGCAGAAGTTCGTTGCGCAGTATCCGCAGGTGAAAGTCGCCGGATCCCTGCAAACTATCCTCGATGATAAAGAAGTTCAGCTGGTGGCAGGGGCGGGAGTTCCGTCACAACGTTGCGCGCTGGGGCTGAAAGTGATGGACGCCGGTAAAGATTATTTTACCGATAAAGCGCCGCTCACCACGCTGGAGCAGCTGGCAGCGGCGAAAGAAAAAGTGACGTCGACGGGGCGTAAATACGCGGTGTATTACAGCGAAAGGCTGCATGTGGAAAGCGCGGTCTTTGCGGGACAACTGGTGCAGGAAGGGGCCATCGGTCGGGTGATTCAGACGCTCGGCACCGGACCGCATCGTGAAGGGGAAGGGCGTCCTGACTGGTTTTACGAACGGGAACGTTTCGGCGGCATTTTGTGTGATATCGGCAGCCATCAGATTGAACAGTTCCTGTTTTATACCGGCAACAGCAATGCCCGCGTGGTAGCGGCTCAGGCGCTGAATTTCAATCATCCGCAATATCCGAAGTTTGAGGATTTTGGCGACACCATGCTGGAAGGTGAAAACGGTGCGCGCGGGTATTTCCGCTGTGACTGGTTCACGCCGCAGGGGCTGAGTACCTGGGGAGACGGGCGTCTGACGCTGCTCGGCACCGAAGGTTATATCGAAATCCGCAAATATGTTGATCTCACACGCGGCGAACAGGATGTGGTGTATCTGGTCAACGGGGAAGGGGAATTCCGTTATCCGGTTTCCGGCAACGTCGGCTTCCCGTTCTTCGGTCAGCTGATCCGCGATTGTCTTAACCGCACCGAAAAAGCCATGACGCAGGAACATGCGTTTAAGGCCGCAGAACTGTGTGTGCGGGCGCAGATGCTGGCAAACGGCACGCACTGACAGGAGACTCACCATGAAAACGCTTCAGGCGGCAGTGATCGGCTGCGGATCCATTCATAACTGTCATGTGGTGGCGATTGAACATGACGCTGACAGCCGTTTGCGCGCCATCGTGGAAACCGATATCGCCAAAGGGCAGCAGCTGGCGCAGCGTTATGGATGTGATTTTTATGCGGATTATCATGAAATGTTGCGAGACCCGCTCATCGACGTGGTACATATCTGCCTGCCGCATCATTTGCATCTGGAAACGATCCTCGCCGCGCTGGCGGCGGGAAAACACGTGTTCACCGAGAAACCACTGGCGCTGAATTCGGGGGAAGTGAAGATCCTCCGGCAGGCAGCTGAAAATGCGCAGGGAAGGGTGGGCGTGTGTTACCAGAACCGCCTGAACCCGTCGAGCCAGAAAATCAAAACGTGGCTGGAGAGCGGTCAGCTCGGGCGGATGCAGAGCATTAAAGCGGTGCTGACCTGGTCACGCGGCGGGGCATATTACACCGAGAGCCCGTGGCGCGGGCGTTTCGACACCGAAGGCGGGAGTCTGCTGATCAATCAGGCCATTCACACGCTGGATCTGATGCAATGGTTTGGCGGCGGCGTTCTGGCGGTAAAAGGCGTGGTGGATAGCACGTTTCTCGGCGATGTAACGGAAAATGAGGACAGCGCGATGGCCAGCCTGCAACTGGCCAACGGCGCGCGCGGACTGTTTTATGCCACCAACTGTCACAGCACTGATTCGCCGCTGCTGCTGGAAATTCACTGCGAAAATGGCCTGTTGCAGCTGCATCACAACGCACTGTGGCTGATTCAGGGCAAAAACCGGACTCAGCTTATCAGCGATGAAAAACCGGCGGGAGCGGCGAAAAGTTACTGGGGCGACAGCCACCGGCAGGCGGTTTTAAATTTCTACCAAAGCATCCGTCATCCACAGGAAAATAATTATACCGCTGTGGCGGAGGCGGAGATTTCTCTCAATATCGTCGGGGCAATTTATCGCTCCTCACAATTAAGAACCTGGATAACGCTTACCGATTAAATAATTTTAATAATAACCCTACACTGACAGGATAATAAAAATGAAACCAACTGAACGCAGAGTCGGTTACGGCACGGCCATCGGGTATGGTGTGACCGATTTATTTGGTGGTGGTGCATTTGCCGTTATTGGCACCTGGCTATTATTCTTCTATACCACTTATTGCGGATTGTCGGTTTTTGAGGCCGGTTCTATTTTCGCTATCGCCCGCGTTATCGATGCCATATTAAGCCCGATAATGGGCTATATCACCGATAATTTCGGCAATACCTGGCTCGGTAAAAAATTCGGTCGCCGCCGGTTCTTCCTGCTGATAAGCGCTCCGCTGATGTTCCTGTACGCGCTGGTCTGGGTCACGGACATGAGCTACTGGTATTATCTCGGTACCTATCTTTCTATCGAATTGTTATCCGCGATGGTACTTGTTCCGTGGGAAACACTTTCGGCGGAGATGACTAACCGGTTCAGTGAACGAACCCGTCTTTCGGGCGTTCGCATGATTTGTTCTCAGCTTGGCGGCCTGCTCGCGGTGTCTATTCCCGGCGTGATAATGATGTTCACCGGCAAAGACAACTCGCTGACGTACACCTACACCGGCCTGATTTTTGCCTGTATTTTCTGCGTGGCGGTATTCACTACCTGGATGTGTACCTGGGAGGCTAAAGACGTCCGCGAAGAGTTCGAACCCGAGCCGTTAACAGCCGGGGGCGGTAGTCTGTGGCATCATTTAAAAAGCCTGGTGTTAGATCTCTTTTCATCCTTTAAAATTCGCATGTTCCGCCAGCATATTATTATCTATATCTTTTCATTTACCGCGTTGGATGTATTTGGTGCGGTATTTACCTATTACGTAGTGTATGGATTACATCAGGATGCTGCATCGGTTTCCGGTTATTTAAGTGTGGCAGCGTTAGTCTCTGTGCCTTCCACTTTCGGATTTATGATGTTGCTGGAAAAACTCAACATGTCGCCATCTGCGGCGTTACGGCTTTCTTACGGTATTATTTTTGGCGTACTGGTATTTCTGTTTTATCTTTATATTTCAGATGCGGCAGTTTCATGGTTACTGTTCTCAGCAATATTTTCGGTATTTGGCTTTGCCCGCGCCGGTCTTTATTATATTCCGTGGAATATCTACAGCTTTATTCCCGACGTTGATGAAATCGTCACCAAAAAACGCCGTGAAGGGATCTTTGCCGGTGTGATGGTGCTGACCCGCAAAAGCACCGTGGCGCTGGCGATTATGCTGATTGGTACGGTCTTGCAGGAAAGCGGATTTGTGAAAGGGCAGGGAGTCCAGCCGGAGAGCGCATTGCACGCGATTATCGGCCTGCTGATTTTTGCCACCGGCGCACTGCTGGCGGTCAGTTTTTACATGACGTTTAGATTCAAACTGACCCGCGATACCCACAAAACGCTTATCAAAGAAGTCGCACGCCTGAAACTGGGTGGCGACCTTGATGATTGCACACCGGAGTGCCAGAAAGTGATCAAAGACCTGACCGGCTACGACTACAAAGAAGTCTGGGGCGGCAGTGCGACGCGCAAAACCGTACGCGGTGAACTGCCGGCAGGCTCTGGCGGCGCACTGGGGTTGTAAGCAGTGATTGTAAAAACGGCAGCGCGGCGCAGCGGTTATTCAGGTACCGACTGGTTGCCGTCACCCAGCGCGCGCTGCATAAATACCGTATCCAGCCAGCGGCCATGCTTGAAACCGACGGAATGCATGCTGCCTTTCACCTGAAAACCGGCAGCGAGATGCAGATTGATCGACGCCTCATTCTCGCTGTCGCCGATATTGCCCACTATCTGGCGAAAACCGTGCATCTCGGCCCAGTCGATGGCGCGGCGAAGTAACGCCTTGCCCGCGCCGCGTTTCTGAAAACCGGGGTCAATGTAGATCGAATCTTCCAGCGTGAAGCGGTAAGCAAAACGCTCGCGGTAACGGCCCAGATAACAAAACCCTTTCACTTCGCCTTCATGCAGAACGACCAGCCACAACAAACCGGCTTCCTGAATTTTTTTCAGGCGCAGTGCTATCTCATATTCATCAGGCGGCTGAGTTTCGAACGAGGCCGTACCATGCAAAACATGCCAGGCATAAATCTTCTGCATGGCAGGAATATGTTGTTCATCTGCTTCAATAATTTCCATCTTTCCGGTCTCGTTTGTGATTTCGCTATAGCCTACTCTTTCCGAAAAGAGGCAGGGAGAGCAAACGGTTTATCACAGATATAAGGAAATGATCTGGATGCCAGGAATTCAGCGGGATCCTCTATATGCTTTTTTCTTCTTAGCGATGCTTTATTGGTTTTTTAAATCGCCGCTGTCCTCCTGCTATAGTCGTTTTCTTACGCATTAGCGGTTATTTTTTAAGGAAAAAAAGTGAAACTGACCTTACCTCGTTTACGGACTGGCGCTGTGGTATTGCTGGCGGGATTACTGCTGGCGGGTTGTGACCAAAAAAGCGGTGATGCAAAACATATTAAAGTCGGCGTGATTAACGGCGCAGAGCAGGATGTCGCGGAGGTTGCTAAAAAAGTCGCGAAAGATAAATACGGTCTGGACGTTGAACTGGTGGGGTTCAGCGGCTCATTATTGCCAAACGATGCCACCGAACATGGCGAACTGGATGCCAACGTGTTCCAGCACCGTCCGTTCCTTGAGCAGGATAATAAGGCCCACGGTTATCATCTGGTGGTGGTCGGCAATACGTTCGTCTTCCCGATGGCCGGTTACTCGAAAAAGATTAAAACCGTCGATCAGCTGAAAGATGGAGCGACCGTGGCGATCCCCAACGATCCAACCAACTTAGGCCGCGCGCTGTTGCTGCTGCAAAAAGAGAAACTGATCACTCTGAAAGACGGTAAAGGTCTGCTGCCAACTGCGCTGGATATCGCCGAAAACCCACGTCATCTGAACATTATGGAACTCGAAGGCGCACAGCTGCCGCGCGTGCTCGACGATGCGAAAGTCGATGTGGCCATCATCAGCACCACTTATATCCAGCAAACCGGATTATCGCCGGTTCACGACAGCATATTTATCGAAGATAAAAACTCGCCATATGTGAACATTCTGGTTTCCCGACCAGACAATAAAGATGCCCAAAACGTGCAGGAGTTTCTGAAATCGTATCAGTCACCGGAAGTGGCAAAAGCGGCAGAGAAAATCTTTAATGGCGGGGCGGTTCCAGGCTGGTGATGGGTTTTGGGGGACATCGAGAGGAATTGAAATGGTGTCCCCTACAGGAATCGAACCTGTAACTAGCCCTTAGGAGGGGCTTGTTATATCCGTTTAACTAAGGAGACACGGGCGCCTGTGGAAAGCGCCCGCGTAGTATACTCGTTTTTCTCTCAATAATAAGGCGTTAGAGTTCTGTTTGGTCGTTTCGTCGCCAGTCAGGGTTTTGCAGCCTCTTTCTTTGCCGCTTCCATTTCCTCTTTCTTCGCTTTGGCTTTCTTCTGATTACTCATGTCGTTACGGATTTGTGCATGGCTTATCAGCGCGAAGATAAAGGTGCCGCCGAAGATGTTTCCGGCAAGCGTCGGCAGGGCGAATGGCCAGATAAATTCGTACCAGGGGATGGCGCCGGAGAACACCAGATACAGCACTTCGACCGATCCGACCACGATATGTGTCAGGTCGCCAATCGCTACCATGTACGTCATCAGCATAATCACCCACAGTTTGGCGGCACCGGCAGAGGGGATCATCCAGACCATTGTGGCAATCAGCCAGCCGGACACCATGCCGCCGACGAACATGCCTTCGGGATCTTTTTC
Source organism: Rahnella ecdela (assembly GCF_019049625.1). Classification (GTDB taxonomy): domain Bacteria; phylum Pseudomonadota; class Gammaproteobacteria; order Enterobacterales; family Enterobacteriaceae; genus Rahnella; species Rahnella ecdela. The sequence continues at coordinate 128,193 of NZ_JAFMOY010000127.1, forward strand.
CATGATCTCCAGACTGATGGTACGAAAAGCCTCGTCGGTGGCGGAATCAAAGAACGGCACCAGATGAAATACCAGCGCGGCAAGGCCGCCGCCGATGACGTTACCGGCCAGCACGATGCCCCACAAACGTAAAAGCAGCAGAACATTTTTACCGGTCAGTTTTTGCATGACAGGCAATACAGCGGTGACGGTGTTTTCAGTAAACAGTTGCTGGCGCGCCATGATGACGATTATGAACCCGACGGTATAACCGATGTTTTCGATGAAGAAGCGTTCGGGGCTGTCGGGCAGGCGGGCGTGCAGAATGCCTTTGGCCATCAGCGAGGCGCTGATCGAAAGTCCGGCGGCAATCGCGGACCACAGCAAAGCCTGCCCGTCTCGCTCAAGTTCTTTCTCACCTTCCATGCGGATGACTTCATGCACTGCTGCCGCTTTCGAAGGTAAATTATCTTCTCCGGTTTCAATCTCTTTGCCCTGAGAATGTTCGTCGCTGTCGACATCTTTACTGTCAGGATGCTGTTTTTCGCCGGTCATGGTGATTCCCCAAAAGTACGTCAAAGTAGTTGTAAAGGTGGTCTGAGATAAGCATAGGCGAGGCAGGGAGATTATGAGGAGATATACAAAAAAGTTACAAACCATTAACCCATGAACCTTATGGGACATTTTGCGGATTGTTTGCTGGATTTCAGGGTTTTCAACCCTGTAAACTGTGGGCCCCTGAGCTGCGTCGCGCCTGACGCCTGTGATATGATGCGCGCTTGTGAAAAATAAGAGACATCACCATGTTTGAAGCCCTTAACCTGAGCTGTGTACGCGATGAGCGAACCTTGTTTAGCGGCTTAAGTTTCACGATCGAACCGGGTGAAATGGTGCAAATCGAAGGCCGCAACGGCGCCGGTAAAACCAGTTTACTGAGAATTCTTGCCGGATTGTCCTCTCCGGAGGCCGGTGAAGTCCGCTGGAAGGGCGTGAACACCCGCCGCCAGCGCGACGTTTTCCATCAGCAGCTTCTGTATCTCGGTCATCAGCCTGGCGTAAAGTCAGTGCTTACTGCGTATGAAAACCTTGCGTTCTATCAGTCTGTCAGCGGGCAGTCAGTTAACGGAACTGCCCGTGCTGACGCTATTTATCAGGCGTTAGAAAATGTCGGACTGCTGGGTTATGAAGATGTCACGGTGGCGCAAATGTCCGCCGGGCAACAGCGTCGTGTGGCGCTGGCGCGTTTATGGCTGAGTGATGCACCGCTTTGGATCCTCGATGAGCCGCTCACCGCCATTGATAAGCAGGGCGTGACCACGCTGATTGAATTGTTTGAACAACATGTGCAGCAGGGCGGGATGGTCTTGCTGACCACGCATCAGGATTTACAGGGCGTTAACCGCGATGTGCGCAAAATTCGTCTGACCGGCGCTGAGCTGGCGTGACGCGAAAGGAAAATAATCGGAATGTTTACTAAGGTTCTGCGCCGCGAGTTGAAAATTGCCTTTCGCAAAAGTGCCGAAATCATCAACCCGCTGTGGTTCTTCCTGATTGTGATTACGCTGTTCCCGCTGGGGATTGGCCCTGAGCCGAAGCTGCTGGCGCGAATTGCACCCGGTATCGTCTGGGTCGCGGCGCTGCTTTCTGCATTGCTGGCGCTGGAAAGGCTTTTTCGCGATGACTATCTCGATGGCACGCTTGAGCAGCTGTTGTTATTGCCTTCGCCGCTGGCACTCACGGTTCTGGGGAAAGTATGTGCTCACTGGGTGGTGACCGGTTTGCCATTGCTTATCCTCTCCCCGCTGATTGCTTTGCTGCTTTCGCTGGATTTTGAAACCTGGAAAGCCGTCGCGCTGACGATATTGCTGGGTACGCCAACGCTGAGTTTTATCGGCGCGATTGGTGTGGCGCTGACTGTCGGGCTGCGCAAGGGCGGCGTCCTGCTGAGTCTGCTGGTGTTGCCGCTCTATATTCCTGTACTGATTTTTGCCACCGGCGCGATTGATGCGGCATCGATGTCGATGCCGATCGGCGGCTATCTGGCCATTCTCGGTGCGATGCTGGCGGGAAGTGCGACGTTAACGCCTTTTGCCACAGCCGCTGCGCTGCGGGTGAGTGTCCACTGACCCGCCAGATACGCGAAGTCCTTAACACAGAATTATTTTACGTGTCGTTACAATAGAGAAGAAAAAGCGCAACCTTTGACTAACATCACACTTCTCTATAGTGAACAATAGAGACGCCGATAATAATTGCGGATGATTTTAACCGACCGCATAAGAGCCCGGTGAGGCTCCACGGCATCACACAGTGACATTTTATAGTGAGCAACGATAACAATGTGGAAATGGTTACATCAACTCGCCAGGCCTGAACGGCTTTACCACGTCTGTGGCCGGTTCATTCCCTGGCTCGGAATTTTAGGTATTGCCTGCCTGCTGATCGGCTGGGTGTGGGGCTTTGGTTATGCACCGCCGGATTACCAGCAAGGTAACAGTTACCGGATTATGTATATCCACGTTCCGGCAGCGATCTGGTCGATGGGCATTTACAGTTCGATGGCGATTGCGGCCTTTATCGGGCTGGTGTGGCAGATGAAAATGTCCGACATGGTGGTGTCCGCGATGGCGCCGGTTGGGGCTGTTTTCACCTTTATTGCGCTGGTCACGGGTTCCGCATGGGGCAAACCGATGTGGGGCACCTGGTGGGTGTGGGACGCGCGTCTGACCTCCGAACTGGTGTTACTGTTCCTCTATCTTGGTGTGATTGCCTTGTATAACGCCTTTGACGACCGCCGTCTGGCTGGCCGTGCAGCCGGTATTCTGGTGCTGGTTGGCGTGGTGAACATTCCTATCATCCATTACTCCGTACAGTGGTGGAACACGCTGCATCAGGGCTCGACCAACATGCAGCAAACCATCGACCCGAGCATGCGTTATCCGCTGCGCTGGGCGATTTTCGGTTATCTCTTCTTCTTTATTACCCTGACGCTGATGCGTTTACGCAACCTGATTCTGGTTCAGGAACGCCTGCGCCCGTGGGTGGCCGGTCTTGTGAATAAGGAGCGCCGCGGATGAGCCCTGCATTCTCCAGCTGGCATGATTTCTTTGCGATGGGCGGCTATGCATTTTATGTCTGGCTGTCGGTTGCGGCGACGCTGATTTCCCTGATTGCGCTGGTGGCGCATACCTTTATTCAACGTCGTCAGATCCTCGATGAAGTTCGCCGCCGTCAGGCACGCGAAAAACGTATTAGTCAGTCTCAGTCTAAAAAACAGCAAGGCGCACAGACGTCACCGCTGGAACCGGACACTTCCCCGGAGAAGTTATTGTGAATCCACGTCGTAAAAAGCGTTTGTCGCTGGCGCTGGTGGTGCTGATTGGCCTTGGTCTGAGCATTTCACTGGTGATGTACGCGCTGCGCTCAAATATTGATTTGTTTTATACACCCAGTGAAATTCTGCAAGGCAAAGGCGAAAACCACGAAATGCCGACGGTCGGCCAGCGCCTGCGTATCGGCGGGATGGTGATGCCCGGTTCGGTGAAACGTGATCCGAAAAGCCTGCAGGTGAGTTTCAAAATTTATGATGCGCGCGGGGCGATTGCCGTCACCTATAACGGCATCCTGCCGGACTTGTTCCGTGAAGGGCAGGGCGTGGTAGCGCAGGGCGTGATGGAGCCGGGAAATGTAGTGAATGCCATTCAGGTTCTGGCGAAACACGACGAAAAATATGTGCCGCCGGAAGTTGCCGACGCCATGAAAGAAAACCACAAAGGGCCGGCTTCGGCTTATGTGGGTAACGATAAAGGAAATGACCGCTCATGATGCCGGAACTCGGAACATTTGCACTCTGTCTGGCGTTAGGTCTGGCGGTTTTACTGAGTATTTATCCGCAGTGGGGCGCGGCGCGACAGGATAACCGGATGATGGCGATGGCACGTCCGCTGTCTTACGGGATGTTTGCCTGCATCGTGCTGGCGTTTGCCATTCTGGTTCATGCGTTTGTGGTGAATGATTTTACCGTCGCGTATGTCGCCAATAACTCCAATACCCATTTACCGGTGTATTACCGCGTCGCGGCTACCTGGGGCGCGCACGAAGGTTCGCTGTTGCTGTGGGTGCTATTGCTCAGTTGCTGGACGCTCGCCGTTGCGTTGTTCAGCCGTCGTATGCCGCAGGATGCGGTGGCGCGTGTGCTGGCCGTTATGGGGATGATCACCGGCGGCTTCCTGCTGTTTATCCTGCTGACTTCCAACCCGTTTATCCGCTCGCTGCCGAATTTCCCGGTTGACGGCAGTGACCTGAATCCGGTGTTGCAGGATATCGGGCTGATTTTCCATCCGCCATTGCTGTATATGGGTTACGTCGGTTTCTCCGTCGCGTTTGCATTTGCCATTGCCTCCCTGATGGCCGGACGTCTCGATACCGCCTGGGCGCGCTGGTCGCGTCCGTGGACACAAGCCGCGTGGGTCTTCCTGACGATTGGTATCGTGCTCGGCTCCGCATGGGCGTATTACGAATTAGGCTGGGGTGGCTGGTGGTTCTGGGATCCGGTAGAAAACGCGTCCTTTATGCCGTGGCTGGCCGGTACGGCGCTGATCCACTCGCTGGCGGTTACCGAAAAACGCGGCACGTTTAAAGCCTGGACCGTTTTGCTGGCGATCACCGCCTTCTCGCTGTGTCTGCTCGGTACCTTCCTGGTGCGTTCCGGCGTGCTGGTTTCGGTTCACTCGTTTGCCTCAGATCCGGCGCGCGGCATGTTTATCCTCGCGTATCTGGTGATTGTGATCGGCGGCTCGTTGCTGCTGTACGCCTTCAAAGGTAACTCGGTGCGCGCGCCAAGCCGTCACGAATTACATTCCCGCGAAAGCTATCTGCTCGGTAATAACGTGCTGCTGGTGGCGGCGATGCTGGTGGTGCTGCTCGGTACATTGTTACCGCTTATCCATAAACAGCTCGGGCTGGGAAGTATCTCTATCGGCGAACCTTTCTTTAATACGATGTTTACCTGGCTGATGGCACCTCTGGCGCTGCTGCTGGGTATCGGGCCGCTGGTGCGCTGGCGTCGTGATGAACCGAGCAAACTGTGGCGTCGCCTGGGCTTTGCTCTGGTAGTGACGCTGCTCCTGTCGATTCTTCTTCCGTGGTTGTTGCAGGACAAAATTGTCGGCATGACCGTTGTCGGCCTGCTGATGTCGGTGTGGGTGATTGTGCTGACGCTGATGGAACTGCACGAACGCGCCACTCACCGTCATACTTTCTGGCGCGGCCTGACCAAACTTTCCCGCAGCCACTGGGGCATGGTGCTGGGTCACCTTGGCGTGGCGGTGACGGTTATCGGTATCGCCTTTAGCCAGAATTACAGCGTTGAGCGCGATGTGCGCATGAAGTCTGGCGATACAGTGGATATTCATGATTATCACTTTATCTTCCGCGATGTGCGCGACATCACCGGCCCGAACTACACCGGCGGCGAAGCGAATATTGATGTCACGCAGAACGGCAAAAAAGTCACCACGCTGCATGCTGAAAAACGCTTTTACAGCGTGGCGCGCAGCATGATGACCGAAGCGGCCATCGACGGCAATCTGGCGCGCGACCTGTATGCGGCGCTCGGTGAAGAGATGGACGACGGCTCGTGGGCGGTGCGTTTGTATTACAAACCATTTGTTCGCTGGATCTGGCTGGGCGGCATCTTTATGGCGGCAGGCGGTGTGCTGTGTATTCTCGATCCGCGTTACCGCATGAGTAAAAAACTCAAGAAACAAGGTCTGGCGGAGGCTGAAGAAGCATGAACCGTAAACTCCTCTTTATTCCGCTGATCTTATTTCTGGCGCTGGCGGCGGCATTTTTAGTGCAGCTGACCCGCAATGCCAACGGCGATGATCCGACGTTGCTGGAATCTGCGCTGATCGGTAAACCGGTGCCGGTATTCAAACTGGAATCACTGGCGCAGGCCGGTAAAACCTACGATCAGTCGGTGCTGCGCGACGGCAAACCGATGCTGCTCAACGTCTGGGCGACCTGGTGTCCGACCTGTCGCGCTGAGCATGATTATCTCAATACGCTGGCGGCGAAAGGCGTGCGCGTAGTGGGGCTGAACTATAAAGATGACCGACGGAAAGCGGTGAACTGGCTGAATACACTGGGCAATCCGTACATGCTGAGTCTGTACGACGGCGACGGTATGCTGGGATTAGATCTCGGTGTGTACGGTGCACCGGAAACCTTCCTGATCGACGGTCAGGGCATTATCCGTTATCGCCATGCCGGTGATTTAAATGAAAAAGTCTGGCAGAACGAAGTGTTGCCGCTGTACAAAAAATACGGAGGCAACGCATGAAACTGATTTCTACATTGCCTGCGCTGCTGCTGGGCATGATGCTGAGCTTCAGTGTCTTTGCGGCCATTGATACTTATCAGTTTTCCTCTCCGGCTCAGGAGCAGGAATACCGCGATATTACGGCCCAGCTGCGTTGTCCGAAATGCCAGAACACCAATATTGCGGCGTCGGATTCGATTATCGCTGCCGATATGCGCACCAAAGTTTTTCAGCTTCTTCAGCAGGGGCAGAACAAACAGCAAATCGTGGCTTACATGGTCGCGCGTTACGGCAACTTTGTGACGTATGAGCCGCCTGTCACGGCATCGACCTTTATTTTGTGGCTCGGACCGGTGCTGGTGGTGATTATCGGCGCAGGCATGATTTTTATGCGCTCCCGACGCGGCGACGTGCGTTTGCAGAATACGACCGAAGAAATGTCAGACCAAGAGAGACAGCGCCTGGCGCAGTTACTTAAAGACAGCGACAGGAAAGGATCATGAGTATTTTTTGGCTGTGCATTGTAGTGATGCTGGTTATCGCACTGGCGCTGTTTATTGTGCCGGTTATTCGTGGCGACCGCGCGGAGCACACTTCCCGCGATGCGCTCAATAAAGCGTTTTATCATCACCGTTTGAGTGAGCTGGAAGAAGACGAGGCGCAGGGCGTGGTAGATGAGCGTCCGGCGCATATTCAGGAATTGCAGGAAAACTTGCTGACCGATATTCCGGCGGGGCAGGCACCTGCTGCCACGCAGCCGATTGGCCGATGGACGCTGGTGCCTGGCGCTATTTTATTGGTTATTATCACGCTGGGTTTGTATCTCTACGCCGGTGGTCTGGGGCAGGTGAGCGCGTGGAATCAGGTGATGCAGCACATGCCTGATTTACGCCATCGTATTGCCGATGATCACGGCGCGCCGCTGACCGCCACAGATGTGCAGGATTTAGGGCTCGGATTGCGTACCGATTTACAGGCAAATCCGGATAATGTGCAGGACTGGGTGATGCTTGGCCGCATCGGTATGGCATTGAACAATGCCGCAACCGCGACGCAGGCCTACGCTCATGCGTATCAGCTTGCACCGAATGATATGTCGGTAAAACTCGGTTATGCCGAAGTGCTGACGCGATCGTCTGATCCGCAAGATAACCTTACCGGCGGCAATCTTTTACGCAGTATGCTGGAAAAATCTCAGGGCGATCTGCGTGTGTTAAGCCTGCTGGCCTATAATGAGTATGAACAGGGTCACTACCCGCAAGCCATTGGCGCGTGGGAAGTTATGCAGAAGATCCTGCCGGCAGGGGATAAGCGTCTTGAGATGGTAGGTGCAAGCATAGCGCAGGCAAAACAGAAAGCCGGACTTGATCAGGTGAAACTGGCCGTAAACGTTACGCTTTCTTCTGCTGCTCAGCAGAAACTTCCACAGGATGGCACAGTCTTTATTTCGGTGACTGACGGGACAAGTCCCGTGCCGGTTGCGGTGAAAAAGCTGCCGATGAGCCGCTTCCCGCTGGCGATTACCGTGGATGACAGCAATGCGATGATGCCGGAACGCTTGCTTTCTTCGCTACATCAATTAAAAGTACGCGTTCGTATTTCACAAAATGGTCTGGCAACACCGGCCACAGGTGACTGGTACGGCGACAGTCCGCTGACTACTTTTGCCGGTAACGGTCAGGTCAGCATTGAGATTAATCAGCAGGTTCCTTAATCAGGAACCGACGATCAAAAACAGGGAGATATCCATGAACTTACGCCTGACTGGGCTGGCGTTTGCGACAGTTTTGCTGGTCGGTTGTGCCGGCACGTCCGGATCATCGGACAGCGAACCGCAGGGACGTTCTGATCCGCTGGAAGGTTTCAACCGTGCAATGTTCGACTTCAACTATAACTATATGGATCCGTATCTTGTGCGGCCAGTTGCCGTTGTATGGCGTGATTACGTGCCACAACCGGCGCGTAACGGAACCAGTAATTTCCTCAGCAACCTTGATGAACCGGCCAGCATGGTTAACTCCTTGCTCAAAGGTGACCCGTACCGTGCGGCAATCCACTTTAACCGTTTCTTCCTGAACACTATTTTAGGGATGGGCGGTCTGATTGACGTGGCCGGGATGGCGAACCCGAAACTGGCGCGTGAAGAGGCGCAGGGCTTCGGCAGTACGCTCGGTCATTACGGCGTTGGTTACGGTCCGTATGTGGTTCTGCCGGGTTACGGCAGTGCGACGGTGCGTGATGAAGGTGGCGACCTGGTGGATGATTTGTATCCGATGCTCAGCTATCTGACGTTCTGGATGTCAGCCGGTAAATGGGTGCTGGAAGGCGTGGAAACCCGTGCAGAACTGCTCGATTCTGACGGCCTGATCCGTAACTCTTCTGATCCGTATCTGTTTATCCGTGAGGCTTATTTCCAGCATCACGATTTCCTGGCAAAAGGCGGTCAGCTGACGCCACAGGAAAACCCGAATGCGGCATTGATTCAGGGCGATCTCAAAGATATCGATTCAGATTGATATTGAGTCAGTCGATTGCAGAATCGGATGCAATAAAAAAGCGCCTCGCGGCGCTTTTTTTATGTCTGACTTCTGAGAATGAAATTCATCAGAAGTGGTTGTCACATCATCAGAAATTATAGTTAAAGTTCGCGCCGTACAGCATCGCGGTCCCTTTAGCCTGGAATTCATAGTTCGGCACGCCGTCAGCCACTTTCTCGCTGATATTTACAGTCTGGCCGTGCATGTAAGACACACCGACATCGACCGATGCATCTTTATTGAAGGCATAAGTGGTACCGGCTGAAATCCAGAAGCGGTCCTGATCCGGAATAGAAATGGTGCGGTTGTCTGCCGGAACCGGGCTGTCATCGAAGGCGATACCGGTGCGGAATGTCCAGTTATCATCGTAGTAATACGTGGTACCCAACGCGATGCGGTAAGCGTCATGGTAGCCTTCGTCTTTCTGGAACAGGGTCTGGCCGTTAGAGCCGGTCGCTTTCAGTTCCTGGAACTGGCTCCAGCTGGTGTAAGCCAGGCTGTAGTGAATTGCCCATTTCGGTGCCACTTTGTTATAGCCGGACAATTCCCACATTTCCGGCAAGTTCAGGGTCAGAGAACCCGGAACGGTGTGTCCGCCCGTGCCGCCTAACGCCTGAGGAATGCCGTTGCGGTATTCACCGTCAAAGTCGATTTTCACTTCTGAGCGATACGTAAAGCCGTAACGGTTATTGTCATCGACTTCATACAAAATACCGGCGTTCCAGCCGTAGCCCCATTCGTTGCCTTTCAGCTTGGCAGCTTCAGTATCTTCCGGCAGCAGGCCACCGGTTTTAATCGGTACCAGTTCGCCCGCAGTACGGCGGATTTTCGCTTTCGCATAGACAGCATCAAAGCCCACACCGAAGCTGAAATTCTGGTTCAAACGGTAAGCAACACTTAAGTTAGTGTTGACGGTCGTCAGATCCGTTTCCCCGCCAATCGGGCCAGCCGGGTAATTATCATTAAATTCTGTCGCCAGACCGTAGTTTGACGTCGCAGATGCACCGACTGCCCACTGGTCATCAAGAGGCATAATAAAGTGGATATTCGGGACCCACTGATTCGGAGCGATGTTACTGGCGTTAGTGCTCGAACCAGTAACCGGAGATTTGCCGGTAATATCGACATCAGGATCGACATAAATCGCGCCCATAGAAAACGCCGGGCGGCTGAACATGGTCATGGTTGCCGGGTTACGGCTACCAGATGCGGCGGTGTCAGCAATAGCACCTTCGCCAGAGAAAGAACGGCCTAAACCCGCAGCAGTATATTCATTTAACTGAAAACCTGCTGCATATACGTTGGAGGAAACAATTGCCACTGCAGCTGCCAGAGCTGATCTTTTAAACAGGTTTTTCTGGTTCATGACCAAAACCTCAATTTTATGTTTTTTATCAAACAATGTTACATCAAGTAACAATGAGCGCGGGATTGTAGGGTTCGTTAGCAGTCTGACAAATCAGACCAGTGAGCGAAGTATAGGTCTGACCTGTGGTGTAGTTGCAATGATGTTTCATTGATATTTATAAAATGATGCAAGAAATTGGATCCACTTAACAAAAAACCAACAATAAAAGTTCAATTAAGAAACGTTAAAGTGAGAACGATGACTTAGTTTTAATCGATTACTTACATATACGTGATCTGGATCACTCCAAAGGCACATATTAAGTAAGTGGTAGTGTGTTGTCAGAACGGTGGCGTAAAATGCAGGCTGGAAATAAAACTTTATTCGCAAACAGGCCAGACGGTGGACGTTGCCGTTGATGCCGGGGAGAAAATTATGTCTGACGTAACCATGTCCTCTAAATCCACTCAACCTCTGCACTCCATCAACAAATGCGGCGCAGAAGAAACCGCAGCCTGCTGCTGTGTTGATGTCGGTACCATCATGGACAATACCGATTGCACCGCTTCTTACAGCCGCGTCTTTGAAAACGAAGCACAGGCAAAAGAAACGCTGGAAGCCCTGACCGAACGCGCACGCGGCGTTGAATCCGAACCCTGCGAAATCAAAAGCCGTATGGAAAAAGTAGATGACGGCGTTGAGCTGAACATCGATTTCACTTTCAGCTGTCAGGCTGAAACGATGATCTTCCAGTTAGGTTTAAGATAATTTCGTCTGATTTTTTAAATACCGCTTACATGAGCGGTATTTTTTTGTCCGCTATTGTTTCCTGCCACCTTTCTTCTCATCCTTATTTCAGAAAAATTTGCTGTTGCTCGCACTTCACTTCCTTTCACTTTGCCAAATGTAAATACATAGTTAAAACTGAGTTATCAGGTCTGACCTCTTAAGACCCTATTTTTTCTCAGGAGCTTGTATGAATAAAGTCATTCCACTGGTGACACGTGAAGGTGATCGCATTGCGATTGTCGACGGTTTGCGTACACCCTTTGCCAAACAGGCCACCGCCTATCACGGCATTCCTGCCGTAGACCTCGGCAAAATAGTGGTCAGTGAATTACTGGCGAAAAGTGGGATCGACCCGAAGGTCATCGATCAGCTGGTATTCGGTCAGGTAGTGCAGATGCCGGAAGCGCCAAACATTGCGCGCGAAATCGTGCTCGGTACTGGTATGAATGTCTCGACTGACGCCTATAGCGTATCGCGTGCCTGCGCCACCAGTTTTCAGGCAGTCGCCAACGTCGCGGAAAGTATTATGTGCGGCACCATCAGCGTCGGTATTGCTGGCGGAGCCGATTCCTCTTCGGTACTGCCGATTGGCGTCAGCAAACGTCTCGCCCGCGCGCTGGTGGATGTCAATAAAGCGCGCACCTTGTCGCAGCGGCTATCCATTTTCAGCAAATTAAAACTGCGCGACCTGATGCCTGTACCGCCTGCGGTGGTTGAATATTCCACCGGCCTGCGTATGGGCGACACCGCTGAACAGATGGCGAAAAGTCATAATATTTCCCGCCAACAGCAGGATGAACTGGCTCACCGTTCGCACACGCTGGCGGCTCAGGCGTGGGAGCAGGGCTATCTGAATTCTCAGGTGATGGTCGCGCAGGTTCCGCCTTACCGGGAAGTGCTGCAAAAAGACAACAACATCCGCCTGAATTCCGAAATCGGACAATACGCCAAACTGCGTCCGGCATTTGATCGCAAACACGGCACTGTGACCGCCGCGACCAGCACGCCGCTGACTGACGGCGCAGCAGCGGTGCTGATGATGAGTGAATCGCGGGCGCGTGAGCTCGGTCTGGAGCCTCTGGGCTATCTGAAAAGTTTTGCGTTTGCCGCCATTGACGTGTGGGAAGACATGCTGCTCGGTCCGGCTTACGCCACGCCGCTGGCACTGGATCGTGCCGGATTGACGCTCGGAGATCTTGATCTGATCGATATGCATGAGGCGTTTGCCGCGCAGACACTGGCGAATATCAAAATGTTAGCCAGTGATGAATTTGCCCGTGAAAAACTCGGTCGCAGTCAGGCGGTTGGCGAAATAGATTGGGATAAATTTAACGTTCTGGGTGGTTCGCTGGCTTACGGGCATCCTTTTGCCGCCACCGGCGCAAGAATGATTACGCAGACATTGCATGAATTACGCCGTCGCGGCGGAAAATACGGGCTGACGACGGCCTGTGCTGCCGGTGGTCTGGGCGCAGCGATGATCCTGGAGGCCGCGCAATGAAGGACAATATGGAAAACCCAAACATTCCTGAAATCACTCCTGCGGAACCCGTTTCTGCATTTTCACTGATGTTTACCGCCGAGCACGTTGGGATTATCACCATCGACGTTGCCGGTGAAAAAGTGAATACCTTAAAGGCTGAATTTGCTCAGCAAATCTGTGCCATTTTGCAAAAAGCCCAGCAATATCCCAATCTGAAAGGGCTGGTGCTGGTTTCCGGCAAACCCGACTCTTTTATTGCGGGTGCGGATATCACCATGATATCGGGCTGCAAAACGGCGGCTGAAGCCAGCAATCTGGCGCAAAAAGGTCAGACGGTGATGTCACAGATTGCCTCGTTTTCAGTACCGGTCGTCGCTGCAATCCACGGCGCTTGTCTGGGCGGCGGACTTGAACTGGCGCTGGCGTGTCATTCACGCGTTTGCTCGCTTGATGATAAAACCCAGCTCGGCCTGCCGGAAGTGCAGCTTGGCCTGCTGCCGGGCTCGGGCGGTACGCAACGCCTGCCGCGCTTAATCGGCGCACCGAAAGCGCTGGATATGATGCTCACCGGTCGCAGCATTCGCGCGAAACAGGCGCTGAGAATGGGGCTGGTGGATGACGCCGTTCCTTATTCTATTTTGCTGCAAACCGCACTTGAGCGCGTGTCGAAAGGGCGTAAATCACGTCCGCCACTGCCCTGGCAGGCGCGGCTGGCCGGTGGTCCGCTGGGTAAAAGCGTGCTGTTCCATTTTGTACGTAAACAGACGCGTGCCAAAACGCACGGCAATTATCCGGCGACAGAAAAAATTATTGATGTGGTGAAAACCGGCCTCGATCAGGGCAGCGGCAATGGCTATCAGGCTGAGGCGAAAGCCTTTGGCGAACTGGTCATGACGCCCGAATCCGCGGCATTACGCAGCCTGTTCTTCGCCTCCACCGCGCTGAAAAAAGAAAAGGGCGGCGATGCAGAACCGTTACCAGTGCACCGTGTCGGTATTCTGGGCGGCGGCCTGATGGGGGGCGGTATCGCCAGCGTGACAGCCACCAAAGCCGGACTCCCGGTGCGCATCAAAGATATTAATCAGGAAGGCATCCGCCATGCGCTGAAATACAGCTGGGATCTGCTGGAGAAAAAGGTGCGCCGCCGTAGACTGACCCGCAACGAGCAGCAAAAGCAGATGATGCTGATTTCCGGCACCACCGATTACAGCGGCTTTGCGCAGATTGATATCGTGGTGGAAGCGGTCTTTGAGGATTTAGCGCTTAAGCAGTCGATGGTGGCGGAAATCGAGAAAAATGCCGCACCGCGCACTATATTTGCTTCAAACACCTCCTCTCTGCCCATCCATAAGATTGCAGAGCAGGCCAGCCGCCCTGAACAGGTGATCGGCCTGCACTATTTCAGTCCGGTGGATAAAATGCCGCTGGTGGAAGTCATTCCCCATGCGGGCACCAGTGCACAGACCATTTCGACTACCGTCTCACTGGCCAAGAAACAGGGGAAAACAGCGATTGTGGTGGGCGATAGTGCCGGATTCTATGTAAACCGCATTCTTGCACCTTATATCAATGAAGCGGCACGCTGTCTGCTGGCCGGTGAACCTGTCGATCACATCGACAAAGCGCTGGTGAATTTTGGTTTCCCGGTCGGCCCGATACAGTTATTGGATGAAGTGGGTATTGATGTCGGCACAAAAATAGGTCCGATTCTGGTGGAGGCCTTTGGTGAACGTTTCGCCGCCCCATCAGGTTTTGATGCGGTGCTGAAAGACGACCGTAAAGGGCGCAAGAACGGCAAAGGTTTCTATCTTTATGGCCAGACAGGGCGGTCTGTGAAGAAGAAACAGGTCGATCCTGCGATCTACCGCTTACTTAACGTGACGCCGAAAGCGCAGCAGTCAGAAGCAGATATCGCACAGCGCTGCGTGATGCTGATGCTTAACGAAGCGGTACGTTGTCTGGATGAGCAGGTTATCCGCAGTGCGCGGGATGGCGACCTGGGTGCCGTGTTCGGGATTGGCTTCCCGCCTTTCCGTGGTGGTCCGTTCCGTTACATCGATACTCTCGGTGCAGCGAACGTCGTGAAAACGCTGCAACAGCTGGCACAACGCTATGGCGAGCATTTCCAGCCATGTGAAGGGCTGGTGCGCGGGGCGGAGCAGGGCGGGCGATTCTGTTCGGACGAAAGGGCAAGTGAAAAGGTCAGCAAAGTGTGACTGCGGTCACTGCTTATTTCTGAGTTTCGCGGGAATCTGGAATAGATCCTGCTTGTGGCCAGCCGAAGGCCTGCGGGATCTTTTTTATGGTGAGACTGACTTTGTACAGAAACGATCCCAACCGGTTGATCTACAACCCGAGTGGTTAAATATTCGCCTGAGCAGTTTACAAGCAGTAAGTGTTGGTGTAAAAAACAGCGTTTTCTTTACGTGAACTTTCAGGCAAAATGCCCGACCGCTGATACTTACCATGCAAAGCATGTGGGCACAGCCGGTTAAGTGGATGTACTGCCTTACAGCTATCTTGTAATGAGAAAGGTCATTTTAAACATGATGAAAAACAGCTGGGCAATGGGTAATACAGCACGCACGGCGTTTCTGTATAGCGCTATTTTTGTTAACAAAAGCGGTGCAATATGCAAGTTGTAATTATGCGTCACGGTGATGCAGTTCTCGAAGCTGCAAGCGACTCAGTTCGCCCGTTAAGCGAATGCGGATGTGACGAATCAGTACATATGGCGGCCTGGCTGAATGGTCGTGGCGTCAAAATTGATCGCGTTCTGGTCAGTCCGTACCTGCGTGCACAGCAGACGCTCGAAAAAGTTCGCCAGTGCCTGTCTCTGCCTGAAAACGTAGAAATTGATGTTCTCAAGGAACTGACCCCCGGCGGTGATCCTGCTCTGGTCGCCAGTGAACTGCAACATCTGGCGCTGACCGGCGTGAGTGCTGTACTGGTGGTTTCCCACCTGCCGCTGGTCGGTTATCTGATCGCAGAACTGTGTCCGGGTGTTTGCCCGCCGATGTTCGCCACTTCCGCGATGGCCAGTGTCGAGCTGAACGGTGAAACCGGGCAGGGGACTTTTGACTGGCAGTTCAGTCCATGCCAGGTCATGGCCAAAGTATAATCCCCGTCATACTTCGCATTGCAGATGCGTTGGCTGCGCTCACTTACCCCGGTCACATAGTTATCTATGCTCCCGGGGATGCGTTCACTTGCCGCCTTCCTGCAATCCGAATTATTTAGGGGATCTGTTCTGAGACAGACAGTTCAGTGACTGACAAAAGAAAGGCACAGCTTCGGCTGTGCCTTTCTCGTTTCTGAGGGTTGGGGTGGGGTCAGCTGATTTTATCGTCCAGTTCGACCAGTACCAGCAGGGAGGCGGTGCCACCAAGTTCTTTGGGTGCCTGATGGAAGGCTTCAACGTCAGGATGCTGCGCCAGCCATAAAGGCGTTTGTTGCTTGAGAATATGCTTGCCGTGACCGTGCATCACGCAGGCGCAATGGACGTGTTCACGGCGGCAGGCGGCGATCAGCGCGCCCAGTTCCTGTTTGGCTTCTTTCTGCGTTAAACCGTGTAAATCGAGAAACAGCTCGGGCGAATAATCCCCGCGGCGTAATTTTTTCAATTCAAAATGACTGACGTCTGGCCGGATATGGCGAACCGGACCTTCTTCCTGCAACATTGGCTGGAATTCATCAGAAAAATAATAACTCGCGTCTACCTGCTCCTGAATCAGCTTTTTAGGTGACAGTTCCGCGACTTTTTTTCGCAGCGGCCGGTGCGTAATTGTATCGTTTTTCAGGCGCTTGACGCCCGGTACAGCCTCGCGGAATAACGCGGTTTCTTCCGGGCTGAGCAGGTGCTTTTTCTTCATCATTTCTTCGTCATTTTCGCTCAATACTTACAGTGTACCTTCCGCTGCCCTGCGGTTTAAAGAAAACTCAGGGTTAAATTCTTCGAGACATCGCGCAAGTGCGTTGACTAGCTGCTGATTTGTGGCGGGCTTCGTGGCAAACTATGCGGCAAATAATGGGTTAAACGTCTGTTAAAAACCCGTGCACTGCCTGGAGAATCAAATTGGACAAAATTTTCGTCGACGAAGCTGTCAGTGAACTGCATACCATTCAGGATATGCTGCGCTGGACCGTCAGCCGCCTGAACGCGGCCAATGTCTATTACGGTCACGGCACCGATAACCCGTGGGACGAAGCAGTGCAGCTGGTATTGCCAAGCGTGTTTTTGCCGCTGGACATCCCTGAAGATATGCACACCGCCCGTCTGACTTCCAGCGAGCGCCACCGCATTGTTGAACGCGTGATCCGCCGCGTTAACGAACGTGTTCCGGTCGCTTATCTGACCAACAAAGCCTGGTTCTGCGACATGGAATTTTATGTCGATGAACGCGTGCTGGTGCCACGTTCGCCGATTGGTGAGCTTATTAACAACCGCTTCGCCGGGATTTTGCAGGATAAACCGCAGCACATTCTCGATATGTGTACTGGCAGCGGTTGTATCGCTATCGCCTGTGCTTACGCATTCCCCGAAACCGAAGTGGACGCGGTCGACATTTCTGCCGACGCGTTGGCAGTGGCAGAACGTAACATCGACACGCACGGCATCGAAAACTGGGTAACGCCAATCCGTTCCGACCTGTTCCGCGAATTGCCTGCATTGCAGTACGACCTGATTGTGACCAATCCGCCATATGTCGATGAAGAAGATATGTCCGATTTGCCGCAGGAATATCGCCACGAACCGGTTCTCGGCCTGGCTTCCGGCAGCGATGGCCTGAAACTGACCCGTCGCATTCTGGCCTGCGCGCCGGATTACCTGACGGATGACGGTGTGCTGGTTTGCGAAGTGGGTAACAGCATGGTGCATCTGATGGACCAGTACCCTGAGATCCCATTCACCTGGCTCGAGTTTGAAAACGGCGGCGACGGCGTCTTCATGCTGACTAAACAGCAGCTGGTCGATTGCGCTGAACAATTTCGCGCATACCGCGACTGATCGACAAAAGCTCGACTGAACGACATAAAACACAATGACCGGATCCTTGCCGGTCATTCAAAAAAATACTCTACATAATGGTTAAGGAGCCGTGATGGCAGGGAACAGTATTGGGCAGTTTTTCCGCGTCACTACTTTTGGCGAATCCCACGGTGTGGCACTGGGCTGTATTATTGACGGCGTGCCGCCGGGCATTGCGCTGACTGAAGCAGACCTGCAACATGACCTCGACCGTCGTCGTCCGGGCACCTCGCGCTATACCACGCAGCGCCGCGAAGCCGACGAAGTGAAAATTCTCTCCGGGGTGTTTGAAGGCGTAACCACCGGCACCAGCATCGGTCTGATTATCCAGAATACCGATCAGCGTTCGCAGGATTACAGCGCGATCAAAGACGTGTTCCGACCAGGACATGCCGATTACACCTACGAGCAAAAGTACGGTGTGCGCGATTACCGTGGCGGTGGTCGTTCTTCTGCCCGTGAAACTGCCATGCGCGTGGCTGCCGGTGCGGTTGCCAAAAAATATCTGCTGGAAAAATTCGGCGTTAAAGTGCGCGGTTATATGTCCCAGATGGGCGATATCACCTGCGAACTGAAAGACTGGGATCTGGTCGAAACCAACCCGTTCTTCTGCCCGGATGAAAGCAAGCTGAAAGCGCTGGACGAACTGATGCGGGCCCTGAAAAAAGAAGGCGATTCGATTGGTGCCAAAATCACCGTCGTGGCAGATCACGTGCCGGTTGGACTTGGTGAGCCGGTTTTTGACCGTCTGGATGCCGATCTGGCGCACGCGCTGATGAGCATTAACGCAGTCAAAGGCGTAGAAATCGGTGACGGCTTTGCGGTGGTGAATAAACGCGGCAGCGAAAATCGTGACGAAATCACTCCGAATGGTTTCGAAAGCAATCACGCAGGCGGTATTCTCGGCGGGATCAGCAGCGGTCAGCCGGTTGTTGCCCATCTTGCGCTGAAACCGACTTCCAGCATCACCGTTCCGGGACGCACTATTAACCGTGAAGGCGAGCAGGTTGAGATGATCACCAAAGGCCGTCATGATCCCTGCGTCGGGATCCGCGCTGTGCCGATTGCCGAAGCGATGATGGCGATTGTGCTGATGGATCACTTATTACGTCAGCGCGCCCAGAACGGCGACGTTAATTCTTCCGTGCCACGCTGGTAAGCCACTGATGAAAACCTTATGCACAATTGTGGGGATAAAAGCCGTCAGCGCCGGTCTTCTGGCACTGGCGCTTTGCGCACCTGTGATGGCAGCAACGCCGTGGCAGAAAATTACGCATCCTGTCGCGGGCACGCCCGAAGCCATTGGCAGCTATGCCAACGGCTGTCAGGTGGGCGCTCAGCCATTACCGCTGAATTCACCGGATTATCAGGTGATGCGCACCGATCAGCGCCGCTATTTCGGGCAGCCGGATTTACTGGCCTTTATTACCCGTCTCGGTACGCAAGCGCAGCAAAAAGGCCTGGGCACCATGCTGGTCGGCGATATGGCGATGCCTGCGGGCGGGCGTTTCAGCAGTGGTCACGCCAGCCATCAGTCAGGGCTGGATGTGGATATCTGGCTGCAACTGCCTCGCCAACGCTGGAGCGAGCAGATGCTGCTTAAACCGCAACCTATCGATCTGGTCAGTGCTAATGGCAAATCTATTGTGCCTAGCCAGTGGCAGCCACGGATTGAAACGCTGATCAAAATGGCTGCGCAGGATAAAGAAGTCGTGCGTATCTTCGTCAACCCGGCCATCAAGCAACAGCTTTGTCTGGATGCTGGAACCGATCGCGAATGGCTGCATAAAGTGCGTCCGTGGTTTGGTCATCGCGCGCATATGCATGTTCGTCTGCGTTGTCCGGTCGGTAATCTCGAGTGTGAGAATCAGGCACCGCCGCCTCCGGGTGATGGTTGTGGCGCTGAACTGCAAAGCTGGTTCCTGCCACCGAAGCCAGGCAGCGGAACATCTGTGAAAAAAGAGCCACCTCCGTTACCGCCATCTTGTCAGGCGCTGCTGGATAAACACGTTCTTTAACAGGTTTCACTCACTCTTCGCCACGCATAGCGAGCTGACAGAAAAAATGGACTGGTTGATTGTTGCCCCGTGGGTTTTGGTTGTTTTATTTTTCGTTGCACTGTTTGCCGGTTTCATTGATTCCATCGCAGGTGGCGGAGGGCTGATCAGCCTGCCAGCCCTGCTCGCGGCGGGTGTCCCGCCTGCTCAGGCGATTGCGACCAATAAGCTTTCATCGATTGGCGGATCCTTTTCTGCCAGCCTGTATTTTGTGCGGCGTGGCGTGGTGGACCTCAACGATCAGAAGCTCAACATCGCCTGTACGTTTGTCGGTTCGGTGATCGGCGCGATCCTTATCCAGCATCTGCGCGCAGATATGCTGCGCCAGATCCTGCCGCTGCTGATCATCTGCATCGGTTTATATTTTTTACTGACCCCACGGCTTGGCGAAAGCGACCGGGCAAGACGCTTCAATGCGTTGCCGTATGCGCTGGTGGGCGGCGGTTGTGTCGGTTTCTATGACGGATTTTTTGGTCCAGGTGCCGGTTCTTTCTATGCGCTGGCTTTCGTGACGTTATGCGGGTTTAACCTGGCAAAAGCGACGGCCCATGCGAAAGTCCTGAATTTCACCTCAAACCTGGGTGGCCTGATCTTCTTTATTCTGGGCGGGAAGGTGATTTGGGTGCTGGGATTTGTCATGGCAGCCGGGCAATTTATCGGCGCACGACTTGGCGCACGCATGGTGCTCACCAAAGGCCAGAAGATGATCCGCCCGATGGTGGTTGTCGTTTCGGTGGTGATGAGCTGCAAACTGATTTATGACAATCATGGCGCAGAAATCCACCAGTGGTTAAGCCTGCATTTATAATGTCATGAGCAGCAAAATGCTTGCCTGAGGTCATGAAATCGGGTGTTTAAACAAGGGTATATTGTCGCCCTTTCTCACTTACTGAGTTTCACAGCTTTTATGTCTGATTCGACTGCAACACATAACTATCATCAATTGATCGACATTTTTGACTCCTGTTTCTTTGAGGAATTTAACGTTCGCCTTTTGAAAGGTGACGACGAACCGATCTATCTGCCTGCTGATGAACAAGAACCGTTTAACCGCATTGTGTTCGCACACGGTTATTACGCCAGCGGCATGCATGAGATTTCCCACTGGTGCGTGGCCGGTGCCGAACGCCATAAGCTGGTGGATTTCGGATACTGGTACTGCCCGGATGGTCGTGACGCACAAACGCAAAGCGAATTTGAGAAAGTGGAAATCAAACCACAATCTTACGAATGGTTGTTCTGCGCGGCGGCAGGTTTTAATTTCAACGTCAGCTGCGACAATCTGAGTGGCGATTGCGAGCCTGATCGCGTGGGTTTCCAGAACAAAGTGCGCGAAGAAGTGCTGCGCATGCTGGAGCAGGGCATTCCGGAAAGACCGGCACGCTTTATTAAAGCGTTACAATCGTTTTACAATACGGCCCCTTTGACGCCTGCAGATTTCCCTGCATTGCAGCCGATCGAATAAGAACTGAACACGAGAGGAAAAGTAATGATCGCAGAATTTGAAACGCGGATTTTAACGCTGATCGACGACATGGTCGAAAGCGCCAGCGACGATGAGTTATTTGCCAGTGGCTATCTGCGAGGCCACCTGACAGTCGCTGTGGCAGAAGCGGAAGAAAACGGTGAGCACACCGCCGAAGCGCTGAAAATTCGTGTTCAGGATGGTTTGAATAAAGCGATTCAGGCCGGTGAGCTTTCACCGCGCGATCAGGCCTTAGTACAGGGGATGTGGGAGAATTTGTATCAGGCGTCCCTGCCACAGTAAGCTCTTACTTCGGCAATAAAAGCGCAGCGACGGGTTAACCGGCTGCGTTTTTTTATTGCCTGAGGTGGGGCAGATTAATGCGATTCGACCGGACGCCCTTTAAGCAATTTTCTGACCCACATGCGGTTCGGATTGAGTGCCGCCAGCGTTTCACTGTCCAGAGGTATTGGCTCACCGGCAATCTGAGCGGCCAGAATTTCTGCACCGAGCGGCGCGGAACTCAGCCCGCGTGAGCCGAGCGCCCCAAGCAGAAACAGATTTTCGTATACCGGTGCAGGCGCAACCGGTCGATGGCGCTGAACGTCCAGATCCAGCTTTTTGTAACTTTCCAGCAGCGCGTCATAATCAGACACAGAGCCTATCATTGGCAGGTGGTCCCTTGTGGCACAGCGGACACCGTTGCGTGCTTCACCTTCACTCACATCCACGTCATGCGGCCATTGCTGTTCCGGCAGACAGTTGATCAGACGCTGGCGGTTTTCCAGCTGGTCGTCGTCACGGTAATCCGTACATTTATCTGCGCGGTGATAGCTTGCGCCAATGCAATGATGCTGATTTTGCGGACTGACCGGCGTCATATAACCGTCGTAGCACAGCACCTGTTTCAGCTTGATCAGCGCCGGTGTGGTTGGAATATGAGAAACCTGACCGCTGACTGCGTAAACCGGCAGTTTTTCAGTCTGGCTGAAATCCGTAATGTCCGCACCGTTCGCCAGCACTACCGCCTGATGACGGGCCGTATGGCCGTCGGCAAAGGTCAGCGTCCATTGTGAGTCTGCGTCAGATTCTAGTGCGGTCACGCGCTGGCAATAATGCACGGTTAATCCCTGTGTTTCGGCCAGCGCTATAAGCGATGCGGTCAGCTCTGCCGGGCACAGCCACGCGCCGAGCGGATACGTGATGCCGCCACTGCCGCACGGTAATCCGCACATCGCTTCCACATCTTCTTCGCTCAGTCCTTTTGCCAGTTCTTCCGGCCATCCACCTTTGAGTATGCCGTCAATTTTGCCCTGACTTTTTTCGTCATAACCGAGCTGCGTCACGCCACTCCAGCCGTGATCGAAAGGCACATCCAGCTTTTCCAGCTGCGCATACTGACGGCGGGCGAAGGTGAAGGCGTGCGCAAAGAAGTTTTCCAGCGTGTCGCCACGGCCATTCAGCAGCGGATAGACCGCACCCTGACGGTTACCGGAAGCGCCGAGCGCCGGTTTTTCATCCGCACAGTACAGCGTGACCGAATAACCACGACGCAGTAACGCCAGCGACAATACGGCGCTGGCGACGCCACCTCCCGACACCGCAAATTCTTTCGCATTTTTCGCCGCCGGGCGCACATACCACGGCGCGGGATGCGGTACATCAATTCCTGCCGGCCTTTCTGCTGGTATAAAGCCGGCTAACATGTGTCGCTTTTCGCCGAAACCCGGCACTTTAGCGATGTCAAAACCCGCGTCCTGCAACCCGCGGCGCACGAAACCGGCCACGGTAAATGTCGCGAAGGTGCCTTCCGTACGGGTCATTTTTGCCATCGAACGGAATAAATCTTCGGTCCACATGTCAGGGTTTTTGGAAGGCGCGAAGCCATCAAGAAACCAGGCGTCGACCTGCTGATTCATACTGGTGTCACATGCGGGCAGCAGGGTAGTCACATCGCCGAACCACAGGTCGAGCGTGATGCGCCCGCCCGCCAGCAACAGGCGGTGACAACCGGAAAAAGCCATCGGCCATTGTTCGCAAAGTTGCGCGGAATAGGCGGCAAGTTCAGGCCATTGCGTGTGGGCGGTCGCGAGGTCGCGGGCGGACAGCGGGAACTTCTCATAGCTGATGAAATGCAGGCGTTGTAGCACGGCGTCGGGATGTTCCTCGCAAAAAGCATCGAAGGCCTGCCACAGCGACAGAAAATTCAGGCCGGTACCAAAACCGGTCTCGGCAATGATACACAGCGGGCGAGGGTGACTGGCAAAACGTGCCGGGAAATGATTGCCGTTGAGAAAAACATGCCGCGTTTCCAGCAGGCCGCTCTGATTGGAAAAATAGACGTCATCAAAATGTCGGGAAACAGGTGTACCCTGTTCGTTCCAGCTTAATTCAGCGGGCGTGATCGGGTTATGGCTCACGTGAAACTCTCTCAGTTCAAGGCGATGCCGGAGTTTAACGCTGCGTCTGACCCTGCGCAAATTTACTACGATTTACATAAGGAATTGCTGATCGGACTTGTTCGGCGTACAACTGTACGCTAGAGTGCGTGACGAAATCCCAAATGGTGAATAGTACAAGAGGTATTAAATGAAACGTGCAGTGATTACTGGCCTGGGTATCATCTCGAGCATCGGTAACAACAAGCAGGAAGTTCTTGCATCTCTGCAGGAAGGTCGCTCTGGGATCACCTTCTCGCAAGAGCTGAAAGATGCCGGGATGCGTAGTCACGTCTGGGGTGATGTCAAATTAGACACCGCAGGCCTTATCGATCGTAAGATTGTGCGTTTCATGAGTGATGCCTCGATCTACGCTTACCTTTCCATGCAACAGGCGATTGAAGACTCCGGTCTGACCCCTGAAATGGTTTCCAACGAACGTACCGGCCTGATTGCAGGTTCCGGCGGCGGTTCACCACGCAACCAGGTTGCGGGTTCCGACGGTATGCGTGCCAAAGGCCTGCGCGGCGTTGGTCCATACATGGTGACGAAAGCGATGGCATCCGGCGTTTCTGCCTGCCTCGCAACTCCGTTCAAAATTCGCGGTGTTAACTATTCCATCAGCTCTGCCTGCGCCACCTCTGCACACTGCATCGGTAATGCGGTAGAAATGATCCAGCTGGGCAAACAGGACGTTGTGTTTGCAGGCGGCGGTGAAGAACTGTGCTGGGAAATGGCGTGTGAATTCGACGCAATGGGCGCACTGTCCACCAGCTACAATGAAACGCCAGACAAAGCTTCCCGTACCTACGACAAAGCGCGCGACGGTTTCGTTATTGCAGGCGGCGGCGGTATGGTTGTTGTCGAAGAGCTGGAACACGCTCTGGCACGTGGCGCACACATCTACGCAGAAATCGTTGGCTACGGCGCAACGTCTGACGGCGCAGACATGGTAGCTCCATCTGGCGAAGGCGCAGTACGTTGCATGAAAATCGCAATGAATGGCGTTGATACCCCAATCGATTACGTTAACGTGCACGGGACTTCTACTCCGGTCGGCGACGTGAAAGAACTGGGCGCTATCCGTGAAGTGTTCGGCGATAAAACTCCGGCGCTGTCTTCTACCAAAGCCATGACAGGTCACTCTCTGGGTGCCGCAGGGGTTCAGGAAGCCATCTACACTTTGCTGATGGCTGAGCATGGCTTCATCGCGCCAAGCATTAACATCGAAAACCTCGATGAGCAGGCAGAAGGCATGGACATCATCACTAAACCGACTCAGCGCGAGCTGACAACTGTGATGTCCAACAGCTTCGGCTTCGGTGGCACTAACGCCACGCTGGTAATGCGTAAGCTGAAAAACGACAAATAATTCCTGTCGTTAAATCTTTACCCTAAAAGCCCGTTTAATACGGGCTTTTTTGCGTCTGTCGTTTTATCCCTTCTGTTCTATTTCAACAATTCAGGTACAATTTCGCCGCTTCTTATTTTCACCTTGTTGACATAATGCTCTCACTCAGACACATCCATCATCGACATCTGCATATTCCGGCCTGGCTCGGAATTGTGGCGATCCTGATGTTGTTTATTGCGCCGATGATTTCTAAAGAACTGGTAGCAGAGGGTGCGCAGCATATGATGATGCCCGGCATGATGATGTCCGAAATGGACATGCCGGAAGCCGATATGGCTGGCATGAATATGTCAGACCATCACGCATCATCGAAGGAACATTGCCAGAAGCAAACCTGTAAATCAGCGCCGCAGGATGCCGTGAAAGCCATGCTTTCAGGTGACATGAGCGATGCCGCTTGCGGTTATTGCGTGCTGCTGGTGCATTTACCGATGCTAGATTTACAGGCCATGCCGATGCAGTGGTCGCTGGATTTCTCCAGCCGTGCCCCTCCGCGCGCTGCGATACAACGTCAGATCCCTTCACTGTTCTTCACGGATTCCCAGCCCCGCGCACCGCCTGTTTTTCTGTAACTGCCTCTGAATCATTATTTTCAAGTTGACCGCGATAATTATCGCTGTTGACGGCGTGCTATTTGAAATTCAGGAAATCAGCTTTATGAATCAACCTGCAAACCTGCCAGCCAGCGCGGGTAAAAAAATGCCTGCGCAGGCGGCCTTTCTGGCGTTGCTGCGCCGTGTGCATTTCTACATCGGCCTGTTCGTCGGGCCGTTTATTTTTGTCGCGGCACTCACCGGTACGCTATATGTGCTGACCCCTCAGTTCGAAAATTATCTCTATGCGGATGCACTCTTTACCTCGTCAAAAGGAGAGGCACAGCCGCTTTCCCGGCAGATTGATGCCGCGCTAAATGTTGCCGGTCAGGATAAACAGATTTACGCGGTCAGACCGGCACCTTCTGCGGGGGAAACTACACGGGTGATGTTTTCTGACCCGAACCTCGGGGCATCCAAAAGCCGTGCGATATTCATCGACCCGGTGACACTGGCGGTGAAAGGGGACATGACGGTATACGGTACCAGCGGTATTTTGCCGTTCCGCACCTGGCTGGATGATTTGCATCGCGGCCTGTTGCTGGGCGATGCGGGGCGTGTTTACAGCGAGCTCGCTGCGTCATGGCTTTGGGTCGCCGCGCTTGGCGGGGTTATCCTCTGGCTGGCCAGCCGCAAATCCCGCTCGCCGCGCAAGTGGAGTGAGAAAATAGTGAAACAGCAGCACAGCTGTCGCTGGCACAGCTCGCTCGGCCTGATATTACTGGCCGGATTGCTGTTCTTTTCTGCCACCGGCCTCACCTGGTCACAATGGGCGGGCGACAATATAGGCGTATTACGCGCTTATATGGGCTGGATGACTCCCGCGGTGAAAACCAGTTTAGACCCGCTGGCAGAGGCGGCACCGGCAGATGAACATGCGGAACATCATGCGCCTATGGCCGACATGCCAGATATGCCGGGAATGGACATGTCCGGACATGCAATGCCAGCTGCGCCGCAGGCTGTCACGGTTTCTGCTGTGACTTTTGATGCGGTGGTTCAGGCCGCGCGTGCATCTGAGATTGAGGCGAATAAAATCGAAATTCGTCCGGCTTATACGGCTGGTAAAGCCTGGACGGTAACGGAAGTCGACCGCAGCTGGCCAACGCAGGTAGATGCGGTTTCTGTCGATCCCGGCTCTTTGCAGATTGTTGATCACGTGCGGTTTGCTGATTTCCCTTTGCTCGCCAAACTGACCCGCTGGGGGGTGGATGCGCATATGGGGATCCTTTTCGGTGTATGGAATCAGGCCATTCTGGTGATTTTTGGCGTCGGGCTTTGCGTGTTGATTGCCTGGGGATATCGTCTGTGGTGGTTGCGCAGAACGGTCAGCAATGACGGCAGTAATCCGGCTGTCACGCTGCTGCAAACCTGGAAAACAGTGCCGTTCAGCCTGCAATGCCCGATATTTCTCATCACCCTCGGTCTGGCGATTTCATTGCCGGTGATGGGCGCGAGCCTGGTGATTTTCCTGCTGATTGATGTTTTCCGCTGGCAGAAAAACAGACGTACAGCGAAAGTGCTTTCTGCGGCCGGTTAACGCTGGCCGGAAGTGACATCAAATGACAATTTGCGGGACGTCCCGCAACGGTATGACGGGACTCTGTATGAGTCCCGTTTTTATTGCGTGATGCCCCGGGGAAAACACTTTTGCAGTGGCAGAGGTTTGATTCTTCGGGTAACGTCAGCGCATCGTTTTCAATGAAGAAAAACTATGTTGATAGCAGCGTTTGGCACCGTTTTTAAGCCGTTTTTACGTGACAGGTTTTTGCATCTTTTAGTGCTGCTGGGCGTCATTCTGGCGCTGTTTCAGCCTGCAAAAATAGCGCAATTTCCGCAGTTTGTTGACTGGGACACCATCGTTACGCTGCTGGGATTATTGATGCTGACCAAAGGTGTTGAAGTCAGCGGCTATTTTGATTTTGTTGGCCGCAAGATGATTAACGCCATTGATAATGAACGCAGACTGGCGCTGTTTCTGGTGATGGCGGCGGCGGTGCTTTCCACGTTTATGACGAACGACGTGGCGCTGTTTATCGTTATTCCGCTGACGATCACCCTGAAAAAACTGACATCGCTGCCGGTAACGCGCCTGATCATATTTGAAGCGCTGGCGGTGAATGCCGGTTCGCTGCTTACGCCGATAGGCAATCCGCAGAACATTTTGCTGTGGAATAAGTCTGGTTTGTCGTTTTTACATTTCACCGGGCAGATGGCACCGCTGGCGTTAATCACGCTGGTCGCGCTGCTGGTCGTTACCTGGTGTTGTTTTCCTTCGCACAGCCTGAAAAAACTGGAAAGCAATCAGGGGTATCCGTTTCAGAAACGTTTACTGATTTGCTGCGTGACGCTGTATGCGGTGTTTATTGCCTGTGTGGATCTGGGGCTGGCGCTGTATGGCTTACTGGTCGTAATTTTGTGTTTCCTGATGCTGGCGCGGAATGTTTTACTGCGTATTGACTGGCCGCTGATCCTGGTTTTCATCGTGATGTTTATCGATGTGCGCCTGATTGTGGGCTTACAGGTTTTACACCACGCGTTTGCGCAGATCCACCGCTTGCCGGATTACGGGCATTATCTGCTCAGCATCGGACTTTCTCAGGTGATCAGCAACGTACCGGCGACGATCCTGATGATCAACTATCTGCCTTCCGGCCCATTGCTGGCTTATGCTGTGAATGCCGGTGGTTTCGGGCTGGCGATTGGATCGCTGGCTAATCTGATCGCCCTACGCATGGCGAATGATAAAAAAATCTGGCTCAGATTTCACTTTTACTCCTTCCCGTTTCTGCTCTTCAGTGGCGTGGCGGGCTGGCTGCTGCTGGCGCTGTTCGCTAACTAGCCGACACCTTCAGCGACGCCAGACGGTTTATGGCACCGGTGATTTCAGCAGGTGTTAATGCCGAGAACCCCAGCAGCCAGCCGTCCTGGTGCTGGCCGGAGTCGCCGAGAAATAGTGGTGAAAGGCGCGGGGTCTCAACCCCGGCCTGCGCGGCGAGCAGGCTGAGATATTGCTCCTGTCCGGCAGGAAGGTGAGCAGCAAGCTGTAACCCACCCGCTGCTACCTGCGGAGTGAGCCACTCAATTTTCTTCCTGATTTGCTCCAGCAGATGATCACGGCGGCTGTGGTAAAGCTGACGGGAGAAACGCAGGTGTGAGGCAAAATGTCCGGCCTGCATAAATTCGGCGGTGACTGCCTGCATCAGTTGTGAGGAATGGCCATCACTGACAGTGCGCAGTGTCACCATCGGCGCGACGAGGGCGGGCGGTAATACCACGTAGGCCAGCCGTAAAGATGGGAATAACACTTTCGAAAAAGTGCCGAGATAAATGACCTGCTGATGTTTATCCAGCCCCTGCATGGCCGGAAGCGGTCGTCCGTCATAATGCAGTTCGCTGTCATAATCGTCTTCGACTATCCAGCTTCCGTGGCGCTTTGCATAATCGAGCAGATGCAGGCGGCGCGGCAAACTCAGGCTGGCACCGGTCGGATAATGATGCGAAGGCGTCAGATATATCAGACGTGGCACGGGTAAATCGGGCTCCGGTGCCATTCCTTCCCCATCCACCGGAACAGGGCAAATGTCGGCTCCCGCACTGGCAAAAGCGTTTCGTGCGCCTGAGTATCCCGGTTGCTCCAGCCAGACGGTATCGGCAGGGTCGATAAGCAACATTGCCAGCAGCTGAAGCGCCTGCTGCGAACTGGTGGTGATCAGGATTTGTTCCGGGTTGCACAGCACGCCTCGGGATTGCTGCAAATAGCTGGCGACCGCCTCTCGCAAAGGCTGGTAGCCCTGCGGGTCGCCGTATCCCAGCAATTTTTCGCCCTGAGTCCGCAGCTGTCTGGCGGTGATTTGCTTCCAGATTTTCAGCGGGAAGGCGCTAAGGTCTGGAGAGCCGGCGGCAAAAGGAACGGGTAACAGAGGGTCGCGGCATCCGCCGGTGGCGACCATTTTGTGTCCCCGCGCGGACAGTCTTGAAAGCCCCACGGAGGCGGTTTTATTGTTGCGCGATACGGTGCTGTGCGGCAGCGATGCGTTGACAAATGTGCCCCGGCCGGTCTGCCGCTGTAAATATCCCTCGGCTTCAACCTGCGCATATGCGGCTTCCACGGTGACACGTGACAGTCTGAGATCGGCTGCCAGAATCCGGGAGGAGGGTAGCCTTTCACCGCCCGCAAGGGCACCGGTAATCATTGCCTGTCGCAACGCCGCACACAGCCTGTCGCGTAAGCCTGTGGAGGATCCTCCCGCAGTAGTTGCGGTGTTTTCGAAAAGCGTAATCAGTGCTGATGGCCGAAGTTGCGCTGACATGATGGGTCTTATAGTTGGCGGAAAATTGGCATTAATCATAAGACCAAAAACAGCGATGATGGAACTGTTTTCAGCCACATCACTTAATGAGGAAGCGTGTATGCAACAAGAGTCATATGTTTTGGGATTTGCTCCACCATCACCGGAAATCAGCGCAGCTTACCTGTTGTCGAAACTGAGCTTTTATACTGATGCGGCGGATGTCGCGGCGGATTTGCAAAATGGCGTCAGCGGGATTGTGGTTGTTGATACCCGTTCTGCTGAACATTATGCACGCGGTCATGTGCCGGGCGCAGTCAGTTTTCCGCACAAACTGATGACAGCAGACAGCACCCGCGAACTCAGCAAAGAGAGGATTTATGTAACTTACTGCGACGGGATCGGATGCAACGGTTCGACGCAGGGCGCATACAAACTGGCGAAGCTGGGGTTCAGGGTGAAAGAGATGATTGGCGGGCTGGATTTTTGGATCCGCGATCAGCACCCGCTGGCTGCGGGTGAAGAACGCGGAAACTATTCAAAGGCTCTGGCCCCTGATGATTGTGGCTGTGCCTGATGTTTTGTTGCGGTGTTTAAAACAACATCCACAGCAGAATTACGACGACCACGAACGCAATAACCAGCAGAGGTTTGCCGCCAATGGCCTGCATGGAAGGCGGCAGTATGGCAATCAGCGGATTCATGATTGGTTGAGGATCGGTGCGCGATACGGTCGTGAATGTATCATCGGTTTCATCCGCACGCGGTGAGCGATCTACCCGCTGGTTGAACAGTACGCCGATCAGGTCACTGACCTGTGCCTGATTCAGCGGTGTGGATAACGTCGCACTGAAGCGGTTATCGGCATATTCGGTCAGCTGATGAATTTCATGCGTACTGGCCGGTTGCTTGAGCACGCTGAGCAGGGTAGTCAGCGTTGGTGCCGTGGTCTGCTGGCTGAGCGAGGCTTTCACCTGCAAGAACTGGCTGAGCAACTGGAAATGTTTTGCCGGGATTGGTTCACCGGCTTTGACGCCCACCAGTGTAAACAGCGTCTGCCAGACTTTAACCGGTGCTTCGCCGGTCGCGGCACTCAGACGTGTTACCAGTTGCTGCAAACTGTTGTGTTCGGCAGGCAGTAAAGGGCGATCGGTAACCGGCGTTTGCTGCGGTAGCGGGATATTCATCTGACGGGTCTGGATAAGATCCAGCACCTGTTGCAGCTGCGGATGCGTCAGCTGGCTGAGTACGGTGTGCCCGAAATTCTGGCGGATAAAATCACTGACCGCCTGACGGTTATTGCCCTGCGGCAACAGTTCGGTCAGTTGCACCATCAGCTGGCGCGACGCGTGGCTGTCCTGTGCCTGAGTCAGTTTTCCCTGTAACAGGGTTTCCGCCTGCGGGAACTGCTGCGAGGTGATTTCCGCGCCATGCGGCAGCGAAAGCTCGTGGCGCAGGCTGGCCCAGATTTCAGCAGATTTGACCGGTGTCAGCGCCATCAGTTTGACGATCAGTTTTTCCAGCGTGGTGCGCTGTACCGGCGTTAATGGCAGCTCAGCGCCTGTTTTTGCAGGAACGGTTTGGCCCTGTGGTTGTGTTCTGTTATCGCCAACCGGCATACCCGGGCCGCTCAAAGGTTGCATATCACCGTCCTTCGCTGGAAATTAAAAACGTCACTTAAACCTAAGGTTAATAAACTCAGGTTAAAAGTAACCAGTACGGCGCAGAGCGCGGAAGCGCCTCATCATACCTGCAAAGTGTTTTGACCGACACCGTGAAAAGCAGGCTGGCGGAGATTCCTGAAGATATTGTTGCTTAAAACGGCGGGTGAAAATGGAATGCGGGGCGCGAAAGCGAAAAGCAGGAAGAAGCGCCATCCTTTTTCCGGATGGCGCAGGGGTTTAGCTGATTTCTTTTTGTGCCGCAGGCGACTTGCAGGAATACAACGGTTTGCGTAAACGCTGTGCGAGGATTACACCGGCAAGCGTGATACCGCCGCCGATCAGATGATAGCTGTGTAGCTGTTCATGCAGGAACAGGACGGCGATCACCGCAGTGAAAATCGGCGACAGGTTCATGAAAATAGACGCTTTATTGGCCCCGAGGCGAATAACGCCCTGGATCCACATGAAGGGCGCATTAATCGACGCCGGGATCCCGGCGAACAGCACCAGCGGAATATTATGCGCGTTCAGGCTGACATCGTTCGCCAGCAGGAAGTTTGGCAGCAGTAACAGCACGCCGAAAATGATCTGCACATACAGAGACTGCCAGTTTGGCAGCGGTATCGCCCAACGTTTGGTTAACACGCCGTATAACGCATAGGACGCGGACGCGGCAAACATCATCAGTTCTCCCTTGCCGATGCCGTGCTGCAACAGCTGCGCCGGATTGCCCGCACTCACCAGCCATACTAAGCCGCCGAGTGAAATAATACTGCCCAGCGCGACGCCTACGGTAGGGACGATGCGCAGCACCACCAGACCAATCAGAACAGTGAGCAAGGGGATCAGAGAATTGAGGATCCCCATAAACAGCGCGCTGACGCTGTGGGCGGCGTAATACGCCAGGCTCTGGTACAGCACCATACCCAGCAGACCGAGGATCAGCAGTTTCCACCAGTATTGTTTTACCGCTTTCAGGTTACGCAGCAGGCCTGGCAGCACAAAAGGGGTCAGCGTTAATAAAGCCAGCAGCCAGCGGTAGAACGAAATGGCCGCCGGATCGATAGCGGAAGCCGAGGCTTTACTCACCACCGCATTCAGCGACCAGATGAGTACAGCAAAGAGAGGAAACAGCGCATTCATTGATTATTATCCCTGAGTAAATCGTTACGGTAGTGTACGGTTGTCTTATTTCTTATATATAACGATAATCAGACAATACATCGCGCAATTCAGACAACCCTCGCGTAGCTCACAGACAAAAGGTTTTTATGCTTCCTCCTCGCTCAGCGCCTCCCCGTTATTATCCACCCGTCCCAGAGAAGATGCCGGTTACGCTGCTTTTTCGCGGCGAGATTGTGGAAGGCAATTCCGAGTATGTGCGTCATTCACATCCGTGGAGTCAGATTATCTGCGTGAAATCAGGCGTTCTCGCCATGCTGTTGAACGGCCAGCGTTATCTGGCTCCGCGTGAATTCGCTATCTGGGTGCCCGCCGGGGTTGAGCATTCAAGCTATAACCGCAAGACAACGCGTTTTTGCGCCATCGATATCGCGCCTGAGCTTGATACCGATTTGCCCGCCGAGCCATGCCTGCTGACGCCGACGGCCATTTTTAATGCCATAGCCGATGACTGTTTCTCGCGAAACATGACAGAACCGCAGAACGAAGCAGATCTGCGCATGTGCCGTGTTTTGCTGGATCAGATAAGCCTTGCACCGAGACAGAATACTTATCTGCCAACGTCTGAGAATAAACTGCTGGCGCCGGTTCTGAATGCGCTGGAAAAAAATCCGGCGGATAATACGTCGCTGGCACATTGGGCAAAGCAAGTTTATACCACCGAGCGGACCCTCTCGCGGCGCTGTCAGCAGGAGCTGGGGATGAGTTTTGCGCAGTGGCGACAGCGGTTGCGTTTTCTGCACTCCATTTCCCTGCTCGAGCAGGGGAAAACGGTGCATGATGTCGCGCTCGATCTGGGCTACAGCTCGTCTTCGGCATTTATCGCCATGTTCCAGCAAATTTCCGGCACGACGCCGCAGCGTTTTCGTAACGACAGGTAAAGCTGTGCCCTGAAAGTTGGGATCTGACCCGGTATCGTGGCAAAATCAATGCCCTCTTTATTTTCTATTCTTTCTTTAGGCCATGCTGCCGGAGACAAACGTGAAAATCCTGGTTGATGAAAATATGCCGTATGCCGTCGAGCTTTTTAGCCGGCTGGGGAACGTGCAGGCCGTGCCTGGCCGTCCAATCCCGCAAGACGCCCTGAATGATGCCGATGCGCTGATGGTGCGTTCTGTGACTAAAGTGAACGAAAGTTTACTGGCGGGAAAACCGGTGAAATTTGTGGGAACCGCGACCGCGGGCACTGATCACGTTGATGATGCATGGCTGACCAGCACGGGGATCGGTTTCTCTGCGGCGCCTGGCTGTAATGCGATTGCCGTCGTGGAATATGTTTTCTCATCCTTGCTGATCCTTGCCCAGCGCGATGGTTTCCAGCTGCGCGACAAAACGGTCGGGATTATCGGCGTCGGGAATGTGGGCTCGCGCCTGAACGCCCGCCTCGAAGCGCTGGGTGTGCGCACGTTATTGTGTGATCCGCCGCGAGCTGACCGTGGCGATGCCGGCGAATTCTTTCCGCTGGAAAAGCTGGTCGCAGAAGCCGATATTCTCACGTTTCATACCCCGCTGAATATGTCCGGCCCTTACGCGACGCATCATCTGGTGGATGCGGATTTGCTGGCACGTCTGCCCGCCGATCGTATTCTGATCAACGCCTGTCGCGGTGAAGTGGTGGATAACGCCGCGCTGCTGGATGCGCTGAACGGCAGTAAAAAACTGACTGCCGTACTTGATGTCTGGGAACCGGAACCTGATTTGTCGCTGGCGCTTCTGGATAAAGTCGCCATCGGCACCGCGCATATCGCCGGTTACAGTCTGGAAGGCAAAGCGCGCGGTACGACGCAGGTGTTTGAAGCCTTCAGCCAGTTTATCGGTCAGCCACAAACGGTGCCGCTGGAATCTTTACTTCCTGCGCCTGAATTTGCCGAAGTGACGCTGAGTGGCGCGCTGAGTGAAGCCAAACTGCTGCGTCTTATTCACTTAGTGTATGATGTGCGCCGCGATGACCGGCCTTTGCGCCGTGTTGCCGGGAAACCGGGCGAATTCGACAAGCTGCGTAAGTTCTATGAGGAACGTCGTGAGTGGTCATCTTTACGGGTGATCTGTGACGATGCAGCAACCGCTGATGTGCTGAAAAAGCTGGGTTTCAACAGCCAGTTAGATTGAGTTAAGCCTGACTTAAGCTTTTTCGCCTACAGTGGTGCGATAACTATTTGAAAGCCGGGCGGTGATGTTCATCGCCCTTTGTATTTTGTACTTTTATTTCTGGAGAATACCAACATGTCTGATGGCTGGAATATTGCGCTGCTTGGCGCAACGGGCGCAGTCGGTGATGCGTTACTGGAATTATTGGCTGATCGTCAGTTCCCGGTTGGTGAGCTCTTCCCGCTGGCCAGTGAGCGCAGCGCCGGTCAGACTGTGCGTTTTAACGGCAAAAGCCTGCGCGTGCAGCAGGCGTCTGAATTCGACTGGTCACAGGTTCAGCTGGCATTTTTTGTCGCCGGTTCTGAAGCCTCTGCGCTTTACGCTGAAGAAGCGGCAAATCAGGGCTGTCTGGTGATCGACAGCAGCGGTCTGTTCTCGCTTGAACACGATATTCCTCTGGTGGTGCCGGGCGTTAACCCGGACGCGCTGTCGCATTATCGCAACCGTAACATCGTGGCCGTGGCTGACAGCCTGACCAGCCAGCTGCTGACTGCCATCAAACCGCTGACCGAACAAGCCGGTTTGTCCCGTCTGCACGTCACCTCTTTACTGTCAGTTTCTGCGCTTGGCAAAGCCGCGGTTGACGATCTTGCCGGTCAGAGTGCCCGTCTGCTGAACGGTATTCCGGCAGAAGAAGGCATCTTCAGCAAACAGCTTGCCTTTAACCTTTTACCGCTGGTCAGTGATGAAGAGGGCAGTGTGCGACAGGAACGCCGTCTGGTTGATCAGGTTCGCAAAGTGCTGCAGGACGAGGGTCTGCCGATTTCCGTCAGCTGTGTGCAGTCGCCGGTATTCTACGGTCACGCACAGGTGGTGCACCTCGAAGGTTTACGCCCGCTTTCTGCGGAAGAAGCACGCGCTGAACTTGAGCGCATTGATGACATCAGTCTCAGCGATGAAGATGATTTCCCGACTCAGGTCAGCGACGCTTCCGGTAACGCGAATCTGAGCATTGGTTGTATCCGTAATGATTACGGAATTCCTGAGTTGCTGCAATTCTGGTCAGTGGCTGACAACGTTCGTTTCGGCGGCGCGCTGATGGCAGTAGAAACCGCAGAGAAGCTGATTAACGAGTACTGGTACTGATTATGTCCGAAGAAGTGTTCGCTGACGTCAGTGCGGCTCCGCTCGCCGGACGTGTGGCGTTAGGCGTTGAATATAATGGCAGCGCGTATTCTGGCTGGCAGCGTCAGAATGACACCGCCAGTGTGCAGGAATGTCTGGAAAAAGCGCTGAGCCGCGTAGCTAATTCGCCAATTGTGGTGCTGTGTGCCGGGCGGACTGACGCCGGTGTCAGTGCCACCGGACAGGTGGTGCATTTTGATACACCGGTTCTGCGTAAAGATGCGGCGTGGACAATGGGCGTAAATACCCATCTGCCTAAAGATATTGCGGTGCGCTGGTGTGCGAACGTGGGTGAAGATTTTCACGCACGTTTCAGCGCGACGGCCCGCCGGTATCGTTACGTTATTTACAATAACCGCTACCGTTCAGCGATTTTGCACACCGGCGTGACCCATGTGCATATGCCGCTGGACGTGGAAAAAATGCAGCTGGCCGGACAGGCGTTGCTGGGCGAAAACGATTTCACATCTTTTCGCGCATCGCAGTGTCAGTCGCGGACCCCGTGGCGTTACGTCATGCATCTCAACGTGAGCCGTCATGGTCATTATGTGGTGGTGGACATCAAAGCTAACGCCTTTGTCCATCATATGGTGCGCAATATTGTCGGCAGCCTGGTTGAGATCGGTGCAGGCAATCAGCCAGTAGGCTGGATGGCAGAGTTGCTGGCGGCGAAAGACCGTAATCTCGCCGCAGCGACCGGCAAGCCTGAAGGTTTGTATCTGGTGTCTGTTGATTATCCTGAGAAATTTGCATTACCTCAGGTGAATATGGGGCCACTGTTCCTGGAAGATTAGGGAACATTTTTAACGATTGCTTAACACAGCGTTTTTGACCAGGAAGAGGTGGAGGATCTAATGGGCTTTATTCACTTTGTCATTGATTTCATTCTGCATATCGATGTGCATTTAGCGGAACTGGTTGCGCAGTACGGCATCTGGGTATACGGGATTTTATTCCTGATTTTATTCTGCGAAACGGGTCTGGTGGTCACGCCGTTCCTGCCAGGGGATTCGCTGTTGTTTGTGGCGGGGGCGCTGGCGGCATTACCCAGCAATGATCTCAATGTTCACGTGATGGTCGCACTGATGGCCGTTGCGGCAATTGTGGGTGACGCCGTGAATTACACTATCGGACGGGTATTTGGTGAACGTCTGTTCAGTAATCCGGACTCTAAGATTTTCCGTCGCAGTTATTTAGATAAGACGCACAAGTTTTACGAGAAACATGGCGGCAAAACGATTATTCTTGCGCGCTTCGTGCCGATCGTCCGCACGTTTGCGCCATTCGTGGCCGGTATGGGGCATATGTCCTACCGCCATTTTGCTGCGTATAACGTGATTGGTGCGCTGGTTTGGGTTCTGTTATTTACCTATGCTGGCTACATTTTCGGCGATCTGCCGATTGTTCAGGAAAATCTGAAATTACTGATCGTCGCGATCATCGTAGTTTCAGTCCTGCCTGGTGTGGTTGAAATCTGGCGGCACAAACGCGCAGCGGCGAAAGAAAGGCGTCAGCAGGATTAATTCCCGACGTTTTTTTGTACGTGCGCTTTAAAATTTAAGACATTAAACCAGAGGGTAAGACCAGTTTTTTATCCACAGTGTCTGGCCGTTATGGTTTAATGAGCGACAATTTATGGTCTGTTCCTGCGAACAACCCTTCTGTGGCGCGATGTGTGAGGTTTTTAATCACCCTGCGCACAGGCGATTTTGGGTAGGTTTCAGGGGACTTGTTACAGCATGAACAGCGGACTGGCTTTGGCCGGGTTCAAACAGAAAGGTTATCGATGAGCTGGATTGAACGAATTCTTAGTAAGAGCACTGACTCGCAAACCCGTAAGGCAAGCATTCCTGAGGGCGTCTGGACTAAATGTGACAGCTGCGGGCAGGTTCTTTACCGCGCCGAGCTTGAGCGCAACCTCATGGTGTGCCCTAAGTGCGACCACCATATGCGTCTTACCGCGCGTATGCGTCTGTCCACTTTCATGGACGAGGGTAGTGAGGTTGAATTAGGCAGCGAGCTTGAGCCTAAAGATGTTCTGAAGTTTAAAGATTCCAAGAAATACAAAGACCGTCTGGTGGCTGCTCAGAAAGAAACCAACGAAAAAGATGCACTGATCGTCATGAAAGGCACCCTCTACGGTATGCCGATTGTGGTGGCGTCTTTTGAATTTGCTTTCATGGGCGGTTCAATGGCTTCTGTTGTGGGCGCGCGTTTCGTACGTGCCGTCGAACAGGCGCTGGAAGATAACTGCCCGCTGGTCTGTTTCTCTGCCAGTGGCGGCGCACGTATGCAGGAAGCGCTGATGTCGCTGATGCAGATGGCGAAAACCAGTGCAGCATTGGCGAAATTACAGGAACGCGGCTTGCCGTACATTTCTGTACTGACTGACCCGACTATGGGCGGTGTTTCTGCCAGTCTGGCAATGTTGGGCGACATCAACGTCGCTGAGCCGAAAGCGCTGATCGGTTTCGCCGGTCCACGTGTTATCGAGCAAACCGTACGTGAAAAACTGCCGCCGGGCTTCCAGCGCAGTGAGTTCCTGATCGAAAAAGGTGCGATTGATATGATCGTACGTCGTCCGGATATGCGCGCCAAACTGGGCAGCGTTCTGGCGAAACTGACCGGGCAACCGGAGCCGAACGTGGTTGACGTCCATGTTCCTGTCAACGGTTCTGCCGCTGACAACCAGGACGCCTGATCGAAGGGTAAAAGCCGGTCAGTTAGTCGGGCGGCCTCTGATGTTGTGCCGCCCGCTGTTTTCTGCAAAACAGGCAGCCCGTGCTTTTACTCTGTCGGTGAATTCTGACAAAGAGGGCATTGCCTGCTGTCACAGTCTGGTGATGTAGTGTCGAAGTGAACCTGATAAGGTTGAACGGGACTCATGCAAAATCAACTTATTCCCCAAGCCACGTCGCCTTTGGCCACGTGGCTTTATTATCTCGAACATCTCCATTCTCAGGCCATAGAGCTTGGCCTTGACCGGGTCAGAGCGGTGGGTGAAAAACTCGACTTACTGACCCCTGCGCCACGTATTTTCACCGTAGCCGGAACCAACGGTAAAGGTACGACCTGCGCGACGCTGGAATCTGTCCTGATGGCCGCCGGATACCGTGTGGGTGTTTACAGTTCCCCGCATCTGGTGCGTTATACCGAGCGCGTGCGTATTCAGGGCGAAGAGTTGCCCGAATCTGCCCATTGCGAATCTTTTGCGGTACTCGAAGCCGGGCGGGGCGATATTTCGCTGACCTATTTCGAATACGGCACGTTGTCGGCTCTGCACCTGTTTAAACACGCTAAGCTGGATGTCGTTATCCTCGAAGTCGGGCTGGGCGGGCGTCTGGATGCGACTAATATTGTTGATGCCAGCGTGTCTGTTGTCACCAGTATTGCCCTCGATCACACTGACTGGCTGGGTTCTGACCGCGAAAGCATTGGCCGTGAAAAGGCCGGTATTTTCCGTGCGGGCAAACCTGCGGTGGTTGGTGAGCCGGATATGCCGCAATCCATTGCCGACGTCGCACAGGAAAAACAGTCTGATTTGTACCGCCGCGATGCGAACTGGCATTTTTCTGCTGATGCAGGATACTGGCGCTGGGCAGCGCTCGATGCGGGCAAAGAGGTGAATGTTCTTGAAGCATTGCCATTGCCTAATGTGCCGCTGGCCAATGCAGCCACCGCGCTGGCAGCCCTGCATTATTCCGGTCTGAATGTGCCTGAAGCCGCGCTGCGTAGCGGGTTACAGCGCGCAGCTTTGCCGGGGCGTTTCCAGACGGTGTGTGAATCGCCACGTCTTATACTTGATGTAGCGCACAACCCGCATGCCGCCGCTTATCTGGCCGGACGTCTGGCTGAACAGCCGCGTAATGGCGGCAAAGTGCGCGCCGTTGTCGGAATGTTGAAAGACAAAGATATTGCCGGTACGCTGGCTTGTCTGTCGCCTCAGGTCGATGAATGGTATTGCGCGCCGCTGGAAGGTCCGCGCGGTGCCAGCGTTGCCGAACTGACGGTACATTTACCGCAGGCACGCCCATTTGATGATGTGGAGTCTGCCTGGAAACAGGCTATGCAGGAGGCGGCTCCTCAGGATATTGTGATTGTCTGCGGTTCGTTCCATACCGTAGCTCACGTAATGGATGCTCTAGACACGGGGAAAACCAGTGGCAAGTAAGTTTCAAAATCGTCTGGTCGGGACCATCATTCTGGTGGCGCTGGGCGTCATCATTTTGCCCGGTTTGCTCGACGGCAAGAAAAAGCATTACGAAGACGAATTTGCGTCGATCCCATTGGTGCCAAAACCGGGTGATGTAGAGGAACAGGATTCGGTGCCTCCGGTCACGCAATCGCTGCCTGCTCAGCCACCGGAAGGTGCAGATCAGTCCATGACCGGCGGCCAGAATACTGACAGTTCTGCCAACAACACCAACGCCGCGACACATGGCAACGTGGCACCGGGCAATACCACGGTGGAATCACCGCCACCGGTCACGACGATGCCTGAGCAGAAGAAACCGGTGCAGACCGCTCCGGCCAAACCTGTGCAGCAGAAGCCTAAAACGATTGAACCTAAGCCGATGGTGGAAGCCAAACCGACGGTGAAACCTAAACCGGTCGAGCAGCCGAAGCCCGTTGAACAACCTAAAGCTGTCGCTGAACAGCCTAAACCGGTTGAGCAACCTAAACCGGCAGCGGAAGAAAAAGCACCGGCAGGGCAGTCGTATGTCGTGCAACTGGGTGCGCTGAAAAACGCGGCGAAAGCCAATGAGATTGTGGCCAATCTGCGTTTGTCTGGTTTCCGCGCCTATACCGTGCCAGCAACGCCGGTTCAGGGGCAGATTACGCGTCTGTACGTCGGACCTGATGCGTCGAAGCAGAAACTCGAAGCG
The DNA here is from genome assembly GCF_019049625.1 of Rahnella ecdela. Lineage (GTDB taxonomy): Bacteria > Pseudomonadota > Gammaproteobacteria > Enterobacterales > Enterobacteriaceae > Rahnella > Rahnella ecdela. The sequence goes on from NZ_JAFMOY010000127.1 coordinate 168,944, forward strand.
TCGCTCCCGCAGTTGCAACAGCTGAGCGGATTGGGCGGTCAGGTTCGGGCGTATTCTGCTCACTGATTTTATTCCTCCCTTTCGCAGGGGAGGGCGCTGATAAAACATAAAAATACCAAGGAGGGCACAAGCGATTTGTGCCCTTTTTCTATAAGATCCACGGGTTGGGTTTTTATAGGTTTATGCTGCGATTGAGGTTTTTTTAATCGCTATTATTAATTTGTCTGACCGGCAGATTTCCCCTACGCAAACGTTTTCTTTTTCTGTTAGAATTCGCCGCGAACTGGATGCCGGGGTAGACGCGACTAGATTAGACACTGGAATAGTTAATGGTCTGGATTGATTACGTCATCATTGCGGTTATCGGATTTTCTGCTTTAGTCAGTTTGATCCGTGGTTTTGTTCGCGAGGCTTTATCGCTGGTAACCTGGGCTTGTGCCTTCTTTGTTGCCAGCCATTATTACCCTTATCTCGCCATCTACTTCACGCGTTTCGAAGATGAGTTAGTTCGAAACGGGATCGCAATTGCCATCTTGTTCATCGCGACGTTGATCGTAGGTGCAATTGTCAACTATGTGATCAGTTCGCTGGTGGAAAAAACCGGGTTGTCCGGCACTGACAGGGTGTTAGGTGTGTGCTTCGGCGCACTGCGCGGGGTGCTAATTGTCTCTGCGATGCTGTTCTTCCTGGATACCTTCACCAGTTTTTCACAAAGTGAAGACTGGAAACAATCCCAGTTGATCCCACAATTCAGTTATATCATCAGGTGGTTCTTTGACTACCTGCAGAGCACGTCGAGTTTCTTGCCAAAACATATTTAGTTCTGGCAGCGCTGAAGAGGAAAAGACAACATGTGCGGTATTGTCGGTATCGCCGGTTTCATGCCGGTAAACCAGTCGATTTATGACGCGTTAACGGTGTTACAACACCGTGGGCAGGATGCCGCAGGCATCGTCACCATTGATGCCAATAATAACTTCCGTTTACGGAAAGCGAATGGCCTGGTGAAGGATGTTTTCGAAGCCCGCCATATGCAACGCTTACAGGGCAACATGGGTATTGGCCATGTGCGCTACCCAACGGCTGGCAGTTCCAGCGCTTCAGAAGCTCAACCTTTTTACGTCAACTCTCCGTTCGGCATCACCCTTGCCCATAACGGTAACCTGACGAATGCTCACGAATTACGAAGCAACCTGTTCGAAGGCCAGCGTCGCCATGTGAATACCACTTCCGATTCTGAGATCCTGCTGAATATCCTGGCGAGTGAACTGGATCGTTTTCAGCATTATCCGCTGGAAGCCGATAACATTTTCGCTGCGGTTGCCGCGGTGAACCTGAAAATCCGTGGCGCATATGCGTGTGTGGCGATGATTATCGGCCACGGCATGCTGGCGTTCCGTGACCCGCACGGTATCCGTCCGCTGGTTATTGGTAAGCGCACGCTGGAAGATGGCCGCAATGAGTACATGGTGGCGTCTGAAAGTGTGGCACTCGATACCTTAGGTTTTGAGTTCCTGCGTGACGTCGCGCCGGGCGAAGCGGTGTATATCACCGAAAAAGGCCAGCTCTATACCCGCATGTGTGCTGAGAATCCTCAGTACAATCCGTGCCTGTTCGAGTACGTGTATTTCGCGCGTCCTGACTCCTTCATCGACAAAATTTCCGTCTACAGCGCCCGTGTTCGTATGGGTGAAAAGCTGGGCGCGAAAATTGCCCGTGAATGGGAAGATCTGGATATCGACGTGGTGATCCCTATCCCGGAAACCTCCTGCGATATCGCGCTGGAAATCGCCCGTATTCTGAATAAACCGTACCGTCAGGGTTTTGTGAAAAACCGTTACGTGGGCCGTACCTTTATCATGCCGGGCCAGCAGGAACGTCGTAAATCGGTACGCCGTAAACTGAATGCCAACCGTGCTGAATTCCGCGATAAAAACGTGCTGCTGGTGGATGACTCCATCGTGCGCGGTACCACCTCTCAGCAGATTGTTGAGATGGCGCGTGAAGCGGGTGCGAGACGTGTTTACCTGGCGTCTGCTGCGCCGGAAATTCGTTTCCCTAACGTGTACGGTATCGATATGCCAAGTGCCAATGAACTGATTGCACATGGCCGTGAAGTCAGCGAAATCAATCAGATGATTGGTGCTGATGCGTTAATCTTCCAGGATCTGAGCGACCTTATCGCCGCAGTGAAAGAAGACAATACCGATATCGAGAAATTCGAATGTTCAGTTTTCGACGGTGTTTACGTCACCAAAGACGTTGACCAGAACTATCTGGAATACCTCGAAGCCCTGCGTAACGACGACGCTCAGGCGTTGCGTGGCCAGCAGGAAGCGGAAAACCTCGAGATGCACAACGAAGGCTGATTAGCCGGTTGCTGACATCCGCTAAAGCGCGCCCCTCCGGTGAACTCCGGGCGGGCGCGTTTTTTTATGTCCGGATTTATGTCAGTATTGGCAGCATCAGGTCCGGTAACATTTTAAGGCAGTGTTCATGAAACGGCTTATCGTCGGTATTTCAGGCGCCAGCGGCGCAATTTATGGTGTCAGACTTTTGCAGGTTTTGCAGAGCGTGCCTGACATCGAAACCCATCTGGTGATGAGCAATGCAGCCCGCCAGACGCTGACTCTGGAAACGGATCTGACGCTGCGTGACGTTCAGGCACTGGCAGATGTGGTACATGATTCCCGCGATATTGCTGCCAGCATTTCTTCCGGCTCTTTTAAAACGGCGGGGATGGTGATTTTACCCTGTTCGATAAAAACGCTTTCCGGCATCGTGAACAGTTATACCGACGGTCTGCTGACCCGCGCTGCTGACGTGGTGCTGAAAGAACGCCGTCGTCTGGTCCTGTGCGTGCGTGAAACGCCGCTGCATCTTGGGCATCTGCGCCTCATGACGCAGGCCGCCGAGCTTGGAGCCATCATTATGCCGCCGGTTCCGGCGTTTTATCATCGCCCGCAGACCGTGGAAGATATTATCGATCAGACCGTAAACCGGGTGATTGATCAGTTTGATATTGAGCTCCCTGAGGACTTATTTGTTCGATGGCAGGGCAGTCGCTGATCTTTCTTCTCCCAATCCGCACTCATTTCGCGCAGTTCAGTTACATTGCACCAACAATGATCACAATTTGATTCATTAAGGTGCAGTGTTCGCCGCCCCTTCAGCTATTCTTCCTTCAGACCTTTGAAAACTTTCATTATCCCGATGCTTTTTTGACCGGTTTTCGGTCTCGCACAGCAGAAAATCGCTGTGCAGAGAAACGGCACGAAAAGTGCATGAGAAAATCTGGCAAAAAGCCATTTGCATTGTTCAGCAAACTATAAAAAGACGTTCATTCACGCACACACAACCACAACAGATGAATAATCACTGAGGCTAATGTATGAAAAAGTTGTTCAAGGTTCTTCCGCTGGTTCTGGTCTTAGCCAGTGCAGGTAGTGCATTTGCTGCCGCGCCTAAAGCAATTAATATCGGTACTGATCCGACTTACGCCCCATTTGAATCAAAAGACTCCAGCGGTAAGCTGGTTGGCTTTGATATCGACCTGGCTAACGAGATGTGTAAACGTGCAGCCATCAAATGTACTTATGTTGAAAGTGATTTCGATGCACTGATCCCATCCCTGAAAGCCAAGAAAATTGATGCGATTATTTCCTCATTATCCATCACTGAAAAACGTCAGCTGGAAATCGATTTTACTGAAAAACTCTATGCCGCTAACGCCCGTCTGATTGCACCGAAAGGCTCTAAAATTCTGCCAACTCTGGATGCACTGAAAGGCAAAAACGTCGGCGTGTTGCAGGGTTCCACTCAGGAAGCCTATGCCAACGCACAGTGGCAGCCAAAAGGCATCAACGTGGTGGCTTACCAGAACCAGGATCTGATTTATGCGGATCTGGCTTCCGGTCGTCTGGACGCCGCATTCCAGGATGAAGTGGCAGGCAGCGAAGGCTTCCTGAAACAGGCTGCGGGCAAAGAGTATGCGTTCGCGGGCCCGTCTGTGAAGGATGATAAATTCTTCGGCGTAGGCACCGGCATGGGTCTGCGTAAGAATGAAACTGACCTGAAAGATGCACTGAACAAGGCGTTTGACAGCATGCGTAAAGACGGAACTTACGACAAACTGGCGAAAAAATACTTCGACTTTGACGTTTACGGCGGCTGATTCGCGCTGTGAGATGTGCCAAAGGGAGCGGTTCGCCGCTCCCTGCGGTTCTGACGCGGGCTGTCATTTTACCTGCGCAGGGATCCACTAAAGACAGGAAAAAACCATGCTGTATGGGTATTCCCAGGTAATTATCCAGGGCACGTTGGTGACTCTGGAACTGGCGATTTCGTCAGTTATTTTAGCGCTGGTGATAGGGCTTATCGGGGCTGGTGGGAAACTGTCGAAGAGCCGGATTGTTTCTGGTTTTTTTGGTTGCTATACCACGCTTATCCGCGGCGTACCTGATCTGGTATTGATGTTATTAATTTTTTACGGATTGCAGATTGCACTCAACAGCCTGACCGAATCCATCGGCATGTCGCAGATTGATATCGATCCGATGAGCGCCGGTATCATTACGCTGGGCTTTATTTATGGTGCCTATTTCACGGAGACATTCCGTGGGGCGTTTATGGCCGTTCCCCGCGGGCAAATCGAAGCGGCAACCGCATTCGGGTTCAGCGGCTCACAAATTTTCCGTCGAATTTTATTCCCGGCCATGATGCGTTTTGCTCTGCCCGGTATTGCCAACAACTGGCAGGTTATTCTCAAAGCCACCGCGCTGGTGTCATTGCTCGGCCTTAATGATGTGGTTAAAGCCACGCAGCTTGCAGGCAAAGGCACATATCAGCCGTTCTATTTTGCGATAGTGGCGGGTGTGGTTTATCTGATTTTCACCACGCTGTCGAACGGCGTGCTGGTGTGGCTTGATCGCCGTTATTCGCTGGGTGTGAAGAGGGCTGATCTATGATCGAAATTTTACAACAGTACGGTATGTCCTTGCTCTACAGCGACGGCTACCGTTTTACCGGTCTGGCGATCACCCTGTGGTTACTGATAAGCTCCGTCGTGATAGGCGGACTGCTGGCGGTGCCGATGGCTGTGGGTCGTGTTTCTTCCAACAAATTCCTGCGTTATCCGATCTGGCTTTATACCTACGTTTTCCGCGGTACACCGCTGTATGTGCAACTGCTGGTGTTTTATTCCGGGATGTACAGTCTGGAAATCGTCAGAGGTACAGATTTTCTCAATGCCTTCTTCCGCAGCGGGCTGAACTGTACGATCCTGGCGCTGACACTCAATACCTGTGCGTACACGACTGAGATTTTTGCCGGTGCGATCCGCTCCGTTCCGCACGGTGAAATTGAAGCGGCCAATGCTTACGGATTCTCACGCTTTAAACTGTATACCTGCATTATTTTGCCGTCGGCATTACGGACGGCGCTGCCCGCATACAGTAATGAAGTCATTCTGATGCTGCACTCCACCGCGCTGGCGTTTACTGCCACCGTGCCGGATGTGCTGAAAATAGCCCGTGACATCAACTCGGCGACATATCAGCCGTTTTACGCTTTCGGGATTGCAGCAGTAATTTATCTTTGTGTTTCTTTTGTCCTGATTGGTTTGTTCCGCAAGGCGGAAAAACGCTGGCTGGCTCACGTGAAGCCTCAAGCTCATTAATAAGAATTATTTTTGCGGAATAACTTTATGCCAGAAAACAAATTAGCGGTTCTCGATCTCCACAAGCGCTATGGCGACCATGAGGTGCTGAAAGGCGTTTCGTTGTCAGCCAATGCGGGTGATGTGATCAGTATTATCGGTTCGTCAGGTTCCGGGAAAAGTACCTTCCTGCGCTGTATTAACTTCCTTGAGAAACCAAGCGAAGGTTCGATCAGCGTCAATAATCAGGATATCCGTATGGTGCGCGACACCGACGGGCAACTGAAAGTGTTTGATAAAAAGCAGCTGCAACTGCTGCGTACCAAACTGACAATGGTCTTTCAGCATTTCAACCTGTGGAGCCACATGACGGTGCTGGAAAACGTCATGGAAGCGCCGGTGCAGGTGCTGGGACTGAGCAAAGCCGAAGCGCGCGAACGTGCGGTGAAGTATCTCGACAAAGTGGGTATCGACGCCCGCGCACAGGGAAAATATCCGGTGAATTTGTCAGGCGGTCAGCAACAACGTGTGTCTATTGCCCGCGCGCTGGCGATGGAGCCTGAAGTGCTGCTGTTTGATGAACCGACCTCTGCGCTCGATCCTGAACTGGTCGGCGAAGTATTGCGTATCATGCAAAAGCTGGCAGAAGAGGGGAAAACGATGGTGGTGGTGACGCACGAAATGGAGTTTGCCCGTCATGTCTCCAGCCACGTTATTTTCCTGCATCAGGGCGTGATTGAAGAGCAAGGTGATCCTTCCGAGGTGTTCGGCAACCCGAAAAGTGCCCGTCTGCAACAGTTCCTTTCAGGTGCGCTGAAGTAACATCTGTACGCGCCTTCCCCTCTCACGAGGGGAAGGCTGGGATGGGGTGTGGGTTTTACCTGAAACAAATCAACCTTTCGCTGCCAGCAGGCACAGCTGTACGGTCAGTTCGTAGGATTTCACAAATGAATTCACCGGCAGGAACTCGAATTTCGAATGGAAATTATGCGCCCCTGTGAAGTAGTTCGGCGTCAGTAATCCTTTGGCTGAAAGCGCTGCACCGTCGGTGCCACCGCGCATCGGGATCACTTTTGGATCCACGCCAATCTCTTTCAGACCTGCAAAGATAAGATCAATCGCCCGGCGATCTTCACCGATGGCGCTGCTGATATTGCTGTAGGTGTCGCTGATTTCCACAGACACTTTCGCCGCCGGATACTGCTCGGCAATCTCTTTCGCCACATCCTGAATTTTCTGCTTACGCGCCGCAAAACTTGCGCTGTCGAAATCACGGATGGAAGCTTTCAGTTCTGCGCCTTGCTGCGAAGCGCTCATGCCGTTGAACCAGACATAACCTTCGCGACCCTCGGTATTTTCAGGCGTTTCTGCGCGGTCAAAATGATTGATGAAATCCTGCGCCATCAGCAGGGGATTCACCAGCACGCCTTTGGCCGACATCGGGTGCGCCGTCACGCCGGTAAAAGTAATTTCCGCCGCCGCCGCGTTGAAGTTTTCATACACCACTTCCCCCAGTTCACAGCAGTCGATGGTGTAAGCGAAATCAACATCGAAACGCGCGAGATCCAACGCTTTCGCGCCGCGCAGGCCGATTTCTTCATCCGGCACAAACGCCACCAGGATATCGCCATATTCCTGCTCAGCGGTCAGATTTTCCAGCAACGTCATCACGACAGTCACCGCCGCTTTATTATCCGCACCGAGCACGCTGGTGCCGTCGCTGAAAATAATGTCTTCGCCTTTATAAGGCAGGATTTCTGGGCGTTCGGCAGGGCGCAGCCAGATATCCTTTTCAATATTCAGGCACACATCATCGCCGGTAAAACGCAACGTCTGCGGGTGGATATCCGGACGCAGGCCGACATCCACGGTATCAATATGCGTGATGAAACCGATGCGCGGGCCGCCTTGTTTGGTGCCGGTTTTTACGGCGGTGACGGTCGCATGTTCGTCGATCTGAATGTTTTCCAGACCCAGCTGATGCAATTCTTCTGCCAGTAAACGCGCCATATCATGCTGACCCGGCGTGCTTGGCAAAGTGGTCGCGCTGGCATCACTTTGTGATGTCACGGAGAGATAGCGGTAGAAACGTTCGGTAAGCTGTTTTGCAATTGTTGTCGACATCTTGACCTCTGAATGTGCGCAAATATTGTTCCTTGTTATAAGATTTTCATATATAACAAAGTATTACTACGTGTTATCCAGATGTTAATCTGTTTTTGCTTTATGTTCCACGATGAAGAAGATTTAAACACTCTCCGGACAGGGAAAAAGGGAAAATAATGAAACACAACATATTAAAAATAAGCACAGGCTTACTGGCGCTGGCCATTACGGGTGGCGTTTCTGCTAAAACGCTGGTGTATTGTTCTGAAGGTTCGCCAGAGCAATTCAATCCGCAACTTTACACATCTGGCACCTCTGTGGACGCCAGCGCCGCACCGATTTATAACCGTCTGGTGGATTTCAAAATCGGTACCACGGAGCTTATCCCAAGCCTGGCGGAAAGCTGGGATGTGAGTGCGGACGGTAAAACCTATACCTTCCACCTGCGCAAGGGCGTCAAATTTCAGAACAACAAACTGTTCAAACCCAGCCGTGATTTCAATGCTGACGACGTGATCTTCTCCTTCATGCGCCAGAAAGATGAAAATAACCCGTACCATAAAGTTTCCGGCGGTACGTATCTGAACTTCGACAGCCTGAAAATGGGCGACCTGATTGGCAGCATTGATAAGGTGGATGATTATACGGTCCGGTTCAATCTGACCCGTCCGGAAGCCCCGTTCGTGGCCGATCTGGCGTGGTATTTTGCATCGATCCTCTCGGCGGAATATGCCGATCAGATGCTCAAAGCCGGTACGCCGGAAAAAGTCGATCAGGATCCGGTCGGTACCGGCCCGTTCGAACTGATGCAATACCAGAAGGACACGCGTCTGTTGTACAAGGCGTTCCCGGAATACTGGCAGGGTAAATCCAAAATTGACCGCCTGGTGTATACCATCACGCCTGATGCCTCAATGCGCCTTGCTAAACTGGAGAAAAACGAGTGTCAGGTGATGCCGTTCCCGAATCCGGCAGATCTTGAGCGTATGCGGGCAAATAAAGACATCAATCTGATGAGCAAGGCTGGGCTGAACACTGGTTTCCTGTCGTTCAATACGCAGAAAGCGCCGCTGGATAATGTGAAAGTGCGTCAGGCGCTGACCATGGCAATTAACAAACCTCAAATAATCGAAGCGGTATTCCACGGCACGGGAACTGTTGCCAAAACGCTGTTGCCGAGCGGCGTCTGGAGTTACAACGACAAGCTGGTCGATTATGATTATTCGCCTGAAAAAGCCAAAGCATTGCTGGCTGAAGCCGGTATGCCGAACGGTTTTGATATCGACCTGTGGGCAATGCCGGTTCAGCGTCCGTATAACCCGAACGCCCGTCGTATGGCGGAGATGATCCAGGCGGACTGGGCCAAAATTGGCGTCAAAGCGCACATCGTCAGTTACGAATGGGGCGAATACCAGACCCGGATCCGTAACGGCGAGCACATGGCAGCGCTGATGGGCTGGACCACGGCGAACGGTGACCCGGATAACTTCTTCGGCCCGCTGTTTACCTGTAACGCAGCAAAGGGCGGTTCAAACTCGGCAAAATGGTGCTACGCGCCGTTTGACAAGCTGATTACCGAAGCGAAAGAAACCACCGATCACGCCAAACGCGTCGCGCTTTACGAACAGGCCCAGCAGATGATGCACGATCAGGCTCCGGCAGTGATGATCGCCCACTCCACCATTTTCGAACCGGTTCGCAAAGAAGTGACCGGCTATGAAGTGGATCCGTTTGGGAAACATGTGTTTTATCAGGCGGATGTGAAGGAGTAAAACGATCCGTGCAGTTAACTCCCTCCCCCTTCGCAGGGGGAGGAGCAAAGCCAAAACGGTTTTTCTTTACATGCATGAGCAAGACTTGCCCCTTCACGCAAGCAAATCCTCCAGCGCTTCCTTCAGCTCCTGATGTTTAAATATAAACCCGGCCGCTTCCAGTCTGCGCGGTACGGCGCGCTGGCCTCCCAGCACCAATACTGCTGATTCGCCCATCAGCAAGCGCACCACGGGGCCTGGCGCGCGCATAAAGGCCGGGCGGTGGAGGACTTCACCGAGCAGGGCGCTGAATTGTTCATTACGTGCCGGATACGGTGACACCATATTGAACGGGCCAGAGAGCGTTTCGTGGGCGAGCAGGAACAGGATCCCGTCAACCATGTCTTCGATATGGATCCACGGCATGTATTGCTGACCATCGCCGATCGGGCCACCAAGACCTGCGCGGAAGGGCAGTACTATTTTTGCCAGCGCACCGCCTTTTTCGGCCAGTACGATCCCGGTTCGTAGCAGACAGACCCGCGTGGACGGGCTTTGTGCGGACATCGCCAGCGCTTCCCAGCGGGCGCACAACTGCCAGGTAAATTGCTTGTTCGGCGGCTCATCTTCCGGCACCAGGGCCTGGCCCTGATCGCCGTAATAACCTACCGCTGAACCGGAAATGAAGACTGAAGGGGGCGTCTGGCTGGCATTAATCAGCGTTGCCAGCTTTTCGGTGAGCTGCCAGCGGCTTTCGCACAACAGGGCTTTGTGTTCTTTCGTCCAGCGTTTATCCGCGATCGGTTCACCGGCAAGATTGATGACGGCGTCGAAACCGTCGAGTGTGGTTTTGCCGTCCAGCGTTTCCCAGATCTGAACCTGCGAACCCAACAGCTTTGCCGCACGCTCCGGTGCGCGGCTCAGTGCGGTAATCTGATGAGATTGCTCAAGAAGCCGTTCGGTGAGTTTTCGGCCGATGAGCCCGGTGGCGCCGGTTATCAGGATTTTCATATCGTGATCCTTAACTGTCTGAATTCGCGGATGAACTGACTCTAATCATAGATTAGTCATCGCCACTAACTCGCGATGTGGAGCACAATTAAGCGTTTTAATTTTAAAGAGGGGAAATACACCTCCGGCAAAGTCCGCAGGTGCCGGGAGGTCTATGCCTGCGCTAACGCATAGGCTTTTTGCGTCGCCGGACGGCTTTTCACCCGTTCAAACCAGTTACGCACGGCAGGAAATTCCGCCAGATCAATACGCTGGCGCTCATGCGCCGCCACCCACGGGTAAGTGGCAATATCAGCAATGCTGTAATTCTCACCTGCGATATAGGCATTTTTTTCCAGCTGACGGTTCAGCACCCCATATAACCGGCGGGTTTCCTGCAGAAAACGTTCGATGGCATAAGGTACCGGTTGCGGCGCGTATTGAGTGAAATGATGATTCTGGCCGAGCATCGGGCCAAATCCGGCAACCTGCCAGGTCAGCCACTCCAGCGTGAGGGTGCGTTCGCGCAGTTCCGGGCTGAGAAATTTGCCGGTTTTTTCTGCCAGATACTGCAAAATTGCGCCAGACTCAAAGACACTGATCGGTGCGCCGCCATCCACAGGCTGATGATCGACAATGGCCGGGATTTTATTGTTCGGGGAAATAGCGAGGAATTCAGGCTTGAATTGCTCTCCGGCGCTCATATCAATGCGATAAAGCCGGTATGGCAGGCCACTCTCTTCAAGAAAAAGAGAAATTTTATGGCCATTGGGCGTGGGTGCGTAATAGAGATCGATCATATTGCCTCCTGCGTTGTTTTAATCAGACTCCGCGACTTGCGGGGCGGGATGCGCCAATGGGGAATTGATACTCACAAACTTTTTATCATGACTAATAGGTTATCATAATCCATATGAATGACTGGCTATGTCAGAGTTGTCTGATGGCGAACTTTGTGGGCTAACATAGCTTTTACGGTGTATGAACGCACCCATAGCTATTGAAGCGACCCAGCAGACCCAGATAGAATCTCCGGATATTATCGACGTGTTGCAAAATCACAGCGCACAGACTTATTGCGCACAGACCAGCGCTTAAAAGAGAAGGTTCCAGCGGATGTCAGAACAAGAGCAAAACATCAGTACGGATGAATGGGTTGATATCGTCAACGAAGATAACGAAGTCATTGCCCAGGCCAGCCGACAACAAATGCGCGCTCAGGTCCTGCGTCACCGTGCCAGCTATATCGTGGTTCATGATGGCATGGGTAATATTTTGATTCAGCGCCGTACTGAAACCAAAGATTTCTACCCGGGCTGGCTGGATGCAACAGCCGGTGGCGTGGTGCAAAGTGGTGAAAATATTCTGGACTCTGCGCGTCGTGAAGCCGAAGAAGAGTTAGGAATTGCCGGTGTGCCTTTTGCCGAGCACGGGCAGTTCTATTTTGAAGAAGAGAACAAATGCCGCGTCTGGGGCGCGCTGTTCAGTTGCGTATCCCACGGTCCATTCGCTTTGCAGGAAGAAGAAATTGATGCTGTACGCTGGATGACGCCGGAAGAGATCACCGCCCGTTGTGATGAATTCACGCCTGATTCTCTTAAAGCCCTGTCATTGTGGATGACGCGCAATAACGAGAAAGAACACGGCAAGCCTCTGACGCGTGAAGCGGCAGCACCGGCGGCTGAAAGTGTGAAAACTGATGAAGATTCGTCTCGCGAAGACGATATCTGATAAGCATCTCGCGGGCGATATACTATCGCCCGTTGTTTTTCTAGCAACTGTCCCGCTTACACAATGACGATGCAATCGTCACCTCTTCCCATTCTTCGTCATTAATCCTCGCCAGTAACGCCTGTGCCGCGCGCACGCCGATTTCTTTATGCGGAATAGCAATGGTGGTCAGCGGTGGCTGACAGACTTTGCTGACGTCTGAATTGCCAAAACCGACCACAGCCAGATCGTCCGGCACTTTGATTCTTCTGCGCTGACATTCATACAGTGCGCCGCAGGCCAGATCGTCTGACACACACACCAGCGCGTCGAGTTCTGGCCAGGCCAGCAAAAATTCAGGCAGTTGCTGGGCCCCGGTAGAAAAACAGGCAGGCTCCGCAGCGTTGATCACCCGGTGCGGCGACATGTGCGCTTTCAGCATCGCTTTACGCCAGCCCTGCAAATGTTGCTGGAAAATCCACTGTTCCTGATTGGCGCACAGCATGCCAATGTTTTGATAACCCTTTGCCACCACGGTTTGCGTCAGCTGAAACATCGCTTCGACGTAATCAATACCGATATTCATATCGATGGGGGAATCGGTCAGCGCACCGATTTCTAACACCGGAATAGTCAGGTTATCCAGCCATTGCCTGACATTCGCGGAATGCTCAACGGAAAGCAAAATCGCCGCCGCCAGATTGTAAGAAAGCAGCGTTTCCAGCAGCTTTTCCTCACGCTCCATGCGGTGCTGGGATTCGGCCAGCATGATCTGATATCCCGCCGGCTGGAGCACTTTCTGCAATCCTGCAAACATCTCCGCGCAACCGGATTCAGACAGGCTGGGGACAATCATCGCAATAGTATTGGACGAGGCAGAAGCCAGAGAACTTGCGGCCTGATTGGGCAGATAACCCAGCTGACTGACGGCTTCTTCGATTTTTTCCCGCAGCTTGTCGGAGACCTGCTCCGGTGTTCGCAGTGCACGGGAAACCGTCATGCTCCCCACGCCTGCAAGCTGCGCAACATCTGCCAGCGTGACTCTTCCGGTACTGCGTCTTTTCTTGTTAATGGACATTCACGATCCTGACCTTAACTGCGCATCGTGCGCACAATGTATGCCCGTTGGCATAACGAAAAAAGCGAGCCGCAGCAGGACCGGCATAACGGGAACTACGGCAGAATTCGGTAAATTATCGGCAATTTCCAGACAAAGTATACCGTTATTTGTACAAACCTCTGGCCAGTGATACCGCAGCGCGATTATTTTTGATAGCGCTATCACAGATCTCAATGATAGAAGTTTGGTAGCGCTATCTTTGTGAGATGTATCACAGATGTTAACGCTACCGCTGAAGTAGAGTCTGGATCGTTGGTGCGGTTTGGGGGAAATTTGACCGGCCATCTTCAAAAATAAAACGGAGCATCACTATGCTGAATGATTGGCTGACTTCTGAACGAATTCAGATCAGAACGGATATCACGGACTGGCGGCAGGCAGTGGAAGTGAGCGCTGAGCCACTGCTGAAAGAAGGGACAATTACCCCGGATTACCTGACGGCGATTTTTGCGCAGCGGGAAAAACTGGGGCCGTATTTTGTTCTGGCACCGGGCATTGCGATGCCACATGCCAGACCGGAAGAGGGAGCAAACGGACTGGGTTTATCTCTGCTGACGTTACCGCAGGGGGTGAAGTTTAATTCAGAGGATAATGATCCGGTATATACAGTCGTCATGTTATCCGCACCCGATAAGCACAGTCATATTGAACTGATTTCTGAGCTGGCTGAATTATTTTCCAGCGATGAAGATATGCAGAAAATCCATCAGGCAAAAACCATCAGTGAAATACAAGAAGTGATTTCCCGCTATTAATTTGAGTGACTGCTGCAATCGGGAAAATCATTTCAATCAGAGAATTATAAACAATCAGAGGCCCGGATACGGGTAACTGATACGCTATGTTACGCTTTCAAAACAGATAAAGAACAGGTGAATAAAATGAAAATTATGGCGATTTGTGGTTCCGGTTTAGGCAGCAGCTTTATGGTTGAAATGAATATTAAAAAAGTGCTGAAGAAACTGAATATTCAGGCGGATGTTCAGCACTCCGATTTGTCTTCTGCCATTCCCGGCGAAGCCGACCTGTTTGTGATGGCGAAAGACATCGCTGCCAGCGCCAGCATTCCTGATAATCAGTTAGTGGTGATCACTAACATTATTGATATTAATGAACTTGAAACCAAACTGGTTGCGCATTTTGAAAAACACCCAGTGTCCTGACGGCACTGAATAACCCTACAAATAAAACAAATAGACAAACGAGGTGGATATGTTTATCCAGGAAACGCTCAAGTTTGTGGTTGATATATTAAAAGTGCCTTCCGTACTGGTGGGGCTCATCGCATTAATTGGCCTGGTCGCACAAAAGAAAAACTTTTCTGATGTGGTGAAAGGGACGGTAAAAACAATACTGGGCTTTTTAGTATTGGGCGGTGGTGCCACGGTATTAGTCGGCTCTCTTAATCCTTTAGGTGGTATGTTCGAACACGCCTTTAATATCCAGGGTATTATTCCTAATAACGAAGCCATTGTTTCCATCGCACTGGAGAAATTCGGTGCGCCGACCGCCTTGATTATGGCGTTTGGTATGGTGGCAAACCTGATTGTGGCGCGTTTCACCCGACTGAAATATGTCTTCCTGACCGGGCATCATACGTTCTATATGGCCTGTATGATCAGCGTCATTCTGACCGTTGCCGGATTCGAAGGCGTTGCTCTGGTCTTCACCGGTTCCCTGACGCTCGGCCTTATCATGGCGTTCTTCCCGGCGCTGGCGCAGCGTTACATGCGTAAAATCACCGGCAGCGACGACGTGGCATTCGGCCATTTCGGCACTATCGGTTACGTCTTATCAGGCTGGATCGGCAGTAAAGTCGGCAAAGGTTCACGTTCTACTGAAGAAATGAATCTGCCTAAAAACCTGAGCTTCCTGCGCGACAGCTCCATTTCTATCTCCCTCACCATGATCATCATCTATCTGATCATGGCGGTGTTCGCCGGTCAGGTCTTTGTTGAGGCGACTTACAGCGCGGGCCAGAACTATCTGGTGTATGCCATCATCATGGCGATTACCTTCGCGGCGGGTGTGTTCATCATTCTGCAAGGTGTGCGTCTGATCCTGGCGGAAATCGTTCCGGCATTCGTCGGCTTCTCTGAAAAACTGGTTCCAAATGCCCGTCCGGCGCTGGACTGTCCGGTGGTGTATCCGTACGCACCGAATGCCGTGCTGATTGGCTTCCTGTTCAGCTTCCTCGGCGGTCTGGTCGGTCTGTTCCTGTTAGGGCAAATGCATCTGGTGCTGATCCTGCCGGGCGTGGTGCCGCACTTCTTCACGGGTGCAACGGCGGGTGTCTTCGGTAATGCGACCGGCGGACGTCGCGGCGCGATGGTCGGAGCATTTGCCAACGGCGTGCTGATTACTTTCCTGCCGGTTCTGCTGTTGCCGGTGCTGGGTGCGCTGGGTTTTGCCAACGCGACATTCTCTGACGCAGACTTCGGGGTAATCGGCATCCTGCTGGGCAACCTGGCGCGCTTCATGTCGAAGGAAGGCATCATGGCGCTGATCGTCGGTATCTTCGCGGTACTGGTCGCCTGGAACTATCTCGGCAAAAAACCGGTGGCTGAGAAAGAAGTCACTGAGAAGTAATTCTGTATCACTACGTTTGTTAACTCCATCCGGGAAACACTGTCCTGCCTGTTAGAAATAACAGGCCAGGATAAGTGCTCACTAAAATAAGGACCCATGAAGATGAAAGATGTCCAGGAGGTTCGTGATCTGGCCCGCCATATCCGCATCGAGACGCTGAAAATGCTGACCGGTCTGGGATTCGGGCACTATGGCGGCAGCATGTCAGTGGTGGAAACGCTGGCTGTATTGTATGGCGATGTGATGCGCATCGACCCGAAAAATCCAGACTGGCAGGATCGCGATTATTTCGTGCTGTCCAAAGGTCATGCGGGACCGGCGCTGTATGCGACGCTGGCGCTGAAAGGCTATTTTCCGGTCAGCGAATTGCAAACGCTGAACCAGAACGGCACCCGTTTACCGAGCCATCCGGACAGGCTGCGTACAACGGGTGTCGATGCGACCACCGGTTCGCTCGGACAAGGCGTTTCCATCGCCGCAGGCATGGCGCTTTCGCACAAACTTGCCGGTCGCACCAACCGCGTATTCTGCATTCTTGGCGACGGCGAACTCAACGAAGGCCAGTGCTGGGAAGCCTTCCAGTTTATTGCGCATCACAACCTGCACAACCTGACGTTGTTCATCGACTACAACAAACAACAGCTCGACGGTACGCTGGATGACGTGATTAAACCGTTCGATCTGGCCGGAAAATTCAGTGCGTTTGGCTTCGATGTTCAGACTATTAAAGGCGATGATATTGTAGCGATAAGCGAGGCGGTGACACAGGTTCGTCACGGCGAACAGCGTCCGCTGGTGGTGATCCTCGACAGCATCAAAGGGCAGGGCGTGAAGTATCTCGAACAACTGGCGAACTCGCACCATCTGCGTTTAACGCCGGATGTGAAACTGGAAATCGAAAATGCGATCGCTGAGCTGGAGGCCACCCATGTTTGAAGTCTCTCTGGAATTACAAAAAGACGCGGTGGAAATGCGTAAAGTTTACGCCAATACCGTGCGTGAAAAGATTGTAGAGAACACGCCGATTATCGCGCTGGAAGCGGATCTGATGAGCTCGATGGCGATGGACGGTGTGCATAAAGACCACCCTGAGCACGTGATTAACTGCGGCATTATGGAAGCGAACGTCATCGGCGTAGCGGCGGGTTTATCATTGACCGGACGCGTACCTTTTGTGCATACCTTTACTGCGTTCGCCAGCCGTCGTTGTTTCGATCAGCTGTTTATGTCGCTGGATTATCAGAAGAACAACGTGAAGATTATCGCCTCTGATGCGGGCGTCAGCGCCTGTCACAACGGCGGTACGCACATGTCGTTTGAAGATATGGGTATCGTGCGCGGACTGGCCAACTCCGTGGTGATGGAAGTGACGGATGCGGTGATGTTCCGCAATATCCTGTTGCAGTTGATGGATTTAAAAGGTTTTTACTGGGTGCGCACCATCCGCAAACAGGCCACGCAGGTTTATCAGGAAGGTTCGACGTTCACCATCGGCAAAGCCAATGTGCTGCGCGACGGCACAGACGTGACGCTGATTGCCAACGGTATTATGGTTGCCGAAGCGCTGAAAGCGGCAGAAATGCTGGAGCGCGAAGGGGTCAGTGCGGCAGTTATCGACATGTTCACCCTCAAGCCGATTGATAAAGACATCATCATTCAATACGCCGCGAAAACGGGCAAAATTGTCACCTGTGAAAACCACAGTATCCACAACGGGCTGGGATCTGCAGTGGCGGAAGTATTGGTGGAAAATCAGCCGGTGCCGATGCGCCGTGTTGGCGTGAAAGAGCGTTACGGTCAGGTTGGGACACAGGAGTTCTTACAACAAGAATATGGCCTGACGGCTGAACATATTCTGGAAGCCGCGAAGACTTTGCTCTGAATTTGTCGAAAGCATATGACCAAAAAAAACGCCGGACATTATGCCCGGCGTTTTGCGTTCAGTCGCTTTCAGTTCATAAGTTGCGGCTTACTTAGCCGCAACCGCTGCTTCTGCCTGAGCAGACTGAATCGCAGTCAGTGCCACGGTGTAGACGATATCGTCTACCAGTGCGCCACGGGACAGGTCGTTAACCGGTTTACGCATACCCTGCAGCATCGGGCCGATAGAGACCAGATCCGCAGAACGTTGTACCGCTTTATAGGTGGTGTTACCGGTGTTCAGGTCAGGGAAGATGAACACGGTCGCTTTACCTGCCACTGGCGAGTTTGGCGCTTTAGATTGTGCAACGTCAGCCATAATCGCAGCGTCGTATTGCAGCGGACCATCGATGATCAGGTCCGGACGTTTTTCCTGCGCCAGACGGGTCGCTTCACGCACTTTCTCAACGTCACTACCCGCGCCGGAGTTACCGGTTGAGTAGGAGATCATCGCAACGCGTGGTTCGATACCGAATGCTGCAGCGGAATCCGCAGACTGGATCGCGATTTCAGACAGCTGTTCAGCGGTGGGATCCGGGTTGATCGCGCAGTCGCCGTAAACCAGAACCTGGTCAGGCAGCAGCATGAAGAACACGGAAGAAACCAGAGAGCTGCCCGGAGCGGTTTTGATCAGCTGCAACGGTGGGCGGATGGTGTTGGCAGTGGTGTGAACCGCGCCGGAAACCAGACCATCAACGTTACCTTGTTCCAGCATCAGAGTGCCCAGAACCACGTTGTCTTCAAGCTGTTCGCGGGCAACGACTTCGGTCATGCCCTTGCTTTTACGCAGTTCAACCAGACGTGCCACGTATTCTTCGCGCACAACCACCGGATCCACGATTTCGATGCCTTTACCCAGAGTCACGCCCTGAGCTGCGGCAACGCGTTTGATCTCGTCAGGATTACCCAACAGAACGCATTCCGCGATACCACGTTCAGCACACAGCGCTGCTGCTTTCACAGTACGTGGCTCATCGCCTTCTGGCAGAACGATGCGTTTACCGGCTTTACGGGCCAGTTCAGTCAGCTGATAACGGAACGCTGGCGGAGACAGACGGCGTGAACGCTCGGAGTGCGCGCTCAGGGAGTTGATCCAGTCAGCATTGATGTGAGAAGCCACGTACTGTTGCAGTTTCTCTACGCGCTGATGGTCATCTGCCGGGACTTCCAGGTTAAAGCTTTGCAGGCTCAGGGAAGTCTGCCAGGTGTTGGTTTCTACCATGAAGACTGGCAGGCCGGTCTGGAAAGCACGTTCGCACAGGCTGTTGATGCGATCATCAATTTCGTAGCCGCCGGTCAGCAGGATCGCGCCGATTTCCACGCCATTCATTGCGGCCAGACAGGCTGAAACCAGTACGTCAGGACGGTCAGCGGAAGTCACCAGCAGGGAACCCGGACGGAAATGCTCCAGCATATGAGGAATGCTGCGTGCACAGAAAGTCACGGATTTAACGCGGCGGGTTTTGACGTCGCCTTCATTGATGATGCGTGCGTTCAGGTGCTTAGCCATGTCGATTGCGCGGGTGGCAATCAGCTCGAAGCTCCACGGAATACAACCCAGAACAGGCAGCGGGCTGTTGGCGAACAGCTGAGTCGGGTCGATATTGGCTACGCTGGCTTTAGTGGAATCATCAAAGATCTCAGACAGATCAGGACGAGTACGACCCTGTTCGTCAACCGGTGCATTCAGTTTGTTGATGATTACGCCGGTGATGTTTTTGTTTTTGCTGCCGCCGAAGCTGGAACGGGCCAGTTCAATACGTTCTTTCAGCTGCGCCGGAGAATCATTGCCCAGCGCCAGAACGAAGACGATTTCAGCGTTCAGGGTTTTGGCGATTTCATAGTTCAGCGCGTTGGCGAACTGGTGTTTACGGGTAGGCACTAAACCTTCCACCAGCACCACTTCTGCATCTTTGGTATTTTCGTGGTAACGCGCGATGATTTCTTCCATCAGCACGTCCTGCTGGTTGGAGCTCAGCAGCGTTTCAACGTGGCTCATTTTCAGCGGTTCAGCTGCAGTCACGGTGGAGTTAGCACGAATGATCGTGGTGGTCTGGTCAGGAGCGTCTCCGCCAGCACGCGGTTGTGCGATTGGCTTGAAGATGCTCAGGCTGACGCCTTTTTGTTCCATGGCACGGATCACACCGAGGCTGACGCTGGTAAGACCAACGCTGGTACCTGTTGGGATCAACATAATTGTACGGGACACGGCTAAACCTCTTTATCGGTTGCCAGGCAAGGACATTCGCAGGTTTGTGCAGAGGGGATAATGATCAGCATAAGCGCGATGATTATCCAGCGCGGTGCGTTCAAACGGGCGGCGTTTGCCTTTTAGTGAAAAATCACTGCCAGCGAAAGCTGGCAGTGTTGAGTCGAATTATGCAGTCAGACGCGCGGCGTCTTGTGCAATCACCAGCTCTTCGTTGGTCGGGATGACCAGAGCGGTGCGGGTGCCTTCTTTGTTGATGGCACCAGATTTGCCGAAGCGTGCAGCCAGGTTGCGTTCGTGGTCAACTTCAAAGCCCAGCAGGCCCAGTTTGTCCAGAGACAGTTCGCGAACCATTGCCGCGTTTTCGCCGATACCACCGGTGAAGACGATAGCGTCCAGACGGCCTTCCATCAGGGAAGTGTAGGCACCGATGTATTTCGCCAGACGGTGGCAGAACACATCCATTGCGCGTTTAGCATCAGCTTTAGTCGCGTAGTTGTCTTCAACATAACGGCAGTCGCTGGTCACTTCAGTCAGACCCAGCAGGCCAGATTCTTTGGTCAACATTTTGTTGATTTGATCAACGCTCATACCCAGTGAATCGTGCAGATGGAAGATGATTGCCGGGTCGATGTCACCGCTGCGGGTACCCATCACCAGACCTTCCAGCGGAGTCAGACCCATTGAAGTATCGACACATTTACCGTTACGGATGGCACTGACAGAACCGCCGTTGCCCAGGTGGCAAGTGATCAGGTTCACTTCTTCCACTGGTTTGTTCAGCATTTTCGCGGCTTCCTGAGTCACATAGAAGTGACTGGTGCCGTGTGCGCCGTAACGACGGATGTGGTGATCTTTATACAAGCTGTACGGCAGGGCGTAGAGGTAAGACTCTTCCGGCATGGTCTGATGGAAAGCGGTGTCGAAAACGGCAACGTTTTTATCAGCCAGTTTAGGGAAAGATTTCAGCGCTTCGTCGATACCGATCAGGTGAGCCGGGTTATGCAGCGGCGCAAACGGGATAGATTCTTTGATACCTTCGATGACAGCGTCGGTGATCAGCATGGACTTGGTCAGCTTTTCGCCGCCATGAACGATGCGGTGGCCGATTGCAACCAGCTCTGCAGACAGTTCAGGTTTTTTGCTCAGAATGTTATTAACGATGAATTTCAACGCTTCGCTGTGTGCGGCACCCGCACCTAAAGCGGCTTCTTCTTTGCCACCGTCCATTTTCCATTTAATGCGCGCTTCTGGCAGATGGAAACATTCGGCTAAACCTGAAATGTGCTCTTCGCCGTTTGCTGCATCAATGATGGCAAACTTAAGGGAAGAACTACCACAGTTAAGAACCAGTACAAGCTTACTCGACATGGAAGTACCTATTTATTGTTGGTGCTGTTTAAGAAAAACAATACACGTGGTTAATAAATCGTCAATCTGACATCAAGCGTAGCGCATAATGGCGGTGACAATTATGATTAACATCATGCCGGAGAGCCAAAACCGGCATGACGATGAAAAAGCTGGAGAATCGCCGGGCTCTGTTTTTATAAGCCCTCTGATAACAGAGAAATAAACTGTGCATGGGCACAAAGTGTCTCGGTTATGCGTCTTCAGGATGTTACTAATCAGTAAAAACACTAACAAAAAATACAATAACTAATTACAAAACCACCCTGAGCAAGGCACTATGCTTAATGTAGGGAGCAAAGCTTAATGTAGGGAGCAAACATTGCAATTTACCGTTTGTACCCCAACTTTATTATGATGTCGTGGCCTGAAAGGGTTGCGAGGCTGCGATAGAATACCGACAGTGTCAGTAAAAACAAAATATATTTTATCGTGGTAAACTCCAGTTTGTGTTTTACAACTATTTTTTAAATTTTATACGTGAAGTTGAGGTGCAAAGATGACGAGTAAGCCAACAGGCTCCGTAAGCTGGTTCCAGATCTTCCAGCGCGGACAGCACTACATGAAGACATGGCCGTCAGACAAGCGCCTGGCTCCGATGTTTCCGGAGAACCGCATCTCCACAGCGACCCGTTTTGCCGTGCGTATTATGCCGCCAATAGCCGTCTTCACCCTGACGTGGCAAATTGCCCTCGGTGGGCAGCTTGGACTGGCTGCGGCGACGGCGATTTTTGCCTGTAGTTTGCCAATGCAGGGATTGTGGTGGCTCGGTCGTCGTTCGGTAACGCCGCTGCCTCCCGGTTTACTCGGCTGGTTCCATGACGTGCGCAATAAGCTTGCTGAATCAGGACAGGCGCTGGCACCGATTGAAGGCACCCCTACCTATCAGTCTTTAGCTGACGTACTTAAGCGCGCGTTCAAGCAACTCGATAAAACTTTTTTAGACGATCTGTAAGCCTGATTTCCTCACTGGCCCCGTCAGCCATCATCTATAGTCTTTCATAAGTTGCATGACACCGGAGGAAAGTCTCCTCCGGTGATTATTTCGGATGAGATCCCGATTCAAATCAAAGAATGGTGTGCTTGCGATTTCGCAGAACTTTGCGCTATGCCATGCTTTGCTCATTATGCAGACATGAGGATTTTCACGATGGAAATGACTAACGCTCAACGCCTGATTTTATCGAATCAATACAAAATGATGACCATGCTGGATCCCGATAATGCAGAACGTTATCGCCGGTTACAGACGGTAATTGAACGCGGTTTTGGTTTGCAAATGCGCGAGCTGGACAGAGATTTCGGCGAATTGCCTGAAGATACCTGTCGCACAGTGATTAATATTATGGAAATGCACCATGCCATGCAGGTGTCGTGGACCAATCTGAAAGACACGCAGGATTTGGATCGCCGCCGAATCGATTTCCTGGGTTTTGATGCAGCTACTGAATCCCGTTATTTAAGCTATGTTCGCTTTATGGTGAACACCGAAGGACGTTACACTGACTTCGATGCAGGCACGCATGGCTTTAACTCGCAGACCAAAATGTGGGATAAATACCAGCGTATGCTGGCGGTGTGGCAATCGTGCCCGCGTCAGTACCATCTGAGTGCGGTAGAGATCGCGCAAATCATTAATGCTTGATGTGAAATAACCAAAGGGGAATTGCCTGTGGAGTGCAAAGGTTTCTTGTTCGACCTTGATGGGACGTTAGTGGATTCATTACCGGCAGTTGAGCGTTCATGGATTAACTGGGCGCTCAGTTGGGGAGTTGATCCTCAGGATGTTCTGGCGTTCATTCACGGCAAACAGGCGATTACTTCCTTACGTCATTTCATGGAAGGCGAGAGCGAAGAAACGATTCAGAAAGAGTTTCTTAAACTGGAACAAATTGAAGCGACGGATACCGAAGGTGTTACCGCGCTTCCCGGCGCGCATTTGCTGTTAAGCGAACTCAATCGCCAGAACATTCCCTGGGCGATTGTGACCTCCGGTTCAATGCCTGTCGCCAGCGCCCGTCATAAAGCGGCGCATCTGCCTGAGCCAGAAGTATTTATTACAGCCGAACAGGTAAAAAATGGTAAACCGCAACCGGATGCGTATTTACTGGGTGCCGAACGTTTAGGTCTGGCACCGGAAGATTGTGTGGTCGTTGAAGACGCCGCTGCAGGCGTGATGGCGGGTCTGGCTGCGGGCTGTAAAGTCATTGCTGTTAACGCGCCTGATGACACTCCGGGCATTGAAAACGTTGATTTTGATCTGTCGACACTGGAAACTCTGCTGGTCAGCAGTTCCGACGAAGGCGTAAAAGTCAGTCTGCGTTAAGTACAGAAAAAACACAGTTTCCTTGTGTTAGTTGATTTGAACCCCGTTTACACGGGGTTTTTTTATGCCATTCTGATACCCGTCATACTTCAAACTGTCTCTGCGTTGGCTGCCTTAACGGATTCACTGCGTTGCCGCCTTGGTACAATTTGAATGATTTAGGGTATACCGCTATTTATCCTCCTCTCTCAACGCAAACGGAGTGTGTTTTGACCGGTGAATTACTTTGGGTAGTCACGTTACTCGTTATTGCTATGGTGTTGTTCGCACGCAATTCGCTGCGAATGGATATCGTGGCCTTGCTGGTGATCATCGCTTTCGTTCTGAGCGGTACGCTGACCATCAATGAAGCGCTGGCCGGATTCAGTGATCCTAACGTGATTCTGATTGCTGCCCTGTTTGTCGTCGGACACGGTCTGGTGAGAACCGGCGTGGCCTATCAGGTTGGCGACTGGTTGATGAAAGTCGCCGGTAACAGTGAAACCCGTATGCTGGTTTTGCTGATGCTCACGGTGGCCGGTCTCGGTGCTTTCATGAGTTCCACCGGTGTGGTGGCGATCTTCATTCCTGTTGTCATCAGCGTTTCTGCCCGCATGAAAACCTCTCCCGCACGCCTGATGATGCCACTGAGTTTTGCAGGTCTTATCAGCGGCATGATGACGCTGGTGGCGACGCCGCCCAATATGGTGGTCAACAGCGAGCTGTTGCGCGAAGGATTCGGCGGTTTTGGTTTCTTCGGTGTGACACCCGTCGGTTTGGTCGTGCTGATGATGGGCGTGGGCTATATGCTGATCGCCCGTCGCTGGCTTTCATCCGATAATACGTTGCAGGATAAACAACGCTGGAAACGCCGGACGTTTCGCGATTTGATCCGCGACTATCGCCTGACGGGCCGGGCGAGAAGGGTGACTGTCCGCCCCGGCTCTCCGCTGGTCGGACGTACGCTGGATGATCTACACCTGCGTTCGCGTTATGGTGCAAATGTGGTGGGCATCGAACGCTGGCGTAAGTTTCGCCGTGTGATGGTCAGCGCAACGGGTCATACCGAACTGTTTGCCCGCGATGTCTTATTGCTCGATATGTCTGATTCCGGCATACCATTTCGACAATTTTGTACTGATGAAATGCTGGAGCCGATGGTGTTGCGCGGGGAATATTTCTCTGAGCAGTCACGCGATGTCGGTATGGCGGAAGTGTCATTAATTCCCGATTCTGAATTACTGGGAAAAACCCTGCGCGATGTGGCGTTTCGTTCCGTCTATGGCCTGAATGTGGTGGGCATCCGCCGTCAGGGGGAAGCGCTGGAAGGCCGGCTTGTTGATGAGGAATTACAGCTCGGCGATATGCTTCTGGTGATTGGCGACTGGAAGCTTATCCGCCAGTTGCAGCAACAGATGCATGATTTCATCGTGCTGAACCTTCCTGCCGAAGTGGACGAAGTCGCGCCTGCGCTGAGCCAGGCTCCGCATGCGCTGTTTTGTCTGGCGCTGATGGTCGCCCTGATGCTCACCGACGATGTCCCCAATGCGATTGCCGCTATTATCGCCTGTATCCTGATGGGGAAATTTCGCTGCATCACAATGGAAGGCGCTTATAAAGCAATTCACTGGCCAAGTTTGTTGCTGATTATCGGGATGATGCCTTTTGCGCTGGCACTGCAAAAAACCGGCGGTGTGGCGCTGATTGTGAAAGGACTTATGGAAGTCAGCGGCGGTTACGGTCCGTATATGATGTTGCTGAGCTTATTCATTCTCTGCGCGGGCATCGGGCTGTTTATTTCTAATACGGCCACTGCGGTGCTGATGGCGCCGATTGCCATTGCAGCGGCACACCAGATGGGCGTCTCGCCTTACCCGTTCACCATGATTATCGCGATTGCCGCGTCTGCTGCATTTATGACGCCGGTGTCTTCACCGGTGAACACGCTGGTGATGGTGCCGGGTAACTATAAATTCGGCGACTTTATCCGCATCGGCGTGCCTTTTACGCTGCTGGTGATGGTCGTCAGCGTATTTCTGGTCCCGGTGCTTTTCCCGTTCTGATCACATCGGCGAATCGAGGCTGATTTCATCCAGTGACAAACTGAAACTCGGAATGAAGACTTCCATAAAGTAGTCCATTTCCGGGCTCTTTCTGTCTGCTAACGTTTTTTCCAGACGCGCTTTTGCCAGCGTAAATTCATTATTCCCTGCGGACAATTCTTCCAGACATTTCAGGTAGGCGCAAAGCGCATCCGCCTGTTTGACCGTCAGCTTTTCATCTTCAGTGTAATAATGCTCGTCGATCAGCGGGCGGAAATCTTCCTGCAATTCCTTAGGCAGCATTTCAATCAGCTTTTGCTGGGCAATTTTCTCGATTTTTTTGTATTCATGCGCAATTTGCGGATTGTAATACTTGATAGGTGTCGGCATATCGCCGGTCAGCACTTCACTGGCGTCATGATACATCGCGAGCAGAGCAACGCGTTCAGCGCTCAGATTGCCATCAAATTTACGGTTCTTAATGACGGCTAAAGCATGCGCCACAAAGGCAACCTGCAGACTGTGCTCAGAGACATTCTCTGTGCGGACATTGCGCATCAGCGGCCAGCGGCTGATCAGTTTGAGGCGGGAAAGATGGGCGAAGAAATGACTCTGGTTCATAGCACTCTCAATAACAACGGTGAATGAGCGTCCATTGTGAGCAGTGCGGGGCAGTGATGTAAATAGGCGAAAGAGAAAAGGGCGCAACCGTTGATGCTGCGCCCTGAACATTACTGGCGGTAGGTCTCGAGGAAACGGCCCAGTTTGTTAACGGCCATTTCGAGTTCGTCCACACGCGGCAACGTGACGATGCGAACGTGATCCGGATACGGCCAGTTGAATGCCGAGCCCTGAACCAGCAGAACCTTTTGCTGCAAAAGAAGGTCGAGCACCATTTTCTGGTCGTCATGAATATTGAAACGTTTGGCGTCGATGCGAGGGAACATATACAGCGCGCCTTTCGGTTTCACGCAGGAGACGCCTGGGATTTCATTGATCAGTTCCCATGCACGGTCACGCTGTTCAACCAGACGTCCGCCCGGCTGAATAAACTCGCTGATGCTCTGGTATCCGCCCAGTGCGGTCTGAATGGCATGTTGCATCGGTACGTTGGCGCATAAACGCATCGAGGCCAGCATTTCCAGACCCTCGATATAGCCTTTCGCATGTTTCTTCGGCCCGTTCAGAACCATCCAGCCCTGACGGAAACCGGCAACACGGTAGGTTTTTGATAAACCGTTAAAAGTGACGGTCAGCAGATCCGGCGCCAGTGAAGCGATAGAGATATGCTGGGCTTCGTCATACAGAATTTTGTCGTAAATTTCGTCAGCGAAGATGATCAGGTTGTGTTCGCGGGCGATATCCACAATCTGCATCAGCAATTCTTTGCTGTAGACCGCACCCGTCGGGTTGTTCGGGTTGATGATCACAATGCCACGGGTGCGCGGGGTGATTTTGTCACGAATATCGGCGATGTCCGGGAACCAGTCCGCACCTTCATCACACAGATAATGCACCGCATTACCGCCGGATAGTGACACAGCAGCCGTCCACAACGGATAGTCCGGCGCAGGCACCAGCATTTCGTCGCCGGTGTTCAGTAAGGCCTGCATAGACTGCACGATCAGTTCAGAAACCCCGTTGCCGATATAGATATCTTCAACGGTGATGTCGCGCATATCACGCGCCTGATAATGCTGCATGATCGCTTTGCGCGCAGAAAACAGACCTTTGGAATCACAGTAACCCTGCGCGGTAGGCAGGTTACGGATGACATCAACCAGAATTTCATCCGGTGCATCAAATCCGAAAGGGGCCGGGTTGCCGATGTTCAGTTTGAGGACTTTGTTGCCTTCTTCTTCAAGGCGTTTTGCTTCTTTAAGCACCGGGCCGCGAATGTCATAACAGACGTTGTCCAGTTTGTGGGATTTTTCAATCGGGGACATGTAAATGAGAGCCTTTTGCAGTAAAGCCTGTTCTTCCCTGGCGACGAGCGGCCGCAGAGCAGTGCGAATGGCACAATTTACTCCCCGACAGGGGGCATGAGAAGGGCTTTGCACCGTTTTGGTGAAAAACAGCAGTAAAGGCAGCTGGGGTGGGTTTTTAGCAAAGTAATCGAATCACTGAATGGTGTTTAATTCTTTGTTTGGCATGTTTTGTATTTTTATATTTTGCAAAAGTACGCTTTATAACCAATAAATTCACTGTTTTTGCTGACTGCACCGCCTGAAGGGGGATTCCCGTAAGCGCGAATTTTAAGCAGAACATCATGAAAACTTACCAAAGCTCGACAAATTCTGAAAAAAATTCAGGCAGACTCGTTTTATTGATAACAATTCCTAACAAGAATCAGTTTTATTTCGTTAATGTTTAATAATTAATGCTGGATAGATGATCATGTTCTAAATGATTTCCTAATCCTATTTCTTTAAAGTATTTAAATGCTTTAGAAGCATATATTTTAATTGATCAGTATAAACAAATTTTGAAGAAACTAGAAAAATCTTAATCATGCTTTAACTATGCCCACCTGGGGTAATTGAATTACTCACGTGACTCAATGAATTTGTTGAATTATATTTCCATTGGCTGATTTTATTAATTAATTTAGCTTATGTTTTTGGAGCGTGGCATAGCCCGGTTTTTTGATGTTTGCGGACAGAAGGCGCACGCAGACGGGTTATGGAATGGTTCAGCGGGACAGACTATATTAATTAAGATGCTCTAATCATTTAGCCTTTATGGGGTTTTATTGTGCGCAAAGTTAATGCCCGGATGCTTACAATGACGAAAACTTTCATGCACAAATATTTCTCAATTTAGGTTATCAAATGAGTGAGTATCCGTCATATCTGGTATTCTGCTTTTTGCGGGTACTTTGACGCACCATCAGGGTAGCTTGTTATTAGATTCTATAAAGTGAAGAAAAACTATGACAATTGCAAATCGTCCAATCCTCAATCTCGACCTTGACCTGTTGAGGACATTTGTAGCTGTTGCTGATTTAAATACGTTCGCTGCGGCAGCTGCTGCTGTGTGTCGTACTCAGTCGGCGGTAAGCCAACAAATGCAACGTCTAGAACAACTCGTTGGAAAAGAACTGTTTGCCAGACATGGACGCAATAAATTATTAACTGAACATGGTATTCAGTTATTGGGGTACGCACGCAAAATCCTTCGTTTTAACGATGAAGCCTGCACCTCTTTGATGTACAGCAATGTTCAGGGCGGGATAACGATTGGTGCGTCAGATGATACAGCTGACACCATTTTGCCTTTCCTGCTCAGCCGTGTGACATCGATATATCCTAAGTTGTCGATTGATGTCCGCGTTAAACGCAGTCCTTTCATGCTATCAATGCTTGAAAGTGAGGAAGTGGATTTAGCCATCACCACGATGACCAACGCCGACCATCCGCACATCGTTCTGCGTACTTCGCCAACGCTCTGGTACTGTTCAGCGGATTTTGCTTATCCTTCCGGGGACAGCGTGCCACTGGTTGTGCTTGATGAGCCAAGTCCGTATCGTTTAATGGCCACTGAACATCTTAATCAGGCGGGGATCCCGTGGCGTATTGCCTATGTGGCATCTACATTGTCGGCCATTCGTGCGGCAGTGCGTGCCGGGTTGGGTGTGACTGCGCGACCTATCGAAATGATGAGTCCGGAGTTACGTGTTCTCGGTGAACAGGATGGTTTACCACGACTGCCTGACACGCAATATGTGCTGTACAAAAATGCGCGTTGTGAAAATGAACTGGCTATGGCGATTTTTAATGCCGTAGAACAGGGGAATGATCCTTACTCGCTCAGTGCTTATGGTCCGCGTCCTGTTGTGGATGATGATCAGGAGTTCCTGGCAGATTCCCAAAACTAAGTTTTTCCCTGAGCTTTACCTTCCGCCTCCGCTTCACGGGGCGGGGGTAAAGGCCTCTACCTCTTTTGAGGTGCAAGAGTTATACTTTTAGTGCTTCTGTGTACTATTTCCCGTAAAACCCGCCTTTTTTATTCTTATTGCTTGCCGTTCCCCGTAAAAACACTCATTCGCTACAGCCCGGCTCCACAATTACGAGACTAACTGGCGAAAAAACCAGCACTTTTCAAGGTTAAAAAAAAGCATCAAATTTTTCCGTAAATCGCTTGTCGTTTTTTGAAAATCAACAAAACTTGTTAAAAGTGTGCCTTTTTTTCTTTCAAAATTGACAGAACTCTGACACAGATCAAAAAAATAACCCTATTAAGAGAGTGGAAGCGGTGCCTATTCCTGCGACAATAGGAAAGTACGAAAGATGTCATAACTCCCATCACAGGCGCATGCTTTACCACAGTATTTTACTGACACGATTTAGCTTAAGTACCGGCGCATGATATGTTAATTAAATGCTATGCATGTAAACTAATGTGGAGATACTTTTGTCAAAGTTGACAAAAGGTTATAGAAAAGGGTAAAAAGCCCACAACAAATCACTGGCTTAATGCCTTGTTGAGCCGTGAACTGTGTGGTTTTTAATCCTTCCCTTGAATCGATGTGGTGCGCAAGCTGCCGACCTTACAGAGCAGATGCCAAAGTGCCACTTTTGATGAGTAAGCAATGAGTATGTCAACAGCCACTGAAGTCATCGCTCAACACTGGGCGTTCGCCGTTTTTCTTGTCGTCGCAATGGGTCTTTGTTGCCTGATGTTACTGGGCGCCGCGTTTCTTGGCGGGAGAGCCAGAGCGCGTTACAAAAACACGCCTTTTGAATCAGGAATCGCCTCTGTCGGCACAGCCCGACTGCGTCTGTCCGCCAAGTTCTATCTGGTCGCCATGTTTTTCGTCATTTTCGACGTTGAAGCCCTGTATCTCTATGCATGGTCAACATCTATCCGCGAAAGCGGCTGGACCGGATTTGTAGAAGCCACCATTTTCATTTTGGTACTGCTGGCAGGTTTGTTCTATCTGGTGCGTATTGGCGCGCTCGACTGGACACCAACACGTTCGAAAGGACCTGTTAAACCAAGCCCGGCTATTAATACCAACAGTCACCCTCAGTAAGCAGTCATAGCGAGGCATTAAGATGGACTATACGCTCACCCGCATAGACCCGGACGGTGAGAACGACCGTTACCCCCTGCAATCTCAGGAGGTCGTCGGCGATCCTCTTCAGGAACAGGTTAAACGCAGCGTCTTCATGGGAAATCTCCAGGAATCACTGCATGGCATGGTGAACTGGGGTCGTAAGAATTCCCTTTGGCCGTATAACTTCGGCCTTTCATGCTGTTACGTGGAAATGGTGACGTCATTCACTGCGGTGCATGACGTTGCGCGTTTTGGCGCAGAAGTTCTGCGTGCTTCTCCACGTCAGGCTGATTTTATGGTGGTAGCGGGAACCTGCTTCACCAAAATGGCTCCGGTAATTCAGCGTTTGTATGATCAGATGCTGGAACCAAAATGGGTCATTTCGATGGGTGCCTGTGCGAATTCCGGCGGTATGTACGATATTTATTCTGTCGTTCAGGGCGTGGATAAATTCCTGCCTGTCGATGTGTACATCCCGGGGTGTCCGCCGCGTCCGGAAGCCTATATGCAGGCTCTGTTACTGCTGCAGGAATCCATCGGCAAAGAACGTCGCCCATTGTCATGGGTTGTTGGCGATCAGGGTGTTTACCGCGCGAATATGCAGTCTGAAAAAGAGCGTAAACGTGCTGAGCGTATTGCCGTGACAAATCTGCGTTCGCCGGACGAGATTTAACACTGCGGTCTGAGAGTCAACCCTGAGGGGAGATGTGTATCAGTATCCCCTTACGGCATAAATGACCATTTAGTGTGGTGAAAAAAATATGACAGATTTGACGACGCAAGATTCCGCCCTGCCAGCATGGCATACCCGTGATCATCTCGATGATCCGGTTATTGGCGAATTGCGTAACCGTTTTGGGCCAGAGGCCTTTACTGTTCAGGCGACCCGCACCGGAATTCCCGTGGTGTGGTTCAAACGTGAACAGTTACTGGAAGCGATTACCTTTTTACGAAAACAGCCAAAACCTTACGTCATGCTTTTCGATTTGCATGGCTTTGATGAGCGTTTACGTACACACCGCGACGGTTTACCGGCCGCGGATTTTTCCGTTTTCTATCACCTGATCTCGGTCGAGCGCAACCGCGACATCATGATCAAAGTGGCATTGTCAGAAAACGATCTTCATGTTCCGACCATCACCAAAGTGTTCCCGAACGCTAACTGGTATGAGCGCGAAACGTGGGAAATGTTCGGTATTACCTTCGATGGCCACCCGCACCTGACGCGCATCATGATGCCGCAGACCTGGGAAGGGCACCCGCTGCGTAAAGATTATCCGGCACGTGCCACCGAGTTCGATCCTTATGAGCTGACCAAGCAGAAAGAAGAACTCGAGATGGAATCGCTGACCTTCAAGCCTGAAGACTGGGGCATGAAGCGTGGTACCGACAACGAGGACTTCATGTTCCTCAACCTCGGTCCTAACCACCCGTCTGCGCACGGTGCATTCCGTATCATCTTGCAGCTTGATGGCGAAGAAATTGTCGACTGTGTTCCGGACGTCGGTTACCACCACCGTGGTGCTGAGAAAATGGGCGAACGCCAGTCCTGGCACAGCTACATTCCTTACACCGACCGTATCGAATACCTTGGCGGCTGTGTTAACGAAATGCCTTACGTGCTGGCCGTTGAAAAACTCGCCGGTATCGTGACGCCGGATCGCGTTAACACCATCCGTGTCATGCTGTCTGAACTGTTCCGTATCAACAGCCACCTGCTGTACATCTCTACGTTTATTCAGGACGTGGGCGCGATGACACCCGTGTTCTTCGCCTTTACCGATCGTCAGAAAATCTACGATCTGGTTGAAGCGATCACCGGTTTCCGTATGCACCCGGCCTGGTTCCGTATCGGTGGCGTTGCACACGACCTGCCGAAAGGCTGGGATCGTCTGCTGCGTGAGTTCCTTGACTGGATGCCAGCACGTCTGGATTCCTACGTCAAAGCGGCGCTGAAAAACACCATTCTGATTGGCCGTTCCAAAGGCGTGGCTGCTTATAACGCAGATGACGCTCTGGCCTGGGGCACCACCGGTGCTGGCCTGCGCGCAACGGGTATCCCGTTCGACGTGCGTAAATGGCGTCCATACTCCGGCTACGAAAACTTTGACTTTGAAGTTCCGACAGGTGATGGCGTCAGTGACTGCTATTCCCGCGTCATGCTCAAAGTTGAAGAACTGCGTCAGAGCCTGCGCATTCTGGAACAGTGCTACAAAAACATGCCGGAAGGCCCGTTCAAGGCGGATCACCCGCTGACCACGCCGCCACCGAAAGAACGTACGCTGCAACACATCGAAACCCTGATCACGCACTTCCTGCAAGTGTCGTGGGGTCCGGTTATGCCTGCGCAAGAATCTTTCCAGATGGTTGAAGCAACCAAAGGGATCAACAGCTACTACCTGACCAGTGACGGCAGCACCATGAGCTACCGCACCCGTGTCCGTACGCCAAGCTTCCCGCATTTGCAGCAGATCCCGTCCGTAATCCGTGGCAGCCTGGTATCCGACCTGATCGTGTATCTGGGCAGTATCGATTTTGTAATGTCAGATGTGGACCGCTAACGATGACAGATATCAATAAAGACTCAGAAGTTCAGTACATCAACGTCAGTGAGCCAGTCGTGCCGCCGGTGTTCGTGCTGAGCGACGCTGAACGCGAAGCGATTGAGCACGAAAAACATCACTACGAAGATGCCCGCGCGGCCTCTATCGAAGCGTTGAAAATCGTGCAAAAGGCGCGTGGCTGGGTGCCTGATGGCGCTATCTACGCGATCTCCGATGTTCTGGGTATTCCTGCCAGTGACGTTGAAGGTGTGGCGACATTCTACAGCCAGATCTTCCGTCAGCCGGTGGGCCGCCATGTGATCCGTTACTGTGACAGCGTGGTGTGCCACATCACCGGTTATCAGGGGATCCAGGCTGCTCTGGAACAGCAGTTGCACATCAAGCCGGGCGAAACGACTGAAGACGGACGCTTTACCCTGCTGCCGACCTGCTGCCTCGGGAACTGTGACAAAGGTCCGTCAATGATGATTGACGAGGACACGCACAGCCACCTGACGCCAGAAGCGATCGGCTCGCTACTGGAGCGCTACGCATGACCTACATTCCAAGACACATCGAACGCACGCCGGAGATGCATCCGCTGACCTGGCGTATGCGTGACGACAAACAGCCAGTCTGGATTGACGAATACCGCAGCAAAAACGGTTACGTCGGCGCAGAAAAAGCCCTCAAAGGCATGGCTCAGGAAGAAATCGTCAATCTGGTAAAAGACGCTGGCCTGAAAGGGCGCGGCGGTGCAGGTTTTTCCACCGGTCTGAAGTGGAGCCTGATGCCAAAAGACGAAAGCATGAACATCCGCTATCTGCTTTGTAATGCCGATGAGATGGAGCCGGGCACGTATAAAGACCGCATGCTGATGGAACAAATGCCACACCTGCTGGTGGAAGGCATGTTGATCTCTGCATTCGCGCTGAAATCTTACCGTGGTTACATCTTCCTGCGTGGCGAATATATCGAAGCTGCGGTGAATCTGCGTCGCGCGATTGCTGAAGCCACCGAAGCGGGCCTGCTGGGCAAAAACATCCTCGGCACCGGTTTCGATTTTGAACTGATTGTTCACACCGGCGCAGGGCGTTACATCTGCGGTGAAGAAACCGCACTGATTAACTCGCTGGAAGGCCGCCGTGCTAACCCGCGTTCCAAACCACCGTTCCCGGCATCTGCCGGTGCATGGGGTAAACCGACGTGCGTTAATAACGTCGAAACCCTGTGTAACGTGCCAGCGATCCTTGAACACGGCGTGGACTGGTACAAAGGTATGTCTGCGGGCAAAAGCGAAGATGCCGGCACCAAACTGATGGGCTTCTCAGGCCGGGTGAAAAATCCGGGCGTCTGGGAGCTGCCGTTTGGTACTACCGCACGTGAAATTCTCGAAGACTATGCCGGTGGCATGCGTGATGGCCTGAAATTCAAAGCCTGGCAGCCGGGCGGGGCAGGGACTGACTTCCTGACCGCCGATCATCTGGACCTGCCGATGGACTTTGCCAGCATTGGTAAAGCCGGCAGCCGTCTGGGAACTGCGCTGGCGATGGCTGTGGATCACGAAATCGGCATGGTTCCGCTGGTGCGTAACCTGGAAGAATTCTTCGCCCGCGAATCTTGTGGCTGGTGTACTC
Source organism: Rahnella ecdela (assembly GCF_019049625.1). GTDB lineage: Bacteria > Pseudomonadota > Gammaproteobacteria > Enterobacterales > Enterobacteriaceae > Rahnella > Rahnella ecdela. The sequence goes on from NZ_JAFMOY010000127.1 coordinate 203,991, forward strand.
CATGCCGCGATGGTCTGCCTTGGAGCGTGAAAATTCTTCGTGCGCTGGAACGTGGTGAAGGCCAGCCGGGAGATATCGAAACTCTCGAACAGCTTTGCCGCCAGCTTGGCCCGGGCAAAACCTTCTGCGCACACGCGCCGGGTGCCGTGGAGCCATTGCAAAGTGCGATTAAATATTTCCGGGAAGAGTTTGAGGCGGGTATCGCCAAACAGCATTACAACAACGCGCGAGCTATTGGTGGTATTCAGCCAAATAATCTGCTGAAAGAGCGTTGGTAGTGAAGGCAACAGGCAGCGGACGTGAGCCCGCTGTGCGCGAATTCCCGGAACAAGGGACGCGCTGTCAAATGATATACGCCAACCCGGCAAGAATTTTTGATTAACGCCCGCCGTCAGGTGGGCCACGTGGAAGCATGCTGACTATGGCTACGATTCATGTAGACGGCAAAGAATACGACGTAGACGGAGCGGACAACCTGTTACAGGCTTGCCTCTCTCTCGGCCTCGATATTCCTTATTTTTGCTGGCATCCGGCGCTGGGAAGCGTCGGCGCTTGCCGCCAATGTGCGGTTAAGCAATACCAAAACGCGGAAGACACGCGCGGTCGTCTGGTGATGTCATGTATGACACCAGCGTCTGATGGCACCTTCATTTCCATCGACGACTCAGAAGCGAAAGAATTCCGTGAAAGCGTCGTGGAATGGCTGATGACCAACCACCCGCACGACTGTCCGGTGTGTGAGGAGGGCGGTAACTGTCACCTGCAGGATATGACAGTGATGACCGGCCACAGTATGCGCCGTTACCGTTTCACCAAACGTACCCATAACAACCAGGATCTCGGCCCGTTCATCTCTCATGAAATGAACCGCTGTATCGCCTGTTACCGCTGTGTCCGTTACTACAAGGATTACGCGGACGGCACCGATCTGGGCGTTTATGGCGCACACGACAACGTCTATTTCGGTCGCCCGGAAGATGGCCCGCTGGAAAGCGAGTTCTCCGGTAACCTGGTTGAAGTATGTCCGACCGGCGTATTCACCGATAAAACGCACTCCGAGCGCTATAACCGTAAATGGGACATGCAGTTTGCGCCAAGCATCTGTCAGCAATGTTCTGTTGGCTGTAACACCAGCCCCGGTGAGCGTTACGGCGAACTGCGTCGTATCGAAAACCGTTATAACGGTACCGTAAACCATTACTTCCTGTGCGACCGTGGTCGTTTCGGTTATGGCTACGTGAACCTGAAAGATCGTCCGAAGAAGCCATTGCAACTGCGTGGTAACGACTGGATCGAGCTTAACGCTGAACAGGCGATGCAGGGCGCGGCAGACATTATCCGCCAGGCGAAGAAAACCATCGGTATCGGTTCTCCGCGCGCGAGTCTGGAAAGCAACTTTGCGTTGCGCGAACTGGTCGGTGCTGAAAACTTCTATACCGGTATCAACGCGGCAGAGCAGGCTCGTCTGCAACTGATGCTGAACGTTCTGCGCAACAGCGGTGTTCACACACCGGCGCTGCGTGAAATCGAAGGCTACGACGCTGTTCTGGTGCTGGGCGAAGATTTAACGCAGACCGGTGCACGTATCGCACTGTCTGTACGTCAGGCCGTTAAAGGCAAGGCACGCGCGATGGCTGCGGCTCAGCGCGTTGCCGACTGGCAAATCGCGGCAGTCCAGAACATTGGTCAGCACGCCAAACATCCGCTGTTTATCACCAACGTGGACAACACCAAACTCGACGATATCGCGGCTTACAATTACCGTGCTCCCGTCGATGAGCAGGCGCGTTTCGGCTTTGCTATCGCCCATGCGCTGGATAATTCTGCGCCAGCGGTCAGCGACCTGGCTGAAGGCCTGAACAAGAAAATCGACGTGATTGTGCAGGCACTGACCGGCGCGCGTAAGCCGCTGATCATCACCGGTACCAGCGCAGGTTCTGACGCTATCATCGAAGCGGCCGCGAATATCGCGAAAGCGCTGAAAGTGGCAGGCAGCGATGTCGGTATTACGTTCGTGGCTTCTGCAGCTAACAGCATCGGCCTTTCGATGATTGGTGGTGGTTCGCTGGATGACGCACTTGAGTTGCTGTCTCGTGGCGAAGCCGACAGCGCAATCGTGATGGAAAATGACCTTTACCGTCAGGCGCCTGAAGCGAAAGTTGATGCGGCATTAGCCAGTGTGCAGAACCTGCTGGTCGTTGACCATCAGCGCACGCGCATCATGGATAAAGCCAGCCTGATCCTGCCTGCGGCAAGTTTCGCAGAAAGCGACGGTACGCTGGTGAATCAGGAAGGCCGCGCACAGCGCTTCTTCCAGGTTTATGATCCGGCTTACTACGACACAACGGTTGCCATGCTGGAAAGCTGGCGCTGGATGCACTCGCTGCATTCCACTATCAACAGCCGTCATGTTGACTGGACTCAGCTGGATCACGTGATCGAAGCCTGCGTTGAAGCGCTACCACAGCTGAAAGGCATGGTAGAAGCTGCGCCAAACGCCAGCTTCCGTATTCGTGGTCAGAAACTGGCGCGTTCTCCGGCACGTTCCAGTGGTCGTACCGCCATGCGCGCGAACATCAGCGTGCATGAACCGCGTCAGCCACAAGATAAAGACACCATGTTTGCCTTCTCAATGGAAGGGAACAACAGCCCGACAGCCAACCGCAATCAGGTGCCATTCGCCTGGGCGCCGGGCTGGAACTCACCGCAAGCCTGGAACAAATTCCAGAGCGAAGTTGGCGGCAGTCTGCGCCACGGTGATCCGGGTGTACGTCTGATTGAAGCAGGTGAGGGGACTCTCGATTACTTCACCGGTATTCCGACTGCATTTACGGCGCAGAGCGATAACTGGCGTGTAGCGCCGTATTATCACCTGTTCGGCAGCGAAGAAATGACACAGCGCTCGAAGGTTATCCAGCAACGTATGCCAGAAGCCTACGTGATGGTTAATCCGGCCGATGCTGCGCAGTTAGGGGTGAACGCAGGCTCTCAGGTGGAATTCACCTGTGCCGGTCAGACACTGAAATTGCCGGTTCGTCTGAGTGAAACATTGAGTCAGGGCCAGGTTGGCCTGCCGCTGGGCTTACCGGGAATTCCTCCGGTGCTGGTTGGCGCAACGGTTGAAAATCTGCGGGAGGCAGCACAATGAGCTGGTTTACACCTGTAGTGATCGATTCGTTGATTGCCATTCTGAAAGCTGTCGTGATCCTGCTGGTCGTTGTGACCTGCGGGGCCTTCATGAGCTTCGGCGAGCGCCGCTTGCTGGGCCTGTTCCAGAACCGTTACGGACCAAACCGTGTCGGCTGGGGCGGCTCCCTGCAGCTGGTTGCTGACATGATCAAGATGTTCTTCAAGGAAGACTGGGTACCTAAATTCACCGACAAAGCCATCTTTACGCTGGCACCGATGATTGCGTTTACGTCCCTGCTGATCTCCTTTGCGATTGTTCCGGTCAGCCCGACCTGGTTCGCCGCAGATCTGAACATCGGTATTTTGTTCTTCCTGATGATGGCCGGTCTGACTGTCTATGCCGTGTTGTTCGCTGGCTGGTCCAGTAACAACAAATACTCGCTGCTGGGTGCGATGCGTGCATCCGCTCAGACGCTGAGCTACGAAGTGTTCCTCGGCTTATCGCTGATGGGCGTTGTCGCGCAGGCGGGTTCTTTCAATCTGCAAGACATCGTCATTTCTCAGTCGCACATGTGGAACATCATCCCGCAGTTCTTTGGATTTGTGACCTTTGCAATTGCCGGTGTGGCTGTTTGTCACCGTCACCCGTTTGACCAGCCAGAAGCTGAGCAGGAACTTGCTGATGGTTACCACATTGAATATTCCGGTATGAAATTCGGTCTGTTCTTCGTGGGTGAATACATCGGTATCGTGACTGTCTCTGCGCTGATCGTCACCTTGTTCTTCGGTGGCTGGCAGGGTCCCTTCCTGTATCCGGTGATCTGGTTTGCACTGAAAACGGCATTCTTCATGGTGATGTTCATTTTGATCCGTGCTGCTTTACCGCGTCCCCGCTACGACCAGGTAATGTCATTTGGCTGGAAAGTTTGCCTGCCACTGACCTTGCTTAATCTGCTGGCGACCGCTGCGGTCATCTTGTACAACGCGCAATAAGGGGTGATGAAACCATGACATTGAAAGACATAGTGGTCGGGTTCGGTACCCAGGTTCGCAGCTTGTGGATGATAGGCTTGCACGCCTTCGCCAAGCGCGAAACCCAGATGTACCCTGAAGTTCCGGTCAATCCACCTCCGCGTTATCGTGGCCGTATCGTGCTGACGCGCGATCCTGACGGTGAAGAGCGCTGCGTTGCCTGTAACCTGTGTGCGGTAGCCTGTCCGGTAGGCTGTATTTCTCTGCAAAAAGCAGAAATGAAAGATGGCCGCTGGTATCCGGAATTCTTCCGCATCAACTTCTCACGCTGCATTTTCTGCGGCCTGTGTGAAGAAGCTTGCCCGACAACAGCAATTCAGCTGACGCCGGACTTTGAGATGGGTGAATTCAAGCGCCAGGATCTGGTGTACGAAAAAGAAGATCTGTTGATTTCTGGGCCGGGTAAATATCCGGAATATAACTTCTACCGGATGTCCGGTATGGCCGTTGACGGTAAGCCGAAAGGCGAAGCTGAAAACGAAGCCAAACCGATCAACGTCAAAGGTCTGTTGCCTTAAGGAGCCGCAAGCATGGAATTTGCATTTTATATTGCAGCCCTGGTGGCCGTGTTGGCGACATTGCGTGTTATCACGCATACCAACCCGGTTCATGCACTGCTGTATCTGATCGTCTCTTTACTGGCGATTGCTGCGGTCTTCTTCTCGCTCGGCGCGTATTTCGCCGGTGCCCTGGAGATCATCGTTTACGCCGGCGCCATTATGGTGCTGTTCGTCTTCGTCGTGATGATGCTCAACCTCGGCAATGTCGAAGAGCAGGAACGTGCATGGCTCAAGCCTGCCACCTGGGTCGGACCTTCAGTTCTGTCAGTCATCCTGCTGGTGGTGATGATCATGTCTATCCTTGGCGTGCATGACCACGGCATTAAAGGCGACATGATTGACGCGAAAGCCGTCGGTATCGCGCTGTTCGGGCCTTACGTACTGGCCGTTGAACTGGCGTCAATGTTGCTGCTGGCCGGTCTGGTCGTGGCATTCCATATTGGCCGTGAACATAAACCGGGTGAAGTCTTTGGTGACGCACCGGCAACGACCGAAATGGCAACAAAAAGAAAAACGGAGGAGAGAGCATGATCCCTCTACAACATGGTCTTATTCTGGCCGCGATCCTCTTTGTTTTGGGGCTTACCGGGCTGCTGGTTCGTCGTAATTTGCTGTTTATGCTGATCAGTCTTGAAGTGATGATTAACGCGGCAGCACTGGCGTTTATCGTGGCGGGAAGCTACTGGGGTCAGGCAGACGGGCAGGTGATGTACATTCTGGCCATCAGCCTGGCTGCGGCGGAGGCCAGTATTGGTCTGGCGTTGCTGCTGCAACTGTATCGCCGTCGCCACACTCTCAATATTGATACTGTCAGTGAGATGCGCGGATGAACTTACTCTATTTAACAATTCTGTTCCCGCTGATTGGCTTCCTGTTACTGGCCTTTTCCCGCGGACGCTGGTCTGAAAATACCTCCGCGACTATCGGCGTAGGTTCCATTGGTCTGGCAGCAGTGACCACCATTTACGTGGGCATCAATTTCCTGAGTCAGAAAGCGGCAGGCGTGGAAGTCTTTAACCAGCATCTGTGGAACTGGATGCAGGTCGGTGACTTCAGTATTCCTGTCACACTGACGCTAGACGGTTTGTCGATGACCATGCTGTCCGTGGTGACCGGTGTCGGTTTCTTCATCCACATGTTCGCGTCCTGGTACATGCGCGGTGAAGAAGGCTATTCACGTTTCTTCGCATACACCAACCTGTTTATCGCTAGCATGGTGGTCTTGGTCCTGGCAGACAACTTGCTGCTGATGTATCTCGGCTGGGAAGGCGTGGGTCTGTGCAGTTACCTGCTGATCGGTTTCTACTACACCCATCCGGCTAACGGTGCGGCAGCGATGAAAGCGTTCATCGTGACCCGTGTAGGTGACGTGTTCCTGGCATTCGCACTGTTCATCCTGTATCGCGAACTGGGTACGCTGAACATCCGTGAACTGATGATCCTGGCGCCGCAGAAACTGGCAGTGGGCGACACGGCGATCACCTGGGCGACCCTGATGTTACTGGGTGGCGCAGTGGGTAAATCCGCACAGCTTCCGCTGCAGACCTGGCTGGCAGACGCCATGGCCGGTCCGACGCCGGTTTCCGCGCTGATCCACGCCGCGACCATGGTCACCGCGGGTGTTTACCTGATTGCACGTACTCATGGCCTGTTCCTGATGGCACCTGAGATTTTGCATCTGGTGGGCATTATCGGTGCAGTCACGCTGGTTCTGGCAGGGTTTGCTGCGCTGGTGCAAACTGACATTAAACGTGTTCTCGCGTACTCGACCATGAGCCAGATTGGTTATATGTTCCTGGCGCTGGGCGTTCAGGCGTGGGATGCCGCTATCTTCCACCTGATGACGCACGCATTCTTCAAAGCACTGTTGTTCCTTTCTTCCGGTTCGGTCATTTTGGCCTGCCACCACGAACAGAACATCTTCAAAATGGGTGGATTACGTAAGTCCATTCCTCTTGTCTATATCTGCTTCCTGGTCGGTGGCGCGGCGCTGTCCGCCTTGCCAATCATCACTGCGGGCTTCTTCAGTAAAGATGAAATCCTCGCGGGTGCGCTGGCTAACGGTCACCTGAATCTCATGGTTGCCGGTCTGGTCGGTGCGTTTATGACCTCGCTTTACACCTTCCGCATGATCTTCATCGTCTTCCACGGCGAAGAGAAAATCAAAGCGCATGCGGGTAAAGGCATCACTCACCACCTGCCGCTGCTGGTGTTACTGGTTCTGTCCACCTTCATTGGCGCATTGATTGTTCCGCCACTGAAAGGTGTACTGCCGGATACCACTGAGCTGGCGCATGGCAGTGTGCTGACGCTGGAAATCACATCAGCCGTGATTGCAATTGCTGGCATTCTGCTGGCGGCGGCCCTGTATCTGGGTAAACGCTCGCTGGTCAACAGCATTGCGAAAAGCGCACCGGGCCGTTTCTTCACGACCTGGTGGTTCCATGCCTGGGGCTTCGACTGGCTGTACGACATGATTTTCGTGAAACCTTATCTGCTGGTCGCGAAACTCCTGCAACGTGATCCGCTGAACTCAATGATGAATCTGCCTGCGCTGTTTGCCCGTCTGGGTAACCGTGGTCTGACTCTCAGCGAAAACGGTCAGGTACGTTGGTACGTCGCGTCAATGGGGCTCGGTGCGGTCGTCGTTCTGGCGCTGCTGCTGGTGATTTAAGCCTGCATTACGGGTGTAGTTATCAATGCCGGTCTGTTCGTGTAACGGACCGGCAAGTGAAATAGCCTTCGGGCATAAAAGAAGGGAACGACACGCCATGCTATTACCTTGGCTAATATTTATCCCCTTTATCGGCGGGCTGCTGTGCTGGCAGACTGAGCGCTTTGGGAGCAAAGTACCGCGCTGGATCGCGTTAATTGCGATGGGGCTGACGCTGGCTCTTTCCGTGCAATTGTGGTTGCAGGGAGGATATTCATTAACGACGCCTGCGGGTATTCCACAGTGGCAATCCGAGTTCTCGGTGCCGTGGATCCCTCGTTTTGGCATCAGCTTCCATCTGGCGCTGGACGGTTTGTCCCTGCTGATGGTGGTTCTGACCGGTCTGCTGGGTGTTCTGGCGATCCTCTGTTCGTGGCGTGAAATCCAGAAGTATCAGGGTTTCTTCCACCTGAACTTACTATGGATCCTCGGCGGCGTGATCGGCGTGTTCCTCGCCATCGACATGTTCCTGTTCTTCTTCTTCTGGGAAATGATGCTGGTGCCGATGTACTTCCTGATTGCCTTGTGGGGACACAAAGCGTCAGACGGTAAAACACGTATCAGCGCAGCAACCAAATTCTTCATCTATACGCAGTCCAGCGGTCTGGTGATGTTGATTGCCATCCTCGGTCTGGTGTTTGTGCATTACAACGCCACCGGCGTATGGACATTCAACTACGCTGACCTGCTGAAAACGCCAATGTCGCACGGTGTTGAATATCTGCTGATGCTCGGTTTCTTCATCGCCTTCGCGGTGAAAATGCCGGTTGTGCCATTGCACGGATGGTTGCCAGATGCACACAGTCAGGCTCCGACCGCCGGTTCCGTCGACTTAGCCGGTATCTTGCTGAAAACCGCGGCCTACGGGATGTTGCGTTTCTGTCTGCCTCTGTTCCCGGAAGCGTCACACCAGTTTGCCCCGATTGCTATGTGGCTGGGTGTGATTGGTATCTTCTACGGCGCGTGGATGGCGTTCTCCCAGACTGACATTAAACGTCTGATTGCATACACCTCCGTTTCGCACATGGGCTTCGTGCTGATTGCTATCTACACCGGCAGCCAGCTGGCGTATCAGGGCGCAGTGATTCAGATGATTGCACACGGTCTGTCCGCAGCCGGTATGTTCATCATCTGTGGTCAGCTGTACGAACGTCTGCATACCCGTGATATGCGCCAGATGGGCGGATTGTGGGGCCGGATTAAATACCTGCCAGCGTTGTCACTGTTCTTCGCCGTCGCCACCTTAGGGATGCCGGGTACAGGTAATTTCGTCGGTGAAATCCAGATCCTGTTCGGCAGCTTCCCGGTTGTTCCGGTGATCACTGTTATCTCGACGTTCGGTCTGGTGTTTGCCTCTGTGTATTCTCTGGCGATGATGCAGCGCGCTTACTACGGCAAAGCAAAATCTGACGAACCGCTGCCGGGCATGACCTCACGCGAACTGTCGATTATCCTGTTGCTGGTGGTATTGCTGGTGGGGCTGGGCTTCTACCCGCAGGTAATTCTGGATACATCAAGTGCAGCGATGACTAACATTCAGCACTGGTACGGGTCATCAGTTTCCACTATTTCAACGACAAGGCCGTAACTCGCCATGACATTTACACTTCAAAATCTGATCGCACTATTACCGCTGATGATCGTCGGATTGACGGTGGTGGTGGTGATGCTGTCCATTGCGTGGCGACGCGACCATTTTCTTAATGCCACACTGACAGTCATCGGGCTGAACGTTGCCTTACTTTCCCTTTACTACGTCGGGCAGGTCGGCCCGCAGGACGTCACACCGCTGCTGCGCGTTGACGGATACTCGATGTTCTACATCGGGCTGGTGCTGCTGGCGAGTCTGGCCACCAGCACGTTTGCCTACCCTTGGCTGGCCGGTTATCCGGACAACCGTGAAGAGTTCTACCTGTTAGTTCTCATTGCGGCAATGGGCGGCATTCTGCTGGCATGTTCTAACCATCTGGCGTCAATGTTCCTTGGGATCGAACTGATCTCACTGCCGTTGTTCGGCCTGATTGGTTACGCCTACCGCCAGAAACGCTCGCTGGAAGCGGCTATCAAATACATGCTGCTGTCGGCTGCTGCGTCTTCCTTCCTGCTGTTTGGTATGGCGCTGTTGTACGCACAGTCCGGTGATTTGTCCTTCGCGTCTCTGGGCAAAAACCTGGGCGATGGCGTGATGCTGCACCAGCCGCTGCTGATGGCCGGTCTGGGTATGATGATTGTCGGTCTGGGTTTCAAACTGTCACTGGTTCCGTTCCACCTGTGGACGCCAGATGTATATCAGGGCGCACCCGCTCCGGTTTCGACTTTCCTGGCTACCGCCAGCAAAATCGCTATCTTCGCCGTGGTGATGCGTTTGTTCCTGTACGCGCCCGTGGCAGACAGCGAGTCGATTCGTATCGTGCTGGCGATTATCGCCTTCTGCTCGATTCTGGTCGGTAACCTGATGGCAATCAGCCAGAGCAACATTAAACGTCTGCTCGGTTATTCTTCTATCGCTCACCTCGGTTATCTGCTGGTGGCACTGATTGCGGTACAGACGCATCAGCTGTCGATGGAAACCGTTGGCGTGTACTTGGCCGGTTACCTGTTCAGCAGCCTCGGTGCTTTCGGTGTGGTCAGCCTGATGTCCAGCCCGTACAAAGGCCCGGACGCGGAATCGCTGTTCTCCTACCGTGGTCTGTTCTGGCATAAGCCAATCCTGTCTGCGGTAATGACCGTGATGATGCTGTCACTGGCCGGTATCCCGATGACGCTGGGCTTTATCGGTAAGTTCTACGTGATTGCGACCGGTGTGACCGCGCATCTGTGGTGGCTGACCGGTGCTGTGGTGGTAGGTTCTGCGATTGGTCTTTACTACTACCTGCGCGTGACGGTGAGCTTGTATCTGAGCGCGCCTGAAACGCTGGTTCGTGATACGCCAAACAACTGGGCGCTCACGGCGGGTGGTGTGGTCGTACTGATTTCCGCGATTCTGGTGCTGCTGCTGGGTATCTTCCCGCAACCGCTGATTTCGCTGGTGCAGATGGCGCAACCGCTGCTCTGATAAAGTCTGCAACCGCAGTCTGAAAACTGACGAAGCCGCTCACATGAGCGGCTTTTTTAATCGTATTGCTTAATATATGTGATGCGAATCACATTTATATGTACGTTCAGCTAAATATTACATTCATTTTGTGATCTGCCCCATTCCATTATTCCTGCCAATGCGTACACTTCGCGCTTGTTCAGATTCGTATGGATTTACACCATGAATGTTTTAGTGATGATTGCCATTACCACCGGTATCCTCTCCGGTATCTGGGGCTGGGTAGCTGTCAGCCTTGGCCTGATAAGCTGGGCGGGATTCCTCGGGTGCACGGCCTATTTCGCCTGCCCGCAGGGCGGATTGCGCGGATTACTGATCAGCACGCTGACCTGTCTCAGTGGCGTTTTCTGGGCGGTGGTGATCATCGCGGGCAGCGCCATGCGCCCCGAATGGAGCATTTTGGGTTATATGCTGACGGGCGTAGTCGCATTTCTGATGTGCATCCAGGCGTGGCAGCAGTGGCTGGCCTTTGTGCCGGGCACATTTATCGGTGCCTGTGCGACCTTCGCCGCGCAGGGCGACTGGCGTCAGGTGGTGGTGTCATTGCTGGTCGGGCTGGTGTTTGGTTACGCGATGAAAAACAGCGGATTATGGCTGGCGAAACAGCGCGAAAAACCGCAAAACGAAGGTAAAAAAGCCGCCATTTTCCCAGATGTCAAAGGGTCAGAAGGTTCTTAAAACCCCGTTTTTACGACAGTTTTCTGATGATCTGTCGGGCAATTCATACGGAACTGCGCTAGGGTTAATGGCAGCATAAGTTTTTAGAAGACCCGAACACATCATAAGGAGATAACCATGGCTGACCAATTTGAGACACAGCAGAATTCGTTAGATGACGATTTGCGTATGCTGACTGAAACTCTGGAAGAAGTGCTGAAATCTTCCGGTGATAAAGCGGATGAGAAATACGTGCAGATTAAAGCACGTGCGGAAAACGCACTGAAAGACATCAAATCCCGTATTGATCCTTCCGCCCGTTCTTACTGCAAAAAAGCCCGTCACGTCGCTGAACAGACGGACAGCTATGTTCGCGAAAATCCGTGGCATGGCGTGGGCGTCGGTGCGGCCGTCGGCCTGGTTGTCGGCCTGCTGCTGCGTCGCTAAATGCATTTTTCAGGGGCAGCGTCCTGCTGCTCCTGTTCTCCACGCATTTGATAACTCCTTTGTCTGCTCCTATACTCCTTCTTAGCTAACTGCACTCACTTCAGCTTGATCTGTCGCATATTTTCATTTTTCGTATCGCCGCATAATTCATCCGTAATTGATCCAACCCGTTTTTTGATCCAGAAGGGTATTTCTGCCCGTCACTAAACATCCGGTATGGCCCGAGGTAGCGGTGAAACAAATATCAGCAATCATTGAGCAGCTTGATACAACGCTTGCAGGCGAATGGCCTGATACAGCGGGCATCCGGCAGTTCAGTTATTCCCTGCAAAAACAGCCAGACACCGGCCTGCTGGAATGGTTGTCTGCGCAACCCTGCTACCCAAAATTCTACTGGCAACAGCGTGACGGCAATGAAGAAGCCGCCGTTTGTGGCGATGCTTACGCTTTCGGCGATACTGCACAGGCGCAGGCTTTCATCCGCGAACATCAGGACGTGCCCGATTTACATATCTGGGGCCTGAACGCCTTCAACGGCGCTGACAATTCCGCCTTTGCGGCCAATGCGCTGTTTCTCCCGCGCATCGAACTTTGCCGTCAGGGCACCCGCTACTGGTTGCGTTGTACGCTTTTCAGTTCTCATTCCTTACGTGAAGAAGCGCGCCGTACCCGCTTGTTTCTGCGTTCCCTGGTTGCCAGTCAGGCGTTGCCGCCGATTGCCTCCCGCGTATTACAGCACCAGCATCTGCCGGCTCAGCCTCAGTGGAACCAGCTCATTACCCGCGCTTTGAGCTGCATTGAAGAGCAGCAACTCGACAAAGTGGTACTGGCGCGTAAAACCACGCTGACACTGAGTCAGCCGCTGAATGCCTGCGCATTTCTGGCTGCCAGCCGTGCGGTGAATCACCATTGCTATCACTTTATGCTGGCGTTCACGCCGCAACAGGCATTTCTGGGGTCGAGTCCGGAACGCCTGTTCCTGCGCAGCCACGACGAGCTTTATACCGAAGCGCTGGCAGGTACCGTCGCCAATGATCCGGATGATGATAAAGCGCAGGATCTTGGCGACTGGTTGCTGAACGATGGCAAAAATCAGCGCGAAAACCTGCTGGTAGTGGATGACATTTGCCAGCGTTTGCAGGGCGGGGCGCAATCGCTCGATATCATGCCTGCTGAGATTTTACGTCTGCGCAAAGTACAGCATCTTCGCCGCAGTATTCATGGCGAACTGACAGAATCTGATGACGCCGGTTGTCTGCAACGTCTGCAACCAACGGCGGCTGTCGCCGGATTGCCGCGTCAGGCGGCCCGTGAGTTTATCGCTGAATTTGAGCCTTTTGACCGTGAATGGTACGCCGGTTCTGCCGGATACATCAGTGCCGAACAGACAGAATTTACCGTCGCACTGCGTTCTGCGGCGGTAAAAGGACATCATCTGGAACTCTATGCTGGTGCCGGAATTGTCGCCGGTTCTGACGCTGCACAGGAATGGCAGGAAATCGAAAACAAAGCCGCAGGGCTGCGTACTTTGCTGGAAGAGCACTACACGCCTGCCGTTCAGGCCGGATAATCCTTTGCCGGAGTGAGTTGACCATGTCTGTTGCCGTTTTTAACCGCCGCTGGGCGACGCTGCTCCTCGAAACCCTGACCCGCCATCAGGTGCAACACGTTTGCATTGCGCCCGGTTCCCGCTCCACGCCGCTGACGCTCGCCGCTGCGGCGCATCCGCACCTTATCTGCCATACCCATTTTGATGAACGTGGCCTCGGCCATCTTGCGCTCGGTCTGGCTAAAGCCAGCGGGCAGCGCGTGGCGGTTATTGTTACTTCAGGCACGGCGGTCGCCAATCTTTATCCGGCGCTGATCGAAGCCGGGCTGACCGGCGAAAAGCTGGTACTGCTCACCGCCGATCGCCCGCCGGAACTCATCGACTGCGGCGCAAATCAGGCCATCCGCCAGACCGGCATGTTCGCCAGCCATCCGGTACAGACGCTGGATTTGCCGCGTCCGACGCCGGAAATCAGTGCGCGCTGGCTGGTTTCTGCACTCGATAATGCGCTGGCGCAGCAGACTCACGGCGCGGTGCATATTAACTGTCCGTTCGCCGAACCGCTGTATGGCGAAGATAACGGCGAACATCAGGACTGGCTGCAACAGCTGGGTGACTGGTGGCAGGGACATCAGCCGTGGCTGAATTACCCGCCGGTTCAGCACACGATGGCACAGCCGGACTGGTTTTCATGGCGGCAAAAACGCGGTGTGATTATTGCGGGGCGCATATCAGCGCAGGAAAGTGAGTTGGTCGCCCGCTGGGCAGAACAGCTTGGCTGGCCGCTGATAAGCGACGTTCAGGCGTCCACCGGTAATCCGCTTCCCTGCGCCGATTTATGGCTGGCCTCCCCGCAGGCGCAGGCCGTGCTGGCGCGCACTCAGCTGGTGATTCAGTTTGGCGGCGGCCTGACCGGTAAACGTTTACTGCAATGGCAGGCGACGTGCGAACCAGACGAATACTGGCTGATTGATACATTGCCGGGCCGTCAGGATCCGGCGCAGCACCGTGGCCGCCGCATTCAGGCGAATGTCGCTGACTGGTTGCAGGCGCATCCTGCACAGCCGCAACCCGACTGGGCGGAAGAACTGGAACATTGTTCTCAGCGGGCGCTGCACGCGGTTGAGACCCGGCTCGACGCTACGTTCGGAGAAGCCGCCGCCGCATGGCGGCTTCCGGCCTTGTTGCCCGCACACGGCCAGTTATTCCTCGGTAACAGCCTGATTGTCCGGCTGGTCGATGCGTTTGCAAAACTGCCTGCCGGTTATCCTGTTTTCGCCAATCGCGGCGCGAGCGGTATTGATGGGCTGATTTCCACCGCTGCAGGCGTGCAGCGCGCGACCTGCAAGCCGACGCTGGTACTGCTTGGCGATATCTCTGCGCTGTATGACTTAAACGCGCTGTCGCTGATGCGTCAGTGCTCTGCGCCGACCGTCATCATTATCGTCAATAACAATGGCGGGCAGATTTTCTCGCTGCTGCCAACGCCGGAAGCTGAGCGCCAGCGATTTTACTGCATGCCGCAAAACGTCAGTTTCAGCCACGCGGCGGCGATGTTTGGCCTCGATTATGCCTGTCCGACAACGCTGCCCGCGCTGCATCAGGCGGTCACAGAATGCTGGCAGCATGGCGGCGTGAAACTGATTGAGTTAAAAGTCAGTGAGACAGACGGAGCAGAATGTCTGCGCGCGTTGGTACGCGAGGTCAGTGCATCATGACGCTGGCATGTACCAGGATAAACGCCGGAGTCATGGGGCGTCCGTGGCTGGTTTTCCTCCACGGTTTACTGGGCAGTGCAGCCGACTGGCAGCCGTTAGAGGCCGCACTCGAAGGCTGGCCTTGTCTGTTTATTGATTTGCCTGGGCACGGGCGGTCAGCTCCGTTAACCGCTGCCGGTTTTGCGGATGTCAGCCAGCTGTTAACCGATACCTTGCACGAGCAGGGCGTCACCTCGTATTGGCTCATCGGTTACTCGCTCGGCGGGCGCATCAGCCTGTATCACGCCTGTCAGGGAGACCGCAGCGGATTGCAGGGCGTGCTGGTCGAAGGCGCCCATCCGGGACTGAGCTGTCAGGCAGACCGCGCACAACGGCGTCATCACGATCAGCAATGGGCGACACGCTTTTTGCAACTGCCGTGGAAACAGGCGCTGGCCAGCTGGTACCGCCAGCCGGTGTTTTCCAGCCTGACAGATGAACAGCGTCAGCAGCTGATTTTGCTGCGTGAAAACAACAATCCGCACACCGTTACCGCGATGCTCACAGCAACATCGCTGTCGGTACAACCCGATTTACGCGGGGAACTGCATCAGTTTTCCCGACCACTTGTCTGGCTGTGCGGCAGCCATGACACCAAATTTATCCATCTCGCGCAGCATTCCGGTTTCGAACTGCGCATCATCGCCAATGCCGGGCATAACGCCCACCGTGAAAATCCGGCGGAATTTGTCCGTCAGGCGCTGGCATTTATTACTTCACCAGTCTTAAAGGACGTTGCACATGATTTATCCTGATGAAAAAGAACTTTACGCGCCGGTCGAATGGCGTGACTGCACCGGTGAGTTTGAAGATATCCGTTATCACAAATCCACCGATGGCATCGCTAAAATCACCATCAACCGCCCTCAGGTGCGTAATGCCTTCCGCCCGCTGACGGTGAAAGAAATGATCCGCGCCCTCGATGACGCCCGTAACGATGAAGGTATCGGTGTGATCGTGCTGACCGGTGAAGGCGAGAAAGCCTTCTGCGCCGGGGGTGACCAGAAAGTCCGTGGCGACTACGGCGGCTATCAGGATGCCAGCGGTGTGCATCACCTCAACGTGCTGGATTTCCAGCGACAAATCCGTACCTGTCCTAAACCTGTCGTGGCGATGGTGGCTGGTTACTCCATCGGCGGCGGCCACGTGCTGCATATGATGTGCGACCTGACCATTGCGGCAGATAACGCTATTTTCGGCCAGACTGGCCCGAAAGTCGGATCCTTCGACGGCGGCTGGGGCGCATCTTATATGGCGCGCATCGTGGGGCAGAAAAAAGCCCGCGAAATCTGGTACCTGTGCCGTCAGTACGACGCGAAGGCCGCGCTGGAGATGGGACTGGTTAACACTGTGGTTCCGCTGGCAGATCTGGAAAAAGAAACCGTGCGCTGGTGTCGTGAAATGCTGGAAAACAGCCCGATGGCGCTGCGTTGCCTGAAAGCGGCTCTGAACGCCGATTGCGACGGTCAGGCGGGTTTGCAGGAACTGGCGGGCAACGCCACCATGCTGTTCTACATGACCGATGAAGGTCAGGAAGGCCGCAACGCGTTTAACGAAAAACGCCAGCCGGACTTCAGCAAATTTAAGCGTAATCCGTAATGCGCCGCGCCACGGTGTACCGTTATAGCCTGCCGATGGAAGCGGGCGTGGTGCTGCGCAACCAGCGTCTCAAAACGCGCGACGGGCTGCTGGTTTCATTGTGGCACGACGATAAAACCGGCTGGGGCGAAATTGCGCCGCTGCCCGGTTTTAGTCACGAAGATTTACCTCATGCGCAGGAAGCCGTTCAGCATGGACTGAGCCAGTGGGTGCAGGGCGCGTCGCTGACGGCGGTCGCTTCGGCATTCAGCACGCTGCCTTCGGTGGCATTCGGGCTCAGTTGTGCCGATGCCGAGCTGCGCGATGAGTTGCCGCAGGTGCTCAGCACGCGCTGTGCGCCTTTGTGTCACGGCGATCCGAATGAGCTATATGCCCGTCTCGGCGCATTGCCCGCGGATGCGCATGGCCGGAAAGTGGCTAAAGTGAAAGTCGGCCTCTACGAAGCTGTTGGTGACGGACTGAATGTCAGCATGCTGCTGGAAGCCTTGCCGGATTTGCATCTGCGCCTCGACGCTAACCGCAGCTGGACGCCGGTTAAAGCCGCGGGATTTGCCCGCCATGTTGCGCCCGAACTGCGATCCCGTATCACATTTATCGAAGAACCTTGTCTGACCCGTGAACAGTCGCGTGATTTTGCCCGTCTGACCGGCATCGCGATTGCCTGGGATGAAAGCGTGCGCGAAGCCGGTTTTACCGTGCAGGCCGAGCCGGGTGTGGCGGCGATTATCATCAAACCGACGCTCACCGGTAGCCTGATGCGTTGCCGTCAGCTGATAGCACAGGCGCACGCCGCCGGACTGGAGGCGGTGATCAGCTCATCGATTGAATCAAGTCTGGGGCTGACACAGCTGGCACGTATCGCGCAGTGGCTGACACCGGATGCGGTTCCGGGGCTGGATACGCTGGATCTGATGCAGGCGCAGCTGGTGCGCCGCTGGCCGGATTCCGCGCTTCCGCTGACCGATGTTTCCGCGCTGGAGATTGTATGGCAGAACACGTAATGACGGACTGGCCCTGGCGTCGGTGGTCTGCTCAGACCCCGTTTGCCGTGGCGCTCAAAGCCGGAGACGTCAGCTGGTGCTGGCATGATTTACAGCATCGCGTTGATTCGCTGGCAGCCGGTTTTATTGCTCAGGGCGTGACAGAAGGCACAGGCGTGGTGTTGCGCAGTAAAAATAATCTGGATGCGCTGCTGAGTTATCTGGCGCTGTTGCAGACCGGCGCGCGCTTATTGCCGCTCAATCCGCAACTGCCTCAGACGTTATGCGAAGAAATGCTTTCTCAGCTCGATATCGGTTTCATGCTCGACCTCGCTGAACCGGCACTCGGTCTGAATATCCCCGCGCTCTTGCTGCAAAATGCCTGGTCTGTCAGCGCCGTCGCATGGCAGCCGGATCGCGTGGCAACCCTGACGCTGACCTCCGGTTCCACGGGGCTACCGAAAGCTGCCGCGCATACTGTCGTCGCGCATCTTGCCAGTGCGGCAGGCGTGCTGGGGCTGATACCTTTTACTCAGCGCGACAGCTGGCTGCTCTCTTTGCCGCAATTCCACGTTTCCGGTCAGGGCATCATCTGGCGCTGGATGCTTGCCGGTGCGACGCTGGTGCTGGCCGACGGACAACCGTTTGAAACGGCGTTGCAGGAATGCAGCCATGCTTCACTGGTGCCGACCCAACTCTGGCGTTTGCTTAAAGGCCCGTCGCTGCCAGAAAAACTGAAAGATGTTTTGCTCGGTGGTGCGCAGATCCCGCCGGAATTAACCGCACAGGCGGAACGCGCAGGTATCCGCTGCTGGTGCGGATATGGCATGACCGAAACGGCGTCTACCGTGACGGCAAAGCGCGCAGATGGATCTGCGGGTGTCGGGCAACCGCTGAGCGGAAAAGACGTCACAATCGCCGGTCAGGAAGTGTTGATCCGCAGCGACAGTCTGGCCAGCGGTTACTGGAAAAATGGCGCGCTGACGCCGGTGGTCAGTGCCGACGGCTGGCTGCATACCCGTGACCGGGGGGAATGGCGTGATCAAGAACTGCTGATCGCCGGGCGGCTGGATAATCTCTTTTTCAGCGGCGGGGAAGGGATACAGCCTGAAGATATCGAGAAAGTGTTGGTAAGCCATCCGCAGGTTTCTCAGGCGTTTATCGTGCCGGTAGAAGATGAGCAATTTGGTCAGCGGCCGGTCGCTGTGCTGGAAGCACAAGCCGGACTGTTGTATGAAGAACTCAATCTCTGGCTGAGCAGCAAGATCCCGCGTTTTCAGTTACCGGTGGCCTATCATCCGCTACCAGAAACTCTGGCGCAGGGCGGGATTAAAATTTCGCGTGCCAGCGTCCGCCAGTGGATAGAAATGCTTTCGTAAAACACGTTTTGCAGAAAACATTCTTTTGCAAAAAACAGAAAGGGCCGCGCATTGCGGCCCTCGTCATTTCTGTCACGTAAGAAATCAGTCTCTCAGTGCATTCTCTACGCCTGCGCCATAGGCCGGGTCGACTTTATAGAATAGCGCCACCTGACGAGCCTGCGTGTCCGGAGAAGCATGTTTCAGCTCACCTGCAATACGCGCAAACATGCGCTGATGTTCAGTCTCAGACAGCAGATTGAACAGCAAACGCGGCTGGGTGAAATAATCATCATCTTCACGATGATTCCAGTGATCGGCCGCGCCTTCAATGCTCAGTGGCGGCTCGCTGAAATCAGGTTGTTCCTGAAACAGACCGGCGTTGTTCGGTTCATACGTCACGCCGTTACCGCTGTTGCCATCGACGCGCATTGCGCCGTCACGATGATAATTGTGGAACGGGCATTTGGGTGCGTTAACCGGGATCTGATGATGGTTAACACCCAGACGGTAGCGGTGCGCGTCAGCGTAGGAGAACAGACGGCCCTGTAACATGCGATCCGGTGAGAAACCAATGCCAGGCACCACGTTTGCCGGGCTCATCGCGACCTGTTCCACTTCGGCAAAGTAGTTGTCGGGATTACGGTTCAGCTCGAATTCACCGACTTCAATCAGCGGATAATCGCTGTGCAGCCAGACTTTGGTCAGATCAAACGGGTTGTACGGCAGTTTTGAGGCGTCCGCTTCCGGCATGATTTGCACGAACAGTTTCCAGCGCGGGAAATCGCCACGTTCAATTGCTTCGTACAGATCCCGCTGGGAGCTTTCACGGTCGGTGCCCACCAGTTTTTCGGCTTCATCGTCCATCAGGTTTTCAATACCCTGCTGGCAGCGGAAGTGGAATTTCACCCAGAAACGCTCATTTTCAGCATTGATAAAGCTGAACGTATGGCTGCCGAAACCGTGAATATGGCGGTATGACGTTGGAAGACCGCGGTCGCTGACGTCGATGGTCAGCTGATGCAGCGCTTCAGGAAGATGAGAGAAGAAGTCCCATTTGTACGCCGGATTGCGCAGATTGGTGCGCGGGTCACGTTTAACGACGTGGTTCAGATCCGGGAATTTCAGCGGATCGCGCAGATAAAACACAGGCGTATTGTTACCGACTAAATCCCAGTTGCCTTCTTCGGTGTAAAACTTCATCGAGAAACCGCGGATATCACGTTCTGCATCCGCCGCCCCGCGCTCACCGGCCACGGTTGAGAAACGGATAAACATGTCAGTTTGTTTGCCGATTTCGGAGAAAATCTTCGCGCGGGTGTAGGAGGTAATATCGTGGGTTACGGTAAATGTACCGTGAGCGCCGGAGCCTTTCGCGTGCATACGCCGCTCAGGGATCACTTCTCGGTCGAAATGCGCTAATTTCTCAAGAAACCACACGTCTTGTAAAAGCATCGGTCCGCGGCGTCCTGCGGTAATGACGTTATTATTATCGACGACGGGCGCGCCAGCGGCGGTGGTTAATCCTTTCTTAGTCATAATAATTTCCTTCCGGTATGGATTTGAAATGGTCGGGTGAGGGGAACAAATAAATCTTTTACATCCTTGTCAGCGGGTTGCTTTCCTAAGCCAAACTTACTCTACTGCATTAGTAATAAACCCTATATTGATCATGGGCAAATAGGTGGGAGTTATTAATTCGACGGGAAAACTTCATTCCATCAATGAGAACGATGTTTCTTACAATTTTCACTCGTGAGATGAATGTTTAAAGTTCCAAAAAGTTGTTACAGCAGAGTGAATTGCTTTAGACTTCGTGCGGAAGATGTCATGTCGTTTAGCTATTATTTGGGAAAAATAATGAAAAAGATCCTTGTCGCTGGCGCAGCCGCCAGCCTGATGTTTGCTGCCGCTTCTGCAAATGCAATCAGTGTTAACGGTGAAGTCGGCGAACACTACACACACCTGGGCGTGGGCTTTGGTACTACCTCTCCGGGCCTGGCGCTGAGCGGTGACTGGACTCATAACGACGATGATGGTGACGTTGCAGGTCTGGGACTGGGTTATAACATCCCGTTGGGTCCGTTTATTGCGACTGTTGGCGGTAAAGGCCTGTATACCAATCCGAAAGACGGTGACGAAGGCTACGCAGCTGCGCTCGGCGGTGGTCTGCAACTGCCAATCGCTAAAATGTTCACCCTGTACGGCGAGTACTATTATTCTCCGGATTCCTTGTCGAGCGGTATCGACAATTACAAAGAAGCGAACGCTGGCATTCGTCTGACTGCTATCCCGCTGGTTACCGTGAGCGCGGGTTACCGCTACATGGCGATGGACGGCAAAGACGGCAACCGTGACAACGTGGTTGCCGATGGCGCATACATTGGCGGCGCAATAAACTTCTAAATACCGGTTATCTTTCGGTTAATCGTCTAAAAGCCTGCTTAGCAGGCTTTTTTATTGCCTGAAATATCACTTTGTGCCCCAAAGATTGTTTTTCTTCTTCAGCCTTTCTACAGTGGAATGACAAAAAACCAGAAGGAGAATGGGATGCTTAGGGTTGAGATGCTGAGTACGGGTGATGAAGTGCTGCACGGCCAGATTGTAGATACCAATTCGGCGTGGCTGGCGAATTATCTGTTCGAACAAGGTTTACCGATGACCAGCCGTGAAACCGTGGGCGACAGCCTGGATGCGCTGGTGGCAGTTCTCGAAGAACGCAGCCATATCGCCGATGTGCTGATTGTGAACGGCGGCTTAGGGCCAACGACGGATGACCTGAGCGCGCTGGCGGCGGCGAAAGCCTGCGCAGTGGAACTGGTAGAAGATGCCGGATGGATTGAAACCATGCAGGCGTTTTTCAATGAGCGCGGTCGTCCGATGGCCGAATCCAACCGCAAACAGGCGCAGATCCCGGCCAATGCCGAATTGCTGGATAATCCGGTCGGCACCGCCTGCGGCTTCAGCGTAAAGCTCAACCGCTGCCAGATTTTCTTCACGCCGGGCGTACCTTCAGAATTCAAAGTGATGGTGGAGCAGCAAATCGTTCCGCGACTGCACAAAGAGTTTCCGGCGCTGGAAGCCCCGTTGTGTCTGCGTCTTACCACGTTCGGTCGTGGTGAAAGTGATCTCGCCACCGAGCTCGATAAACTCGAACTGCCTGAAGGTGTGGTGATGGGTTACCGTTCTTCATCGCCGATTATCGAACTGAAAGTCACCGGTCCACGTGCACAGGAAGCTGCGATGCATAAGGCGTTCGAGCGTGTGCGCGAAGTGGCGGGGGAGAGCACGATTTTCGAAGGGCTGGGCAGCCTGCCGGACCGTCTGGCTGAGCGTTTGCTGGCGCAGGATTTGCGTCTGGCGGTCAGTGAAAGTTTCACCGGCGGTTTACTGAACTGGCGTCTGCAAAGCGCCGGGGTTCCGCTGGTTAACGGCGAATTACTGCCACAGGGCGATGAAGCCTCGCCGGAGAAATCCCTCGAACGCCTGCTGGCCCGCGCACAGAACCTGGCCGAAACTACCGGCGCACAACTGGCGCTGGCTGTCGGCGCGCTGTCGGGTGATGAGCTCAGTCTTGCGCTGCATACCCCGACCGGCACCAGTGGTCTGACGATCCGTTATACCGCCACGCGTCACGGTCTGGCATTACGGCAGGAAACAATGGCGATGGTGGCGATGGATCTTCTCAGGCGCTACCTGAACGGATGGGAACCGGTGGCGGACTATCCGTGGTTGGATCGGGTAGCTAAGGTTTAGCTTTTACAAAAGCGAGGTCAAAACCTTGGGTTGCCACCCAAACTGGCCTAAGGTCGCGGGCGTCGGCCCACACCGACTTGGGGGACGGCTTATCGCCGCCGCCCCCCAAGACCCCCCGGGCTCTTTCACTGCGCGCTATCGCGGGCACGACGGACATGTTTCTGACGCAATTGTGAGTGGCGCAAAATGTCATCGCTGCGCGATTCCCGAATTTCAGGTTTCGAGCCTCTGGTCTCGAACCATTCATTCGGTGCCATTTTTGAGCACACCAATCAACTTATCTAAAAGATGAAAAATAGTCTGTCTTTGAATTTAAGATCGTGCGGGCGATTCAGAAATCTTGCTGAACGGAGCGGCTTCGAGACCTGTGGCTCGAAGACCGAGAGAAGGTACCGCGCAGCGGCAAGATTTCCAGCCTGTCGCAGTGATACCTGAAACATAGTGTCTAGCGGAGCGCGCAGTGAAAAAGCGGGGGAGTCCAGAGGGCGCGCGCTTACGCGTCCTCTGGTCGGTGTGGGCCGACGCCCACGACCTTAGGCTAGTTTAGGCGGCGAGCCCAATGTCTTGATGTTGAAGGCTAAAAGCTAAAGGCAGGCATGGGCAGCAGCCCATCAAAACTCAATCTCAATATCCCCAACCGGCATGCAACAGCACGGCAAAATCTCGCCGTCAGAGATGAAAGCTAAAGGTTTTTCACTGTACTCAACGGCACCGCTAACAAGCTTCATCCGGCACGATCCGCAATAACCTTCCCGGCACTGGTATTCCACTTCAACCTGATGATGTTCAAACACTTCCAGCAAATTCCGGTGCTCTGACTTACAGGCCAGTTGCTGTCCGTTTGCTGAAAGTGTGATGGTTCTGTCCGTCATTTACAGCTCAAAATCACTCAGATCGTCGGCGTGAACTTCAGAGTCAATCTGACCGACCAGATAGGAGCTGACTTCCACTTCCTGCGGTGCAACCTGTACGTTATCGGACACCAGCCACGCGTTGATCCACGGGATCGGGTTAGAACGGGTTTTGAATGGCGCGTCCAGACCGACGGCCTGCATACGGATGTTGGTGATGTATTCGACGTACTGGCACAGAATGTCTTTGTTCAGGCCGATCATGGAACCGTCTTTGAACAGGTATTCCGCCCAGTCTTTTTCCTGCTGTGCCGCGAGCACGAACAGGTCGTGACATTCCTGCTGGCATTCTTTGGCGATCTCCACCATTTCAGGGTCGTCCTGACCTGAACGCAACAGGTTCAGCGCGTGCTGAGTCCCGGTCAGATGCAGGGCTTCGTCACGGGCGATCATCTTGATGATTTTCGCATTGCCTTCCATCAGTTCACGTTCAGCGAACGCAAATGAACAGGCGAAGCTGACGTAGAAACGCACGGCTTCCAGCGCGTTCACGCTCATCAGACAGATGTAGAGTTTTTTCTTCAACTCACGCAGGTTTACCACGACAGTTTTGCCGTTTACCTGATGCGTACCTTCGCCAAGCAGATGGTAATAGCTGGTCATCTCGATCAGCGTGTCGTAATACCCGGAGATGTCTTTCGCGCGCTTGAGGATTTCTTCGTTGGTGACGATGTCGTCAAACACAATCGCCGGATCATTCACGATGTTACGGATGATATGCGTGTATGAGCGCGAGTGAATGGTCTCTGAAAACGCCCAGGTTTCGACCCAGGTTTCCAGTTCCGGAATCGAGATCAGCGGTAAGAGCGCCACGTTCGGGCTGCGGCCCTGAATGGAATCCAGAAGGGTCTGGTATTTCAGGTTGCTCAGGAAGATGTGTTTTTCGTGATCCGGTAACGCCTGAAAATCGATACGGTCGCGGGAAACATCAATTTCTTCCGGACGCCAGAAGAAGGACAGCTGCTTTTCGATCAGTTTTTCAAAGATTTCATGCTTCTGCTGGTCGAAACGGGCAACGTTAACCGACTGGCCAAAGAACATTGGCTCAAGAAGCTGATCGTTTTTATTCTGGGAAAAAGTACTGTAGGCCATAACTTCCTCGACATTCTCGGCAAAAACCCCCTGACGGGGGTTTTGAATAATTTTTTATTTAAAACAGGTAATTAGATTTTGCAGGCACCGCTTTCGCAGTCATCAGCCACTTCGGCTTTCATGTCTTCCTGCACATCATCTGCACCGTCACGGGTGTTCTGATAGTACAGGGTTTTCACGCCAAATTTGTAGGCTGTCAGCAAGTCTTTCAACAATTGCTTCATCGGCACTTTGCTGTTCGGGAAGCGCGACGGATCATAGTTGGTGTTAGACGAAATCGCCTGATCGATGAATTTTTGCATCACGCCAACCAGTTGCAGGTAACCGTCGTTGTTCGGCATATCCCACAGAAGTTCGTACTGATCTTTCAGACGCTCATACTCAGGCACGACCTGGCGCAGGATCCCGTCTTTCGACGCTTTGATACTGATGTGACCGCGCGGTGGCTCGATACCGTTGGTGGCGTTGGAAATCTGCGAAGACGTCTCGGACGGCATCAGCGCGGACAACGTAGAGTTACGCAGGCCGTGGGTTTTGATGTTTTCACGCAGCGTAGCCCAGTCCAGATGCAGCGGCTCGTCGCAAATTGCATCCAGATCTTTCTTGTACGTATCCACCGGCATGATGCCTTTTGAATAGGTGGTTTCATTGAACCACTGACACGCGCCTTGCTCTTTCGCCAGCTCGTTTGACGCTTTCAGCAGGTAATACTGAATGGCTTCAAACGTTTTGTGCGTCAGGTTGTTCGCGCTGCCGTCGGAATAACGCACGCCGTTTTTCGCCAGATAGTAAGCGTAGTTGATGACGCCGATACCCAGCGTACGACGGCCCATCGCGCCACGTTTAGCGGCCTTGATCGGATAATCCTGATAATCGAGCAGGGCGTCGAGGGCACGAACCGCCAGCACGGCCAGTTCTTCCAGATCGTCCAGGCTTTCGATAGCGCCAAGGTTGAAAGCAGACAACGTACACAGCGCAATTTCGCCGTTTTCGTCATTCACATCGTCCAGTGGTTTGGTTGGCAGCGCGATTTCCAGACACAGGTTAGACTGGCGAACGGGCGCGATAGCCGGATCAAACGGGCTGTGCGTGTTGCAGTGGTCAACGTGCTGAATGTAGATGCGGCCGGTAGAAGCACGTTCCTGCATCATCAGGGAGAACAACTCAACCGCTTTCACTTTCTGCTTACGGATGCTGGCGTCCTGCTCATACTTCTCGTACAGACGTTCAAACTCGTCCTGATCGGCAAAGAAGGCATCGTACAGGCCAGGTACGTCAGACGGGCTGAACAGCGTGATGTCGCCGCCTTTTACCAGACGCTGATACATCAGTTTGTTGATCTGCACGCCGTAGTCCATATGGCGGACGCGGTTGCCTTCAACACCACGGTTGTTTTTCAGAACCAGCAGGCTTTCGACTTCCAGATGCCACATCGGGTAGAACAGCGTCGCTGCGCCACCACGAACGCCGCCCTGAGAACAGGATTTCACGGCGGTCTGGAAGTGTTTGTAGAACGGGATACAACCGGTGTGGAACGCTTCGCCGCCACGGATCGGGCTGCCCAGTGCACGGATGCGACCGGCGTTGATGCCGATGCCGGCACGCTGAGAAACGTATTTCACGATGGCGCTGGAGGTCGCATTAATGGAATCCAGGCTGTCGCCACATTCGATCAGAACACAAGAACTGAACTGACGGGTCGGGGTGCGCACGCCGGACATAATCGGCGTAGGCAGAGAAATTTTGAAGGTAGAAATCGCGTCGTAGAAACGTTTGATGTAATCCAGACGGGTTTCGTGCGGGTAGCCGGAGAACAGGCAGGCCGCGACCAGAATATACAGGAACTGTGCGCTTTCGTAGATATCGCCGGTCACGCGGTTTTGTGCCAGATATTTCCCTTCCAGCTGTTTCACAGCGGCGTAGGAGAAATTCATGTCACGCCAGTGGTCAATAAAACTGTCCATCTGCTCGAACTCTTCAGCCGTGTAGTCTTCCAGCAGATGTTTGTCGTATTTACCCATCTCAACCATGCGGGTCACCTGGTCGATCAGTTTTGGTGGTTCAAACTGGCCGTAGGCTTTTTTGCGCAAATGGAAGATAGCCAGACGTGCAGCCAGATATTGGTAATCCGGTGCATCTTTAGAGATCAAATCAGCCGCTGCTTTGATAATGGTTTCGTGAATGTCAGCGGTTTTGATCCCGTCATAGAACTGGATGTGTGAACGAAGTTCTACTTGAGAAACTGATACGTTTTGAAGACCTTCCGCTGCCCAGTCAATGACACGGTGGATTTTATCAAGGTTGATGCGTTCTGTGCGGCCATCACGTTTAGTTACAAGCAGACTTTGGTTCATTCGGGGCGATACCTCAAAGGTTTATAAAGGGTCTGACCCGACCACGCAAAACACACGCGGCAGCACAAGGTGTCCCTAGTGTGCTGGTCAGGATATAAACACAATATATTGTGGGTTTGTTATTTTCTGATGACAAGATAGTGACTGACTGACCCTTTTGCAAGTGAACAAAATGGCCTGTTTTGTGGATAAGTTGGGGAGAATTTTCTGAGCCCAGCCTGAAGAGTCCGCCATTGCTGGCGCGACAAACCTGTCAATATCTGAGATACGATTTTCTTATATTTTTAAGAAAGGTGACCGACTGCCGGTTTATTAAACGTTAGAAAAAAACGCTATATTGATCTCAATAACTATTCTAAAAAATCATGTTGCGACGAAAGGTGCGACCAACGCTTTAAAAACTAAGGTTTAAGTGAAATTAAGGGCAGGGGAGTTTGCGAAAACTCGGAGATTTTGAGCCCGGAAAGCATGTTCCGGGCTTGACGAAAGAGGGGATTTAGCGCAACAGCGTTCAGGCTTTATCTTCTGCCTGAGTGTGGATCATGTAATTCACATCAACGTTCGGGCCAAGTTTGAAATGGTCGGTCAGCGGGTTGTAATGCAGCCCCATAATATGACGTTCGAACAGCGATGTGCGGTCAATCATGCCCAGCAATTCAGACGGCTTGATGAATTTTTTGATGTCATGCGTGCCCTTCGGCACCATCTTCAGCACGTATTCCGCGCCGAAAATCGCCATCAGCCAGGCTTTGTTATTGCGGTTGATGGTGGAGAAGAACACATGGCCGCCGGGTTTCACCAGACGCGCGCAGGCAGCAACGACGGAGGCCGGATCCGGCACATGCTCGAGCATTTCCATACAGGTGACGACATCATATTGCTGCGGATGGGCTTCGGCGTGCGCTTCTACGGTTTCCTGCACGTATTCGACTTTCACGCCGCTTTCCAGCGCATGCAAACGCGCGACCTGCAACGGCTCGCCGCCCATATCCAGACCCGTCACTTTCGCGCCTGCCACCGCCATGCTCTCACTCAAAATTCCGCCGCCACAACCGACGTCCAGAACGTTCTTCTCAAACAGGCCATCGGCGCGCTCAAGAATGTAGTTCAGGCGCAACGGGTTAATGCGGTGCAGCGGTTTGAATTCACCTTCCAGATCCCACCAGCGTGAGGCGACGGCCTCAAATTTGGCGATTTCTTCGTGGTCGATGTTTTGGGGTGTAGCGGACGGTGTGGTTGTCATGAGCGTGTAGAACTCCTTATTTCCTGATAAGCGGATTATACATATTCCGTCTGGTTTGGTTCAGTTTTGTCGTTATGGTTAATGTTTGTACGAAATGAACGGGTTTGCGCAAAGGTTTGAATCACGTTGGATAATAGTACGCAAAAGGGGTCGGTTGTTTTCCACGTTTCTCTGGTTTGTGGTATAGTTTTACACCTTTGCGCTATATATGCCTACGTGGGCAGCGGCCATGAATAATCAGTAGAGGGATAGCAGCTCCATGAGCGACCTTGCCAGAGAAATCACACCGATTAACATCGAAGAAGAGCTGAAAAACTCTTATTTGGATTATGCGATGTCCGTTATTGTCGGACGTGCGTTACCAGATGTGCGCGATGGTTTGAAACCGGTGCACCGCCGCGTACTTTTCGCAATGAATGTCCTCGGTAACGACTGGAATAAAGCCTATAAAAAATCGGCCCGTGTGGTCGGTGACGTTATCGGTAAATATCACCCACATGGTGATACCGCGGTTTATGACACTATCGTTCGTATGGCTCAGCCTTTCTCACTTCGCTATATGCTGGTGGACGGGCAGGGTAACTTCGGGTCAGTGGATGGCGACTCCGCAGCCGCCATGCGTTACACCGAAATCCGCATGTCAAAAATTGCTCACGAATTGCTGGCAGACTTAGAAAAAGAAACTGTCGATTTCGTGCCAAACTATGACGGCACCGAACAAATTCCTTCTGTTATGCCAACGCGCATTCCTAACCTGCTGGTTAACGGCTCGTCAGGTATCGCGGTCGGCATGGCGACCAACATTCCGCCGCATAACCTCAATGAGGTGATCAACGGCTGTCTGGCCTTTATCGATGATGAAAACATCAGCATCGAAGGTCTGATGGAGCACATTCCGGGCCCGGATTTCCCAACCGCTGCGATCATCAACGGTCGTCGTGGTATAGAAGAAGCCTACCGCACCGGTCGCGGTAAAATTCTGCTCCGCGCCCGTGCTGAGGTTGAAGCTGACGCCAAAACCGGCCGCGAAACCATCATCGTTCACGAGATCCCGTATCAGGTGAACAAAGCTCGTTTGATCGAAAAGATCGCCGAGCTGGTGAAAGAGAAACGCCTCGAAGGGATCAGTGCGCTGCGTGATGAGTCTGACAAAGACGGCATGCGTATCGTCATTGAAATCAAACGTGATGCCGTGGGTGAAGTGGTTCTGAACAACCTCTATTCCCTGACGCAGTTGCAGACCTCTTTCGGTATCAACATGGTGGCACTGCACCAGGGTCAGCCGAAAATTCTCGGCCTGAAAGAGATCCTGTCTGCGTTTGTCCGTCACCGCCGCGAAGTCGTCACGCGTCGTACTATCTTCGAACTGCGTAAAGCCCGTGACCGTGCTCATATCCTTGAAGCACTGGCGATCGCGCTGGCTAACATCGACCCGATCATTGAACTGATCCGTGCTGCACCGACGCCGGCAGAAGCGAAAGCTGGCCTGGTCGCACGCTCATGGGATCTGGGCAACGTTTCAGCGATGCTGGCAAGCGCCGGTGATGATGCTGCACGTCCGGAATGGCTGGAGCCACAGTTTGGTATTCACGACGGAAAATACTTCCTGACTGAACAACAGGCACAGGCCATTCTGGATCTGCGCTTGCAGAAACTGACCGGTCTTGAGCATGAAAAACTGCTCGATGAATACAAAGAGCTGCTGGTGCAAATCGCCGAGCTGCTGTTCATCCTGTCCAGCCCTGAGCGTCTGATGGAAGTCATTCGTGAAGAACTGGAAGCGATCCGCGATCAGTATAACGATCCGCGTCGTACCGAAATCACTGCCAATACTTCTGACATCAACATCGAAGACCTGATCAACCAGGAAGACGTTGTGGTGACCTTGTCGCATCAGGGCTACGTGAAATATCAGCCTCTGACCGATTACGAAGCGCAGCGTCGCGGCGGTAAAGGTAAGTCAGCAGCACGTATTAAAGAAGAAGACTTCATCGACCGTCTGCTGGTGGCCAACACCCATGACACCATTCTGATGTTCTCAAGTCGCGGACGTCTGTACTGGATGAAAGTCTATCAGTTGCCGGAAGCCAGCCGCGGTGCCCGTGGTCGTCCTATCGTCAACCTGCTGCCGCTTGAGCCGAACGAACGTATCACCGCCATTCTGCCAGTACGCGAGTACGAAGAAGGCCGTCACGTGTTCATGGCAACTGCCAGCGGTACCGTGAAGAAAACTGCACTGACCGATTTCAGCCGTCCACGCAGCGCCGGCATCATCGCCATCAACCTCAACGAGGGTGATGAGCTGATTGGTGTTGACCTGACTGACGGTAAAGACGAAGTCATGCTGTTCTCTGCTGCAGGTAAAGTGGTGCGCTTCTCCGAAGAAGCGGTCCGCTCGATGGGCCGTACGGCGACCGGTGTTCGCGGTATCCGTCTGGGCGAAGGCGACAGCGTTGTGTCCCTGATTATCCCACGCGGCGAAGGTTGTATCCTGACTGTGACGCAGAACGGCTTCGGTAAACGTACTGAATCTACCGAATACCCAACCAAATCCCGTGCAACGCAGGGCGTTATCTCAATCAAAGTGAGCGAGCGTAACGGACCGGTTGTTGGCGCGATCCAGGTGGATGAAGCGGATCAGATCATGATGATCACCGACGCCGGTACGCTGGTGCGTACCCGTGTTTCTGAAGTCAGTACTGTTGGCCGTAACACCCAGGGTGTGACGCTTATCCGTACCGCTGATGAAGAGCACGTCGTCGGTCTGCAACGCGTTGCAGAACCGGTAGAGGACGAAGAACTGGATGGCGTAGCCACCGAAGCGGGCGAACTGGAAGCGGCGCAAGCAGCCGACCTGCCAGACGACGCAGAAAGTGAAGACGATCAGCCAGCTGACGACGAAGAAGAATAAGTTTTCTTAGTCGGTTGAAAGAAAGGCATAACATGGAAACGTGTTATGCCTTTTTTATTTTCCTTTTGAATGACGTCTGATATTCAGCTCATAAATAATAAAACTCGCATCATATAATCCGCTTTTTTAATATTGGCGTTATTTGCATAATAAATGCTATTTATTCTCTGCTGCGTCATTCTCTCTCCTGAAATGGATTAAATACTTTTACTATTCACGTCGATATCTACGGCGTAAATAAAGCATTGTCTTTTTAAGATGAATGTTTAAGGGAGAACCCACAAATGGAATTTCGTAATCTGACGCCTTTTGCGGCGATGCAATTCCGTATGCTCGATCGGGAAGATAAGGAAAACTACGTTATCGTTATGAAGGTGGGTTACCGCCTGGAGTTGGATGACAGCGGAGGCTATCGCGTCAGGGTACGGGACGATGATGCGGTGGCGCTTTATCTTCAGGATGAATATCTTGGGGCAGTAAATAAATCCTCAGTTATTGAGGAAAGCGATCTCTCACCGTTTAAACCAGCCTGCGATGTCATTATTAATGGGACAGCTTGTGCAAAAAAATTAGTCCCAGTAGTAAGTCAAAACGTTAGTGTGGTTATTCATAATCCCAACGGCGTTTCTCTTTTAGAAAAACAATTAAATATTACCGGAAAGCGCTATTTCCAAAAAAATGAAATAATGAACTCATGGTCAATAACGCAACCTGAACCCTTTATTCGTCAGCCGGTTATTTGGGAGTCTGCATTTGGCGGCGAGTGCAAAATTGATGAAAAGGAAGACGGTGCCGATTCTGTTCCAAAAGCTAACCGTCTGACTGATATTCAGAAAGCCGGTCATCCGGATTCAGAACATGCACCGCTGGCACATCAGGTCTTTGAGGTTAATCCGCTCGGCAAAGGATTTATTACCTCCTGGTACGCGCAGGCGAAACGCCCTGACCGGTATCCAGTACCGCAAATTACCGACCCGCGTTATCCGATATCAGCTGAGAATTTCGCCTCAATGATCAGCGGTAATGCAGACTTAACAGCACCGCAATTCCTGCCTGCCGGATTTGGTTTTACCGGTCGCGCCTGGCAACCGCGCCTGAGTAAAGCAGGCACTTACGACGAAGCATGGCTGAAAGAACGACACCCCAATCTTCCTCATGATTTTGATTTTCGCTACTGGAATGCCGCACCGGCTGACCAGCAAATACCCTATCCCAGGTTACCGCTGTCTGTGGCTTTGCAGGGCTTTTCCCCGCAGGGCGAAATACGTTTCTCTCTCCCCGGCCACGAGGCGTTCGTTTTGCTGCGCATGAATGACGGAATGCTGCTGCCTCACGCAATGAACCTCGACACTCTGCATATTGATGCGAACAAACTCGAAGTCACACTTTGCTGGCGTTTCCTGCTGCCTGTTGAAACACCGGTACGGATGATTGAGGCCCGATACGAAACCGAGCCAGAAAAACTGCTGGAAAAACTCTTTGGTTTTTCTATGCCGGAACGCGAAACAAACAAGGAGGTGCCAGCCCATGGCTGAGAATTATATGGCGCGTAAAGACGGTCTTTGGACGGTGGTCTGCCTGTCCCCGGATGTCTGTAAAACCCCGATGGGGCCCTCGACTCCGCCCATTCCTTATCAGGTAACCGCAAGCCTGGGCAATGCGGTGCAGGAAGTTAAAACGGTTAAAGCCAATGGCTGCCCGGTCGTCGTTCTGGACCAAAGTTTTATTCCTACTACGCAAGGGGATGAGCCGGGCGTCGCGAAAGGCATAAAAAGCGGTACCGTGGGTGACAAATGTGAGCCGATGGAACATAGCCAGAACGTGCGCGTGGGCGGCAAACCCATACTGCGCCACGGTGATAAATTCTGGATGAATGATAAAAATACCACCGGGATTATTGTCGGTCAGCCGCCAACTCCCAATATTGCGGTGGACGAAATCAGTTCGGCTGTGGAACCGGAAACGCCTGAAGAGCAGGGATTATGGGAAATATTCAAGGGGTGGTGGAGCGGGAAGATGGACAGTATCAGCACTGCTAAGTCAGATACTGTGACTGCCCGTAAAGGGGCGTCTAAAGCCATCATGAATTTACCTGTTGAGACATTGGAATCATTTGTACAGGGTTTGAAATATCAGCAGGCTTTGGAAATACAAAGTAACGCTGCATTGCTTACCTCAATGGGACATCAGGAGATGGCGGATAAGCAACTGGAAACAGCAGCCATTCTGATGAAACAAGCAGAAGCGTTCAATTTGGATAACCTAAAATTTAAGTACGAAGGAGAAGTAGAACAGGCAGGTGGCGATGCCGCTGATTTGGGTATGACCGCTGTTGATGTCGGTGTGTTAGCTAAATTAAACAAACCTCTTGGTATCAGAGGCGGTGGCAAGGTCAAATTTAAAACCGACGGCAACGGTAAAGCCTCTACCAGCAAACACGGTGAACCTACAGTTTCAGACGGCAAAGAGGGCAATTTCAGCGATACATGCAGTGTCAAAGGCGAACCCGTTGACGTTGCGACCGGCGATTTTTTGCAAAATCTGCAAGTTATTGACCTGCCCGGTACGCTGCCACTCAGGCTAAACCGGGTTTATCGTTCCCGCGCGTCCACCAGCGGCGTTTTCGGTAATAAGTGGGCGGATAACTGGTCTCAGTCATTATTGCTTGATGACGAAGAAATCCATTTCACGACTGATGAAGGCTCGGTTCTCAGCTACTTTTCCTCCGCCAGCGACGACAAGGTGGAAGGTATCAACCTGCACCAGTCGCATCTGCGTCTGCATGGCTCCCGCAGCGGCGCTCTCTTTGTTTTCAATACCAACACCCAGCAGACACTCTGCTTTGATGCTCAGCCCGGTTTTCACCGGCGGCTTTCCTCCCTGTGCGATCGCGCAGGAAACCATATCGACTTTATTTATCAGAATGACCGGCTGGTTAGCCTCATTCACAGCGATGGCTACCGCGTTGAGCTGGCATGGCTAAACGCGCAACTGCTGACGGTCACCCGCGTGGATGCACAGCAGCGTCAGTGGTTGGTGAAGTGCAGCTATAGGGACGTTGGTCTGCTCTCTGAATGTGAGACTTTTCAGTTCACGCATCTGTATCACGAGTACGACACGCGCGGCTTTATGACCCGCTGGCGTGACACGGATAAAACCGACGTTCACTGCCGCTATGATGCTAAAGGGCGCATTACCTCGACCCAGGCTGAAGGCGGTTACTATTGCGACCGGTTCACATACGATGACGTCAACCGTGTCACCACTTATCACGACAGCGAAGGCGGCAGGACGCTTTGTGAATACAACGCATTCGGACTGGTAACGCGCGAGACGGATCCTCTCGGGCGCGTCACGCAGACACGCTGGGATCGGGGTAACAAAGTCTCGCAAACGGATCCTCTCGGGCGTGAAACACGTTTTCGCTACAACACGCTTGGGCAGATAACGCATGTACAGCGTCCGGGCGGCGACATCACCCAATATCACTACGATGAGCACGGACAGGTTATCAGGCTCACCGAGCCTGGCGGAAACGAGTGGGTATTTACCCGAAACTCGCAGGGGAAAATGCTCAGCCAGACCGACCCGCAGGGGCGATGCCAGCAATTTCAATATAACGCGCAGGGGCAATTGACCGGCGACATCGCTCCGGACGGCGCTGAACGCCGCTACGTCTGGAATGAATTCCATCAGCTCAGCAAAATGATGACGCCGGATGAGGCGACGACGCTGTT
This sequence comes from Rahnella ecdela, assembly GCF_019049625.1. Lineage (GTDB taxonomy): Bacteria > Pseudomonadota > Gammaproteobacteria > Enterobacterales > Enterobacteriaceae > Rahnella > Rahnella ecdela. The sequence goes on from NZ_JAFMOY010000127.1 coordinate 238,873, forward strand.
TTCTCAGGACAATTTCGGCAGGCTGCAAAGCGTTACCGATCCGCTGGGACAGGTCACCCGCTATATCCAGAGTGAGGAGCACGCCGCGCACAACGGCAGTCTGACAGCAATCCACCTGCCGGACGGCGTGATACAGCGTATAAGTTATGACGGTGAAAAACGTCAGGCGACGGTGACTGACGGCGAGGGCAAAATTACCCGCTATACCTACGGCGCATTCGATATTCTTCTGGCGCTGACACGTCCCGATGGGGAACAGCTTCATTTCAGCTATGACTCGCTGACGCGGCTGACTCAGGTAACTAATGCCTGTGGTGAAACCTATCGTTACGAGCGCGACCTTGCCGGGCAACTTATCCGGGAAACGGATTTTACCGGTCGTCCTACGGAATATGGGTATGACGCAGCCGGGCGACGTATCTCAGCGCGTCACGCCGATGGCCGCGTCGTGCGCTGGCAGTGGTCGGTACGTGATGAACTGCTGCGCGAAGACATCTGGCAGGAAGAGGCAAAACAGTCTTCTCTGCTCGCAACCCGCACCTACGGATATAACTCTCAGGGCCGACTCATCCTGGCGCAAAGCGGGGATGCGACGGTAGAATTTGAGTACAACGCGGATGGTGATCTGTTATGTGAGCGTATTAACGGACGTGAAGTGGTTCATCAGCGTGACGAACAAACGCGTCAGATACTCTCGTATAGCGCCGGTACTGAAAATCTGATTTACGGATACGACATCAGCGGCAGACTGATGCAGATGCAGGTGGGGGATTATGCACCGTTACAACTCGAATATGACAGACTGGGGCGTGAGAACCAGCGTCATACTGCGGCGGGGTTTATGCAGTCGCAGGGGTATTCCCCGACAGGGATGCTGGAGGCGCAAACGGCTGGCCGGAACTCTGCAATAAACCGGCGCTGGGCGTACGACGGCGCCTATAATGTGAAGCGCATCGACGATACCCGCTGGGGAACGTCGTACTATCACGTCAACAGTAACGATCAGATAGTTCATGCCGAACAAAAAGGCATCAGGCCGCTGCTGGAATTGTTCGAGTATGACGCCGCTTTAAACATCATCGGACATCAGCAGCGGCGCGGGGGAGATGGTGATGTTCCACCGGAGCGGATAAACCAGACTCAACAGGCAGGCCGGGTTATCCGCCGGGGTAACGGCGAATACCGTTACGACAGCGCCGGAAGGCTGGCGGAAAAACGCACCGAAATACCGGGATATCGCCCGCAGGTGTGGCGTTACCGCTGGGACGCCAACAGCCAGCTGCGGGGCCTTATCACGCCGGACGGCGAGCAGTGGCACTACCGCTACGACGCTTTTGGTCGGCGGATAAGCAAGCGGCGTCAGGAAGCCACGCGAAGCAAACTGGCGGGTTATGATTATTTATGGAGTGGCGGTCAGCTTATCGAAGAGACGCCGGTCTATGCAGACGGCACCCCGGCGTATGAAGAAAGTATTCACTGGCTGTATGAACCTGGCGCGTTAACGCCTGCCGCACGCCGTGAAAATGGCCAGCTGCATTATGTCGTCAGCGACCACATGGGCACGCCGCGTGAATTACTGACGGAAAAAGGCGATGTCGCCTGGGCCAGCCGGCTGAGCACGTGGGGAGACGCCACCCGCTACCGGCTGGCGGCCAACGACGATAAACTGAGCTGCAACCTGCGCTTCGCCGGACAATACGCCGACGAAGAATCGGGATTGCATTACAACCGCCACCGTTACTATGATAGTGAAACAGGGCAATACCTGAGCCCGGACCCGATTGGGCTGGCGGGTGGGGTGAATCCTTACGGGTATGTGCATAATCCGCTGGGGTATATTGATCCGCTGGGGTTATGTAAAACTTCGGGAAGTGGTGGTCATTACTCAGGAACGGATAAACCTTGGACCAAGGGAGCTACACCAGACTCAATTTATACACACATCGATCCTAAAACAGGTAGAGCAGTTCAAAATGCAATATACGATTCAAATGGGAATGTAATTGCTCATGTTGATTTTAAAAATCATGGAATAGAATCTGGCCATTATCATGAATTTCCAATACCAGGAAATCCCGGATCCGGACATGGTGCAGGGAAACCGCATAATCCTCATTTAACTGTTCCACCTGGATGGGATACTCTTCCTCCAGGTATAGATCCGCAGACGCCAATAGGTCAGTGAGAAAATTTATGATCAATAATTTACTAAAAGAAATTACGAGCGGATATGATGGCCTTATTAGGAAGATTGAATTTCAATCTTTCAATAGCGTATCCGTCACTATTTCAGCAATGAAATTGATAAATGGTGAATGGATAAACATTAAGTTTCAGCTAGATAACCTAACGGAGTTCACCGTTAAACAAAAGGTTAACTGCTCAAATGTTGTTTTATCTAGTGGCATAGCATATATGAATACAAATAATATCCATTACATTGATTTCTCACCTTATTCTGAAGAGATGGAAGATGAGAACGACTTCAGGATGTCAGATCTGTTTTTTGCTTCTGAATTAATATCTTATCAAGTAGATTCTTATTCTGAATAAATAAAATAGCCGAGTAAGATATTTATCTTCTCGGCTTTTTTATTATTCAATTCCCGTCTAGCTCACTAAACAACCAGCGCCTTCATTCCCTTTACCACCTGCTGAACCTGATAAAGCTGCTCGCGTAATTCCTGCACCTCATTATTATCTGCCATCAGCACAATACACCCCTCCGTGATTTTCACCGTCACACCCGCCCCGGTTCAGTGAGGCTATGCAAAATCAAAACCCGGTCTGGGAGTGGTGCCACCTGCGGGATTCGCCAGCCCATACCCGTAACC
>NZ_JAFMOY010000054.1 GCF_019049625.1 Rahnella ecdela
ATGAGCAGGTGATCGGCCAGCAATCGCTGGTACGTATGTTGCTGATTGCCCTGTTGTGTGACGGACATGTATTGCTCGAAGGCCTGCCGGGTCTGGCCAAAACCCGTGCCGTTCGTGAACTTGCCCGGCACGTGGAAGGTGAGTTCAGCCGCATTCAGTTCACGCCGGATCTCCTGCCTTCTGACATTACCGGCAGTGAGATTTATCAGCAGCATGCCACGCGCGAAGAAGAGCAGTTTCGTTTTCGTCCGGGGCCGGTATTTGGCAATATTATTCTGGCCGATGAGATCAACCGTGCTTCCGCCAGGGTGCAGTCAGCCTTATTAGAAGCCATGGAAGAACGCCATGTGACGGTTGCGGGGAAAACCTGGCCGTTGCCCGGCGTGTTTATGGTGCTGGCAACACAAAATCCGGTGGATCAGGAAGGCACCTGGCCGCTGCCGGAAGCGCAGCTTGACCGTTTTCTGATGAAAGTGCTGGTGGATTATCCGTCGCGTGAAAATGAACAGAAAGTGATGCAACTGGTGCGCGCCGAACAGCAGCAGAAATATCAGCAAACAGCAGCAGAAACAACAGCGGCTGAGCCGGAAAGCCTGATGCTGACTCAGCAGGAGATTGCCACCTGCTGGCAGGAAATCTCTGCGATTTATGTGGCACCG
>NZ_JAFMOY010000053.1 GCF_019049625.1 Rahnella ecdela
GCGCTTACCACTTTGTGATTCATGACTGGGGTGAAGTCGTAACAAGGTAACCGTAGGGGAACCTGCGGTTGGATCACCTCCTTACCTCAAGATACGCATTGTGCAGTGTCCACACAGATTGTCTGATAGAAAGTAACGAGCAGAAATACCTTAATAGGCTTGTAGCTCAGGTGGTTAGAGCGCACCCCTGATAAGGGTGAGGTCGGTGGTTCAAGTCCACTCAGGCCTACCAATTCGTCCTCATGCTGCGTTGTCGTCACACTCGTTTGCACTTGCAAACTTCGTATGAACTCCGCCTTGCCTGAGAACAAATTGGCTAACTCATCTTCCTGGTGTGTTAGTGATTAAGGTATCTGTAAGTGACTGTATGGGGCTATAGCTCAGCTGGGAGAGCGCCTGCCTTGCACGCAGGAGGTCAGCGGTTCGATCCCGCTTAGCTCCACCATTACCGTACAGCCCACAAATAATACTTCAGAGTGTATTGGAAACAGTATGCTGCGAAGTATTTTGCTCTTTAACAATCTGGAACAAGCTGAAAATTGAAAGTTTACAGCTGAACATCACTCTCCGTAGAAGTACTGAGTGGTGGATTAGTCTGTAACAGAGTCTCTCAAATAATCGCAGCGCGATGATG
>NZ_JAFMOY010000052.1 GCF_019049625.1 Rahnella ecdela
TCGCGGGTCTGGCTGAAACGCTGCACATTCAGACGCGTATCAATGCCGCGTCCGTCATAGGCTTGGGGTAACGCGCCGCCTCGGGCGGTACCCGGTACCCAAATTTGCAGGGGAAGTTTCGAATCCGCCAGCCAGCGGGCATCTTCAGCCGTCAGGGAATCGGCGATCAGCAGCAGATTACGCGGGGCATCCGCGGTGGCGGGTATGTTTTTCTGCGCCAGTGCGACCGCTTCCCGCAGGCCAGAACCCTGGCCTTCCGGCAAAAGTGAGGGCGTCTGGGCGTGCAGGAACAGCGAATAAAACGCCGGATCCTGCGTCAGAGGAGTCGTCAGCCAGGCCTCTGCGTTATACACCACCAGCCCGAAACGGGTGCCCGGCGTCTGGGCCATCAACTCCATTATTTTACTTTGCATACGCTGATGACGGCTGGGCGCCAGATCCTGCGCCATCATTGCCGGATCTTGTTGCAGGATAACCATCATGTCACTTTGCGGCGTCAGGGCGGCCGGTAATTCCCGTTGCCATGTCGGGCCGGAAAGGGCAATTATCCCCAGAGCAAGCAGCCACGGAAGGGCGCGGGTCAGGCGTTTTTGCTGCCCGATA
>NZ_JAFMOY010000051.1 GCF_019049625.1 Rahnella ecdela
GTAGGGGCTGAGGTATTTTTCGTTGCGCCCTCAGCGGTGATTTTTAGTCCGGAACTCAGATGAACAATCTCATTAGTACCAAATATATCATTGCCTACTGTATCGAAATCTTCGCTCCCGGATGCAGACGCGGTGATCACATTCAGCACAAAACCAGCAGAATGCGCGCTCGCATGGCCGCCCGAATGCATTGCGGTAGCAGTGAACGTGTGTTTGCCATCAGCGAGCTCACGGGAGATTTCATAGATCCAGACACCTTTTGAATCTGCAATAACAGAGCCACGCAGCCCGGACTCATCGTAAACCCTCACGATACTGCCTGCTTCTGCTTCACCGAACAGTCTCGGCGTGCTGTCATCAATTGTCGCGCCGCCATACACCCCGAAAGTAGAGCCATCATCGTAGGTTTCTTCGGCAGCGAAGATAGATGGCGTGCCCGGTGTAGGCTTGTCGTCCATGTTGGTGTCAACATAGTTGACCACATAGCTGTCACTGGCGGCACTTGTGTTACCCGCCGCATCGGTGGCCGTGGCCGTGATGATGCGGTTGCCGAACGTTGGCTGGAACGGCGCCGTCATCTGGAATACCCAGTGACCGGA
>NZ_JAFMOY010000050.1 GCF_019049625.1 Rahnella ecdela
GGTATATCGGCTATTACAACAATGAACGGATCAAACTGAAGTTAAAGGGCCTGAGCCCGGTAGAATACCGGACCCGGGCCACAGCGGCAGCCTGATTACAACCGTCCAACTTTATGGGGTCAGTTCATTCATGCCGGGGATTTTTTTGAACTTTTTTCCTCTCTGTTGATTCTCTTTATATTCTCCTTCCTGGGTTTTTAGTATGGTGCTATCAGATTGTTATTCATGGGCTAAAGAGATTTTCGGGCTTGCTGCGCTTGGCGATTTACGCCGTACCCGTCGTCTCGTGACTCTGGCCACCTCACTTGCTCAACATGCCGGACTTTCTATCGTGAAATCATCACATTCTCCTGCTGAAGTGGAAGGGGCCTATCGCCTTCTGCGTAACCCTAATATTACCCCTGACGCCATTGCTGACGCCGGCTTCACCGCAACGGCCAAAGCTGCACGATCCTAACCTCATGCGTATCAGCGTCCACCGCCAGGTGCAGTTTACGCCAGACGCGGCGCTTTTCCTTGCCGTGTTTTTTCACCTTCCACTCTCCTTCCCCGAAGACTTTTAATCCGGTGGAGTCGATAAC
>NZ_JAFMOY010000049.1 GCF_019049625.1 Rahnella ecdela
GTATAGGTGCTATGATCGGCATAACTCAGTCCGGTTTGTGAGGGTTTGTGATGTTTGGCGATTGATCAGATCGCTCAAACCGGATTGAGTTCCCTTCAGTGATCTACTATTAAGCGCAGCTATTTAGCAGCCATCTAATGCCGTAGTACTCGATACGGCATTATTCTTCGAATCCGTTCTGCTGAAACCTATCGTACTTAAGGGGTTGCTCAAACAAGTGACGGCCATTCAACGCCTCAATCCATCATGCATTATCTACGTATTAGCCCGACTCAACTAGCCGCCTCATTCGTCAAGCAGACAGGGGCGCTAACATGATAAGCGTGCTGATTAATCACGATCCCGAAGCCACTGATCCCTTCCCAATATTGATGCCAGGATAAATCAGAGATCCGGGTCTGTTGATCCCTTCCCAATATTGATGCCAGGATAAATCAGAGATCCAGGCCTGTTGATCTCTTCCCAATATCGGTGCCAGGATAAATCAGAGATCCGGGCCTGTTTGCAGGCTTCGGATAAATTCTGCCGGAGTCTGGTTATTTAACGAGGAATGCGGCCGGTACTGGTTATATTCCTGC
>NZ_JAFMOY010000048.1 GCF_019049625.1 Rahnella ecdela
TTTAAGGCCTTTAGCCAGTTCAGCCGCAAGGGCTTTAAGTTTCTTTTCATCCATAATTTACCTGTCTCCGTTGCTGGAGTGAACATATCAAAAACAGGCAATTACACAATTTTAATTACAGTCTCTATTGGTTTGCATTGCCCACATATCCACATGAGAGAAGCCATTGACATCCTCCCCGCCCAGGTTTATGGGGTCAGTTCAAAAAGGACGGGGGTTCCCGCGAAAATCCAGATAATGGCTTTGTTGAATAAATCGAATTTTTGGCCGTAATCAGGATCAGATCATCACATTCCCGATCCTGTAGCGGTATCACGTGGCAAAACAAAAGTTCAAAATCGCCAATTGGACTACCTACAAAAGGCGCTCGTCAACCGGGGCATTCTGGCTTGATGAATCAGCCATCCAGGCCTGGTATGACGAGCCCAACACGTCTTCACGTGGTCGTCCGCAACGTTATTCTGAGCTCGCTATTACCACCGTACTGATGCTCAAACGCATCTTTCGCCTCACGCTGCGCGCCGCGCAGGGATTTATTGATTCCATTTTTAC
>NZ_JAFMOY010000047.1 GCF_019049625.1 Rahnella ecdela
CAACCAGGATGTGAACGTGATCCGCTTCGCCATCCATTTCTAAAATCTCAACCTCAAGCGACTCAGCCGCTGATTTAAATGCCTCTCTGATCTGGTCAATCATCGCACCATCGAGCAATCGGCGGCGGTATTTTGTCGTAAAGATTAAATGCACGACCAGTTTACTGACTGAATGACGACGGCGAAGATATCCCGCCAACTCTTCGCTATGCACACTCACTTGAAAAATACCCATTAAAGTAACATAATTCAATGATATTACAGGTGAGCGGCTAAAATGAAAAGGGCAACCAAAGTACGTATTTACCCGGACGGCGAGCAGGTGGTATTTTTAAATGCCCAGTTCGGCGCTGTGCGTTTTGCATACAATAAAGCTCTGCAAATCTGTCGTCATATGTACCAACGCCACGGCGTATCTGTCAGCATTAAGCGCGACTTAAAGCCTTTACTGGCTGTGGGCAAAAAGTCGCGCCGCTATAGTTGGCTGAAAGAATATGACTCACTGGCATTGCAGC
>NZ_JAFMOY010000046.1 GCF_019049625.1 Rahnella ecdela
CGAACGATTGAAAGTGCTTTCATCGGGTTCCCATCAGCTTAAGATAATCGATTGATTCTAAAACATGACACTCGATAAATCATATCCTCGCTAGAATGGTCGTTTTACTGAATGCTCAACTATTAAGATCCGCTCCTGGCACGAAAAAGACAAGCACGTGACGCTGAAGGTCTGCTGAGAGCGAGGTATAGTCATTCGCACCCTGAGAATTACACTTTTAAGTGATTCAGGGTATGCGCTTACTGGTTACGAATATTGAGCGAGAATCATGCGATGATCGCCGCTTTTCTTTCGAGCCAGTAGGTGCTCCACGTTCGCTAACGAATACTCAGGGCATGCAGATAAACTGCTGGCTATATTTCTTTCGAAGAGCGTGGAATGAATAGACCCGGGTTTCGTAGACACTTTTTTGCCTCATAATGGAGGCCTAATGAAGGAGTGTTTATGTCAGTCAAAACGTTCACTGAAGAATTCAAAATTGAAGCCGTAAAACAGATCACTGA
>NZ_JAFMOY010000045.1 GCF_019049625.1 Rahnella ecdela
TCCAGCTGGTACCGTCTTTGCGGCGGCTTAGCAGCTGATTAGGTAAAGGCGTGGTGAGCAGCGAACCGTTTTCAATGATGAAATCTGGCCACTGTGGCGGCGGGTTAAACCAGGTATCTGTCCAGAATGTGACAGTGACGCGCAGCGGCTGTCCTGGCACCACATTGTCGGGCGCGACCAGTTCGCGGGTGATATCCATCGCGGCGCGTGCGGGTAAAACTGTCAGCAGCAGGATCAGCAACAGGCCTTTCATGGCGTGGTCTCCTGATGTGAGCGGTAGAGATTTTCCAGCAAACCGGCAGGGGAAACATCCAGATTGTCGTACCACTGGCCGATCTGCGGATCCGCACTGGCAACGGGCTGAATATCCTTCTGATTTACGCCCTGATTTTTCTTCAGGTCATATTTGATATCGTCGGGTTTATAGTCCTTTTCCTTGCCCTGTGCGGCCTGCCGGTCTCGTTCCTGCTGACGTAGTGTCAT
>NZ_JAFMOY010000126.1 GCF_019049625.1 Rahnella ecdela
CCCCCCACCCCGAGAACTCCCCGCAAAGCGCCTGCGCCTATTTCATTGGCTGTATCAAAAAATTCGGCCGCGCTACCTGCGCCTTCCAATTTCCTAAGGCGCAACTTATCAATCAATCCTGCCGCGTAAGTATCTCCGGGCTTAAGAAAATCACTCACATCCACGGCGCTGCGCACCGAACCCAGTAAACTACTTTTCATCCCCTCTTTTTTGGCTTTCGTCTGCTCAAGAGCGGGAGAACTTACTGGTGGGTTATTACAAGGAATAACGTTATTTTCAACACTGACAAGCGGCGGTTCGACCAGAGTGAGCAATGAACCAATATAGTTCATATTATTCATGCCAACCTGAGAACCGTGACGGGCCACCGGTTTCCCTTCAACGCTGACGGTCGGGCTGCCAGTTAAAATGACGCAATCACCACTCGACAGTGACGTGCCGGAAGCAACTCCTGACCCGAGATTACTTTGGCTGCCTGCCATCACTGATCCGACATTTAAAACAGAATATCCCCGTGCAGAAACCGTGCTGGCATACTGCTTTTTCCTGACAAGCGTCTGGAAACTGTCAAAAGGCACGGGCACGATCCCCACAATACAAACATCAGGTACAGAACTCACCGCCCTAAATGCCGCCTCTCCATCGGCTATGTGCTTATCCGCCATAGCAGGCTCCTTTAGTCATCGCGGGTACAATGCAGCCCAGAACTCCTTCACGAAAGTTCAGTGATCGCGGTATCGTTAACCGCCATGTGGCATGGATAAGCCTTTCATCCAAATCGAACGTCAGCGTGTCGAGATTAGGTGCCAGCGTATGGTGATGGTTTTTTTCATCAGTCAGCACACAAACCGGTTTGTATTCCGGAAGGGCTGTGAGTATCTGGGGAGATTCGGGAAGCAGGCCTTTAAGAAGTATGGGTTTTCGGCCACTGAGAAATTCGGGGTAACGCATCTCTGGGTGCGCTGACTGATAAAACTGAACATCAAAATCATCGGGTAGCAGTGGAAAGCGGCTGGAACGCCACGCGTCATCGTAAGTACCGGCAAATTTTAAGCGAGGGTCTCACCAGCGCGACATAGGTCCCAATCCCTGCGGGACGCTGGTATATGCAAGGGCCGAAAATTGCCCGTCGTCAATTTGCGGGGCAAAATATGACGATGATGTATCCAACTGATTAATATCAGGATAATAACCACTCCCGACGGGATTTTGCTGGAAAACTTGTTCTGTTCCATCAACATCAATCCAGCAACCGCCGAAAGCATATTCATATCGCAACGGTATTTGTGAAATGGGTTTTGGCGGTGTCAGTTGCCAACTATTATGATGATATTCCCACTGACACGGGCCGTGAATGTGGAGTGATTTCGTAAAGTTACCCACGCTGATGCTAGCGGGCCCAGCCAGCGACCGGGCGTTCTTTTTCTGCATGGGCCAGACCGATAACATGAATATCGGGCTGCTTTTTATACAGCACTAAGCCGTTTCAAATTTCAGGCTACTTGTCTGAGGATCATCGTGATATTCATCGGCCATCACCAGTGGACGTTGATCCTCAGCCAAATCAGCCAGCAGACCACTTCCTTTCAGGCGAAAGGTTCCCCGAAAAACGATCACGTCGAAAAGTGCGCCATATACCCCGTACTTCTCAAACGTCATATGCGGAAAAGGTGTGTAATTCTGCAGTTCAATCATCGCCACATTCCCTGTGTTAATTGATATCCACTTTTTTGCCGTTGATTTTTACTAACCCGCTGGCCGCAAACTGGAACTCGGTACCGTTGATCGTCACTTTTCCAGAGTTAGTGAGCTTCATTGAACTGGATCCGCAAGTAAGCTCGATATGTTCCTTATTCATTTTTAATAGGCTACCGCCGACATTGATAGTTAAGTCATCGGTTACCGTCAGCGTGTAATTCTCGCCAACCCTGATATCTTGAGATTTCACTACTTTTTGATAATCAGCGCCTGTCACGTCGTTGAACTGATCGTTACCGACCTTGGTGTGCCGGTCTCTGGTCACAGTCAGCCGTTGATCATTATCCACTGTCACCGTTTGATCATTCGCCACCTTCACTTTCTGGTCGTGGCCCGCCTCTTTTTTCTTACCGACCGTCACCGTCTGCCCTTTGCCCACCGTCTCTGTGTGGTCAACCGTCACATCCGTCATCCGGTTATTCAGCACCTTGGTCTTCATGTCCTTCTGGGCATGGATCGACAGCAATTCCTGTGCGGTGGCATCTTCAAACATCAGCTCGTTGTAACCGCTGCCTTTGTAGGTTTGCGAGCGGATCGCCATCTGCGTTTTGGTGCCGGGTAAACTGCCGGGTGAGCGGTTGCTGGCGTGATAGGTGCGGCCGGTGATGATCGGTTGGTCCGGGTCGCCGTTGAGGAAATCGACGATCACTTCCTGGCCGACGCGCGGAATGGCGATGTTGCCAAAACCGGTGCCTGCCCATGCCTGCGAGACGCGGATCCAGCACGAACTGCCTTCGTTGGCTTTGTTGTAACGATCCCAGGCAAATTTCACCCGCACGCGCCCGTGCTCATCGCAGAAGATTTCTTCTCCCGGCGGGCCGGTAACAATGGCAATCTGCGGGCCGTCAATGCGCGGTTTGGGATGCGGTACCGACCGCCACGTTTGCGACGCCGGGATCACCTGAAAGTGGCTGGAAAGTGTGGTTCCCTGACCTTCGTTGCCTATCAGCGCCTGCGGCTGGTCGCCCTGAATTTCACAGGCGACCACCTGCCACTGAGAGTTCAAATCCGCACGGGGGTGATCCGTCAGCGCAAAGCACAAACCCGGCTGCATGCGCGGGGAATTAGACGTTCCGGAGACCATATCCGCGTTATTACGCCAGCCATCAATCTGATAACGGGCAAAATCTTCGCCGTGCTGTTCGTCTTTAAAGCGTCCGGGATAATCAAATATTTCATAAGCCGCATGCTGATAGGGCATCCGCCGCGGCTGGTCCTGAAATTGCGCCGGCCAGTTCGGGGCGGTGAAGGTGTAATCCTGCAACGTCACCTGCGAAGGCCGGATTTGCGCGCTGCGGCGGAAATTATTGATGCAATACGTCTCGGCTTCGGAGGCCGCATTGGGGTTGTAGGGGATCTTGCCCATGCTGGTCAGCGCCGTACAGTTGTCGGCAAAAGCCAGTTTCTGATCGTTGGCTTTGAGATATTCTTCTTCAAAAAAGAAAATGCCTTCTTCAGCAATCAGGCGCCGGATAAATTCGTAGTCGCTTTCCATAAACTGCACGCAAAACTCCCGCCAGTCGTGCCGGGCGCGAAACAGGGTATCGTATTTGACGATGCCCATTTCTTTGAGCAGTGGCTGGAGAATGCCCTCAATATCGAGGTTCTGAAAACTGCGGCAGTTGCGGCGCTGTGCGCTGCGCCAGAGGTTGGGACGGATGGTCAGGCGATACAGTGTCTGATGTTTACCGGTATCGCCCTGTTCGCAAAAGGTCACGATACCGCGCACCCGTCGTTTGATTTCTTCGCCCTGCCAGATAGTCAGAGTCGCCATTTCATCCAATACTTTTTCAAAGCCAATCGCCGGATCACTGCTGGCCAGTGTGACATCCAGCGTAAAGAGTTCGGAGTAGGCCTGAGATAGCTGAAAGCTCACGACAGCAAAGGTGTCTTTAGCCACGCTGCCAGCCATGAAGGTAAAGCGGGTTCCGTGTAGAGGCATTGTCAGAGTCCCTGAAGGCACAAAGTTAACGCCCTGCACTCCTCATGCAGGGCGAACTTATTAGCCGAAAATTATGATTCCAGCGGTGCGCGCCAGTCATCAGCGCCAGAAGTACCAGCCGATACGTGTTCCCACTCAATTTTGCGGTAAGCCAAAGAGACTTCGATCAATTGGGTGAATTCGCGTTTGGCGGGATCCTGGCAATGAGGCATATGACAATTGATATCCACGATGGTGGAATCAGTCAGACGGGTGGTGAAGAAATGTTCCTGCTTCCCTTCAACCGACGTGCGGTACCACTTCATCTCAGTGGTCGGCAGCATTTCACCGGAAGCCAGTGCGTTATAAAGCAAAGGAACCGCTTTATTCAGTGCGACAGTGAAAATAAACGGCTTGTGTGCACGCTGCCCGGCTGGCTGACCTGATTGCGGATCGGTTGGAACGGTAACGATATGTTGGAACTCCTGTACCAGCATTTCGTTTTCATGCCCCTGAACATAAATATTACCGACTGATTCAGAAGTAAAAGCACCTGCGGTGATATTGCCCTGGGTTTGGCCGTTCATTGAGATATAACATGGGGTAGGCATCGTAAAACTCCTTGTAAATGATTAACACCAGTTTTATTAAGAATGAGATCTGTTATTTAAATCAATTTACTTTCTGAATCTCCATTACAGAGAAAGCAACAAAGAAATCAGCCAAATAAACCGGCTTGAATTTCATTTTTAGAAACAACTTTAGAAACTAATTTAGAAATCAATTACTATAAACAGAAAGAATTAACCTAACAGACTCAGCATCGAAAATAGCATCAAAGAATAAACTATAAAACAAGAAAAAAACCGGCATATCGGCAAGCAATAAAAATGAATAGCCAGTATGAATACCTAAAAACAAAAATATATAACACAATGATAAAAGCATTGAAGCGAATAAAAATAAATCAAATAAAATCATATGGATAGATATGACTTGGTGAGATCATCAATTTTAAATAAATATTTCAATTTAATTTTTTAATGATATTTATATACAAACAAAATTTGATAGTGGTAATTTAACGATTATCAAATCACTCCCATAGCATTAAATTACGCCCGGGCGGATAAAACAGATCTCAGCCTAACTTCTATCAACAAAAGCCAATCATATAACTGGCGGGTATGTAACATTAAGGATGATTCAGCATGAGCAATACCAAAGATGGCAGTGTTGCACCTAAAGAAAGAATTAATATTCGCTATGTGCCCAAAGCGGACGGATTAAGCTCTGAAGTAGAATTACCACTCAATCTTCTGGTTGTTGGCGACATGAAAGGCCGTCCTGAAGATGCCCCCCTCGATGAGCGTTCAGCGGTATCTATCAATAAAAACAACTTTAATTCAATCATGAGTGAAACGGGCATCAGCCTGAATTTTAGTGTTGCAAACTCACTCAGTAATAAAAAAGGTGAGGAAGTTCAGGTCGAGCTTGATATCAAGTCTATAGAAGATTTTTCGCCGGACAACATCGTAAAACAAGTTCCTGAACTGAGAAAACTCCTTGAGTTAAGAGAAGCCCTGGTTGCTCTCAAAGGCCCGATGGGAAACGTGCCCGCTTTCCGTTCTCAGTTGCAGGCCTTGCTCGATCAGGAAGACTCACGCGCGCAACTTTTGAAAGAGCTCGATATCGTCAATAAGGCGTAAATCAAAAAGGGATTTTCACTATGTCATTACAGGAAGAACTGTCATCTGCAATTGCAAAATCTGCTGTACCGCAGAAGTCATTGCTGGATGAAATTATGGCGCAAACTCGCATTCAGCCTGAATCGGATGGATATGATGTGGCACGTCAGGGCGTTGCTGCATTTGTTACCAGTATCCTGGAAACGGGCAGCCACGCAGAACCGGTCAACAAACTTGCGGTTGATCGTATGATTGCCGAACTTGATAGCAAACTCAGCAAGCAGATGAACAATATTCTGCATGCGGAATCCTTCCAGCAGGTCGAATCATTCTGGCGCTCAATGAAGCTGCTGGTAGACAGAACTGATTTTAAAGAAAACATCAAAATCAATATCCTCCATGCTACTAAAGAAGAGCTGCTGGAAGACTTTGAATTTGCGCCTGAAATTGTTCAATCAGGTTTCTATAAACATGTTTATTCTTCCGGTTACGGTCAGTTTGGCGGCGAGCCGATCGCCTCAATCGTAGGCAGCTACGCATTCAATAACAGTGCGCAGGATATGAAACTGCTCAGCTATGTCAGCGCCGTAGGAGCAATGGCTCACGCTCCGTTCCTGACATCCGTTTCGCCGAATTTCTTTGGCCTGAATTCGTTTACTGAATTACCGACGATTAAAGATATCTCCTCCATTTTTGAAGGCCCTTCTTACACCAAGTGGCGTGCGCTTCGTGAAACGGAAGATGCCCGCTATCTGGGTCTGACTGCACCACGTTTTCTGTTACGACTGCCTTACTCCCCTGTTGAAAATCCGGTGAAGAAATTCAATTACCAGGAAGATGTTAGCCACAATCATGAAGATTATTTGTGGGGCAATACGGCTTATCTTCTGGCCAGCAGCCTGACGGATAGCTTCGCTAAGTACCGCTGGTGCCCGAACATTATCGGTCCGCAAAGTGGTGGCGCAGTCAATGATCTGCCGGTTCATCTATTTGAAGCAATGGGTCAAACCCAGGCCAAAATCCCGACAGAAATCCTGGTGACTGATCGCCGTGAATTTGAATTGGCGGAGGAAGGTTTTATCACGCTGACCATGCGCAAGGGCAGTAACAACGCGGCATTCTTCTCCGCGAACTCAGCGCAAAAACCACGAAAATTCCCGGGAACACCAGAAGGTAAAGTTGCTGAAACGAATTACAAGCTGGGGACTCAGTTACCCTACATGTTCATCATCAACCGCCTGGCTCACTACATAAAAGTCCTGCAGCGTGAGCAAATCGGGTCGTGGAAGGTGCGTAATGATCTGGAACGCGAGCTGAATAATTGGATCAAGCAATATATCGCCGACCAGGAAAATCCACCCGCCGATGTCCGCAGCCGCAAACCATTGCGGGCAGCCAAAATTGATGTGCTGGATGTCGATGGTGATCCGGGTTGGTATCAGGTCGCAATTTCTGTACGTCCGCATTTCAAATATATGGGAGCTAACTTCGAATTATCTCTGGTCGGCAGGCTTGATAAGGAATAGCAATGAGTACGCCAGGCCGTAAACGGGATGTTTCCGCCAGTTTGTTTGAACGTATCGGGGGCGAGTCTTCAGGATTTTCCCGTGCAATACAGATTGAAAGATTGCAAATGTCGATAAAAAGAAACTTGCGCAACATTCTGAATGCCCGGCCTGGTAGCTGTCAGAGCACCTCGGAATTAGGCGTGATTGATCTTAATGACGCCACTGCCACCTCGGCTGATTTTCGAAAAACCGTTGAACACGCCATTGAAGAATGTATCGAACATTTTGAGCCGCGGGTTAAAAAGGCACAGGTTCAGGCAGTAAATAACGACGGATACAACCCTATGGATCTTAATTTCCATATTGTCGCGCATATCGATTTTAACGGGCTCAGGGATGTCGTTGAATTCAACATGCAGCTCGATAATTACCACCATTACCAACTGGATTAGGCATCATGTCATTTGAGGAAAAGTATTTTCGCGAAGAGCTGGATTATTTACGTCAGCTGGGAAAATTATTGGCTAAAGAAAAACCTCATCTGGCGCCTTTTTTGGCAGAAAAAGAAGCCGATCCCGACGTTGAACGTTTGCTGGAAGGTTTTGCTTTTCTTTCAGGAAATCTGCGATCAAGAATTGAAGACGAATTTCCAGAACTTACTCATAGTTTGCTGAATATGCTTTGGCCAAATTATCTTCGTCCGACTCCCAGTATGACCGTGATGGAGTTTATTCCCGATCCTAAAACTGTCACGACGGCATTCCTGGTCGAAGCAGGCTCTCAGGTCATGAGTGATTCAGGAAAAATTACCGGACAAATGCTGGAGGGTTCTCCCTCAGAACCGGTTCCGGCATGTAAATTCACACTCGGTCGTGGCGTATGGTTGTTGCCATTGAGCATTTCTGATGTGACATCTAACAATAGTCATAAACAAGGCTCTGTGGATATTACGTTTCTCAGCAGTAAACAGCAGGAAATGCGTTCTCTTGATTTCGATAAAATGCGTTTATGGCTGGGAAATGATGATAACTACACTCGCTATCAGCTCTATTTATGGTTGTGCGAATATATAACCCACGCCGAACTTATTGTCGGTGAGAAAGCGATCCGCCTGCCGGATTTCAGGCTCTCTCCCGTAGGTTTTACCAAGCAGGATGCGCTGCTGCCCTATCCCAAAAATGTCTACAGCGGCTATCGAATCCTGCAGGAATATCTCTGTTATTTAGACAGTTTTTTCTTCTTTGATGTTGAGGGTATTCATTCGCTTACGGAGGGTCTGATGGCAGATGAATTTATTCTGCGATTACATTTCTCCCGCCCTCTGCCACCTGATATAAAACTGCGTCAGGACTCAATACGTTTATATTGCACCCCGGCAGTCAATCTTTTCACTGAGCATGCAGAAGCCATAGTTCTCAATGAAACTTCAACAGAGTATTTGCTGGAAGCACATCATAAACTTGCAGAATGCTACGACATTTTCTCAGTGGATAATGTTGAAAGCGGATGGCAAAGAGAAAATGAGGACGGTAAAGCCGCTGATAACATGACAAGAAGTTATACCTCCTTTGAAAGTTTCCAGCATCAGGTGGAATATTCGCAACAGCGCGAAGCTTTATATTATCGGGTTAAAACGCAACCCTCATTAATCTATCAGGGATTTGAACACCATATTTCATTTGTGCATGGCGATGGCGCCGTTCAAAAGAGAACCTATTCTGGCGAAAATCATGAAATAGCCTCAGTGGCTTTGACCTGCACTAACCGCGATCTGCCTTCTCAACTTAAAACCGGAGACATTTGCCGCGCCAATGGCAAAGAACCAGCCATAACATCTTTTCGCAATGTCACACGCCCTTCGCTGCCACTTTATCCGGTTCTTGATGGCAGTCTGCACTGGTCATTATTGTCAAATATGAGCCTTAACTATTTGTCATTACTGGATATTGATGCACTTAAACAAATCCTTAGGACATACGATTTGCCCGGTATACATCATCCCCAGGCAGCCCGTTTGTCACAGCAAAAACTTGACGCTATGGAGCAGATTGAAACTCACCCTGTCGATCACTTATTTAAGGGTGTACCCGTGAGAGGCCTGGCATCCACGCTTTATATTCGTCAGGCACCTTTTGTCTGCGAAGGTGATTTGTATTTGTTAGGTACGGTGCTTTCTCATTTCTTTTCGCTTTACTGCAGCATTAATAGCTTCCACGAATTAAAAGTGGTCAATATCGATAATCAGGAGTGCTACGAATGGCCGGAAAGAATAGGTCAGCACGCGCTGATTTAACCTCTGATGGGTTATTTAGCGATATAAGCCGATATAACTTCTACGCTCTGGTCGAGGCTATTTATAAGCGCACCGGAAACTATGACTCTATTTCTTTGCAAACTGAGCCAGAAAATGAAGTGGTTCGTTTTCAGGCGGATGCCAGCATTGCTTTTCCCATAAGCGATGTGCAGGCGCTCGGCCAAAATAAATCCAGCCAGTTCATTATGACAACGACGTTTCTGGGGCTTCACGGCAGCCAGTCTCCGCTCCCCGGATATTACCTGGATAATCTCGCCTGGGAATCTGCTCAGGGCGAAAGAAAGTTGACTGATTTCCTCGACATGTTCGTCCACCGCTGGAGTCAGTTTGTTTATCACATCTGGCGTAAATATCGTTATTTCGTCTGTTTCCGCAACGGGGGGACGGACGAATTCTCACAGCGAATGTATTCACTGGTTGGTCTCGGAAGCCACAGCATCCGCGGACGGCTAGAGATTAATCACAGCAAAATGCTGGCCTATGCAGGCGCACTGGCAAATCCGGGGAGATCACCTGAAGTCGTTTGCAGCCTGATCTCTCACTGTTTTGACCTGGAAGACGTCACATTGCGTGGCTGGCAGCTACGCAAAATGAACATCAAGTCAGACCAACAAAACCGGTTGGGTGTCCGCTTGCTTAAGGCAGGTAAACACACTGAGAAATCCACACTCGGCGTTAATTTTTCCCTGGGCGATAAAGTGCCTGATCGTGGCGGTAAGTTTTTATTATGTATAGATAATTTATCAAGGTCGGATTTTTTATCTTTTCTCCCCAACGGCGAAAATTTTTTACCTCTCACCCTATTCGTAGCCTTCATTTTACGTGACCAGTTTGCCTGGGATTTACGACTGGGTATCGCACCGAAACAAGTGGGAGGCATGACGCTGGGTGATGAACAAAATTCACTGCTGGGATGGACCAGTTTTATCGGGCAGCCCGAACAGCATCCTCACGTAACTATCGTCGTGAGATCGTAATCAGAGCATAAATAAACGGAGCGCAGTATGGCAGAGGACAAACAACAGCCATCACTCTCATTACAGGTTATGAACGGTAATGAACTGGAAAGTGGCCGGGCGGCAAAATGCCTGTTCACCACAGAAGGAGGCGAGATTGGTCACGCCCAAACCTGCTACTGGTCAGTTCAGGACAGACAGCACAGCATCGAAGAAAAAGCCTGCGCTATGCGCTGGCATGACGGCAATTTTTGCCTGCATGTTTTCACTCAAAATCTGCGGATAAATCAGGCGGCTGTTCCGGCTAACTCCGGACTCATTCGTCTTCGTCAGGGGGATGAAATCTTTATCGGTTCACTGTGTATAAAAGCACAGTTCCACCTTGGTGATCCCACCGGTTATGACACACAAAACGCAACGCCAGAAACGATTGTCATGAACCGAGATATGCTAACGGAAACGCTTCTGAATACCGAAGGGCAGCCCAGCTATCACAGCAATGCTCCCCACCGGGAAATCGCGCCAACACTGGTGAACAGCTTTTCTCAGGATCCACTGGCGGCTTTGCAAAAAGAAACGCTAACCACACATCACGCAACCTTTTCTGCGTTTGATGACACCTCTGAACTGCAATATTCCCACCGTCCTGCACGGGTTGCTCCGGGCTCTGATCATCTTCCTAAAGGTGGAATTGACAATAATTTCATGGACCTGCCCGATATTCATACTCAAGACGCTTACGAACCCGAAAACCACGACCACAATATGACACACCGGCATGTGGCGATAACGCCGCTGATGCGAGGTTTAGGTCATGCTCTTCCGCTGCAAAACTCGCAGGATGCCGATGATTTCTTAGAAGAAATCGGCCGCACATTACAGGCAGCGGTCAGAGGATTGCTTGATCTGCAGTTTCAGCAAAACAGTCTTTCTGACAAACACTTACGCCCGCTGGAAGATAACCCGCTGCGCCTGAGTCTGAATTACGAGACGGCGCTGAATGTCCTGTTTGCGGAGCAGAAAAGTCCGGTACACCTTTCTGCGCCTGCCGCGGTTTCAGAAAGTCTTCGCAATATAAAACACCATAATCAGGCCAATCAGATGGCCATTGTTGAAGCATTAAGAATGATGCTCGACGCATTATCGCCTGCGCAACTGATACAACGTTTCGCGCAATATCGTCGCAGTAATGAACAGCGCCAGGAAATCGACGATGCGTGGGCATGGCGTATGTATTGCAACTATTACGAAGAACTGGCTTCAAGCCGCCAGCTGGGTTTTGAAAAGCTGTTCAATGAAGTCTATGCCCAGGTCTATGACCGGGTATTGCGACAGGCAAGCCGGGAGCCGGACGCATCATGAGATGGCGTGTTGCTCTTTCAATATCATTAATTTGCCTGATGACCGGGAGCTTAACGGGATGCCAGACCATCAAAAAACTCGGTCAGGTCATCGCTCACCCCGATATCAAGGTGGGCAGTCAGGATGATCAGCCTTCCGAAATCAGAGTCACCATGCTGACTGAGCCGGGTATCAATGCAAATGATAGCGGCGAGGCTTCGCCGGTGAGTGTCCAGCTAATTTATATGAGTGAAGACTCAAAGCTGCGTGTAGCCGATTTCGACCAGATAACCACGACAAAGCTGGATGAGGTTCTGGGCAAAAATTACATCGACCACCAGGATTTCAATTTACTGCCAGACACAATGAAAACATTACCGCCAACGAAACTGGTGCCAGCGACGCAATACATCGGCGTCGTCGCGTATTTTTCGGACGATCAGGTAACTGAATGGAAAGCGATTGAGCGCGTGAGTGCCACAGGTCATCACTACCACCTGCTGGTGCATGTCCGCGACAACAGTATCGAATTTAAAAAAGAGGATGAATGATCGTGGCAACAATGAAAAACAAAGTGATCTGGCAGGAAGGATTGTTTGTAAAACCACAACACTTCCAGCAACATCAACGACATATCGATTATGTCATCAGCAATCGTTTATCGTCGATCAGTAATCTTACCTGGGGATTTACCGAGCTCGATATCGATGAAACCCAGCTAAAGCACGGCAAAATCAGCCTCAACCGGGCTGTCGGATGTATGTCCGATGGCACTTTTTTCAGTATCCCCGACCAGGATATTCTGCCCTCTCCTCTGCTCATCAGCGAACTGAAATCTGCCAGCAGCCGGGATATTTATCTGGTACTGCCGATTATCAGCGATGTCATCAATGAAGTTGAGGGGATGCACAGCGCCGGTCAGAGCTCCGGTCGTTACCGGATAAATTACAACGACGTACGTGATCTGCACACGAACGAAGGTGATGCCAGCCAGTTAGCGTTAGGACAGCTGATCCCGCGACTGATGAGCGGCGCGGAAGATCTGAGCTCCTGGGTCACGATCCCTGTTTGTCGGATTAAAAACCGTCATCCCGATGGCAGGCTGGATTTAGATCCCGACTTCATTCCGGGCTGCCAGACCGTTCATGCCAGCACCGCATTAAAAAGATACCTTGATGAAATCACTTCTGCCGTGGAAAGTCGGGCAAAAGAACTCGCCAGCCGGATAGGTTCGCCTTCGCAGCAGGGTATTGCCGATGTCGCTGAATTTATGATGTTGCAGATGTTCAACCGCAATCAGCTCAAATTTTCCCATCGCGCCAGTTTATTACGACTACACCCGGAAACTTTTTATGTCGATCTGATCTCTCTTTACGGGGAAATGGTGACGTTCACCGAGGATGACCGTTTACCGGAAAATATCGAGCCTTACCAGCAGGAACATCTGACCGAAACGTATAATCAGATCATGATGCGTTTGCGGAAAGCGCTGAGCACCGTACTGGCTCCGCGAGCCATGAACCTGCCGTTCAGTTATATGGACGGTATTTACGTCGCGCTGGTTAACGACCTCTCCTTACTGAAATCCGCAACGTTCATTCTGGCCGTTAAATCGCAAATTCCTCATGACACTTTGCAACGGCAGTTCGTACAGCAATCCAAAATCAGTTCTGTCGAAAGGATCCGTAATGTGGTCAGCGTGCAGGTGCCCGGCGTTCAGCTGACGTCTCTTTCAACCGCGCCGCGCCAGATCCCCTACCACGCCAACTATGTCTATTTCTCGCTGGATAAAAACAGTGTCGGCTGGGCAGAAATCGTTAAACACAATGGCATTGCGTTGCACGTCTCCGGTTCATTCCCAGAATTAGACCTTCAGCTTTGGGCAATAAGGGGATAACGCAATGAGCGACATATCTGCGGTTTCAGCCTTCGTCCCGGAAGACGTAAATGAAGACAGCCACCGTCTTTATCGCCTGACACTGCGCGGTAATAGCCTTAATACAATGATTGATGCAGCCACACCTTTGCTGGGAATGGTTTTGCGCCTGAAAAGTATGAGCAGCCGTGGATTACCGGAACACCTGTTTGGTCAGGTGGTCACCGATATCCGCGCCATTGAACAATTGCTGCAAAATCATGGTTACGAACCCGGAACCATCATTTCTTTCCGCTACGTTCTCTGCACTTTCATTGATGAAACTGCACTGGGCCAGGGCTGGTCCACGCAAAACGAATGGGTAAAACAATCGCTGCTGGTGCATTTTCATAACGAAACCTGGGGTGGCGAAAAGATTTTCATACTGCTGGAAAGACTGATGGGAGAACCCAAGCGGTATCAGGATCTGCTGGAGTTTTTATATCTGTGTTTTTCTCTCGGCTTTCGCGGCAGATATAAAGTCAGCAATCAGAACAACGATGAATTTGAACAGATTTTTCGCCGCCTTCATCACGTCCTGCACAAGCTCAGAGGCGACAGCGCTTTCCCGCTGCTGCATCAGAACAAAATCGGACACCCCGGGTTTTATCACCTGACACGACGTCTGGGAATTAAGCACCTTCTCGCAGGCGGCATCGTCCTGCTGGCGGTAGTTTACCTGTTTTATTTGCTGCGCCTTAATGCCCAGACTCAGGACATTTTGCACCAGCTGAATAATTTGCTGCGATAAGAAAAAGGAGTTTTCTATGATCCAGATTGATTTACCGATGCTCGTTAGCCGGCTCAATATCCTCTCAAAACAGTCGCTGGAACTGGCAGCGGCGGAATGCGTTAATCAGCAGGGAACTGAAATTACGGTTGCCCACGTGCTGTCCCAAATGCTGATGACACCGCGCAGTGATGTGCGCGTCATCGTTGAACAGGCGGGAATTGATGCGGATGAATTGCTCGCTGCGATAACGCTGACCGGCGGACAGCGGGGAAATTCCGTCGGGACGAGTTATCCAAGTTTTTCTCCTTTGCTGGTGGAGTGGCTGAAAGATGCCTGGCTGCTGGCCTCTGCGGATATGCAGGTCACTCAGTTGCGTGGAGGGATTTTGCTGCTTGCCCTGCTTCACTCCCCGCTTCGTTATGTGACGCCGGCTGCGACGCAGCTTCTGGCGCAAATCAATCGCGATTTGCTTCGGCTGAATTTTTTCGTCTGGACGAGAGAGTCCGCGGAATCGGCGATCCCTGAAGATGCAGGAAAAAGTCACCCCCTGCATAATGGTGAAGAAAGCATGCTGGCGCGTTATTCCGCTAACGTGACAGAAGATGCCCGCAACGGGAAACTCGATCCGGTGCTGTGTCGCGATAATGAAATCGATTTGATGATCGACATCCTCTGCCGCCGCCGCAAAAACAATCCAATTGTGGTCGGTGAGGCCGGAGTCGGGAAAAGTGCACTCATCGAAGGGCTGGCAATGCGTATCGTTGCCGGACGGGTCCCGGAAAAATTACGCAATACCGAACTGGTCACTCTCGATTTAGGAGCTTTACAGGCAGGAGCTTCCGTCAAAGGTGAGTTTGAGAAGCGCTTTAAAAACATCATGGCGGAAGTTAAGCAGTCACCTGTCCCTGTCATTATATTTATCGATGAAGCGCATACGCTGATCGGTGCAGGCAATCAGCAAGGAGGATTGGATATCTCTAATCTGCTCAAACCTGCTCTGGCACGTGGCGAGCTTAAAACTATCGCGGCTACTACCTGGAGCGAATACAAAAAGTATTTTGAAAAAGATGCGGCACTTTCCCGCCGCTTCCAGCCGGTGAAAGTGACGGAACCGACGGCGGCCGAAGCCACCATTATTCTGCGCGGACTCTCGTCGGTTTATGAACAATCTCACGGTGTACTGATTGATGACGAAGCGCTACAGGCCGCGGCGACGCTCAGTGAACGCTATTTATCCGGACGTCAGTTGCCGGATAAAGCCATTGATGTGCTGGATACCGCCTGTGCCCGTGTTGCGATCAACTTAACATCTGCGCCCCGCCAGATTTCTGCGCTGACCACGCAAAGGCATCAGTATGAAGCGGAAATCCGCCAGCTCGAACGCGAACAACGTATTGGCCTGCTTCAAAACGATACCCGGCTTTTAGAATTGCATCGGCTTTATGAAGAAACCGGACAGCAACTCAATGAGCTTGATACCGGATGGCAGCATCAGCGTGATCTGGTTCATCAGATTATTGCGCTGCGTCATGATTTTTTGACCATGGCTGATGAAGAGTCTGACCGCGAATCTGTAGCGGAAAAACGGCAAATTCTGCAGGAACTGATGGCGGAACTCGACACATTGCATCAGACCAGAAAACTGGTTTCCCCGCATGTGGATAAAGGGCAAATTTCGGCGGTGATTGCCGAATGGACCGGTGTCCCGCTAAACAGGTTATCTCAAAGTGAGATGACACTGATTACCGAACTTCCAGTTTGGCTTGGCGAAAAAATCCAGGGCCAGTCACTGGCGATTGCCCATTTGCATAAACATTTACTGACCGCCAGAGCCGATCTGCGCCGTCCCGGCCGTCCGCTGGGGGCATTTTTGCTGGCGGGTCCGAGCGGCGTTGGCAAAACAGAAACCGTGCTGCAACTGGCTGAATTGCTTTTCGGCGGTCGCCAGTACCTCACGACCATCAACATGTCTGAGTTTCAGGAAAAGCATACCGTTTCACGGCTGATCGGTTCCCCCCCCGGCTATGTCGGTTACGGTGAAGGCGGTGTGCTGACAGAGGCTATCCGCCAAAAACCTTATTCCGTTGTACTTCTCGACGAAGTTGAAAAAGCCCACCCGGACGTACTCAATCTGTTCTATCAGGCGTTTGATAAAGGTGAAATGTCAGATGGCGAAGGCCGCCTGATCGACTGCAAAAATGTGGTGTTTTTCCTGACTTCAAATCTGGGTTATCAGGTGATTGTGGAGCATGCCTCCAGTCCCGAACAGCTACAGGAAGCACTGTATCCGGTGCTTGCTGATTTCTTCAAACCTGCGCTGCTGGCACGTATGGAAACTATTCCGTTCCTGCCATTGTCGGCAGAAACGCTGATCACCATTATTGCCGCGAAACTGGCAAGGCTGGAGGCACTTCTCAACAAGCGCTTTGGTGCGAAAGTGATTATTGATGCACAAGTCAGTGATGAAATCATGCTGCGGGTGACACGTGCTGAAAACGGCGCGCGTATGCTCGAATCCATCATTGATGGTGAAGTTTTGCCGCCTCTTTCGTTGTTGTTGCTGCAAAAATTAGCCGCAGGATCGGCGATAAAACGCGTGCACATTGCCGTCACTGACCATCGTTTTACGGCAGATATTCAGGATACTTTCACTGAGGAAGAAGGCGGTTTATGCGTGGTGTAATTCTGGTCTGCCTGCTGCCTTTTTCTGTCTGGCTGGCGCGGGCGGAACCGCCAAAACCGGCCCTCAGTGTGGCAGAAACCACTCTCCGTGGTATGGAGTCCTGCCGTCAGGAACCCGCATCTCTGGTGCGGCTGGATTGCTATGACCATTTGCTGACGCCAGCCTATCCCGATTTTTCCAGCGCACTGGTCAAAGCGCAGGTACAGGGGGAGGCCTGGCAACGTGCTTTTGCGCAGGAAAACGTGCGCGACGATCACTCGTCGAATTTTCTGACGCAACAGACTACTGGTGAGCCTCCATCGGTTGTGATCACCACGCCTGCAATAGGGATTGTGCCTCCCCGCCCTGTGCTGATGTTCAGTTGCATAGACAACATTACACGTATGCAAATTGCTTTACCCGGGCCGCTGCATCATGAGCCGAATTTGTCTATTTCCACGGAAAAACTCCATGCTGACGTTCACTGGTTTTTGCGGGAGAACGACTCCCTTATTGAGTCCAGCCGTGGTCTGCCGGGAATCGATGAAATCAAACAACTTTTTGGCGCCCGTACGCTGACCGTATTTCTGAACAAAGCGGACAACGGTGTGTCCGCGAAATCAGATCCGGCAACGTTGCTCACATTTTCAATTGATGGTCTGGATAAAACGCTTGCCCCTCTCAGGGTGGCCTGCCACTGGGCAGATTAGCGACGGATTTCTAAAGGGAATTATATGGAAATAACAACACCAGGGATCTGGACAGAGTATGTCCTTGCCCCGCTTTCGGATGAAAAAATCCAGGCTGCCATCAGTGAAACCAATGGTGACTGGGAATATATCGACAGCGAAATGGTCAAACTGGGATCACTGACCCATGCTCAGCTGGATATTGCTGAGATCCAAAACCGGGCGCTGAAACTGCTGGCAACAGAAAGCAAAGATTTTCGTCTGATGGTGCACCTGCTGCGCACCCTGCAACATGCAGGAAAAGCCCCCGCCCTGTTACTGGCCCTGCAAATCCTGACGCAATATATCGGGCACTATTGGGCAGCCAGCTGGCCACAAAAAGTCCCGCAAAAAAATCGTTTTGCTTTGCAAGTTCTTAAACGGTTTGAAACCGCTTCGGGTACTTTCGCCGCACAAGCCAGTCAGGCCGAAGGTGAAGCGATGCTGGGTGAATTAAAAAATCTTGCTCAGCTTTGGATGAATGTGGAAAGCCAGCCGCTGGCATCAGCAACCGATGAGGTGTTACGCGCTTATCAGCGGAGCATTCAGCAACAGCTATCTGAAAACATCGCCATAACGGCAAGTTCCCAAACCTCACTTGCCGGTCCCGAAACTCACGAACTCAGCCCGCAAAATTTTCAGCCTGAATTCCCGAAAGTGAGCGTTGAAAGCCATGACGATAAATCCTGGCGACAAACGCTGCTCAGGGTGGCGGAATTATTATGCGAACGCCATCCGCAAAGCGCGATGGGTTACCGCCTTCGCCGCCATGCACTCTGGCAAAATATTGGTGCCGCACCTCAGGCAGAAAATGAAGGCAGGACTTCTCTCGCCGCATTTCCACCTGATTTAATGGCTGATTACCAAAGCCGGCTTCCGGCTGCTGATATTGCACTTTGGGAGCAGGTAGAAGCCAGTTTGTTGCTGGCGCCGTACTGGTTTGACGGACATTTCCTCTCCTCGCGCATTGCCACCCAACTTGGCTTTCAGGCAGCGGCTGCGGCCATCCGCGATGAGCTTGGTCTTTTTATAAACCGGCTACCGTTGCTGAAAAATTTGCACTTCACGGATCACATCCCCTTTCTTTCCGGACCGACCCTGAACTGGCTGGATGAAAGCTCCTCTTCGCGCGTAGAAAACCCGTCTTCGGGCGACAGTGATGAGGAGAACCAGCGTATTTGGCAGTGTTTCGACGATCAGGGACTGGCTGCGGCGCTGGAGTTACTCGACCAGATGCAACAAGCCTCAGGTGAACCACGCGGTCTGTTTTACCGTCAATTTCTGAGTGCCCGGCTTCTTGAAAAGGCCGGTCTGAAAGCTTCGGCGCTTCAGCAATTTCAGCTACTCCATCACACCGCACGCCAGATGACATTGCCCGAATGGGAACCTGCGTTGCTTGAACAATTAAAAGAAAAAATCACAACGGAACAGTGAAGTAAAACAGGAGTTTTATTGTGTTCAAAATATCAAAACCGGGTTTCCTCAGGGCATTAAAGCCAACGCTAAAACCCGCCATGCCACGGCTAAAAATTTCGGCGATGGTTCTGCTGGTCATCGGCTGGATACTTTCACTGGTCTGGATCTGGTGGAAAGGCCCGACATGGACGCTAGGACAACAGCATCCGCTTGCACCGCAAGCCAACCGCTGGCTGGCAACTTCTGTCTGGGTACTTATTGCGCTCGCCTGGCTGACCTGGCGGGTGGTAAAACGCCTGCAACATCTGGAGACATTGCAGCGTCTGCAACGCCAGCATGAAAAAGATCCGATCAGTCTGGAAGTTCACCAGCAGCAGCGTCATCTGGATCACTGGTTGCTGCGCCTGCAACGTCATCTGGCCCGCAGGGATCCGGCGTACCATCTGCCGTGGTACATCATGGTGGGAACTTCCGGTAGCGGAAAGACGACATTGCTACGCGAAGGTTATTCCTCAGACAAGATTTATGTGCCCGAGAAAGTCCGTGGTGAGAACAATGCCCTCTGGCATATTTCGCCGTACGTGGGCGAGCATGCAGTGATTTTTGATATTGATGGCAAACTGATTAACCAGCCTGCAACGGGACAAGAGGAAGTCAATGTTTACGCGCGTTTATGGGAGCATTGGCTCGGCTGGCTGAATCAGAATCGCCCGCGTCAGCCGCTGAACGGTATTATCATTACGCTGGATTTACCTGAACTTCTCACCGCCAGTAAATCTCAGCGCGAACAACAACTCACCGTTCTTCGCCAGCGATTACAAGATCTCAACCAACAACTGCATTGCGAATTGCCGGTTTATCTTGTTCTGACCAAACTCGATTTGCTTTACGGTTTTGCGCCACTATTTCAGCCACTTGATAAACAACAGCGGGATTCGATTTTAGGCGTCACATTCCGCGAAGGCTCACACGAAAATGACCAGTGGCGCGAGGAACTGCACACGTTCTGGCAAGAATGGATGCAACGTTTCAATCAGGCGCTGCCCGACCTGCTTCTGAGCCATGTAGAAGCCAGCCAACGGAGTATGCTGTTTAGTTTCAACCGTCAGATGCAGGGCATTAACGATCATCTTGAGTCATTAATCACCAGCCTGCTGGCTGGCGATAACATGTCCGTCATGCTGCGCGGGGTGTACCTTACCTCTTCACTGCAACGTGGTCAGGTTGATGACGTTTTTATTCAGTCCGCTGCCGTGCAGTATCGTCTGGGACAAACAGCGCTTTCCTCCTGGCCGATGGTTGAGACTCAGCCTTATTTCACCCGCAGTCTGTTCCCCGAAATCTTACTGGCCGAAGCGAATCTTGCCGGAGAAAACAGCCTCTGGCTGAAAAAAACGCGCCGCCGGATGACATTTTTTTCAGCCATTGGCGCAACCGCAGCACTCATCTGCATGGCTGGCTGGCACTACTATTATCAGTCTAATTATCATTCCGGCGTTACGGTGCTGGCCCAGGCTAAATCCTTTAGGGAGATCCCGCCGCCGCAGGGCATTGATGAACAGGGTAATCTTCAGTTGCCTCTGCTCAACCCGATGCGTGACGCCACTCTGGCTTATGGTGACTACCGCGAACACAATGCGCTGACTGATATGGCTCTATATCAGGGTGTGAAAATCGGCCCATATGTTGAAAAAACGTATCTGCAATTGCTTGATCAGCGCTTCCTACCAGCTTTGTTTAACGGACTGATCAAAGACCTCAATGCGGCGCCTGCGGGAAGTGAGAAAAAACTCGCGATCCTGCGGGTGATCCGCATGCTGGAAGACAGAAGTGGCCGCGACAACAAGGTCGTCGAACAATATATGTCACAGCGCTGGAGTGAGCATTTTCACGGTCAGCGCGGGCTTCAGTCCCAGCTGATGTCGCATCTTGATTACGCACTGGAACACACCGACTGGCATGCACGAAGGGCGGAAGGCGACAGCGATGCAATCACCCGTTTTATTCCTTATGAGAAACCGATCGTTGCCGCTCAGCAGGAACTCAGCAAACTCTCGATTTATCAGCGCGTTTATCAAAGCCTGAGGTCAAAAGCACAGGGCGTTTTACCTGCTGATCTGAACCTGAGAGACCAGATTGGCCCAAGTTTCGACAAGGTTTTCGTCGCTAACAAAGAAGAAGATCTCGCCATCCCGCAGTTTCTCACCCGCTACGGGCTGCAAAGCTATTTTGTGAAGCAACGCGACAGTCTGGTAGAACTTACCGCACTGGATAGCTGGGTACTGAATATCACCAAAAATGTCACCTTCAGCGAAGCCGACCGCGAGGAAATTCAGCGACATATTACGGAGCAGTACATCAGCGATTACACCGCCACCTGGCAGGCGGGAATGAATAATCTGGACGTCCGGGAATTCGAGGATATACAGGAAGTTACCGATGCCCTTGAGCAGGTCATTAGTGGCGATCAGCCGTTCTATCGCGCATTGCAAACATTGCGTGATAACACCCAGCTCCCACCTCCTCCCGCAAATCTTCCTGAGAAAGCGCGTGATGAAATGATGTCCGCACTCGACTTCCAGCTGCTGACGCGTCTGGGACGTGATTTTTCGCCTGAAAATGGCGTTCTGACAGAAACAAAAGACAAAGCGAGCACGCTGCAAGCTGTTTATCAGCAACTGACTGAGCTTCACCGTTATTTACTGGCGATTCAGAACTCGCCGGTGCCGGGTAAGTCCGCGCTCAAAGCCGTGCAGATGCGTCTTGATCAGAACAACAGTGATCCGATATTCGCAACCCGTCAGATGGCAAAAACGCTACCCGCTCCGCTCAACCGCTGGGTAGGTAAGCTCGCCGATCAAGCCTGGCACGTGGTGATGATCGAAGCCGTTCACTACATGGAAGTCGAATGGAACGACAAAGTGGTTAAGATCTTCAATGAACAGCTTGCGGACCGCTATCCGTTTAATCCTGACGCAACACAGGACGCATCGCTTGATGCCTTTAATCGCTTCTTCAAACCCGATGGAATTCTCGACAGTTTCTATCAGCAAAACCTGAAGCTGTTTATCGAAAATAAACTCACCTGGGGTGATGACGGAGAAGTGCTGATCCGCCCGGACGTTCAACAACAGCTGGAAACCGCACAGAAAATCCGCGAGACGTTCTTTACGCAACAAAGTGCTTTAGGTACTCAGTATGCGATTGAAACCACGGAGCTTTCATCTAACAAGCGCCGCAGTGTACTGAATATGGATGGTCAGTTACTCGATTACAGCCATGGTCGCAATTACACCACACACCTGGTCTGGCCAAACACCATGCGTGATGGAACTGAAAGCAAACTTACGCTGATCGGCACGGGAGACGGCGCCCCGCGCAGCATCAGTTTCAAAGGCCCATGGGCGCAGTTCCGCCTTATCGACGCCGGCAACCTGACCAACGTCGATGACGGTTCATTTGACGTGCGCTTCAACGTCGACGGCGGCTACATGATTTACCGCATGCACTTTGATACACAGGACAATCCGTTCACCGGCGGACTCTTCAGCGAGTTCAGCCTGCCGGATACGTTGTACTAATGGACTCACCCCGGCAGCGATGCCGGGGTATTAAGGAAAATCATGAGCGACGAAACACACATCATCAAACTGGGCGACGATCCACGCTTTTTGCCGGAATTCAGTGCGATTCGTGAAGAGATCAACAAAGCGAATCACCCCTCCCAACCGGAAGTAAACTGGCGGCTTGTCGAATCGCTGGCGCTGACACTGTTCAAAAGCAATGGCGTCGACCTGCACACCGCAACTTACTACACGCTGGCACGCACCAAAATCAACGGTCTGTCCGGGTTTTGCGAAGGTTGCGAACTGCTGGCCGGGCTGATTACCGCAGAATGGGAACGCTTCTGGCCGCAAAACTACCAGGCGCGCAGCGATATGCTGGAATGGTTCAATACCCGCATCGGTAATATTCTGCGAAAAAATCCCGCACTGGCGCTGGGTGATATACAGCTTCTGTACCGCACTGAACGCACACTGCAACTTATCTGTGACAAGCTTCAGCAGGTCGAACTCAAACGCGTTCCCCGCGTGGAAAATCTGCTCTATTTTATGCAGAACATCCGCAAACGTACCGAAGCCGAGCAGCAGGCGCAAAGTTCACAGGCTCACCATTACATCTCGCCAACGCTGGTCTACATGCCGGATCAGATATCTCATCCTGACCCTGTTTATTCGCCGCTACCCAGCATGGAGCCTGCGCAACAGGCGCCGAAAGTTGAAGTACATTTCGCCGGTTCAGAAAATAAAAAACGGCCTTCCCGTAAACCCGTAATCCTTGGCTTTTTGGCTGGCATTGCCATCACGGCAGTAGTTTGTGGAGGACTATGGTGGTGGCAGGTCGCACCTTTGCAACAGCAAATCGCGCTGATAAAAGACACACCGCAAGGCGGCGCGGCACTTTGGCTGACGTCGCCTGAACTGGCTACATACCCGCAACACCTGAACCGCCTGCTTAACGCAACACCACTGCAAGCACTGGAAAGTGGTGAGCATCTGACGAAAACAGCAAGTGTTGTCTGGCTTGAGAATGAACAGCAGCAACAAGCCACCTCCCGCTGGAACAATGCACTCAAACTGCGCGCCGGTAACAGTCCCGCTTTACGCGGATACTTACAAATCCGACAGGATATGCATTCATTTTCAGACTTGTTAGTTCAGCGGGAAAAAAGCAAAGAAGGTGTCACGCTTTCATATCTGAAAACGGTCGCCTATCAGGCCGAAACCTTGTTGAATCAGGAAACTCCGCTCGAGGCGTTATTAACTCAGCTGGAAGATGCTAAAAGACAAAACCAGAATACGCAAACTCTTGAAAAAACAATTAACGAAAGAATGGATTCATTATCCAGTCGTTATTTTATAATTAAAAACATCAGCAAAACCGATAATTAACATTTAACTCTAACACCTAATACTCATGACTAAGATAAAGGAATAATATCATGGCCAATCTTATTTACTTAACTCTCACCGGACAAACCCAGGGACTGATTTCAGCAGGATGTTCATCGCTGGATTCCATCGGGAACAAAGCGCAGATCGTACATTTGGATCAGATAATGGTTTATGAGTTGACTCATATAATCCTCAGAAAGCAAAACGTTAATCATCAACCGTTGATCATCACAAAAGCTATTGATAAATCTTCACCTTTGTTAGGCAAGGCTATTTCTGAGAATGAACTACTTACCTGTGACTTTGATGTTTATCGTACTAATAAATTTGGCATCAATGAAAAGTTTTATAAAATAAAACTAACCGAAGCTAGGATCTCAGATATACACCTTATATTCCCAAGCTCCTTAATTAACAATAATAGCCAACCACAAGAAAGAATTTCTCTCTCTTATGAAACTATAACATGGGAACATACTGCCGCTGGTACAAGTTCATATAGTTTGTGGAAGGATCGAATTTTATAGTGCAAATAAACAAATTAAATATAAGTGGCGACAAGTATTATCGCCACTTTTTAATAACCTATAAAATATGCAGAACTATATCGATATGAATTTATATAAGGAGAGCTATTCTTTTGATTCCATTGTTCTATTTTATTTCTTTCACTCACACCTTTTTCTATTGCAATTTTTATTTATCAGATAAGTGATGTTTTTGTTTGAAATAACTCAACCCTATTGATATTCCAATGCCAACAACTAATGTAAAACCAACAGCGACTGAAATCGGAGCTAGTAAAGCCAGCCCTGTAAATACAGCCACTCTTACACCTACAGCAAATATTATCTTTGCTAAAAAAATAGAGGAAGAACCTAAGAAGTCGAATATATTTCGTTTGCTTGGGATTTATTATTTATTGAAAATCACTTAATTACTTTTGATAGAAGTTTTCTCATTATGATTCATACTCCAAGGAACAACTCTGGTCAAATTAAAGCATCTTGATTTATCACGCACGTAATATATACCAGAAAATACCCCTCCAGACGCGCATGCGTGATAAGAAGAAAAAGCAAAAAAAATGTTTATTAAAGGCGCACTACAAACTGAAATAAAAAAAACCACAGATATAAAAACCCCTAATTTATTAAAAGAGGACATGACCTTAGGATGTACTTTTTTATTCTTTGTAAAAAGACAGCTAATCAATAGGATCTCAAGAAGAACTACCATTGGCATACACACTAGAATAGGAATACTTTTCCAGTTGAAATATACAACATCTCCTCCCGCAAATAAACCAATAACATCCCGACTACAGTTTATAACGAAAAAGTAAAAAACAAAAGGGAGAAAAACAATGCTACCAATCACATAGCCATAATACTTTGCTTTATTTAACATATTAAACACCGAAACGATTAGAATTAATAAATGGAGATGAGTTATTTAAATTCCAGCTCTCAACTGCATTTCTATCATTTATCCTTTGTTGAATGAAAAATTTTAATTTATCAGAGAACTGGTACTTTTCATCCAAGAAAAGCAAACCATATGAAATCCCGAAACCAACAAATACAATAAGAAAAATACCAAGTGAAAGTGGTAAAGTTATGCCTGTCACAAGAGCAACTCCACTTGCGATAGCAAATACAAGTTCCGTGGTGTATATGGTAACAAGTATTTTTGCAACATCCATATTGATATCTCCGATAAAATCAATAGCACTATACTCGTCTTTGAAAACCAATTCAAAAACCCTATATGCCGCAGAAAAATAAATACAAAATCTAGCACCAGCCATAATAGCGGCACTTCTACCAACCTTGCCAATACTTAACTCTAAAACCTGTGGGTTATCAATAGAATAACGAGTTCCTCTAAGAATACGTCGCACACCTGCATAACCAGTAATTTTAATGTAGTTAATACCTTCTGAAACGTACTGTTGGGCTTTTATTCCTAATCCTCTAAAATTGAAAATTAATTTATCAACATTATTATAATAAGAAACTAGCTTACGGATATGACTTGTACCATCGAACGAATCTTTTATATTACCTGCATAGGTTGTTATAGGATCAACTAAGATGAGGAGTTCATTGAGTATTTTGTCAGCCTCATCAAGGGTAAGTAACATCATGTGTTTGGTATTTTTTTCAAACTCTTCACCCAACTTCAGAGTATCAACAATATATTCGTGCTGCGGTAGAAGTTGGTTTATCGGAACATTTCCACGCAAGTAATCACCAAGGTAACCTGCTGCCGTTGCTGGTTCTCTAAGTTCATCTTTGGGTGCATTTACGCCAAGTTCATTTTTCATTAAGGTACATCCACTATATTCAATGATTAATATCCCATGATACGCTTAATTCCTCACCGTTTTATGATCTGCATTAAAAATATAGAATCAGATAAATAAATTTTCATTTAATTGCAAAATATATAGCCATCCACTAATTGAATTGATGAATGTATATCATTGCACAGAGCAGTAGGCCGTTTTATACGAATAAGCAATCAGTTTTAATAGTAAACAAAATAATAAATTTCATAAAGAACTTAACGAAATCATGTAGTTGCACCTCATAAATAAATGATGATTTATGAATTTACACTTAACATTTCACTATAAACAAAAAAGCAAAACCAATTAGCACTTGACCCGAATAAATTAACTCAATAGTATTTTTACAGACCCTTAAAACGGATTTACAAGATGCAAACACTACAACATTTTAGAAAACTTTTGGCGATAATAAATACTAAAAAATTAACTCTTCAGGGATTGTTTTAGACTCTGGAGAATACATTATTCGCATCTTACATTCCATTGAGGCTTTCGAATGAAATACATTATAGGTTCATCTTTTTATAATCTATTACAGTACGGCAATGAAATTGAGTTATATATCAAAGAGAATGATATGACATCAATTGAATTTCGGGTGAACACTAATCTGAAAGAATATGTATCAGTTCTGTTTTTCCAAAAAAACTTTATGGCACTTTCAGCCGCCTTGTTTTTAATGATGATTTCATGGTTATTCATTCTCTTTACTGCACTACAAGGAATAAATACAAAAGAATCGCCCGGGCTCTATTTTGGTCTATACATGGCATTTGCGATGACGTATGGGTTTATATATATTAGCTCGGTTTTTCTACTAGCACGAGGGATAACCATTGGGCTAAAAATAATTTACTACACCTTTAATTTTATTGTAGTGATAGCAGTGGGGTTTTCATTATTTTATCTGTATTCTTTTTTATACTTTGAAGAAACTCAAATTTCCAACATTATTTTTTTCTTTCTGATAACAATACCTCTCTTGTTAACACGCTTAATTTTAAATACAAAGTTGATTGAAACGGCGTTAGTATGGGCGATCAATGAACGGGCAAGAAAAGCTTACTTAAAACTGATGATTAAAAATTACCAGAGTCCGCGTAAAATAAGAAAACTGCGGGTTGGGTAAACAACTCTCACTCCTCATGACAATCATTTTTAGCCGGAGCATTCCTTACCCTGCTGATTTCTACATAAAAAAAGGCTGCTCAATTCAGCAGCCGTTTTGTTTCGGATTCAGAAAGAATCAATGACGTTTCCCGTCATCATCTTCATCAACGAAATCTTCGTCTTCGCCTTCCTCACCTTCTTCGTCGTCATCGCCTTCGAAGTAAGTGCCCCAGCCGTCGTAATTGACACCATTGGCTTCGGCCAGGTTCATCAGTTGCTCAACCTGAGTGTCGATCAGTTCCGCATTCAGCGCGATTTCGCTGATGACGTCGCAGCACATCACAACAGAACCGTCTTCAACTTCCAGTTCTTCCGGGTCAGTGACTTCGTAACCCAGTTTGAAAGCTTCGACGGCTGCTTTCTCCAGAACTTCAAATTTCTCTGAAGATAAATGGTGTTCGATGGTGTAAAGCGCGTCAGGATCACTGCCATCATCCAGCAGTTCTTCGATGATTAAGCGAGTCTCTTCACGTTGTTCTTCCAGCAATTCACGGTTTGCCATATCTCTGTCCTCAATCAATGTGACGTTTGTACGCTATTTTCACACACCGCAGGGCGCGTCTCCACTATAAACGACAAAGTTTTTAATGTGGGGTTGTATTTGCATATTCATCCAGTTAAATTGAATTTTAATTCAAT
The DNA here is from genome assembly GCF_019049625.1 of Rahnella ecdela. Classification (GTDB taxonomy): domain Bacteria; phylum Pseudomonadota; class Gammaproteobacteria; order Enterobacterales; family Enterobacteriaceae; genus Rahnella; species Rahnella ecdela. Next base: position 28,061 of record NZ_JAFMOY010000126.1, read on the forward strand.
CCGAAATGCTTACGCGCTATGGAGCGACATCATGAGTTTGTTGAGTAAACGTCATTTTCTCAGGTTACTGGATTTTACCCCGTCAGAGATTTCGTCACTGCTGAAACTCTCCGCAGAATTAAAAGCCGCTAAGAAGAACGGCACTGAAAAAGCCAGCCTGCAAGGCAAAAACATCGCGCTCATCTTCGAAAAAGACTCGACCCGTACCCGATGCTCTTTCGAAGTTGCCGCTTACGATCAGGGGGCTAAAGTCACCTATCTCGGCCCAAGTGGCAGCCAGATTGGCCATAAGGAATCAATGAAAGATACCGCCCGCGTTCTCGGACGGATGTACGACGGTATTCAATATCGTGGTTTCGGCCAGGATAAAGTGGAAATTCTGGCGCAATATGCCGGTGTGCCGGTCTGGAATGGCTTAACTAACGAATTCCACCCGACGCAGTTGCTGGCGGATCTGCTCACCATGCAGGAGCATTTGCCTGGCCAGCCTCTCAAAGGCATGCGTCTGGCGTATCTGGGCGATACCCGCAACAATATGGGCAATTCGCTGCTGGAAGCCGCTGCGTTATGCGGTCTGGATTTACGTCTGGTAGCACCTTCTGCCTGCTGGCCGGAAGCTGAACTGGTCGCCACCTGCCAGCATCTGGCAAAAGAAAATGGCGGTAACATTACCCTGACGGAAGATATCGCGACCGGCGTGAAGGATGCCGACTTCCTCTATACCGATGTATGGGTTTCCATGGGTGAGCCGAAAGAAGTCTGGAAAGAGCGCATTAACCTGCTGCGTCCTTATCAGGTGAACAGTGCAATGCTGGCCCTGACCGGCAATCCGCAGGTGAAATTTCTGCATTGCCTGCCGGCGTTCCATGACGACCAGACTACCCTCGGCAAGCAAATGGCCGAAGAATACGGGCTGCAAGGCGGCATGGAAGTGACGGATGAAGTCTTTGAATCGAGCTACAGCGTGGTGTTCGATCAGGCTGAAAACCGTCTGCACACCATCAAAGCGGTAATGGTCGCCACACTCGGCAACGACTGATTTCTGCCCGACGTGCGGCAAGGATCAACTTCCTGCACGTCGCCATCTTTACATCGTTTTGCACTTTATCCCGCCCGTTCCCCTCAGAAGACCTCATTTTCAACTACCCTTTTTAGAGCGCTTTGGTTTTAACCTGTTCAATAGAAAAAACAGAAACGCAGTAAGAAGGAACCGATATGAGCTCAGTTAATCTTGAGTATGTCCTGCGCCTCGAAAGCCTGTTAAGCAGGATTTACCCCAGGGAACACATCGCCGACCTGCTGAAAAAAATCCTGCATCTCGCCGACAAATGGAATTACGGCAAACACCGCACCACCGACTGGGTGGATGGCACCAACATCTATCTGATTACGTATGGCGATAATATCCGTCACGGCGAACAACCGCCGCTGGCGACGCTTAATCACTTTGCCAATACCTATCTGCGCGAAATCATCAGCGACATCCATATTCTGCCGATGTATCCGTACAGTTCCGATGACGGCTTCAGCGTGATCGACTACCGGCGGATCGACGAACATCTGGGCGGATGGTCAGATATTCATCACCTTTCGGCCAATTTCAACCTGATGTTTGACTGCGTGATCAACCACATTTCCCGCTCCAGCGAATGGATGAAGGGCTATCTGCACGACGATCCTTATTACAAAGATTACTTTATTGCCTCGAACCCGGAGCTGGATTACAGCCGTGTTGTGCGTCCGCGCGCTTCGCCGCTGCTGACACCGTTTATCAAACCCGACGGCAACGAGTTATACCTGTGGACGACGTTCAGTGAAGATCAGGTCGATATTAATTTCAAAAACCCGCAAGTGCTGCTGGAAAGCATCGATGTACTGTTGCAATACGCCGCCAGCGGCGGGCAGTCGATCCGTCTCGATGCGATTGGTTATATCTGGAAGGAAGTCGGGACGCGCTGCATTCACATGCCGCAGGCGCATAACATCATAAAAGTGTGGCGGACGATTCTGGATGAAGTGATCCCCGGTACGCGGATCATCACCGAAACTAACGTGCCACATCACGAAAACATCAGTTATTTCGGTGAAGGCGACGAGGCGCACATGGTGTATCAGTTCCCGCTGCCGCCGCTCACACTGCACGCCTTTTTGCGGCAGGACACCACCACGCTCACGCAATGGGCGCAAAGCCTGAATGCGGAAGCGCGCTATCCCGACACGACTTATTTCAACTTTCTGGCCAGCCACGACGGCATTGGTTTACGCCCGACGGAAACGTTCCTTAGCGATGACGAACGCAAATACATGGCGCAGGAAACCCTGCGTAAAGAAGGCCGGGTTTCCTATAAAGACAACGGCGACGGCACACATTCGCCTTACGAGCTGAACATCAATTACCTGAGCGCACTGACCAATCCTGAGGATAATGACGAACTGAAAGCCCGTAAGTTTCTGGCCGCACAGGCGCTGCTGCTGTCATTTATCGGCGTACCGGCGATTTATATCCACAGCCTGCTCGGCAGCGAGAACGATCTCGAAGGAATGCATCAGTCGGGGATTAACCGCCGTATTAATCGTAAAAAACTCGAGCTGGAGAAAGTCGAGGCAGAGCTGGAGAAAAAAGACAGTCTGAGTGGCCGCGTTTTTTACGGTTTACAGACGCTGATCAAACACCGTCGAGAACACCCGGCATTTTCGCCGCAGGCGGGTCAGCGCGTTTTTGATTTGGGCAAATCGCTGTTCGCAATGGAACGTTATGATCCGAAAACGGAAGACAGGATCAGCTGCGTATTCAATATCAGCGATCATTCGCAGGTGCTGAAACTGGCGGTGGAAGGCAAAGACCTGATTGGCGGGGAAGTGTTTAACGGCCAGATGCGACTCCAGCCGTGGCAGGTGGTGTGGATCAAACACAAACTCAAAGCGCCGGAACGTCTCGGCAGACTGCGTCGCTGGCGGATGAAGCTCATCAAACGCACCAAGCGCTACACAATCAGCATTAAGCGGACAATGCGCTGACGTTCATTTTCACGACGGCTTTACGCACATTCGCCGGTTCGCCGACGGCGCACAGCGGTTTATGCACTTCGCCCGGGTAAAACACCACGAAATCACCGGCCTGCATGATCATGGTTTTTTCCTGCTCACCGGCGGCAAGAAATGCGATGTCTTTATCTTCCAGCCAGTCGGTATCGACATAACCCGCCGGTAAGTTGCTGAATGTCATGCCTTCGGTACCGTTAAGGATAATCTGGATGTCCAGATTACGGGCGTGGAATTCGGCGCGGCGATCGGCCTGTGGTGCCGTCGAATCATTGGAAATCAGCACAAATACGTCATCACCACGGATATCGTGTTTGCCCAGCGGGGTATCTGGCGTGATATTTTTTTTAATGTATTCAATAGCCTCGCGCAGTTCAGCGGGCAGATAAGGCATTAAATGCAGTTGATGGATATTGCCGGTAATCATGGTTTTCCCTTCGCTAAGATGAAAATGAAATAGTGTTTCAATGTCCGCCTATAATAATGCACCCAAAGGCCACGCCCTTTGATCCAGTTAACAGTTTTTACCTTCGTTTTCCTTCATACCAATCGTTTGCCTGTCGGTCATTTTTCCGCTTGATGTCGTCAGAGACGCGCGTATAATGCGCCACAATTTGCCGGGAGAACCCATGAACAATTGCCACGTTTTCTGCTCAGATGATCGACCAAACACCGTGCCATCAGGCAGCCCGCTGCCGTTGTTCTTCCGTGGTATTACCGTTTTACTGAAAGCCCCTCATTGAGGGGCTTTTTTTTGTCCGGAATTTGAGTGCCCCACTTTTTACGCGTAAAGAACAGGAGAATGACTATGGCCAATCCGCTGTATCAGAAAGACATCATTTCTATCAACGATCTCAGCCGCGAGGAGCTGGAACTGGTGCTCGACACCGCTGCCAGCCTGAAAGCCAATCCGCAGCCGGAATTGCTGAAACACAAAGTGATCGCCAGTTGTTTCTTCGAAGCCTCAACCCGTACGCGTTTATCGTTTGAAACGTCAATGCATCGTCTGGGTGCCTCGGTGGTCGGTTTCTCCGACAGCAGCAATACGTCGCTCGGAAAAAAAGGCGAGACGCTGGCCGACACCATTTCGGTCATCAGCACCTACGTGGATGCGATTGTGATGCGTCATCCACAGGAAGGTGCAGCGCGTCTGGCGACAGAATTCTCCGGTGGTATTCCGGTGCTGAACGCCGGCGACGGTGCTAACCAGCATCCGACACAAACCTTGCTGGACTTATTCACCATTCAGGAAACGCAGGGGCGTCTCGATAACATTAAAATCGCCATGGTTGGCGACCTGAAATATGGCCGCACGGTACATTCCCTGGCACAGGCGCTGGCGAAATTTAACGGCAACCGCTTCTACTTCATCGCGCCAGATGCGCTCGCAATGCCGGGTTATATTCTGTCGTTGCTCGAAGAGAAAGGCATCGAGTACAGCCTGCACAGCAGCATCGATGAAGTGGTGTCAGAAATCGACATTCTGTACATGACCCGCGTGCAGAAAGAGCGTCTGGATCCTTCGGAATACGCCAACGTGAAAGCGCAGTTTGTCCTGCGCGCCGCCGATCTGACGAACGCTCAGCAGCACCTGAAAGTGCTGCATCCGCTGCCACGTATCGATGAAATTACGCCAGACGTCGATAAAACGCCTTACGCCTGGTATTTCCAGCAGGCCGGTAACGGAATTTTTGCGCGTCAGGCTTTGCTGGCGTTGGTTCTGAACGCAGATACTGCACAGTAAACTTGAGGAGAAAACGATTATGACTCACGACAATAAACTTCAGGTTGAAGCGATCAAATGCGGTACCGTGATCGACCATATTCCGGCGCAAGTCGGGTTTAAACTGCTGTCGCTGTTCAAGCTTACCCAGACAGAACAACGTGTGACCGTTGGCCTGAATCTGCCTTCCGGCGAGCTGGGCCGTAAAGATATTATCAAAATTGAAAATACCTTCCTCACCGATGAGCAGGTCAATCAGCTGGCGGTGTATGCCCCGCGTGCGACAGTGAACCGCATCGACAATTATGACGTAGTGAAAAAGCTGATGCCGACGCTGCCGGATCGCATTGTCGGCGTTCTGCGCTGTCCGAACGGCAACTGCATCAGCCGTTTTGAACCGGTGGATTCCAGCTTTGCAGTAAAACAGCGCGCAGACGGCGTACACCTGAAATGTAAGTATTGCGAGAAAGAGTTTGAGCATCAGGTCGTGCTGAACAACGATTAACCCTTTATACTGAGGGATAATTTTTTATTCACCTTAACTCAAATCAGGAGACATTATGTCCCGCGAAATCAGCACTGAAAACGCCCCTGCCGCTATCGGTCCTTACGTTCAGGGCGTGGATCTGGGCAGCATGATCATCACTTCCGGCCAGATACCTGTGGATCCGAAAACCGGCACTGTTGCCGACGATATTTCTGCGCAGGCGCGTCAGTCACTGGAAAACGTGCAGGCGATCATTGAAGCTGCTGGCCTGAAAGTTTCAGATATCGTGAAAACCACCGTTTTCGTGAAAGATCTGAACGACTTCGCCACCGTTAACGCCACGTATGAAGCGTTCTTCACCGAACACAAAGCACCGTTCCCGGCGCGTTCTTGCGTTGAAGTGGCCCGACTGCCAAAAGACGTGAAAATCGAAATCGAAGCCATCGCCGTTCGCCGTTAATCCGCGCCAGCGATGCACCAGACCAGCCTGCGGGCTGGTTTTTTTTGCCCCATTTTCAGGCAACGAAACCCTTTCCTGCTCTATAATTAAACAGTCCCGTCCGTTTTTCCCCGATTTTCAGCCCGTTTTGCACGCTGGCACACTTTATGCCTGATCCTCATTGTTATTGAACGATTCAATTGCAGCCTGTCCAGTTTGTGAGGTGATGATGATCAAGATTGACCTTTCCGATTCACCCTTTTTCGATGAGATGTTAATGGCTGATGGGAAACACCGCAGCCATTATCAGGCCTACTGGCAGTGGTTGCAGCAAGCCGATCAACAGGCAGTCCAGCGTAAAAAAGAGGAAGCCGCGCTGTTGTTCCATCGGGTGGGAATTACCTTTAACGTTTACGGCGAAGATGATGGCGCGGAACGACTGATCCCGTTCGACAGCGTGCCGCGCATTATTCCGGCCAGCGAATGGCAAATGCTCGACCGCGGGATCCGCCAGCGGATTCAGGCGCTGAATGCTTTTTTGCATGATATTTATCACGACCAGAAGATCCTCAAAGCAGGGATCGTGCCCGCCGGGCAGGTGCTGGCCAACGATCAGTATCAGCCCTGTATGCAGGGTATCGATCTTCACCGCGATACTTACGCTCACATTGCCGGAACTGACATGGTACGCGGCGGCGATGGCGAATATTACGTGCTGGAAGACAACCTGCGTACGCCATCCGGCGTTTCTTACATGATGGAAAACCGCAAAATGATGATGCGGTTATATCCCGAACTGTTTGCCGAGCAGCGCATCGCGCCGGTGTCCCGCTACCCTTCCCATTTACTGCAAACGCTGCGTGAAAGCACACCGGTCAACGATCCGACCGTCGTCGTACTGACGCCCGGGCGCTTTAACAGTGCGTATTTTGAACACAGTTTTCTCGCGCAGCAAATGGGTGTGGAGCTGGTAGAAAGCGTCGATTTGTTTGTTAAAGACGGCGCGGTGTTTATGCGTACCACTGCCGGGCCATGCAAAATTGATGTCATTTACCGGCGCATTGATGATGCATTCCTCGATCCGCTGGCGTTCCGCGCTGATTCGATGCTCGGCGTTCCCGGCCTGCTTTCTGTCTATCGCGCCGGTGGCGTGGTACTGGCGAATGCTGTCGGCACCGGCGTGGCGGATGACAAGTCGATCTACCCGTATGTGCCGGAAATGATCCGCTACTACTTGGCCGAAGATCCGATCCTAAATAATGTGCCAACCTGGCAATGCCGCAAAGAGAGTGATCTGTCTTTCGTGCTGGCGAACCTGGAAAAAATGGTGGTGAAAGAGGTTCATGGTGCAGGCGGTTACGGCATGTTGATTGGCCCGTCGGCCAGCAAAGCCGAAATTGAACGCTTTCGCGATTTACTGCGCGCCCGCCCGGAAAACTACATCGCACAGGAAACGCTGGCGCTTTCCACCTGCCCGACGTTTGTCGGCAACGGGCTGGCTCCGCGTCATATCGACCTGCGGCCTTTCGCCCTGACGGGTGCGGAAATCCGGCTGGTACCGGGCGGATTAACCCGCGTAGCACTGGCGGAAGGCTCGCTGGTGGTGAATTCATCTCAGGGCGGCGGCACCAAAGACACCTGGGTACTGGAAGAAAATCCGACGGAGGATGACGCATGCTAAGCAGAACAGCCAGCGAACTGTACTGGATGGCGCGTTATCTGGAACGCGCCGAGAATATCGCACGCCTTCTGGACGTGACCAACAAGCTGTCGATGATGTCGATTCGCGATGTGAATGCACGCGATGAAAACAATGATTTACTGGTGCCGCTGACCATGACCGGCACGCGCACATTGTTCAGTGAGCATTATCCGCTGGAGACGATGAGCAATCTGCTCAACTTTTTTGCGCTGGACAGTTTCAACCACAGCAGTATTTTCAGCTGTCTGCAAATGGCGTGGAACAATGCCCACGCAGTGCGCGGCAGCTTGTCATCAGAAGTGTGGGAAAGCATTAACGCCACCTGGATTGAGATGAAACTGATCCGCCGTCAGGGCGTCGGATCTGCCGGTGCAGATTCTTTCTTCGACTGGGTTAAGGAGCGCTCACATCTGTTCCGGGGCGCGATGTTTGGCACATTGCTGCGAAGCGATGCTCAAAATTTCATCCGGCTCGGCACCATGCTGGAACGCGCAGACAGTACTGCGCGCCTGCTGGATGCCAAAAATCAGTTGCTGAATGCCGACGAAGATCCGGTACGGGAATACTACCGGATGGATACGCTGCTGCGCGCCGTCAGCGCCCGCGAGGCCTTCCATACGTTATACAAACAGCAACTCAGCCAGAAGCGCATCGCCGAACTGCTGGTTCTGCGCCGCGAGTTACCGCGCTCTTTGCTTTCCTGTATCGAAATCATGGCCGAACAGCTGGAGGAAATCGGCGGAACCGCGGGTAATCTGCCCCGCCGCCGCGTCCATACCCTTCACGCTCAGCTTCGTTTCACCGAAATGGAAGAGATCGTTGAGATGGGCCTCAGCCCCTGGTTAATGCAGTTCCTTGACCAGACCAACGCTATCGCTGAGAGCATTCATCAAACCTATCTGGAGGCTCAATAATGAAACTGAATGTCACGCATCAGACGCATTACAGCTATGCACAGCAGGTTAAACACAGCACGCAATATCTGCGCCTTACGCCGCAGGATTCCAGCCATCAGAAGATTTTGTCATGGGATCTGACGTTGCCGGAATACGCCACCCGCACGCTGGATGCTTACGGCAATGTGCTGCACGTTCTGACACTCGATCAGCCTCACCAGGCGATTACCATTGTCGCCAACGGTGTGGTCGAGATTGAAGACAACATGGAAGACGACAATACCGGGCATCTTTCGCCGCTGGTCTTTTTGCGTACCAGCCCGCTGACGCTGGCCGACGGCGCAATCCGCGATTTTGCCAGCCGTTATTACCGTCCGCAGGCCCAACATGAAAGCCTGTGTAATCTGATGGGCGAACTGCTGCTGAAAATGCCTTATAACCCCGGCAGTACTACGGTGAAAGACAGCGCCTCGCAGGCCTTTTCGGCACAAACCGGCGTCTGTCAGGATCACACCCATGTTTTCCTGGCCTGTTGCCGCAGTCTGGGCATCCCGGCGCGCTACGTCAGCGGCTATCTTTATTCAGAAGATTCAACGCATGTGGCAATGCACGCCTGGGCAGAAGCGTGGCTGGATGACCGCTGGCAGAGCTTTGATGTCACCAACAACACCTGTAAACCGAATCAGCATTTGAAACTGGCTATCGGCATAGATTATCTTGATGCATGCCCGGTCCGCGGTATCCGGTTGGGTGGAGGAAGTGAAGACATGCGCACTGTCGCCGCCGTTGCCATGCTCGACGTACCACAATAAACCTGACGCCTGAGGAAGATTTTTTATGACTTACTGTGTGGCCATGCGCTTGTCCTCAGGCCTGGTGTTTGTTTCAGACTCACGCACCAATGCCGGAGTGGATCATATTTCCACCTTCCGTAAACTGCATGTTTTTCATCAAAGCGATGAACGCGTGCTGGTTATTCAGAGCGCCGGAAATCTGGCGACCACACAGAGCATTATCAGTCTGCTGCATCGCCGCTGCTCAGACGATGAGCGGGAAAACCTGCTGAACGTGAAGTCGCTGTACGATGCCGCCAGCCTGCTGGGTGAAACGGTACGGGAAGTGATTGCCCGCGACAGCGGCGCGAATCAGGGCGGGAATACCGATTTCAGCTGTAATCTGCTGCTCGGTGGTCAGATAAAAGGGGAAGGTCTGCGGCTGTTTCACATTTATCCGCAAGGGAATTTCATCGAAGCCACGCACGACACGCCGTATTTCCAGATTGGCGAAAGTAAGTACGGCAAGCCGATTATTGACCGGGTGCTGAGTTACGACACGGCGCTGGATCAGGCGATGCAATGTGCGCTGATTTCGATGGATTCGACGCTGAGAAGTAATCTTTCCGTCGGTCTGCCGCTGGATGTACTGACCTATCCGACAGACAGTTTCAGCGCCGCGCAACAGCACCGGATCACAGAAACGCATCCGTATTTCGACATGATCCGTAAAGGCTGGGGCGAAGGCTTGCTGAGCATTTTCGGCCAGCTGCCGCCGCTGAAACTGGACGAGTAAATCCGCTTCTGGCGGAGTGATATCTCACTCCGCTGCTTTATTTTCATCCATCTTCTGAACAATCTTTTTCTCGACCTCAAACGGATCGATACCACGCAGTTGCAGGCGGCGGAAACGGATGATGTTAAAACCGTTCATCACCAGAAAACTGCCTTCGATAAGCGATCCGCCAATCGAACCAAGCCAGATGTTGTGCGCCACCCAACAGCAGGTTGAGCACCACATAATGCAGCGCGTGGTCAGCCCGCTGGTGCGAAACAGCGCCCAGGTACTGACGACCGTTGCGCCGACCGGCAATAATTCCACCCAGTGGTGGGCGCGACTAAGCCCTAATACCAGCGTCAGGACGATGAAAACCACCATAATCCACTGGTTACGGGTACGCAGGGAAATCAGCGTGCGCAGTGAGTTAAGCAACGCGCTCATGCCCGCCGGTGCTGCACCCATCATCAGAAAATGCACGCCGATAATGGCGCTGTAGGCAGAAAGTTGTTGTTTAAAGCGGCGGTCGCTTCGGTTGAAAAACATCGTGATGCCGACCATAAAGGCCACAACACCAACTGACTGAGCCAACCAGTAATACGTCATTTGTCAGGAGTCTCATACGTGGGATTCTTACGCTGCAAAAGCAAACGGCGTTCCATAACTGAAACGCCGTTTCATCCTAACGATAAACCCAACCGGTTACAATGTGACGCCGCTTTTGAAAATCGCTAATTCCCGGAAATCATTGATTTCGTTTTTGGCTTTGCGGCCATCAGCGATCGCCACGATCAAGTCAACAAACTCACCCAGCAGATGATCCATACTCACATCGTGGATCAGTTGCCCGGCATCGAAATCGATCCAGTGCGGTTTTTTCGCCGCCAGTTCGCTGTTGGTGGCCAGTTTTACCGTCGGGACAAAACCGCCGTAAGGTGTGCCGCGTCCGGTACTGAACAGCACCATGTGACAACCGGCGCCCGCCAGCGCACTGGTCGCAACAGCGTCGTTACCCGGCGCACTCAGCAGGTTCAGGCCCGGCGTGGTCAGGCGTTCGCCGTATTTCAGCACGTCCATCACCGGGCTTTGACCGGCTTTCTGCGTGCAGCCCAGGGATTTCTCTTCCAGCGTAGTGATACCCCCGGCTTTGTTACCCGGAGACGGGTTCTCGTAAATCGGCTGGTTATGCTCGATGAAATACTGTTTGAAATCATTCACCATGTGAACCGTTTTCTCAAACGTGCCTTCATCGCGGCAACGGCTCATCAGAATACGTTCCGCACCAAACATTTCCGGCACTTCGGTCAGCACGGAAGTGCCGCCGTTGGCGATCACGTAATCAGAGAAACGCCCCAGCAGCGGGTTCGCGGTGATACCCGACAGACCGTCAGAACCGCCGCATTCCAGACCAAATTTCAGTTCGCTGAGTTTGCCCGGAACGCGTTTATCGTCACGCATCACAGCATACAGTTCGCGCAGACGTTCCAGACCGGCTTCCACTTCGTCGTCGAATTTTTGCAACGTCATAAAACGCACGCGTTCTTCGTCAACGTCGCCGAGCGTGTCACGGAATACGTCCACCTGATTGTTTTCACAACCCAGGCCGATCACCAGCACCGCACCCGCATTCGGGTGACGCACCATGTTTTGCAGCATGGTGCGGGTGTTCACATGGTCGTCGCCCAGTTGCGAGCAACCAAACGGATGCGTGAACAGGTAAACGCCGTCGATGCCTTCCGCATCATTGGTTTCTTTCAGGAAACGTGACTGGATCTGACGTGCAATACCATTGACGCAACCAACGGTTGGGATCAGCCACAGTTCGTTACGGATCCCAACCTGACCGTTCTTACGACGGAAGATCTGCACATCGCGATCCGCCATCTGTTCCGGCACGGTGGCGAAATCCGGCTGATACTGGTATTCATCCAGATCGTTGAGATTAGTTTTACCGTTTTGTGAATGGATATGCACACCCGGTTCGATTGCGGCCAGCGCATGGCCAATCGGCAGGCCGTATTTCACAATATTTTCCCCGGCCGCAATCGGGCGCAGGGCAAATTTGTGACCACGCGCCACAGGCTGAGCCAGAACCACGGAATATCCGCCCGCTTCAACTTGTTCGCCTGCGTCGATATCGCGCAAAGCCACAGCGACGTTATCAGCGGTATGAATTTGAATGATACTTTGCATAGTTGCTCTCTTAGCTGTAAGCCGCCAACGCATCACGCATGCCGCGATCTTCAATCGCCTGCAATTGCTCGGTCACTTTCACCGTCAGACCCGGCACGGTATTCAGGTCACGTCCCCAGTGTTCTTCATCTGCCAGCACGGTTTCCACCAGGCCGATTAACGGCAGGCTGCCGTTACGCACATCACTCCACAGTCCGGAGAAACGGCTCAGCCAGTGGGCATCATCCTGTAGCGGATACATTTCACCGTTACGCTCACCCCGGTAAAACGCTAGTAACGCCGCCAGCGCAAAGGTCAGGCGCGGAGGCAGAAGCTGATTCTTTTCCTGGCTCGCCAGCAGCTGCGGCAAAATGCGCGTGCGGTATTTGGTCATACCGTTCAGGGCAATCGACAACAGCTGATGCTGAATGAACGGATTGCGGAAGCGACTAAGCACCGCCTGCGCGAAGGACGTCAGTTCATCCTGTGGCAAATCAAGCACCGGCGAGATTTCCTCGGCGATGGCCAGTTCGACAAAGCGGCTGATCTGCGCGTCATTCATCGATTCACCGACGGTGTTCAACCCTGCCAGGAAGGCGACCGGCACCAGCGCGGTGTGCGCACCATTAAGGATCGCCACTTTGCGTTCTTTATACGGTTTGATGTCATCAACCAGGCGGATATTCAGCGGCAGTTTGTCCAGACGCAGTTCCTGAGCCAGACTCTTTGGCCCCTGTATGACAAACAGATAGAAGTGTTCAGCGCTGTCAAAGAAGCTGTCCTGATAGCCCAGTTCTTCCTGCAGGCTATCGACTTCGCTGCGCGGATAACCGGTCACGATGCGGTCAACCAGCGTGGAGCAGAAAGTATTGCTGTTTTCCAGCCACAGCGTAAATGCTGCCGGAAGCGCCCAAAGTTGTGCGTAACGCAGCACAAGTTCCCGCAATGCTTCGCCGTTGTAATCAATCAGTTCGCACGGCAGCAGAACCCAGCCTTTATCAGCCGCACCGTCGAAATGGGTGAAACGCTCGAACAGTAAACGGGTCAGTTTGGCCGGGAAACTGGCCGGAGGCGCATCTTCCAGACGATCGCTCTCGACAAAGCTGATACCGGCTTCGGTAGTGTTAGAGAACATGAAGCGGATATTCGGGTCGCGGGCCAGCGCCAGATATTCATCAAACTGATGATAGATATTAATTTCGCGGTTAACAGAGCGGATGATGCGGGTATCACGCACCGTTTCACCCTGTTCGTTCAGGCCGCTGATGATGGTGGTATACAGACCATCTTGTGTGCTCAGCGATGGCGGAAAGTCGGTGTCAATCGGGCGGACAACCACGATACCGGCATCGAGATCGGTGTGTTCGTTCAGCAGATCGATTTGCCAGTCAACAAACGCCCGCAGGAAGTTACCTTCACCAAATTGAATAATTTTGTCCGGGTGCTGACGGCCAGGGAAGTCACGGCGATTTAACCTTTGCATCTCACATTCACCTTAATTTGCTCAGACTCCGGTCTTTGAGGGCAGGATAAATGCCCCATGGCCGTCGTTCTCTGTTGGGATAAATTTTTGTTATTTATGTGTTTATTGCGGAGCGCAGGAACCTGCGCCCCGTTGTGTTGCTTCTTAATTTATGCAGATCAGTTCAGCTCAATCTGGAAATACTGTTTGGCGTTATCGAAGCAGATGTTTTTCACCATATTGCCAAGCAGTTCGATGTCTGCCGGCGCTTCGCCATCTTCAACCCAGCGACCAATCATCTGGCACAGGATGCGACGGAAATATTCATGACGCGTATAAGACAGGAAACTGCGACTGTCGGTCAGCATGCCGACGAAGCGGCTCAGTAAGCCCAGATTGGCCAGCTGTGTCATCTGACGCTGCATGCCGTCTTTCTGGTCATTAAACCACCAGCCGGAACCGAACTGCATTTTGCCCGGCATCCCTTCGCCCTGGAAGTTACCGACCATGGTGCCGATCACTTCGTTATCACGCGGGTTCAGACAGTACAGAATAGTTTTTGGCAGGCCACCGGCCAGACCCTGTGCACCCAGCAGTTTGGACAGTGGTTCTGCCAGCGGCTGGTCGTTAATAGAGTCGAAACCCACGTCTGCGCCAATCAGCTGGAACATACGGGTGTTGTTATTACGCAGCGCGCCAATGTGATACTGCTGTACCCATTCACGACGCTGATATTCAGAAGCCAGATACAGCAGAACGCCTGTTTTGAACTGGGCAATTTCCTGCGCTGTCGGCGTTTCACCGTTCAGGCGACGGGACAGAATGCCGTCCAGCGTGGCGTCATCCGCCTCACCGTAAACCACTACGTCAAGCGCGTGATCAGACACTTTGCAACCGTGCGCGGCAAAGTGATCCATACGTTTTTTCAGGGCATCACGCAGGTCGCTGAAACGGGTAATGGAAACATCTGCCGCCGCTTCCAGCTTTTTCATGTAATCAGCGAAGGTGGCCGCTTCAATGTTGAAGGCTTTATCCGGACGCCAGCTTGGCAGCACTTTGATATCAAAGCCTGAATCTTGTGCGACCGCTTTATGGTGTTCCAGAGAGTCGATCGGATCGTCCGTCGTACCGACCATTTTCACATTCATCTGTTTCATTATGCCGCGTGCAGAGAAGTTATCCTGCGCCAGCAGCTCATTACCGCGTTCCCAGATTTCGCCTGCGGTAGACGGAGAAAGCAGTTTGCCGGTGATACCGAACGGACGGCGCAGCTCGAGGTGCGTCCAGTGGTACAGCGGGTTACCGATAGTGTGAGGAACCGTCGCAGCCCAGGCGTCAAACTTCTCGCGGTCGCTGGCATCGCCGGTACACATACGCTCAGGCACACCGTTGGTACGCATCGCGCGCCATTTGTAGTGATCACCTTTCAGCCAAATGTCATACAGGTTTTTAAATTTGTAGTCCTGCGCAATCAGCTCAGGCGGCAAATGGCAGTGGTAGTCAAAAATTGGCTCATCTTTCGCGTAGTCGTGATACAGGCGACGTGCGAATTCTGTGTCGAGAAGGAAGTCTTCCGTTAAAAACTGCGCCATCTTAGGTTCCTCATCATGAATTCTGTAGAGTTATCACTCAATGGTGCGAAGTTATCACACCAATTTAGATTGTCGTCCAGCTCTTTTTAGGGAGTTACACCCGCAGAAGCCAGCGATCTGAGACCATAAAAACACACTAACTCTCTGTTAAATAATAATGTTGAAGCTTTAAACCACTGTTACCTATTATCCTCACAATCAGAGTGTCATTTTGTGATGTCACTCAAACTTTAAATCTGTATGACAAGTTAATTCGTACCAAATGTAACAAAACGGCTCAGACGTATTATTTATCCCTGCCCGTTTTTACCATTGCGCTTGATATCGCCCCGCCAGCTCGCTGCTCATGCCTTTATCATCGATTTTCACAACAGTAAGTCACTTTATCAGTCATTTGCGAACAAATAATCCTGTTCATTTACTGTTCAGATTAAATGTGATCATTTCGTAAAGTTGTCACACCAATTACGTTTCTATAATTCTTTCATCTTTGTTAACCCACCCGCTGAAAAATGTGAGCCTCATCAAACAAAATACACTTTCCATTGTAAAATCAAGTAAATAACCGTGAAGTTAAAAAAGTTAAGTAACCACACAATATAAATGTGGTTTTGTGATGTCATTCAAATTTTAAATCTGTATGACAAGTTATCTTTGCTTCGCCCGGACAAGAGCGTCAGAGATTACCTGCCACGTCCTTTCGCTGTTGCCCGGGCAAATCACTTCCCGGGCTCAATCAGACCATGGCGAAGAATTCATTCTGGTGTCCAGGACGTTCATCGGATCATTACGCACAAATAACAATAACGCAGTGCGTAAAAGCATCGGGCAGCTCCCAGTGAAATCTTCTGGCGGCGTGATACCCGGAAAACGTTAAGGAAAGCCAGAACCCCACGCTTACTGAGGTGGTGCGAAATACGCCCTGACAGCCTGTCGCTGTCATCGCCGGATTATTTACTGGGAGAGAGTTAAATGGCTAAGATTAAAGGGTTACGCTGGTACATGATCGCGCTGGTTACATGCGGCACGATCCTCGGTTATCTGACACGTAACGCCATTGCCGCCGCAGCACCTACGCTGATGAGCCAGTTGAACATCAGCACACAGCAATATTCTTATATTATCGCCGCCTATTCCGCCTGCTATACGCTGATGCAGCCGGTGGCCGGTTACGTTCTTGACGTGATGGGCACCAAAGTCGGTTACGCGATGTTTGCCATTATGTGGGCCGTGTTCTGTATGGCGACTGCACTGGCCAGCAGCTGGGGTGGTCTGGCTATCGCCCGCGGTGCCGTGGGTATGGCGGAAGCCGCGATGATCCCTGCCGGCCTGAAAGCCAGCAGCGAATGGTTCCCGGCTAAAGAACGTTCTATTGCCGTCGGCTACTTTAACGTCGGGTCATCAATCGGCGGGATGATTGCGCCACCCCTGGTCGTCTGGTGCATCGTGATGCACAGCTGGCAGCTGGCCTTCATCATTACCGGCGCGTTAAGCATGATCTGGGCTCTGAGCTGGCTGGTGTTCTACAAGCATCCCAAAGATCAGAAAAAACTCAGCCCTGAAGAACGTGACTACATTCTGGAAGGTCAGGAAGCACAGCACCAGACCGACAACGGCAAGAAAATGTCTGCCTGGCAGATCCTGCGTAACCGCCAGTTCTGGGGTATCGCGCTGCCACGTTTCCTGGCTGAACCGGCCTGGGGGACTTTCAACGCCTGGATCCCGCTGTTCATGTTCAAAGTGTATGGTTTTAACCTGAAAGAAATCGCGATGTTTGCCTGGATGCCGATGCTGTTCGCTGACCTCGGCTGTATCCTCGGCGGTTATCTGCCACCGTTATTCCAGAAGTACTTCAAAGTTAACCTGATCGTCTCCCGTAAAATGGTCGTGACCATGGGTGCGGTTCTGATGATTGGCCCGGGCATGATCGGCCTGTTCACCAGCCCTTACGCCGCTATCGCTTTACTGTGTGTCGGTGGATTTGCTCACCAGTCTCTGTCCGGTGCGCTGATCACCTTGTCCTCTGACGTGTTCGGTCGTAACGAAGTGGCGACTGCCAACGGTCTGACCGGGATGGCAGCCTGGATGGCGAGTACCATGTTTGCCCTGGTGGTGGGTGCGCTGGCCGATACCATTGGTTTTAGCCCGCTGTTTGCGGCACTTGCGGTCTTCGACCTGCTCGGCGCCATCATCATCTGGACCGTTCTGCAAAACCGTTCCGCTGCAGAAGTGGCTCCGGCTGCACTTAAAACCGCAAAAGCCTGATCCACAGAATGAAAGCCCGGTAGCTCTTTTACCGGGCTTTGCTGTTTTCTGAAATTTCTCCAAAACCTTTCTGTCCAATGCACGGTGCAACAGCCTTTCGTAAATCGTATACTGGTACTTGTATAATAAGTTCACAGGTCTGTCCGACACTTACTTCTTACAGGTTTCACTACTTTAAAGAGCACTCATATGGAATCCACAGACACCAGACGCCTATACCAACAACTGGCTGCCACGCTCAAGGAACGGATTGAAACGGGTTTGTATCCGGTTGGCGAGAAGTTACCGGCCGAACGTCTGATTTCCGATGAAATGGATGTCAGCCGCACCGTGGTGCGTGAAGCGATTATCATGCTCGAAGTAGAAGGTTACGTGGAAGTGCGTAAAGGGTCGGGCATC
Organism: Rahnella ecdela; assembly: GCF_019049625.1. Lineage (GTDB taxonomy): Bacteria > Pseudomonadota > Gammaproteobacteria > Enterobacterales > Enterobacteriaceae > Rahnella > Rahnella ecdela. The sequence continues at coordinate 45,791 of NZ_JAFMOY010000126.1, forward strand.
CATGTTATGTCAAACCAGCAGCGCCATCTGGTGGTGCCTGATTGTGGGAGTGAGTTTGGCACTTCCGGTCCGTTTGAGCTTTTGCAGGCACGTCAGCTGATCGAAAGTAACATCGCTGAATTCGCTGCGACCCAGGTGACGAAACAAGACATCATGCGTCTGATGGAAATTCAGGAGCATGCGCGTCAGGAAGATCGTTTTCGTGATTCAGAATGGGATTTGAAATTTCACGTGCAGGTTGCACAGGCGACGCAAAACAGCGCACTGGCGACCATTGTTGAGAAGATGTGGAGCCAGCGGTTGCACAACCCTTACTGGCGCAAACTGCATGAGCACATCGATGAGAAATCGATTGAAAGCTGGTGCGAGGATCATGACCTGATCCTCAAAGCGCTGATCCGCCGTGATCCGCATGCGGCAAAACTGGCGATGTGGCAGCATCTGGAAAACACCAAACAAATGCTTTTCCGCGCGACCAGTGATGATTTTGAGTTCAATGTAGACCGTTATCTGTACTCAGAAAACCCGGTCGTTCATCTCGATCCCCCTTTGCTGAACACCAAATAATTCCCTTTGAGGCAGGTTAATTCCCCCAACCTGCCGTTTTACGCTTTCTGCTCCCTCTCCCGCCAAACCTGTCAGACACTGTCGAGTAGTGTCAGCCAATGTAAAACCCTTTCCCAAACGTGCTTCAGACTTAAATGATCGGTCTCAACGCGCTATATTTACCTGTCTGAGTTATTGGTATTTTGTTACAGTTAGACCACTTTTTTTACCCGTTTGAGCTACGTTTCAGAAAGCAAAATGACGCGTAAATACAATGGCATCAAAAATAACAGCATCAGAAACAACGGTTTCAGAAACAAAGAACCAGCCAGGGACTTGGCTACCCTATCAGCCCGGCAGGCAGCGTCGAGACAATTTCTCCGCTGATGCTTTTGCTGACTCACTGAAAATGATGGAGTTTCACAAGACAGATGGAAATTATCAGCTCGCTCATCGATGCCCTCTGGCAACAAGATTATAAAACCCTCGCGGACCCTTCTCTGGTCTGGGCGCTGTACCTGATTTTATTCATGATCATTTTTCTGGAAAACGGCCTGCTTCCTGCGGCTTTTTTGCCCGGTGACAGCCTCCTGATCCTGGTCGGTGTATTGATTGCCAAAGACGCCATGAATTTCCCGTTAACGATTTTCCTGCTCACCAGTGCCGCCAGTCTGGGCTGCTGGCTAAGTTACGCACAGGGAAAATGGCTGGGAAATACGCGAATAGTACAAAGCTGGCTGGCACATCTCCCTGTGCATTATCACGAACGCGCACATGCACTTTTCCACAAACACGGTCTTTCGGCGCTGTTAGTGGGTCGTTTTCTGGCATTTGTCCGCACACTCCTGCCAACAATTGCCGGTCTGTCCGGCCTGAGCAACAGCCGTTTTCAGTTCTTCAACTGGGTCAGCGGACTATTGTGGATCCTGATCCTGACCTCGCTGGGGTATTTCCTCGGTAAAACTCCGCTGTTCCTGAAATATGAGGATCAGGTCATGAACTGCCTGATGCTCTTGCCTGTACTGTTACTGATCGGCGGACTGGTGGGGTCAATCTGGGTGTTGTGGCGGAAAAAACATGCAGACCGCCAGAACAAAGGTAAAAGCGCATCATGAGCCAGAGGCTGAAAAGCCGGTCATTTTTCTGGCCGGGGATGCTCATGTTAGTGGCAATCGTGGCCATGTTCGGGCTGGCATTATCGCGCCTGCCGGCTCCTGCCAGCGCGCTGCAAATCCGTCCCGCCAGAACCGGGACATCGCTGCCTGACGGTTTTTATGTTTACCAGAGCCTCAGTCAGCGCGGCATCCATATCAAGAGCATTACGCCGCTCAATGACGGGCTGGTGGTACAGCTTGATTCTGCATCTCAGCGAAAACTGGCAGAAGAAGCTTTACAGGACATTCTGCCGCCGGGATTTATGATTCAGTATTATGAACAACCGACCGCAAAAGCGTGGCTACATAAACTGGATCGCGACCATCTGAAACTTGGATAATCTCCCTGGCGACACAAGGGGGATTCATCTGATATCACCGTTCATTCAGCGGTGATATCATTCAAAGCCAGTTATTCACTCAACTAATAATTTAGGGAATTAAGTGCCACACTCACTTATCCATCAAAAGGAAGCGACAAGATGAAACTGACATTAACCGCCCTCGTTTTAGCCCCGGCCTTATTGTTCACCACGTCAAGTTTTGCAGCGTCTCAGCCGGAAAGCTGCGTGACCAAGCAACACGAAATCCAAAAGCAAATCGACGAAGCCCGCGCGCACAATAATCAGAACCGTGTCGATGGTCTGGAGAAAGCGCTGCGCGAGAATAAAGCACATTGTACGGATGCCGGTCTGCAAGCTGATAAGCAAAAACGTATTGAAGAAAAACGTGAAAAAGTCGCGGAACGTGAGCAGGAGCTGAAAGAAGCTCAGGCTAAAGGCGACCACGACAAAGTCATCAAAAAACAGCAGAAACTGGATGAAGCGAAGTCTGAACTGAAAGAAGCTGAAGGCAAATAAGTTCTCTGGCAGAGTCGATTTCCGGAGTTCGATTTAACGCGATATAGCGGATTTTTCAGGGTTTCTGTGGGTCTTAACAGATTATTCGCATTTGCGATCACCCGAATATCCGCTATGTTAAAAGTTCGAATCAGTTAACGTATGGAGTGACTTACACATGGCTAGTAATACATCAGAACAACTGCGCGCTGAACTCAAGTCATTGGCGGACACCCTGGAAGAAGTTCTCCAGACCTCTACCGATAAGCCGAAAGCTGAACTCGATAAACTGCGTGGAAAAGCAGAATCTCTGCTCAAAGATACCCGCGAACGTCTGAGTGATACGGGCGATAAGATTGCCTATCAGACCAAAGAAATTGCCGGCAAAGCCGACGATTACGTACATGAAAAACCCTGGACTGGCGTCGGTATTGGTGCCGCAGTCGGCGTTGTCATCGGCGTTCTGTTAGCCCGCCGCTAATTATGGCAGAGCCAATCAAACCCGCACCACAGGGACCCGGTAAAGGGTTGTTTGACATCGTTTCCCGTGTCGCCACTGTCGTGGTGAGTATCGTTGAAACACGTGTCAGACTGGCTGTTGTAGAGCTGGAAGAGGAAAAGGCCAATATTTTCCAATTGCTGCTCATGGCCGGTATTACCCTGATTTTTACCGCTTTTGGTCTTATGAGTTTGCTGGTGGTTTTATTCTGGGCCATCGATCCAGCCTATCGTCTTACGGCGATAGCGACGACAACCGGCGTATTACTGCTTTTGGCAGTGATCCTCGGCGCGATGACGCTGGCGAAAGCCAAACGTTCCACCCTGCTCAGCCTCACCCGCAAGCAGCTGGACGTTGATCGTGCCCTGCTGGAAAAGGATGACGAGCAATGAGTATTCCGGACCGCGCTATCGAAAAAGTCAGACTGCTGCGCAAAATTGAGCGTCAGCGTGGCGAGCTTTCTCAGGCCGGTTCTGACTGGCTCGAGGCAACCGCGAAAGTGGATCATTACTGGGTAAAACTGGTAGATATGCGTAAATATCTGGTCGTGGGCTCAAGCCTGCTGGCTGTTTACGGCATCCGCCACCCCAGTGCGGTCGTCCGCTGGTCACGGCGTGCTTTTGGTATCTGGGGCACCGTCAGGTTGTTCCGCAAAACCATCGGCAACAAATAGCCGCAACCTCCTCTTGTAAAAAGGGCTGATTGGAAAACAATCAGCCCTTTTCTTTTTGAATAACAATCTCTCAGCTGTTCAATTTATTTGAAGCATTCCAACAGTTTTACTTGCTAACAAAGCGTAACCATCCGACTTATTATCTCGTCATCAACTGATGCGGTAACGGCATGAAACATTTTCTGACCGGACCGGTAACATTTTAGCCCGCCTTGGGCATATTAATCTGGAGTAGAAAATGAACAAGTTACAAGACACGGCTTTGCTGGTTGCACGTATTCTGATGCCAATCCTGTTTATCGTTGCAGGCTGGGGCAAAATTAACGGTTACACTGCGACTGCGGGTTACATGACTTCTATGGGCGTGCCAAGCTTCTTCCTGCCACTGACCATCCTGTTGGAGTTTGGCGGCGGTCTGGCAATTCTGTTTGGTTTCTTCACCCGTACTACGGCGCTGATCACTGCAATCTTCACCATTCTGACTGCTCTGATCTTCCACACTGATTTCGCACAAGGCGTGAACCAGATGATGTTCATGAAAAACCTGTCCATCGCCGGTGGTTTCTTCGTACTGTTCGCATCCGGCCCGGGCGCATTCAGCATCGACCGCCTGATCAAGAAAAACTGGTAATTGCCCCGGCACCAGGGAGCAACAACCAAGCTATAATTAAATAAGACAAAAAAATAACCTGCAGGGCGATGTGATTTATCACCTCGCCCTTTTTCACATTTATTGGAGGAAATATGGGACAACTAGTGAATGGCGTTTGGCAGGACACCTGGTACGACACCAAGTCGACCGGGGGTCATTTCAAACGTTCAGCAGCACAGTTTCGTAACTGGATAACGCCGGATGGCACGCCGGGTGAGCATGGTGTGGGTGGCTTTGCCGCAGAACGCGACCGCTACCATCTGTATGTTTCACTGGCCTGTCCGTGGGCGCACCGCACATTATTGATGCGTACGCTGAAAGGGCTGGAAGATATTATTCCGGTTTCTGTCGTTCATCCGCTGATGCTGGAACATGGCTGGACTTTCGGCAGTGATTTCCCGGCGGCAACCGGCGATGATTTGTATCATCTCAATTACGCCTATGAAATCTATCTGCGGGCGCAGAACGATTACACCGGTCGCGTCACCGTGCCTATTCTGTGGGATAAAAAACAGCAAACCATCGTCAGTAACGAATCCGCTGATATCATCCGCATGTTTAACAGCGCGTTTGATGCAGTAGGCGCAAAAGCCGGGGATTATTATCCGCCGTCGTTACGCCCGGCGATTGATGAGATTAATGAGTGGGTCTATCCGCAAATCAATAATGGCGTTTATAAGGCGGGTTTTGCGACTTCTCAGGGTGCTTACGATGAAGCGGTTGACGGTGTATTCGCAGCGCTGGACCGTGCCGAGGAACTGCTGAGCAAACACCGTTATCTGACGGGTAACCAGCTAACTGAAGCCGATCTCCGTTTGTGGACCACGCTGGTGCGCTTTGATCCGGTATATGTCACGCACTTTAAGTGCGACCGTCACCGAATCAGCGATTACCCGAATTTGTATGGTTTCCTGCGCGATATCTACCAGATGCCGGGCATTCGTGACACGGTGGATTTTGCACACATCCGTAATCACTATTACCGCAGCCACGCGACCATCAATCCTTACGGGATTATTTCGACCGGACCGGCACAGGATTTAGAATCTGAGCACGGCCGCGACAAACGCTTCTAATCTTTTAGCGCCTTCCCCTTTTACAAGGGGAAGGCGAGTTTACTTAGCTTCCCGCGTCGCCAGTAATTTAGGAATTTCACGCAGGAACCAGGCTTTTGCCTCACCCATACTGTCACGACGCCACGCCATGATGATATCCGTCTCACGGTTATATTCCGCGCTGACCACCCGCAGACGCCCTTCCTCGATGTCTTTTTCGACCATCGGATAAGGCATCGTCGCCACGCCTAATCCTGCCAGCAGCGCCTTACGTTTTTCTTCAATCGTACTGACCGTCAGCCGCTGTTGTTTATCGAGCAACTGAACGGTGAGCACAGGCCGCTCACGGGCGGTATCAGCTACCGCAATACCGCGGTATTTCACCCGGCTGACATCAGATAACGGCTCGGCTTCCTGATGGATCGGGTGATCCGGCGCAGCCACATACACGCTAACCAGTTTGTACAGTTTGCGGCTGTTGATTTCAGTGGAGGAACGGAAATGCATATCGGGCGCAATGACGATATCTGCACGCCCCTGCTCCAGACGCTCCCACGCACCGGCCAGCACTTCGGTTATCAGCGAAACCTGCGTATTGGCTTTCAGCGCCAGCTTTTCAATCAGCGGGAATAACTGCGCAGCAGGCGATAATGCCTCACACACGATGGTGATGTGCGTTTCCCAGCCGCGCGCTAAGGCTTCGGCATCGACGGTCAGTTTATCGGCCGCTTCCAGCAAAACACGCCCGCGCTCTAGCAACATACGGCCAACATTGGTGAATTTTGTCCGATGACCTGAACGGTCAAACAGCACCACATCCAGCTCTTCTTCCAGTTTCTGCATGGTATAGCTCAATGCAGACGGCACGCGGCCCAGCTCGTCGGCGGCAGCGGCAAAACTGCCCCGGCGGTCAATCGCATCCATGACCCGTAAGGCTTCCAGTGTGAGTGCGCGATCCTTAGCCATTCTCTTCTCTTTCAGGAAATTTGAATATAGCGACCAGATTAACTGGCTAACAATCGCACGTCCAGACGCTTACCATTTATACATCGAAATTTTTAAGAGAGGCGACCGCCATGATCACCAGCAGAACGGCAAAAGAGTGCGGTACCGCTGACTTTGGCTGGCTCCAGGCACGGTATACATTTTCCTTTGGCCATTACTTTGACCCGAAACTCATGGGCTATGCGTCACTGCGCGTTCTGAATCAGGAAGTGCTGGCGCCGGGTGCCAGTTTCCAGCCGCGCACCTATCCGCGGGTAGATGTCCTGAATATCGTCCTGCAGGGTTCGGCGGAATATCGCGACAGCGCAGGCAACAGTATCCGGGCACAGGCCGGTGAAGCGGCATTATTATCGACACAGCCTAATGTCAGTTACAGCGAACTGAATACCAGCGCCAGTCAGCCGCTGACGCGGATGCAGTTATGGCTTGATGCCTGCCCTGAGCATGAAAATCCGCTCACGCAGAAAATGACGCTGCCGGGCACCACGCATTTCCTGCTGGCCTCACCGGACGGGGGAAATGGCAGCCTGCAATTGCGGCAAAATGTCTGGATCCATCATCTGGATTTAGGGGCGGGTGAACAAATCACGCTGCCGGTACGCGGACCACGTGCCTATCTGCAGTCGATTCACGGGCAGATAGATGCACAGGGTTCGGTCAGCCGCGAACTGCAAAAGCTGGCCTGTGGCGATGGCGCATTTATCCATCAGGAAAACAGCCTGACCGTTTCCGCCATTACCCCGTTGCGGGCATTGCTGATTGATATGCCGGTGTGAATTTTTATGGATGTCAGAAAGGCGAAACGCCGCGCAGATTACTCTGCGCGGCGTTTCTTTTGACGAGGGAGTTGACCGTTAAGCCGGGTTCTGTCGTGGACAGTCATTCGTCTAGGCCAGCAATCGCTCACTGGCTCAAGCAGCCTACCCGGGTTCAGTACGGGCCGTACCATGTGAACCCCTATTTGGCCTTGCTCCGGGTGGAGTTTACCATGCCACGAACTGTTGCCAGCCGCGCGGTGCGCTCTTACCGCACCCTTTCACCCTTACCTGATCCCGCTTGCGCGGGCCATCGGCGGTTTGCTCTCTGTTGCACTTGTCGTAAGCTCGCGCTTCCCAGGCGTTACCTGGCACCCTGCCCTATGGAGCCCGGACTTTCCTCCCCTCCTTCTGTCTCCCCCGAAAGGGACGGCAAAGAAGCGGCGACTGTCTGGTCAACTCCGCGGCGGATAATAGGGTATTACGCCCTATTTGTCACCCTCTTGCTCATCAAGCGCGTATTTATACAACGCATTCTTCTTCACGCCGTGGATTTCCGCGGCCAGCGCGGCAGCTTTTTTCAGTGGCAATTCTTTTTGCAACAGCGCCAGCGTGCGTAACGCTTCTGCAGGTAAGGCTTCGGTATCGATTTTATGACCTTCAACAATCAACACCATTTCACCACGCCGGCGTGTTTCCACTTCCTGTACCCAGGCCAGCAGTTCGCCCACCGGCGCACCGTGAATATTTTCCCAGGTTTTGGTCAGCTCACGCGCCAGCACCACATAACGCTGCGGCCCCCACACTTCCACCATATCCTGTAAGCTGTCGAGCAGGCGGTGAGTCGATTCGTAGAAAATCAGCGTTCTCGGTTCTTCGATTAACGCCTGCAACGTATCTTTTCGTGATTTGGTTTTAGCCGGCAGAAATCCTTCGTAACAGAAACGGTCGGAAGGCAAACCCGCGGCGCATAATGCGGTGATCGCCGCACAGGCGCCCGGTAACGGCACCACGCGAATACCCGCTTCACGACAACGACGCACCAGGTGATAGCCGGGGTCATTGATCAGCGGCGTACCGGCATCGGAAACCAGCGCGATGGTCTGTCCTTCCTGCAATTTTGCCAGTAAATGCTCGGCTTTCTGCTGTTCATTATGATCATGCAGCGGGAACATTTTGGCGGTGATCGCGAAATGGTGCAGCAGCAATCCGGTGTGGCGGGTGTCTTCTGCGGCAATCAAATCTACACTGTTCAGTACGGCCAGCGCGCGTTGGGTTATATCCCCTAAATTGCCAATTGGCGTCGGTACGATATACAGCGTTGAGGCAGAAATATCTGCTTGATCGTCTTGATTCATTGTTTCATCCGGATTGCCGATTTAATATTGAGCATCTTGAAAAAACATCACTGGAAACTGAATGCCTTCCTCAATGACCTTTCGTACCCGTTCGGGACGTTTACTCCCTGCCATTATTGTGGCGATGCTTCTCGCCAGCTGTTCCGGTCAGGCGCCACAAGCACCCACTGAAAGTGTCCAGGGTGCAGCGTCCGGCAGCTCTGACTATTATCTGCAACAGGCACAGCAAAGCGGTGATGATAACAAGGCTGACTGGCAATTGCTTGCAGTGCGTGCCCTGATACGTGAAGGCAAAGTGCCTCAGGCGGCGGAACAACTGGCCAAAGTGCCGCAAAATCTGACCGCTGCACAAACCCGCGAACAGCAACTGACCAGCGCGGAAGTGCAGGTAGCCCAGAAAAATTACCAGGCCGCTGCCACCAGTCTGAGCCAGATAGACCCGGGTAATCTGACCAACGATCAAAAAGCGCGTTATTATCAGGCGCAAATCGATGCTAGCCAGGGACGCACCAGCCTCGGGCTGATCCGCGCATATATCGCTCAGGAACCGCTGGTGCAGGGCAAACTGCATCAGGACAACATTGACGAGACCTGGACCGCGCTGACGCAAATGTCCGCGCAGGACGTCAACAGCATTGTCATTAATGCCGATGAAAATACCCTGCAGGGATGGCTGGATTTACTGAGTGTCTGGCAGAGCAACAAGCAAGATCCTGATCTGCTGAAAGCCGGAATCAAAGACTGGCAGCGCCGTTATCCGGTGAATCCGGCAGCGAAAACTCTGCCTACGCAGCTGAATAATGTGCTGAGCTTCCAGCCCGCTTCTACCGGTAAAATTGCACTTTTCCTGCCGATGAGCGGCCCGGCGCAGGTTTACGGGAATGCGATTTCGCAAGGTTTCAGCGCGGCAATGAACGGTCAGCTAAGCCAGCCTGCACCGCAAGCGGCGCCTGCTGATCCGAATGCGCAGACGCCGTCACCGGCAGACCCGAACGCGGCGGTGAGTACTTCGGCACCGGATGCCAGCCAGCCGCAAACCGATCCCACTCAGGCACAGCCTGCTGCAACGCCAGCAGTGACAGCGCCTGTCGCCAGCAGCAATGCGCAGGTGAAAGTGTATGACACCAACGGTCAGCCTCTGGCCGCGCTTCTGACACAGGCTCAGCAGGATGGTGCCACGCTGGTTGTCGGCCCGCTGCTCAAAGATCAGGTCAACGAACTCTCTTCAGATCAGACTCCGCTGAATGTTTTAGCGCTTAATCAGCCAGAAACTGAGAAAAACAGCCCGAATATCTGTTACTTTGCGCTCTCGCCGGAAGATGAAGCGCAGGATGCCGCGCGCCACATGTGGGCTGAACAAAAACGTATGCCGCTGTTGCTGGTTCCACGTGGCAACTTTGGTGACCGTATCGCGCAGGCTTTTGCTAATGAATGGCAAAAACTGGGCGGCCAGACTGTGCTGAAACAGGGCCTCGGTTCTGCCGGTGAATTACGTTCCTCTATCGGCAGCGGTATCCGCCTGACCGGTACTCCGGTTATCGCGACCGATGCTGCCGCACCGGCACAATCGCAGGGCGTCACCATTGGCGGGATCACTATCCCGGCTCCGCCAACCGATGCGCAGATTACTCAGGGCAGCTCAGGCGGTGCAGTGGATTCCGTTTACGTTGTGGCAACGCAGAGTGAACTGACACTGATTAAACCGATGCTGGATCTGGCCGTTAATGGCCGAGTGCATCCTTCCGTTTACGCCAGTTCCCGCAGCTATCAGGCCGGTGCTGGCCCGGACTATCGTCTGGAAATGGAAGGCGTTCAGTTCAGCGATATTCCATTGCTGGCGGGTGGCAACCCGGCGCTGATGCAGCAGGCCACCGCGAAATTCGGTAACGACTACTCGCTGGTTCGCCTCTACGCGATGGGGATTGATGCCTGGAATCTGGCGAATCATTTCTCGCAGATGCGCACATTGCCTGGCTTCCAGGTTTCCGGCAGCACCGGCGACCTGAGCGCCAATGAGAATTGCGTTATCCATCGCAAACTGCCGTGGCTGCAATACCGCCAGGGTTCGCTGGTGCCGGTTTCTTCATAAGAGAAGCCAGACCGCGCCGCTGAAACGGGAACGCTCAGCCATGACAGGTACAAGGAAGTACTGATGAACAATTTTTTGTCGAAGACGCGGGCATGTGGCGATAAGTACGAAGCCTTTGCCCGTCGTTATCTTGAAAGAGCCGGGTTAATCTTCGTGGCCGCCAACGTGGCCTGCCGCGCAGGCGAAATTGACCTGATCATGCGTGACCAGCAAACGTGGGTGTTTGTAGAAGTCCGCTACCGGCGTAACGCTGATTATGGCGGCGCGGCGGCCAGCGTGACAGTTCAAAAACAGCAGCGCCTGTTACGCGCGGCGTCTTTCTGGCTTGCAGGAAAGAATGCAAGCTTTGACACATCATCTTGCCGTTTTGATGTATTAGCCATCACCGGTAGCCAGATAGAATGGCTGCGTGATGCATTCAATGCGGAATAAATATTACGACGACTGACTGGACGAAAACCCGTGCTGGATAGAATCAAAGTCTGCTTTACCGAAAGTATCCAAACTCAGATTGCCGCGGCAGAAGCCTTGCCTGACGCGATTTCCCGCGCCGCGATGACGCTGGTGCAATCGCTGCTCAACGGCAATAAGATTCTGTGCTGCGGTAACGGCACTTCTGCGGCAAATGCTCAGCATTTTTCCGCCAGTCTGATTAATCGTTTTGAAACTGAACGTCCGAGCCTTCCTGCAATCTCACTATGTGCAGATAACATTGTGCTGACCGCGATTGCTAACGATCGTCTGCATGAAGAAATCTATGCCAAACAGGTGCGCGCCTTAGGTCAGGCGGGTGATGTTCTGCTGGCTATTTCGACCCGCGGCAACAGCCGTGATATTGTCAAAGCCGTTGAAGCAGCGGTAACCCGCGATATGACGATTGTCGCTTTGACGGGTTATGACGGCGGCGAACTGGCAGGTTTACTGGGCCCGCACGATGTTGAGATTCGTATTCCCTCTCATCGCAGTGCCCGTATTCAGGAAATGCATATGCTCACAGTAAACTGCCTCTGTGACCTGATAGATAATACGCTGTTCCCACACCAGGACGATTAAGGAGATCCAATGAAGGCGAGTCCTCTCTTTGCTGTATTGTTAAGCGCCCTTCTTTTACAAGGCTGTGTCGCCGCAGCTGTGGTTGGCGTGGCTGGCGTGGCCACCAAAACCACCACTGACCCGCGTACCGTGGGTACTCAGGTTGATGACAGCACTCTGGAAGCCCGTGTTTCCAACGCTATCAGTAAAGACAAACAGCTGAAAGATGAAGCCCGTATTGTGGCTACTGCCTATCAGGGTAAAGTCCTGCTGACCGGTCAGACACCAACACCTGACATGGCCGCACGCGCCAAACAGATTGCTGTGGGTGTAGACGGTGCGACAGAAGTGTATAACGAGATCCGTACAGGCACGCCGGTCAGTATGGGCACGGCATCAACGGATACGTGGATCACCACCAAGGTTCGCTCTCAGTTGCTGACCAGCGATTCGGTGAAATCTTCTAACGTTAAAGTCACCACTGAAAACGGTGAAGTCTTCCTGCTGGGTCTGGTCACTCAGGATGAAGGTAAATCGGCGGCAGGTATTGCGGCTGGCGTAAGCGGTGTTAAACACGTCACTACGGCGTTCACTTACGTTAAATAATTAAGATTCAATCAGCTACAACAAAAAAGGACAGCTCCCGGGCTGTCCTTTTTTATTCCTCAAAAACGTCAGACGCTAATGAAGTTTATGTTCTTGCAGGAAAGACTCTCCGCCAAGCTGGCTCATCTGGCGCAGTATCCACTGCTGGCGACGCAACACATAAGCGGAAGGCGCATTTACTTTGAACAGATGCGGATTCGGTAACACCGCCGCCAGCAACGCTGCCTGAGAAGCAGTAAGGCGACTGGCGGGTTTGTGGAAGAAATGTTGCGAAGCCTGTTCCACACCAAATACGCCGTCACCAAATTCCACGATATTCAGATACACCGTCAGTATGCGGCGTTTGGTCCACACCGTTTCAATGCCTACGGTCAGTCCCGCCTCCAGCCCTTTTCTCACCCAACTGCGCCCGTCCCAAAGGAACAGATTCTTGGCAGTTTGCTGAGATAATGTCGAGGCACCGCGCATTTTGCCGCCATCTTTATCCAGAACGGACTGGATAGCATCCATATCAAAACCCCAGTGCTCAGGGAATTTCTGATCTTCAGCGGCCATCACCGCGAGCGCCATGGGTGAGGAAATTTCACTCATCGGTACCCAGTCTGAATGCGCTACGTAACCAAAATCACCGGTCAGCCAGGCTGAAACTTGCCTCTCCACCATGACTGCAGAGAAAGGCACAGGGAGAAATGAAAAAAGAAGAATGCCCGCTACCCATAAGCAGAGTAACAGTATTAACGCACGTTTCACCCATAAGACCGGCTTGCGCAAGAGACCCTTTCGAGTAATTTTATTCATTTAGCGCTTTCCACAACACATCCGACCATCTAATCAATCCTGATATTAACCTGCAAAATCAGGCTAGCGAAATGCTGAACAATATTGCTAACAATTGAGCAATATGAATGAAACCTTTACTTACATTCAGAGCGGGAAATTCCGATTTTACCACTACCATCAATGAGTTCCGGAAAACCGCCTGATATTCTTACCTTTTTCAAGCTGAAGTATTTTTGAGCGATAAAGTAAAATATTTGTGTATGAACCCACAAACTACACGTAAGCAATTCTTATGAATTACATTAGAGAAAGTGAATAAATTCTCATCGATTATTCCATGACTAACGAACAACCTAAGTCAAATCCGGCACCTGTAAACCATAACAAATCAGCAGCGAGTACGTCTTTTTGTCAGACAAAATGCGCACTGACCTAAGTGAAATTTTTTCATTTAAAATAAATTTTAGATCTCTTTTAGCCCTGAAAAAGCCATTTTGCTAAAAATCGTGCATAAACGATGAATTACAGTAACTTGCCAGTGATTTTGCATTTTATAGAACCGGTTTCATAACCGTATGTGTTGCAAAGTCACAGGCTGATGAGTCTATGATTATTCACTTCCATAAGCAAAATTGCATGTCGCCAATACAACATCAACATGCTTCATTTGTATTCTGTCAAAAATCCTGCGATAAAGGCTTGATGTTTTGTATAGACAAAGACTAATCTACATCACAGTTTTTAATGAATGTTGTAACAGTTCTGCTTATATTTGTTATGTTGATTGCTACAGGATGTATTAGACTTTAAGACTGAATTCCAAGACCTGCGAAAACCGAACCCTAAAAACTATCGTGGGTTACCTCTTTCCCTGGTGTTGGCGCAGTATTCGCGCACCCCGGCCTCGGCTGGGGTTATTTTTTTTCAGCGTTTGCCGTCCAGTCACGTAAAACTTTGATGTCATTACGCCATTCTGCCTTCAGCTCATCAATCCATTCCTGAACGTTGTCCCACCATGCCGGCAGTGTCGGGGTCTGGATCTGTTGCGCCAGCTGCTGCAAATGTTTCAGGCCAACAGAACCCGCAGCGCCTTTGATTTTGTGACCTTCTTCTGCGATGCCCTTTTGGTCGCGCGCCGTCATGTTGGAATCAAGCACCGCCAGATAACCCGGCATCATCTTTTCAAACATATCTGCACTCTGATAAATCAGTTTCGCACCAACCAGGTCGATATACTGCTCAAGCATGGCGGTATCAAGCAACGTTTCGCTGTCTTTCATCACTACAGGCTCCTTTTCAGAAACGGAAATTTCAGGCTGATGATCCCAAAACTGCTGGATCATCGCAGTCAGCGCGGAAACAGACAGCGGCTTGCTCAGCACGTCGTCCATTCCTGCCTCAAGATATTCTTTTTTGTCTTTGAGCACGTTGGCCGTCAGCGCAATCAGTGGCGGCAAATGCTTACCGGCGTAATCCGTGCGTAACTTGCGGGCAATATCCAGACCTGTCATGTCCGGCAACTGAATATCCAGCAACACCAGATCAAACTCGTCAGGATCAAACATCTCCAGTGCATCGTGTCCGTTCATCGCCACTTCGACGCTGTTACCCAGCTTCTCCAGCACCGAACGTGCCACGATGACGTTCAGCTCGATATCTTCCACCAGCAGCACATGCAGCGCAGGCAGTGGCATATCTTCTTCTTCGTCTAGCTGTTCGTCTGGCGCATCCAGTTTAGGTGCGCGCACGGTGAGCGTGAAGCTCGAACCCTGCCCCGGCACACTGCTGACGGTAATGTCACCGCCCATCGTTTGTGCCAGACGTTTTGATACCGCCAGGCCGATGCCCGTACCGGTCGCTGGTTTGCCGCCATTCTGGTCTTTCACCTGATAATACATGGCGAAAATTTTATCCTGTTCGTCCTGCGGGATGCCCATTCCGGAATCGCGCACCACAAAACGCAGCATATCGTTCGGTTCGTAATGTACGCTCAGGACAATTTCGCCTTCACGGGTGAACTTGACCGCATTACCAATCAGATTCCACAGGATTTGGCGCAAACGTGTACCGTCGGTGGTGATACTGCGTGGCAGCGGCAGATCCGGTTCCATCACAAATTTCAGCCCTTTCGGCTGTGCCAGCAAGCCGGAGAGGTTTTCCAGATCTGACAGGAATTCAGTGAAATCCACCGGCTGATTATCGAGCTGCACTTTGCGGCGCTCGATTTTGTCCATTTCGATAATGTCGTTGAAGATATTGCCGAGTGTGATTGCGCTGACGTGAATGGTTTTCAGATAGCTGTGCTGTTCTTTGTCCAGCTCAGTATCGAGCAGAATTCGGCTCAGCCCGACAATCCCGTTAAGCGGCGTACGCAGTTCGTGGCTGATCGTGGAGATGAAAGTGGTTTTCTCACGGCTGGCATTCTCTAACGCGTCCTGATAACGCTTGCGTTCGGTAATATCGCGCCCGAAGCCCATCAGGCCATGTCGTTTACCAATCCGGTCATAGAACGGCACTTTGCGTAGCTCAAAGCAGGCTTTCCGGCCATCCGGATACACCAGCCATTGTTCGTACGTCAGGGAAACGTTGTGGCGGAACACTTTCTCGTCGGTTTCGACCACTTTCTCAGCGATGTCCGGGGTATAAACATCATCCGGGGTCAGGCCGATCAGTTGTTTTTCACTTTTACCTGTCAGCAACTCCATCGCCCGGTTACAGCCGGAGAATTCTTTGTCTTCGTTGCGGTAATAGACCAGATCCGGCGAGGCATCGAGGAAAGAGCGTAATAATGCAGATTGCTGGCTCAGTTCGATCTGCGCCTGTTCGCGGTGCTGCATTTCCAGTTTCAGTTTATCAACCACTGCCAGACGCGCTTCTTCCGCTTTCACGCGGTCGGCGATTTCCTGATTCAGTTGCGTAATATTGTCTTTGAGCTGCTGATTCAGTTCGAGGTCACGATGGCGCATCTCTTCCAGTTTATCGACCAGTCGTGCTAAACGCTGGCGCGACTCTTCGAGCTGTTCGACCACCACCGACAGGAAGTACACCGCCCAGGGCGTAATCAGCAAACCAAAGAAAATGGAACGAACGACGTCGATACTTTCAACCTGCCCGCGCAGGAGCATGGTGACCGCCATCTGGACGATCATCGCCAGCACCACCAGCGCAGATGCCAGCAGCAGTGAGAATCTCACTAACCCCAGCTTGACCATCAGATCGACATAATACTGCGCTAAAACCCGGATTTGCTTCATAACGGTTCCCTTAAAACGAAGACGTCTGAATCATACCGCAAAACCTCCCCTGCGTGATGGCGGGGTCATCATTGAGCATGAAGTTTGTGAGATGCACCGTACAAGGGCTGGTCATGGTGCAATGCAGGAAATAAGGGCAGAGTTATTGACTATTTTGCAGGGTGATATTATTAATATCGACCGGCTTTATCAGGCTGATAAAGTTGCCAAATGCCCTGTGGCTAACATCTTTTCCTTTAATCCTCCGAATTCTTTCATTCTCGGCGCCTTTAGCGCAGGCATAACTATTCATTATTACTGCAAATAAAGTCATTCCCGGTGATATGAATAATTCTTATTACTCACACCGTTCAGACACATTATTACTGTCAGGTTAAAAACAGTGACAAACCGCATGCCCGCAGACTTTTCCAGTATAAAATACTGGTAAATAAGCACCTGCCAGCACGGTGCGGAGATCTGGAGCTTTCCCTATAGTGAGTCAGCTCACACTTTGCACGCTTTACCACACCGATATTATGCCATTAAAAACGTTAATTAATTTTTAGATATCAATTAGTTAATGTCTTTTATATCACTTTTAATATAAGTTAATTCGCCATTTGACCTGATGGTGCTTTCTCGCTAAGTTGGGAGTCCGCTGGAAGCAATCTCGACGGGTGAGCAACTCGTCATATTTATGCAGTAATTGAAGACTCCCTCATTAAAACAAGTCAACCACCACTTGTGAGAACCATCACGAGAGGCCTTTGACGGAGATGTCCGGGCAATCAACGCACCGCAAGAGTGCGCGAAATTGCGGACAAACTCTGTGAATAAGACCGCTCGCGATTGGTGTGAGAGTCTCGCAGAGCCTGGGGAGGTTCACGTTATGTTGTACGATAAATCCCAAGAGAGGGACAACTGTGGTTTCGGCCTGATCGCCCATATAGAAGGCGAACCTAGCCATAAGGTCGTGCGTACTGCAATTCACGCACTGGCCCGTATGCAACACCGTGGCGCGATCCTTGCTGACGGCAAGACCGGCGACGGCTGTGGCCTTCATCTGCAAAAACCTGACCGCTTCTTCCGCATGATTGCCGAAGAACGTGGCTGGCGTCTGGCGAAAAACTACGCCGTGGGCATGCTGTTCCTCAGCAAAGATGAAAAAGAAGCTGAGGCGAGCCGCCGCATTGTAGAAGAAGAATTGCAAAACGAGACGCTGTCCGTGGTGGGCTGGCGTGACGTTCCGACCAATCCGGACGTACTCGGTGAAATCGCGCTTTCCTCCCTGCCTCGTATCGAACAAATTTTTGTCAACGCGCCTGCCGGATGGCGTCCGCGTGACATGGAGCGCCGCCTGTATATGGCGCGCCGCCGCATTGAGAAACGCATTCAGGATAAAGATTTCTATGTGTGCAGCTTCTCCAACGTGGTCACGATCTATAAAGGTCTGTGTATGCCTGCGGATCTGCCCCGCTTCTATTTAGACCTGGCGGACTTGCGTCTGGAATCAGCGATTTGCCTGTTCCACCAGCGTTTCTCGACCAACACCGTTCCGCGCTGGCAACTGGCTCAGCCTTTCCGCTATCTGGCGCACAACGGCGAAATCAACACCATCACCGGTAACCGTCAGTGGGCGCGTGCCCGTGCGTATAAATTCAAAACGCCGCTGATCCCGGATCTGCAAGACGCTTCGCCATTTGTTAATGAAACCGGCTCTGACTCAAGCTCGCTGGATAACATGCTGGAACTGTTCCTGGCGGGCGGGATGGATTTGCTGCGCGCCATGCGTTTATTGGTTCCGCCAGCCTGGCAGCAAAACCCGGACATGGACGACGATCTGCGCGCGTTCTTCGATTTCAACTCCATGCACATGGAGCCGTGGGACGGTCCGGCCGGTATCGTGATGTCAGACGGTCGTTATGCAGCGTGTAACCTCGACCGTAACGGTCTGCGCCCTGCGCGTTATGTCATCACTAAAGATAAGTTGATCACCTGTGCATCTGAAGTCGGGATTTGGGATTACCAGCCTGATGAAGTGGTCGAAAAAGGCCGCGTCGGACCTGGCGAACTGATGGTGATCGACACCCGCAGCGGCAAGATCCACCACTCAGCGGAAACCGATAACGACCTGAAAGGCCGCCATCCTTATAAGCAATGGATGGAGAAAAACGTTCAGCGTCTGGTGCCGTTCGAAGACCTGCCGGAAGACCAGGTCGGCAGCCGCGAGATGGAAGATACCTTACTGGAAACTTTCCAGAAGCAGTTCGGCTACAGCAGCGAAGAACTCGATCAAATCATCCGCGTACTGGGTGAAAACGGTCAGGAAGCCGTCGGCTCAATGGGCGATGACACACCATTCGCCGTGCTTTCCAGCCGTCCGCGTATTGTTTATGACTACTTCCGCCAGCAGTTTGCGCAGGTCACCAACCCGCCAATCGATCCGCTGCGTGAAGCCCACGTGATGTCCCTGGCGACCAGCATTGGCCGCGAGATGAATGTGTTCTGCGAAGCCGAAGGGCAGGCGCACCGTCTGAGCTTCAAATCGCCAATCCTGCTGTGGTCTGACTTTAAACAGCTCACCACGCTCGACAGCAAACACTATCGCGCTGAAACACTGGATCTGACCTACGATCCGACCGAACAAAATATGGAGCAGTTCGTCCAGAAACTCTGTGACGAAGGCGAACAGAAAGTGCGTAACGGCGCGGTTCTGCTGGTGCTGTCTGACCGCAATATTGCCCCGAACCGCCTGCCGCTGCCTGCACCTATGGCCGTCGGCGCGCTGCAACTGCGTCTGGTTGAGAAAAGCCTGCGCTGCGATGCCAATATCATTGTTGAAACCGCCAGCGCCCGTGACCCCCACCATTTCGCCGTACTGATTGGTTTCGGTGCGACGGCGGTTTACCCGTATCTGGCCTACGAAACGCTGGCCAAACTGGTCGATACGCAGGTTATCGAGAAGAAATACCGTGAAGTGATGCTGAACTACCGTAACGGCATCAACAAAGGTCTTTACAAGATCATGTCCAAAATGGGCATCTCGACGGTCGCCTCTTACCGCTGCTCCAAACTGTTTGAAGCGGTCGGTCTGGCGAAGGATCTGTGCAATACCTGTTTCAATGGCGTGGTCAGCCGTATCGGCGGTGCCGGTTACAGCGATTTCGAACAGGATTTACTGAATCTGTCCAAACGCGCGTGGCTGAAACGCAAGACGCTGGATCAGGGAGGTCTGCTGAAATTTGTCCACGGTGGCGAATATCACTCTTACAACCCGGACGTGGTTACCACACTGCAAACCGCAGTGAATAGCGGTGATTACGACGATTATAAAAAGTACGCCAAACTGGTTAACGAACGCCCGGTCGCCACACTGCGTGACCTGCTGAAAGTGACACCAAAAGGTCAGCCGATCCCTGTTGATCAGGTTGAACCAGCGGAAGGTTTGTATACCCGCTTCGATACGGCAGCGATGTCTATCGGTGCGTTAAGCCCGGAAGCACATGAGTCTCTGGCTGAAGCGATGAACAGCATCGGTGGTCGTTCAAACTCCGGCGAAGGCGGCGAAGATCCTGCGCGTTACGGCACCAATAAAGTGTCCCGTATCAAACAGGTGGCTTCCGGCCGTTTCGGTGTGACACCGGCATATCTGGTCAATGCTGACGTTATTCAGATCAAAGTCGCACAGGGTGCAAAACCAGGTGAAGGTGGTCAGTTGCCGGGTGACAAAGTGACGCCGTACATCGCGAAGCTGCGTTATTCCGTGCCGGGTGTCACTCTGATTTCTCCACCGCCACACCACGATATTTATTCTATCGAGGATCTGGCGCAGCTGATTTTCGACCTGAAACAGGTCAACCCAAAAGCGATGATTTCGGTGAAACTGGTTTCTGAACCGGGCGTCGGTACTATCGCTGTCGGCGTGGCGAAAGCCTATGCGGACCTTATCACTATCGCCGGCTACGATGGCGGCACCGGCGCAAGCCCGCTGTCTTCGGTGAAATACGCCGGTTGTCCGTGGGAACTGGGTCTGGTAGAAACACAACAGGCACTGGTCGCCAACGGCCTGCGTCACAAAATCCGTCTGCAGGTGGATGGCGGCCTGAAAACGGGCCTCGACATCATCAAGGCCGCGATTCTGGGTGCAGAAAGCTTCGGTTTCGGTACCGGTCCGATGGTCGCGCTGGGTTGTAAATACCTGCGTATTTGTCACCTGAACAACTGCGCAACGGGCGTGGCAACTCAGGATGACAAACTGCGTCGCAACCACTATCACGGCCTGCCAGAACGTGTGGTGAACTACTTTAAGTTCATCACTCAGGAAACCCGTGAAATCATGGCCGAACTGGGCGTCAGCCAGCTGGTGGACTTGATTGGTCGTACCGATCTGCTGACTGAGCTGGACGGTTTCACTGCCAAGCAAAACAATCTCGACCTCTCTGCGATGCTGGCGACTGCCACACCGCATGAAGGCAAAGCGGTGTACTGCACCGAAAGCAACCCGGCGTTTGATAAGGGTCAGCTGAACAAAGACATTCTGGAGCAGGCTGCTCCGCACATTGAGTCCAAGCAGAGCAAAGCGTTCTACTTTGATATCCGCAACACTGACCGCTCCGTTGGCGCAATGTTGTCCGGTGCAATTGCTGAGAAACATGGCGATCAGGGTATGGCGGCCGATCCGGTGCGAATTAACTTCAACGGCACCGCAGGCCAGAGCTTCGGCGTCTGGAACGCAGGCGGCGTAGATTTAATGCTGACCGGCGACGCGAACGACTACGTGGGCAAAGGCATGGCCGGTGGCCGTATTGCTATCCGTCCGCCAATCGGTTCAGCGTTCCGCAGCCACGAAGCCAGCATTATCGGTAACACCTGTCTGTACGGCGCAACCGGCGGCAAGTTGTTTGCAGCGGGTCGTGCGGGTGAACGTTTCGCGGTGCGTAACTCCGGTGCTATCACCGTAGTCGAAGGTATCGGCGATAACGGTTGTGAATACATGACCGGCGGCATTGTTTGTGTTCTTGGCCGTACCGGCGTCAACTTCGGCGCAGGCATGACCGGTGGCTTCGCCTATGTTCTTGATGAAGACGGCGAATTCCGCAAACGCGTTAACCCGGAACTGGTTGAAGTCCTGGAAGTGGCCGAACTGGCTATCCATGAAGAGCATCTGCGCGGTTTGATCATCGAACACGTACAGTTGACCGCATCGACCCGTGGTGAAGAGATTTTGGCGAACTGGCCGGAATGGGCGCCTAAATTTGCCCTGGTAAAACCGAAGTCCAGTGATGTCAAAGCATTGTTGGGTCACCGTAGTCGTTCCGCAGCTGAGCTGCGGGTACAAGCGCAGTAAGAGGTTAAGATGAGTCAAAACGTTTATCAATTTGTCGACTTACAGCGTGTTGATCCGCCTAAAAAAGCGCTGAAGATCCGTAAAATTGAGTTTGTGGAAATTTACGAGCCGTTCTCAGCAACTCAGGCCGCATCGCAGGCAGACCGCTGTCTGTCCTGTGGTAATCCTTACTGCGAATGGAAATGTCCGGTTCACAACTACATTCCGAACTGGCTGAAGCTGGCGAACGAAGGTCGCATCATGGAAGCCGCCGACCTCGCGCACCAGACCAACAGCCTGCCGGAAGTTTGCGGGCGCGTCTGCCCGCAGGATCGTCTGTGCGAAGGTTCCTGTACCCTGAACGATGAATTCGGTGCGGTGACCATCGGTAACATCGAGCGCTATATCAATGATAAAGCCATCGAAATGGGCTGGCGTCCGGATATGTCTCACGTACAGCCAACCGGCAAACGTGTGGCAATCATCGGCGCAGGTCCGGCAGGTCTGGCCTGTGCGGATGTCCTGACCCGTAACGGTGTGAAAGCAGTGGTTTACGATCGCCATCCGGAAATCGGCGGCCTGCTGACTTTCGGTATCCCGGCCTTCAAGCTGGAAAAATCGGTGATGACCAAGCGTCGCGAAATCTTCACTGAGATGGGTATCGAATTCCAGCTCAATACCGAAGTCGGCAAAGACATCACAATTGATGCGCTGCTGGCGGAATACGATTCTGTGTTCCTCGGCGTCGGGACATATCAGTCCATGCGCGGTGGCTTGCTGAATGAAGATGCGCCAGGCGTTTACGATGCCCTGCCGTTCCTCATCGCCAACACCAAGCAACTGATGGGCTACGATGACAGTCAGGAAGAGCCTTTTGTGACGATGGATAAAAAGCGCGTCGTGGTACTGGGCGGTGGTGACACCGCGATGGACTGCGTGCGTACTTCAATCCGTCAGGGCGCAACCCATGTGACCTGTGCGTACCGTCGTGACGAAGAAAACATGCCGGGTTCACGTCGTGAAGTGAAGAATGCGCGCGAAGAAGGTGTGGATTTCAAATTCAACCTGCAACCGCTGAGTATCGAACTGAACGATTCAGGTCGCGTGTGTGGCGTACGTATGGCGCGTACCGAACTGGGCGCACCGGATGCTCATGGCCGTCGTCGTGCTGAAATCGTGGCCGGTTCCGAACATGTGATGGAAGCTGATGCTGTCGTTATGGCGTTTGGTTTCCGCCCTCACAAAATGGAATGGCTGGCAGCCCACGACGTTGAGCTGGACTCTCAGGGACGCATCCTTGCCCCTGAAGGCAGCGACAACGCTTTCCAGACCAGCAACCCGAAAATCTTCGCCGGTGGCGATGCGGTTCGCGGATCTGATCTGGTGGTCACGGCGATTGCCGAAGGTCGTAAAGCGGCAGAAGGCATCATGAACTTCCTCGAAGTCTGATCCGTTCTGTCATGAAAACGGGGCTGCCAGCGATGGTAGCCCCGTTGTTTTTTAAGCAGATTTATTCCAGAACGTCATATCCTGCGCCAGTAACGCCGCGCCCCGCAAACCGGCGTCATGCTGATGTTTTGCCATCAAAAGCGGTACGCGACAAACCTCAGGTTCTTCATTAAGAAACGTTTTAACCTGCCCTAAATAGCCTTCCGCCAGACCAATACTTCCGCCCATCACCACGCACTGACAATCGGTCGCCACTCTAATATCCGCTATCAACCGCGCCAGCACACGGGCAGAACGCTGTATCAGTTCTTGTGCCTGCAAATGCCCCGCTGCCGCATGAACAAAAATCTGTTTTGCCGTGCAACCGGCTAAATCGCCGCTTGCTGCGCTGGCCATCCCGCGTCCGGATGCTATCGCTTCAACGCAGCCCATACGGCCACAGCCGCAGCGTGGTCCGTGCGGATCCGCCAGCATATGACCGAAATGCCCCGCCAGCCCTTGCGTACCGGTCAGCAGCTTGCCGTTACTCACCATTCCGCCGCCGACGCCGGTCGAGACGGTGAGAAATACCATATCCGTTATATCGGCTGAAAGTGCGTGGTACTCAGCCCTGGCAGCCGCCTGTGCGTCGTTTACCGCCATACACGGGAGTTGCGTCAGACGCGAAATCACATCGACCAGAGGAAAATGGCTAAGTCCGCCGAGATTATCCGGATTCAGCGCTGTGAGAACCCCATGCCTGATGATCCCGGTAGAAGCGACCGCAACACGCTGCGCCTGTGAAACCAGCGGTGCGACCAGTTCAGCCAGCGCGGCCTGCAAAGCATCCTGTGTTTTGCTCGCGGGCGTGGGGATTTCCCTTCTTCCGCTGAGATTTAACGCGCTGTCTGCCAGTGCCGCCGCCAGTTTGGTGCCGCCAATATCGACAACCAGCGTGGTCATTTCGCGACCTTTACGATCTCATCCCGAAACCACTGGCAGACGTGCTCAAGACGGGTAATGGCAGAACCCACCGTCACCGCCCATGCCCCGAATTGCATTGCCTGAGCGGCCAGAGCTGGCGAGTTATAGCGCCCTTCGGCAATCACACGGCAACCTTCATCGCTGAGCGCTTTCACTAATTCAAAGTCAGGCTCTTGTGGCGTTTGCTCTGTGGTATAGCCGGATAATGTCGTGCCGATAATATCTGCCCCCATCCGGTGACATTTCAGGCCGTCTTCCTGTGAGGAACAATCAGCCATTGCCAGCAGCTGATGCTGATGAATTCGTGCCAGTAATTTTGCCACCGGCACTGGCCTTTCGCGCTCAGTGCCGTCAAAAGCAATAATGCTGGCTCCCGCTGCGGCCAGCGCATCAACGTCTTCCAGAAAAGGCGTGATACGCACCGGCGAGTCAGTAAGGTCACGTTTCATAATGCCGATGATCGGCACAGACACCAGAGCGTGTGTGGCTTTCAGGTTTTCGATACCCTCGATACGCAACGCCACCGCACCAGCCTGTTCTGCTGCCAGTGCCATCGCGGCCACAATCTCAGGCTTATCCAGCGGACTGCCCTGAACCGGCTGACAGGACACAATCAGTCCGCCAGCCTTTGCAATCTCTGCATCCAGTTTTTCAAGCAATGACATAAAAACTCCCTGCAAAATTCAGTTTCTGATCAATCCGTTTTTCGGATTTTCTGGCTTCGGTTTTTTCAGTGCACCGCTGAAAGGTTTGCCATCAATCGTGTCATGCGTGCGTAAGGCTTCAGGATGAACCCAGCGCTGAATGCGTGACGGCATATCCAGCCCGATCAACAAAATCACCACAAACGTCAGTCCGAAGGACAGTGAAGCCAGCGCAGTACCGAGATCCAGACGCTGGGCAATCGCCACCCCGATAACCGGTGCCAGTGCGCCACCCAGCGCACCGACGTTGTAGGTAAAGCCCAGTCCCGCCGCACGTTGTTCAGTATCGAAATAACCACCAATCAGTTTAGGCAGAATGCCGGAGATGCCCTGGCCTAACATTTGTTGCAGGAATAACAGTAAACCCAACACCCAGATATTTCCGCCGCCGATAGCAAATACCGGAATAATGAGCAGCTGCGAGGCCAGTAAGCTGTAAACGTAGGCTTTGCGCGTTCCCAGCCAGTCGCCGAGAAAGCCGCCCACACAGCAACCGACCGCTGCGCCAAAGCCGCTGAAGAACAGCACATGAGCCACCAGCGTCGGGGAATAGGCCAGTTCGGTTTTTAAGTAAGTCGGTAACAGCGCCTGAATCGGCCAGGAGTAAAGGAAAGCAAAGAAGACGACGACCATCAGTGTGACACCGGTCGGCCAGCGTTTACCGCTGCCCTGCACCATAAAGCTGATGAAAACAGCGGCGCAAACCAGCCCCAGAACAGCAATCACCGCAGCGCTGCCCACGTCCCCGGCGAAACAGAAATATAATGCAGCGGCTGCGATTATCGTCATACCGACGTTGATGACCCGATGCTTGCCGCGATAGAGGATATCCACCATGGTTCTGACTGGTTTCTTATGGGCAAACTTCGCCTGCCAGTCTTCCGCTTCCGGAATGTTTTTACGCAGCCAGAGGGCGAAAATAATCGGCAGGATGCCGATGAAAAACAACGCGCGCCAGCCCCATACCGGCACCACGACGCTGTAAACCTGCGCGGCAATCACGGCACCGACCGAGAAACCTGAAATCAGAAACCCGCTGGCTTTATTGCGTAAATGCTTTGGCCAGCTTTCGATGACATACGAGGCGCTTGAGCCGTATTCGCCCGCCATACCCATGCCGATAATCAGGCCTGCGAGGAACATCACCGTGAAATTGGGCGCAAAGCCGCAGGCGAGCGTCCCGACAGAAAACAGCACGATACTGGTGATCATCGCCAGTTTACGGCCATAACGGTCGCCCATCGCGCCAAGCAATAACCCGCCAAACCAGCGGGAAATAAACGCCGCAGAAATCAGACTTGCCGCCTGAACGCCGGTCAGGTCGAACTCGCTCTTAATTTCTGTCAGCACTAATGCGATCAGGACAAAATCAAAACCATCCAAAAGGTAGCCAATCCAGGCGGCCGAAAATGCTTTCCATTGCGGTTTAGTCAAATGGCGAAACCATGAGATCTGTCGGGCATTGTTACGCATAAATCACCCCCGGGCGGATTAGCATTAACCCACCCTTTGGTCAGGACTGATAAAGGATTATTGATGCCGGAAATCCCGGCATCCGGATTCAGAACGTGCTGCGTTCCACCTGAAGCTGCGTGGCCAGCGCCTTAAGGGCTGGCAGATATTGTTCATCCACCGGCGCAAAAGGTTTGCGGCACAGCGGCACGGCAACGATATCCATGTAATGCAGAATCGTTTTCAGTCCGCGGAATACGCCCGTTTTGATCAGCAAATCGATGACCTTGTTGCACTCACTTTGCAGATGCATGGCGCGCTGTATGTCCCCTTCCTGTACGGCTTTTTTGATGGCCATATAACGCCAGCCCATCACGTTGTACGTGCTGCCAATTCCGCCATCTGCCCCTGCCAGCAGGCCGGATGCAAAGATTTCGTCGTAACCGTTGTAAAGCACTAAATCAGGATGCGCACGGCGGATTTTTTCCATTTGATACAAATCGCCGGACGTTTGTTTAAGCGCACCCACGCCGGGCAGTTTGATCAGCGTGTCGATCTGATCCAGCGTAAGTTTCACGCCGCTAAGTGCCGGAATGTTGTAAACCACCATCGGCAGACCTTCGGCGGAATCCGTGACCGCGCGGTAGTGATCGCAGTGTTCATTAAAGCTGAAAGGATAGTAGAAAGGCGTCACTGCGGAGACGGCATCAAAGCCGTAACGGTGTGCGGCGGCGGCCAGCGTCTGGCTTTCACGGGTGCTGATGGCGCCGACATGGGCGATCAGTGTCACCTTTCCTTTGGCTTCTTCCGCCACGATTTCCAGCACCTGTTCGCGCTCCTGCAGGCTTTGCAGAAAAGCTTCACCGGTAGAACCGCCAATGTACAGGCCATCGATTCCCTGTTCGATATTGAAACGCACCAGACGGCGCAGGCTGTCGGTATCTACCTGTTGTTGCTGATTAAAAGGAGTGAGCAATGCCGGCATCACGCCCCGCAGATTCTGTTTCATAAACGCATCCTGGTTATTGGGTTTTGAGGAAATTCGATATACCTTTATACCTGTTATACCAGACCAAAAAACAAACACAATACAACTGAAGGTTCAGGATGTGATCCCGTTCATATGAAATAGTTATGGCTGATCAGAGGCGATCAAAAAGTATGCAGGGAAGATCTCAGTTCAGATCGGATTATTTCTTCGATCCGCGCTTAGGCTTTGCCGCGTAATACGCTGCGAACACACTTTTCAGATGAGTTTTCAGCGCCCCATCCGCGGCATCAGGATCACGCGCCCGGATAGCGTTGAAAATTGCGATGTGCTGTTGATAACTGACGTTGTTATGCGCGTGCAGTTCTTCCTGAGGGACGGAAGGACGCGCCGCAATCAGCCAGTCCAGCAAGGCCACATGCACGACCATGAAGATAGGATTGGCAGGAATTTCAGCCAGTTCGCGATGGAATTCGATATCGGAACGGATGAAGAGATCGTTGTCATCCAGCGACTGACTGTTCATTTCCAGCGCTTTGCCCAGACGGTCAATCTGTTCATCGGTGGCAAACTCGGCGGCGTAACGCACCAGGCTGGATTCGAAAAACATACGCAACTGTTCGAAATGGGCAATCCCTTCCGGACGCGCCAGAAAATCAGTAGCCACACCTGACAACTCACTGATGATGGTTTCAGCGGAAGGACGGGATACGCGGGCGCGCTCACCGTTGCTGATTTGCACCAGCCCTTTGCGTTTGAGTGCCGCCAGCGCTTCACGCACGGACGGACGGCCAACATTGAAGAACGTCATCAGCTCACGTTCGGACGGCAGTTGCTCTCCTTCGGCGAATTCACGCCTGCGGATCATCTGCTCCAGCTCCTCTTCCACCATCTCTGAAAGCTTTTTGCGCGCGAGCGGACGGCGACGCATTGCATGCCCGAAGGTGTCGCTGGTATCTGCCGGTTGTTCGTCGAATGTGCTCATAGCGTCGGGATCAGACCCTGTTTAATGGAAGGTGTGCGAATGATTTTTTGAATGATAACACAGCAAATCTGCACAGGCGAAAGGAGAGCCGCATGAATTCAGGGCAATAAAAAACCCCGCGAACATCGCAGGGTTTAAGCGTGAAACCGGGCTGAGGCGGGTTGTTACTTCACAACGCGCAATGCCGGGCGACCACCGCGTGGCGGAGTCGGCGGCTCATCATCCGGGTCTTCTTCAGCCACATCCGGCAAATCGCCATCAATGACTGACATGGTCGGCTCTGTCGGCTCATCCGCGCTCAGGTCACCGTCAAAGGCACCTTCAGCTTCATAAGCAGGCTCAGGTTCGAACATGGTACCGGCACCGTTTTCACGGGCATAAATCGCCAGAACTGCGGCAATCGGTACAAACACGTTACGCGGTACGCCACCAAAACGGGCGTTAAAGCGTACATCATCGTTACCCAGTTCGAGATTGCCGACAGCACGCGGCGCGACGTTCAGAACGATTTGTCCGTCACGCGCAAACTCCATCGGCACCATCACGCCAGGCATCGTCACGTCAACCACCAGATGCGGGGTTAACTGGTTGTCGAGCAACCAGTCATAAAAAGCCCGCAGCAGATAGGGTCGACGCGGAGACATGTCGGTCATCTCCATACCTTAACCTCGGGTATGCAAACGCATTTCGCGCTCTGCTTCGGTCAGGGAAGCCAGGAAAGCATCACGTTCGAAGACGCGGGTCATGTAGACTTTCAGCTCTTTAGAACCGGCACCTGACAGCTCAATGCCCAGCTGTGGCAAACGCCAAAGCAGCGGAGCCAGGTAGCAATCGACCAGGCTGAACTCTTCGCTTTTGAAGTAAGGCATGTACGAGAAGATTGGCGCAATTGCCAGCAGCTCTTCACGCAGTTGCTTACGCGCAGCATCCGCTTCAGTTGCAGAACCTTGCTCGATTTGACGCATCAGAGAATACCAGTCGTTTTCGATGCGGTGCATCATCAGACGGCTTTCACCACGGGCAACCGGATAAACCGGCATCAGCGGTGGATGCGGGAAACGCTCATCAAGATATTCCATGATGATGCGGGATTCGAACAGGGTCAGCTCACGATCAACCAGCGTAGGCACGGTGCGGTAAGGGTTGAGGTCAATAAGATCCTGCGGCAGGTGATCCATCTCAACCTGCTCGATCTCGACACTGACACCTTTTTCCGCCAGTACGATACGTACTTGATGGCTAAAAATGTCGGTCGGGCCGGAAAACAGCGTCATTACCGAACGTTTGTTGGCAGCGACAGCCATGAAAACCTCCAAGTTTATCTAGAATATTACAGCGAGTTATCGCCAGCCTGCAGTTTTTGTCCCGTAGTTTCATAGACAACCATCGGCAAGGCGAACCCAGCCAGGAAGCGCGGCAACGTCAACTGCTCGGCGAATAGGCACAAAAGTGTGTGATAGTTTACCAGATTTTACGCACGCTGTGGGGGACGGTGAGACGATTTCGTGGGGAATTGTGTGTCAGGAGATCATTTATCCTGCGATTGCTGATAAACAGACATAAAAAAACCCGGTGAAGCACCGGGTTTTTGACGCTGATTTTCGTGCCGAAGCACTGAGCTGCAAAGCAGCAGAAAATTAACGTTTGGAGAACTGAGGACGACGACGTGCTTTACGCAGACCGACTTTCTTACGTTCAACCTGACGAGCATCACGAGTAACGAAGCCAGCTTTACGCAGTTCGCCACGAAGATTTTCGTCATATTCCATCAGTGCACGGGTAATACCGTGACGGATAGCACCAGCTTGACCGGAGATACCACCACCTTTAACGGTGATGTACAGGTCAAATTTCTCAACCATGTCGACCAGTTCCAGTGGTTGACGAACTACCATGCGGGCAGTTTCACGACCAAAGTACTGTTCCAGGCTACGCTGGTTAATTACGATGTTACCACTACCCGGTTTGATGAAAACACGAGCGGCGGAGCTTTTGCGGCGACCAGTGCCGTAGTATTGATTTTCAGCCATTGCCTATAATCCCGAATTAAATGTCAAGAACTTGCGGTTGTTGCGCCGCATGAGTGTGCTCGTTACCCGCGTAAACTTTCATTTTACGGTACATTGCACGACCCAACGGGCCCTTTGGCAACATGCCTTTAACCGCGAGCTCGATCACGCGTTCAGGACGGCGAGCGATCATCTCTTCAAAGGTCGCTTGCTTGATACCACCGATGTGGCCGGTGTGATGGTAATAAATCTTGTCGTTACGCTTGTTGCCGGTTACAGCAACTTTTTCTGCGTTCAGAACGATGATGTAATCACCAGTATCAACGTGCGGAGTGTATTCCGCTTTATGTTTGCCACGCAGACGGCGAGCCAGTTCAGTGGCCAGGCGACCTAAGGTCTTGCCGGTAGCGTCAACTACGAACCAGTCACGTTGTACGGTTTCCGGTTTAGCTGTAAAAGTTTTCATTAAAAGCTTACCCAATTAAAGTTACACGTTGGCGAACACCCGAACGCTTACTTGTTTATAAAATAAGTATTTGAGGTTCACACGACCATCGTCCAGCAAACCTACCCCTTCGAATAGCCAATGCTGGCACTTATAAAGTTTCGGGAAAAAAACTTTGTAGTAACGTGGGGTCGCAAGATTATAGAGAAGTCTCCTGCAAAGATCGAACCCTTTTTCGACGAAAAGGAAGATTTCCTTCAGGACAGCAGAAGGGTTCGCCATGCAGGATGTACTGCGTGTTCTTATACCACGAACCGAACAAAAAATAATCAGTTAAAAATCACGGCAGATGCGGTCGCTTGAGGTATTCCTCACTTTGCATTTCCTGCAGACGCGACAGGCAGCGCTGATACTCGAATTTCAACCGTTCGCCCTGATAAATCTCAAACATCGGAGCCTCAGCAGAAACCACCAGTTTGACGTGGCGCTCATAAAACTCATCCACCAGCGCCAGAAAACGTCGCGCGGCATTTTCGTTATCCGCTTTCATCACCGGCACGTTGTGCAGCAGCACGCTGTGATAAATTTTTGAAAGCGCAATGTAGTCGAGCTGGCTGCGCGCCTCTTCACAAAGCGTATGGAATTCTATCGCCAGCACACCATCGACGGCAGCAATCGCCCGCATTGGCCGGTGATTCACTTCCAGCATGACAGCTTCAGTACCGGCCTCACCGCTGTGATTACCGGTCAGTTTTCCCAGCATATTTTGCATGGCCGCCGTCGTATCCGCGCCTCCCGGATCAAGCCATAGATTGGCCTGAGTCAGGGTACGCAGGCGGTAGTCAATCCCGGCGTCCACATTCAGGACATCGCAATGTTCTTTAATCAGATCGATAGCGGGCAGGAAACGCGCGCGTTGCAGGCCGTTCCGGTACAGCGAATCAGGCGGAATGTTGGACGTGGCGATCAACGTAATCCCGCGGGCGAACAGCGCCTGCAACAACGTCGCCAGCAGCATCGCATCGGTGATATCCGAGACAAAAAACTCATCGAAACACAGTACATCGGTTTCTGCTTTGAAACGGTCGGCGATCACTTCCAGCGGATCTTCCTGTCCCTGAAGTTCAGTCAGTTCTTCGTGAACACGCAGCATAAAGCGGTGAAAGTGCAGACGAAGCTTGCGCTCACCCGGCAGACTGTCGAAAAACAAATCCATTAGCCAGGTTTTACCGCGCCCTACTCCGCCCCACATATATAAGCCCTGAACAGGACGTTGTGTGGTTTTTGGCGCACTTTTGCCAAAAAGACGTCCGAGCAAGCCACCGCGGCTGGCCGGAGGTTCCGCCATTGGGCGGGAAGATAATGCCTGATAGATAGCATCGAGCTGGGCCACAGCCTGCTTCTGAACCGCGTCCGGCTGGAACTCGCCAGCATCAACGGCACTCTGATAAACGAAAAGTGGAGATTTGGGTTGCATCATAGTTAACGTCCCTGAGAAAAAAATTTTAAGTTTTTCACGTCGTTTCGCCGCTTTTTTGGGGTGGATTCGCCGCTTTTCCCGGCTGTCTGTGTGCGAAAAAACCATCAGACGGCAGCGATTTTCCCGGCAGGATTCCACTCTGACAAGGTTAACGGTTATAGTGGAGCTATTGCATGACGAATGCGTGTGACAATTACGTTAAAACCATTGTGTAAAAAAGTTAAGTCATAAAAGTTACGTGAAAAAGCCCTGCGGGACAACGAAGTCAAAATAGGAGTCATTATGACCTGGGAGTATGCACTCATTGGATTAGTGGTCGGTATCGCGATTGGTGCGGTAGCGATGCGCTTTGGTAATCGTAAATTACGTGATCAACAAGTCATGAAAAACGAACTGGAGAAAAGCAAAGCCGAACTCGACGAATATCGTCAGGAGCTGGTGGGGCATTTTGCCCGCAGCGCAGAGTTGCTTGATAACATGGCGACAGATTACCGTCAGCTTTATCAGCATATGGCCAAGAGCTCCAATAATCTGCTGCCTGATATGCCAGAGCAGGATAATCCGTTCAACTATCGCCTGACCGGTTCTGAAGCCGATAACGATCAGGTGCCGGTACAGATGCCACGTGATTATTCTGATGGCGCATCGGGTCTGCTGCGCGGCGAGCGTCCGGTTCGTAAATAACAGACGCTCCTGACCTGCATGACAATCGTTG
Source organism: Rahnella ecdela (assembly GCF_019049625.1). Taxonomy (GTDB): domain Bacteria; phylum Pseudomonadota; class Gammaproteobacteria; order Enterobacterales; family Enterobacteriaceae; genus Rahnella; species Rahnella ecdela. The sequence goes on from NZ_JAFMOY010000126.1 coordinate 78,586, forward strand.
TGCAGGTGTATTTACGGCACATGTTCCGCGCATGTGCCGTTTTCAAGACCCTCCCTTGCAGTAAATCATCGTTCTATTGTCCCTAACTGACGTCCCTTACAGAAAGCGAGAGAGTTATCGTGATGAAGAAAAAGTCATTTTTGCTCAGTGTGTTAGCTGTTAGCCTTGGATTAACTTTCGCTTCTGCGCCTATGGCGAATGCTGCTTTACCGACACAAGTTCAGGGACAACCGTTGCCAAGTCTGGCGCCTATGCTGGAGAAAGTTCTGCCAGCCGTCGTGGGCGTTCAGGTTTCCGGCACGCAGCCGCCAAGCGCGGATGTGCCACCGGAATATAAATTCTTCTTTGGTCAGCAAGATCCGGAGCCTAATCCGGGACCGCAGCCTTTTGAAGGGCTCGGCTCGGGCGTAATCATTGACGCAGCTAAGGGGTACGTGCTCACCAACAATCACGTGGTGAATAACGCCGATAAAATCAGCATACAGCTCAACGATGGTCGCGAATATAAAGCCAAACTCATCGGCAAAGACGACCAGTCTGACATCGCCGTCATCCAGCTGATCGATGCTAAGAACCTCACACAAATCACCATGGCCGATTCAGATAATCTGCGCGTGGGCGATTTTGCGGTCGCCGTGGGCAACCCGTTCGGGCTAGGCCAGACCGTGACGTCCGGCATTGTTTCCGCCCTCGGTCGCAGCGGCCTCAATCTTGAAGGGCTGGAAAACTTTATTCAGACTGATGCGTCGATTAACCGCGGCAACTCCGGCGGTGCTTTGCTCGATCTGAAAGGCGAACTGATTGGTATCAACACCGCCATTATTTCTTCTCAGGGTGGCAGCGTCGGTATCGGCTTCGCTATTCCGGTGAATATGGCGAAGAATCTCAGCCACCAGCTGATTGAATTCGGCGAAGTGAAGCGTGGCCTGCTGGGGATCCGTGGCAGTGAAATGACGCCGGAACTGGCACAGGCCTTTAAACTCGACAGCCAGCGCGGCGCTTTCGTCAACGAAGTGCTGCCTGATTCAGCGGCGGCAAAAGCCGGGATTAAATCAGGTGACGTGCTGGTCACCCTTCAGGGTAAAAAGCTGAACAGCTTTGCAGAATTACGCGCAAAAGTCGGCACCGCCGGTCCAGGCGTCACTATGCAGATTGGTTTGCTGCGCGACGGCAAACCGATGACCGTCAACGTCACGCTGGATAAGAGCCCGGCCGTGGAAGTCAGCATTGAGAAACTCAATCCTGCATTGCAGGGAGTGACGCTCAGTGATCCAACGGATAAAAACGCCAAAGGCGTGCATGTCGATGACGTGAAAAAAGGCACACCAGCCGACCAGATAGGTCTGGAAAAAGATGACGTAATCATCGGTGTAAACCGTGAACCGCTCGAAAATCTGGCCGCCTTCCGCAAAATTCTGGAAAGTAAACCTGACCTGATTGCGCTGAGCATTGTGCGTAAAGGGCAAAATATCTACTTATTCATGCCGTAAAGGGTTGAAAATCGGACGCAGATGCTGCTGCGTCCGATTAAGTCATGCTATTCTTCAGGCACTTTTCATCTCGCGTCCTATACACCCATGTTTGTTAAGTTATTGAGATCCGCTGTTATCGGCCTGATTGTTGCCGGCATTTTGCTGGCGGCGGTACCTATGCTGCGTAAAAACATCACAGACCCGCTGTTCGAACGCAATTTCACCCAAACCAGCGAAGAGCCTGTCAGCTATAACTCAGGCGTCCGTCACGCCGCGCCTGCCGTCGTGAACGTCTATAACCGCAACATGGGCAACAGTTCTCAAAACGAACTGGCCATTCGCACGCTGGGTTCCGGTGTAATCATGAATGACAACGGCTACATCCTGACCAACAAACACGTGATTAATAATGCTGACCAGATTATCGTGGCATTACAAGATGGCCGTGTATTTGAAGCGTTACTGGTCGGTTCTGACAGCCTGACTGACCTGGCCGTTCTCAAAATTAACGCCGGGAATTTGCCAGTGATCCCGATTAATTCACACCGCACTCCGCACGTGGGTGATGTCGTGATGGCGATTGGTAACCCGTATAATCTCGGGCAAACCGTCACACAGGGTATTATCAGCGCCACCGGCCGTATTGGCCTGAGCCCGTCCGGTCGCCAGAACTTCCTGCAAACGGACGCCTCTATCAACCAGGGTAACTCCGGCGGTGCGCTGGTGAACTCACTGGGTGAGCTGATGGGAATTAACACGCTGTCGTTTGACCAGAGTAATGACGGCGCGACGCCGGAAGGTATTGGCTTTGCGATCCCGACAGCGCTGGCGACAAAAGTGATGGGCAAGCTTATCCGTGATGGTCGCGTCATTCGCGGTTATATCGGCATCAGCGGCCGCGAGGTTTCTCCTCTGCACGGGCCGAATAGCGGACTGGATCGCATTCAGGGGATTGTGGTTAACGAAGTTACTCCGAACGGTCCGGCGGCGAATGCCGGTATGCAGGTGCGGGATGTGATTGTTAACGTGAATAATAAACCGGCCGTGTCCGCGATTGAGACAATGGACCAGGTGGCAGAAGTTCGCCCTGGTACGGTTATTCCGGTTAAAATCATCCGTGATGGTCAGCAACTGACCTTGCAGGTCACCGTGCAGGAATATCCTGATCACTGATAACCGTTGAACAAAAAACAAAAAAAAGCCGGAAAGGTCTCCCCTTCCGGCTTTTTTATTGCGTCAGGCGCAGGAATTACTCGCCTTTAAAACGCTCGATTTTTGCACCCAGCTGGCGCAATTTATCTTCGATGCGCTCATAGCCACGATCGATGTGATAAATACGGTCAACCACGGTTACGCCTTCTGCGATACAACCGGCAAGAACCAGACTGGCGGAAGCACGCAGATCAGTCGCCATCACCTGAGCGCCAGACAGTTTTTCAACGCCATGACAAATCAGAGTGCTGCCTTCGATTTCAGCGTGAGCGCCCATACGGATCAGCTCAGGAATATGCATGAAACGGTTTTCAAAGATAGTTTCGGTGATAACACCGGTACCTTCAGCCACCAGGTTCAGCAGGCTGAACTGTGCCTGCATGTCAGTCGGGAAGCCCGGATGCGGCGCAGTGCGGAACGTCACCGCTTTAGCACGTTTGCCATGCATGTCGAGACTGATCCAGTCTTCGCCCACTTCGATTTCTGCACCGGCTTCACGCAGTTTTGCCAGAACGGCATCCAGCGTATCTGGACGCGCTTCACGGCAGACAATTTTGCCACCAGAAATCGCCGCAGCCACCAGGAAAGTCCCAGTTTCGATACGGTCAGGAACCACACGATAAACACCGCCACCCAGACGTGCTACGCCTTCGATGGTGATTTTATCAGTGCCTGCGCCAGTAATTTTCGCGCCCAGTGTATTCAGGAAATTGGCAGTATCGACAATTTCCGGCTCACGCGCGGCGTTTTCAATTATGGTGGTGCCTTCGGCCAGGGTCGCTGCGCTCATGATGGTGACTGTCGCGCCAACGCTGACTTTATCCATCACGATGTGCGCGCCTTTCAGACGACCGTCTACGGACGCCTTCACGTAGCCTTCTTCAAGCACGATAGTCGCGCCCAGCTGCTCCAGACCGGTGATGTGCAGGTCAACAGGACGTGCGCCGATAGCACAGCCGCCCGGCAGGGAAACTTCGCCGCGGCCAAAACGCGCCACCAGCGGGCCCAGCGCCCAGATGGAGGCACGCATGGTTTTCACCAGATCGTATGGCGCACAGAACTCGTTCACCGCGCTGGCATCCACAAAGACCGAACCGTTACGTTCGATTTTGGTGCCCAGCTGGCTCAGCAGTTTGATGGTGGTATCGATATCTTTCAGGTGAGGAACGTTCTGGAGTTCAACGGGTTCTTCAGCAAGCAGTGCGGCAAACAAAATAGGAAGTGCTGCATTTTTTGCACCAGAGATAGTGACTTCGCCACTCAGACGAGTCCCACCCTGTACACGAAATTTATCCATTATGACTGCTCTCTATTCATTTAAACGACAGGTCAGATATGAGGAAGCTGCCGGAACTCCGGCAGTCTTATAAACCGCTCAGTTTACGGTCACGCGCCCATTCTTCAGGGGTATAAGCCTTGATAGACAGTGCGTGGATTCGGTTGTCGGCGATGTATTCCATCAGCGGGGCGTAAACGGTCTGCTGTTTTTTCACGCGGCTCATGCCATCAAACATCGCACCAACGACAATGGCCTGAAAATGGCTGCCATCGCCAGTAATGTGGGCTTCGTCCAGTGCCAATGCGTTCATCAGCACGTCTTTAATTTCATTCGTTTCCATAGGGGATCTATTCTTCTAAAGAATCATAACAGCCCGATATCTTATAGGGATCGGCGCAATTCTTAAACCACGAAAAAGCCCCTGAGCAAGAGTTTCGCACAGGGGCTTTGGAGAGAGTCGGGCAGCGGAACGTATTCAGCCGCCTAACTTACCGGAACTGCTGGCTTATTTGCTCAGGCAGCCGGAATGATGTCCTGCAAATTGTAGAGCGCAATCAGAGTATTCAGCCTGTCGGTGATACCGGCAATTGTCAGAGTAACGCCCTGCTGGCTGGCTTCTTCACGCAAATGCACTAACAGCGCCAGACCGGAAGAATCCACACGCTCCAGCCCGGACACATCCAGACAGGTAATCCCGGACATCAGCTTTTTGCGCGCATCCCACAGAGGGACCAGCGTTTCGCGATCCAGTTCACCGTGCAACGTCAGTCGCGGCGGCTGCGATACCCAGCGCAGTGCTTCACTCATTTTTTGTCCAGAGTAATCGGTTCTGCAGCCGCTTGTTTCAGACGTGCAGTCAGACCATCAATCCCTTTTTGACGCAGGATATCCGCCCATTCATTTTGCTTGGTCGAAATCATGCTGACGCCTTCTGCGATCATATCGTAAGCCTGCCATTCACCGGTACGGCTGTTTTTACGCCACTGGAAATCCAGACGCACTGGCGGACGACCGTTCGGATCGGTAATGGTCACGCGGATAGCAATGATGTCTTTATCTGCGTAAGACTGTTCCGGCTGCACGGTATAGCTCTGACCGTTGTACATGGCCAGCGCCTGGCCATAGGCCTGTTGCAGGTATTCAGAGAACGCTGCGAAATACGCATCACGCTGCGCAGGAGTCGCCTGTTGATAGTAGCGACCTAACACCAGCGCACCGGCATATTTAATCTGCACGTACGGCAGCAGTTCTTCACGAACGATCTGGCGCAGGTAGTTAGGATCCTGCTTGATTTTCGGCTGTTCGGTTTTGAGGCGGGTGAAGGTTTTGTTCGCCGCTTCATTCATTACGCTGTAAGGGTTGGTTTTATCAACCGCAGCATTCGCCAGCGGAGCCATAACCACCAGCAGTGCGGCGATCACTAAACGTTTAAACATAATCATTTCCTCTTTGATGGAGAATCCGTAGTTACAAGTTCTTAATGAGCAGCCGGTTGCGGAGCAGTGTTAGCGTCAGGCGCAGGGGCAGAATCGCCCGCGGGTGCTGCAGTCGCAGACCCTGCATCCGGATCCGCTTTACCGTCGCCGCTCTTATAAAGGAACTGGCCAATCAGGTCTTCGAGAACCAGCGCCGATTTGGTGTCCTGAATGACGCCACCGTTTTTAAGGATAGTCGTTCCCATGTCAGGGTCTTCAAAACCAATGTTCAGCGCCAGGAATTGCTCCCCCAGTAAACCCGAAGTGCGGATAGCCAGCGTGCTGGTGCTCGGGATCTGGTTGTACTTCTGGTCAATGTCCATTTCCACGCGTGGAGAATAGTTTTTATCAAGCGATATACTGCTGACACGCCCAATCACCACGCCGCCGACTTTGACCGGAGAACCACTTTTCAGGCCGCCGATATTGTCGAAGTCCGCAGAAATACGGTACGTCGGATCTGAGCCGATAGAACGGATGTCGGCCACTTTCAGACACAGGAATAACACCGCAATCAGTGCGATGATCAAAAATGCGCCTACCCAGATTTCACTCTTTTTCGTTTGCATGGTCTAGTTTCCAAACATCAGTGCTGTCAGCACAAAATCCAATCCCAGCACCGCCAGTGACGAATGCACCACAGTACGTGTCGTTGCCCGGCTGATCCCTTCGGACGTCGGTATCGCATCATAGCCATTGAACAACGCAATCCAGGTCACAGTGATAGCGAAAACAAGGCTTTTAATCAGGCAGTTAAGCAGGTCAGTCCGCCAGTCTACGGAAGTTTGCATCGCTGACCAGAAGAATCCGCTGTCGATCCCTTTCCAGTCCACGCCGACCAGCGAGCCGCCCCAGATCCCGACCGCAACAAAAATCGCCGTCAGCAGAGGCATGGAAATCAGACCGGCCCAGAAACGCGGTGCCACAACGCGGCGCAGCGGATCGATAGCCATCATTTCCAGACTGGAGATTTGCTCGGTGGCTTTCATCAGACCCAGTTCAGCGGTCAGCGCAGAGCCCGCACGACCGGCAAACAGTAATGCAGTCACCACAGGGCCTAGCTCACGTAGCAGGGAAAGCGCAACCATCATGCCGAGGCTGGCCTCAGCACTGTAGGTGGTTAAAATCAGGTATCCCTGCAAGCCCAGCACCATGCCGATAAACAGGCCGGAAACAAGGATGATCAGCAGGGAGAGCACGCCAACGCTGTAGAGCTGCTTGATCAGCAGCGGCCATTGTTTGGCAAATTGCGGCTTACCGACCAACGCCCGAAAGAGCATCAGACCGGCACGACCAAAAGACGCGCAGGTATTTATTCCGCGGCGCCCGACTGAGGCTAAAGCCCTATTTATTTTCAAAACAAGGTACATGAATAGAGAACTCCATCATCCGAGCAGCTCGGTTTTGTAATCACCGGCCGGGAAACGGAAAGGCACCGGTCCGTCGGCAATACCGTCGAGGAACTGGCGAACTCGCGGATCAGGGTTATTTTGCAATTCTTCGGGTGTACCTTCAGCAATGACATGCTGCGCCGCCACAATATACGCATAATCCGCGATACTGAGTACCTCAGGTACGTCATGAGAAACAACGATACAGGTTACGCCCAGCGCATGGTTAAGTTCATCGATAAGCTTCACCAGCACGCCCATCGTGATGGGATCCTGACCTACAAAAGGCTCATCGAACATGATGAGTTCCGGATCAAGCGCGATAGATCGCGCCAGCGCTACACGACGCGCCATCCCACCCGACAACTCAGCAGGCATCAGGTCACCGGCACCGCGTAAACCTACCGCTTCGAGTTTCATGGTCACAGTGCTGCGCAGCAGTTCTTCCGGTAATTTACTGTGCTCACGCAACGGGAACGCCACATTCTCGAACACAGTCAGGTCAGTAAACAATGCACCGGATTGAAACAACATGCTCATTTTCTTGCGGGATTCGTACAGCTTACGGCGTGACAGTGTCGGAATGTTATCTCCGTCGAACCAGATTTCCCCGCTGTCCGGTGTGAGTTGCCCGCCGATCAGGCGCAGCAAGGTGGTTTTACCGATCCCCGAAGGCCCCATGATGGCGGTGACTTTGCCTCGTGGCACGGTCATATTGATCTCTTCGAAAATGGGACGATCGCCGCGCACGAAACTCATGCCCTTGATCTCAACCAGATTCGATTCGCTTTGACTCATTCAGTTTATCCCTTCGGAATGCTTTCGCTAAGAATACGTCTGACCCTGATGGGGTGTCGTATAACTTTGGTATTTTTACAAAAACTTACCGCGCTTTCGTTACCAAAGTTGCCATCGATTTACTTTTCCGCCACAGACGGTCAAAATCGATGAATTACCATTTTAAATTAAAAGCCTTCATCGTCTAACATACAGGAACCTGCTGGCCTTGTTTTCAGAGAAAATGTCGCCTTAGCTCATGTTGACGAAGGAATCGCCTGCCTGCAAAGGCAACGAACCTCGCATTATACCCAATAAAGGATGTTTCATGCTTCTCGCTATCGTACTGATGATTGTCGGCTTGTTACTGTTAGTTTACGCCGCCGATCGTCTGGTGTACGGAGCCGCAGTGTTGGCACGCTCAATAGGCATACCTCCGCTGGTGATTGGCATGACCGTCGTCGGCGTCGGAATATCACTCCCGGAACTGGTGGTTTCTACCACAGCCGCCATCAATGATCAGATGGATTTGGCCGTCGGAAACGCAATTGGTTCGAATATCATTAATATTCTTCTGATTTTGGGCGGTGCAGCCCTGATTCATCCACTTTCCGTTCGTTCTGATATATTACGCCGCGAACTCCCATTATTGTTACTGGTCACAGCACTCTGTGGTTTTGTGCTAAGTGACGGGGAACTCAGCCGCTTTGACGGTGTTCTGCTGCTGGCCAGTGCCGCCGTGTTTATGATGCTGGTGATAAAAATCGCCCGTGCGGCCGAAAAAGAAGGGCTGGATACGCTGACGTACGAGCAGATGTCCGAACTTCCCCAGGACAGCAGCAACACCGTAGCATTTCTGTGGCTGGCACTGGGATTTATCATCATGCCGCTGGCGTCGGGTATGATTGTCGACAACAGTACAGTGATTGCCCGTTACTTTGGCGTCAGCGAGCTGGTGATTGGCCTGACGGTTATCGCTATCGGCACCAGCCTGCCGGAACTTGCGACGTTTATCGCCGGTGCCATTAAAGGCGAAGATGATATCGCACTGGGCAATATCATTGGTGCGAACATTTTTAATACCTGTCTGGTGCTGGGATTACCCGCGCTTGTTGCGCCAGGCTCGTTCAACCCGGATGCGTTTCATCGCGATTACTGGGTCATGCTGGCGGTCAGTATCGTGCTTTCCGGGTTGTGCCTGATGCGTAAACACCGTATCGGTCATCTCGCCGGCGCACTATTACTGTGTGGATTTATCGCCTATATGGCAGTGCTGTTCCTGTTACCGGACAGCATTGCCTTCTGAACTTTGGCAGGAACTGACTATGGCTAACGTTACCTTTGCCTCCGACTTTGATTTTCAGGCCGTCGGGCGTGATGTGCTTAAAACAGAACGTGAAGGACTTGAGCAGTTAGATCAATACATTAACGGAGATTTTACCCGTGCGTGCGAAAAAATCTTCGCCTGCAATGGCAAAGTCGTCGTTATGGGTATGGGTAAATCCGGCCACATTGGCCGCAAGATGGCCGCGACGTTTGCCAGCACCGGCACCCCCGCTTTCTTTGTCCATCCGGGCGAAGCCAGCCACGGTGATCTGGGCATGGTGTCGAAACAGGACGTTGTGATCCTGATATCCAATTCCGGCGAGGCTCATGAAATTCTCGGGTTGATCCCGGTACTCAAACGCCTGGATATCACGCTTATCTGCATGACGTCTAACCCGGAAAGCACCATGGGTAAAGCTGCCGATGTGCACCTTTGCGTAAAAGTGCCGAAAGAAGCCTGTCCGCTGGGTCTGGCACCGACCAGCAGCACCACGGCGGTACTGGTCATGGGCGACGCGCTGGCGGTGGCCCTGCTGGAAGCCCGCGGTTTCACACCAGAAGATTTCGCCCTTTCCCATCCGGGCGGGGCACTGGGTCGCAAGCTTCTGCTGCGCGTGAGCGATATTATGCACACCGGTGATGAAATTCCGCATGTCAGCCGCGACGCGACTTTGCGCGACGCCTTGCTGGAAATCACCCGTAAGAATCTCGGTATGACGGTTATCTGCAACGACCTGATGCGAATCGAAGGTATCTTTACCGATGGTGATTTACGCCGCATTTTCGATATGGGCGTTAACATTAACGACGCTTTGATTGCTGACGTCATGACGACCGGCGGTATTCGCGTCCGCCCTTCTCTTCTGGCGGTGGATGCGCTGAATTTAATGCAGGAAAAAAACATAACCTGCGTGATGGTTGCTGATGGTGACCAGTTGCTGGGTGTGTTACATATGCACGACATGCTGCGCGCTGGCGTAGTTTAATTGAGGAAATCCCTGAATGAGTAATAGCGCAGCCCTGGTGGAGACGTGCTACGGTCCGGTCAGCACGCAAGTGCTTGAACGGGCGAAAGCTATCCGCCTGCTGATTTGCGATGTAGATGGCGTGATGTCTGATGGCTTGATCTACATGGGAAATCAGGGAGAAGAGCTGAAAAGTTTTAACGTTCGCGACGGTTATGGTATCCGCTGCCTGCTGACTTCTGACATTGAGGTGGCGATTATTACAGGCCGCAATGCGAAATTACTGGAAGATCGCGCTAAAACCCTCGGTATACGCCACTTGTATCAGGGACAATCGGATAAGCTTTTGGCCTTCCGCGAACTGTTAGATACACTGTCTTTGCGGGCCGACGAAGTGGCCTACATCGGTGATGACCTGATTGACTGGCCAGTGATGGCTGAAGTCGGTCTTTCAGTCGCTGTTCAGGACGCGCATCCCATCCTGTTGCCGAAAGCGCATTATGTCACGCGCATCGCCGGCGGACGTGGTGCAGTACGCGAATTGTGCGATTTGATTTTACTGGCACAGGGTAAGCTGGAGGACGCCAAAGGGCTCTCGATATGAGTAAAACAAGACTTTGGATTATTCTGGCGCTGACAGCCATCGTTCTGGTGCTGCTTGGCTTATCAATGTCTGACAACAGCGATAATGTCCAGCCGGCAGTCAACGATCAGGATCCGACCTATCAGAGCTCCCACACCGTCACGATGGTGTACGATCCGCTGGGCAGCCTGACGTATAAACTGGTTTCCGATCAGGTGAAATATTACACCACTGATCAGGTGACATGGTTTACCAATCCGGTAGCGACCATGTACGACAAGAATAAAGTCCCTACTTGGGTGCTGCATTCTGACAAGGCCAAGCTGACTCAGGATAAAATGCTCTATCTTTACGGGCATGTGCAGGCAGACAGCCTGACGCCTGACACTTCACAGTTGCAAAGAATCAAAACGGACAATGCACGGGTTAACCTGACGACACAGGACGTTGCCTCAGACGATGAAGTAACGCTTTATGGCACAGGTTTTACATCTAACGGCATGAAAATGCGTGGTAATCTGCGTGATAAAACAGCAGAGCTGATCGAAAAGGTAACGACCTCTTATGAAATTCAAAGCAAAAAATAAAATCCGTAATCTCCTGATCGTCAGCTCATTGTTAGCCGTCAGCGTACCGGCATTCGCTTTAAAAGATGACACGACCAAACCGATCACCATTGATTCGGCCAATCAGGCTCTGGACGTGAATACCAATACCGCCACCTTCACCGGTAACGTGGTCGTCAACCAGGGCACGATCCAGGTTAAAGCGGACAAAGTTGTCGTTATTCGCCCGCAAGGCGTTTCGGGCAAAGAAGTGGTTGAAGGTTACGGTAATCCGGTAACGTTTTATCAGATGCAGGACAACGGCAAGCCGGTAAAAGGCCACGCGCAGAAAGTCCGTTATGAAGTGGAAAACGATCTGGTGACCCTGACCGGCAACGCTTACCTTGAACAGCTCGACAGCAACGTGAAAGGTGACCGTATTACCTATCTGGTACAGAAACAGCAAATGGAAGCCTTCAGTGATAAAGGCAACCGTGTGACGACCGTTCTGGTTCCTTCGCAGCTGCAACAGAAAACACCTGCAGCGGCGGGCCAGCCGACCAAAAAGAGTAACTGATTTTTATGGCTAAATTAATCGCAGAGAATCTGGCAAAAGCCTACAAGGGCCGCAAGGTCGTTGAAGATGTCAGCCTGATGGTAAATTCCGGTGAAATCGTCGGGTTGTTGGGGCCAAACGGTGCCGGTAAAACCACAACGTTTTACATGGTTGTCGGCATTGTGCAGCGTGATGCGGGCCGTATCATCGTCGATGATGAAGATATCAGCCTGTTGCCATTGCATACCCGCGCCCGTCGAGGTATTGGCTATCTTCCTCAGGAAGCCTCCATTTTCCGCCGCCTCAGCGTGTTTGATAACCTGATGGCCGTGTTGCAGATCCGCGACGATCTGAACAAAGAACAGCGTAACGACCGCGCCAATGAACTGATGGAAGAGTTCCATATTTCTCATTTGCGCGATAACCTCGGTCAGTCACTGTCCGGTGGTGAACGTCGTCGTGTTGAAATCGCCCGTGCGCTGGCGGCGAACCCTAAATTCATCCTGCTGGATGAACCGTTCGCAGGTGTTGACCCGATTTCAGTTATCGACATCAAAAAAATCATTGAGCATTTGCGTGACAGCGGCCTCGGCGTATTGATCACCGACCATAACGTTCGCGAAACGCTCGACGTGTGTGAACGCGCTTATATCGTCAGTCAGGGCAAGTTGATCGCCCACGGCACGCCAGCCGATATTCTTGCTGATGAACTAGTTAAACGTGTTTATCTTGGTGAAGAATTCCGTCTGTGATCTGTGCCGCCGGAACCGTGCCTGTTTCGCCTTAAACTGAAACAGGCCGTCTCTGACAGAAGTGTTGCTGTATTCACTCATCAACGGAAATAAAGCCAAGATATGAAGCAAGGTTTGCAACTCAGACTCAGCCAACAACTGGCAATGACTCCACAGTTACAACAGGCCATCCGCCTGTTGCAATTGTCCACGCTCGAGCTCCAACAGGAGATCCAACTCGCGCTGGAGAGCAACCCTCTGCTGGAACAAACAGACCTCCATGAAGAAATCGACTCAGTAGAAGCCACCGACAGCGAAGGGTTAGATACCCGCGAAGCGCTCGAGCAAAAAGACATGCCCGAAGAGTTGCCACTGGATGCGACCTGGGATGAAATCTATACCGCAGGCACGCCTTCAGGCACCGGTAACGATTACAGCGACGACGAGCTGCCTATTTATCAGGGCGAAACCACACAAACACTTCAGGATTACCTGATGTGGCAGGTCGAGCTGACGCCGTTTTCTGATACTGATGCGGCCATTGCGACGTCTATTGTCGATGCGGTCGATGACACCGGTTACCTCACTGTTTCTCTTGACGACATTCTGGAAAGCATCGGGGATGAAGACGTCACGATGGATGAAGTGGAAGCCGTGCTCAAACGCGTTCAACGCTTTGACCCGGTTGGCGTGGCCGCGCGCGACTTGCGCGATTGCCTGCTGATCCAGCTTTCTCAGTATGCGACTGATACCCCCTTCATCACCGAAGCCCGTCTTATCATCAGCGAACATCTGGATTTGCTGGCGAACCATGATTTCCGCGCACTTATGCGATCAACCCGGTTAAAAGAAGATACACTGAAAGGAGCGATGCTCCTGATCCAGTCTCTTGATCCGCGTCCGGGCCAGTCGATCAATACCGGTGAATCCGAATACGTGATCCCGGATGTGCTGGTGCGCAAAGTTTCAGGTGTCTGGACGGTCGAACTCAATTCCGACAGCATTCCGCGTCTGAAGATTAACCAGCAGTATGCCGCGATGGGCAATTCCGCGCGCAGCGACAGCGACGGGCAATTTATCCGCAGTAATCTGCAGGAAGCCAAATGGTTAATCAAAAGTCTGGAAAGCCGTAACGACACGCTGTTGAAAGTCACGCGCTGCATTGTTGAGCAGCAACAGGCGTTCTTTGAACTGGGTGAAGAATTTATGAAACCTATGGTGCTGGCCGATATCGCCAGCGCCGTAGAAATGCACGAATCGACGATTTCACGTGTGACGACGCAGAAGTTCCTGCACAGCCCGCGTGGCATTTTCGAACTGAAATATTTCTTCTCCAGCCATGTCAGTACAGACAGCGGCGGCGAGGCATCGTCAACCGCCATCCGGGCGCTGGTGAAGAAATTAATCGCAGCGGAGAATCCTGTAAAACCGCTCAGTGACAGTAAGTTAGCAACCCTGCTTTCCGATCAGGGAATTATGGTTGCACGACGAACCGTCGCCAAATACCGAGAGTCTTTGTCCATCCCGCCCTCAAACCAACGTAAACAGTTAGTTTGACCTCAACAGAGAAGGAAGACATTATGCAGCTCAACATTACCGGACATCACATTGAGATCACGGATCCCCTGAGAGAATTCATCACGTCGAAGCTGGCCAAGCTTGAGCAGTATTTCGACAGGATTAATCAGGTGTATGTGGTGTTGAGCGTGGAAAAGGTGCAAAAAGTAGCGGAAGCGACTTTGCATGTGAATGGAGGCGAGTTACATGCCACCTCGGAACATCAGGATATGTACGCAGCGATTGACGGACTGGTTGATAAACTGGCCCGCCAGCTGAATAAACATAAAGACAAACTGAAACAGCACTGACATTCATGTAGCCAACCCTGTGCTACAAACCTTCGGGCATCGGCTTGTGACCTTCGGGAAACGAGCCGATATAGCTTTAAGGGTGAAACAGCGCAAAAGTGAAAGATGACATGATCAACGATATAGCAATGCAATTAACGTCGGTGCTCAATGCCGAATGCACCAAAAGCGGCGTTCATTGCGCCAGCAAAAAACGCGCACTGGAAATCATCAGCGAACTGGCCGCTAAGCAACTGAATTTGTCGCCACAGGTGATTTTCGACGCCATTTTGACCCGTGAACGTATGGGCAGCACCGGAATCGGTGCCGGGATCGCCATCCCGCACGGTAAGCTGGAAGAAGATACTTTACGTGCAGTCGGAGTGTTCATCCAGCTGGAACAACCTATCGCTTTTGATGCCATCGATAATCAGCCGGTAGACTTACTTTTTGCCTTGCTGGTACCGGCGGATCAATGTAAAACCCATTTACATACATTATCTTTGGTGGCTAAGAAATTAGCTGATAAAACAGTGTGTCGCCGCCTGCGTGGCGCGCAAAGCGACGAAGAACTGTTCCAGATAATGACTGAAAACGAATAAATTGCTGATTCCCGGTACGGTGCCGGGAAAATGAATTCTGAACACTGAATGCCAGGGGAGTGACACCATGGTGCTGATGATTGTCAGCGGCCGTTCCGGTTCCGGGAAGTCGGTTGCCCTAAGGGCATTGGAAGACATGGGTTTTTACTGTGTGGATAACCTGCCGGTGGTGTTATTACCGCAGCTTGCACAAACCCTCGTTGAACGTAATACGTCAGCGGCCGTCAGCATCGACGTACGTAACATGCCGGAAACCCCGGAAGTTTATGAATATGCAATGTCCCAGCTGCCTGAGAGCTTCTCACCGCAGTTGCTGTTCCTTGACGCCGACCGCAATACGCTGATCCGCCGCTACAGCGACACCCGTCGTCTGCACCCGCTTTCCAGCAAAAACCTCTCTCTCGAAAGTGCCATTGATGAAGAAGCCGATTTGCTCGAGCCTCTGCGTTCTTCCGCCGATCTCATCATCGACACGTCCGAAATGTCCGTTCACGAACTGGCAGAAATGCTGCGTACCCGCCTGCTGGGTAAACGCGAACGCGAACTGACAATGGTCTTCGAATCCTTTGGTTTCAAACACGGCATTCCGATTGATGCGGATTACGTGTTCGACGTGCGTTTCCTGCCGAACCCGCACTGGGATCCGAAACTGCGTCCGATGACCGGCCTCGACAAACCGGTGGCGGCGTTTCTTGACCGTCATACCGAAGTACACAACTTTATCTACCAGACCCGCAGCTATCTCGAACAGTGGCTGCCGATGCTGGAAACCAATAACCGCAGCTATCTGACCGTCGCCATTGGCTGTACCGGCGGTAAACACCGTTCGGTGTATATCGCAGAGCAACTGGCCGACTATTTCCGTTCCCGCGGGAAGAACGTGCAATCCCGCCATCGCACGCTGGAAAAACGTAAATCATGACGGTAAAACAAACGGTAGAAATCAAAAACCGGTTAGGGATGCATGCCCGTCCGGCGATGAAGTTATTTGAACTGGTGCAGAGTTTCGAATCAGAAGTGATGCTGCGTAACGGCACAGGTATTGAAGCAGAAGCCAGCAGCGTTATCGCGCTGCTGATGCTTGATTCCCCGAAAGGTCAGAAAATAGAAATCGAAGCCACCGGCCCCGACGAAGAACAGGCGCTGACGGCAGTTGTAAATCTGATCAATTCAGGTTTTGATGAAGACTGATCATTAGCGCACTGTTTAAGCCGTATTAAATGCGGCTTAAACAGTCTATAGCAATGGCCTTAAAGCTTTCAAAATTCTCACTGCTCAGCAAACGACTCATTGAACGCTCCCGCACAAACGTCACGAACAAATCATAAATCGCCATCGCTTCCTCGTAATCCGCCTTGCTGATCGCCAGCAGGAAAATCACGTGTGCCGTCTCCCCTTCGCCCCAGGTAATGCCCTGCGGCGAGAGCAGCGTGATCACCACGGTTTTCTTCGCCAGCAGTCCCAGTGAGTGCGGCAGCGCAATGCCTTCGCCCAGCATGGTCGAGACTATCTCCTCGCGTTCCACCACTGACGGATAAAACGCCTGATCGACATAACCTTCTTCTTCCAGCTGCGAGCACACATGGCGGAATAATTCTGCCTGCGTCATCGGCTCGTTGACGATCATGAAGTGTTTTTCATCGAAGAATTTTTCCAGCATATAAGGGCGCGTGCGGTCGACCAGCACCAGCTTGCCGAGCTGTTCCATCTGGTATTCAGTCGGGAATGGTGACAGCACCACTACCGGCTTATTCTTCTCGGTGATGCGGGCGTTGGAGATAATAAAATCTTCGTCGATATGTTCCAGTTGCTCGTAATCGCGCAGCGAAACCACCTGCTTCATCACCAGCTGCGGATACTTGCGGTTAATCTGCGCCTGGATCATACGGATGGTTGAATTGCCGGTATCGCACACCAGCATCACCTGCGGATGCCGCTGATAGCCGATGTTGTAATGCCGCTCCAGCCCGACGCCGATATGCAGTACCAGAAAACCAATCTCGTTTTCACTCAGCGAATACGGCGTGTATTTTCCCCAGCTGGAAACTGCCGCCAGCGTGACGTCATACGCCATCGGGTAATGCTGTTTGATGTTGTTCAGCAGCGGATTGGGGATATTTATCTGGTACTTCACCCGCGTAATCATGGTCTTGATATGCGTCAGCAGATCGGCGCGCAGCTGCTTGTCACCCTGCAAATCATAGTTATAGTGCGCGTTGATATACGACAGAATGTAATCGACCAGCGATTCGTCGTCGTCGGCGTTGATGTCGGTTGGCAGAATTTGCTGTACGCGACGTGCCGCGATATTTACCCGCAGATAAGCTTCTTCAGAGGCCGGAATTTCCTTGCCGACCAGATTTCGAAGCTCAGCCGCCAGCCGCACGGAAACCTGTTTCACCGCCGGGTCACCGTCTTCTGCATCAAAATCCGTCAGCGGATAACCGCCGGTAATGCGCTTAATTGCCACCGCACAATACAGGATCAGATATTGCTCGCCTTCATCAGTCAGCTGAATAGAAGACTGCGTCAGCACTTCATGCATCAATCGCGTCAGTGGCACCAGCGCTTCCGGCTCCAGACTTTCCGCTTTCAACAAAGGATTGGCCTGCTCCTCGGCATCCAGCTGAAACAACAGATCCGTCAGACACGCGCGGATCGCCAGTTCCGCACCGAACAGTTTCATGCCGTAGCGCGGCTTGGTTTCGATATTCAGATGATAGCGAGCCAGATGCTCCCTCACCTCAGCCATATCATTTTGCAGGGTTCCCCGGCTGACAAACCATTCATCGGCCAGATCTTCCAGCTTTAACGAAAAAGCTGAGGTCAAAAAGCGGATCAGCAACGTTTTCACCCGTTCAGCAGCAGTGCGCGGCGTCGGATTGGGTTTACGTTGCGTTGATTGCTGTAACGTTGAGAAAAGCGTCTGATCGTCAATACGTAGCTGATACCCGCTGCCACGGCTGTGAACAAACGTCGCACCAAAATCGGCGATGATTTCATTCAGCGCAGTAATATCGGCACGCACCGTGCGTGTCGAAACGGACAGACGTTTTGCCAGCTCATCCTGAGGAAGGGTTTCGGTTTGCAGCGCATCAAACAGTTGCGCCAGACGTTGATTGGGAAATCTCACCATTATTCTTCCATATTATTGCGGATACGCCTTCTGCGCAGTCACCGGGAAGGTTTCCACGCAGAAGGTTTAGTTCAAACGCAGCATGTTATCAGGGTGCAATCACCATCTGTGACGGACTGCCCACAGCCACATAATCATCAACGAATGACAGCTTACCGTTTTCGCCAGATACCTTGAATCTGGTGATGTTATCGCTTCGTTGATTCATTGCGTAAATATATTTGCCATCTGGTGACAAAGTCAGCGTTCTTGGATAGTCGCCACGCGTCCAGGTTTCATCATTCCAGGTCATCGCGCCTTCGCCGGTCACGTTGATCTGCGCGATGCTGTTATGCAGACGGTTCGCCACATACAGATGCTTGCCGTCTTTGCTCAGCACAATGCCCGCCGCAAAGTTGGTGCCTTTAAAACCGGCTGGCAGTGATGACAGGCTGTGAAGCTCCGTCAGCGTGCCTTTGGTGGCGTCAAAGCGATAACTGGTCAGCGTCGAGGCTTCTTCGTTGATCAGGAAAACCACTTTGCCGTTCGGATGAAACACGAAATGGCGGGGTCCTGCACCTTCGGAAGACGCCTTAATAAACGGCGGATCGTTGGCTTCCAGCACGCCGGTTTCACCGTTGAGCTTCCACTGGTAGATCCGGTCCAGCCCAAGATCGGTGGAAAACACGAATTTGCCGGAAGGGTCGGTGGCAACCATATGCGCGTGCGGCCCGTTGTGGTCGCTGATGGCAAAACTGCCTTCCGCCGCCGCTGCCGGTTTGCCCGCGCCTGCCGGACCTGAATCCTGCTGGCTATTGCTGGCCTCACTCAGTTTTCCGCTGGCATCCACCGGGAAGACTGCCACCACGCCACTGATGTAGTTCGCCACCAGCAGATGATCCCCTTTTGGCGTCAGGGACAGATACACCGGCCCTGCACCCTGCGAATCCACCTGATTAATCAGCGTCAGGCTGCCGTCTTCTGGCGCAATACGATAGGCCGCCACAGCGCCATGTTTGCCGCCATTGTAATTATCAATTTCACTGCCAATAAACAGCGTTTTGCCGTCGTGGCTGAGCACCATCTGCGCCTGATTTGGCAGCTGGCTGGCGAGCGTTTTATCACTCAGTGCGCCGGTTTTCGGATCGAATTTAAAACGGTAGACACCTTCCCCGTTGGGGTTGTAGGTGCCGACGTAAGCAAAATGCGGAGTCGTCGAATTCATTGTTTTTTCTGCTGCATAGAGCGGCATGGCAGAAACTGCCAGCATCGCGGAGGTTAAACCTGAAATCAGAAACCAGTTTCTCATACATTTCCTCAGAATTTGGGATATCAGACAAACGAGAGAACCCTGCATCCGCTCAGTGACTGTGGGATACAGGGTGTTTAACCGCGCAGACGGCTTACCGCGCAGGAAAGGTCAGAACCTTCAACCCACCAACTTTTTGACGCTGGCCAGCAGGGTTTTCACATCTTCAGGGCGGGTGTTGCCCGTCGCGCTGTCGATGATTGAGCTGTAGATATGCGGAATGATTTTGGTCACGCCCGCCGCCAGCGCGATTTCCATAATTGGCTCGAAGTTTTCTAAATCGATGCCGCCGGTCGGCTCCAGCCAGAAATCCTGTTCCGCACAGGCACGGGCCACCGCAGCAAATTCGTCACGGGTTTTCAGACCCCCCATCGGGAAATATTTCACCGAGCTGCCGCCCATGTCTTTGAGCAGCGCAATGGCGGTTTCCACCGGAACGATGGCGTCAGCACAAGCTGAACTCAGCGGGCCGGTATTGATCTTCACGAAGCCGACTTTACCGGTCGGAGAGATCAGACCGTTGACCACACTGTCGTTTTGCCCAAGCATTCCGCGGCTGGTACCCACGCCGGTGAAAACCTGATTCACGTGCTGCGGCTGAACCTGTGCAGAAATCTGGCTGACCATCAGCGACTGACGCGGATCCCCCGCACCCAGGCCAACGGACAACGCATTTTCGATGAGCGCCGCATATTCCTTCATGTCCGCAACGCCGCTTGCGACGTCGGAATAATTTTTGGAAAGCACACCGACCAGCACATGACCTTCTGCTGCTTCATAGATGTCACGGGCATTATCTTTCGAACCCGCCAGCACATTCAGGCACACACGATCACGGTAAAAATTCGGGGTCAGCTTCATGCTTTCTCTCCACTAAAAAGTTGTTTAAAACGATCTGCGACGATGGCGAGTTGCGGCGGCGTCACGCTGCGCACATCGACTTCAATCTTGCCTTCGTTGGCGCGGTAGCCCCGGAAATAAATGGCGATGTCGCCGTTTTTCATGGCATCGACAATGGCCTTGGTTTTCCAGCCAAGTACCGCTTCATCAAAAGTAATTTCCGTACGCGCGATATCGCGTCCGGCGCTGTCCCAGACCACGCGGCCTGTTACGCCGTTGATTTCATTGAGACTGGCGATAAATGGCGTCATCTTGTCGACCATTTCCTGCCCGGTGGTTTTCGGCAGTGTGATGTAGCTTTCGATGGCCTGCGTCAGACCGAGAATGCCTTCTTTGCCGACTTTCATCGCGCGACCAATTCCGCCCGATTGCAGTTTTACCCATTCGACGTAGTGTTTTTTGCCGAGCACCAGACCGCTGGTCGGCCCTTCGATAGCTTTCGCCCCGCTGTAAATCACCAGATCTGCGCCCATCTCGTAATAGCAGGACAGGTCTTCTTCAGCAGCCGCATCGACGATCAGCGGCAGATTGTGCGCACGCGCCACTTCGGCAGCTTCCGCAACCGACAGAATGCTTTTCTGCACGCTGTGATGGGATTTGATGTACAAAATGGCTGCTGTGCGCGGCGTGATGCAGGCAGCAAGCTGCGCGGCAGAACATTCATTGGCGTAACCGGCTTCCACCACTTTGCCGCCGCCCATCGTGACCATCGTCGCGACCGGCGCGCCGAAGTTCACGTTATGGCCTTTTGGCAACACAATATCGTGCGGAATTTCCAGCGGCGCGGCGTGCAGGTTTTCCAGCAACCAGGCGTCGTCTTTGACGATCACTGCCGCAACTGACTGCGCGATCCCGGCGGAAGCGCAGGAAACGACCACCGCGTTTTCGACGTTCAGCAGTTTAGCGATGTAAGCGCCGGTTTTGTTCACCAGATCTTTCATCTCAAAGAAATGATTCAGCCCGGTGTTCACCACTGCAGCCACTTCTTCACGCGGCGTCGACACACCCAGAATCGTCATGCGGCCTGAAGCATTAATAACTTGTTTTAACTGGTACTTTTCATACAAAGATTGTTCAGAAGACATGAGCAGATTTCCCTTCTTCAGTTAACAGGGTGACGCCCGCGACCACAGCGGCCAGAGGCACCAGCAAACTTTCGCCCTTCGCGGACTGTCCTTCGGAATCGACAAACACCTGCGGCGCAAAACGCTGCTCGAACAGGGTCAGATCGGCATCAGCGCCCACTTCCAGACGGCCTTTGGCAGGCAGGCGCAGCGCGTCAGCGGCGTGAGACGTCACGCAATCAATCACCTGCGGCAAGGTCATACCGACGCTAAAGAATTTAGACATCACCGTCGCCAGGCTATGCACCGGCCCGTTTATACGGTTGCGGCAATAAATATCGGAGCTGATGGTGTGCGGCAAAATGCCCTGTCTGATAGCCAGTTCCGCCACTTCAAAACTGAAACTCGCGGTGCCGTGACCGACATCCAGCAGCACGCCACGGCTCAGCGCTCGTTTAATGGAATCGCGCAGCACGCCTTGTGGCGAGAGAATGCGGTTCGGCTTGCCGTTGTAGCAGTGGGTAATAATGTCACCGGAGGTCAGCAAATCTGCGATCTCATCGAGGTTCGGCGGGTTATTACCAATATGCACCATCAGCGGCAGGTCATCGTTTTCCTGCTGAATTTCTTTGGCGCGCACCAGCGGCCTGATACCGTTCTGGCCGACCACGCTGCTGCTCATGCGCGCTTTAATGCCGATGATAAAACCAGGATTTCGCGCGATGGCATCACGCACACCGACTTTGTCTATCTGCGTCATATCCGCCAGTTCGTTCTGCGTGACAATGCCGGTGCGGGCGATATTGAGAAACGCGTAGACGTTGGTTTTCGCCGTACGGGTAATCTGATAGAAATCGTCGACATCATTCGCGCCGGTGCTGCCGGCATCTGCGACGGTGGTGACACCGCAGGCCACGCCAATCAGGTCGGCGTCGTCATGATAAATCGGCGATTTTGGATAACAGTGAACGTGGGAGTCGATCCAGCCTGCGCTGGCATAAACTTTGCCCTGAAGATCAAGAGTCTGGCGGGCAGTCGCATCGGCTGCCAGAGTGCCAATGGCGGCGAATTTGCCGCCCTGAATTGCAATATCAGTCAGGCTGCCGTCTGTGCGTAATGCCTGCCGGATGATTAAGTCATACATACGACGTTCTCCATAATCTCGGGCGTCAGGAGTGTTCCCGACGCCCGTTTTACTGCTGATTTTCTTCTATGCTGCTGTTCTTACAATGAAACCGGGAAGATAGCGCCCAGGATCATGGCACCGAGGATCGCACCACCGGTGATTGGCTTCTGCCACAGATAGAAACCCAGTGCGCCAAGCAATGATCCCAGACCGATTGGAATCGATGCCGCCATGGCGGACAGGATAATCAACGGCCCGAGAAAACGGCCGGAGGCATTACCCGCACCCATCATCACGTCAGCGCCGTAGGTCGAGTTGCTCTGGTTGATGGTGAATTTGCGTGCCAGAACGATGATGTAACCGACGGCTAAACCGAGGATCAGGCCGGTCACCAGTGAAGCTGCGAAGTTCGCCACCGGGAAGATAATCCCTGCGCCGAGCAGCAGCGCCGGGACGCCCAGACCAATACCGGTCTGGATGGCACCGCCGATGTCGAGAATACCGACCAGTGAACCTTCGATGATGCGGGCAAACAGGAAGCTGGCACCGAAGGCCGCGACTGCGCCATACACGCCTGTGTCCATGCCGGAACGCAACATCGACACAAATGCCACTTCGTTAAACGCGCCGATGCCGTACAGGTAATACATGTGTGTTCCGGCGAACACGCCTGAAGACAGCAGTCCGACAAAAATCGGGAACGACCACTCGGCGTACCAGAAACCACGTTTGGCTTGTTCTTCCATTGTCATGCTCCCTTACTTACCGCTGAGTGAGTTGTGAATGCCGTTCAGCCATGTCGGGACGTCCAGCATGAATGACTGCAACAGTTTGACGTCGAAACCACGGAAGAAACCGCTGAGGACGAATAGCGCGATAATCGCCGCCATCATCACTTTGGTCACATGGTTCCAGCCGCTTTCTTCGACGCCTTTACCGATCAGAATACCCAGCACCAGACCCGGTACGGCGTTACCCATGATCATCTGCGCCAGACCGCCAAAGATGGTGGCCCAGAAACCGGAACGACGTCCTGCATCAATCGCCGCCAGCCAGAAAATCACTGGCATAACAGTGTTCACCAGCAGATTTGCTGCCGGTACCAGCACTTTAATCGCGGTAACCTGCAACGCCGGAGGAACGGCTGACGCGGTGGTGTTGAGGAACGCCACCACAATCATGCCGATGATGCCGCCTGCAATCGCCATCTTGCGCGGGTCATGCATGGTTTCAGCGACATTGCGGTTTTTGAACATCAGCGCCGCGGTCGCCCAGTGAGGGATGATGCGGTGGTCAACGTCCTGCGTGAAGGAACCTGCTGCAACGGAAGATGCCCAGGCGTTGAAGAAGAAGCCCAGACCAAAAGAGAAATGCGAAGCCGGATCGCCTTCACAGGAGTTTAATTCCCCAAGAGTACGAAAAGCCCCCATCCCTTGCACGGTAGGCGCATGGAACATACGTGCGGCACCCGCACCTACGCCCACGCCAACCAGTCCGCCGATAATAAGCGACTTAAATAAAATAATTAAAAACATCAGTATATCCTTGTCATTTATAGCTAACGTTTTTATTTCGTGACAAAAACTACCTGTTCCGTATTAATAACAGTCAGGTTGACGGTAATGTCTAGCGCCACGTAATAACTCTTTCTTTCCCTGGCCAGAAAAAAGAACAGAAACTTTTCTCTTTTTACTGACTCTTCAGCCTTTATTACCTTGACGTCCTGCGGTTCAATACGCAGCAAGACATTATTGGCGGAAGATTTGAGAACCGTTCTCTGAACCTGACTCAGTGCGGAAGAAAAGGCGGCAGCCTTATTTTCGCCTTTTCCTTCAACCCGAACCGTCGTGGTTAATTGTTGCTTCATTACGCCTGACCATACTTCTTGTTATAAGCTTCAACCAGACGCTGACCCAGTTCTTCTTTATCCATAAATCCGAACCCTAATACCAGACAGCCTTCGTTAATTGCCGTGACGCCTTCATCCACTGAACGCATCCCGTACTTGGCTTTATATCCATATTTATTTTGTGCGGTAATCGCACCTGCGCCGCCACTGCCGCAGAAAGAAATACCTAAACTGGCACCTTCTGCTTTCATCACGTCGCCGAGTTTCATATCTGCTGCCATACCTGGGACAACAATGGCTCTTCCGCCAGCCGCTTCCACGCCTGCCGCCACTTTCTGGCCTTTACCTAAACGGTCGCCGATCACAACTAATACTTGTCCCATAATTCACATCTCCAGATTAATTAATTCACTAAATTCTAAAATTTATTTCGGTTCGTTGTCTCTTGCGACTTCAAAATGCACCGAGAGCAAATACGCTTCCTCAATCGGCAAATTCCCGAACCAGCTGACCACTTCTTCTGCCATTTGCATAGATTCGGCAGAAATTTCATCAAATAAATCTTTCTCGACTTCAGGTAACGGCTCGCCGGTAATGGAGCGTAATACCATGGCTTTTACGTGAGACGTTAACATTTGCAACTGAACATCTGTGGTGTAGATATTCTTCGCGCTTTGCATTGTCTGAATATCTTTTAAAACTTGCTCTGTTATCGCCGGTGCATTTTTCATTTCAATCTGCCCGGTTCCGTTCACAGATGCGATTGCGTTATTCACTCGCGATTACCTCTCTCCTTACCTGACTCACTATTTCAGCCGTTTATTTCGTCTGTCTTTACCCTAACCCTGGGGAGATTTCCTGTGTAGTGGGTCTTTTTCCAGTTCGAAGTGGAAATACGATGAGCTGAGCAGATCCAATTCGCAAAACGAAAAGTTAAGTCGCCATATCACTGAATATTGCCGTCTGTAGCAGCGTATTTCACTGGTAATCGGAATTTTCGCAATGCGGATTAATTCCCTCACAACGCTTTCATTTCCGCTAAAGAGTGCCTAGTATCAAAGAACACATGCAAATCACTGACACCCCTGCGTTAACCCGCGGGGGTGTTATTTTTTGCCGACCGGCACCCCACTCGCATGAAGCGGGTGATGCAAAAGGAACCATGGAGAATGTTATGAGTAAACCGACACTGATCATCAATGAACTTGACGCAGAACGCCTGGACACACTGCTGGCACAACCGGCTTTTGCCAACAGCCCGGTCGCCGACGCACTGAATGAAGAGTTGGATCGCGCAGAGATTTTGCCGCCCGAGCAAATCCCGGCCGACGTGGTTACGATGAACAGCAAGGTTCGCTTTACTGAAGGTAAAGAAGGCGAAGAACACATCCGCACGCTGGTGTATCCGGCAGCGCTGAAAGACAGCAACGAGCAGTTGTCTGTGATGGCACCGCTGGGAGCCGCTTTGCTTGGACTGCGCACAGGTGGAAGCATCACGTGGGAAATGCCGAATGGCGAACAAAGCCACATCACCGTGCTGGAGTTGTTGTTTCAGCCGGAGGCAGCAGGGGAACTGAGAAGTTAAGATTTTTTTGCAGAGGCCGCTGCAATGGCGGCTTTACTGAAGAATCAGAAAGTTTCGGTTTCTCATATGCAGAAGCCGCTGTACTGCTTTACTAAAGACCGCGAACATTTCGGTTTCTCACCTGTGGTAATCTCTTAACGTGCTGCGCCGAAACCGCCCAAGAGGGAGAAGTGCTTTCTCCCTCTTGGATCTCCCTCCGCTTTTTTACTGCGCGCTATCGCTGGTACAACGAACATGTTCTACTGCATAGGTCAGTGGCGCAAAATGTCATCGCTGCGCGATTCCCTCATTTCAGGCTTCGATCCATAGGTCTCGAACCATTCATTCGGTGCCATTTTTGAGCGCGCCAATAAACTTATCTAAAAGATGCAAACAATCTGCCGTTGAATTTAAGATCCTACGGGCGATTCAGAAATCTTGCTGAGTGAGAGGTTGCAGACCTCAGGCTGCAATCCCGAAAGGAAGGCACCGCGCAGCGGCAAGATTTCCAGCCTGTCGCGGTGGTATCTGAAACATAGTCAGCGAGCGGAGCGCGCAGTTTAAGACGTAGAGATTCCAAAGAGGGCTCGTCTTAGCCCTCTTTGGTCGGTTTCGGCGCGAGAGGCCGAGTGATCACTGCGATTGAGAAACCGAAATTTTCACCGCTCTCAGCATCGAGAAGCCGCCTAAGCAGCAGCCATATGCTTACTTAAACTTCTTATGATTCTCGTTCCGCGTCGCTTTAAACCCTTCGGCTTCTTTCTTCGCTTCATCTACCTTGCCCGCTTTGGCTAAAGCCGAGGCCTTGTCAATCTGCCCGATCAACGTATCCAACCCTTTGTGGTAATCCTGCATTTCCGGGCTGTCCGGCGCTTTGCCTTTAAGTTTCGGCGGGGTGGCTTTTTTCGCATCTTCCGCCGCGGCTTTCATATTCGCCAGACTGGTTGTCAGTTCGGTCTGATCGCTGGTTTTCAGCACTTTACTGTAGTTATCAGAAATCGTATCCATGTCAGATTCTAAATCTGCCGCCAGTGCCGCCGTGCTGCTTCCGAGCATTGCGACTACCGCTAACGCCATCAGTTGTTTACGCATAATCTTTCTCTCTATTGTTATTTATTTGTTAGTTAAAACGACATTGCTTGTAAGGCTTTATAAAAATAGGCTGAGAGAGGGGAAAACGGGATGAATTTTTTGTAAAGAATGGTAGCAAAATGACAAGCAGCGACCGGGCGATCGCTGCTTCAGAAGGATTATTCTCCGGCGATTTTCATTGCCGGTAACAGCACGGAACCGCACTGAATGTTGCTGCGGGTTTCAATATCACTGCCGATAGCAACCATATTGCGCCACATGTCCTTCAGATTACCGGCGATAGTGATTTCGCTCACCGGATACTGAATTTCGCCGTTCTCGACCCAGAAACCCGCCGCACCGCGCGAGTAATCACCGGTCACGCCGCTGACGCCCTGCCCCATCAGTTCGGTCACCACCAGGCCTTTGTCGAGCTTACGCAACATCCCCGCGAAATCATCACCCTGACCGGCGATGCGCCAGTTGTGGATGCCGCCCGCGTGGCCGGTGGTTTGCAGACCGAGTTTACGCGCGGAATAGCAGGTCATCAGCCAGTTTTGCAAGATGCCGTCTTTGACGATATCGCGGCGCTCAGTGCGCACACCTTCGCTGTCAAACGGCGTCGACGCCAGCCCCTGCAACAGGTGCGGATGTTCTTCGATGGTCAGCCACTCTGGCAGAATTTGCTTGCCGAGACTGTCGAGCAGGAAGGAGGATTTACGGTAAATGCTGCCGCCGCTGATCGCCCCCACCAGATGGCCGAACAAGCCGGTCGCCACTTCGGAAGCGAACAAAACCGGTGCCTGCATGGTCGGTAGTTTGCGCGGTGCCAGACGTGACAATGTGCGGCGTGCGCACTCTGCACCGACCCATTCCGGGTCTTTCAGGTCGCTCATTTTACGGGCGATGGAATAGGCGTAATCACGTTCCATGTCGCCTTCGTGTTCAGCAATCACTGACGCGGAAATCGAATGGCGCGTCGAGCAGTAGCTCTGCAACATGCCGTGGCTGTTGCCGAAAACGCGGATGCCGTAATGGCTGTTGAAACTGCCGCCTTCGGTGTTGGTGATGCGTTTGTCGGCCTGCAACGCGGCCTGTTCTGCACGGGCGGCCAGTTCGATACTGCGATCCGGATCCAGCTCTTCCGGATGGAATAAATCCAGATCCGGCGCGTCAAACGCCAACATCTCTTTATCGGCTACGCCCGCGAACGGATCCGGCGACGTATAACGGGCGATATCCAGCGCGGCCTGCACGGTACGGGAAATGGCATCCGGGCTTAAATCGGTAGAAGACGCGCTGCCTTTACGGTTCTGATAATAAACGGTGATGCCCAGTGCGCCGTCGCTGTTGAATTCCACGTTCTCGACTTCGCCAAAACGGGTGCTGACGCCGATACCGGTGGTTTTGCTGACTGCCACTTCTGCGGCATCTGAACCCGCTTTCGCCAGTTCCAGAGCCTGAGATACGGCCTGTTCCAGAGTTTTACGCTGCTGCGCTACTTGATTCACTACGTTCATCGGCATGTCATCGCTTATGAGATAAAAGGGATTGTTCTACACTGGTATTGAGAAACTAATACCTTTGAGTCTAACAGAGACTCGCCACAATTTCGCATTCACTCCGGCGTTGTTGTGCCCAAAGTTGCAACAGAACATGGATGTATGCCGCATAACCCTGCATAATGCCGCCAAAGCAATAAAGCACAATCAAACTGACAGGATTACCTCGTTAAGAGGAAGCGCCCATGACAAAGAAAATTGACGACTGGCACGATGACGTTCCCGAGACCAACGAGAACGAAGATGAAGAAGAAATCATCTGGGTCAGTAAAAGTGAAATCAAACGTGACGCCGAGGCGCTGAAAGATCTCGGTGCAGAAATGGTGGATCTGGGTAAAAACTCGCTGGACAAACTGCCGCTGGATGAAGATCTGCGTGCTGCTATCGACTTATGCCAGAAGATCAAGAAAGAAGGCCGTCGTCGTCAGATGCAGCTGATCGGTAAAATGCTGCGTTCCCGCGATGTGGAGCCGATCGAAACCGCGCTGGATAAGCTGAAAAACCGCCACAACCAGCAAGTTTCGCTGTTCCATAAACTGGAAATGCTGCGTGACCGTCTGGTTGAGGAAGGTGATGATGCAGTGCCAACCGTGCTGGATCTTTACCCGGAAGCCGACCGCCAGCAACTGCGTGCGCTGATCCGCAACGCACAGAAAGAGAAAGCGGCGAACAAACAGCCAAAATCTTACCGCCAGATTTTCCAGTATCTGCGCGAACTGGCTGAAGGCCAGGACTAAAAAACAAAAACCCGCCCTTTTACTTAACAAAATTGGCGGGTTTTTTCTTTTCAGCCTTTGGCTTTCGCTGCCGGTTTATCCAGCAGATTCAGCCGCAGATCCCCTTCCAGCTCTTCTTCTGCTTCTTCAAACAGCAAAATCAGCGCGCCGAAACGTCGCTTACGGCTGGCATTCAGGTTAATGAAATCTATCTCAACCGGCAGCGCTATCCCGCCTGTTACCTCATCCCAGAGTGCATCCAGATTCGCGCCAAAGCTGTCGCTCAGTTCAAACTGACGGACAAACTCGGCGTAGAATGCGGGTAAATCCGGGATGTGATTAAAATCGAAGCTCACTTTATTCATCGACATTACTCCACCCGAACGAAGTTCTGATAATGGTCTTTACTGACGTAAATCGGTCCGTCGCTGGCAAACAGCACGCGGTCTGCACCACGGCGGCCACAGCGATAGTTGATATCTGCCTCACGCCAAACCCGTTTATTTGCCGATGGCAGACGACCTTCCCGGTTGGAGAACCGGTCGCCGCCAATGGCTTTTCCTGGCAGTACATCACACAGGTTGCCGGAACGCGCATCCCAACCCGCTTCGCGCGCCTTTTTCTTGGTGATGTAATTGTCAGGCAGTCTGTGATTCTGGCGCAAATAGCTCACCACGGCTTGCTCATCCGTGCCAGCAACGATTGTGCCCTGCTTGTATGTCGATTTCGCGACAACGTGCCCGGCCACACCGGAAAGCCCCAGAATTACCGCGACGGCTATCCTCATTTTGCGCGAACGCAGCCAGTTAAATACCTTCATTGACGTCCCTTTTTTGTAGCCAGATAGCGGTCCCAAAATGAATCTGTTCCTGTTTATTGTTTCTTAAAAAGCGACATCTGGAAAGCGGGCTTACAGATTTCCTAAATGCAACGTTTTCACTTGCAGGTATTCTTCCAGCCCCAGTACCGAACCTTCGCGCCCCAGACCGGATTCTTTCACTCCGCCGAACGGCGCGGCCTCGTTGGAAATCGCACATTCGTTAATACCGATCATACCGCTCTCAATCGCATCCGCGACGCGGAAAACACGTTGCAGATTCTGGCTATAGAAATACGCCGCCAGCCCGAAAGGCGTGTCGTTGGCGCGTTTAATCACTTCCTCTTCTGTTTTGAATCGGAAACAAGCCGCCAGCGGACCAAAGGTTTCTTCGTGCGCGACTTTCATGTCGTCAGTGGCATCGATGATGACCGTGGGCTGGAAGAAGTTACCGCCGAGCTTATGCCGCTCACCGCCTTCCAGCAGTTTCGCGCCTTTCTCCAGCGCGTCCTTAACATGCTCTTCAACCTTCTCCAGACCTTTGATGTCGATCAGCGGCCCGACAATCACGCCTTCGTCCATACCATTGCCGACTTTCAGCTTGCGCACTTCGTCGGCCAGGCGCGAGGTGAACGCCTCGTAAACGCCGTCCTGTACATAAATGCGGTTGATACACACGCAGACCTGTCCGGTGTTCCTGAATTTACAGGTGATGGCGCCTTTCACGGCGGCTTCGATATCCGCATCATCAAACACGATATACGGCGCGTTCCCGCCAAGTTCCATCGACACTTTTTTCATGGTGTCGGCGCTGTTGCGTACCAGCGTTTTACCGATGGCGGTCGAGCCGGTAAACGACACTTTGCGCACCGCATCGCTTGCCATAATCACTTCGCTGATGGCGCTCGTGTCACCTGCCACGCCGTTGATCACCCCGTCCGGCACGCCTGCGTCTTTCGCCAGCTGCAACAGAGCAAACGCCGAGAGCGGCGTATTACTGGCTGGCTTGATAAGACCGGTACAACCGGCTGCCAGCGCCGGACCGAGTTTGCGGGTCAGCATCGCCAGCGGGAAATTCCACGGCGTGATGGCCGCGACAACGCCGACCGGTTCACGGGTGGCGAGAATTCGTGAACCGGATTTGGCCGGAGGAATGATTTCACCGTTGGCGCGTTTGGCCTCTTCGCTGAACCATTGCAGATAGCTGGCGGCGTAATCGACTTCACCCAGCGCCTCTTTTAGCGGCTTGCCTTGTTCGGCCACCATCAGCTCGCCAAGGAATTGTTTGTTTTCCAGCATCAGTTCATACCAGCGGTGCAAAATTTCGGAACGTTCTTTTGCCGTCGTTTTGCGCCATGCAGGAAACGCATCACTGGCAGCTTTGACCGCAGCTTCTGTTTCCGCTTTTCCTGCTTTGGCGACTTTGGCGACCACATCGCCGGTCGCCGGATCCAGAACATCAAAGGTATCTTTCGCTTCGAGCCATTCTCCGCCGACAAAATAGCCGGTTTTGAATAAAGGATGCGCCGAGAGTTTATGAGGTTGGGCTGACATGAGGATCCTCCTGATTTAAGCCGTTTTAAGCAGTCTGTTAAATAAGTATAGCGGCTTGAGAGGAAGCGTCTGTCAGACAGCACTGAGAGACACAGATCGCAAAGTGAATTGTCATACGTTCACAATTTCACCCTCACTCAGTAAACTGCGGGGAACTCCACCCCATTTTTACAAAGGAAGAAGGCATGTCGACGCGCGAGAAAATGAATATCGGTGAACTGTATACAGACATGGGCGAAGGATTGCCGGAGGAACGGCGTGACGGCAAAGAGCGGGTGTACGATTACAATCTCACCCGTCCTTCGGAAGAAGAACAGCGCCAGCAGTTGCTAAAAGCAATCATGGGGAGCCTCGGCAAATCCTGCTGGATAGAGCCGCCGCTGCGTGTGGCCTATGGCACGCATATTCATATCGGCAATCACTTTTACGCCAACTTCAATCTTACGGTGGTGGATGACGCTACCGTCACCATCGGTGATAACGTGATGTTCGCGCCGAACGTGACGCTGGCGACGGCCGGTCACCCGATCGACCCTGAAATCCGCGCGACCGGACAACAGTTTTCCCTGCCGATTGTCATTGAAGATAATGTCTGGCTGGGCACTGGTGTGATGGTGAATCCGGGCGTGACCATCGGGCGCAACAGCGTGGTGGGTGCGGGCAGCGTGGTGACAAAATCCATTCCTGCCAACGTGGTGGCGACGGGCGTACCTTGCCGTGTAATGCGTCCGATCACCGCCGCCGACCGCGAAACCTTCATGAAATAATGCGCGGAGTTTGGCGTTAAAATAAAAAAAGCCGGTGCATTTAAACACCGGCCTTTCTTTTTTGCGGGCAGTTACGCCACAAATGAATGCTGATAACGATGGAGCATTTCGGTCAGACGCCGCACCGGTTCGGTTACTTTCAGTGGCGCATCGTAATCGACCAGCTTTTGCTGATACTCGCTCAGCTCTTTCAGCAGCCGCTGATAATAGTAAGTCCGCTTGCCTTCGCCCGATGCCGATACCACGTGATCTGCCGTGTTACGGATTTTCTTGTGGAAAGCTGACAGCTCATCATTCACCGGCACTTCAGCGAGTTTCATGCGCTGATGAGCGATGATCAGCATCAGCGCCAGACGGTATTTGCCGATGTCATTCGGAAACATCACCAGCAGCTGATTGAGCTGATGATAAAGCGCTGGAAGATGGTTTTCACGACGGCGGTACGCTTTAGTGGTTAGCGCCGACACCGCGCTGCTCATAAAGCGGTTCAGCAGCGTACGGCCGGTTTTATCACGAGACTTATCGCGAATAATCAGCAATACCGCCATCGCGATCACCGTACCAATCGCCTGCCCCAGCGCGTTATCGAGAAACGATGTTACGTTGAATTTCATAGGGTTACTGAGCACCAAAATATTGATGGTACCCGCCAGCAGACCGAGCATCCCGAGACGGCGCTTGGTGACTTCAATACCGATAAAGAAGGTGAAAATGCCCAGCATCAGACATAGCAGGAACAGACTTTGCTGCGTTGAAGGCATGATCAGCATGAACATTATCGAGCCGACCGGGATCGCCAGTAACATGCCGACGATAAAGTCCATCGCCATGCCTTTCGGGTTCGGGGTACGCATCGCCAGCGAGGTCACCACGGCGATGATAATCACGCAGCCGCTGGCCGACGTCCAGCCGGTCCACAGCCACATCAGGCAACCGATCGCGGTCGCGGTAAACGTGCGCAGGCCGTTGATCAAGGCATGATGCCGCTCTGCTGACAGCGGACGTACCACCACTTCACCATCCAGCACGCCGCTTTCAATACTGCTGATGCTGCTGTTGGTCTGAACACCTTTCATCAGCAACAGCGCGCGGGTTCCGGCACCGGTCCATGCGCTGAGCGTCACCAGCACATTATCGCTGTGTGTGCCGGTAATAATTTGTCGCAACTGTTTCAGGCGGCGGTGAACATCCGCAACGGTTTCTGCCGGTTCAGCAAACAGCGCTCTGAGCTCAGGAGAAATCCTCTCCGGTGTGTCCTGCATAATCAGGTAAGTTTCACAGGCCTGCGTGATCATACTCAGCGAGGTGCTGTGCAGGGCTTTCAGACGCTGATTGCAACGCTGCCAGCGCGAGGATTCCATCATCAGACTGCCGCGCATCCCGTTCAGTGCGGTGGTACTTTTCACCAGGTTATTCCAGGACTTATCGATGTCTTCCTTCGTTCCGATATTCACGCAAATCCGCATCAGCTCAAACTGATCTAACATCAGCTGACTGACGGCGCGGTCGATATCTTTTTTGATAGAACGGGGAGAAAACAGCAGGTCAGCCACAATGGCGCAGCAAATTCCGATAACGATTTCACTACAACGCTCAACGGCAAACTGCGGTGTCTGCAATGGCGCACTGGCAGAAGTCACTACAATAATCAGCGCAGTATAACCGGCCAGACCCAGCGCATAAGAGTTCTCAATGCGCACCAGCGAAGACCACCAGGTGCAGACGCCTGCCCAGATGCAGCACAAAAGCAGCATCACAACCGGCGCACGGGCGGTGGAAATAACAATCACCAGCGCGGCGATACAGCCAATAAACGTCCCGATAACACGCAGGAACCCGCGGTGACGAATAGCACCGGCGAAGGGCTCACC
This sequence comes from Rahnella ecdela, assembly GCF_019049625.1. GTDB lineage: Bacteria > Pseudomonadota > Gammaproteobacteria > Enterobacterales > Enterobacteriaceae > Rahnella > Rahnella ecdela. Next base: position 112,632 of record NZ_JAFMOY010000126.1, read on the forward strand.
ACCCGCCACCAGCGCAGGGCCGGAGGTCACGATGGCCGCAGTCATGGCTGACCAGCGCGGCGTCTCGAGTTGCAGATAGAACCCGAGAACCAGAGCGCCGAGGATCGCGAATGTCAGCTTGCAGGCAAAACGTATGCGCGGGATAAGTACGCTATTCATCTTTCCGGCCTTAGCCAAATTCTCGCAGGCGATGCAGGAGGCGAAGGAACGGAGAACCTTCATCTTGTTTACGGTCATGCTGACCGGTGATAACAACGGTCGCGGTCGTCCCCGCCGGATAAGGATGTTGCTGGTCTTCATCATCGAGCAGGATTTTCACCGGCACGCGCTGTGCCAGACGCACCCATTCGAGGTTGCTGTCGATGGTCGCCAGACCGTTGGTCGCGGCGGACGAAGAACTGTTAGTGACCGCAGCAGCCACGCTGTCAACGGTACCGTGCATGATACGGTTGCTGCCCAGCGGGGTGATTTCGGCACGGTCGCCTTTATTCAGACCCGGCAGTTTGGTTTCTTCCAGATAGGCGAGAATATAGAAGGAATTTTTCTTCACCAGCGCTACGGCGGTCGAACCACGATTGATGTAGTTACCCGGATGTACGGTGAGGTTAGTGACCCAGCCGTCAGCAGGCGCGACAACCACGGTACGTTCGAGATCTAGCACAGCCAGATCGCGTGCCGCCTGTGCTTTTGCCAGCTGATGTTCAGCAGTTTGCAGCACGTTGTTGGCCTGATCAATTTCTTCCTGAGACATGGCCTGCACGCCCAGTTTGACACGGCGTCCGGCTTCACGTTTTTTCTCAGCGGCCAGTGCCTGATAATACGCGACGTCAGCATTCGCTTCGTCCAGAGCCTGCTGATAGCGCGGCTGGTCGATTTTGAACAATATCTGACCTTTCTTCACCAGCTGGTTATCAATCACCGGCACATCGGTGATCAGACCGGTGACATCGGGTGCAATAGACACTACGTCAGCGGTAAATTTGGCATCACGGGTCCACGGCGATTCGGTATAGAACGCCCAGGCTTTGAAAATTGCGATGACAGCCAGCACGACCAGAATCAACGTTATTGCATAACGTATTATTTTTATAGAGAAATTTTTCACAACGCCCTCAGACGAACAAGCAGGAGATCAGGTAGAAAAGACAGCAGTACAAAGCTGTGTTGAACAACGCCGGATGCCAGACAAAGTCATAAATACCGGTGGGCTGTAAAACGCGTCGCAGCAGGAAAAATACGACCAGCGCCAGCAGTATTTCAAAAAACACCGGAGGAAACGACAATCCGAAAATCACCATTACCGGAAGCAAACTCATCAAAAAATCCTTACATTATCACCAGGAACGGCATTACGACGGTCAGTTTAGCCACGGGTAAACGCTCTTTTCCCGCGCGCACATTATTCATTATTTTAGGCAACACCACGCACACCCGGAGATAAATAATTCACTGGGAAATGCGAAACGAAGTTGTGGAGTTGCCAGGGAAGTGTGCGAAGGTAAGCATTATGTCAGGAAAACAGAAACCTGAGTTTTATCGCCCGGAAGGGTATATTAGCGTGCTTATTATCAAGTAATCAACATTCCGTGATCTAAATCACTTTTAAGCCAGAGTTAACAATGGACCGATTAAAACGCATGTCGATTTTCGCCCAGGTGGTAGAAAGCGGTTCTTTTACTGCCGCTGCACGACGCCTCGACATGAGCGTTTCCGCCATCAGCCAGACAATTTCAAAGCTGGAAAATGACTTACAAATCAAATTACTAAACCGAAGTACACGCAGTATTGGGCTGACAGAAGCAGGCAAAATTTACTATCAGGGATGCAGGAAAATGTTGCACGATGTCCGCGAAGTGCATGAACAATTGTATGCCTTCAACAACACCCCGACAGGAACGCTGCGCATCGGTAGTTCATCAACAATGGCACAAAATGTTCTTGCCGCGATGACAGCGGAAATGCTCGGTGAATATCCCGGCCTGACGGTGAATCTGGTGACGGGTATTCCGGCGCCGGACCTTATTGCTGACGGGCTGGACGTAGTGATCCGCGTCGGCGCGTTGCAGGACTCCAGCCTGTTCTGCACCCGCTTAGGCTCCATGCCGATGGTGGTGTGCGCGGCGCGCAGTTATCTGGCTCAGCACGGCACACCGGAAAAGCCCGCCGACATGGTGAATTTCTCATGGCTGGAATACAGCGTGCGCCCCGACAGTGAATTCGAACTGATCGCGCCGGAAGGCATTTCCACCCGCATTACACCGCAAGGGCGCTTCGTCACCAACGATTCGCAAACCATGATCCGCTGGCTGAAAGCCGGTGTGGGGATCGCCTATGTGCCGCTGATGTGGGTGATTGAGGAAATTAACGCCGGGGAAGTGGAAATCTTATTCAGAAGCTACCAGTCCGACCCGCGACCGGTCTACGCGCTGTATACCGAAAAAAACAAACTCCCGCTGAAAGTGCAGGTCTGCATAGATTATCTGACGGATTATTTCAAACGGGTGAGTAAGGTGTATCAGGGATACCGGCAGGGGAAAAAGGGAACGCAGTGGAATTGAACCAAAATTCCGCTTCTAAGTGGTATGAATACTGAATGGGGTCTTCATACCACTAAAGCATCATAACATTCTAAATAGATTAGTTCTCAAAGAAGGAAATGATGACTTCTTAATGTGAGTGTTAATTCTCATTGCGCCCATGTGTTAGATACCATGCAAAACACTCAGCCAAATCTTCCGGAATGCCTGTGGCATTATCTTCAGCCCATTTAGCTATAGAATGTTCCTCTGATATTTCGGCAACTCCACTCCACGTCGTAATAAAATTATCTTTATAAACATCACCGTGATAGAAAAGGAATACATCATCGGCAAAGTCCGTCTCAACATAAGCCACGGACCACTTTTGTTTTTTAAATAATGAAATAATAGTAACACCCCCTATCATCAATTGCCGGGAAACGTTTATTTTAAGAGAATCAATTTGCTCATCACTGAATTTACCTCTCATTTCTTCACAATATGGGCTAGCGCATGAAGTATCACACGCCATAGCAATAACAAATAAAAAAAACACAATTATATTTATTTTCAAAACTCACACTCGTTATTTTACTGGTTAATATATCCATAAATTACTATCGATTTTTTTGCGGATATATTTCTAAAATAAATTATGGCAAGCGCCGTCTGTACCGCGTATAGGATATGTCTCTGGACAACTAGCCAGATTATTTCCAGCTCCAGCTCCAGGCGAAAACGCCGTCCGGCGCTGTCGGTCACAGAGGTAATGTGCCCGGCAAACTCACCCTGCACGTCGCGCTGATAGCACAGCGTATTGCCGAAGCGGTCGGTTAATCCGAGCAGTTCGCGCGAGGCAGGCAGAGGGCGCGGCAGCTCGTCCTGTGCCGTTTCAGGCAGCTGCACGCAGCCTAAAATCCACCACGGACCGGTGGCGTCGTTCGCCACGAAATAGTCGTCGGGACTGTTGCGCAGCTCCTCCGGCAGGACCTGCCACAGATTGCTGAGCGGATGCGCGTCGCTTTGTTTAGCCACGCCCCCGCGCGCCAGCCAGAGCTTTTCGCTGTTGCTGAAGGCAATCCGGCCCGGCGGCAGCAGATGAAAATGCAGGCTGCGCCCGCCGTTGTCGTTAAGGATGAGTTCGTCGTCTCGAACTTGCAGGCGGATGTCCGCCGCCGCGGTCCAGCCGGGGCCGAACAGCCCGACCGGCGCGGGCGTATCCGTTTTATAGCTGCTGTACGAACGGCTGAGCACAAACGGCAGCGCCGCGGGCAACGCGATATCGGTCTCGTCCGGCAGGACTTTGGCCCCCAGCGACGGGTTAACGGGGCTGCCTTCTTTGACACCACCGGGGCACACCGAACACGCCACGCCGGTCGGCGCACCAATCATCACGCCTAAAGAGCCCTGAACAATCTGGCCGCCAATGGCGGTCATATCCTTCTGACGTGCTGCCGGAAATCCGGGCATGGGGTAAATCCTTTTATCGAAACGTCCGTGGAATGATTGATTTGAAAGAGGTGTATTTACTGTTGCATAAACCAAACAAATATAACCAAATCAAAAAGATGGGTGAGATTAGGCGCAGGAAAGAACGTTTGGTGTGACGGGTGTCGCAAACGCAAGGAAAGCAGAAAAAGTGAAGTGTGATAAATAAAAAAATCCCCGACGGGAAAGGTCAGGGATTTATGGGGGGCTATAGTTACAGCAGGATGCAGAGTTTAAGCAGTACCACCCACGGTCAGATTATCCAGTTTCAGGGTGGGTTGACCGACCCCGACTGGCAGGCTCTGGCCTTCTTTGCCGCACACGCCGACGCCTTTATCGAGCGCCAGATCGTTGCCGACCATGGAAATCTGCTGCATCGCTTCGATACCGGAACCGATCAGCGTCGCGCCTTTCACTGGTTTAGTGATGCGACCTTTTTCGATCAGATACGCTTCTGAGGTCGAAAACACGAATTTTCCCGAGGTGATATCCACCTGACCGCCGCCGAAGTTTGGCGCATACAGGCCATACTCCACGCTGCTGATGATGTCTTCCGGCGTGGATTTCCCGCCCAGCATGTAGGTATTGGTCATACGCGGCATCGGCAGATGCGCATAAGATTCACGGCGGCCGTTACCCGTTGGTGCAACGCCCATCAGTCGCGCATTCAGTTTGTCCTGCATATAGCCTTTCAGCACGCCGTTCTCGATCAGCATGTTGTACTGACCCGGGACACCTTCATCGTCAATCGCCAGCGAGCCACGCAGATTCGGAATAGTGCCGTCGTCCACCACGGTACAGAGTTCAGACGCTACCAGTTTGCCCATCTGACCGCTGAACACGGACGTGCCGCGACGGTTGAAATCGCCTTCCAGACCGTGACCGACCGCTTCGTGCAGCAGCACGCCCGGCCAGCCCGCACCCAGTACTACCGGCATGCCGCCAGCCGGAGCGGCCACTGCGGTCAGGTTCAGCAGCGCCATGCGCACAGCGTCACGGGCGAAAGCTTCGGCACGCACTTCGCCGTTAACGGTTTCGAGAAAGTAGTCATAACCCACACGACCGCCGCCGCCGCTTGAGCCACGCTCACGACGTCCGTCCTGTTCGACCAGAACGCTGACAGACAAACGCACCAGCGGACGGATATCAGCTGCCAGCGTGCCGTCCGTCGCCGCAACCAGCACGGTTTCGTATACGCCGGTAATGCTGGCACTGACTTCCTGCACACGTTTGTCTGCCGAACGGGCGATTTTGTCTACGCGGTGCAGCAGTTCAATCTTCGCTTCGCGCGGCAGGCTTTGCAGCGGATCCAGCGGAGAATAAAGAGATTGGTACGCAATTTCGCCCAGCGTGTGCGCCTTGCCATTGCCCTGCTCGCGGACAATGCTGCGGGCCGCTGTTGCACTCAGATTCAGTGCATTGAGCGTAATCTGGTCGGCATAAGCGAAACCGGTTTTTTCACCGCTTACCGCACGGACGCCTACGCCCTGATCGATATTGTATGAACCGTCTTTGATGATGCTGTCTTCGATAACCCAGGCTTCGTGGAAACTGGACTGGAAAAAGAGATCGGCATAATCAAGGCGACGTTCAGACAACTGGCCCAAAACGGAAAACAAATCCTGATGACTCAGATTATTAGCAGTTAGTAACTGCTCACTGACTAAGGCCAGACTCATAGATGTTCACTCTCTTTTTAGACGAAAATCCGGCGGACTGAGCGTTATAAAAACGTCAACCGGCCGGACAATCCATTATTACAAGGTTATTAACAGCCTAACACAGCCCGCACGAGGTTTCCTGCCACCTTCGCCGGTGTCGTTACTGAGCGGCGGCGGCTTTCGGATGTTCAACCGGCTTGCGAAGAATTTCATTGATGTGCGGATCCGCGATGGTGCCGCTAATCTGATAGCGGATAAGCGAGATTTTATTCCACAGCGGCGCCAGCACTTTACTAGCCGCAAATACCGCCACACCGACCACCGGGTTAATGACAAAGGCAGTTGCCACACCGACGGTAGCTGAGATTTCCGGCGCGATAACGGCTTCCAGATCAAGACGCTGATTCACAAAGTTCACCTGACCGGTAATGGCAATATCCGCTTCCAGCCCGTCGATCAGCAGGTCATCGGTGTGCATTACGCCATCTTTAATCCAGGCCGTGGATTTGATGGAATCGAAATAGAATCCCTGACCGAAGGTGTCACTGAAATCGAGGCGCAGCTTGCGCAGCAAGGCGTCGAAACTGATCAGACGCAGCAACTGTCCCGCACGTCCGGTGCCGACATCAGCGATCTCACCTTTACCTAAGGTGTTCTTCAGCGTGCCGTTTAGCGTACTGATATCCGGTTTCCACGGCACAGATTTCCAGTGCAGATCGAAGTTGATGTCGAATGGCGCGCCTTTCAGTGGCGTCGTTACGCCGAAGAATGACATGGCCTGATCGATATTTTTACCCGTCAGCTTCCCTTTCAGGCCGGTATTTTCGCCCTCAGCGTTCTGCTTCCAGTCGCCCTGCACGTTGAGGCGAGCCACGCCGGTGTCGATCAGACCGTTGCGCAGCATCAGCTGATCGCCCTGAGGGGTGAGATCGGCATTCACTTTGCGGAAGTTCTGCCCGAGGAACCAGCAGGCTTCGCAACGCAGTTGCAGAGCAGGCCAGTTAGCGAAGGAGATCTTACCGGTCGCGAACGGATTTCCGCCAGGCTGACCGCTGCTGGCAACATCGGCCACGGTCCACTGCGGATTGAAATACACGTATTTGAGGTTAGCCAGCCACGGGCCGTTGTCATTCATATTCAGCTGGCCGTCAATTTCTTTGCCTTTGGCTATGATTTCCATCCCCTGATGCCCTTGCACCGACGTCAGCGTCAGGTCATTCCATACCTGTCCGCCCAGTGTCAGCGCAGGCGTAGTGAGGGTTATCTGATGCGGGAAGCTGAAACCGGCCAGTTTACTGTTCGTGCTCTGCGTCGCTTTATCCGGGGAGAGCAGGCCCAGCCAGTTTTCACCATCCAGCGGCGGTAGATTCAGCGTCAGGCTGCTGTCGGCAGGCAATGACGGGGTTTTCTTCGCATTGGCCTGCCAGGAAGCGCGATCCAGTTTCAGCTGTTTGCCCAGCAACCAGCGGCTGTTGAAGCGGTCTTTTCCGGCCAGCACGCCTTCGAGATTAAAGCTGTGCAGATCCCCTTTCACATTCACCACCAGCGGCATTGCATGCCCGGCCTTTTTACTCAGCGGATCAGGTAAGTGACTGCTCACATCTTTCAGATCGGCGTTCACATCGACGGTGTAGGTCGGCGTGCCCTTGTGTGGTAGCGTGATATTCACATCGCCTTTCCACGGCGTGCCGCCAGAAATTTTGCTGGCCGCCGCTGCCGGCAGACCAGGGATTTTCGCCAGCTGCCAGTTAGCATCCAGACCAACCTGTACTTTAAAGTCATTCGCCAGTTCCTGCGTGCTGAACATCACGTTCACCGGCTGACCGAACCATTCACCGGTAAGACGGTTACTTTGCAGGTTGCCGTTGTCATAGCTGAACTGACCACTGAGATGGCTGATTTTGCTGTCCAGCGGTTTAATAAACAGGCTGTTGTCGTTTAAAGTCACCCCGCCAGAGGCGTGAACCATCTCGCCATCCAGCGGAATATCCAGATGTAAGCGACCATTCACTTCGCCGCCAATCTGCAATTCCTGTAGCGCCGAGCCCAGCGAATCATGCAGCGGCGTGCCCATGAAGTAGTCGCCGATATCTTTGCCCTGCCCGCGCAGGTCTGAATCGATAAACAACCGCTCTTTCAGATAATCCGGGATGTTGGCAACCACATTGTTGCCATCAACATTGCCCAGTCTGGTGTGCGCGGCTTTCATGAACAGGCCGTCGTTGAGGAAATCGAGGTCAATATCCAGATCAGTCAGCGCTGGCCAGCCCGGCTGGAATTCGAAGGTTGAGTGGCGCAGCGGAACCCAGACTTCAAACTGCCCTTCGTTCTTTTTAAACGGGAAATCATGTGGATTGCCGTTGAACGTCAGCGTCGCGTTATCGACCTGACCGGCCTGAATGGCACCACTCAGATAATCGACCAGATGTTTTCCCATCAGCGGCTCAGGGAAATAGCGCCACGCCTGACCGGCGTCATACAAACGAATACCGGCCAGAATGTTCAGCCACGGCTGGCCTTCCGCTGGCTGGTTGTAACGGAAATCCCCCTTCGCCCACAGCGCGTTCGCTTTGACGTCAACATCTTTGCCCGACAGCGCCCAACCCTCCTTGCCGTTGGTCCAGTTAAAGGTACCCGTGGCTGCGCCGATTTCCAGTGGTGCCCGGAACATTTCGCCATACGGTAAAACACTGTCTTTGAGATTGACCGCCAGCTGACCACCTGCCACGCTGCCTTTCAGACTGCCGCTGAAATGGTTTACGCCCGGCAGGAGTTCCCAGCGCTGCCAGCTGACATCGTGCCAGCTTGCATCAAAGCGGGTCTGGTCCAGTTGCTTAAGCGGGATATCCAGCGCGAGCCGGTCGACATTACCGGCAGGTTTTAAATCCTGCCAGCGTTCCAGCAGGGTCGGTGTCAGGAAGGAAATCGTCGGGATAACCGGCCCTAAACGTTCCAGTTGCAGATGGGTACCCCGGATACGCAACTCCTCACCCTGCGAGGGGCCAAGGAAGTCAGTATTTTCAGGAAGATAAAGCGCTTCAAGACGGCCTTTTGGCCACGCCACGCCGTCCGTTTTCAGATTCAGTTGCTGAGTTCCAACCTGCCAGCCACTTCCCTGACGGCTGCCGTGCAAGGTGAGATTATCGACGTCCAGGCGGTGCTCATCGTCCCCAGTTTTCCAGGTGGCGGAGCCCGTCTTCAGCAGGGCATCACCGGCGTAAATTTCGCCGTTGTGCACCGTCAGCCAGGCGGCAAGACTAAAGTTGGCACTTTCCAGACCGGTGTTACTGCGCAACCACCGGCTGAACCACGGTTTCAAATCAATATCATCGGCTTGCAGATAGATTTTGCCGTTATTGAGCAGACCGTTTGAGTCGTTGAGATCCATACGCAACTGCACAACGCCGTGCTGGCCGTTAAAGCTCGAAAGGCTGAGTTGTCCTTCGGCACGGTGGCGGTTGCGGGTGTTCAGCCAGGTCAGCTGGGGAATATCAAATTCTGCGCGCGGACCGGCAGGCGTAGGGAAAGTAATGCGGCTGTTGCGCAGGTCAAAATGGTCAACCTGACGCAGGAAAATGTCACTAGCACGACCGGGCTTGATGCCGTTGCCTTTATTGGCATCGCCGCCGAGCGGGGTGTTTAGATCCAGTTGCAGGTTGTAGAAGGTAAGATCGCGGAACTGCCAGCGAAAATGCAGGAGTGATTGCCAGACGTCCAGCGCCATGGTGATACGCTGAACCCGCCATCTGGCATCCGGCATTGTGACCTCAAGACCACGGACTTCCATGATCGGGCCAAAAGTTTTCCAGCTTGCGCTGACTTGCGACAGTTCGATCGGTACGCCGGTGACAGCCTCTACCTTCCCGACCAGTTGATCCTGAAAGCGGCTAAGCTGCGGCAATGCCAGACGCAAGCCGCTGATCACCAAAGCCACTATCACGACAAGGGTTGCGCTGGTGGTTAATAAAATACCGGGCAGTCGCCTCAAACCTCTCTCCTTGTTTTCCATTCCATGCTGGTTTTCACCCGCACAGACGGCAATGGAAACCTTGAACAACCAGATGCTTCAAGCCAGTCATCCGCAGATCACATCATAACGACGTCGAACTGCTCCTGACTGTAGAGCGGCTCAATTTGCACTTTGACCTGCTTGCCGACGAAGATTTCTACTTCGGCCAGAGCATGGGACTCTTCTCCCTTGAGGGCTTCACCCACGGCAGCAGACGCATAAACCAGGAAACGGTCGGAATCGTAAGCATGATGCACGCGCACGATTTCACGCAGAATTTCATAGCAAACGGTTTCAACGGTTTTCACTGTGCCGCGTGCATGACAGGTCGGACAATCGCTGCACAGCACATGCTCGACGCTTTCTCGCGTGCGTTTACGCGTCATTTCCACCAGTCCCAGCGCCGAGAAACCGTGAATGCCGGTTTTCACGCGGTCTTTCGACAATGCCTGTTCGAGGCTGTGCAACACGCGGCGGCGGTGATCTTCATTCGACATATCAATGAAGTCGATAATGATAATACCGCCGAGATTACGCAGACGCAGCTGACGGGCAATGGCCTGCGTCGCTTCGGTATTGGTGTTGAAAATGGTGTCTTCAAGATTACGATGGCCGACAAATGCGCCGGTGTTGATGTCCACCGTCGTCATCGCTTCGGTCTGATCGATAATCAGGTAGCCGCCGGATTTGAGTTCCACCTTGCGCTCAAGCGCACGCTGGATTTCATTCTCCACATCGAACAAATCAAAGATTGGCTGCTTGCCGCTGTAATGTTCCAGCTTGCTGGTCATTTCAGGCATGTATTCGCCAGTGAATTCCACCAACAATTCGTACGTCAGACGGGAATCGACGCGGATCCTGTCCAGCGCTTCGCCGGCAAAATCACGTAAAACGCGGTGCGCCAGCGCCAGTTCACCATACAATTTGCACTTGGTTTTGTTGCGACGTTTGCGCTCCATCACCTTGGTCCACAAACGTTTTAAGTAAGCGGCATCCTGCTTGAGCTCTTCTTCACCCACGCCTTCAGCTGCGGTACGGATAATATAACCACCGTGCTCGTCACAATATTCGGAGACGATGCGTTTGAGACGATCACGTTCCGCTTCACTTTCAATACGCTGCGATACACCAACGTGCGAAGCTCCGGGCATGAACACCAGATAGCGGGAAGGCAAGGTAATGTCTGTCGTCAGGCGCGCGCCTTTGGTGCCCAGCGGGTCTTTCACCACCTGCACCATCAGATCCTGGCCCTGGTGCACCAGCTCTGCGATATCACGCACATGGAAGTTTTTCTGCTCGTCACGCGCCACACATTCGGTGTGAGGCATGATGTCTGAAGCGTGCAAGAACGCTGCTTTTTCAAGGCCAATATCAACAAATGCTGCCTGCATGCCTGGCAGAACACGGCTGATACGTCCTTTATAAATATTGCCGGCAATCCCGCGTTTGGTTTCACGCTCAATATGGATTTCCTGCAGAATGCCACCGTCAATGTAGGCCACGCGGGTTTCAGACGGGGTGACATTGACCAGTAATTCAGCTGTCATGTTTTCTCCTAAGCTCGCGTAAGGCAGAAAATTCATTTAGCAGTTCCTGAGTTTCCACTAAAGGAAGACCCACAACTGCATAGTAACTGCCGCGAATTTCTCGGACGAAACAACCGCCCTTTCCCTGAATACCATAAGCGCCCGCTTTATCCATGGGCTCACCGCTCAGAATATAGTGTGCAATGTCGTCGGAGGATAGTGAACGGAAGGTGACATCGGTCACAACCAACGTATTGAGGCAATCCCGCCGGTCAGCAAACGCAATCGCGGTCATCACCTGATGCTGTCTGCCCGACAATGCATTAAGCATAACAGCGGCTTGCGCTTCGTCACGTGGCTTTTCCAACACTTTACCGTCAAGTACCACAATGGTATCTGCACCCAGCACTGGGAAATCTTCTGCTGCTACCGCCACACCTGCCTGCGCCTTTTCTTTCGCCAGCCGCAGAACATAGTCTTGCGGTGCTTCATCTGGCTGACGCTCTTCCGCCACGTCCGTAGACAGGCGCTCGAAAGGCAGTTCCAGCAAAGTGAGTAATTCACGGCGGCGCGGCGACCCGGAGGCCAGATAAAGTGCGGTCATAACATCCTCATTGCACGGCAAACTGACGACGAATTTTACGCATCAGCAGGAACAGCCATGGCCACAAGATACCGTCAACCACACTACTCCAGAAAACTTCAGGCCGGAACGAAACGTTAACGACCAGGAATTCACCCCAGAACACCATCACGTCCACGGCCAGTGAAAGCACCATGACAATCAGCGCCTGTTGCCAGAGCGCCAGATTACGGAATAACTGGAATTTGAACGCGACCAGATAGGCGGTGATGGCAAATGCCAGCGCCCGGATACCCAGCGTCGAGCCCAGGATCAGATCCATGATGAAGCCGACAATAAAACCGGTTCCCACGTTGACGCGATGCGGTAACGCCATCACCCAGTAAATCAGGATCAGCATCAGCCATGACGGCCTGAACATATATATCTGTTCAGGCCACGGCATTACCTGCAGCAGCATGGCTATTAAGAAGGATAGCCAAATAATCCAACGCCCGTGGCTCCGGTAACTGTTCATCGTGTCGCTCCCTGCACAGCAGGTGTGCTGACAGGCGCGGTCACTGTGCCAGTGGCCGGTGGCGGAACCGGTGCCGGAGGCCCCATATCACCCGGAGGTGGCAGGACTTGCGGCATCATTTGCATCAGACGTTCGTTGGCGACGCGATGTACTTCGTCCGGTGGCAGCGGATGTTCGCCATTACGGTCGGAACCCCACAAGAGCAGCAAATAACGCAGACGTTGCAGACCCGCGGTCGGACGCGCCTGAATCACGGTATAGGCACGCTGATTATCAACCTTGACTGAAGACACCACACCCACCGGATACCCTTCAGGGAAACGACCGCCCAGACCGGACGTGACCAGCACATCGCCGACACGAATGTCGGTATTGCTTGGCAGATGCTCAAGTTGCAGGTCATCGGCACAGCCGCTACCGGCTGCAATCACGCGGATGTCATTACGCAGCACCTGTATCGGTAACGCGTGCGACGCATCGCAAATCAGCAATACACGGCTGGTAAGTGCGGCAACTGCCACAACCTGCCCGACAACACCTTTGTCACTGATAACCGGTTGCCCGATATACACGCCATTGTTGCTGCCTTTGTCGATCACGACCTGATCGCTGTAAGGATCATTGCTGGTAGACAGAACCTGCGTCACCATTTTGTGCTCGTCCTGACGCAACGGCGACCCTAACAGTTCACGCAGACGGGCGTTTTCTTGTTTGTACTGGCCGAGCATCATCAGATCGCTGTTTTTCAGCAACAGTTCCTGACGCAAAGCGCGGTTTTCCAGTTCCATCTGACCACGCGTGGCAAATGTAGAAGAGACCTGATCTAAGAATTCACGCGGGGCATTGGACAAAAAATAGAAGGGACTGACGGCAGTATCCATATAGGTGCGAATTTTAACAAACGTACCTATTTTACTGTCGGCAACAATCAGGACAATGGCCGTGAGAATAGCCAAAAAAAGTCGCAGTTGCAGGGAAGGTCCCCTGCTAAAAATTGGCTTCATAAAATATGCGAGTTCCTCGGCAACAGAAGGTTTCAGTCAGTCGAAGTAAAGACTTCCCCTGACAGAAAAGGCGGCAATCTCATGGGATAGACAAAACACCGGCAAAGCGTTTATCGCTCGGCCAGTGTTTGCACGGATCCACATTGAACACTGCACACTTCACGTTGCAGGTTTTACCTGACGGACAACCACTTTCCCGGGCAGACTGATTTTGTTAACTACGACAAAGCCTGCTTACAGCAAGCTCTGTCCAAAACCACAAGTCTTCGCTCAGATTACTCTTCGCTGAATAAGTCGCCGCCGTGCATGTCGATCATTTCTAATGCTTTACCACCGCCGCGGGCTACGCAAGTCAGCGGATCTTCTGCAACGACAACCGGAATACCGGTTTCTTCCATCAGCAGACGATCAAGGTTACGCAGCAATGCGCCACCGCCGGTCAGCACCATGCCGCGCTCGGAAATATCAGAAGCCAGCTCTGGCGGACACTGTTCCAGTGCAACCATTACCGCGCTGACGATGCCGGTCAGCGGTTCCTGCAAGGCTTCCAGGATTTCGTTGGAGTTCAGCGTGAAACCACGTGGAACACCTTCAGCCAGATTACGGCCACGAACTTCGATTTCGTGCACTTCATCGCCCGGATACGCAGAACCGATGCTGTGCTTGATACGTTCGGCAGTTGCTTCACCAATCAGTGAACCGTAGTTACGACGCACGTAGTTAATGATAGCTTCGTCGAAACGGTCACCACCAATACGCACAGAAGAGGAATACACCACGCCGTTGAGGGAAATCACCGCAACTTCAGTCGTACCACCACCGATATCCACCACCATTGAACCGGTCGCTTCAGATACTGGCAGGCCTGCACCGATTGCCGCAGCCATCGGTTCTTCAATCAGGAACACTTCACGCGCGCCTGCGCCTTGCGCAGATTCACGGATAGCACGGCGTTCAACTTGCGTTGCACCGACTGGCACACACACCAGCACGCGCGGACTTGGGCGCATGAAGCTGTTGCTGTGAACTTGCTTGATGAAGTGTTGCAGCATTTTCTCAGTCACGAAGAAGTCAGCGATAACGCCGTCTTTCATTGGACGAATAGCTGCGATATTGCCGGGAGTACGCCCCAGCATCTGTTTTGCGTCGTGACCAACAGCAGCGACGCTTTTAGGTGAACCAGCACGATCCTGACGAATAGCCACTACAGATGGCTCATTCAGCACGATGCCTTGTCCTTTTACATAGATAAGGGTATTGGCGGTACCCAGGTCGATGGACAAGTCGTTGGAAAACATGCCACGAAATTTCTTAAACATAACGAAAGGATAATCCTGCAAGCTGGGGGCGAAAAATAAAATCCGCCTACTTTACCAACCACGCGAAGCAGCGACAAGGCGCAAAAACGTCCTGCTTCCGTGAAAATTGTCAGCGATGTCGCCATTCACTTGTTGTTACTTTTTGAGGCTGATGGCACTGCGATATAATTCTGTATCGCAGGCTCGGTTTACCTCGGGCAGGCACCCAGGCGAAGTAGCAACACCGCACATAAATTCTTACACTTTTACCGAAATTTTCCGCTTATCTGCGGCCTGATAACAAGCACCGGAGGCCAGGCAAGGGAGTCGGTCAAAAGCTGGCTCATTCTACGTTAAATAATCCCATAACGGTCACTTAAACATCGCGGTTATGTGAATATTTTTTACCGACCGGTTCAACAGGCTCCGGTACAGCAAATAAATCGCCCTGACCGCCGTGGATCCCGCTTTTCAGCAGGACTGCCCACTCCTCTTTTGTCCTCACTCCGGAGGCAAAAATCAGGGCCTGAGTTCCTTCACACGCACTGAGCAAACTTTGTACAAAAAGCTGATTTTCAACCCTTTTATCAATATCACGTACTAACCCTGGGTGAAGCTTGACTCTCTCCACCGGGAAAGTTTTCAGATAAGAGGTGCTGACGACCGACAAACCCGCCTGCGTAACGGCCAGTCGACAGCCTAACCCTTGCAATAATCTGATCGCCGGACGCAGTCGGTCGGTATGTTGACAGAGATCTGCCTCTGCAAGTTCAATCAAAATTCGATTTCGTTGTGTTCTTTCGCACTGAAGCAACGTATCGCGCAACCAACGAACAAACGAGCGCTGCAATAATGAATCAACCGTCAGGTGAAATGCCAACGTTTCATCCGGCCAGCGGTTAAGTAACGGAATAATCTGACTTAACATCACCCGATCGAAGCTCTGCGACAAGCCAAACTGTACCACCAGAGGAATAAACTCGGCGGCGAGCAGCTCCTGTTCTCCGTCAAAAACATGGCGCTGCACTTCCCGATGGTCGAGTTTGCCGCCTTTTGAGAATGACGGTTTCTGATATAAACGCGGGCCGCCGCGCGCCAGGGTATTTTCCAGCAAAGTCCGCCAGCGCACACTCCCCCGACCCTTTTCCGGTACATTTTTATCGTAGATAAACCAGCTGTTACTTCCCTGAAAAGCCGCATGGCGCGTGGCCTGCTCGACCATATCCATGACCTGATCCGGCGTTTGTCCGAAACGGTACGCGCTGATGCCTATGTACATCAACGCGTCGCGGTCGATGAGCGATGACGTCGGCAACACGCCCAGTGCATTAACCAGCTGAGCCGCCATGACTTCCGCCTCTTTCAGGGAGCGGTGCGGCAACAGCACCGCAAAATCACTGTGGAAATAGCGCGCCAGCAAAGCATCGACGTGGCGCATGACAAACGTCGACAATAAATTCACCATCGCCGAGCGTAATTCATCCACCACCGCCTGACCGTGGGTTTCGCGCATCAGGTCGAAATCAGGCAAACGCAACAACATCACCACGCCATGCGCGCCCTTTTCTTCCAGCTGCGTGGCGAGCTGATTATCAAAGAACAGACGGTTACTCAGCCCGGTTTGCGCGTCCTGCTGGGCATACGCGCGGATCAGTGTATCCACACGGCTGCGCTGTTCGCGTGCTTCGTTCAGGTCGGTCAGCAACACATCAATAGCACTGCTGGCAGAATGCGGCCATTCACCGACATCGCCGGTCAGCCCCTCGCGTTCACCGCGTAAAATCCGTACTGCGCGGTCTTCCAGCTTTTCCACGCCGTCGGTTTCCTGGCGCAGCCAGCGGAAGCTGAGCAACAGCATGCCGAGCATCACCAATATGGCGAGACCAATAGCAAATGTTGAGCGCAGGGAACGAATGTAAGTGCTGACGGGATCGATATATGACATTTGCAGAGACATCGAATGGTTCTGCATCAGCGGATAAATTGCTGTGTCATATTCAGGCATTACGCTGTCCCAGGAGCGGTGCAGATTGGGATTTTCGTGATACTCATAAACGGTGGTGTCATTGAGTTTGACTTCAATATCAGTGACATCGAGCATTCGCATCGCCTGCGGCAACCAGCGCTGGGCCTCTGCGGGTGTATGAGTCAGAAGCGCCTGATCATAGGTCGTTGCCAGCGCCTGCAGATGCTGCTCGGTACTTTGTTTATTGAGATAGAGAAAACTGAAAGTGACGCCCAGCAACATCAACAGCATTGCCAGCGCGACTAACATCGAAATCAGTGCCGATAGTCTGGTAGTAAATCGCATCCCTGTGCCTTACTCGCTACGGTTAAATGAACACAAACCCGTTGACTGAGCCTGCTGCGTAAAAACGCCGCTACTATAAAACAGAACACGGGGGCGGCTGGAGAAATTTACGAAACAGACTTCATCAGATGTTTCTTCATTTCTGTCGCATCAGGCGCCCATTCATTCTTCTATCGGACTGAAAAATGTCCTTTGCTTCCATTGATAGCATAGCAACGTAAAAAACAATCAATTCAGAATTCTTATAGAAATGAGCCAAAGGCATTTTTTTTTAAATTCGGTATTTGAAGAGTTCATCTCGCAAAACCCCCGGTTTCACGCCATGCTCTGTCTATAACCATAAAAATGAATCATATAAAACAAACTGCCGGAGAATGCTATGTTCAAACCCCGCAAACTCACTGAAGCCGATGTCACACCCGAAGATATTTTCCATGACCGGCGCAAAGTCCTACAGGCACTGGGGATCAGTGCTGCGGCGCTGGCCATTCCGCAGGATGCCCGGGCTGATCTGCTTTCCTGGTTTAAAGGCCACGACCGGCCACCTGCGCCTGCAGGCAAACCGCTCGATTTCACTAAACCAGCTGCCTACCAGAATGATTTGCCGCTGACGCCGGAAGATAAAGTCTCCGGCTATAACAATTTCTATGAATTCGGGCTGGATAAAGCCGATCCCGCAGCGAATGCCGGGCAGCTGGTCACCTCGCCGTGGAAAATAACCATTGATGGCGAAGTCGCAAAACCCATGACGCTGGATATGGACGACATCATGAAGCGCTTCCCGCTCGAGCAACGGATCTACAGGATGCGTTGCGTCGAAGCCTGGTCGATGGTGGTTCCCTGGGTAGGCTTCCAGCTCAGTGAAATCCTCAAACTCGCCGAACCGACCAGCAATGCGCGTTATGTCGCGTTTACTACCTTATATGACCCTGAACATATGCCCGGTCAGAAAGACCGGTTTATCGGCGGCGGGCTGAATTATCCCTATGTTGAAGGCCTGCGTATAG
The DNA here is from genome assembly GCF_019049625.1 of Rahnella ecdela. Taxonomy (GTDB): domain Bacteria; phylum Pseudomonadota; class Gammaproteobacteria; order Enterobacterales; family Enterobacteriaceae; genus Rahnella; species Rahnella ecdela. The sequence goes on from NZ_JAFMOY010000126.1 coordinate 130,555, forward strand.
ATGAAGCGATGAACCCGCTGGCGATGATGACGGTCGGCGTTTATGGCAAAGCCCTTCCCCCTCAGAACGGGGCGCCCATCCGTCTGACCCTTCCCTGGAAGTACGGCTTCAAGGGGATTAAATCCATCGTGAATATCAAATTCACCAAAGATGAGCCGCCGACGACCTGGAACCAGATTGCCTCGAATGAATACGGATTTTACGCCAATGTGAACCCGCATGTTGATCACCCGCGCTGGTCACAGGCGACGGAGCGATTTATCGGTTCGGGCGGATTGCTCGATGTCCAGCGCCAGCCAACCCTGCTGTTCAACGGTTATGCTGAACAGGTGGCTTCGCTGTATCACGGCATGGATTTGCGTAAGTTCTATTAAGGAAGGGGAAGTTTCAGTTATGCGTCGTTTAAGCCCTGCAAATATTACCTGGCTGAAGGTGATCATCTATCTTTGCGCCATTTTGCCCTTACTCTGGATTATTCTCTCGATAAATCAGGGCTGGTTTAGTGCCGATCCCGCCAAGGATATTCAGCATTTTACCGGTAGGATGACTCTGAAATTTTTGCTGGTTACTCTGCTGGTCACGCCCGTCGCGCGTTACGGTAAACAACCGCTGCTGATCCGCACCCGCCGTTTGCTCGGTTTATGGTGTTTCGCGTGGGGAACGCTGCATCTTCTCAGCTATTCCTTCCTCGAATTGGGCATCAACAATCTCCGACTGCTCGGCAGTGAACTGATTTCCCGCCCGTATCTCACGCTGGGCATCATCTGCTGGGTTCTGCTGCTGGCCTTGGCCTGTACTTCTACACTGTGGGCACAGCGCAAAATGGGCGCAAAATGGCAGAAGTTGCACAACTTCATTTATCTGATCGCGGTTCTTGCGCCGATCCATTACCTTTGGTCGGTAAAAGTGCTATCCCCGCAACCCGTCATTTACGCGTTACTTGCGGTCATCTTGCTGGCATTTCGCTATAAAAAATTCCGTCAGTGGCTGCGATAAGCTGCGGAACTTTTATGTGTTCTGCCCCTCATAATTTCGGCAATCACCCTCACATTCACGGGGCGAGGGTTGATTATCTTCGCTGATAAGACCAGTATTTAGCTGCGAATTGCCACGATATCATTATAATGCCCGACCTCATGGTGAAGAGACGGGACGATTTGCCGCGAAATAGGTGACAAATCGGTGACATCAGGGTATTTTCTACAATCTTTGTCTAATTGCCGGAGATAGGCTCACAATGGCGCATAAGTTTGACATTTTGCTACTAAACGGTCCTAACCTGAATTTGCTAGGAACCCGTGAGCCTGAAACGTACGGACACACCACGCTCAACGATATTGTTAAAGGTTTGGAAGTTCAGGCTGCTGCTGCTGATGTGGCACTGAGCCATCTGCAATCCAACGCAGAACATGTCCTGATTGAACGCATTCATCAGGCACGCGGAAACGTTGATTTTATTCTGATCAACCCCGCGGCCTTTACCCATACCAGCGTGGCGCTGCGCGATGCATTACTGGGGGTTTCGATTCCGTTTATCGAGATCCATCTGTCGAATGTACATGCCCGTGAAGCGTTCCGGCATCATTCCTATCTTTCCGACATCGCAGTGGGCGTTATTTGCGGACTTGGCGCAGATGGCTACCACTTTGCATTACAGGCAGCGGTTAACCGCTTGTCAAAAACCCACTAATTTCTACGCAAAAAGAGTACGGAATCACACCCATGGATATTCGTAAAATCAAAAAACTGATCGAACTGGTTGAAGAATCAGGCATTTCTGAACTGGAAATTTCTGAAGGCGAAGAATCAGTACGTATCAGCCGTGCTGCACCTGCGCAGGCTTATCCTATGATGCAACAGGCTTATGCAATGCCTGTTCAACAACAGCCAGGTCTGGCTGCTGCGGTTGCTCCGGCGGCTGCACCGGCAGAAGCAGCTCCGGCTGCAATCAGTGGCCATATCGTTCGCTCACCGATGGTAGGTACCTTCTACCGTACGCCAAGCCCGGACGCTAAAGCCTTCATCGAAGTGGGTCAGAAAGTGAACGCCGGCGATACCCTGTGTATCGTTGAAGCGATGAAAATGATGAACCAAATCGAAGCAGACAAATCCGGTGTTGTTAAAGCAATTCTGGTAGAAAGCGGCCAACCGGTTGAATTCGACGAGCCGCTGGTCGTCATCGAATAACGAGGCGTACCATGGTAGATAAAATTGTTATCGCGAACCGCGGCGAGATTGCCCTGCGTATTTTGCGTGCCTGTAAAGAAATGGGCATCAAAACCGTTGCAGTGCACTCCACCGCTGACCGTGACCTGAAACACGTGCTGCTGGCAGATGAAACCGTCTGTATCGGTCCTGCACCTTCAGTAAAAAGCTATCTGAACATCCCTGCCATTATCGCTGCGGCAGAAATCACTGGCGCGGTGGCTATTCACCCGGGCTATGGTTTCCTGTCCGAGAATGCCGATTTTGCAGAGCAGGTTGAGCGTTCTGGTTTTATTTTCATCGGCCCGAAAGCTGAAACTATTCGCCTGATGGGTGACAAAGTTTCTGCGATCCACGCGATGAAAGCGGCTGGTGTACCTTGCGTACCAGGCTCAGACGGCCCGCTGGGCGACGACATGGATCAAAACCGTGGCTTCGCTAAACGCATCGGCTATCCGGTCATCATCAAGGCCTCTGGCGGCGGCGGTGGTCGTGGTATGCGCGTTGTGCGCAGCGACAAAGACCTCGAGCAGTCCATTAACATGACCCGTGCTGAAGCCAAAGCGGCTTTCAACAACGACATGGTTTACATGGAAAAATACCTGGAAAACCCACGTCACGTGGAAATTCAGGTACTGGCTGACGGTCAGGGCAACGCGGTTTATCTGGCTGAACGTGACTGCTCCATGCAGCGTCGTCATCAGAAAGTCGTGGAAGAAGCGCCGGCACCAGGCATCACTGAAGAACTGCGTCGTTTCATCGGCGAACGTTGTTCAAAAGCCTGTGTGGATATCGGCTACCGTGGCGCGGGTACTTTCGAGTTCCTGTATGAAAACGGCGAGTTCTTCTTCATCGAAATGAACACCCGTATCCAGGTTGAGCATCCGGTTACCGAGATGATCACGGGTGTGGATTTGATCAAAGAGCAGCTGCGCATTGCGTCCGGCCAGCCATTGTCGATCAAACAAAGCGAAGTGAAAGTCAAAGGCCATGCGGTGGAATGCCGTATTAACGCGGAAGACCCTAACACCTTTCTGCCGAGCCCGGGCAAAATCACTCGTTTCCACGCACCTGGCGGCTTCGGTGTTCGTTGGGAATCGCACATTTACGCAGGCTACACAGTGCCTCCGTACTACGATTCCATGATTGGTAAACTGATCACTTACGGCGAAACCCGTGAAGTGGCGATTGCCCGCATGAAAAATGCGCTGGCAGAACTGATCATCGACGGCATCAAAACCAACATTGAACTGCAAATGCGTATTATGGACGACGAGAACTTCCAGCATGGTGGGACTAACATCCACTATCTGGAGAAAAAACTCGGTTTGCAGGAAAAATAATAAGACCGTACCGTTGCGTACATTCTTATCAAGGCCGGATATTCCGGCCTTTTTTTCATTTATGGGGAGGGAGAAATGGATAAACGTTTCTTACAAGCCAACCGTGAAGCCCGCTGGGCGTTTGGGCTGACGATTGCTTATCTGCTGGCATGGAGTTTTGCCGCTTATATTCCTGATGATAAACAGGGTATTACCGGGTTGCCGCACTGGTTTGAAATGGCGTGCATGCTGGTACCACTGATTTTCGTGCTTTTAAGCTGGCTGATGGTTCGTGTGATTTTCCGCGATATTCCGCTGGAGGACAGTGATGAAGACTGAAGTTCTGCTGCCACTTATCGCCTATCTGCTGCTGGTATTCGGCCTGTCTGTGTATGCCTACACACGCCGCCAACAGGGCAACTTCCTCACTGAGTATTTTCTTGGCAATCGCTCAATGGGCGGCTTCGTGCTGGCCATGACCCTGACCGCCACCTATATCAGCGCAAGTTCTTTTATTGGCGGTCCAGGCGCGGCCTATAAGTTTGGCCTCGGCTGGGTATTGCTGGCGATGATCCAGCTGCCTGCGGTCTGGTTGTCGCTGGGGGTTCTGGGTAAGAAATTCGCCATTCTGGCGCGGCGCTATAATGCCGTCACACTCAACGATATGTTGTTTGCCCGCTATCAGAGCCGTTTACTGGTCTGGCTGGCAAGCCTGAGCCTGCTGGTCGCATTTCTGGGCGCTATGACCGTCCAGTTCATCGGCGGCGCTCGTCTGCTGGAAACGGCTGCCGGTATTCCTTACGACACCGGTCTGCTGATTTTCGGCATCAGTATCGCACTGTATACGGCGTTTGGCGGTTTTCGTGCCAGCGTACTCAATGATGCCATGCAAGGGCTGGTAATGCTGCTGGGCACCATTTTGCTGCTGGTGGGCGTCATTCATGCCGCGGGCGGTCTGCACAGCGCAGTCGATAAACTTCAGCAAATTGATCCGAAACTGGTATCGGTTCACGGCGGAGGTGACGTTCTTTCGCTGCCGTTTATGGCTTCTTTCTGGATTTTAGTGTGCTTTGGCGTAATTGGTCTGCCGCATACTGCCGTGCGTTGTATCTCTTATAAAGACAGCAAAGCGGTGCATCGCGGCATTGTACTGGGTACGATTGTAGTCGCCATTCTGATGTTCGGTATGCATCTGGCCGGTGCGCTCGGGCGCGCTGTTTTACCGGATCTTAAAATACCCGATCAGGTGATCCCGACGCTGATGATCACCGTGCTGCCCCCTTATGCCGCCGGTATTTTCCTTGCCGCGCCAATGGCGGCGATTATGTCGACCATCAACGCACAGCTTTTACAGTCATCAGCGACTATCGTTAAAGACTTATACCTGGGCGTTAAACCGGATCAGCTTAGCAATGAGCGCAAATTAAAACGCTTCTCAAGCTGGGCCACGTTTGTGCTCGGATTACTGGTTCTGCTGGCCGCATGGCGTCCGCCGGAAATGATTATCTGGCTTAATTTGCTGGCCTTTGGCGGACTGGAAGCGGTATTCCTGTGGCCACTGGTACTCGGATTGTACTGGGAGCGCGCTAACGCCACGGGGGCGCTGAGCTCAATGATTGTTGGCGGCGTTTGTTATACCCTGCTCGCCAGTATCGACGTGCATATTGCCGGTCTGCATCCGATTGTACCGTCGCTGTCGCTGAGCCTGCTGGCGTTTTATGTCGGCAATAAATTTGGAAAACAGCCACAAGAAACCGTACTCAAGCCGTCCTGACCGGGCGGCACTGATTTTACAGATTGTTAAGAAGAGAATGGCTATGCCTTGGATCCAACTGAAAATTAATACTACCGGTAATGATGCGGAAACGCTGAGCGACGCGCTTATCGAAAGTGGCGCTGTGTCTGTGACTTTCCAGGACACACACGATAATCCGGTCTTCGAACCTCTGCCTGGCGAAACTCTGTTGTGGGGCGATACCGACGCCATCGGCCTGTACGATGCAGAAACCGACATGGAAGAAGTGATAGCCATGCTGGAAAACGAACCGCTGCTGGGCAAAGGTTTCGTGCACAAAATCGAACAACTGGAAGACAAAGACTGGGAGCGCGAATGGATGGACAACTTCCACCCGATGCGTTTTGGCGAGCGCCTGTGGATTTGCCCGAGCTGGCGCGATGTCCCGGATCCGACTGCGGTCAACGTGATGCTCGATCCGGGTCTGGCGTTTGGTACCGGCACTCACCCGACTACCGCGATGTGCTTGCAATGGCTCGACAGCCTGGACCTGACAGATAAAACCGTGATCGACTTCGGTTGCGGTTCGGGCATTCTGGCGATCGCCGCACTGAAACTCGGCGCAAAACACGTCGTCGGGATCGATATCGATCCGCAGGCGATCCAGGCCAGCCGCGATAATGCCGAGCGTAATGGCGTTTCAGAGCGTCTGTCGCTGTATCTGCCAAAAGATCAGCCTGAGAACCTGTCAGCCGACGTGGTCGTCGCTAACATCCTTGCCGGCCCTCTGCGCGAGCTGGCGCCGCTGATTGGCGTCCTGCCTGTCGCGGGTGGTCATCTGGGGCTGTCCGGCGTACTGGCGAGCCAGGCGCAAAGCGTCGCGGATGCATACAAAGATAAATTCGAGCTGGATCCGGTTGCTGAAAAAGAAGAATGGTGTCGCATAACGGGCGTTAAAAACGCCTGATTTGCAGCCTCCCGCTTTTTCTTTTTTTGCAGAAAGAGCGGGATCTCCCCCAAAATCCATTTCAGGCCTTCTCCCGCATTTCACCTGCCCCACAAAACCCTTACACTTCACATGGTTTTTCACTCCATAAATGAAAGGGATATCTCGTGAAAGGAACAATACTGACTACCACAATGGCCGTACTGATGCTGTCGGCTTCCGCACACCCCGCCTTCGCCAATGAAGCGCCACACTGGTCCTACGATGGCGATGCCGCTCCGCAAAACTGGTCGAAACTCAGCCCTGATTTCCATCTGTGTGAGCAAGGCAAAAATCAGTCTCCGGTGGATATCAAAGATGCGTTGCAGGTGCACCCTCGTCCTCTCAAGGTCAGCTATGAGTTGCCGCCGGTGAATGTCATCAACAATGGCCACAGCGTGCAGGTGAATGTCCAGCAGGGCGATTTTGTGACGCTGGACGGGGAGAAATTCGTCCTCCAGCAATTCCATTTCCATTCCCCGAGCGAAAATACCCTCGATGGCAAATCCTTCCCGATGGAAGCACATTTTGTCCATCTGGACTCAACCGGAGAAGTTGCGGTCGTTGCTGTGATGTTTGAAACCGGCAAAGCCAATCCTGAACTGGAAAAAATCTGGCAGCAAATGCCAGAACATATTGGAGAAACCCTCGCGCTGAAAGATAAAGTCAGTCTCAAAGGTCTGCTGCCCAAAGATACGACGCATTACCGATTCAGCGGTTCTCTGACCACTCCGCCATGTTCTGAAGGCGTTCGCTGGCTGGTGTTAAAACAACCTGTGACCCTCTCTGAAGCGCAACTGGAAAAATTCCAGCACACGAGACAACATGCAAACAATCGTCCCGTACAGAACCTTCACGGTCGCACGATTGTCGCCGAGTAATTCCTTCTGACATCAGAGGCACGGAGTTTAACGCTGCTGCCTCTTTTCCATTGTTTCTGAAACTCACCTACGCTTACTAAAAATAAGTCACTTTTTAACCAAAAGACGATCTGCGTCACGGAATTTTGTGGTTGTTGCTGCTTAAAACATCAACCCTGCCCTTAGAATCCACTGATATAACAGGGTGTTTCAGAGAGATATTAGGAATTTGCTTAAGCGCACAATTTAACCACCGTCACATAAGCCAATGTAAAACCAAGATAAATAATTGAGTTGTGCTGATTTACACCGTTGGCAAGGGATTTTCTTATCGAGTTGCTCAAAGTTTGGCCTTTCATATCGCTACGAAAATGCGTAATATACGCGCCCTTGCGGACATCAGTATGGTCATTCCTAGTTCATGCGCATCGGACACCACCAGCTTACAAATTGCCTGATTGCGGCCCCAATGGCCGGTATCACTGACCGACCCTTTCGTGCCTTATGTCATGCGATGGGGGCTGGAATGGCAGTATCTGAAATGCTCTCCTCCAATCCGGAGGTGTGGCAGACGGATAAGTCACGTTTGCGCATGGTACATAACGATGAACCGGGGATCCGCGCCGTGCAAATTGCCGGTTGTGACCCCGAAGATATGGCGGCTGCTGCACGAATTAACGTGGAAAGCGGTGCGCAAATCATTGATATCAATATGGGCTGCCCGGCCAAGAAAGTGAACCGCAAACTGGCAGGTTCTGCATTACTGCAGTATCCGGATTTGGTTAAACAAATCCTCACTACCGTTGTGAATGCGGTAGATGTGCCAGTCACGTTGAAAATTCGTACTGGTTGGGCACCGGAACACCGTAACTGTGTACAAATTGCCCAATTGGCTGAAGACTGTGGAATTCAGGCCCTGACTATTCATGGCCGAACCCGTGCCTGCCTCTTCAATGGAGAAGCAGAGTACGACAGTATTCGGACAGTTAAGCAGAGTGTTTCCATTCCGATTATCGCGAATGGCGACATAACTGACCCGCATAAAGCCAGAGCGGTGCTCGACTACACCGGAGCTGATGCTCTGATGATAGGACGTGCCGCTCAGGGGAGACCCTGGATCTTCCGGGAAATCCAGCACTATCTGGACACAGGGGAACTGTTACCGCCACCGCCTTTGGGTGAGGTACAGCGCTTGTTAATAGGGCACGTACGGGAATTGCACGACTTTTACGGTCAAGGCAAGGGATTCCGTATCGCCCGTAAGCATGTTTCATGGTATCTCCAGGAACATGCCCCGAGTGACCAGTTTCGGCGCTCCTTCAACGCCATAGAGGATGCCAGCGAACAGCTGGAGGCGTTGGAAGCATATTTCGAAAATCTTGCGTAACAAAAAAGAGCTGACAGAACTATGTTCGAACAACGCGTGAATTCTGACGTACTGACCGTTTCTACCGTTAATTCTCAGGATCAGGTAACCCAAAAACCCCTGCGTGACTCGGTAAAACAAGCACTTAAGGGCTATTTTGCTCAATTGAATGGTCAGGACGTGAATGACCTGTATGAGTTGGTATTGGCTGAAGTTGAACAGCCACTGTTAGACATGGTGATGCAGTACACCCGTGGCAACCAGACTCGTGCGGCCCTGATGATGGGTATCAACCGCGGTACGCTGCGTAAGAAATTGAAAAAATACGGCATGAACTGATACTAATCAGTCGATGTCTTAAAAAGGCGCTTTTCCGCAAGGAGGGCGCCTTTTTGTTTTCTGCTTTACCAGCAGGCCTTTAGCTGAAAATTTGCTCAAAACCTAACCCAGATCAACCCAAATGAGAATAATTCTCCCCTCTGTTCAGCCATTAAGAATTACTTTAGAGAGACAATAAAAACGTCTCCCGGAGTCATAATGATGAAGCAACTCTATCTTCGTTTTACCGCCACGCTGAACAAACCTGATCTGGCTATTTTGCTGTTGCGTATCACATACGGTCTGCTGATTTTTCATGGCTGGCATAAACTTCACGACGGGCTGGGCGGTATTCAGGGCATGCTGGCGGGCTATGGCATTCCTGCATTTGTCGCCTATGGCGTCATCATCGGCGAGGTTATTGCCCCTGTCATGATGATGTTGGGGATTTTCACCCGTCTCGCCGCCCTGTCTGCGGCAGCGACAATGGTAGTCGCCTGGCTGATGGTGGGTATTCACCATACTTTTGCATTATCACCGGTCGGTGCCTGGGCCATTGAAGACATCGTGTATTACTTCATGGCAGCCATCGTGATCGCGCTGTACGGTAGTGGCCGTTATTCTGTAATGAGCAACCCGCTGTACCGCTGATATTTCGTTTCAGCATGTCTGAATCGTCAGGCATGCTGATACCCCACTCAGGCTGCTTTGGTTTCTTAAAGCTAATCCCTTCTTTCCGTTGTGCTTTCGCTCGCTGGCCCAAAAGGTGACGTAAATAAACGGTAAATAGTGCGTTTATCGGACAATTACCCCCTCCGGTTAGATCAACCAGCATGTTATACTCTACGTAAGAGTCGTATTCGCCCGCTCAACGCCTACGGACAGCCCTTCAGCTTCGCGATCCCGCCTTTTAACAGTGTCTTTATAGAGTAAAAATTGCGTCAACTTGTGTCTTTTCAAAAACATTTGCCGACACACGCTGTCCCACTCTTTGTAAGACAATCCGTATCGCGACTGAGGCATCTCCTTACGCGTTACCCCGGTTTTTTATGCAGATGATTAGGCTTTTATGACTTCTCCTCGCTTTCGCGCTTCATTTTTACATCCACGCTACTGGCTGACCTGGTTTGGTCTGGGCGTCCTGTTCCTGTTAGTTCAGCTCCCTTATCCGGTGTTAAATCGTCTGGGGATCTGGCTCGGCCGAACGTCGATGCGTTTCCTTAAGCGCCGTGTGTCGATCACCCGCCGCAACCTGCAATTGTGCTTCCCGGAATTGCCTTCTGATCAGGTTGAAGCACGCATCGTCAGTAACTTCGAATCTCTCGGCATGGGCTTGCTGGAAACCGGTATGGCCTGGTTCTGGTCAGATGCCCGTGTGAAACGCTGGTTTGACGTCAGCGGTCTGCACAATCTGAAAAAGGCGCAGGAAAACAAACAAGGCGTACTGGTGATTGGTGTGCATTTCATGTCGCTGGAACTGGGTGGCCGCGCGATGGGTTTATGTCAGCCGATGATGGCGATGTACCGACCGCACAACAATAAAGCGATGGAATTCGTGCAGACCTGGGGGCGTATGCGCTCCAACAAGGCCATGCTGGATCGCAAAGATTTACGCGGTATGGTTCACGCGCTGAAAAAAGGCGAAGCGGTCTGGTTCGCGCCGGATCAGGACTACGGCCCGCGTGGCAGCGTCTTTGCACCTTTATTCGCGGTAGACCAGGCAGCAACGACCAGCGGTACCTTTATGCTGGCGCGTCTGGCGAAACCTGCGCTGGTTACTGTAGTACTGGTACGAAAAGCCCTCGGTAAAGGCTATGAACTGGTTATCCAGCCGCAATTGCAGGATTACCCGATTGACGACGAAATGGCCGCTGCGGCGTACATGAATCGCGTGATCGAGAAAGAAATTATGCGTGCGCCAGACCAGTACCTCTGGCTGCATCGCCGCTTTAAAACCCGTCCGGCAGGAACGCCTTCTCTTTATTGATAAGTGCCAGACGTGATAAAACAGAAGCCCGATGCAATGCGTCGGGCTTTTTCATTGAACGCATCCATAAGAGATTTGTAATTTTCATGGCTAAAAAACCTGACGCGACACCTTCCATCTTTGACCATCTCAAAGAGGAAGACAGTTTTGACCTCTGGGGGCGCTCCGGCCTCAGTACAGCACTGAATAAAGCCAAGCCCAAAGCACCGGACAATGAGCAGATTGCCGCTGCGCGTAAGCTCATCAAAGGCAATGCCGACAAGAGCGAATGATGTGAAAACGTCGCCTGACAGTAACCCACTTCATGTGGGTTTTTTAATGGCTTTATCTGCGCAAACAAGCTGATGAAAATAATTCTCACGACAGATTAATCGCTTTTCTGTAACCTCTATTTTTACCTGCCCTGGAGAGAAGTGATGAAAACCTCTGTTCGTCTGGCGCTGGTCGGAGACTACAATTCCGCGATCACGGCCCACCAAGCTATCCCCCTTGCTATCGACCTTGCAGCACAACACTTCAGCACTGAAATTCACGCCGACTGGCTTGCGACCGACACCATAACCCCTGAAATTTTGCAAAACTACGACGCTTTCTGGTGTGTTCCCGGCAGCCCGTATCGCTCAACCGAAGGCGCCCTGAGCGCCATCCGTTTTGCCCGAGAAAATCGTAAACCTTTCCTGGGTACCTGCGGCGGTTTTCAGCATGCGATTATCGAATATGCCCGTAACGTGATGGACTGGCAGGATGCCGGACACGGCGAAACCGACACTGAAGGCCGGCTGGTGATCAGCGCCTTGTCGTGCGAAATGGTAGAAGTTAAAAATACCCTCACCTTTACCCAGGACAGCCTGCCAGCACGCGCCTATGGCCGGCTGGAAGTCGAAGAGGGTTATCACTGCCGTTACGGCATAAATCCCGCTTTTCAGACCGCGCTGGAGGCGCAGCCATTGCGGATGATAGGGCACGATGCCACGGGCGAAGTTCGCGCCATCGAACTGCCCGGCCATCCGTTTTTTGTTGCAACGTTATTCCAGCCGGAACGCGCCGCACTAAAAGGTCAGCTCCCGCCGCTGGTGGCTGCACTGATAAAGTCCGTTCTCTGAGCCCGCCTGTTTCTGAATGTCTCTCAGGCCATCCGGTCTGAGAGATTTATTCATCGTTTTACCTCATTTTTTTACCAAATATGACACCGTATTTCCCTTCCCTTCAAAGACCGCGATCTGCACTCCAATATTGAAATAATCCGCACCCTTTTAAAGCAGCCACATTGACCGCGCACTGAAACAGGGCAATAAGTTTTATAACGCCCGTCAATGTTACTGTGCAATTCCAGTGCGTGACTTGATTGATGGCGCGTTTTTCATGTTGGCACTCCCTTTGCAATGACAGGTGCAGAGGGCGTTGCCCCATAAACAGACAGGGTGCTCCGGCACTCACACAATAATAATTTTCAGTTTTGTCTCACAGGACGCTTTATGAAAAAAATATTGCTCTCAACGCTGATTGCCGCAGCAAGCTTCGTGACACTGGCTGGTCAGGCTCATGCAGGTACCACTCTGGATGCAGTTAAAAAGAAAGGATTTGTTCAGTGCGGCATCAGCGACGGCCTTCCTGGCTTCTCGTATGCTGACTCCAAAGGCAAATTCACCGGTATCGACGTTGACCTCTGTCGCGCGGTAGCTGCCGCCGTGTTTGGTGATTCTGAAAAAGTGAAATACACCCCGCTGACGGCAAAAGAGCGTTTCACCGCGTTGCAGTCTGGCGAAGTAGACATCCTGTCCCGTAACACCACCTGGACCTCTTCCCGTGACGCGGGCATGGGGATGATTTTCGCTGGCGTAAATTATTACGACGGTATCGGCTTCCTGACTCACCAGAAAGCGGGCCTGAAAAGCGCCAAAGAACTCGACGGCGCAACTGTCTGTCTGCAAGCCGGTACAGATACTGAACTGAACGTAGCTGACTACTTCAAAGCCAACAAAATGACCTACACTCCGGTCACCTTCGACCGTTCAGACGAAAGCGCCAAAGCGCTGGACTCAGGTCGCTGTGATACCCTGGCATCTGACCAGTCTCAGCTGTACGCTCTGCGTATCAAACTGGGCAAACCGGATGACTTCATCGTTCTGCCAGAAGTGATTTCTAAAGAACCTCTGGGTCCGGTTGTTCGCCGTGGCGACGAAGACTGGCTGGCCGTCGTGCGCTGGTCACTGTTCGCGATGCTGAACGCCGAAGAGATGGGCGTGACTTCTGCCAACGTCGATCAGCTGGCGGCCAACCCGACTACACCTGATATGAGCAACCTGCTGGGCAAGACCGGAACGTACGGTGCTGATCTGAAAGTGCCAAACGACTGGGTAGTTAAAATCGTTAAACAGGTCGGCAACTACGGCGAAAGCTTCGAACGTAACGTCGGTCAGGGCAGCGAGCTGAAAATCAAGCGCGGTCAGAACGCATTGTGGAATAAAGGCGGCATCCAGTACGCGCCACCAGTCCGCTAAATATCCTTTCTACAAGAAATTGAAAAGTGTTTAAGGAAGCTGATGCACCGGTCGTTCCCCGGTGCATCACTTCCACAGTTTTACCTGCAGGTCGAGGTTAAAAATGTCGCAACGCCCAACCGTTAAGGCTTCGTTCTCGCTGACCAACCCAGCGGTACGCGCCTGGATTTACCAAATTTTCGCGGTGGTGTTGCTGGTAGCCTGTCTGGGTTACCTGCTCCACAACACCATTACCAATCTGACTACACGAGGGATCACCTCGGGATTTGCGTTTCTTGAAAAAGGTGCCGGTTTCGGCATTGTTCAGCATCTTATTGACTACCAGGAAGGCGACACTTACGCCCGCGTATTTGTTATCGGTCTGCTGAATACCCTGCTGGTTTCCGCACTGTGTATCGTATTTGCTTCGATTCTCGGGTTCATTATCGGCTTAGGACGTCTTTCCGATAACTGGCTGATCCGTAAAGTCTCGACGGTGTATATCGAGACGTTCCGTAATATTCCACCGTTGCTGCAAATCTTCTTCTGGTACTTCGCCGTACTGCGCAATCTGCCGGGCCCGCGTCAGAGCCTGAAGGCGTTTGATCTGGCTTTCGTCAGTAACCGCGGTTTGTATCTGCCGTCACCGGAACTCGCACCAGCTAGCCTGGCGGGTTTTATCGCCCTGTTGCTGGCGATTTTTGGCATCGTCGCGCTGCAACGCTACAACCATTTTCGTCAGACCCACACCGGACGCGTCTGGCATATCTGGCCATGGGCGATTGTTATGCTCGTCGCGTTTCCGGTGCTGGCGCACCTGATTTTCGGGCCTGCGCTGCATTGGGATGTCCCTGCACTGCGCGGTTTTAACTTCCGTGGCGGCATGGTGCTTATCCCGGAACTGGCGGCGTTAACGCTGGCGCTGTCGGTCTATACCTCGACGTTTATTGCCGAAGTGATCCGCTCCGGCATTCAGTCGGTGTCGCACGGTCAGCATGAAGCCGCCCGTTCGTTAGGATTGCCGAATCCGGTCACGCTGCGACAGGTTATTTTGCCGCAGGCAATGCGGGTGATTATTCCGCCGCTGACCAGCCAGTATCTGAACATCGTGAAAAACTCCTCTCTGGCGGCCGCGATCGGTTATCCGGATATGGTGTCGCTGTTCGCCGGAACGGTGCTCAACCAGACCGGACAGGCGATTGAAACCATTGCGATTACCATGTCGGTTTACCTGATCATCAGCCTGGTGATTTCGTTCCTGATGAATATCTACAACCGGCGTATCGCGCTGGTCGAGCGTTAAGGGAAACCCATGACGATGACAACACTTCCTCCCGGAGTCAGAGCCGTGAAGCCCGGTACGCCACTGGGTACCGCCGTACTCTGGGCGCGTAAAAATCTGTTTTCCAGCTGGTTTAACAGTTTGCTGACGCTGTTTTGTTTATGGCTGATGTGGCTGGTTATCCCTCCGCTGCTGAACTGGGTGATTTTCCAGGCCAACTGGGTCGGTACGGCACGAACTGACTGCACCAAAGCCGGTGCGTGCTGGGTGTTTATCCACGCGCGTTTCGGCCAGTTTATGTATGGTTTATATCCGTTTGATCAGCGCTGGCGCATCAACGTCACGCTGATTGTCGGATTGCTGACACTGGCGCCCATTTTCTTTAAAGCGACGCCGCGTCGCGGACGTTATATCGCCTGCTGGATGGTACTGTTCCCGATTTTCACCTGGTTCATGTTGTATGGCGGATTCTTTGGCCTGAGCCGCGTCGAAACCCGCCAGTGGGGCGGCCTGACGCTGACGCTGATTATCGCCGCCGTCGGCATCGCCGGGGCCTTACCCCTGGGGATTATGCTGGCGCTGGCACGCCGTTCACGTCTGCCGATCGTGCGTATTCTGTCGGTCGTTTTCATTGAGTTCTGGCGCGGTGTGCCACTTATCACCGTCCTGTTTATGTCCTCGGTGATGCTGCCGCTGTTTATGACCGAAGGAACGAGTATCGACAAACTGGTGCGTGCGCTGGTGGGTGTGGTGCTGTTCCAGTCGGCGTACGTCGCAGAAGTGGTGCGCGGCGGGCTACAGGCACTGCCGAAAGGACAGACCGAAGCCGCCGAATCACTGGCGCTGGGTTACTGGAAAACGCAGGGATTAGTCATTCTGCCGCAGGCGCTGAAAATGGTGATACCGGGTCTGGTAAACACCATCATCGCGCTGTTCAAAGACACCAGTCTGGTGATCATCATCGGTCTTTTTGACCTGTTCAGCAGCGTACAGCAAGCCACCGTCGATCCGGAATGGCTCGGCATGTCGACCGAAGGCTACGTCTTCGCCGCTGCCGTCTACTGGATTTTCTGTTTTAGCATGTCGCGTTATAGCCAGCATCTGGAAAGACGCTTTCACACCGGACGTTCCGCACACTGAGGTAAACCATGAGCGACCATCAAGTCACTGAAAACCAAAATATGATGATCACGCTGGAAAACGTGAATAAGTGGTACGGACAATTCCACGTATTGAAAGACATTAACCTGAGCGTCAAACCACGCGAACGTATCGTGCTGTGCGGACCTTCCGGTTCAGGAAAATCAACGACTATCCGTTGCATCAACCATCTGGAAGAACACCAGCAGGGGCGCATCGTGGTCGACGGCACCGAGCTGAATGATGATTTACGTAACATCGAACGCGTGCGTACCGAAGTCGGCATGGTGTTCCAGCACTTCAATCTGTTCCCGCATCTGACCGTATTGCAAAATTGCACTCTGGCACCCTGCTGGGTGCGCAAGATGCCAAAAAAAGAAGCCGAAGAACTGGCGATGCATTATCTGAAACGCGTGCGTATCGCCGAGCATGCCAATAAATTCCCCGGCCAGCTTTCCGGCGGTCAGCAGCAACGCGTGGCGATCGCCCGCTCGCTGTGTATGAAGCCAAAAATTATGCTGTTTGATGAACCGACTTCGGCGCTTGATCCGGAAATGGTGAAAGAGGTGCTGGACACCATGATCACTCTGGCGGAAGAAGGCATGACCATGTTGTGTGTGACGCATGAAATGGGCTTTGCACGAACCGTCGCTGACCGGGTGATCTTTATGGATCGCGGGGAGATCGTAGAAGAAGCCCCGCCGCTGGAGTTCTTTGCAAATCCGAAGTCAGCGAGAACACGGGAGTTCCTGGCACAGGTGATTCATTAAGCGGGTGGCGCAGCTTTTTAAAAATAACTGAAGACAGTTTTTTATCTTTTAGAAAGGTTGATTGGCGTACTCAAAAATGGCACCGAATGAACGGTTCGAGACCCAAGGCTCGAAACCTGAAATTCGGGAATCGCGCAGCGATGACATTTTGCGCCACTCATTATTGCCAAGGAGTATGTCCGTCATGGCTGCGGTAGCGCGCAGTAAAAGAGCCGGTGATTCTTAAGAGGCGCGGCGATAGGCGCCTCTTAAGGCCAGTGTGGGTGGCAACCCACGACCTTGGATTTGACCTTAAAGTTTCAGATCTTTTTCAAAAGATCATCACCACATCAGTACTCCGATCATCGGTGCTATCACCACGGTGACAACCCCGGCCAGCATCATCACCAGACTGGAAACGACACCTTCTTCCGCGCCCAGTTCATAGGCTCTTGCCGTGCCGGCACCATGCGACGCCGCGCCAAACCCGGCGCCTTTTGCCAGGCCACTTTTCACTGCCAGACGCAGGAACAACATATCGCCCACCGCCATGCCGAATACGCCGGTGATCACCACAAACAGCGCGACCAGATCCGGCTGACCGCCCATTTGCTTCGCAGCCGCCAGCGCGAATGGCGTGGTGATGGAACGTACCGCCAGACTACGCTGGATCTCTTCCGGCAACGTCAGCATCCGCGCCAGCCAGACGGAGCTGGTGACCGCTACGACAATCGCCGTCAGCACGCCCGCGCTCAGCGACATCCAGTGACGACGGATCACCGCCATATTTTCGTAAACCGGCACTGCGAACGCGATAGTGGATGGCCCGAGCAGCCACAGCAGCCAGTGCGTTTCGCCGATGTAATCCTGATAAGACGTGTGCGTCACTACCAGCAAAATCACCAGCACAATCGGCGTGAAGACCAGCGGCATCAGCAGCAAAGTGCGCTTCTGGCGATAGAGTTTTTTGTTGGCGTAATACAGGCCAAGCGTGATGACAAAACACAGAATGCTGATGAGTAAATCAGTCACGGGCCGTCTTCCTCGCCGCCAGACGTTGTTCCAGCCGGTAAACTTTATCGACCACCACCGCTGTCGCGCCCAGCGTCAGTAAGGTACTGATACCAATGACCAGAAAGATTTTCCAGCCCTCGATCATCAGCAACTGGGCGTAATTCACCACCGCCACCACGGCGGGTACAAAGAACAGCAGCATTTCCGCCAGCAGCCAGCGTGAACCGGCTTTCACCCATTTCACCGGCAAAACACGGAACATAATCAACAGCAAAAGCATCAGCATCCCGACAATATTGGCGGGCAAAGGCAGATGTAACAGAGTGACCAGACGGTCGGCAATAACGAATAACACCGCGTACAACACCACCTGAACGGGGATCTGACAGCGGGTCAGCAGGGACGGCGCTTTAGTGCGCAACGCCAGCAACATGGGGACGACCTCAAAAGAGGAAAAAGAGTGAAAATGAAGTATACGCTGGCAGGAAACCGGTAAAGAAATGAATTAAAATCATAAAAATGATTCCAGTTTGGAATACTTTGTTACTCGCCGCTCTGAACGGGGAAACATCAGCTCATGGACGTCCGTACCTTACGCTATTTTGTCGAAGTGGTTCGCCAGCAAAGCTTCACCCGCGCGGCGGAAAAGCTGTTCGTCACCCAGCCGACGATCAGCAAAATGCTGCGCCATCTGGAAGAAGAACTGGAATGCACACTGATTATCCGTGAAGGACGCCGCTTGCGTCTCACCGACAGCGGCCAGGCGTTGTATCAGCGCGGGCTGAATATTCTCGAAGAATTCCGCCAGCTCGAAGCCGAACTCGAAGACATTAATTCGTTGAAATCGGGTCATTTGCGGCTGGGTATTCCACCCATGGTCGGCACACAAATCGCGCCACTGATCGGCAGTTTCCGCCAGCAATATCCCGGCATTGAACTGATAATTTCCGAATTTGGCGGCCTGACGGTGCAACAGGCGGTGATTTCCGGTGAGCTGGATCTGGCGCTGACCGCCCTGCCCGCCGATGCGGTGCCATCTATCGCCTCAATTTTGTTGTTCAGCCATCCGCTGTGCGTGGTAGTGCCGCGCACGCCGCACTGGCTGAACCGCACGCGCATCGGGATAAGTGATCTGTCTGACGAAAGTATTCTGATTTATAACGAAGATTTTGCGCTGTACCGGCAGCTGATGGATGCGTTTTCCGCCCACGGTTTCACACCCAAAATTGCCGCCCGCAGCGGGCAGTGGGATTTCTTAGCAGCGATGGTACAGACGGGTATGGGCGTGGCGATTTTGCCGGAGCCTGTTTGTCAGCGGCTGGATAAAAACGCGCTGATGTGGCTGCCGCTGGATCCGCTGATGCCGTGGCAGCTTGGGCTTATCTGGCATCAGGGCAGTTATCTTTCGCACAGCGCGCAGGCGTGGATCACGCTGTGCCGTGACTACTGGAAATAGCCGGAAGTTGTAGGAAATAAAAAACCGCGAGCCCTTTTCAGAGCGCGCGGTTTTGTTCAGTCCCGGCAGAAACTAAACTTCTTTTTCGACCAGTAATGCTTCCAGCAAATCGAGATCGTGCAGCAACTTTTGCAGCGTCTCGTTACTGATTTTTTGCGTCGCACGCAGGTGGTAAAGCTCACCACGTTCAGCGCGCAGCGCGGTCAGACGGAAGCGACGCTCGAGGTTTTCCAGCTTCAGCGCAGTTTCCATATCATCACGATTGGCCGTGCGTCGCCGCAGTGTACCGATAACACGCGAGCTGATTTCCTTCAGCGTCTGCTCATCAATGTTTTCTTCGGTATCCGCCGCCAGACGTTCTTCCATCTTATGCAGGCTTTCTATCGCCACTTCCGCCGCGATGGATTTCGCCATCCGTTCTTCTTCGCGATAAGCCGTCCCATCCGCCACCACCACGCCTTTAAGCAGGAACGGCAAGGCAATCACACCGGCAATCAGGGAGAACAGAATGACGCCGGTCGCCAGGAACACCAGCTGATAGCGCGACGGGAACGCTGAACCATCGGCCAGAAATAACGGAATCGACAGCACACCGGCCAGCGTAATCGCCCCACGCACACCGGCAAAAGACGCCACCCACAGCTCACGCGTACTGTAGCTGCCAAACAGCAGCGGTTTCTTTTTCAGGAAACGGTTGCTGAAATTCTTCATCACCCACAGCCAGACAAAACGCAGGATCAGCAGTGCAAAATAGATAATCCCGACGTCAGCGAACAGATGCCACGTCACGATGGACGGGTCGTGAGTTGCCTGATCAATCGAGTTCTCAAGAATGCCCGGCAATTGCAGGCCCAACATGATGAACACCATGCCGTTGAACACGAACTCGAGCATTGCCCAGACGCTGTTCGCACGCAGACGCATCGCCAGCGGCGCGTTACGGATAATGCCCGACTGGCTGATGGTCATACCCGCAGCCACGGCGGCCAGAATGCCGGAAACGCCAATGTGTTCGGCAATCAGATAAGACGCAAACGGCAGCAACAGCAGGAAGACGATTTGTGTCGCCGGATCATCGCCGCTCCAGCGGCTCATAATGCGCAGCGATTTACTGTACAACCAGGTGACCGCGACACCGGCCATCAGGCCGCCGATCGCCACTTTCAGAAACTCAACGCTGGCACCACCGACGGTAAAGATCATCGTGCCCATCGCAACCGCGATAGCAAATTTCAACGACACCAGACCGGATGCGTCATTCATCAGCGCTTCACCTTCCAGCACGCTCATGATCGACTTAGGAATACGGCCCTTACCGACAATCCCGCCTAATGCCACGGCATCGGTCGGGGACAGCACTGCCGCGAGTGCAAAGGCTGCAACCAGTGGAATATCCGGCACCATCATATAAATCAGATAACCGATACCAACGACGGTGAGCAGCACCAGCACCAGCGCCAGCCCGAGAATTTCGCGGCCGTGGTGGAGAAATTCACGGGTCGGGGTTTTCCAGCCATCGGCAAACAGCAATGGCGGGATGAACAGAACGAGAAACAGTTCCGGATCGAAGTCCACATGCAGGCCAAAATTGGGCCACGCCAGCAAAGCACCGACGGCAATCTGCATTAATGGAAGAGGAACCTGGAATGGCAACATTCTGGTGACGATACCGGAGAGTGACACCACCAGAATCAAAATCAGAATGGTAAAGAAGATTTCCATGCTTTCCTTAGACTCTTGTTTTTATGAATTCAACCGGACGCAGGTGAGTGAATCCGGGACGGACTTTGGAATAGTAGATCAAAAGGGGACGGGATTTAAATCAGTGCGTGCGGTTACAACTGGGGATTTACTGCTCCTCCCCCTGCGAAGGGGGAGGGAGTAACAAATCAAATCGCCCATCCGCCCGCATAAAACACCACCAGCGCCACGGCGATGATCACTGTACCCAGGTTCAGTTTGCGCCATTCGCCGGAGAAAATACGGCCAATCACCAGCGAGCTGAAACCGAGCATAATGCCGGTCACGATATTACAGGTCAGCACGATGAACACGGCGCACAGCAATCCTGACATGGCATCCACGAAATCGTTGAAATCCAGCTTGGTCACGTTGCTGAGCATCAGCAGGCCAACGTACATCAACGCCGGAGCGGTCGCGTAAGCAGGCACCAGATACGAAAGCGGAGACAGGAATAACATCAGCAGGAACAGTACGCCGACAACCGTCGCGGTCAGGCCAGTTTTGCCGCCAGCTGCCGTACCGGCTGCCGATTCGATGTAAACCGCCGCAGGGGATGCGCCAACCAGTGAGGCGAAAATGCTGCTCACAGAGTCTGCGGTCAGGGCTTTGCCGCCGCTGATGATCTGGCCATTTTCGTCCAGCAGGTTTGCCTGTCCGGCCACTGCACGGATGGTGCCGGTGGCATCAAATACCGCCGTCATGACCAGCGCCAGAACGCTTGGCAATACCGCGGCTTTCAGCGCGCCCATGATATCGAGATCGAAAATCACCGATTTGCCGTCAGCCCCTGCCAGAGATGGCATCGCGAACAAACCCTGATATTTCACGGCAGGATCGAAAATCAGACCAATAATGGAAATCGCGATAATCACCAGCAAAATGCCGCCGGGAACACGCAGTTTCTCAAGACCGAAAATCACCGCCAGACCGAGCAGCGTCATGATCACCGGGAAAGAGGTAAATGCGCCCAATGCGACAGGTAAGCCGTCCAGCGGGTTTTTCACCACCAGACCAACACCGTTGGCAGCGATCAGCAACAGGAACAGACCGATACCGATGCCAGTGCCGTGCGCAACCCCGACGGGGAGATTGCGCAATATCCACGAACGAATGCCGGTCACCGAGATAATGGTGAACAATACCCCCATCAGGAATACCGCGCCGAGGGCAACCGGTACGCTGATGTGCTGGCCGAGCACCAGACTAAAGGCGGTAAAGGCAGTCAGAGAAATAGCGCAACCAATCGCCAGCGGCAGATTAGCCCACAGGCCCATCAGCAACGAGCCAAAACCGGCAACCAGACAGGTCGCCACAAACACGGCGCTTGGCGAAAAGCCCGCTTTACCGAGCATTGACGGCACAACGATGACCGAATACACCATCGCCAGAAACGTCGTTAAGCCGGCGATCACTTCCTGGCGAACGTTACTGCCACGCGCACTGATTTTGAAAAAAGAATCAAACGGGCCTTTTGGCGCAACAGCGCTGCCCGTCGGAGTGTGTTGACTCGACATGGAAAATCCTCTGAATGTCTCTACTGATTAGCCGGCGTGGTCATTATGAAACCGTTTCTGCACGTTTACTTCCTTATTTGTCGTCTGAAACCGCCGAAACAGGCATCAGAACGGCAAGGCAAACGTTTAACTCGCATCGCGTATGGCGGGACAAAAATTAACGCAAACGATTATCCGGCCTTTAGTACTTCCATTTCAACTCCGTTCGCCGACAATTTACCGTTGTCTGGTCAATAAAAACGCGGTTGTGGTGGAAATCTATCCGGCTGGCGATTTGCTGTGCGATAACGGTTGCGCACGCTGTTCAACGTGGAGGGAAACAGGGAGGACAAATCACGATGAAACGTCATCGCGGAATGCAAAAAGCAGGAGAGAAAAATAACAGGACGTTTATTAAGGTTTATTTTTGATGGCGTCTGTTGCGCCAATTTGCAGCCAGCAAAAAGCCCGCTATTAAATATAAAAAGGGAAAACGTTCCGGCGATAAAAAAACCAAAACGCTTCCCTTTATATTTTCCGCTGACTTAAAAACAATTAACGCAGAATATTCAACGGGCCACCGGTTTCCAGTGCCCGCTGATAAGCCGGTCGGGCTGTCACATTGGAAAGCCATGCATTTATATGTGGGTATTTTTCCAAACCGGTACGGGCATTGACGGCTTCTACCGGGAAACTCATCTGAATGTCCGCCGCACTGAACTGATAACCGGCAAAATAAGGATGGGTGGTCAGATGCTGCTCGAGATAATCCAGATGAGTATAAATTTGTTTATCGAGATAGTTTTTTTGCACACCCTGACCAATCGCGCTTCCAATCGGACGGATCAGCCACGGCATGGGCGGTTTACCTAAGCGGCCAAAAATGAGCTTCATGACCAGCAACGGCATCAGCGAACCTTCCGCATAATGCATCCAGTAGCGGTACTGCTGGCGCTCGGCGAACGCCGAAGGTTTCAGCGTTCCGGCCTCGTCATAGACTTCCTGCAGATATTCGATAATGGCGCCGGACTCCGCCAGAATCAGACCGTTATCTTCGATTACCGGAGACTTGCCCAGAGGATGGATTTTCTTCAATACGGCGGGCGCCAGCATCGTTTCTGCGTTGCGCTGATAACGTTGCACTTCGTAAGGGACGCTCAATTCTTCGAGCATCCATAAGATTCGCTGTGATCGGGAATTATCTAAATGGTGAACTGTTAACATAACTGTCATCTGCCCTTTCGTATTTAATTATTTGTTAACTATAGACAACGCTTTCGATGCCCGTGTCACATTCGCTTTAAAAACCCTTGTTTTCATCAGGATTAATATCATGGACATCTTTTTATTTGATAAAAATCACTTACGGATTAATCTTAATTACACGAAAAAAATTATCGTAACTTCATTCGCCTTTAATAAATCTTAATGCCATTATCGCCGGATAAAAAATCAGCCCGTCGCTTTCGACTCTATGTTTGTGGAGCCTTACATGTTTTCCAGTAATTACAACAATGTGCTTGTAATGTTTTCGTTCATTGTTGCAATGCTTGCCTCTTATACCGCGCTTGATATGGCTGGCCGGGTTGCCACCACGGAGGGAAGGGCTTCCCGACTTTGGTTAATTGGTGGCGCCATTGCAATGGGTATCGGTATTTGGTCCATGCATTTCATCGGCATGTTGGCCTTTAATTCTTCTATGCCAATGGGTTACGACCCGGTTATTACGCTGCTTTCCATGCTGATCGCGATTGTTTCTTCAGCCTTTGCGCTCTGGCTGGTCTGCCTGCAGGAGCTGCCAGTGCGGCGTTTGCTGGCGGGTGCATTGCTGATGGGTGGCGGTATTGCGGCCATGCATTACACCGGCATGTCAGCGATGCTGATGATGCCGCCGATTGTTTATGACTTCCGTTGGGTCACGTTATCTGTCGTGGTGGCCATTGTTGCATCCGGCGCGGCGCTGTGGATGGCGTTCCATCTGCGTCAGCAGTCGCCGAATGTGCGACTGTTGCGCATCAGTGCCGCCGTGGTGATGGGCACAGCGATTGTCGGTATGCATTATATCGGCATGGCCGCTGCCGAATTCCCGATGGACAGCCACAGCATGGCGGCGTTCAGTGGCGTGGATAATAACTGGCTGGCGCTGCTGGTGATTGTGGTGACGCTGGCCATTCTGGCGATCACCCTGATTATTTCCATTCTTGATGGCCGGATGCAGGCACGCACGTCGATTCTGGCGTCGTCGCTGGCGCAGGCTAATCGCGAGCTGACTCAGCTGGCGCTGCATGACAATCTCACCCGTCTGCCGAACCGCCTGTTACTGGAAGACCGCCTCAGTCAGGCATTTCAGAAAGCCTCGCGGGGGGAATCACAGTTTGCGGTGCTGTTTTTGGATCTCGACGGATTCAAGGCGGTTAACGATGCTTTCGGGCATCACATCGGCGATCAGCTGTTAATTTCTGTCACTGAACGCCTGAAATCTCAGTTGCGCGCGACAGACACGCTGGCGCGTCTGGGCGGCGATGAATTTGTCCTGTTGGTGGAAATCGCCGATCCGACGGATGCTTCACAGTTAGCCGATAAACTGGTGCATCTGATCGCCCGTCCGTTTTACGTCTCCCGTTACGAACTGCTGGTTTCCGCCAGCGTCGGTATCGCGGTGTATCCGGGCGACGGTGAAAATGAGCGGGAGCTGATGCTCAATGCCGACGCGGCGATGTATCACACCAAAAATTCCGGCCGCAACGGACACAGCTTCTTCCAGCCGTCGATGAATGCCAATGCGCAAAACCAGTTGCAGATGCTCAATGATTTGCGTCTGGCAATCGAACACCACGAACTGCGCCTGCACTATCAGCCGAAATTTATCGCGCCTTACGGGCCGGTCAGTGGTTTCGAGGCGCTGCTGCGCTGGGAGCGTGACGGCAAAACGCTGAGCCCGGACGTGTTCCTGCCTCTGGCGGAAAAAACCGGTTTAATCATCCCGATTGGCGAATGGGTGCTCAATGAAGCCTGCCGCCAGTTGCGCGAATGGCATCTGGAAGGACATACCACCTGGACAGTGGCGGTCAATCTTTCCACGCTACAGTTTGAGCAGTCAAATCTGGTGGAAATGGTGATTGAGACGATTGAACGTCATCAGATCCCGCCGGAAATGCTGACGCTTGAAGTCACAGAAACCACGGCAATGCGCAATCCGGACGTCAGCGTGGAAATTCTGGAACGCCTGACCCAGTTTGGCGTGAAGGCCTCGATTGACGATTTCGGTACCGGCTATTCCAGCCTGCTTTACCTCAAGCGTCTGCCGGCCAGCGAACTGAAAATCGATGGGGCATTTATTAATGACCTGATCGCGGGCAGTGAAGATGCCAGTATTGTTTCGGCGATCATCGCTCTGGGTCAGACCCTCAATCTGAAAGTGGTGGCCGAAGGTGTGGAAACCACCCAACAACAGGATTTCCTTACACAGCTGGGCTGCGACACGTTGCAGGGCTATCTGCTGGGGCGTCCGATGACACCGCAACAGATTGCCCAGCACCCCGATGCCGACTGGGAACCACAGCTCACTATTAAACAGAAAGCGTAATGACAGATAGCGTCGTATTTCAGGCAGTCGCTGTGCGGAAAAACCGCACAGCGTTGCGTAATTCGACGCTTTGTTCGGTCAGCGATTGCGCGGCAGCGGCAGCCTGTTCAACCAGCGCCGCATTTTGTTGCGTCACCTGATCCATCTGATCGACCGCAATCCCCACTTCATGAATACCGGAATGTTGCTCCGAACTGGCCGTCGAAATTTCACTGACGATCTCAGCCACCTTATTCACCGAAATCACGATTTCACTCATGGCCTTACTGGCGCGATCGGCCTGATCTGAGCCTTCTGAAATTTTAGTCACCGTGTCCTGAATAAGGTCTTTAATCTCTTTTGCCGCCTGCCCGCTTTTTTGTGCCAGCACACGGACTTCACTCGCGACCACCGCAAAACCTTTGCCCTGCGTTCCCGCACGCGCTGCTTCTACGGCGGCGTTAAGCGCCAGCAAATTAGTCTGGAAAGCAATGCCTTCGATGACGCTGATGATATTGATGATTTCGCTGGAACTGCCGGAAACATCACGCATATGCGCCTGCATACCGCTGACAATCGCCCCGCCCTGCGAGGCCGTTTTCGAAGTTTCGTGAGCCAGCTGGCTGGCCTGGCGCGCATTCTCAGCATTCTGACTGACGGTCGCCGTCAGGTTTTGCATATTCGAACTGGTTTGCACCAGCGATGCCGCCTGCTCTTCCGTGCGCTGCGAGAGATCTACGTTACCCTGCTCAATCTCACTGGCGGCATGATTAATCGACTCGCTGCCCTGCATAATCTGATGAATGGTTTTATTCAGTTGCAGATTCATACCGTTGAGTGAAGCCAGCAAACTGTCCGTATCTCCCGGCTTAAGGGCTATTCTGGCAGCCAGATTGCCGGTGGAAATCTCATGCATAATCGAAGCCGCATAGGCAGGTTCTCCGCCCAGCTGTTTAATCAGATTGCGTGCCAGCAACAGCGCCATGAGCAGCGAAATAATAAAGGCCACGACGACCAGCACTAAAAACATCACGCTGGCATTTTGATAGCTGCTGCGGGCCTGTGCGGCAGCTTTCTCGCTATTGGCAAGTTCGTCGCTGACCAGCTTCGCCAGACTCGCCATCAGCTGCGTGCGGTATTTACGCGAATTGTCACCGCTGATTTGCGTGGCCTGCGCAATATCGTTGCGCTCCATTGCTGTAATCACTTCGTCATTTGCCCGCGAAAACTGTTCGAAGTTGCTGACAATTTGCTTAAAAAGATCTGATTTACTGCCGCCGCTGTTCAGCTTCTGATACGCGTTTTCGGCGGCCTTAAAGGTATCAACGGCCTGCTGAATTTCCACCCGGTGCCCGTCGCGCGACGACCCTTGCGGCGAGGCGATATATTGCACCTGTTGCAGGCGTAATTCCGCCAGCGTCCCGCGCATGACCAGCGGATATTGCACGCCGGGAAGACGATAAGCCCGGTAGTTTTCGATCTGCTGATTACTGCTGCTGAGCAGCCAGGCGGACATTGCGGCAAGAGTAAGCATCAGCGCCATCACGACGGCGAAAGCGCCAAGTAAACGGGTAAGAACAGAGAGATTGGTGAATTTTTTCATCTGGACACATCAGAAAGTCAGTGAAAGGAGACTCTCATAACGGCCAAAAGAAAGGGAACTTTATGGCAAAATGAAACTATATTTCATTTTGTTAAACGCTGGCTTTCGAAATGTAATTCCAGGGTTACCGGACAAATTTTTCATGTTATATGCGCAGGCTAAAAACATGATCTGCGGCGTATTTCCCCGGTTTTTCCCTCTCTGGCCGAGAGAGCAGTATCGCCGCATTATTTCGAATGACTGAGGTTCACCTGGGCTCAAAACCCGGCCATAACGGCATGATGTCAGACATCAGATTCGGGGTTCCGGCTGCGACCGACATGTGCCGGTAATTCTCGATACCGTCCGGCGTTTTGGCGAATTTCACGACGGTTTGCAGTCCGGCTTCCTGACAAAGCACCGTACCACCTGCAATATCCCACAGCGTCGTGCGACGTTGCAGGTGCCCGTCTATAATGCCTTTAGCGGCAAACACCATGCCTATGGTCGTGCAGCGATAACAATGCACCGACCAGTGTGCAGCGCGCAGCCCCTGATAAAATGCCGACGCTTCATCCAGCTTGTCGTCGGAACTGTCCCCGAGGGAAACCACCTGTACGTCACCAAACCGGTCATCACGGCTAAAAGGCTTACCGTTATGGAAAATTCCCTTTCCGCATTCCGCTGCAAACAGGTCGTTTAATACCGGCAGCGCCACGACACCTATCACCGGCTTTTTGTTTTCCACCAGCCCGAGCGATACGCCCCACAGCGGCGAACCGCGCAGGAAATTCGACGTGCCGTCAATCGGGTCGATCACCCAGCAAGGCGCGTCGGTCAGCACGCCGCCCAGTTCCTCACCGATAATGGCATCGTGCGGGAAATGCTCTGCCAGCTGACCGCGGATAAACTGCTCGACCGCCACATCCGCTTCTGAGACGAAATCCTGCGTGCGTTTGCTGCTGACCTCAATGGTGTCCCGGCGGTTAAAAAAGCTCAGCGCCAGTTCAGCCGCCTGCGCCGCAATCTGGCTGGCCATCGCCAGACGCCCGGGCATTGTACTATTCGTCATCATAAATCCTGATTTTTACAGTCTGAAGGGTTTTCTGTTTCAAGAGACATTCACGCACATAGAATGCACCGGTTTTGATGAATAAAAAATGACAACGGGCCGCTTGCCAAAACAGCGCAAAACACTCTATATCTGTGTGCTTAACTTTTCTGCTTTTCGCCGGAGATTCCCATGCCTGATGCCGCCCACTGGATCCCTTTTTTACTGATTTGTCTCGGACTGGTGTTAACGCCCGGCCCGAACATGATCTACCTGATTTCGCGTTCACTGTGTCAGGGGCCAAAGGCAGGCCTGATTTCGCTTGGCGGCGTGGTGCTGGGCTTTCTGTTTTATATGCTGTTCGCCGCGCTGGGTATTACCGCGCTGCTGATGGCGGTTCCATTCGCTTACGACACCCTGCGCATCGGCGGCGCGGCGTATCTGCTGTATATGGCGTGGCAGGCGGTAAAACCCGGCGGTCGTTCGCCATTTCAGGTCAAAGATTTACCCCGCGACAGCAATAAAAAGCTGTTCAGCATGGGACTGGTCACCAGTCTGCTGAATCCTAAAGTGGCGGTGTTATACCTGACATTACTGCCGCAATTTCTCGTGCCGGGGCAGGGACATGTGCTGACGCAGTCACTGATTTTAGGAAGCTCGCAAATCCTGATCAGTGCGACGGTTAATGCGCTGATCGCCCTGTCAGCCGGTTATATCGCCGTCTTCCTTGCGGGGCGCCC
The DNA here is from genome assembly GCF_019049625.1 of Rahnella ecdela. Classification (GTDB taxonomy): domain Bacteria; phylum Pseudomonadota; class Gammaproteobacteria; order Enterobacterales; family Enterobacteriaceae; genus Rahnella; species Rahnella ecdela. The sequence goes on from NZ_JAFMOY010000126.1 coordinate 159,628, forward strand.
TTTGTGGATGGTGCTTCAGCGCTGGTTCATGGGCGCGGTTCTGGGCGGGCTGGCAGTGCGTATGCTGCTCGACGGCCGTAAATAACGTTCAGTTTATAAGAACGGTCCTTTATCACCGGTCATATTCACTTAACGGCGAACTCTATATAATCCTCTGCACAACGAAACCAGAGGATTTATACGTGCGCGCATTATCATCCCGCTTTTTGCCTTCGGTCGCCCTGCTCGGGCTGGCCCTGAGCTTTGCCTCCCCTTCCGTTTTGGCTTCACGCCAGATTACTGATCAGTTAGGCCGTCAGGTCACGATCCCCGATAACGTGGATCGCGTGGTCGTTCTGCAACATCAGACCCTGAATCTGTTGGTTCAGCTCGATGCCACCAAAGACATTGTCGGCGTGCTGAATAACTGGCAAAAGCAGCTGGGCAGCGGTTATGTCCGTCTCGCACCGGAGCTTGCCAAAACGCCGGAAGTGGGCGACCTGACCAGCGTGAATCTGGAAAGCGTGGTAGCGCTGCATCCGCAGGTGGTTTTTGTCACCAACTATGCGCCGCAGGAAATGATCGACCAGATCAGCCAGGCCGGCATTGCGGTGGTCGCGATTTCACTGCGTGATGATCCCAAAGGCGAAGAACATAAAATGAATCCGGTGCTGCCTGATGAAGATAAGGCGTACACAGAAGGGCTGAAGAAAGGCATCGCGCTGATTGGCGAAGTGGTTAATCACCAGAAACAGGCTCAGGAATTGATCGACTATACTTTTTCAGAGCGCAAACTGACCGCCGGGCGTCTGAAAGACATTCCGCCTGAACAGCGCATCCGTACGTACATGGCAAATCCCGATCTAACCACATACGGTTCCGGTAAATACACCGGCCTGATGATGTCACATGCGGGTGCGATGAACGTGGCCGCTGCCACCGTGAAAGGATTCAAACAGGTGGCGATGGAACAGGTGATCGCCTGGGATCCGCAGGTGATTTTCGTCCAGGACCGATATCCGGAAGTGGTCGGGCAGATCAACAGTGATCCGAAATGGCAAAGTATTGATGCCGTTAAAAATCACCGCGTTTATCTGATGCCGGAATACGCCAAAGCCTGGGGCTACCCGATGCCCGAAGCGCTGGCGATCGGTGAACTGTGGATGGCGAAAAAACTGTATCCGCAAAAATTCGCAGACATCGACATGCAAGAACAGGCTAACGCTTATTATCAGCGCTTCTACCGGACGAATTTTAAACCCGCGGCAGACGCGGCGCGCGCGGGGAAATAACCTCGTCCCCGGCGTTTTTTATCGAGGCAATGTGACAAGGAGACCTGATGACAAATTCAATCAAAGTGCTGGCCGCAGGTAGCCTGCGCCGGGCATGGCAACCATTGTGTGAAGCCTTTACGGAAAAAACCGGCACGAAAGTGAATGCGGAGTTCGGCCCTGCCGGGCTGTTACGTGAACGCATCGAACAGGGTGAAAGAGTCGATCTGTTTGCTTGCGCTAATACTTCGCATCCGCTGGCTTTACAGCAGCATGGCAAGGCACTGTCAGTGGACAATTTTTGCGGCAACAGCCTGTGTGTGACGGCGCGTAAAGTGCCGGAACTGGAAACGCTTAACTGGTTGAAAGTGTTACTCGATTCGCGTTTCCGGCTGGCGACATCCACGCCAAAAAGTGATCCTTCCGGCGACTATACCTGGCAGATGTTTGAAAATATTGAGCGTCGTCATCCGGGTGCCGGTGAAGCATTGCGCAATAAAGCCTTACGGCTGGTGGGCGGTGAGAAGTCAGCAAAAGTGCCAGAAGGTAAACTGGCGGCAGAATGGCTGATTTGCAGCGGGCAAGCCGATGTGTTTATCGGCTATACCAGTTATGCCACGTTGTTGCGGGAAAATGATGAGCTGGAAGTGTTCAATATTCCGGCAGATTACAATGTCCGTGCCATCTACGCGCTGGCCACCTGCACCGAAAAAGGGAAACCGCTGGCAGAATTCATTCTTTCAGAAACCGGCCAGCATATTTTGCAGAACGCCGGTTTTTGCGGAAAGCATTCGGTGATGCCGGAATAAGGAATTAATGATCTAAATCGCGTTCCTTCATTGCCCGCTGACGATCGTAATACTCATCTTCGGCGGCAATGATTTCGTCGAGCAGGGAATCCACATCCGCTTTATGCGTATCCTCGGCAAACAGGCCAGTCAGCGGTGATTCCGGTGTCAGTTTACCGTCTTCATACAATGCCCAGATCTCTTTGGCATAACGCGTTTCCAGCAACTTCGGCGCGAACTGACCGTAGTACTCAGTCATGTTATTCACATCGCGCTCAAACATCGTTTCTGCGTGGTTATTGGCGGCAGCATCAACGGCCTGCGGCAGGTCGATAATCACCGGCCCGTCAGCGTCCATCAGCACGTTAAATTCTGACAAATCACCGTGAACGATACCGGCGCAGAGCATGCGCACGATATTGCGGATCATGGTTTCGAAATCCGCGACCGCTTCTTCTTCACTCAGGATGACATCACTGAGGCGCGGCGCGACCACGCCGTCAGCGTCGGTGATGAGCTCCATCAGCAACACGCCATCGAGGCAAATATAAGGCTGCGGCACGCGCACACCGGCATTCGCCAGACGAAACAGCGCATCAACTTCCGCCGTCTGCCAGGACTCTTCCTGTTGTTTACGACCGAACTTCGACCCCTTTTGCATCGCACGCGCGTTGCGGGTGTTACGGACTTTACGGCCTTCCTGATATTGCACAGCCTGTTTGAAGCTACGCTGCGTCGCTTCTTTATAAACCTTGGCACAACGTATCTCTTCACCGCATAAAACGGTGTACACGTCGGCCTCTTTGCCACTTTTCAGTCGACGGACCACATCATCAATCAGGCCGTCATCCACCAGAGGTTGGATTCTATTTGGGATTTTCATGCAGCCTTGTACCTTATTTCAGCGCATGAGGGAATGACCTGCGCAATATTCCCTTCATTACACACCAGACACGCCGTTCGCGTCATCCTTTCTTAATCCTTATCGCTTACCGCCTTCAGAGGTACAGTTTAACGTAGTGGCGATGGAGTGGATACTTTCTGCTCACAGGTTATTGTCATTCTGCGCAAAAAAGAAGAGGGGCAATGCGGCTGTTTTCCCTGTGAACCTCGCCACCGGTAATTTGACTTAACTAATTACTTCACACCTGATAATTATTTCTTACTGTAAATAAGTCCTGCCAGTTATTATATTTTAATTTCATCGGAACTTTTTCCCTGACTTGAACGTTTCGTGCTGTTTAGCCTTCGTTTATTAAGGGCAGGAAACGGTATACGCTGCGTTTAGAATTGAGGTGGTACTGTGCCGTTAATTTCCCGCTGCAGGTTGTCTGTTATGAACACTTTATTAATTACCGGTGCCACTGGCTTTGTTGGCGGAGCTGTCGTTGAATATTTTTTGCGTCAGCAATTAACCACCAAAAATAAACTATTGCTTTTAGTCAGGGCTGACGATAATGCGACGGGACTCGCCAGAATTATCGATAACTTAAAGAAATTTGAACTCAGTGATGAACAGCTTTCTGCGCTGAGCGACGCGTCAATATTAACCGGTGATTTAGCTGAACCAGCAAGTTTTATTCTGGATCCGCGTTTAGATAATGTCACCCATGTCATTAACTGCGCCGCCATTGCTTCCTTCGGTAATAATCCGGCTATGTGGAGGGTGAATGTTGAAGGCTCACTGGTCTTTGCCAAACGTATGGCGCAGGTCAAAGGGCTGCAAAGATTTGTGCATGTCGGCACGGCGATGGCCTCAATGCCGGATAAAGACAGCGTATTCTATGAAGGTATGCCGGATAACGAGCAGAACGAAGACCTGGTGCAATACACCGCGTCCAAGCGTGCTATCGAAAATTTGGTGCGGGAAGAATGCCCGTCACTGCCGTTTGTCGTCGCCCGTCCGTCGATTATCGTCGGCCATACCCAGCATGGCTGCCAGCCTTCGAGCAGCATTTTCTGGGTCTTTATGATGGCGATAAAACTGAAGAAATTTACCTGCACGCTTGACGACCAGGTGGATGTTATTCCGGTAGATTATTGCGCGATGGTGCTGGCAAAATTATGTCTGGAAACCGAACTCAGCCATAATTTTTATCATATTTCTTCCGGCGAAGAGATGTGTACGCCATTCCATGAAATTGATACGTCCGTGGCTAAAGCGAATAATGCGCCGCGTATTATCAGTGAATATGAGCAAATCAGTTATCAGGAATTCACCGGCATCCGTAAGCAATTTAAAGATGTGCTTGGACCGTGTAATGACAAAATCATTTTACGCGCCATTAAACTCTACGGCGGCTTTGCACAATTAAACGTGAAATTTGATAATTCACGATTATTGAATATGGGCATTCCAAAGCCAGCCGCGTTTAAAAGTTATATTGATAAATGTGTTTCCTCTACGCGGGGACAATCTATCAGTGAACTGATGCGGGTGGATTTTAAATAAACCAACGGCTGTTAAATATTCCCCCCCTAAATCATTCACGTTGCATCAAGGCGGCAACTGAATGAATCCCCGGGAGCTTACATAAGTAAGTGACCGGGGTAAATGAAGGCAGCCAACGCAGAGGCAGCGTGAAGGATGACGGGGATCAGACCAGACCGTTACGGCCATACTGACGAAAACCTTCGCGCTGATTCAGCCTGTCATAATACGCGCTCACTGCCGGTAACGCCGGACGTGGCATCGGCGTCATCGACCAGCGGTTCACCGCCAGCCCGAGCGGAATATCTGCCAGCGTAAAATTATCGCCCAGCACGTAATCACCGCTGCGCTGCAGCTGTTCTTCCAGCATCTGCATATGGCGGTTCCATTCGCTGACACCGGCATCAATCAGTGCCGGATCCTGATGTTGCGGACTGTTGCGCGCCAGCGCCGGAAACGCATAGCGCCAGGAATTATTCAGCTCACCGGCCTGCCAGTCCATCCACTGTTCCGTTAGCGCACGGCGTTTCGGGTCGGATGACAGCAAATCCTCACGCCCTTCCCGCGCCGCCAGATACCGGCAAATCACGTTGGATTCCCACAACACGAACTCGCCATCGAGCACCACCGGCACCATCGCGTTCGGGTTCAGCGCTTTAAAATCCGCTGTCTGCGTGGACTGAAAACCTGCGCCAAACTGATCCTGCTCGTAATCCAGCCCCAGCTCGTGGCAGGTCCACAACACTTTACGCACATTGATCGACGGTGATTTACCCAGAATCTTCAGCATGATTTCCCCTGTTAAGTGGAGCACAGATGGCCTGTCACGACGGGCGCACAAAAATCCGCGTGGCTGAGCCGTGATAAGTGGTGTCGGTTTTCGCCACGAAACCACATTTTTCCGCCAGACGAATGGAAACCTGATGTTCCGGCGCAATAATGCAGCATAGCTGACGATCCAGATTTTTTTCAGCCCAGCGGATCACCGCCTGCGCGGCTTCAGAGGCATAGCCTTTGCCATGAAATGACGGAGAAACCACCCAGCCCATTTCCGCCATGCCATTCAGCGACGGCGTGATGTCGCGCTGATAATCCGCCAGACCGATTTCACCGACAAACGTGCCTTCTGCGCCGTCGTTTTTTTCGAACACAATCCAGTAACCAAATCCCAGCATCTGCCAGTGACCGGGATAACGCAGCAGACGACTCCAGCTGGCTTCGCGGGTCGACGGTGTGCCGCCGATATATTTTACTATCGCCGGATCGGCCCATTGCGCGGCAATATGTTCAAAATCATCAACGTGATGGGCGCGTAAAATCAGACGTTCGGTTTCAATAACAGGTGCCCGGGTCAGCATGGTTTTCTCTGAATAAAGTGAGTTTCCATTAACTTAGCACTGGAATTACACGGACAGGAAGAGGGCTTTTAACGGGAAATGAAAATCAGACGATAATGCCGCCGCGCAGCGATGAAGGCGTCATGCCACGGACGGATTTAAAGCGGTTACTGAAATGGCTGGTGGAACTGAATCCGCACGCCAGCGCGATGGCGGTAATGTCCAGCGAGCTGGTTTTCAGCAGATTTTCCGCGCGGATCAGCCGGGCGTTCATTACGTACTGATGCGGCGCCATGCCCATGCTTTGCTTGAACATACGGGCAAAATGGAATTCGCTGAGTTGTGCCAGCGCGGCCAGTTCCGGCAACAGTAAAGGCTCCGCCAGATGGGTATGAATATAATCTTTCACGCGATTGAGAATATGCGGAGCCAGCCCGCCGCGCACCGTCGGCAGCGCCCATTGCAGATGGGTATAATTTTTGACCAGATGCGCCAGCAGCAAATTAGCCGCGCTGCTCAGCATCAGCTGATTGCTGTTTTCCTGCCACTGATTGTTGAGCAAGAAGTGGCGATACAGCAGCGTAATCTGCGGATCTTCTTCAAACGTGCGTTCTTCCAGCTCAATCGCCGCCGGGCTGCGATCCCAGGTCTGCTCGACGAGATGGCGCAGATGTTCATCAGAAGAATACAGATGCACAAACGACAGATCGTCGCGCACATCCCAGCTCGACATACTGCCTTTGGGCATCAGACAAAAGCGATCCGGCCCGCCGCCGTTGCGCCAGCCGCCACGGGTTTTGTGATAACACTCGTAACCGTTGGCGACGTACAGGCTCAGCGTATGGTGATCGGCACTTTCCTGATTCACGATGTCATTTTTGTTCGACCATGCCGCCAGCTGAATACCGGAACCCAGCTCCACACTGTCATGCAGAACCGCTTTGTGCTGACGCAGCGTTTCGAAAGCCTGATAAACCTTAGTCATGGCATTCCCGTGTGGAGGAAAGAAGAGCTTCAGTTTACGGTTTTTCCCCGCCCCAGAGCCACATTTTGCTGCCCTCAGAGACAAAAAAATGCGCAAGAATATGCAACTCCGTGCAAGTCGCTGAAAGCCTGCAATCTCGCGTTGCGGCACACTTCTTTCAGCCAATACTTTTTGAGTGAGAGAAACGATGAACGCTTTGCTTTATATCCTGGTGATTATTATCTGGGGCACCACCTGGTTTGCGATTTACCTGCAACAGGGCGACGTGCCGGTGACGGTGTCAATTTTCTACCGTTTCCTGCTGGCAGCAGTGATTATGCTGATGGCATTGCTGGCAACGCGCCGGTTACGCCGTCTGGCGCTGAAAGATCACCTGTTCTGCATGGTTCAGGGTTGCTGTGTTTTTTGCTTCAATTTTTACTGCTTCTATCACGCAGCGGCCTACATCACCAGCGGGCTTGAATCGGTGATTTTCTCAATGGCCGTGCTGTTTAATGCATTCAACGGCATGCTGTTTTTCCGCCAGAAACTCGCACCGGCGGTTATTCCGGCCTCCGTTCTCGGGCTGGCAGGAATTATCACACTGTTCTGGCATGATCTCAGCGCCGCGCATATCGCGCCGGAACTGCTCAAAGGTATCGGTCTGAGCCTGCTCGGTACCTACGGTTTCTCGCTCGGCAATATGATCAGCTCGCGCCATCAGCGTCACGGACTGGACGTGCTTTCCACTAATACGTACGCGATGTTTTACGGCACCGCAGTGATGGGCGCGCTGAGTCTGGCGCAGGGTGCGTCTTTCGCCATCGACCTCACGACGCAATATCTCGGCTCGCTGGTCTATCTTTCGGTGTTTGGTTCAGTGCTGGCTTTCGGTATTTACTTCACGCTGGTCGGGCGTATCGGTGCCAGTCAGGCCGCCTACAGCACGCTGCTTTTCCCGCTGGTCGCGCTGACGGTTTCCACGTTTTATGAAGGTTATCAGTGGCACGCCAATGCAGTTATCGGGCTGGCGCTGATCCTGCTCGGGAATCTGGTGATGTTCTGTCGTCCGGCCTGGCTGGAGATGTTCAGGCGCAAAACCGCAGTGGCGTAAGGCGGGTTACCGGTACGTACAAAAAATCGCTCGACAGACCGGCTCCTCGTGTTGCATACCTGAAAGGCCGCATCCTGAGAGATGCGCGCCCTACAGAAAATAACGAGGAGAATAAAATGCCTTTTGTACGTATTGATATGGTCGAAGGAAAACCCGAAACCTACCGAAAAACCGTCGGCGATGTGGTCTACGACGCCATGCGATCCACGCTGAACGTACCGGAAAACGACAAGTTTATTGTCATCTCCGAACACTCTCCGGCAGAAATGATGATTTCACCGGACTATCTGGATATCCAGCGCAGCCCGAACTGCATTGTCATACAGATAACGCTCAATGCGGGTCGCACGACAGACATGAAAAAAGCGTTCTATCACGCCGTAGCCTACGGACTGCACGAAAAAGTCGGTTTACGCTTAGAAGATGTATTCATCAGCCTGGTCGAAGTGCCGAAAGAGAACTGGTCCTTCGGCAACGGTGAAGCGCAATACGCGTGATCACAACCGCTTAAATAATCCCGCCATTCGCCTTCAGCGTCTGGCCGTTAACCCAGGCGCCATCGGGACCGGCGAGGAACGCGACGACGGAGGCGATATCTTCCGGCTGGCCGAGGCGTTCAAGCGGTGAGGTTTTGGCAATGGTTTCGATCAGTTGATCCGATTTGCCGTTGAGGAATAAATCCGTTGCCGTCGGGCCGGGAGCCACGGTGTTGACGGTTATCTGGCGTCCGCGCATTTCTTTGGTCAGCACGCGGCTCAGTGCTTCGACAGCGGCTTTGGTCGCGGCATACACGCCGTATGTCGGCTGGTATAAACCGACGACAGTCGATGAGAAATTGATGATACGCCCGCCGTTGTGCAGATGTTTCGCCGCTTCACGCAGCGTGTTGAAAGTGCCTTTCAGGTTGATGTCGATGAGGCGATCAAATGCCGCATCATCGGTATCCGCAATGGCCGAAAGCGTCATAATGCCCGCATTATTCACCAGTACATCCACGCCGCCAAACGCCTGTTCCGCGCTGGCAAACATCCGGCTGACCGCGGCTGCGTCGCTGATATCCGCCTGCGCGCTGATGGCTTTGCCGCCAGCCTGCTCGATTTTACTGACCACCGCGTCGGCTTCTGCCGCACCGCGTGAATAGTTGACGATCACGGTGAAACCGTCGCGCGCCAGACGTTCTGCGATGGCGGCACCAATACCGCGTGATGCGCCGGTGACCAGCGCGACTTTCTGTTTGGATGAAGTCATGATGCGTTTCCTTTTTTCAGTGCTTCGGATCTGTTGTCGATGAAGAAAGAGTAGCCGATTGACGCCGCCGGATAATTCCCTGATATTCGTTATCACTATCCGGAAAAGGCGAACAATCATCATGGATAAACTCGACAGCATGCAGCTGTTCACCCGCGTGGTGGAACTGCGCAGCTTTACGCAGGCCGCGCAGGCGCTGAACCTGAAACGTTCGACCGTCACTGATGCGATAAAGCAGCTGGAAACCCGGCTGAACATCCGGCTTTTGCAACGCACCACCCGTCACGTCAGCCCGACGCTGGATGGCGAAGCCTATTACCAGCGCTGTCTGCGCATTCTGGCGGATGTGGAAGATGCCGAAATGGCCTTTGCCGGTGCGCAGCCCAAAGGGCTGTTGCGGGTGGATGTGCACGGTTCAATGGCGCGGCATTTTCTGCTGCCCGGTCTGCCGGATTTTCTGGCGCAGTATCCTGACATTGAGTTTTACATGAGCGAAGGCGACCGGCTTGTGGATTTGGTGCGCGAAGGGATAGATTGCGTGATCCGCGCCGGAGAGCTGAAAGACAGCGATATGGTGGCGCGTGCGCTCGGTACGCTGCCGGAAATCACCTGCGCCAGCCCGGATTATTTACAACGCTTCGGGACGCCAAAAGCGCCCGACGATCTCACCGGTCACCGGATGATTGGTTTTCGTTCCAGCGCCACCGGCGGCCTGTTGCCGCTGGTTTTTCAGACGCAGGGCAAAACGCGTGAAATTCTGCTGCCGACCAGTTTATCGGTCAACGGCGCGGAAAGCATGAAAGAGGCGGCGCGGCGCGGAATGGGGATTATTCAGGTGCCGCATTACGGTCTGCTGGAGGATCTGGCGCAGGGAAGTCTGGTGCAAATTCTGGCGGATTATCCGGCCGGTTCACTGCCGGTTTCCCTTCTTTACCCGCGTAACCGCCAGCTTTCACCACGCGTGCGGGTGTTTATCGACTGGATGGTGAAAGAGTTTGCGCGACGGGATCCGCATCCGCTTACAGCGTGACGCCCTGCTGGCGCAGCTGACCGATATCCTGCAACGGCGGCGCGCCAAACGACCGGCGGTATTCACGGTTAAATTGCGACGGGCTTTCATAGCCAACCCGAAATGCCGCCGTCGCGGCGTCGATATTGCCGCTCAGCAACAGACGCCGCGCCTCGAGCAGACGGATTTGTTTCTGGTATTGCAGCGGGCTCATCACCGTGAGCGCTTTAAAACGGTGATGCAGATTGGAAACGCTCATGCCGACCGTTTTCGCCAGTTCGTCCATACGCAGCGGATGAGCAAAATTGGCTTTGATCCACTGAATCGCCTCGCTGACGCCCTTCCCCTGATAATACGACAGCAGATGCTGATAAAAATGACCGCCTTCCGGCGCGGTGATCAGCCGGTAGAAAATCTCTTTTTTCACCAGCTGGCCTAGCGCCTGCAAGTCCTGCGGAATATCCAGCATCGTCACCAGCCGCAAAAAAGCATCCGCCAGATAATTATCCGATTTCGCCACATAAGTCGCGCTGCCAGATTTAGGGATCAGCCGCTGATCGAGCTGCATGTCGATCATCAGATCCGCCATCTCTTTCAGATCCAGATCGATACGGATCCCCAGATACGGATGATCTTCCGATGCCTGCGTCACCAGCCCGGAAACCGGCATGTCGATGGCGGAAAGCAGATAACTGCCCGCGCCGTACTCCACCACGTCAGTGCCAATCAGCACCTTTTTCTGTCCCTGTAAAATCAGGCACATTGACGGTTCCAGCATGCCTTTATTGAGCGCGGTCGGATGGGTGAAACGGATAAAAGACAGCCACGGGAGCGCCGTCGGGCAGGAATTCTCTTCCGGCGGTAGCAGGGAAAAAGCGCGCAACACGCGCGCGCTCAGGGAAATCATGGACGTCATTGAAGTCATCGCGCCTCACTCATCGTCGATCAGGGTCTTCGGCTCAAGATACGCTTCCAGCCCGTAAGTGCCAAATTCGCGCCCTAAACCGGATTGTTTGAAGCCGCCGAACGGCGCATCAGGTTCGTCATACATGCCGTTGACGAACACCCGTCCGGCAATAATCTGCGCCGCGACCTCACGCGCCTGCTGACGGTTTTCCCCGCTGACATACGCCTGCAAGCCGTACACCGTATTGTTCGCCATCTGCACCGCCTCTTCGACAGTGCAGTAGGTCAGCACCGAAAGCACCGGTCCGAAAATCTCTTCGCGGGCGATAGTCATATCCGGTGTGACGTTGACAAATACTGTCGGTTTGACGAAATAACCGCTGTCTAATCCTTCCGGCCGCCCTTCGCCGCCGCACAGCAGTTCCGCACCTTCCTCAATGCCCAGACGAATATAATTCTGCACACGGGCGTATTGTTTGGCAGTCACCAGCGGGCCGATTTGCGTATCAGCCTGCGTCGGGTCGCCGACTTTCACATTCGCCACTGCCTGCAACAACTGCGTTTTCACTTCTTCGAGACGTTCCTGCGGCACCAGCAGACGCGTTCCGGCGATACATGCCTGACCGTTATTCATGGTGCCAACCGCCAGCGCCAGCGGAATGGCTTTCGCGAGATCGGCATCCGGCAGCAAAATATTTGGCGACTTGCCGCCGAGTTCCAGCGTGACGCGTTTCAGGGTATCAACCGCGTCGCGGGCAATGGTTTTGCCGACCAGCGTCGAACCGGTAAACGAGATTTTGGCGATATCCGGATGGCGGGTCATTTCGGCGCCCACCACATCGCCGCGACCGGTGACGATATTAAATACGCCCGCCGGTAATCCTGCGGCGTGCAGGCATTCGGTCAGCAACTGTGTTTGTCCCGCGCTCAGCTCGCTGGGCTTGATCACCACCGTGCTGCCCGCCGCCAGAGCGGTGGCCATTTTATTGCAGATGAAACCGTAATTCGCATTCCACGGCGTAATCAGCCCGACCACGCCGAGTGGTTCCATCACCACTTTTGCCCGGCCAATCTGGCGCACAAAGTCGTATTCATTAAGCAGTTTTATCGCCTGTAAAAAAGCGCCGGAAGACCGCGCAACGGTGCCCTGAACCATCGCCAGTGACCCGCCATATTCTGCGCTCATTACCACTTCCAGCTCATCCGCCCGCGCCAGCACCGCATCATGTAATTGCTGCAAATACTGAATACGCTGCGCTTTTGAGGTACGCGAGAATGTCGCGTATGCGGCTTTGGCGGCAGCAATCGCCTGACGGGTATCGGTTTCATCGGCCAGACGAACCTGCGCCGCAACCTGCTCGGTCACAGGATTAATCAGGTTCATCATTTCATTGCCGTGCGGGGTGACGAATTCGCCATTAATATAGATTTGATTAATCTGTTTCATGAATGCCTCCGGTGAATGAGCTTTCATGCTAAGACTTGTGCGCAAATCTCAGATAGACCAATACTGTGCAAGGATTGCCTGATCCTGCTGTCGGGGAGTAAAACAGAATGCTAACGATGGGGAGACGCCGATGACCACACCTGCTGTATTGCTGCATATCGGCAGCGAAGAAACGCGGGTTATCGTCCGAAATGATGATAACGAAGATAAAAATTTACTCCTGACACTCGGCTCACAGCTGACCTCCGTCGGCTATTTCCGCCATTCGCCGCCGACGCCGGATGAAATGGAAACCGCCATTATGGTGGTCGAGGACGAAGTGATCCGCATCCGCCATGATATTCCGCCGGGCGCCAGATTATTCAGTACGGATAATGATATCCGCGCGCTGGCCCGCATTGCCGGTGAGGCTGAAAACGAAGTGATGACCTTATCACTCGACGCCGTGGAGCGTACTTTCGACCGTCTGGCGCTGGTGATTAATGGCCGTCCTGCCCATTTCGAAGGCATACCTGACGGCAATGATTTCGCCGCCACCCTGCTGATTTTGCGAGAGTTTATGCATCATCTGCAATTTGATGACATCGTGGTAAAAGGCACAAAGTTCGAAATGTAAGCCTGCCATAAAACCATAAAAATACAGCCTCAGAAGAGGCTGTTTCGTTTTATCTGCGCTTATTAAAACCGGTTTTTGAGCTGCGTGGGATCAGATTCCATCAGTACCAGAGGGCTGAGATCCGGCAATGTCTGATGATTCAGGTAATCCTGGAATGACATCCGCGGAGCGTCATTTTCCCAGGCGGATTGCAGCTTGCCGAGCAGATTAGTGGTTTTCGACACGGATTCCGGCGTAGTGGTATCCGACTCCAGCGCGCCTTTCACATATTTCTGAATATGCGTTAAGTGGCTGGCAGACTGATCGACCGACGCACTGACCAGCGCCCCTTTGTGATACTGCATGGAGGTCGTGCTTTCTGACTTATCATCAATCTGATAATACAGGTAATTCTGTGAGTTGCGGTCACTGGTCAGGTTCAGCTGCAAACCCTGCGTCAGCGACTGATGATAACTGGCGACCAGATGTGACTGCTGTTTCTGCGAGATGTTGCGATCCTGCGTTCCTGTGCCGGTAATGGTGCTGGCTTGTGAAAGCTGATAGGAGAACGTATCGGTTTCGTCCGGGCGCATCGGATTGGTGGAATCGACCGGCGTTTGCGAAATGGACGCCGTGAAATCCGCCAGTCCGGTCATCATGTTTTTATCGGTTTTGGTCAGCGAGAAATACACCGGCTCAGGGCCCCGGCTTTTATAGGTCGTCTCCGTATCGCCGTAATTGCTGTTCAGCGCGGTAAAGGCATCTTTGAACATTGCCATCAGCGAATCGTCAGCATTCCCGCGATTCCCCGCACTGTTAATTTGCTTCAGATAACTGTTCAGCGCCTGTTTCTGCTGACTTTCAGTGCCCAGCAGTGCGCGTTTGCTCATGTCCACGCTGATATCCACCGTACCGGCGATACCGGTCGATTTCACGGAACGCGTATTCGCATCCGCATGGAAATCCAGCGTCTGGGTATTGGTGGTGCCGAGCGTGGCGTGTAAATCCACGGACGACAGCACAGAGGTATCAAATTTCGTCAGGCCACTCAGATCCAGCTTCGGCGGCTGCGCGGTCAGGCCATCAATCGCTTTCTGAAAACCTTCTGCCAGCCCGGCCAGAGCTCTGCGGTCGGCATCGCTGAGCGTGCCTTTGCTGACATTCACCTGCACGCCCAGACCGTCATCATCACTGCCGAGTGTAATATCCACCAGCGCGCCGCTGGCGGTTTTAATGCTCAGGCTTATCTGGTTATCGGCTTTGGTATGGAGCTGATTTTGGGCGGCGACGTTGCCCGCTGAACTGGCTGACTGAGCTGAAGTTTGTTTCATCACCGATTGCGAATAACTGCTTGTATCGGTAGTGAAACGCTCAAGCAGCGCCGCACCGAGCCCGGTAAAACGCGCCGCGTTACCGGCGTTACTGAAGTTCGACGCGAGCTTTGAAGACATCAGGTCGCCGGAAGAACGTTCCCAGACCAGTGCCGGTTTGGTGATAGCGTAAACCGGCGACGTGGTGTCCGTCTGGCCGATGTTCACCGCAGTGGATTGCGTTGCTGAAACCTGTTGCTGGCTGGTCGCAGAAGTGAGCGTAGCCGTGGTTTTGGTGGCGGTAACCAGCGTATTAAGCGCCTGATTACCTGTCGCAGAGATAACTGTCATCCTGATGAGTCCCTATGTTTTTGCGTCACAGCGCCAGTGGATACCCTGATCCTTCTGATGCTATTTTCGGCAAAAACACAGGAAACTTTAAGGATATGTAAAGAGTTATTTCCTGTGAGTAAATGGCTATTCCAGCGGGCCACCCAGAATGGTTTCGCACATACCGGAAAGAATGCGTTCGCCGGTTTCAGTTTTCAAATCTTCGTACCATTGTTCAGTGACGGCCATTTCTTTGCCGTGGGTCACATCGCAGCGTTTACGCGCTTTCAGCACCAAATCCTTCACGCGATACGCGCGTTTTTCCTGATACCGCAGCAGCGCATCTTCAATGCCTAATGAATTGGTTTGCAGCATATTGGCCAGCACCACCGCATCTTCCATCGCCGCGCACCCGCCCTGCCCGATATCCGGCGTGGTGCTGTGGCCGGAGTCGCCGAGCAGCGCAATCCGGCCTTTGACCAGTTGCATAAAGGGCTCAATGTCGTGGATTTCGACGCGGTTGGTGGTCTGCGGCTCAATCTGGCTGATCAGCTTCTGCACCGGTTCTGCCCAGCCTGCAAAGTAGCCCTGCAAATCGTCGCGCACGGTGGTGCGATCCTGCGGCAAACCTTTCGGCAGTGGCACATCAAAGAAGAAATAGAAACGGTTGCCGCTCACCGGCATCAGTGAAACGCGTTTGCCTTCGCCGACAAACGTCGTCCACTGATCGGCAGGCGCGATGCTTTCGTCGATTTCAACCAGCCCGTTCCAATTGACGTAACCGGCGTAGCGGCGTTCCGTCGCATAACCCAGCACATGCTGGCGGATAATAGAATGGGTGCCGTCGGCGGCGATCAGTAAATCGCCGGTCGCAGACGTGCCGTCGTCAAACCAGGCAGTGACGCTGTCGGCGGATTCTTCAACGTGCGTGACGCGTTTGCCGAACTGCACCTGATCACGACCATAAGTATCGAGCAGCATTGACTGAAGTTCTGCGCGCGCCACCGGATACGGCTGTTCGCCAACGCTTTGGATCAGCGGATCCATACTGAAACGCGTCATGGTCTGACCCTGCTGATATTCTTTGTAGGCCATAAAACGCATGTTGCCGCCAAGTTCACGCAGCGCGTCTTTCATACCCAGATAATTCAGGCACTTCACGCCGTTCGGCCAGATGGAAATCGCCGCGCCCACCGGTTTGATCTCCTTCACCGCCTCGTATACAGCCGTTTCAATGCCAAAACGCTTCAGCGCAATCGCCGCACACGCACCGCCAATACCGCCACCAATCACGATCGCTTTCATATTTTTCTCCCCTGAGTCATACAGGGGAAAAGCAATTTCTGTACCAGAAAGACAATTTGCCGCCGGAGCCTTGTATACAATCTTAAGTGAAATCAGAAACTGCCGGAGCGCGGGAGCGATGCCCTAAAACAAGGCGTTCTTTTGGAGCAGAAGTGGATAATTCACCGTGCAATGAGCCAGTCTGGTGCGCGGGCGCGAAGGTTGGTACTCTGGGTAGTATTGATATTTCGAATACGTTAAACATAAGTATTTATAAAATGAATCGCTATCCGATGTTCAGCCCGCAGTAATTACTCAGTTTTGTCGCCGTCTGCGAAACCGGCAGTTTTACCCGCGCCGCCGACCGCGTGTATCTGTCGCAATCGACGGTCAGTCAGCAAATCCGCAGGCTGGAAGAAGCGCTGGGCAAATCCCTGCTGGAACGCACCTCACATCAGGTGCAGCTCACCGAAGAAGGCGAACGGCTGCTCGGTTATGCGCGGCGGATCATCGCGCTCAACGGTGAAGCACACGATGCGCTGAATGACCAGTGGCCGGACGGCGTGGTGCGTCTTGGCGTGCCGGAAGATTTTGCGGCAGCGACTACCTCGTTGCTGGCACAGTTCAGCCGCGCCCATCCGCATATCCGCCTCGACGTCACCAGCGGCCTGAGCCACGAACTGCGTCGCGCCTGGCAACAGGACATGCTGGACATCATTCTGGTGAAGCAGCTGACCGGCGAGAAAGCCAATGCCTCGCGTCCCGAGCCGATGCTGTGGCTCGACAGCGCCGCGTTTCCGGCGTTTGAACGGGATCCGATCCCGCTGGTGCTGTTCCCGCTCAACGGGTTGTATCGCGAAGAACTGTGTCAGGCGCTGGATTCCCTCGGACGCAGCTGGCGCATCAGTTACAGCAGTGCCAGCCTCGCCGCGCTGGTCGCCGCCAGTGCTGCCGGGCTGGGCGTCACTTTATTGCCCGCCAGTTGCCGTCTGCCGGAGCACCGGATTTTGGGCACCGAAAGCGGATTGCCGCAGGTGGATAACGTCGAACTGGCACTGTTTTACCGCCCCGACGCGACGCCTGCACAAATCGCATTGGCCGGAAAATTAAAGGATTTTTGTCAGCTCAGTTAGCCATTACGTTTCCCACTGGCAGGCAGTGGGAAAAATCGCAGCCGGAACCGGCGATATCTTTTAGGGTGAAAGGGAAACAGCATCCTCCCGCATCATGATTAAGGAATTCGACGTGCAAAATCCTCAGCAACAAAGCCGCAGAAACTTTCTCTCTCATAGCGCCAAAATCACCGCCACCGGCGCGCTGCTCACCGCAGGGATGGCCTCCGGCATCGCATCAGCCGCACCCTTTAAAGCAGGCGCGATGGCCGAAAAATGTGACGATGCCAGTCAGATCAACGCCATTTCTGCGCCGCACTACCAGCTGCGCAATGTCCGGCTGGAAGAGGGTTTTGAGCGCGAAGGCGATATCGTTATTGCCACCCAAACCGGGTTGTACAATCTGGAAATCAACAACGGCAAAATCGTGACGATTCAGCCTGCAAAAGACGCACCGGCGGGCACCTTACCTGCCTTTGATGCGCGGGGATTACTCCTGCTGCCTGCCACGCGTGACATGCATATCCACCTCGACAAGACCTTTTACGGCGGCAAATGGGAAGCACCGCGCCCGCGTAAAGGCAAAACCATCATGGACATGATTGCCCGCGAACAGGTGCTGATCCCGCAACTGTTGCCGACGTCGGTGGAACATGCCGAAGCGATCATTGGTCTTTTGCATTCCAAAGGTACCACCATGGCGCGCAGCCACTGCAATATCGACCCTGTCAGCGGCCTGAAAAGCCTTGAGCATCTGAAAATCGCGCTGGAAAAACATCAGCAGGATTTCAGCTGTGAAATTGTGGCATTCCCGCAACACGGTTTACTGCATTCGAAAGTCGACGGTCTGATGCGCGAAGCGATGCAAATGGGCGTGCAGTACGTCGGCGGGCTGGATCCAACCAACGTAGACGGCGCAATGGAAAAATCGCTCGATGCGATGTTCCAGATTGCACTGGATACCCACAAAGGCGTGGATATTCATCTGCATGAAACCACCCCCGCCGGGATTGCCGCGGTCAAATACATGATTCAGACTGTGGAGAAAAACCCGCAGCTGAAAGTCAAAGTGACGCTCAGCCACGGTTTCGCGCTGGCGATGATGCAGGGTGAGGAACTTGAAGAAGTGATCGCCGGACTGTCACAGCAGCAGTTCACCGTCGCCTCCACTATTCCGCTGGGCAAACTGAACATGCCGCTGCCGCAGCTCAGCCAGAATGGGGTTTTCGTGATGACCGGCACCGACAGTGTGATCGACCACTGGTCGCCGTTCGGCACCGGCAGCATGCTGGAAAAAGCCAGCCTCTACGCCCAGCTCTATGGCAATTCCGACGAATTCGGCCTGACACGCTCTCTCGCCATCGCCACCGGCAACATCCTGCCACTCGACGACAGCGGCAAACGCCAGTGGCCTGCAGTGAACGATAACGCCGAGATGATCCTGGTCGATGCCAGCTGCTCCGCCGAAGCGGTCGCGCGGGTGTCAGAGGTGAAAGCGACATTCCATCAGGGCAGATTAGTGTTTGGGGCGGTGGGGAAAGTTTGAAGGATGAGAAATTCCTGAATGCCGGACAGCAAAAAGCCCCTTTCGGGGCTTTTTGTTTTTCTGACGCGATGTCTGACATTGATGCCCGAAGGCAACTTATCAGAACGGGATATCGTCGTCGAAATCCATTGGTGGTTCGTTGTTCTGTGCTGGCGCGTTGTTTTGCGCAGCCGGACGAGCCTGCTGGCCGCCGCTGAACTGGTTGCCGCCTTGTGGCTGCTGAGGCTGACCCCAACCGCCCTGCTGGCCGCCTGCGGATGGCTGACCGCCACCTGCTGGTGCGCCGCCGCCGGTACGACCGCCGAGCATCTGCATGGTGCCGCCCACGTTAACGACGACTTCGGTGGTGTATTTTTCAACGCCAGCCTGATCGGTCCATTTACGGGTTTGCAGTGCACCTTCGATGTAAACCTGAGAACCTTTCTTCAGGTATTCGCCCGCGACTTCCGCTAATTTGCCGAACAACACCACACGGTGCCATTCCGTTTTTTCTTTCTGCTCGCCGGTGGCTTTGTCACGCCAGCTTTCAGAGGTTGCCAGGGTGATGTTGGCAACCGCGCCGCCGTTAGGCATGTAGCGGACTTCCGGGTCTTGTCCCAGATTACCGACGAGAATAACTTTGTTTACGCCTCTGCTGGCCATGTGGATTCTCCTGATGATGTATGTCGTGGTTGAAACCACAGTTTGGGGTGTGAGGAACTCACTTCGCGACATTATAACCACAAAACGATGACTCCGTACCACGGATGTCATGCACTGGGATATTCTTTCCAGATTGTTCAGCAAACATTCCATTGTTACATCGAGTACTGGATATACATTCAGGTTTTGGGGTGGCATGGGCTGTGATTTGTGTCATAATTGCGCGTTACGTTCTTCTCTGTGCCCGATTCGATGGCTGGCGCGAAGCTGTATCTCACGACGGTCACCGGCACGGTGAGCTATCAAGTTAATCCGGGAATGATGAATGGATAAGATCGAAGTTCGGGGCGCACGCACCCATAATCTCAAGAATATCAACCTGATTATCCCGCGCGACAAATTGATTGTTGTCACCGGCTTATCCGGTTCAGGCAAGTCCTCTCTGGCGTTCGATACGCTGTACGCCGAAGGTCAGCGCCGCTACGTCGAGTCGCTGTCTGCCTACGCACGCCAATTTTTATCCTTAATGGAAAAACCGGACGTCGACCATATTGAAGGTCTGTCTCCGGCGATTTCGATTGAGCAAAAATCAACGTCGCACAACCCGCGTTCTACCGTCGGGACGATCACTGAAATCCACGACTACCTGCGTCTGCTGTTTGCCCGCGTGGGCGAGCCGCGCTGCCCGGATCATAATATTCCGCTGTCAGCCCAGACCGTCAGTCAGATGGTGGATAACGTGCTGGCGCAGCCGGAAGGTCAGCGCCTGATGTTGCTGGCGACGATTGTTAAAGATCGCAAAGGCGAGCACACCAAGACGCTGGAAAACCTGGCATCGCAGGGCTATATCCGCGCGCGTATCGACGGCGAAGTGTGTGACCTGTCTGATCCGCCAAAACTGGAATTACAGAAAAAACACACCATTGAAGTGGTGGTTGACCGCTTTAAAGTGCGTGATGATCTGGCGCAGCGTCTGGCGGAATCGTTTGAAACCGCGCTCGAGCTTTCCGGCGGCACCGCGGTAGTCGCCGATATGGATGACCCGAAAGCCGATGAGATGCTGTTTTCCGCCAACTTCGCCTGCCCGGTGTGCGGCTACAGCATGCGCGAGCTTGAGCCGCGTATGTTCTCGTTCAACAACCCGGCCGGTGCCTGTCCGACCTGTGACGGCCTGGGCGTGCAGCAGTTCTTCGACCCTGAACGCGTGGTGCAAAACCCTGAGCTTTCTCTGGCAGGTGGCGCAATTCGTGGCTGGGATCGCCGTAACTTCTATTACTTCCAGATGCTGCGCTCTCTTGGCGAGCATTATGATTTTGACGTGGAAGCGCCGTTTAACGAACTGAGCAGCGATGTGCAACACGCCATTCTGCATGGCTCCGGCAAAACCACGATTGAATTCAAATACATCAACGATCGCGGTGATACCTCTATCCGTCGCCATCCGTTTGAAGGCGTGCTGCACAATATGGAACGTCGTTATAAAGAGACGGAATCCAGCGCGGTACGTGAAGAACTGTCGAAATACATCAGCAACCGTCCGTGTACTTCATGTCGTGGCACCCGCCTGCGTGAGGAAGCGCGCAACGTGTTTGTCGAAGAAACCACACTGCCGGAAATCTCTGATTTCAGCATCGGCCATGCGATGGATTTCTTCCGCAATATGAAACTCAGCGGCCAGCGTGCCAAAATTGCTGAGAAAGTGCTGAAAGAGATTGGCGATCGCCTGAAATTCCTGGTGAACGTCGGCCTGAATTACCTCTCGCTGTCCCGTTCTGCGGAAACGCTGTCCGGCGGCGAAGCCCAGCGTATCCGTCTGGCGAGCCAGATTGGTGCCGGTCTGGTGGGCGTGATGTACGTGCTGGATGAGCCGTCTATCGGCCTGCATCAGCGCGACAATGAGCGTCTGCTGGAAACCCTGATCCATCTGCGCGATCTGGGTAATACCGTGATTGTGGTCGAGCACGACGAAGACGCGATCCGCGCCGCTGACCATATTATTGATATCGGTCCGGGAGCTGGCGTACATGGCGGCGAAGTGGTGGCTGAAGGCACCGCGGAA
The DNA here is from genome assembly GCF_019049625.1 of Rahnella ecdela. GTDB lineage: Bacteria > Pseudomonadota > Gammaproteobacteria > Enterobacterales > Enterobacteriaceae > Rahnella > Rahnella ecdela. Next base: position 181,000 of record NZ_JAFMOY010000126.1, read on the forward strand.
GACATCATGGCGACGGAAAACTCACTGACCGGCCAGTTCCTGAGCGGTAAACGTGAAATTTCTGTACCGGCGCAGCGTGTTCCTGCAGATGCGGCCAAAGTGCTGAAACTTTCCGGCGCGAAAGGCAACAACCTGAAAGACGTGACGCTGACGCTACCGGTAGGCCTGTTTACCTGCATCACCGGTGTGTCCGGTTCGGGTAAGTCGACGCTGATCAACGATACACTGTTCCCGCTTGCACAACGGGAGCTGAACGGCGCGACGATTGCCGAAGCGGCTCCGTATCGCGAAATCGAAGGTCTGGGACATTTCGATAAAGTCATCGATATCGATCAGAGCCCGATTGGCCGTACGCCGCGTTCTAACCCGGCGACTTACACCGGCATTTTCACACCGGTGCGCGAGCTGTTTGCCGGTGTACCGGAATCGCGTTCACGCGGTTATACGCCGGGACGTTTCAGTTTCAACGTCAAAGGCGGACGCTGCGAAGCCTGTCAGGGCGACGGCGTGATCAAAGTCGAAATGCACTTCCTGCCGGATATTTATGTGCCGTGCGACCAGTGCAAAGGCAAACGCTATAACCGCGAAACGCTGGAAATTAAATACAAAGGCAAGAGCATCCACGAAGTGCTGGAAATGACCATTGAAGAAGCACGTGGTTTCTTCGATGCCGTTCCTGCCCTTGCGCGTAAATTGCAGACGCTGATCGACGTCGGTCTGACCTACATCAGCCTCGGCCAGTCGGCGACCACGCTGTCCGGCGGTGAAGCGCAGCGCGTGAAACTGGCGCGTGAGCTGTCCAAACGCGGTACTGGTCAGACGCTGTATATTCTCGACGAACCGACTACCGGCCTGCACTTTGCCGATATTCAGCAACTGCTGGAAGTACTGCATCAGTTACGCGATCAGGGTAATACCATCGTGGTGATTGAACACAACCTGGATGTGATTAAAACCGCAGACTGGATTGTCGACCTCGGGCCGGAAGGCGGCGCGGGCGGGGGACAGATTCTTGTCGCCGGTACACCGGAAACCGTCGCGGAGTGCAAAGAATCGCACACCGCCCGCTTCCTGAAACCGTTGCTGGAACGCCACCGCCAGCAGGCGAAGAAAAGCGCTTAACGTAAAAGAGCTCCTCCCCTTCGCAGGGGAGGAGCTAACCCTTCTGCATTGCGGTTCAAACTTACTTAAAGATCTTCTGCACAAACTCCGCGTAGGCCGGACGCCAGACGTCCATTTCGTGGCCGAGATTCGGGTATTCGTGGTAATCGAATTTAATCTTTTTCTCTTCCAGCTCAGATTTCAGTCCGGCGATATCTTTGCCCGTCACCACATCTTTTTCTCCCACAACTAACGTGAAGTTTTTCAGCTGCGCGTTGATTTTATCCGGTTCAGCGAAGCGTTTTTGGACGTCGGCATTCGGGACTGTCGTGGTGGTAACACCGCTTAACGTCGCCAGCCAGCCGAACTGGTCGAGATGCGTCATGCCGCTGACCAGAGTCTGATAGCCGCCTTGTGAAAGTCCGGCCAGTGCGCGCCCGGCGGCGTCATCGCGTACGCGGAAGGTTTTAGAAATCAGCGGGATAATGTCGCCGGTCAGCTCTTTATCTGCCGCCGCAGCATTGCGCGGATAGAAGTCTTTGCGGCGATCTTTGGTGACGTAATCTTCCGGCACAACGCCTTTGGCGTCGGTTTCGGTATCAGGAATAACCACTAACATGGGTGCGATTTTTTTCTCCGCCAGCAGGTTATCCATGATTTGCGGGATACGCCCCTGATCCAGCGCCGAGCGGCCGGTATCGCCAAAGCCGTGATAGAAATAAAGCACCGGCAGCGGCTGTGACGCGTCGGTATAATCCGGCGGCGTCCACACCGCGACCTGACGCTCTGAATTCAGCGCGGCGGAATGGTACGTCAGCGTGCGGACTTCACCGTGCGGCACGTTTTTCACATCCAGAATACTGCCCGGTACCAGGATCAGGCTGGTATTCACCTGACGCTGCGGCTTCGGCATCGCGCTGCCCGGATCGGCAATGCGCAAACCATCAACGTTGAAGAAATATTCATAAAGATTCGGTTTCTGCGCCTCCGACGTCCAGCTCCAGACGCCTTTATCATCCTTCTTCATCTGATGCGGAATGTACGTCACCGGCGTCGCACCGGTCACCACGTCAACGTGTTCCGCAGTCGGCGCATACAGCCGGTAAGTAATGGTTAAATCAGGATTTACCGCCGTGATGTAGTTTTTCGCAGGCACCGAGGCATCCGTATCCTGCGGCAAACTCTGCGCGGAGACGGTCAGGGAGACTGGCGCACTGAGCGCCAGTATCAAAAGCGTGGCAAGATTCAGCCGGTTACGGGTCATCATCCTTTCCTTCTGGGTTGGCGTGAGCAAACGGACAACCTGTCCTGAAGTAACTCACTGTTTTTGCACAACTCTCAGAGTAGGTTATTTTTACCGCAAGCGGACGTGATCTGCGTCACTGTTCAGAGGATGCGCTCAGGGCGTGAAGCTGCGGTAGCGCGCTCAGTTGCTGATAAGCGAAATCCCAGAATGTCCTGACCTTTCGTGGCATCTGCTGCACCTGCTGCGCCACCAGCTGTACCGGTAACGGCAGAGGCTCAAAATTCGCCAGAAGCCGCACCATACTGCCCGCCTGCAAATCGTCACTCACCTGATAAGACAACAGGCGCGCAATCCCCTGCCCGCTGCGCACCGCCAGCAGCTGCGATTCGACGTCGTTGGAAAGCAAACGTGGCGTAAGCCGGACACGCAAATCATCCTCATGCGGCCCGAAACGCCATTCGCGGATTTGCGTGCGCAGCGTGCCCATCACCGTCTGATGCGCGGCCAGTTCAGCCGGATGCTGCGGCACGCCGTATTGCGCCAGATACGCCGGACTGGCGACCAGTACGCGGGTCACCTCCGCCACCTTGCGGGCCACTTTGCCCGAATCTTCCTGATGCCCGATGCGTACTGCCAGATCTAACCCTTCGTCGATCAGATCCAGATTCCGGTCATTGAGCACCATTTCGATTTGCATATCCGGATGCTGCGCCAGAAATTCCATCACCAGCGGCGCGACGTGTTTACGGCCAAACTGCACCGGCGCAGTAATACGTAACAGGCCGCTGAGCTGAGTTTCTGCGGTATCTTCGACGGCATTCTGATACTGACTGAGCAACGTCCGCGCCTTTTCTGCCAGCCGGGCGCCTGCTTCGGTCGGTGCCAGGCTGCGCGTGGTGCGCTCTACCAGCCTCGCGCCGAAGCGGTGTTCCAGCGAGGCAATGGCGCGGGTGATCGCGGGCGGCGACCGGTGAAGTTTACGGGCGGCTTCCGCCAGGCTGCCATACTGAAGTACAGCGACAAAAATCGCCATTTCATCCAAACGATCCATAGATTCTTCCGCATAGTGAAACACTCAATTTCAATCTTCGTGGATCACAATCGTTTAGTGCAAGAGTAATGTTGTTCTCAGACACTTAAAGGAGACGCCCATGCCCGCCATTCAACTTTACAGCACGCCGCTTTCCGGCCACTGTCACCGCGTGACCTTGCTGCTGAATATGCTAAATCTGCCGTTTGAAGCTACGGAAGCCGGTGCCGACGTGCGCCAGACAGAAGAATTTGCGCAGCTCAATCCGCTGCGCCAGATCCCCGTTCTTATCGACGGTGAACACGTGCTCACCGACAGCAACGCGATTTTGGTGTATCTGGTAAAGCGCTATGCGCCCGACAGCCACTGGTTGCCGGAAGATCCGCTGAAGGCCGCCGAGGTGCAAAAATGGTTATCCCGTGCCGCCGGGGAAGTGCGTTTCGGTCCGGCGTCTGCGCGTATGGTCAAACAGTTTTCTGCGCCGGAAGCCTATGAAAGCGCCCTGAAGATTTCAGCAAGATTCTTGCCGCAACTGGACAATCATCTGGAAAACCGTGAGTTTCTGGCGACGGAGCGCGCGACGATTGCCGATCTGGCCTGTTACAGCTATGTGGCGACCGCACCGGAAGGCGGCGTTGCTCTGACCGGTTATCCGGCCATTCAGCGCTGGCTTGTGCGGATTGAAAGTCTGCCCGGCTTTACGCCGCTTCCGCCGTTACCTTTGCCTGAAATTGTGGGGTAAACACGATGAATAACCCTTTCCATGCAGACGAAATCCTGGCTCAGGACATGGCAGGGTTTGACGTCGAAGCACACGGTATCCGTGAAGCGATGCCGGAACAGCATCGGCTGTTTTTCGCCGCGCTGCCCTATTTGTTTATCTCAACGCTGGACGAAAACGGCTGGCCGGTGGCAACGCTCCTGACCGGGCCTGCCGGTTTTATCCGCACGCCGGATGACACACATTTGCGGGTGAACGCGCCGAGACGGGCGGACGATCCGGCGCTGGCCGCTTTACAGCCGGGAAAACAGATCGGCGGACTGGGGATCGACTTTTCCAACCGGCGACGTAATCGCGTGAACGGCAAGATCGGACGCATTGATAAAAACCGGATCGAGATCGTTGTCGATCAGAGTTTTGGTAATTGTCCGCAGTATATTCAGATCCGCAAACTGACGGAAATGCCGGTCAGTTCACCGCTGCCTCCACGGGAAGATATGACGGAGCCGGATGCCGACGCCCGTGCGCTGATTGCGCGCTCTGACACGTTTTTCATCGCCAGTCACGCGCATGGCGGTGCGGATGTGTCGCATCGCGGCGGTCAGCCGGGATTTGCCCATCTGGTTGGAAACCGGCTGTGGGTGCCGGATTTTCGCGGCAACAGATACATGAATACGTTGGGAAATTTACTGGCAGAACCGCGTGCAGCGCTGCTGTTTATGGATTTCGATAACGGCGATATTTTACATCTTCAGGGACATACGCAGATCCACTGGCAGCCGGAAGCGTTTCCCGGTCCGGCAGGCGCGGAACGTTACTGGAGTCTGGATATCACCCGCGTGTGGCGTTTTCGCGCTGCGTTGCCGTGGCGTGCAGCACCGGCGGAGTTCTCACCTGCGACACTGAAAACCGGTCAATGGTCGGGCGATCAGTTGCCAATTTCCTGACGCAGATGCTCTTCTAAACCGGAGACGACCGTCTGATAAGAACTGTCGATCAGGGAATAAAATTGAGAATCCGGCAAGGTGCCATCGAGAACTACGGTATTCCAGTGCGCCTTGTTGAGATTCTTACCCGGAAGAATGCAGGTGTGTTCAGCGCGTAACTTGCCGGCCATGCCGGTGCTGGTTTTCAGCGATACCGCTTCATGTCCCTGGCAATCGCAGAACATGGCGAACATTACGCCGCCCACTTTTATCTGATTGGCACCGAGCTGATTTTGGGTACTTTGTTCTGCTCCGGGTTTTCCCATGCAGTAGTCGAGCAATTCCGAACTGGTCATTTTGGCCTCTCTCCTTGTCTGATGTTGACGACTCCGCGAACCGGAATCGTCTATTTAGTGTGCAGCAACATCGCAAAAAAGAAAGGTAGAAGATCGCAAATACAAAAAAGGCCGACATTTCTGTCGACCTTAGTGAGCGCAACCCACGCAGCAGCAGCCCGAATTATGACGAGGATTTACTGCACGGCGGCGAAGGCTTCAGCTACCTGTTTAACATTATGGTGATTCAGGCCAGCCATGCACACGCGACCACTGAGGATCAGGTATACGCCGAATTCTTCACGCAGACGAACCACCTGCGCTTCGCTGAAACAGGTATAGCTGAACATCCCGCGCTGTTGCAGCAGGTAGTCAAAATTACGGCCCGGCAAAGCGGTTTTCAGGCTGTCGACCAGCGTGTGGCGCATTTCGAGAATACGGGTACGCATTTTCTCGACTTCCGCTTTCCACTGCGCGTTCAGGGCGCTGTCGCTCAGTACTTTCGCCACCACTTTCGCCCCGAAATTCGGCGGGCTGGAGTAGTTACGGCGCACAGTCGCTTTCAGCTGACCCAGCACGCGGCCTGCGGCTTCGCTGTCTTCACAGACCACGGACAATCCGCCGACGCGTTCACCATACAGAGAGAAAATTTTCGAGAAGGAGTTGCTGACGAAGCAGTTCACGCCCGCTGCGGCCATTGCACGGATGGCGTAAGCATCGTCATCAATGCCTGCGCCAAAACCCTGATAAGCGATGTCGAGGAACGGGATCAGCTCGCGCTGTTTGGTGACTTCAATCACCTGGTCCCACTGCGCTGGCGTCAGGTCAGAACCCGTCGGGTTGTGACAGCACGGGTGCAGCAGCACGATACTTTGCGCCGGTAAAGTTTTCAGGCGTTCGATCATCGCGGTGAAATTCACACCCAGCGTTTCTGCGTCAAAGTACGGATAGGTATGCACTTTGAAACCTGCGCCGCCAAAGATAGCCACGTGGTTTTCCCAGGTCGGGTCACTCACGTAAACTTCTGAATCCGGGAAATAAAACTTCAGGAAATCCGCACCCACTTTCAGCGCGCCGGAACCGCCGACGGTCTGAATCGTTGCGATACGCTGTTGTTTCAGCGCCGGATGCTCGGCACCAAACAGCAGTTCCTGAATGCCCGCACGGTATGCTGGCAGGCCTTCCATTGGCAGATACACTGACGCGGCCTGTGGCCCGGCGTTCAGCTGGTTTTCTGCATTTTCCACCGCAGCCAGTTGCGGAATAATACCCTGCTCGTCGTAATAAAGACCGATGCTCAGGTTTACCTTATCTTGTCTCGGATCGGTCTTGAAGCTTTCCATCAGCGACAAAATCGGGTCACCGGCATAGGCATCGACATGTTGGAACACGGTATACATCTCCTTGGTTTGGTTGAGTAGCGCGGCGATAAGCTCCCCGTAGCCAGGTGCTTCGCGACTGTTTCACAGACTATCAAAGTTCGTTAAAAAAGATGACAACTATGTTGTCATTTGTCGGGCATTTTTTGTGCGGTGATCCGCGCATCAATACGCCGGGCGATGCGGTGCTCACGGAATTTCTCAATAATAAAATCGACGAATACCCGCGTCTTGGCCGGAAGCAGTTTATGTGTCGGAAAATAAAGGAAAACAGCCCCCGCCTCTGCATACCATTCAGGAAGTACGCGCACCAGTTTCCCGCTCTCCAGCGCAGGGAGAAGATCCGGCATGTTAGCCATCACCATTCCCAGCCCCATTTCAGCCGCACGGCAACAGGCTTCGGGTTCATTAAACGTCATGCGTACGGGTAAATTCACCGGCGCCTCCTGCCCCGAAGCATTACGCAGCATATAGTTGCGTATGCGTCCGGTTTGCGGCGAACGGATGCGGATGCCTGCGCTTCGCGCCAGATCTTCCGGCTCGAGAAACGGCGGGTGCTGGCTCAGATAAGCCGGTGACGCCGCCAGCACGGCATGTACCGGTGCCAGTTCGCGTGCCACAATCCCCTGCGGTAAATCGAATCCACCGCCGATGGCGGCATCAAAACGCTCACCGATCAGATCTATTTTGCGGTTATCGAATTCCCAGTCAGGCTCAATATCCGGATAACGGGTCAGAAATTCGACCAGCAATGGCAGGATAAAATGCATGCCAAAAAAAGTGCCCATACTGACTTTCAGCGTGCCGGAAGGACGTTCCGTTGAGGTGGAAAGTCCCTGCATCGCCATTTTTACCGCCGTCAGCCCGCCACGCACTTCCTGAAGAAATCGCTCACCGGCTTCCGTCAGCATCAGCTTACGTGTACTACGCTGAAACAGGCGCACGCCAAGTTGTGTTTCCAGCGTCGTCACATTTTTCCCTACCGCCGCCGAGGTCAGTCCGAGTTGTCGCGCAGCCGCTGAAAAGCTGCCGTTATCCGCGCTGATGACAAAGCAATCAAGATGAACAAGCATCCGTTTACTCCGATTTCAAACTGTTAGTTTGAAATGATTATAGCGTTTACCGGCTAGTTCACCGGACGGATCAGGTGAATACTCGGTTAACCAACCCGATTAACTTCATCATCCGGAGCAACAGAAAATGACCACACAGCACTCACTGCAAGGTAAAGCCGCTTTTGTACAGGGCGGTTCACGCGGCATCGGCGCCGCCATCGTTAAACGTCTGGCCAGTGAAGGTGCCAGCGTGGCCTTCACTTACGTCTCATCTGAAGACAAAGCACAGGCACTGGTAAAAAGTATCGAAGCCGGTGGCGGTAAAGCACTGGCGATTAAAGCCGACAGCGCCGATGAAAACAGCGTTCGCACCGCTATCGACAGCGCGGCAAAAACCTTCGGCAAAATCGATATTCTGGTGAATAACGCCGGTGTACTGGCCTTCGGCGAAATTGATGCACTGACAATAGATGATTTTGACCGGTCCATTGCCATCAACGTGCGCAGCGTGTTTGTCGCCAGCCAACAGGCAGCGCGTCACATGCCTGACGGCGGACGCATCATCACCATCGGCAGCGTCAACGCCGACCGCATGCCCTTCCAGGGTGGCGCGGTGTATGCCATGAGTAAATCCGCTATCGTCGGCCTCACCAAAGGTCTGGCCCGCGATTTAGGTCCGCGCGGTATTACCGTGAATAACGTGCAACCCGGCCCGGTGGATACGGATATGAATCCGGCAGACGGCGAAATGGCCGACGGTATGCGTTCTTACATGGCGCTCAACCGCTATGGTAAAGACAGTGAAATCGCCAGCTTTGTGGCCTATCTTTCCGGCCCTGAAGCGGGTTACATCACCGGTGCGAACCTGACAATTGACGGCGGCTTCGGCGCATAATTTATACTGGTGTACAGTCAAAAATGGCGCAGGGTTCATATCCCTGCGCCATTTTTTTATCTGTATATTCAGACGCTGTAGCGCCCCGGACGGTGATTCATCGCGATAATCAGGTTGACGATCACCGCGCCCAGCACCGAGGCAATCAGCATTTCGTAACTCACCACAAACAACGACGCCAGCACGATGCAGCAATCCACGCCCATCTGCAGTTTACCGGCGCGGATACCGTATTTATCTTGCAGGTACAGCGCCAGAATGTTCACGCCGCCCAGGCTGGCCTTGTGGCGGAACAGCACAATGAAGCCGATGCCCATAATCACATTGGCAAACAACGTGGCGTAGAACGGTTGAAGATGATCGAAATGCACAAACATCGGATGCAGATCGGAGAATACGGAAACCAGCGCGACCGCAGCGAAAGTTTTCAGCGTGAACTGCAAACCCATACGGCGGAAAGAGAGATAATAGAAAGGTAAGTTGATGATAAAAAAGGCAGTACCGAACGAAATCTGCGTCACGTAATGCGCCAGAAAGGCCATCCCCGCTGTGCCGCCAGTCAGCGCGCCGACCTGACGTAACATCACTACGCCAAATGAAACCATCAGCGTACCGATAATGATCGCCAGCGCATCTTCCACCCGCGTATGCCCGATGCGCGGCTGCTCAACCGGCTGTTTGATGTCGTCTACACTTGCCATAATTCCCCGTACCCAAAAATAATAATCCTAAAGTCTGATTTTGAGATAATTAATGAGATGAGGAATTAAGGCAATATTCACGCACGGAATTTGCATTAAAAATCGAAAATAAGATTTTATTACGCGTTAATTATTCTTTACATGCACGGAGTGCGCATATCAATTCAAAATAATGCACCATTAAAGTGAGCTTGCACCAAAATAAATCACCATAACAGTGCGCAAAAAATACAGGGTTATATTTCTCAACTCAGTGTTAATAACCCGTTTTCTTTTAAGCGGTTAAGCACGACCGATGTTTTCACATGGGCCACACTTTTATGCACTGACAGGATTTGGCTGATCAACGTGCTTAAAGCGGCTAAGTCTTTTACGGCGACTTTGAGCAAATAATCCGCATCACCGGTCGTTTTATAAGCATCAATGATAGCAGCCACTTCCCCCAGCATGCTATGGAAAGCCTCGACCTGCGCGGGTAAATGGTTGATCAGCCTGACTTCAATCAGGCCTATCATGCCTAAGCCGAGCGCTTCCGGCGCCAGACGCGCGTGATAACCGAGAATTAACTGAGCCTGCTCCAGACCAATCCGGCGGCGTGAACATTGCGAGGCCGACAGCCCGACCAGTTCGCTTAATTCCTGGTTGGTCAGTCTTCCGTTGGCTTGTAATAAGGTCAGAATTTTCAGGTCATAATCATCAACGCTATACATGGCACCTTTCCTGTCGTTTTAATTTTTATGTTTCGAATTCTTATTGCAAAGACTATACCGGTTAAATACTTATCGGCTGTTTTTTCTTATACTTGCGCTCATTGTTACCGCAAGGAAAAAATAATGAAAAAAGTACTCTACTCTCTCGCATTACTGTCTGCTTTGCCTGCTTTCGCAAAAGCGGATACCACGTCTTCCCATCTTGAGCGCGTATTACAGAAAGGCTCGCTGAATGTCTGCACTACCGGCGACTACAAGCCATATACTTTTTTGAAAAAAAATGGGGAATATGAAGGTATTGATATCGCGATGGCGCAATCGCTGGCAGCAAGTCTGGACGTGAAAGTGAACTGGGTGCCGGTCACCTGGAAATCCCTGCCGGACGAAATGAGCGCCGGTCATTGCGATATCGCGATGGGCGGGATTTCCGTCACGCTGAAGCGCCAGCAAAAAGCCTGGTTCGCAAACGTTCTGGATCAGGACGGGAAAATTCCGCTGGTGCGTTGTGAAAACGTGCGTCAGTACCAGACCGTTGAACAGCTGAACCGGCCATCCGTGCGCCTGATTGAACCGGCGGGCGGCACCAATGAAGCATTCGTCCACAGCCATCTGCCAAAGGGCACACTGACGCTGAGCGATAACGTGACGATCTTCCAGAAACTGGTGGATAAGAAAGCAGACGTGATGATTACGGATGCGTCAGAAGCGCTGTATCAGCAGAAGCATTACCCGAAACTGTGTGCGGTGAACCCGAAAAAGCCGCTGCAATATGGCGAAAAAGCCTACATGCTGCCGCGTGATGACGTGAGCTGGAAGATGTATGTCGACCAGTGGCTGCACCTGAGTAAAGCCACCGGCGAATATCAGAAGATTGTCAGCCAGTGGCTGGCGGTGAAAAAGTAAGGTTTAGTCGCCAGTATAAATGCGGGCAACGCGCTCGCTGAGCTGGGTAATCAGCTCATACGCACTGATACCGGTTGCCTGCGCGATGCGCTCAGCCGGTAATTTTTCGCCCCAGAAAATCACTTCATCCCCGACCTTATCCGACGCCTGCGGCCCTAAATCGACGGTGATCATGTCCATAGAGACGCGCCCCGCAATCGGCACTTCGCGGCCATTGACCAGCACCGGCGTACCATTCGGTGCGCTGCGCGGATAACCGTCGCCATAACCCATCGCGACCACGCCAAGACGAGTATCACTGTCGCTGACCCAGGTACCGCCGTAACCGACAGATTCTCCGGCGAAATGGTCACGCACGGCGATCAGACTGGAGGTCAGCGTCATGGCCGGTTGCAGCCCGAAATCGCTGGCCGTACCGGTTTCCATCGGCGAAACGCCGTACAAAATAATGCCGGGACGAACCAGATTCATATGCGATTCCGGCCAAAGCAAAATCCCGCCAGACGCCGCGATTGATTTCTGCCCCGGCTTGCCGTCGGCAAACGCATTAAAGCTGTCCAGCTGTTTCGGCGTCGCGTCACTTTGCGGCTCATCGGCGCGGCAGAAATGGCTCATCATATTGACCGGCTGAACGACATTTTTGCAGGCGCTCAGGCGCTGATAAAACGCTTCTGCCTGCGCGGGATGAACGCCCAAACGGTGCATTCCGGTGTCGATTTTCAGCCAGACATTCAGCGGACGCGCAAGGTCCGCGCTTTCCAGCGCTTCCAGCTGTTCAATGCTATGGATAGCGGTATCGAGCTGATGGTCAGTCAGTAAAGGTAATTCGCTGGCGGAGAAAAAACCTTCAAGCAGGAGAATGGGTTTTACGATACCGGCTTTGCGCAGTGTCAGCGCCTCACTGAGCCGGGAAACACCGTAATAATCGGCGTCCTGCAGGCTGTGCACCGTCTCTAACAGACCATGCCCATAAGCGTTTGCTTTCACAACTGCAACCAGACGACTTTGAGGTGCCAGATGACGCACCCGTTGCAGATTGTGTCGCAGAGCGCGGCGATCAATGACAGCCGTAGCCGCTTTCATTTTGAGTCCTTTGCATGAAATTGAGAGTGTTAACCTAACCGCTAATGCTTAGGGGCGTCAGCGTCGCGGCCAATTTGGACACGGCCAGCGCGGAAAAACCGGAGCGTACACAAAGTACGTGAGGATTTTGAGCACTGCCCGGGTTCAAAATGGCAAGTAAGCTAGCTCCGCACTAGTCTTCGTCGTATTGCGGGCCGCCATAGTTATCAAACCGCGACCACTGACCATTAAAGGTCAGGCGGACGGTACCGATCGGACCGTTACGTTGTTTACCGAGGATGATTTGCGCGATGCCTTTTTCTTCACTGTTATCGTGATAGACCTCGTCACGATAGATGAACATGATTAAGTCGGCATCCTGCTCGATGGAGCCGGATTCACGTAAGTCGGAGTTGACCGGGCGTTTATCGGCACGTTGCTCCAGGCTTCGGTTCAGCTGAGACAGCGCCACTACCGGCACCTGCAATTCTTTCGCCAGCGCTTTCAGCGAGCGGGAGATTTCGGCGATTTCCAGCGTACGGTTATCGGACAGCGCCGGAACACGCATCAGCTGGAGGTAGTCGATCATGATCAGGCTCAGGCCGCCGTGCTCACGGAAGATGCGTCGCGCGCGCGAACGGACTTCGGTTGGCGTCAGGCCGGACGAGTCATCAATATACATGTTACGTTTTTCGAGCAGAATGCCCATAGTGCTGGAAATTCGCGCCCAGTCCTCATCATCGAGCTGACCGGTACGGATTTTGGTCTGATCAACGCGGGAAAGCGACGCCAGCATACGCATCATGATCTGGTCGCCGGGCATCTCCAGACTAAAGATTAAGACCGGTTTGTCCTGCATCATCGCGGCGTTTTCGGCGAGGTTCATCGCAAAAGTGGTTTTACCCATCGACGGACGTGCCGCCACGATAATCAGGTCAGATTTTTGCAAGCCAGCAGTTTTCTTATCGAGATCCGCATAGCCGGTAGAAACACCGGTTACGCCGTCGTGCGGGCGCTGGAACAATTCTTCGATACGGGAAACGGTGCTTTCCAGAATGCGGTCGATGCTTTTCGGGCCTTCGTCTTTGCTGGCACGGCTTTCGGCAATCTGGAATACACGGGATTCAGCTAAATCCAGCAGGTCTTCGCTGCTGCGCCCCTGCGGATCATACCCCGCATCGGCAATTTCATTGGCGACGGAAATCATTTCACGCACGACGGCGCGTTCACGCACGATGTCGGCATAAGCGCCGATGTTCGCCGCACTTGGAGTGTTTTTCGAGAGTTCTGCCAGATACGCAAAACCGCCGACAGAATCCAGATCGCCTTTCTGTTCCAGAGATTCAGAAAGCGTTATCAGGTCGATCGGTTTGCTCATTTCCAGCAAACGCTGCATTTCGGTGAAAATCAGGCGATGCGGGCGGCTGAAGAAGTCATTGCTGACCACGCGCTCGGCGACGTTATCCCAGCGTTCGTTGTCCAGCATCAGCCCGCCCAGAACGGATTGTTCAGCTTCCAGCGAATGCGGCGGAAGTTTCAATCCTTCCATCTGGCGATCGCGGTTTTCGTTCTGTTGATTGGTCGGTTTTTTTGCTGCCATCTGTGGATTAGTTCCTGCTCTAAGCGCCTGTTTTATGAGCGTCGGGTTTCCAAAATTCGGAGCCAGACTCGCGCGACAGTATAAACCATTTCAAAAGGGTATTAACCCTTAGTGCCGAAAATCTGGATTGTCCCGGACATTTAGCCTAGGGTTGAAATCAGACTCCATCACGAGGGAAAAACATGGCAAAGCGCATCCAGTTTTCTGAAACAGGCACACCCGACGTTCTGCAATACGTTGATTATCAGCCACAAGATCCGCAGGCTGGCGAAGTTCAGGTCGAGAACAAAGCTATCGGTATCAACTATATCGATACTTACGTGCGCAGCGGTCTGTATGCGCCCGCCAGTTTTCCGGCCGGTTTAGGTACTGAAGCAGCGGGAATTGTGACGAAAGTCGGCCACGATGTGACCGGTATTAAACCGGGTGACCGTGTGGTGTACGCACAGTCGGCGCTCGGCGCTTACAGCGAATTCCATAACGTGCCACAGGAAAAAATCGCCCTGCTGCCGGACGCCATCAGTTTTGAACAGGCGGCGGCCTCCTTCCTTAAAGGGCTGACGGTTTACTATTTACTGCGCCAGACTCACGAAGTGCAGGCGGGTGAAACTATTCTTTTCCATGCTGCCGCCGGTGGCGTTGGCCTGATTGCCTGCCAGTGGGCCAAAGCGCTGGGCGTGAAACTGATCGGAACAGTCGGTTCTGATGAAAAAGCTGAACGCGCCAGTCAGGCCGGAGCCTGGGCGACGATTAATTATCAAAAAGAAGATATCGCGACCCGCGTGTCGGACCTGACAAATGGCGAAAAAGTCGGAGTGGTTTACGATTCCGTTGGCAAAGACACCTTCGAGAAATCGCTGAACAGCTTGAAACGCCGCGGGTTACTGGTCAGTTTCGGCAACGCTTCGGGGCCGGTAAAAGGCGTGGATCTGGCGATCCTCAATCAGAAAGGTTCGTTGTTCGTGACGCGCCCGTCCCTGAATGGCTACGTGACGAACCGCGAAGAACTGGCGCAGGCGAGCAGCGAACTGTTTTCACTGATTGCCAGCGGAGCGATAAAAGTGGACGTCAGCGATGCGCAGAAATTCCCGCTCTCAGAAGCCAGACGCGCACATGAAACGCTGGAAAGTCGCGTGACGCAAGGCTCAAGTTTACTGATCCCTTAAATGCAAAAAAGGCTTTCACTGATGTGAAAGCCTTTTTTACTGCCTGACTCAGACGACCTCTGATTTCAGACGGGTACTGCTGTAGGGTACTGCCGGGTAAATCCACAGGGCGATGTCACTTAAGCGACTATTGTATGCCTCAGCGGACTTGATGAATTCGTTTTACAGCCTGCCGGCTGCCAATGAATTCCATCCTAACAGTCACCCATGTTAAAAAATATGATTTATGCACTTTGACCGCACATTCTGACCCAGCTTGTGATCGCTAGCACATAAGCAAAAGTTATCGCTGCAACGGTTACATTTTTGTGCTTAAAAGACCACCGTTAATCATCTGTATTTCATGCAGTTACAGAAATCACTTATCGGCAGCAGAAGTTATGGCAGACGGCGGCGACGATATTTTGGCTGATCCGGTTTAATAAATGCCCGGTAAATCCACACGGCGACCACGGCCAGAATCAACCAAGGCAACATTTTTATAACAATTACCAGAAAGCCCCCCAACATCATCACAGCAAATGCGACGATCAGCGCAGCGACCATGCCCAGCAACGAAATGCCGGTCAGCATCAGCATAAAGAAAAAACCAAGCACGAAGAGAATTTCCAGCATCGGGTGCTCCTTAATAAGCCATGTGCAATAAGACGTGATGTCAGAACACACGTTAGCTATTACAAGAAACGTGCCAGTGTGATGAAATAAATAATTAATTGAATAGTAAAGATTAAATAATTCGCAGGCACGAACGACCTGCGAAAACATAGTAAATTTGACTAACAGATAGTGAGTTTGCTCACCCTGTTTTTACGCCTGCGTGGCCATTTCCTGCTGCTGAGCGACCATCTGCAATGCCTGTTCAACAACATCGATGCCCGCGCCTGCTTTATGTGCGTTTTCACTCAGGTGACGACGGAACTGACGCGCGCCCGGCACGCCCTGGAACAGGCCGAGGATATGGCGGGTAATGTGGCCCAGATAGGTGCCTTTGCTCAGTTCCGCTTCGATATAAGGATACAGCGCGCGGATAATATCCGGCCCGGTTTTCAGCGGTGCGACGGAGCCAAACAGCTCGCGATCCACGTTCAGCAACATACCCGGATTCTGGTAAGCCTCGCGACCGACCATTACGCCATCCATAAATTGCAGATGCGTTTTGGCTTCTTCGAGGGTTTTAATGCCGCCGTTAATCGCCATCGTCAGCTGCGGGAAATCACGCTTAAGCTGATACACACGCGGATAATCGAGCGGCGGAATTTCACGGTTTTCTTTCGGGCTGAGACCGGAAAGCCAGGCTTTGCGCGCATGGATAATGAAGGTATTGCAGCCGCCATTTTCTGAAACCTGACGGATAAAATCGCACAGGAATTCGTAGCTGTCCTGCTCGTCAATGCCGATACGGGTTTTGACCGTGACCGGAATCGAGACCACATCGCGCATGGCTTTGATGCAATCCGCCACCAGAGACGCCTGCCCCATCAGACAGGCACCAAACATGCCGTTCTGCACGCGATCTGACGGACAACCGACGTTGAGGTTAATTTCGTCATAACCCCGCTCTTCTGCCAGTTTCGCGCAATGCGCAAGGTCAGCCGGATTGCTGCCGCCAAGCTGCAATGACACCGGATGCTCTGCGTCGCCAAACCCGAGATAATCCCCTTTGCCGTGAATAATGGCACCGGTGGTCACCATTTCGGTGTACAACAACGTCTGGCCGGTCATCAGCCGGTGAAAATGGCGACAGTGGCGATCGGTCCAGTCAAGCATCGGCGCAACGGAAAAACGCTGGGCGGAAAACGGAGTGGTCTGGGGCATTGCGTGTTGAGTTTCTGACATCGGCCTGACATTCGCTGAAGGGGTTCGTGGCGCTCCCTCCGGCGCAACGCCAGAGGGAAGGTAATCGCTGATTATACCACAGAACAAAGATTCGGCATCTTGCGGGGTTTAGTGGCTTTCGGACATCGCCGCTTTTTCGGCTTTCCGCTCGGCGTCAGTGCGGCTGAGGCGCTGTTCCAGTACTTCGAGCGTCACCCCGCGGGTTTCCGGCACTTTGCACTGGATGAAAATCCAACCCGCCAGACAGATAACAGCGTAGATGAAGAAACTGCCCGCCGCGCCCAAAGCCGCGTTCATCAGCGGGAAGGTGTAGGTCAGCAGGAAACAGGCGATCCACAATGCCAGCGTGCCAACCGCCATCGCGTTACCGCGCACCCGGTTAGGGAAGATTTCTGACAGCAATACCCAGGTCACCGGCGCCAGCGTCATGGCATAAATGGCGATAGCCACCAGCACCAGCAGCAACACCGGTAATCCCGTGACACCAAATGAGTAAGACAGCCCGATCAAAATATAAATGATCGTCAGCCCCGCCGAACCCAGCTGCATCAGGCGACGGCGGCCAATTCTATCCACCAGCGGCAGCGCCAGTAAGGTGAAAATCAGGTTGATGAGGCCGGTGGCGACAATTGATTTGAGGGTGTCGTTGATATCAAATCCCGCCGAGGCAAAAATCTCCTGTGCATAGTTGAATATCACATTGATCCCGCACCATTGCTGGAAAACCGCCAGTACTATCCCCATCAGAATGACCGGCCTGACGCGCGGTTCCCACAACGCAGAGAACGGCACCTTCTGGTTTTCCGAGCCCAGCGAGCGACGAATATCCGCCAGCGTAACGCGGGCATATTCCATAGAACCGATACGTTGCAGGACTTTTTCCGCCTGCGGATACCGGTTAGCTTTCGCCAGCCAGCGCGGGGATTCAGGCACCACGAACATCATGATCAGGAAGATGGCGGCCGGAATAGCTTCGGCACCAAACATATAACGCCAGCCGGTTTGACCATTCCAGCTCTGTAAAATATCTGCCTGTACGGCGGCAGAGGCGACCGGTTCGGCAATCATCAGATTAATAAGCTGCGCAGCCAGCACCCCCAGCACAATTGTCAGCTGATTCACCGCCACAAAGCGTCCGCGCTTTTCTGCCGGACTGATTTCAGCGATATAAACCGGTGCCAGTGCGGATGCCAGGCCAATCCCGACGCCGCCGACAATTCGCCAGAAAACAAAGCTATTAAAGCTGAAGGCCAGCGCCGTTCCGACACCCGATGCGGTGAAAAGCACTGCGGCGATAATCAGAGGAAGGCGGCGTCCGTAACGGTCGGACAGTGATCCCGAACCCGCCGCGCCCAGCACGCAACCCAGCAATGCGGAGCTCATCGCCCAGCCGGACATTGCCGCATCTGTTATCCCGAAATACGCTTCGTAGAAGGGTTTGGCCCCGCCGATTACCACCCAGTCATAGCCAAACAATAAGCCGCCGCAGGCAGCCACCAGGCAAATCATCCACACGTAGGGCATATTCAAAGCTTTTGAGTCAGACATAAGCATTCCTCATTCCGGGATGTTAATCGTCGCGCTGTGCAGCGACATTTGCTGTGTCAGGGATTCGCCGGGAGATAACACCCGCAGCGAGCCCCCATGCGGCAAATGGTGATCATTTGGCGCATGGGTCATGGGTTCAAAGCAGAAGAAATCATGCTGACAGCCTGCATCGAAACGGCTGTCGGATATAAACAGGAAAAATACCGGACATTCCGGAGATGTGGTCAGCGAAAGCTTATGTCCGGCTCCCGGCCATACAATCTCAGCCTTGCCATCCCCGCCGGAAAAACCGTTATTCACCCAGTGACGGGGAAGCGGCTGAGGCGTATTGAAATCCAGACCGGCAGGCAGTGCGTGATGATGTTTTCCCGCCAGCCACTGCGCGTCCTCCTGCCAGTAACCGGACGCCTTTGCCTGAAGACGAGTAGTTTCGCTGAGCGGGAAAAACGGATGCCATCCCAGCCCGAAAGGCAGGGATTCAGTCCCCTGATTGGTGATACATAAGCTGATATCCAGCCGGTCATCATGCAGAGAAAAATGCTGCTCCGCGCAATAGCAGTAACTGTCGCTGCGATGCGTAAAGGCCAGCGTCAGCGCATCTTCATTCTGGAAAGTGCATTGCCAGTTTCCCAGCCAGCCATCGCCATGCAGATAATGCGCGTCCCCGGTGTTGGGCGGCAGTGTATAATGACGCCCTTTAAAATAAAAATCATTGCCTTTCAGACGGTTACCAAAGGGAAGAAGAGGAAAACAAGCCGACTCTGCGGCGGGTGTTTCCTCACTCAATACTGACGGGCGCAGCAGGTGAACATTGCCGTCCGCCCGCTTTGCCAGCAGTTGCAGGATAGTGCCGCCGCAAGGCGACACTGTCAGTGCAAGATGATGATTATCGAGAGAATACAGCGGCATTGTTCTCTTCTCCTTCATTCAGCAATCCGGCAACTGCAAGAAGAGATACGCTTTGGCACAGGAAGGGTCCAGCGCGAAGATTTGCTGTAACACATCGGCAAAGGCCTCGTCTCCCAGACCACGCAGGGCCAGCGCTTTTACCAGCAGACAGTGAATGCGATGCTCTTTCTGACGGTCGCCGGTCAGCACGACTAAATCCGGCAATGACACCGCGAAGAAATCAGCCTGCACAGGCTGGTCCGCTGCGCTCTCCGCCCATTCCAGCATTTGTCGGAAGACCTGACGGCTTTGCGCCACATCGTTAAGTTTGCGCAGCGCCATGCCCTGATAGAACAAATAATCTACCGGCTGATCGTTGTAATAGCGGCGCTCACCAATCCCTTTATCACCCGCCGCTGCGCGCTCAAACCACGCCTGTGCCTGTTTATGCTGCTGAAGTTTTTGCGCACAAATACCCAGCCAGAAGCAGATATCGTTATCGGTTTGCCCGACCAGCCGCCCTTCGCTGAGGTTTTGCGGATATTCCAGCGCGGATAACAGCTGCGCCTGCGCGGCAATCACATCCCCGGCACTGAGATATTCAAACGCCTGCAGTTGCTTGTTCAGCAGATACTGACCGGTGATACGCCCTTCACCGCCTTCCCACGGATGAAATTTCCGGTCAGCCAGCAGCGCCCTTGCTGCCTGTAACTGCCCGCACTGGTTATACAAACTGAGTAATTCAGCAGTCAGGTCGTCACGCTGTGTGGCGACGGGCAGCACTTTCTCCAGCCGAGCCAGACGGATTTGCGGGGCTACGCCGGTCAGACGATTAAGCAGGTCGGATTCAAATAACAGCCGCGCATCCTGTGGCTGTAAACGGCATGCCTCTTCCAGACAGCGGCGCGCTTCGGCACCATCCTGCTTCTGGTTCCACGCATTAATTCCCAGACCGCGCCATGCATCCGCAAAGTCCGGTTCCAGTTCCAGACAACGCTGCCAGCGGGCGACCGCCGACTGTGTATTGCCTTTGCTGTAATGAAAAGACGCCAGTAAATGCAGGGCAAATGCGTCATCCGGGAAAGCCGCAAGCATGCGAACTTCCGCCAGCCATTGCGGGAAACGGACATGCTGCGGGAAGGCATTTCGTGCAGCCAGACATAACGCCTCACGCCCTTCTTTTTGAAGGGAAGCCTGCAAATACAGCGGCAAGGTTTCCCGACTTTTCAGCACGTTCAGCGCTTCCAGTGCCAGCGCATCTAGCCCGCAACCGGTCAGCTGACCAGCAATATTCATGGCACTTTCGCCACGCTGTCTGGTGACATCCCGCAGTTGCGCGGCCGATTTCACATCAGGCGAAAGGTGATAACGCAGGAAGTGCAGAAGGTAATGCAGCGGGTAAAGTGTTAAATGTGCTTCGATATAGGTCCGGGCGTCCTGGCTCATCAGGCACAGCAACGTGGCTTTCAGGCCGATCAGGCCGTAATGGTTCGCCTGCGTTGCCAGCCCCTGCTCGCAGAAACTCAGTGCCTGCGGATACTGTTTACGGCGTGTAGCTATCTTTGCCAGCCCGAAATAGCCACCGGATTTGGCATTACCGCTCCACACGGCGCGGTAATAACTGTCAAAAGCCACGTCAAAATCACCGGTCTCCTCAAGTGCATTTGCACGAACAAGACTCGCCAGCCCGCATTGCGGATTCTTATTCAGCCGGTGTGCCCGGCTCAGCGCCGTATCAGCAAAAGCCAGCGCCTGAGTGAAATTCGCCTGATTGTAACTGAGCGTGGCCAGCGCCAGATTGCAGCGATAATCCAGCGCGTCCAGTTCCACACCACGCCGGTAATAATTCACCGCTCCCTGACTGGCATGGTTGTATTGCTCAAGATGCTGTCCGATAAACCAGGCTTCATCCGCAGAAGTGATGTCCTGCGCCGGCAATGGCGCGCTGGCAGGCGACGGCAACGGCGTCTCGCTGGCCTGATGCTCCAGATAAGACAACAGCTCATTACCCTGATCATCGCGCAAACGAAGCCGCAGGCGTGACGGGAATTCACCGCTCAGTTCGCCCTGAAGCACATCGCCCGGCTGCAAAGTGATGTCCTTTTCCAGCAAAATTTGCGTGCCATCCTCAGAAGCAATCTCAATCCGCGCGGCAATTAACGGGCTGACGGCATAGACGCCCCACGTCAGTTTTTGCCCGTGACGTTCAAGTTTGATCACCGCCTGCTCAGAGGCGTTCTGCACCGTGCCCAGACAGCTGTAAGGCAGGAAGTTTTGCACGAAACACTTCTCCTCGTAAGCATCCAGCCAGGTGAAATCCGGCTGATTATCGGTAAATACGCCGGTCATCAGCTCAATATAAGGCCCGTTGTTATCGGTCAGATTGCGATCCCATGCACGACCAAAATCGCAGTTGCCCCACGTCCACTGCTTTTTGCCCGGCGACACATGATGGTCGGCGATATGCAGTAATCCGCCCTGCTGGTCGTGGTCATAGGCGCCCACGAAGTCATAGTCAGATTTGTCGGCCATGTAGGACGTCGGAACGGGAATATTTTTGTAGCGCGAGATATCCACGCCCGCTGAATAATCCACTTTGTAGTAGGTGCCGGTCGCCATCGGGAAGGAAGATACATCGCGTTTACCGTGATCGAAAACGGCGGTGACATCTGGCGGGAATACACTCTGATGCCCGTCTCCGCCAGTGACTGCCGGGTTAGCCCACCACAGGAAATGGCGTGGCGTCGGGTTGCCGTTGTAAATTTTGGCGCTGATTTCCAGCAGCGCTTTGTCTGGATAGAGGGTAAAACCGGTCATTACCTGCAAACCGCGCATCGGTTCCACTTCGCCCATCCACACGGTTTGCGCGCCGTTATCCTGTGCCTGAAGAGTGAAATCCACCGGCATAAAAGTGGTCGGACGGTGATGCTGCGGCCAGTTAAATTCGATACCGCCTGAAATCCACGGCCCGAGTAAACCGACCAGCGCGGGTTTCACCACTTCGTTGTAATAGACAAAATCTCGCTGTTTTATTTTGTCCCAGGCACGATGGACCCGACCGCCCAGCTCCGGTAACAGCATGATTTTAATAAAATCATTTTCCAGATATAACGCCTGATAGGTTTTCATGACCTTTTCACCGGTCAGCGTATCTGTCACGCCGTACGGGTAGACCGCACCGGAAGATCCCTGATAAACCCGGTGTGCCAGAAACATCGGGTGTGTGTCCTGCTTTCCTGTCAGCCAGGTCGGGAGTTCGACCGCTTCCTGCCAGACTTTTACCGCTGCGCTCATGATTTTCCCTCAGTACGCCGGACCGAAATATCAATTTCGAGATTCTACGCAGCGTACTGACACGGTGAATTTGCTACGGTCACGCAATTCAGTAAACAGGGTTTAGTAAATGTCGGTAACCGGATTGAATAACCTGCGGCTACGTCAGTTCAATAAACAGGTACTGATGACGCTGCTGTATCGCGAGAAAAAAGCCAGTAAATCCACGCTGGCCCGGATTTCCCGTCTGTCGATCCCGGCCATCAGCAAGATCCTCGACGATCTGCAAAGCGAAGAGTTGATCACGCACAGCCCGGTCAATTTACATTCGCGCGGGCTGGGCGGCGGCAGTTATCAGATAGCCACCGATGGCAGCGCCGTGCTGTGCCTGAACATCACGCCTTACCGCATCGAAAGCATTCTGGTCAGCAGGCTTATTTTGCCGCTGAGTGACTATCAGATGACGGAGATTTCAGTCAGAACGCCGGATGCGCTGCTGGCACAAATCGAAGTCTGTTTTCATCAGTACAAGAAAAACTATCCCGGTATGAAAATCCGGCTGGCATTGGCGATCCACGGGCAGGTTAATCCGACCACTGGCGTGTCACAGCGGATGCCACAAGCGCCCTGGACCGGCGAAATTGAGATTAAGTATCTGCTGGAACAAAAGCTGCAAACTGACATCCTGATGGACAATGATTGCATCATGCTGGCGCTGGCGGAGAAATGGCAAAATGCTAATAATCATCAGGATTTCTGCGTGATTAATGTTGATTACGGCATCGGATCTTCCTTCGTAATCAATCAGCAAATTTATCGCGGTAATCTGTTCGGTAGCGGACAAATCGGCCATACCATCATTGATCCCCACGGCGACCGGTGCGCCTGCGGGCGATATGGTTGCCTGGAAACGCTGGCGTCATTGTCGGCATTAAAGAAAAAAGCCCGTCAGCTTGAGCCTGCGGATCCGGCAAGACGAAGGCCTTCAACGCAGGAACTGATCGACCGCTATCACCGGGGTGAAAGTGCCATTTGTGAGCAGGTTATGCAAGGTGCCCGCGCGCTGGGGCTGAGTCTGTATAACTTCCTCAACATACTGAATATAAACCACATTTATCTTTATGGTCGCAGTTGTGGTTTTGGCGATGCATGGCTGAAAACCGTCTGCGGACAAAGCGGTCTCAATCCGTTTGACCGTACTGATCACGTTAAAACTCAGGCAACACATATTGCGCCGGGAACGCTGAGCCGGGAGCAGCAGATTATGGGCATCGGATATTTGTATGTGGAAAAAGCGCTGGACGCGATGGCGGGATGAATGGCGCATAATTCGTCGTTTTAGCCCAAGCGTGATAAAATCAACAATGGTCGCATGATGTGGCCTACCGATCCCAATCTGCGCTCAGAGAACGTTGCTATGACCCTGAATAATCCGGAAAAATTACTTTCGCAAGCCGAAGAACTTTGCCAGCAGCGCAATGTTCGTCTTACGCCGCAGCGGCTGGAAGTACTGCGCCTGATGACGCAACAACCCGGTGCGATCAGCGCCTATGACTTGCTTGATCTGCTACGTGTCAGCGAACCTCAGGCAAAGCCTCCGACCGTTTACCGCGCACTGGATTTTCTGCTCGAACAAGGGTTTATCCATCGGGTGGAATCTGCTAACAGCTACGTGCTTTGCCATCATTTCGAAGAACCGAGCCACACATCAGCGCTATTTATCTGCGACCGCTGCGGGCTGGTGACGGAAAAAACCACTGACGGTATCGAAGAACGTCTGGAGAAACTGGCGGCGGAATCGGGCTTTGAGCTTCGCCATTCAGTGGTGGAAGCCCACGGTTTGTGCGGGGAATGTAAAGTCGTTGAAACCTGTGACAGCCATGATCACTGTGATCATGACCACAGTATTGTGGTGAAAAAACGCTGAGGGATTGAGTGTTTTGGTGGGGGATTGTTGAAGCTAAGACATAATGAAGTGAAGACATAAAGTTGGGTACATCCGTGTACCCGTATCCTGAAGCGTTCCGGGCAGGAGCAGCTAAATCTCAGGATACGTCACTGACACGCGAGGGGGAGTCGCGTATTACCAGTGATATTTGTTGCTGGTTTCCCATTCCTTGAGCTCTTTCTCGGCCTGATCTTTCTGATAGCCGTAACGCTCCTGAATTTTACCAACCAACTGATCACGTTTACCTTCAACCACTGTCAGGTCGTCATCTGTCAGTTTGCCCCATTTTTCTTTCACTTTCCCTTTGAACTGCTTCCAGTTACCGTCGGCTTGGTCCTTATTCATAAAATATCTCCTGTTACCTTGGGTTTATGGAGCTGCGTTTTGCTCTGGCAGCTCGTCCTTAGCACTTCTAAGGTTAGTAGAGAATCTGGATTAATCCTCCTCTGATAGCGATTAAAACCACTATTAGGATTAATCCAAAGCAGAAAATAACGGCAACAGAAGATTTATCTCTTTGATAAAACACTGCGAAATCAGTGTCCGGGAGAAGAAAACCAGCTATCACGCTGCCAGTAACGACGCCATATCCAGCCCAATGAAATCCCACGCAATCCGAGGAAAACGGTCAGCGCCAGCCACAACGCGTGGTTTCCAAGCGCCGGCAAGGTCAGAAGCGTCAGCCCGTATCCGAGCGCAGCGACCACCATACTGTTACGCATATCACGCCCGCGCGTTGCGCCGATAAACATGCCGTCGAGCAGATAACACCAGACCGCCACCAGCGGAAGTACAATCTGCCAGCCAAGATAATGATCCGCCAGCTCACGCAATTCGGGGAGTGACGTCAGCGCATTTATAATCGTCTCGCCTGATATGGCGTAAATCAGCGCAAAGGCCAGTGCCACCAGCCCGGCCTGACGGCACGCGGCATGCCACACGTTCAGTAATTTTTCGCGATTACGCGCACCAAACGCCTCACCGGAATGGGCTTCAATGGCATAAGCAAAGCCATCGAGCGCGAACGCGGTAAAGGTCAACAGATTCATCAGCACGGCGTTGACCGCCACAATGTGGCTGCCGAGCCGCGCGCCCAGTACGGTCAGCGAGGCAAAGCAAAGCTGCAGCAGCAATGAACGCAGCATGATGTCGCGGTTAAGCCCGAGCAAACGGCGCAGATTACCCCGCCACGCAGAGGTGATTTCTGCGCCGGTGATACCGCGTCGTTTCATCACACGCCAGACAAAATACAGCCCGATGAACAGCGTGAAATACTCCGAACTGGCCGTGGCTATCGCTGCACCGCGCACGTTCAGCCCCAGCCCCATCACCAGCCAGATATCCAGAATAATATTCAGCAAGTTTCCGGCAATCAGCAAAATCACCGGCCCGCGAATATATTGAATACCCAGCAGCCAGCCGAGGATCACCAGATTCGCCAGCGAGGCAGGCGCACTGAACCAGCGGATTTCTATAAAAAGCCTCGCCTGTACAAGCACCGACTGACTGCCTCCGACGACATGAAATGCCAGTTCCATCAGCGGATGGCGAAACAATAAGATGATGAAACCCGCCAGCACCGCCAGCAAAAAGGGCTGCACAAAAGCACGTGCCAGCAGCTGATTATCTTTCGCGCCCAGCGCCTGGGCGGTCATGCCGGTAGTGCTCATGCGCAGAAACAGCAGCATCATGAAGAGGAAAGTGGTGATCATCGAACCGACCGCCACGCCACCGAGATAATCCGCGCTGTCGAGATGACCGATCACTGCCGTATCTACCAGGCCGAGAAGTGGCACCGTGATATTTGAAAATATCATCGGTAACGCCAGCGTCCAGAGTGCTTTATCGGCAGGACTTAAAAAGGTGTTTTTGAATGCTTGTCGCAGGGAATGATGTTGCATAGAGAATCTCATGCCGGAGGTTCAGGTTATGCCTGGAAATGACATCGCCCCGAAAGGGGCGACGATGAGAGAAACGCATTTCTCTTTGAATTCACATGGATGCCAGGGCGGCCGCCATCCATATTCAATATGTCTTTGGTCTTCGAAATCTGACTCAGTAATATCTGACCGAGTAATTCGAGTTGCAGGAAGGCGGCAAGTAGGAGAATCCCGATGAGCTGACAAGAGTCACTGATTCGGGTGAACGCACGCAGCCAACGCATTTGCAGCTCGAAGTACGAAGGTCAAATCCAGTCGCCGTTGCGGATGACGCCTACCGCCAGCCCTTCAATGCTGAAATTCTGCTCGCGCAAATCCACCACGATTGGCTGGAATTCGCTGTTCTCAGGCAATAACTGCACCACGCTGCCCTGTTTTTTCAGGCGTTTCACGGTGACTTCGTCATCGATGCGGGCCACGACAACCTGTCCATTACGCACGTCCTGCGTTTTATGCACGGCCAGCAAATCGCCGTCGAGAATACCGATGTCACGCATCGACATACCGCTGACGCGCAGCAGGAAATCGGCGCTCGGTTTGAACATCGCCGGGTCAACCTGGTAATGCCCTTCGATATGTTGCTGAGCCAGCAGCGGTTCACCGGCGGCAACGCGGCCAATCAGCGGTAAACCTTCTTCTTCTTCCATCAGCAGACGGATACCACGAGATGCACCGGAGACAATCTCGATAACGCCTTTACGTGCCAGCGCTTTCAGGTGTTCTTCCGCCGCATTGGGAGAACGAAAACCCAGACGCGATGCAATCTCTGCGCGGGTCGGTGGCATACCGGTGGTGGAGATATGATCGCGAATAAGGTCATAGACCTCTTGTTGTCTGGTCGTTAAAGCTTTCATTCCGCCCCCTGGTTGTTTATACAGTCTTGCTGTGAGTATATACAGCTAAACGGTCAATGAAAACCTAAGATTGAATAAAAACAGGGCATAACGGTGATTCCTGGAATACAGATTCCAGATCAGAACCATCGCGGCCAAAAGATACTGACCCAGACAAAAATCGCCAATATGATGGTCAGAAGTACGGCAGCAGAGCCGATATCTTTTGCGCGTCCAGAAAGCACGTGAAACTCTGAACCGATACGGTCAATCGCGCACTCCACCGCACTGTTGAGCAGCTCAGTGACGCAGACCAGCACGACGGAGCCTACCAGCAGAATGCGTTCAACTGTGCTGACATCAAGCCAGAAAGATAACAAAATTAGCGGGATAGCTACGCTGGCTTCCTGACGAAAAGCCGCTTCGTTTTGCCATGCAGCTTTCAGTCCTTTCCAGGAATATCCGGCCGCTTTATAAATTCGGGTAAATCCAGTGACTTGATTCGCCATTTCGGGTACTGATCCTTAGAGTGTTTGCAGCATTTTAGCTGTTATATGGTATTGCATCACCACAGATCTCATCTGAGCTTTCTGGTATCCTTGCGGCGAAATTGCTAACAAGAGGCTTCACGTTTTTATGTCAGGTTGGCGTAGACTTTATTATACATTATTGAATTTACCACTCTCATTGCTGGTAAAGAGCAAGGTCATACCTTCAGATCCGGTTACCGAGTTGCATTTAGACCCGACGCGGCCGATTTTGTACGTGTTACCTTATAATTCCAAGGCGGATTTGCTGACATTGCGTGCGCAATGTCTGGCACAGAATCTGCCCGATCCCCTTATTCCGCTGGAAATTGACGGAACCCTGCTGCCAAGCCATGTTTTCATCGCTGAAGGCCCGCGCGTATTCTCGTATTACACGCCGAAGCAGGAATCCGTAAAACTGTTCCACGACTATCTGGATTTACACCGTAACAATCCGGATTTAGACATTCAGATGCTGCCGGTTTCCGTGATGTTTGGCCGTGCGCCGGGCCGTGAAGGTCAGGATGATACGCCGCATTTGCGCGTGCTGAACGGCATTCAGAAATTCTTCGCCGTGCTGTGGCTCGGCCGTGACAGTTTTGTCCGGTTCTCCAATACCGTTTCCCTGCGTTATATGGCGACGGAGCACGGCACCGACAAAACTAT
Source organism: Rahnella ecdela (assembly GCF_019049625.1). Taxonomy (GTDB): domain Bacteria; phylum Pseudomonadota; class Gammaproteobacteria; order Enterobacterales; family Enterobacteriaceae; genus Rahnella; species Rahnella ecdela. The sequence goes on from NZ_JAFMOY010000126.1 coordinate 209,289, forward strand.
CGCTCAGAAACTGGCCCGCGTGGCGCGTATGCATTTCTCCCGTCAGCGTCTTGCGGCAGTCGGCCCGCGTCTTCCGGCTCGTCAGGATTTATTCAATAAATTGCTGGCTTCCAAAGCCATCGAAAAAGCGATTGAAGACGAAGCCCGCAGTAAGAAAATTTCCCACGAAAAAGCCCAGCAGAACGCTATCGCACTGATGGAAGAAATCGCGGCGAACTTCTCTTATGAAGCCGTACGTCTTTCAGACCGCGTGCTGAGCTGGACGTGGAACCGCTTATATAAAGGCATCAACGTCAACAATGCTGAGCGCGTTCGTCAGCTGGCGCTGGATGGTCAGGAAATTGTGTATGTGCCCTGCCACCGCAGCCACATGGACTACCTGCTGCTGTCTTATGTGCTCTATCATCAGGGGCTGGTGCCACCGCACATCGCTGCCGGTATCAACCTGAACTTCTGGCCAGCTGGCCCGATTTTCCGCCGTCTGGGTGCGTTCTTCATCCGTCGTACCTTTAAAGGCAACAAACTCTATTCCACCGTTTTCCGCGAATATCTGGGCGAATTGTTCAGTCGCGGTTATTCGGTCGAATACTTTGTCGAAGGTGGCCGTTCACGCACCGGCCGTCTGCTGGAACCGAAAACCGGTACGCTGGCGATGACCATTCAGGCCATGCTGCGCGGGGGTTCACGTCCGATTACGCTAGTGCCGATTTACATCGGTTATGAGCACGTGATGGAAGTGGGTACTTACGCGAAAGAGTTACGCGGGGCGACCAAAGAGAAAGAAAGCCTGACACAGATGCTGAACGGGCTGCGCAAATTGCGCAACCTCGGTCAGGGGTATGTGAACTTCGGTGAGCCGCTGCATCTGACCACTTATCTGAACCAGAACGTCCCGACCTGGCGTGAAGCAATCGACCCGATTGAAGCGCAACGTCCAAGCTGGCTGACGCCAACGGTGCAGGATCTGGCTGAGCAGATCATGGTGCGTATCAACAACTCAGCGGCAGCCAATGCCATGAACCTGTGTTGTACCGCGCTGCTGGCATCGCGTCAGCGCTCGCTGACCCGCGAACAGCTGACCGAGCAAATAGACTGCTATCTGCAATTGCTGCGTAACGTACCGTATAACGCGGACTCGACCGTGCCTGATCTGACCGCCGATCAGCTGCTCGATCACGCCCTGAACATGAATAAGTTCCAGGTCGAGAAAGACAACATCGGTGACATCATCGTTCTGCCGCGCGAGCAGGCTGTTCTGATGACGTATTACCGTAACAACATCCATCATATGCTGGTGTTGCCGTCGCTGATTTCAAGCATTGTGATGCATCACCGTCAGGTCACCCGCGCCGAATTACTGCGTCAGGTCGAGCTAATTTATCCGATGCTCAAAGCTGAACTGTTTATGCACTTTGATAAATCAGCGCTGCCGCAGGTGCTGGATGTCCTGACGCTGGAACTGGCGCGTCAGCAAATCATTCATCTGGAAGACGATGAACTGACGCTGAACCCGGCGCGTATCCGCACGTTGCAACTGCTGGCCGCAGGTGTGCGTGAAACACTGCAACGCTACGCGATTACCTTCTCGCTGCTCACCAATAATCCAAGCATCAACCGTGGTGCGCTGGAAAAAGAGAGCCGGATTATGGCGCAGCGTTTGTCCGTATTGCACGGTATCAATGCACCTGAGTTCTTCGATAAAGCGGTGTTCTCCACGCTGGTCGGCACGTTACGCGCCGAGGGCTATATCAGTGACAGCGGTGATGCTATTCAGGAACAAACGCGTGAGATTTACATCATGCTCAGCGATTTGATGACGCCGGATATCAAGCTCACCATTGAAAGTGCGGGAATGCCTTCTGAGCTACCGCAACCGACAGAACCGCCGGCTGAGCCGAAGATGGATGTGCGCGATACCGACCATTAACTGGCTTTAGTTGCGTCAGCCATAAAGTTGCGCCAGCCAGCAGACGGCAAAAACAAAACGCCCGGACTTCTTACAGAGTCCGGGCGTTTTTTATGGGCGCTGAATCAGTGCGGAAACACTTACAACGTGATGGCTGAAAGGCTCATCAAAATGCCGAGGAACAGAACCAGCCCGACATAGTTGTTCTGACGAAAAGCGAGGAAACAGGCATCGCGCTCGCGCTTAGCAATCAGCTTTTGCTGATGCACAAACAGTGCGGCAGCCAGCAGCAGCGAGCAGTAGAACGGCGCGCCAAGTTGCGACAGATGGCCGACAATACCCATCAGCACTAACGTCGCCAGTTGCAACAGGCCGATAATCAGCGTGTCAAAACGGCCGAAAAGAATCGCTGTGGATTTCACACCGATTTTCAAATCGTCGTCACGATCGACCATCGCATATTGCGTGTCATACGCCACCGTCCAGCAGATATTGGCGGCAAACATCAGCCAGCAGCTGAGCGGTACGCTTTCGCTGACCGCCGCGTAAGCCATCGGAATGGCCCAGCCAAATGCCGCACCTAATACAACCTGTGGCAGATGGCTGACCCGTTTCATAAACGGATAAATCCACGCCAGCGCCAGCCCGGCCAGAGACAGCAAAATCGTCATGCGGTTGAGCAACAGAACCAGCAGGAAGGACACCAGCACCAGCCCGACGAAAAGCATTTTCGCCTGCTTACCGGAAATGGCACCGCTCGGCAGCGGGCGATTGGCAGTGCGTTTCACATGACCATCAAATTTACGATCGGCGTAGTCGTTCACCACACAACCGGCAGCACGCATAAAGAATACGCCCAGCACGAAAACCAGCAAAATCTTTGCCGAAGGCAGTCCGCCACCGGCTACCCACAATGCCCATAATGTTGGCCACAACAGCAACAGTGAACCGATAGGCTTATCAATACGCATCAGGCGGCAGTAATCACGCCATGTGCCCTGAGTCATACTTCCCGACACTCTCTGTTCTCCTTGTTGATTCGTCTGACTCATTATTGCCCCACCTCATTTTGCGGGCGATGCAACGGCGAGTCCGGGAGGAAAACTTCAGTCAGCAGCAGTGGTTTATCAGACAACCGCAGGCGGGATCGACGCGCCCATAAGTCACCCTGTTCACTTTGCAATTGTCCCAAATGAATGTAATCGCGGGTCAGATTATTGCCGCTAAAAAGATAGCGCCCAAGCGGGACTGTGCCTAAATCAACCAGCGCCAGATCCGGCCCCGTCAGTGTTTCTTCAGGAATGACCGTGCGGCCCAGCAGCCAGGGTTCGGCATCCCCAAACAGCACGATTTCGCGGATCCAGTAACGGGCACTTTCCGGCAACTGCTGCGCTTCACTTTCACCCAGTTCATCGCGGCTGACAAAACATTCATTTTGCGGCTTCACGGTGACGGTAACACCCTGCTTTTCAAAGCGGCGCGTCATGGATCCCATTTCCATCAGCCAGTCAGCCACATCCGCAGGCACATGCGAAGGATCGTCAAACCAGTAGATCGGGGATTGTTCAGGGGAATGGGAATCAGACATCAACGGCTCCGTAATGAAGGTATTCATACCTCCAATGAATTATCTGACCCGCATTCTAGCGCATGAATGCGGGTCAGTAATGGCCTGTTTTATTCGCGGCGCAGACGTTCGCCGTTAGCAAGGAACAGCGTCACGACCAGCACGAGGATGGCGCAGGCGTAAACCAGTGTGTCATAAGGACTTTTGTGGTCGACGATAATCAGACGGATAATCGCGGTAATACCGATGTAAATAAAATAGCGCAATGGGAAGTGATATCCCGAGGAGAAATATTTAATAATCAGCGCGATAAATTCGAAATAGAGGAAGTAAATCACAATCCCCTCTATCAGCAAATACGACGAAGACTGGTCGTTATTTACGAACAACACCATGGCCAAATGATAGGTTTCGCGTCCGATAAAAATCATCAGGATCGCGGCCAGCCCTAATAAGAAAACGTTCAAGATTCGCTGCATAATGACGGATATCATCATTGCGCGTTTTGATCCTGCCATGTGATCTACATCCCATTTTTGTTATGAATACCCGCAGAATACCACAGAGTCAGCACCGGCAAAGCGCCATTAAAAAAGGGCCTACCGGTGAAGGCAGACCCTTTTATTTTGACGTATAAAAACCTGAATACCCTAAATCATTCGTGCTGGATCAACACAGCCAATACCGGGGCAGCGCGAAGGATGACGGGTATTAGCGCCAGTTTTTGAAACGATTGATCAAACCGTTAGTCGAGCTGTCGTGGCCGGTAACATCTTTGTCGCCTTCCAGCTCTGGCAGGATACGGTTTGCCAGCTGTTTGCCCAGTTCCACACCCCATTGGTCGAAGGTGTAGATGTTCAGGATTGCGCCCTGAGTAAAGATTTTATGCTCGTACATCGCGATCAACGCACCCAGGCTGTAAGGCGTGATTTCACGCAGCAGGATGGAGTTGGTCGGACGGTTACCTTCGAACACTTTGAACGGAGCAACGTGTTTCACGTCTTCCGGTTTTTTACCCTGATCGGCGAATTCTTTCTCGACGACATCAAGAGATTTACCGAATGCCAACGCTTCTGTCTGTGCGAAGAAGTTAGACAGCAGTTTCGCATGGTGATCGCTCAGCGGGTTATGGCTTATAGCGGGTGCGATAAAGTCACAAGGGATGATTTTGGTGCCCTGGTGAATCAGCTGGTAGAACGCGTGCTGACCATTGGTACCCGGCTCGCCCCAGATGATCGGGCCAGTCTGGTAGTCCACAGGATTGCCGTTACGGTCAACGAACTTACCGTTAGATTCCATGTTGCCTTGCTGGAAGTAAGCAGCAAAACGGTGCATGTACTGGTCGTAGGGCAGGATAGCTTCGGTTTCGGTGCCGTAGAAATCGTTGTACCAGATACCGATCAGCGCCAGCAGAACCGGCAGGTTTTTCTCAGCCGGCGTATTGGCGAAGTGTTTATCCATCGCGTGAGCGCCGCTCAGCAGTTGTTCGAAATTATCGAAACCAACAGACAAGGCGATAGACAGACCGATTGCAGACCACAGTGAATAACGGCCGCCGACCCAGTCCCAGAATTCGAACATGTTGTCGGTGTCGATACCAAACTCACTCACCGCTTTGCCGTTGGTAGACAGCGCCGCGAAGTGTTTCGCCACGTGTTTGTCGTCGCCTGCGGTTTTCAGGAACCAGTCACGCGCGCTGTGGGCGTTGGTCATGGTTTCTTGCGTGGTGAAGGTTTTTGACGCCACCAGGAACAGGGTGGTTTCCGGAGACAAGTCTTTCAGCGTTTCGGCGATGTGCGTGCCATCCACGTTGGAGACGAAATGCATATTCAGGTGGTTTTTGTACGGACGCAGCGCTTCGGTGACCATGAACGGGCCGAGGTCTGAACCGCCGATACCGATGTTCACCACGTCAGTGATAGCCTTACCGGTATAACCTTTCCACTCGCCGCCGATAACGCGTTCGGTGAAGCCTTTGATTTTCGCCAGAACCGCATTCACTTCCGGCATCACATCTTTGCCGTCGACGACGATTGGCGTGTTGCTGCGATTACGCAGGGCAACGTGCAGCACGGCACGGTCTTCTGTGCGGTTGATCTTCTCGCCAGAGAACATCGATTTGATTGCGCCCTGAAGGTCGGTCTCTTTCGCCAGCGCCTGCAGTTTATCCAGCGTCTCGGTAGTGATACGGTTTTTGGAGAAATCGACCAGCATCTGGTCTTCAAACGTGGCAGAGAACTTGGAGAAACGATCACCATCTTCAGCAAACAGATGGCTAATCTGCACATCTTTCATCTTGTCGAAATGCTGCTGCAGGGCTTGCCAGGCAGCGGTCTGAGTTGGATTGATATTTTTCATAGCAATGCTCTTAGGCTGAGAATAAATATGAGGTAACTGTCCCGATTGTATCCTGAACTTCCCGAGATGAGATGCCTTTTCTTGCGATAGGTCAGATCTGCTAAATCACAATGACAGAGAACAATATTAGATGAGAATCGTTCAAAATGTGGCGCATGGGCCGAGAGACCGTTGACAGACGCGCCATAACCCGTTATTCCTAAGCACCTAACTCGCGCGCGTGTCGCGTGAGCCAGAAGAGGCGCGTCGCCCAGGAAGTGTATCGGAGGAGCCGAATCCTACGAAGGTACATCAGGGGGAGCGACGCCGAGGTCTGAAGCCCGCGGCAGGCATATGATCGACTACAGGGGCTGAATCCCCTGGGTTGTCACCGGGCATCCGAGAGGATGTCGACAAGGTGGGGCGCTTCTGGGTGTATCGTAGCATTTCTACGTCTGCCCCCTTCCCGCTCTCCCCTTGTGCCAATTCTTAAAGTTTATGGAATAGATGGCCGTCTGGTATGACGACCCTGACACGAGGTTTTACATGAATTACGCAGCATCCCGCAACGCCAACCCGCAGCCTCTGGGCAACGTTATCGTCGCCAAATTCGGCGGTACCAGCGTAGCGGATTTCGACGCTATGAATCGCAGTGCAGATATCGTTCTGTCGCGCCCTGAAGTGCGTCTGGTTGTTCTCTCCGCCTCTGCGGGCGTCACCAATTTATTAGTCGAGCTGGCCGAAGGCAAAGAAGCTGAGCGCCGGGCGTTCCTGCTTGATGAAATTCGCCGTATCCAGAATGCCATTATTGACCGACTGGACAATCCGACGGTGATCCGCGAAGAGCTGGGCCGCATGCTGGAAAACATCGCCATGCTGTCTGAAGCCGCCAGCCTCGCGACATCAACGGCGCTGACCGACGAACTGGTCAGCCACGGCGAGCTGATGTCCACCCTGCTGTTTGTTGAAATCATCCGCCAGCGCAACGTGCCGGTGGAATGGTTCGACGTGCGTAAAATCATGCGCACCAACGATCGTTTCGGTCGTGCAGAACCGGACACGCAGGCCCTGAGCGAGCTCACCGTTTCGCAGCTGCAACCGCGCCTGCAGGACGCGCTGGTGATCACCCAAGGCTTTATCGGCTCCGAAAGCAAAGGCCGCACCACCACGCTGGGCCGTGGCGGCAGCGATTATACAGCGGCCTTGCTGGGCGAAGCGCTGAGCGCTGTGCGTGTGGATATCTGGACCGACGTACCGGGAATTTACACCACCGACCCGCGCCTGGTTCCGGCAGCAAAACGCATTGATCGTATCGCTTTTGAAGAAGCCGCTGAAATGGCGACATTTGGCGCGAAAGTGCTGCACCCGGCTACGTTACTGCCTGCGGTACGCCGCGGTATTCCGGTGTTTGTCGGCTCGAGCAAGGATCCGTCGGGCGGCGGCACGTTAGTGTGCGATACCACCGATAATCCGCCGCTGTTCCGCGCGATTGCCCTGCGTCGCAGACAAACGCTGGTCACGCTGCACAGCCTGAGCATGTTGCATTCACGCGGTTTCCTCGCCGAAGTGTTTGGCATTCTGGCGCGTCACAGCATTTCCGTGGATCTCATCACCACTTCAGAAGTCAGCGTTGCGCTGACGCTGGATACCACCGGTTCCACCTCTTCCGATGCGAGTCTGCTGACCACTTCGCTGCTGACAGAATTATCCTCACTGTGCCGCGTGGAAGTGGAAGAAAATCTCGCGCTGGTCGCCATCATCGGCAACAAATTGTCGCAGGCCTGTGGCGTCGGCAAAGAAGTCTTCGGCGTGCTGGATCCGTTCAATATCCGCATGATTTGCTACGGCGCAAGCAGCTACAACCTGTGCTTCCTGGTGCCGGGCAACGATGCCGATCAGGTCGTTAAAACTCTACACCGCAACCTATTCGAATAACGACGGGCGCGGTATCTGAGAAGACCGGGCCATGTGCCCGGTCTTTTTTTGTCTGTACCTTTTGCAAAACAACAAAGACAAGGATCATCCTCAATGTTAGCCAAAATAACCCGCCTGTTCCCGCTGTGGGCCGTGCTGTTATCCGTCGCGGCCTATTATTCGCCCGGCACGTTCACCCCGATCGGCCCGTACGTTTCCACCCTGCTGATGCTGATTATGTTCGCGATGGGCGTCACCCTCGAATTCGGTGATTTCAAGCGCGTTCTGTCGCGTCCGGGCCCGGTCGCCGCCGCCACTTTCCTGCATTATCTGGTGATGCCGCTGGCAGCCTGGGTGCTGGCAAAACTCTTCCATATGCCTGCGGATTTATCGGCGGGTATGATTTTAGTGGGCAGCGTCGCCAGCGGCACTGCATCTAACGTCATGATTTATCTTGCCAAAGGTGACGTCGCGCTTTCCGTGACGATTTCTGCCGTTTCCACGCTGGTCGGCGTTTTCGCCACGCCGTTGCTGACGCGTCTTTATGTCGATACGCACATCAAAGTGGATGTCGAAGGCATGTTGCTGAGCATTTTGCAGATCGTGGTTATCCCGATTCTGGCCGGTCTGATTATTCATCATTTGTTCACCAAAACCGTAAAACGCATCGAACCGCTGCTGCCGCTTTTCTCGATGGTGTGCATCGTGGCGATAATCAGCGCCGTGGTAGCGGGCAGCCAGGGCTTTATTGGTTCTGTCGGCCTTATCGTGATTGTGGCGGTTATTCTGCACAACGGCATTGGCCTGCTGAGCGGTTACTGGGGCGGGAAGTTGTTTGGCTTTGATGAAACCACCTGTCGCACGCTGGCGATGGAAGTGGGTATGCAGAACTCCGGTTTAGCCGCGACGCTCGGAAAAATCTATTTCACCCCGCTGGCCGCGTTGCCGGGGGCACTGTTCTCCGTCTGGCATAATCTGTCAGGATCGTTGCTGGCCGGTTACTGGTCAGGTAAACCGGTTAAAAAAGACTGATTCTGAGACAGTCAAAACGTGAAATAAAAAACGGGCGCATCCTCAGCGCCCGTTTTTATTCGTATTACACCCGTTGTACGTCGTCATTCGGTTCGCGCTGTTCATCTTCCTGCTCATCCTGATCCAGCACGTTATACGCCACCGCACAAAACAGAGAGTTCAGACGCTTCATGTCACCCAGCAACCCGAGGTGCAGCGAACTGGTTTCGATGCTCTGCACGTTATGCTGATGCAAACGGTCAACATGGGCGTGCGCATAACGCCGGTCAAGAATACGGAAACGATGTTTGGAACGGCGCAAACGCCTTGCGCTGGTCAGGTCGTTCGACAGGAATACGCCCAGACTCAGACGCAAATTATCCAGCAATTTCTCATGCAGAGCTTCAAGCTCCACTAACCCTTCCGGCGAAAATGCACGGCGCGTGGCGTGAGATTTCGCCGTGATATCCCCGGTCATGCGCTCGATAATGTCACCGGCCTGTTCCAGGTTCAGCGCCATCTCAATGATTTCAGCCCAACGGCGCGAATCATCTTCACCCAGACCTTCTTTATTAATTTGTGCCAGATACAGTTTGATGGCGGTGTACAGCACATCCACGTCGTCATCGAGACGCCGTACTTCGCGATCTTGTGCCAGTTTCCCGTGCATCACTTCGCGGTTGAGGATCAGCATATGTTCCACCACGTCGCCCATACGCAGGGTTTCACGGGCGGCATTGGAAAGCGCCAGCGTCGGTGTATCAATGGCACTGACGTCCAGATGGCGCGGACGCAGACGCGGATCGTCTTCCGGCACATCGGCAATCATCAGCTGGCAAATCTTCGCCATCGGCGCGGTCAGCGGCACCATCGCCAGACAGCGGATCAGGTTGTAGAACATATGAAAATAAATGACCAGTTCTTCATCCGGGATGCCCAGACGCGCCAGTTGCGTGGAAAGCGGCCCGACAAACGGCAGCACAATCACTAAACCAATCAGTTTGAACAGCGTACTGCCCAGCGCCACGCGCCGGCCTGCCGCATTCATTTTGCTGGCGTTGATCATCGCCAGCAGCCCGCTGCCGAGGTTCGCGCCAATCACCAGGCATAAGGAGACTTTGAGCGAGATAACGCCGGTCGCCGCAAGCGTTGCGGTCAGCAAAACCGCTGCCAGACTGGAATAACTGATGATGGCAAACACTGCGCCGGTCAGCGCATCGAGCAACACATCGCCGGTCAGAGAAGAGAATAAAACCTTCACGCCGGAGGCCTGCATAATCGGCGTCGCAGCGCCCACAATCAGTTCCAGCGCCAGTAAAATCAGACCCAGCCCGATACAGACGCGCCCCATTTGTCCGGCACGGGTTTGCTTACGGCTGAGGAAGAAGGCCACGCCGACAAAAATCAGCAGCGGGGAAAGCCAGGAGAGATCGAACGTCAGGATACGCGCCATCACGGCGGTCCCGACGTCAGCGCCGAGAATAATCACCAGCGCCGGTGCCAGCGCAACCAGTCCTTGCGAGACGAAGGACGTGACCAGCAGCGCCGTCGCGTTACTGCTTTGTACCAGTGCGGTCACGCCAATACCGGCGACGAACGCCAGCGGTTTTTTCTCAACACTGTTACTCAGAACACGGCGCAGATTGGCGCCAAAAACGCGCATGATGCCGGTACGCACGATGTGCGTACCCCATACGAGCAAAGAAATAGCAGACAACAGATGCAAAAGGGTTAACACGAAAAAACAGCTCCATTAACGCCAGGCATAGACCGGCCATCCTGCCTGCCGGGCGTGCTGGAGCAGGATGGCGTCCGGATTCACCGCCACCGGCTGACCGACACGGGTCAGTAAGGGCAGATCATTATGGGAATCCGAATAGAAACTGGCTTGTTGCAGCAGGGAATCGTCCTGATTGATGAGTTCCAGTAAGCGCGACACTTTGCCTTCGCGATACGTCATCGTCCCCTGCGTGGCGCCGGTAAAGCGCCCTTCTTTAATTTCCACACCAATCGCCAGCGTTTCCTCAACACCGAGGAAGCGGGCAATCGGCCGCACCAGATGCTCGCCGGATGCGGAAATAATCACCGTCCGGTCGCCCTGTGCGCGGTGAGCGGCCAGACACTCACGCGCCTGCGCATAAATGCGCGGTGCTATTACATCCTGAATATAATTTGCGACCATTGCCGCAACGTCAGTTTCACTGCGACCGGCAAGTGGCACCAGAGTACACCGCATGTACTCCTGCATATCCATCTTACCCACGGCATATTGTTGCATCAGCGCGGCATCTTGTTGCAGGAAAGCCTGCTCATCCGCCACCCAGCCATTCGCCACCATATAGGCAGACCAGAGACTGGAACAGTCGCCGCTAATCAGGGTTTCATCGAGATCAAACAGCGCCAGTTTCATGCAACTTCCCGTAACGTAACAAGATCTAACTGTAGACCAATATCGCTGCCATCGGCGAGAAGCGAGGCCACAGAACGGTTTAAGACATCCACAGAAAGTTCCACGCCGTGCGCGACAACACGATAACGCACCACGTTGCCAAGCAGGCTGTGGCTGAGAATTTTAGCCGGAATGCCTTCAATCAGCTCGCATATTGTCACCGACTCTGGCCGGATAGCGACGCGCCCCCTGTAAGTCATGCCGGTCAGCGCCATCGCCTGCTCAGAGCTCAGCAGGTTATAGCTGCCGATAAAGCCTGCTGCAAAAGCATCCACCGGTTCAGTATACAGGGTTTCGGCATCGGCATTTTGGACGATTTGTCCTTTGTTCATCAGCACAATCCGGTCTGACATAGTCAGCGCCTCTTCCTGATCGTGAGTGACGAAAATTGCCGTCAGGTTCATTTCGCGCTGAATACGGCGGATTTGTTCGCGCAGATGTTTACGGATACGGGCATCGAGCGCGGAAAGCGGTTCATCGAGCAACAACAGGCGTGGCTGCGTCACCAGTGAACGCGCCAGCGCCACACGCTGACACTGACCACCGGAAAGCTGATGCGGGTAACGTTTGGCGTAATCGTTCATTTCCACCAGTTCCAGCACTTCTCCAACGCGACGATGCAATTCGGAAGCCGGTATCTTTTGCATTTTCAAACCAAACGCGACGTTGGCTTCCACCGTCATATTCGGGAACAACGCGTAGCTCTGGAAGACCATCCCGATCCCGCGCTGCTGTGGTGGTAGCGGCACAATGTCCTGCCCCTGAATCACAATTTTTCCACTGTCGACCGACGTCAGCCCGGCCAGGCAGCGCAGCAGTGTGGATTTTCCGCAGCCGCTCGGCCCTAGCAACGTGACGAATTCGCCCTCTTCTGCCGAGAAATCAATGTTGTTGAAAATCTGCGTCGGACCGTACGACTTGTTGAGTTGAGTGACCTGCAAATACGACATAATCAGCTCTTTCCTTTGTTCAGCATGTTTGCCACCCAGGTGAAAATCAGGACGACCATGAAATAGGAGATGACTAATGCGCTGGTGAAATGGCCGCTGCCATTGCGCATGTTATAGAGATAGACCTGCACCGTTTCATAACGGCTGCCCGCCAGCAGGTTGGCGAACACGAATTCCCCGATGAGGAACGAGAACGACAGCAATACGGCAATCATTCCCCCCTTGCGTAAGTTCGGTAATACCACCAGCAACGCAGCTTTCCAGGTGCTGGCACCGAGCAGGTGCGCAGCATCCATCAGGTCACGAAGATTGATCGCCTGCATGTTGTTGGAAATAGCACGATAGATAAATGGCAATGCGATAGTGAAGTAACAGCCAATCAGGATCCACGGGGTACCGGTCAGCGCCAGCGGCTCAGCGGAATAGAGCTGCATCAGCCCCACCGAAGACACCACCGGCGGCACGGCGAACGGCAGCAGGATCAGGATATTCATCAGTGCGTCGAGCTTCGGGAAATAGTAAGCAATCACAAACATCAGTGGCAGGATCAGTATCAGCGACAGGAAAAGCGTGCCGAAACACACCAGCAGCGAGTGCCAGAGCGCAATCAGGAAGCGCGGATCGCTCCACAGTTCCACCAGCCATTTGAGCGTAAAGCCGCTCGGTAAAATCGTCGCTCCCCATTCCAGCACCAGCGCATACACCAGCGTCGCCAGCAACGGTAACATCAGGACAATCAGTAAAACCCAGCTCACCACACGGTGGTAAATCGCTTCAGAGCGCGACATCTTACGTTCCTTCTTCGGGCAATCAGCTGCGCTGACTGAGATAACTTTTACGCAATAACCACTGATGGACAAGCGTGATAAAGGCCATCAGCACCACCAGTAACATCGCCAGCGCGCTGCCCATATTCGGGTCGAGGGAAATATCCCCCGACACCAGCGCCGCAATGCGCACCGGCACCACGTTGAAATTTCCGGTGGTCAGTGCGTAGACCGTGGCATACGCGCCAAGGGCATTGGCGAGCAAAATCACGAAAGTGCCCAGCAGCGCCGGGAACAGCACAGGAATGCCGATGTAGCGCCAGTAACTCCAGCGACCAGCACCCAGCAATGCAGCCGATTCGCGCCAGTCTTCGCGCAGGGCATCGAACGCCGGATACATCAGCAATACGCCAAGCGGGATCTGAAAATAGGTGTAGAGAACAATCAGCCCGTCTTTCGAATACAGGTCGAAGTGCTCCATCAGCCCATATTTGCGCAGCAGCAACGTCAGACAACCGTTCAGGCCAAGCAGGATGACGAAAGCAAATGCCAGCGGTACGCCAGCGAAGTTGCTGGTCATGTTGGTGAACGACATGACGAAATCATGCAGCTTTGTCGGGCACAGCTGACGAAGTGAGTAACTGCCCACTAACGCGATAAGCAAACCGTATAAACTCGACCAGATCGAAATATCCAGCGAGAAGCGCATGGCCTGCAGATAAAACGGAGAAGTCAGAATGTCACTGTAATTGCCCACCCCCCAGGCTTCGTAGGTTTCGCTGTAAAAACTGCTCACTGCAATCCAGGCCAGCGGCGCCAGCTGAAAAGCGATGAAAAATACCAGAAACGGCAACATAAACAGCGCTGCAATCCACTTAGCTTTCATCGGTGATCCTCTAAAAGTGACCGGATTCAGGCCAGTAATGACGCGCAATGTGGCTTGTCGTGGGCAATATTAAGTATCTGACAAACGGTTCCGCACAGCTCGGTTTGAAGTGGTGCGGCATCTTTTAAACTGAACGCGCTGCCAAATACAAACAGTGGCACCTGACGCTCTTCCGGCAAAATACCGCCGTGGCTGCGGTCATCATTCATGCCGTGGTCGGCGGTCACAATCACCTGATAACCGGCATCGAGCCAGTCGCCAAGATAACGCGAAAGAATGCCGTCCGCTGTCCGCGCTTTATTGCGGTACTGCGGCGAGGACAGGCCAAATTTATGGCCCGCGTCATCGATATTCATCGGGTGGATCAGCAAAAAGTCTGGGGCATGCCGACGGCGCAGGCTTTCCGCATCGTCGAACAAATGCGAGTCAGGGTAACTGTCGTCGTAATAAAAATGACCGTGCTGGATAGCCAGCGATTCATCGCTGGTATGGCGGTCACGCGGCGGGTCAAACGGCGATCGGTTATACAACTCGCTGACCCAATGATAAGCCGCAGCTGCCGTGGTCAGACCGGCGTCCCGGGCATAATGGAAAATACTGCGTTGCGTCGATAACCGGTCAACGTGGTTATGCACAATACCACTCACCACCGGCGTAATGCCGGTGAGAATGCATTCATAAAGCGGCCGGGACAGCGAAGGCAGTTCGCATTCCAGTTGATACAAGCGACCGCGTCCTGCGGCACACTGCGCCTGTAAATATCCCATTGCATCGCGGCCGACCTGATAATTCAGGCCGTCGAGTACTACCAGAATGCTCTTCATTACATGTATGCCTATTTCGTACAGGTGTTTTAAATAAACAATGCTTTCGCTGCCCGGTTTTTCTTATTTTTTAAGCAATTATTGCTGCATGTTGATCATGACGTTTTCCTGCCACAAACGAGGCAAGGTTTTGGCGCTCTTATCCCAGGCAGCCGGATCGGCAATCGGGTGAGCATTTTTGTATTCGCTGGATGGCAGCAGTTTGGCTTTTGCGTCATCTGGCAGAGTGATGTGATCAGCACGGATTGGGCGGGCATAACCCTGCGCTAAGTTAATCTGACCGGCATCGGAGAAGATGTATTCACGAGCCAGTTTGGCGGCGTTCGGGTGTTTGGCAAATTTGTTGATGATGGTGGTATAGCCGGAAGTGATGGAGCCATCAGATGGGATCACCACGTCGAAGCGGGTTTTGTCGATTTTGTCGCGATAGCTCAGACCGTTGAAGTCCCAGACCACGCCAACCTGCACTTCACCTTTTTCCAGAGAAGCGATGACCGGGTTAGTCAGGCTCAGACGCCCTGCTTTCGCCAGTTTGCCGAAATATTCCAGACCTGGTTTCAGATCCTTTTCATTGCCACCCATCGCATACGTTGCCGCCAGCACGCCGTTCGCTGCCTGCGCTGCCGTACTCACATCACCGATGGTCACTTTGTATTTGCTATTCAGCAGATCGGCCCAGCTGTGCGGCTCATCTTTGACCTGGGATTTATCAATGATGAACGCGATAGTGCCGGTATAAGCGAGTGCCCACATACCGTCTTTATCTTTCGCCCAGTCAGGCACCTGATCCCAGGTAGTCGGTTTATACGGCTGAGTAACGCCTTTAGAAACCGCGACCGGACCAAAGGCTGCACCCACATCCCCAATATCAGCACTGGCGTTGTCTTTTTCAGCGAGGAATTTCGCGATTTCCTGCGCGGAACTCATGTCTGTATCGCTGTGTTTCAGGCCGTATTTGGTATTCAGATCATTCCAGGTGGCTTTCCAGTTCGCCCAGTCATCAGGCATACCGACGCTGTTAACGGTCCCTTCGGCTTGCGCCGCTTTGAGGAGTGCAGCTGGAGGTTCAGCGGCAAATGCCGGTGAAGCGGAGAGGACAAGCGCGCTGGTTAACACAGAAGCGAACAACTGTTTCATAACGGATGCTCCGGATGGTAGTGTGTGTGAAGTGCTGGTCTAGTCCAGCAAGAACCAAGCCAATCTAACGCTCAATTGTGATAATTATATGTCAGCATGAAAAAGCAGCATTTTTAAGCTTATAGCTGTTAACAAGCGCACACTATTTACACAACGAAGAGTCAGGTTGGTGCAAAAACGCACTGAAATGAGGCTTGCTGACCGATGAGTGAATCGCAGACCACCCTTGCTGTCATCTGCAAGGCATTGAGCGAAAGTATTGCGGCCGGGGCTTTTTCTGCCAAGGGAAGGCTGCCTTCTGAGCGGGCGTTAAGTGAACAATTTTCCACCACCCGAATCACATTACGGGAAGCATTAAGCCAGCTCGAGGCGCAGGGGTTGATCTACCGGGAGGTACGCCGGGGCTGGTTTGTTTCCCCGCCGCGCATTGTCTACAACCCGCTGCAAAGAAGTCACTTTCACGCGATGGCGAAAGATCAGGGACGTCATGCGCAAACCGAAGTCATTGATGCGAAATACTGCATAGCCAGTGAAACGGTCAGCCAGAAGCTGCTGTTGCCGTCAGAGAGTGAGGTGATTTGTATCCGCAGGTTGCGTTATATCGACAAGCGCCCGGTGCTGTATGTCGAGCATTACCTTAATCCGCTGTATTTTCAGGGCATTCTTGATGCGGATCTCACGACATCTCTGACAGATTTATATGCTTCCCGCTATGACATTCATTACGGGCGCGTGCGGTTTGATATGGTGCCGACGCTACTGCCAGAAGAAGCGTCGCGTGCGTTGAGAGTCGCTTCCGGCAGTCCGGCGCTGTTTATCACGCGTATTAACCGTGACCAGCACGACCGGGTCATCGACTGCGATCTGGAGTACTGGCGCTATGACGCGCTGCACATTGATGTGGAAGTGAGTTGATTCAAGTGGAAAAACACACCGATGGGATACCCTAAATCATTCGAGATGAATTAAGGCGGCAACTGAATGAACCCCAGGAGCTTACTGAAGTAAGTGACTGGGGTTCGTGATGGCAGCCAACGCAGAGTCAACTTGAAGGATGACGGGTATTAGTCGGCGTCGTAACCTAAGTTCGGCGCCAGCCAGCGTTCAACTTCGCCAATTGGCATATTTTTACGCGCGGCATAATCTTCGACCTGATCGCGCTGAATCTGCGCCACGGCGAAGTATTTGCTGTCAGGATGGCTGAAATACCAACCGGATACCGCAGCGCCCGGCCACATCGCAAAGGATTCGGTCAGTTGCATACCGGTGTTAGTTTCAACATCCAGCAGCTTCCAGATTTGGCCTTTTTCAGTGTGTTCAGGACAGGCCGGATAACCCGGTGCAGGACGGATCCCCTGATAATTTTCCCGGATAAGTTCTTCATTGCTCAGATTTTCTGTCGGTGCAAAGCCCCAGTAAACCTTACGCACTTTCTCATGCAGGTATTCCGCAAACGCTTCTGCCAGACGGTCCGCCAGCGCTTTAATCATGATTTTATTGTAGTCATCATGCTGCTTGTCATATGCCTCAGCCAGCGCATCTTCTTCCAGCCCGCCGGTGACGGCAAATGCACCCATGTAATCTTTTTTACCGCTCGATTTCGGTGCGACAAAGTCCGCCAGACAATAGTTGGCGAAATCTGTTTTTTCCGTTTGTTGGCGCAAATGATGACTGACCACCAGCACGTCTTCGCGGCGTTCATCGCTGTAGATTTCGATGTCATCGCCTTTACGGTTCGCAGGGAACAATCCGACAACGCCGCGAGGGTTCAGTAACTTCTCTGCGGAGAGTTTATCGAGCAGGTCATTGGCATCCTGGAACAAGCGCTTCGCTTCTTCGCCGACCACTTCATCTTCGAGAATGCGCGGATATTTACCGGCCAGCGACCAGGTCATGAAGAACGGCGTCCAGTCGATGTAATTACGCAGCGTTTCAATGCTGGCTTCCACTTTCTGAATGCCCAGGCGATGAGCAACCGGCGGTGTGTAATCGTCCCAGTCGATAGTCGTCGCGTTATCGCGTGCAACTTCAAGGCTGACCGGCGGTGTGCGTGGCTTTTTACGTGCGTGCTGGATGCGTACGGTGTCGTACTCTTTGCGCGTACGTTCGATAAACGCGTCACGCTGCTCTTTTGACAGCAAGGCAGAAACCACGCCGACAGAGCGCGAGGCATTTTGCACGTAGCAGGTCACGCCACTGTAATTTTGTTCGATTTTAACGGCGGTGTGCGCTTTGGATGTGGTCGCGCCACCAATCAGCAATGGCATGGTAAAACCACGGCGTTCCATCTCTTTCGCCACATTGACCATTTCATCGAGAGACGGCGTAATCAGCCCTGACAACCCGATAATATCGACGTTTTCTTCAATGGCAGTTTTCAGAATTTTGTCCGTAGGCACCATCACGCCGAGATCGATAATCTCGTAGTTATTACATTGCAGTACCACACCGACGATGTTTTTGCCGATGTCATGCACGTCGCCTTTTACCGTCGCGAGCAGGATTTTGCCGTTGGTCTGGCCCTTCTCCTTGCTTGCTTCAATGTACGGCTCCAGATAGGCCACGGCCTGTTTCATCACGCGCGCGGATTTCACTACCTGCGGCAGGAACATTTTACCGGCACCGAACAGGTCACCGACGACGTTCATACCGTCCATCAGCGGGCCTTCGATCACTTCGATAGGACGTGCGGCCAGCTGGCGGCACTCTTCGGTATCCAGTTCAATGAATTCAGTAATGCCTTTCACCAGCGAGTATTCGAGACGTTTTTTAACTTCCCAGCTGCGCCATTCCGCCTGTTGCTTGTTCGCTTCGCCATCGTCCTTGCTGCCACGGTATTTTTCGGCCAGTTCGAGCAGACGCTCGGTACCATCGTCGCGACGGTTGAGGATCACGTCTTCAACGGCGTCACGCAGTTCAGCCGGTAAGTCATCATAAATAGCCAGCTGACCGGCGTTCACGATACCCATATCCATACCGTTGCGGATGGCGTGATACAGGAACACGGCGTGAATGGCTTCGCGCACCGGTTCGTTACCGCGGAACGAGAAGGAAACGTTGGAAACACCACCGGAAATTAACGCGTGCGGCAGTTGTGCTTTGATATCGGCACAGGCTTCGATGAAATCGACGGCGTAGTTATTGTGCTCTTCGATACCGGTGGCGACCGCGAAAATATTCGGGTCAAAAATGATGTCTTCCGGCGGGAAGCCGACTTTTTCCGTCAGCAATTTGTAGGCACGACGGCAGATTTCAATTTTTCGGGCGCGGGTATCCGCCTGTCCGGTTTCATCGAATGCCATCACCACCACAGCTGCCCCATAGCGGCGCACCAGGCGGGCGTGATGCAGGAAGGCTTCTTCACCCTCTTTCATCGAAATGGAGTTAACAATCCCTTTGCCCTGAATGCATTTCAGGCCTTTCTCGATGACATCCCATTTGGAGGAGTCGATCATAATCGGCACACGGGCGATATCCGGCTCACCGGCAATCAGGCTGAGAAAACGCACCATTGCGGCTTCGGCGTCTAGCATCCCTTCATCCATGTTGATGTCGATGATTTGCGCGCCGCTTTCAACCTGCTGGCGGGCAACAGCCAGCGCTTCAGAATACTTCTCCTCTTTGATCAATCGCTTAAAGCGCGCAGAACCGGTAACGTTGGTACGTTCGCCGACGTTCACAAACAGCGTCTGCGGATCAATGGTCAGCGGTTCCAGCCCTGCCAGACGGCAGGCAACAGGAATAGTCGGCAATGCACGCGGCGGCACGCCTTCGACGGCTTTCACCATCGCCGCAATATGTGCAGGCGTGGTACCACAGCAACCGCCGACAATATTCAGGAAGCCCGAGCGCGCCCATTCGGCAATGTGCTCCGCCATATCTTTGGCTTCCAGGTCATATTCACCGAAGGCATTAGGTAAACCGGCGTTCGGGTGAGCCGTCACATAACATTCAGCAATGCGCGACAATTCAGCGACATACTGGCGTAATTCATCCGGCCCCAAGGCGCAGTTCAGGCCGAAAGTGAGCGGTTTAACATGGCGCAGTGAGTTATAAAAAGCTTCCGTGGTCTGGCCGGATAATGTACGCCCTGAGGCGTCGGTAATTGTGCCGGAAACCATCACAGGTAAGACGATACCCATCGCTTCGAATTCGCTTTCTACGGCGAATGTGGCGGCTTTAGCATTGAGTGTGTCAAATACGGTTTCGATCATGATGAGATCTGCACCGCCCTCAATCAGCGCGCGGGTTGATTCTCGGTAAGCTTCCACCAGCTGATCGAAAGACACGTTACGGAACGCGGGATCGTTAACGTCAGGGGAAATCGACGCCGTGCGGTTGGTCGGGCCTAACACACCGGCGACGTAACGCGGTTTATCCGGCGTGCGGGCGGTCCATTCATCGGCACACTGGCGTGCCAGCCGTGCGGCTTCATAGTTAATTTCAGCAGACAGCGATTCCATATGGTAATCAGCCATCGCAATCGTGGTGGAGTTGAAAGTGTTGGTTTCAAGGATATCAGCGCCAGCAGCAAGATAACCGTTATGGATCTCGACAATCACTTCTGGTTTTGAGAGCACCAGAAGATCGTTGTTGCCTTTAAGGTCGCTTTCCCAGTCAGCAAAACGTTCACCGCGGTAATCTTCCTCTTCCAGGCGATAGCTTTGGATCATGGTGCCCATGCCGCCGTCCAGAACCAAAATGCGCTCTGCCAGTTGCTTATGTAGCGCTTCAACTCGATTAGTCACTTTCACCTCATCACCCGTCACTCACACCCGGCAAATTGTTCATTCATACACCGGAAATTATGGTCAACATCCTAGCATACCTTCCTCAGCCAAAAGCCCGCGCCGACGTGAGACTTTTTCAATTCGGGAAGACATCCCGCAAATGCAATGCAACACATCGGATGAGCGCAAAGGCATGTTGCGATCCATACTGTAAAAACGAAAACCAATTCCAAAAATGACTTTTCTTCGCCAGCATTTGGCGCATCTTACAAGGAACAGGCTCATGGCAACGTCCGTATCGGCTCCGGCCAAACGTGCTAAGAAAACCAAAGCCGCTGCCGCAACAGGCAGCGCCGCGACCGGGCAGGTTCAGTCCCTGACACGTGGCCTTAAGTTGCTGGAATATATTGCTGAAGCGCAGGGCAGCGTTGCGCTGACAGATCTGGCGCAGCAGGCGGGTTTACCTAATTCTACTACCCATCGGCTGCTGACCACCATGCAGCAACAAGGGTTTGTTCGTCAGGTAGGCGATTTGGGTTTATGGACCATTGGCTCGCACGCTTTTGTTGTCGGCAGCAGTTTCCTGCAAAGTCGTAATTTGCTGGCGATGGTGCACCCGATGTTGCGCCGTCTGATGGAAGAATCCGGCGAGACCGTGAATCTGGCGGTGCTGGATCACAGCGATTATCAGGCGATCATCATCGATCAGGTGCAATGCAATGCGCTGATGAGAATGTCCGCGCCGATTGGTGGCAAACTGCCTATGCATGCATCGGGTGCCGGTAAAGCGTTTCTTTCAACTTTACCGGAAGAACGTCTGGCAAAGCTGCTGCACAAGATTGGCCTGCACAGCTATACGCCGCTGACAAAAACGTCGCCGGCGAACCTGAAACAGGAGCTGGCAGATACCCGCAAACGCGGTTATGCCTTTGATGATGAAGAACATGCGCTTGGGTTGCGTTGCGTGGCGACCTGCATTTACGACGAGCATAACGATGCGTACGCGGCTATATCTATTTCGGGTCCTATCTCGCGGATCACTGATGACCGTGTGACTGAGCTGGGCGCGCTGGTGATCCATGCGGCAAAAGAGATTACCCAGGCCTACGGTGGCGGGAAACACTGACAGAGATGCTGAAATCCCGCCTGAGTGTGGCGGGATTTCAGCAATTTAGCGGCGGCTGAAGCGCTGAGAAAGGCGGTAAGCAAAGACATCTTCCACATGCCCTTCGCTGATGCGCTGCTGCAAACCGCGCCAGTACCCGGCGCTGAACAGGTCGTCGTGCAGCGACTCAAAAATCTGCCGGAGGCGTTTATCGCTGCACAGGAAATGACGGAATTCCTCCGGGAAAACATCACCGGGCGCAATGCTGTACCAGGGTTCACTGGCCAGTTCATCCTCAGGATAGCGCGGCGCAGGAATATCGCGGAAATTCACTTCAGTCATGTAGCAAATTTCATCGTAGTCATAAAACACTACGCGGCCGTGACGGGTCACGCCAAAATTCTTAAACAACATATCCCCGGCAAAGATATTCGCCGCAGCCAGTTGCTTGATAGCATTACCATATTCTTCAATCACATCATACAGCTGCGCGTCACTGGCCTGTTCCAGATATAAATTCAGCGGCGTCATCCGACGTTCGATATACAGATGGCGCAGCGCAATGCTGTCATCCAGGTCTTCAATTTTTGCTGGCACTTCACGTTGTAATTCGATCATCAGTTCCGGGCTGATATTTTTCTTAGGCAGAATAAAATGCTCGAATTCCTGGGTGTCAGCCATACGCCCTACGCGGTCATGTTCTTTCACTAACTGATAGCACGCCATGACCTGTGCTTCGGTCACTTCTTTCTGCGGCGCAAAATTATCTTTTATGACTTTGAAAACGCGGTCACTGCCCGGAAGCGTGAAAACCAGCATGACCATGCCTTTGACGCCCGGCGCAATAATAAAAGACTCATCGGTTTGATCCATAAAACGCAGATGCTCGCGGTAACACTCTGTTTTTGCATGCTTCTGGCAGCCAATTGCGCTGTAAAGTTCAGCAGTAGTTTTCGCAGGTAAAATCTCGCGCAACCATTCAACCAGCGCACCGGGCTGAGGGGCGTACACCATGAAATACGAACGAGCAAAACCGAAAACAATACTGGCGTCATTGCCTTCTGTCAGACAGGCATCTGCAAATAACTGGCCGTTCTGACCGAGATGTACCGGCATTAACAGCGGAAATACCTGCAAAGCCGAGCGAATTTTCCCGATAATCCACGCGGCCTTATTGCGATAGAAAATCTCGGTAGCGATCTCGATATCAGCATCCGCCAGCCACTCAGCGGAAAAGCGTTGCTGCAATGCCGTGGCAATATAATCAACGTCGCGGGTTGCATCTTCCCACGGCAAACGTACCGGCAGGTCATCAAGCACTTTTGACAATGCCGCGATCAGATGGCCCTTCACCGGATACCTGCGTGACAAGGGACGGGAACAATTCTGCGGTCGCCGGGCGGACTGCTCGCTGAAAATAAACAGTTTATCTGCCGACAGATCACGATGTTTGAATATGCGGCAATAGACTGAATTAAAAAAGCTTTCGGCGATTTCAGCCCTGGGATAATCAGGCAGTAATTCGGAGTAACATTCCTTAATGCGGATCAGAAACGCGGCATCATAAAAATGCTGGCCGGTGATGCATTTAAGCTGAGTGACGACCAGTCCGACATGGTGATCATACAAATGAATACGTTGCTTCATCGCCGCCTGTACAGCGGGCCAGTTGGCATTTTCAAAGCGTTGTTGCGCCCCCGATGTCACCTCGAGAAAACGGCCGTACTGTGCGTCGAATCCCTGCAAAATAGTCTGCGCGATCAAAAGTTCTATACGCATAGCGGCGGCTCCATAGGAAAAAAAGGCCCGGATTTCGCCGGGCCAGCAGAGAGTCAGTAACAGACCGTCAGTGCGACGTAGAGGAGAATTGCTGTTCTTCTGTAGAGCCGGTCAGCGCGGTAACTGAAGAGCGTCCGCCCTGAATAATGGTAGTCACTTTGTCGAAATAGCCGGTTCCGACTTCCTGCTGATGAGAAGCGAAGGTATATCCACGGCTGATGGCAGCGAATTCTGGTTCCTGCACTTTTTCGACATAGTGCTTCATGCCTTCACCCTGTGCATAAGCATGAGCCAAATCGAACATGTTGAACCACATGCTGTGAATGCCCGCGAGCGTAATGAACTGATACTGATAGCCCATTGCGGCCAGTTGCTCCTGGAAGCTCGCGATGGTTTTATCGTCGAGATTTTTCTTCCAGTTAAACGATGGCGAACAGTTGTAGGCGAGCAGTTTGCCCGGGAATTTTGCATGGACGGCCTCGGCAAAACGCTGCGCCAGTTTGAGATCAGGCGTGGATGTTTCGCACCAGACCACGTCAGCATATGGTGCATATGCCAACCCGCGGCTGATGGCCTGTTCAATGCCTGCATGTGTCCGGTAGAAACCTTCATGCGTTCTTTCGCCGGTAATAAACTGGCTGTCATACGGGTCGCAATCGGATGTCAGTAAATCTGCTGCATCCGCATCGGTACGCGCCACAAGCAGAGTAGGAACACCAAGAACATCAGCAGCAAGACGCGCGGAGACCAGTTTCTGCACCGCTTCCTGGGTGGGTACCAGAACTTTGCCGCCCATATGTCCGCACTTTTTCACAGCAGCAAGTTGGTCTTCGAAATGAACTGCAGCAGCACCGGCCTCAATCATGGATTTCATCAACTCAAACGCATTGAGTACGCCACCAAAACCGGCTTCTGCATCGGCTACAATCGGCAGGAAATAGTCGGTATAACCGGGCTGACCGGGTTCAATGTTATTCGCCCACTGGATCTGATCCGCGCGGCGGAAAGTATTGTTAATTCGAGCAACTACTTCCGGCACTGAATTCACCGGATATAACGATTGATCGGGATACATACTCGAAGCTGTATTGGCATCAGCAGCCACCTGCCAGCCGGATAGATAAATGGCTTCAATTCCGGCTTTAGCTTGTTGTAATGCCTGCCCGCCAGTCAGCGCCCCGAGACAATTCACATAGCCTTTACGCGAAGCACCGTGCAGTAAATTCCACAAACGGGCCGCGCCGTGCTGAGCCAGCGTACATTCAGGATTGACCGAGCCACGCAGGCTGATCACTTCTGCCGCGGTGTAAGGTCGGGTGATATTTTTCCAGCGTGGCTGATTCCAGGTTTCTTCAAGCTGCTGAATTTGCTGAGTACGGGTCGTTTTCATGGCAAATGCTCCGGTCTTTTTATGTGTAGGGTAGGAAGAGTCAGGCCAGCAGCTGATAGCCCGGCAGAGTCAGGAAGTCGATTAACTCATCCTGTGTGGTGATTTTTTCCATCAGCGCCGCGGCTTGTGTGAAGCGGCCTGAGCTGAAACGCTGTTCGCCCAGCTCCTGCTGAATGACCAGCATTTCTTCGTTGAGCATCCGGCGGAACAGCGGTTTGGTGACCGGCTGTCCGTCATTGAGCGATTTGCCGTGGTGGATCCACTGCCAGATTGACGTACGGGAGATTTCCGCCGTGGCAGCATCCTCCATCAATCCATAAATCGGCACGCAGCCATTACCGGAGATCCAGGCCTCAATGTATTGCACAGCCACACGGATATTGGCACGCATGCCCTCTTCGGTGCGCTCACCGGAACAAGGGTCCAGCAATTGCTCAGCAGTGATGTCGGCATCCTCCTCGCGTGAGATATCCAGCTGGTTGGAACGGCCACCGAGTGCTTTATCGAACACTTCAAGCACGGTGTCAGCAAGACCCGGATGTGCAATCCAGGTGCCATCGTGTCCGTTATTCGCTTCCAGCTCTTTGTCAGTCCGAACTTTGTTCAGCACCCATTCGTTACGTTTAACGTCTTTGCTGGGGATAAATGCCGCCATCCCGCCCATCGCAAATGCACCTCGACGGTGACAGGTTTTGATCAGCAGGCGCGAATACGCATTAAGGAAAGGCTGAGTCATAGTCACGGACTGACGATCGGGCAATACGCGGTCGGCGTGATTCTTCAACGTTTTGATATAACTGAAGATGTAATCCCAGCGACCACAGTTCAGGCCGACGATGTGATCCCTCAGGTGATAAAGGATTTCATCCATCTGGAAAACAGCGGGCAGAGTTTCAATCAATACCGTGGCTTTGATTGTGCCGCGCGGGAGTTCCGCATAATCTTCGGCGAAACTGAACACTTGGCTCCACCATTCAGCTTCATGATAAGACTGCATTTTTGGCAGATAGAAATAGGGGCCACTGCCTTTAGCCAGTAATGCGCTGTAGTTATGGAAGAAATACAAAGCAAAATCAAACAGAGAACCGGGGATCGCCTCGCCCTGCAAGGTGACGTGTTTCTCAGGCAAGTGCAGCCCACGTACGCGACAGATCAGAATGGCCGGATCGGGCTTGAGTTGATAAATCTTTCCGGATTCATTGGTGTAGCTGATAGTCCCGTTCACCGCATCGCGTAAGTTAATCTGCCCCTCGATGACTTTTTGCCAGTCCGGAGCCAGAGAATCCTCAAAGTCCGCCATAAAGACTTTCACATTGGCATTCAGTGCATTGATCACCATCTTGCGTTCAACAGGGCCAGTGATTTCTACCCGGCGATCTAACAAATCAGCCGGGATCCCGCGTATTTGCCAGTCTGTTTTTTTTATGGAATGAGTTTCCGAAATAAAATCAGGTAACGTTCCCTGATCTATCTTCTGCTGTACGGCAATACGATCTGCCAGTAATCGGTTACGCAGCGGGGTAAAACGCACGACCAGTTCGGACAAAAAATCCACCGCCTCTTCAGTCAAAATTTGCGCTTCATTCTCACCAAAACGACGCGTGAAGCCAAGCTGACTGCGGGTAATTTCCTCTGACATCGCTTTTCTCCTGATTTATCTGCTTAATCTGCCCGAATGCTTCACTGAGCAGAGGCTGTTACGGTTGAAAACACACCAGGGCTGCTCTCTTGATCCTGAGGCGATTTTTCCCTGGTCATTTATTGCCCGATAGATTTAAGCGTAATCATAAATTTCATAAAATCAAAAACCATTTCCATTTTATTTTAAAAAAAATAAAATCTTATTTTTAATCAGTAATATAGAGAGAAATTATTATTCTACAAAATGGTAATGGGTTTCGAAAAGACTAAGAATTTGAACAGAAGGAAGGCGTCAGACAAAAAGATCGCAGGGATAAAAAGAGGATTAACAGACGACCGTAAGATCGTCTGCTGAAATCTTATAAGGAGGGTTACTCGAGGGTTGGATTCATCTGGCGCAGATCAAACGGCGTGATCTGATAAACGTAATAATTCAGCCAGTTAGTGAAAAGTAGATGCCCGTGACTCCGCCAGGTCGCCTTTGGTGATAATTCGGCGTTATCCTGCGGGAAATAGTTGTGAGGCATTTCCGGAGATATGCCCGCCGCCACATCGCGCAGATACTCCCCTGCCAGCGTTCCCGCATCATATTCAGGATGCCCGGTGACAAAGGCCATGCGTTTATCTTTGGTCGCAAAGAGGTATGCACCGGCTTCTTCAGACTCCGCAAAAATATCCAGATCTGTATACTGGCGGAGCACATCCGCCGGAAAATCTGCATAACGGGAATGCGGTGCCAGGAAGCTTTCATCAAAGCCACGCGTCAGTAAGGCCAGCGGTTGCAATGTCTGATGTTGATAAACACCGGAAAGCTTCCCCTCACGGGTCATTTTTGGCAGCCCGTAAAGCACGTTCAGCGCAGCCTGAACCGCCCAGCAGACAAACAGTGTCGATGTTACATGTTCTTTTGCCCAGTGAATGACACGCTCGATTTCCGGCCAGTAAGCGACATCGCAGAAGTCTACCAATCCCAACGGCGCACCAGTGACGATCAGGCCATCATAGTTGTCATGCTGAATATCTTCAAAGTCACAATAGAAGTTATTCAAGTGCTCAGCCGGGGTGTTTTTAGACTCACGGCTATCAATGCGCAGCAGCTGTACATCAATCTGCAGAGGAGAGTTCGAAAGCAGCCGTAAAAACTGATTTTCTGTCTCAATTTTCTTCGGCATCAGGTTGAGAACCAGCACCTTCAGAGGACGGATCTCCTGAGTTTTCGCACGTGATGACGTCATGACAAAGACGTTCTCATTGCGCAGGAAATTCACGGCTGGTAGTTCATCTGGAACCCGGATCGGCATAACAACTTCCTCACTGCATCCATTTATACGTTTAGACTTCTAGATAGCCGAAGATAGCGGGTTTTGTTTAAGATGTCGAGTCTGCAAGTGATAAGTGAAAATGTTTCAGCTTCAGTTATTAATTCAGAGAATTTGGTTATAAAGGACGGAAAATGAGAAGAAAGTAGTGATAACGAGCAGAGGCTAAATCGGTAAACACATGAAATTTTCGAACAGATTTCGAACGAAAACCACCAAATTCCTCATAGCAAAAAGCCCTGTACGTCAGTACAGGGCTTTCCACTTATTTGATGCCTGGCAGTTCCCTACTCTCGCATGGGGAGACCCCACACTACCATCGGCGCTACGGCGTTTCACTTCTGAGTTCGGCATGGGGTCAGGTGGGACCACCGCGCTACTGCCGCCAGGCAAA
>NZ_JAFMOY010000044.1 GCF_019049625.1 Rahnella ecdela
TCAAGCATTACAATGAAAACCATCCGCACAGCGCCCTGGGATACCTCTCACCGAGGGAATACCGGAGCCGACGGAGAACACTAACGTAGAGACAAAAGTTGTCTGGAAATAGCGGGGCAAGATCAGATCCGTATACTTCTTAGGTATCATGAAAGGCACGAAATGGATGCCAAGCAGCTGTCATGACATCAAGTGTGAAATGAGGCATCTATGAGTTGGAGCTTAGAACGCACGTAATGGGCGCAAAAGTAAATCCGCCTTCATTGAAGGCGGATTTTCACTTAGTAGTGGGGGCATCCCAGGATTTGAGCAGGGGGATTACAGAGCATTGGTCTGCCACCGTAATTAGGATTGAAGACCCTGTAAATAATTCTGTGTAACTGCCATCGTATTAAAGGTGAGCGCTCAGGCGGTCACCGAACTCGATAATAAAACGACTCATCGCCAGCCGCCAGTTTTGGATCGGCATACTCCATTTCTT
>NZ_JAFMOY010000043.1 GCF_019049625.1 Rahnella ecdela
CTCTGACTATCTGGCAGGGCGAAGAAATCAAACGACGGGTGCGCGGTATCGTGACCTTTTGCGAACAGGGCGATACCGGTAAACATCAGACACTGTATCGCCTGACCATCCGTCCCAACCTCTGGCGAAGTGCGCAGCGCCGTAACTGCCGCAGTTTTCAGAACCTCGATATTGAGGGCATTCTCCAGCCCCTGCTCAAAGAAATGGGCATCGTTAAATACGACACCCTGTTTCGCGCCTCGCACGACTGGCGGGAGTTTTGCGTACAGTTTATGGAAAGCGACTACGAATTTATCCGGCGCCTGATTGCTGAAGAAGGCATTTGTAGATTCAACTTGTCAACGCAACACCCTTTTCAAAAACCTGTTTTGGCGTCTTAAATTTCAATGTTTTCCTCGGCCTGTTGTTTAATTGCTCTGCGACATGGTCTAGGTCTTCTTGTGAATGTTG
>NZ_JAFMOY010000042.1 GCF_019049625.1 Rahnella ecdela
TTGAATCTACAGCCGCGTACTTTGCAAGAACGTCAGGCTGAAGTACGCCTTCATTAAAAAAATGTCGTCCTTTTATGCTGTACGCAGGTTATGCCTGGTTCTTGGCCTCCATCACAGCGGTTATTACCAGTGGCTAAAGCGGCCTAAATCTTTGCGTACCCGGCAAGATGAACGGCAAACAGGCTTGATTAAACAACTGTGGCTTGAAAGCGGTACGGTTTACGGCTATCGAAAAATCTGGCTCGATATGAAAGATCTGGGTGAATGCGTCGGACGTAACAGGATCGCGCGCCTGATGAGGCTCGCTGAACTAGCATCTCAGACTGGATACCGAAAACGACGCTATTACGGTGGCGGAAAGCCTTCTTTTGCCAGTCCAAATTACCTTGAACGCCAGTTCGTTGTCCCAACCCCAAATACGCATTGGGTGAGTGACATGACTTATA
>NZ_JAFMOY010000041.1 GCF_019049625.1 Rahnella ecdela
GTCAGCGGGTTTTCCATCAGGCCACCACGGCATCGAGCAACATACGAACGACGTCGTCTGGTGAACAGTTATCGGCATTGGCCTGATAGCTGAGCATCAGCCGGTGGCGCAGGACAGCAGGAGCGATCAGACGGATATCTTCGGGGAGCACGGCGTCACGGCCTTCCAGCCAGGCCAGTGCGCGCCCGCAGCGATCGAGCGCCAGCGTGCCGCGCGGGCTGGCACCAAAAGTAATGTAACTGGCCAGCGTGTCGCTGACACCTTGCGGATGGCGGGTCATTTCCACCAGATTAATAATGTAAGTTTCCACCGCCGGTGCCACATAAATCGCAGAGATTTCCTGCCAGCAGGTGGCAATCTCCTGCTGAGTCAGCATCAGGCTTTCCGGCTCAGCCGCTGTTGTTTCTGCTGCTGTTTGCTGATATTTCTGCTGCTGTTC
>NZ_JAFMOY010000040.1 GCF_019049625.1 Rahnella ecdela
TTACTGCACTGACCAGCCGCCATCAGACGGCAGGATTGCGCCGTTGATATTGACCCCGTCATCGCTCAACAGGAAGGTGATGGAAGCGGCAAGCTGCTCTGCCGTAGCCAGTGAAGGGATAGCGGCTTGGAAGGGGTGCAAGCGAGCCGAGCCAACTTCAGATACATTCGCGGGGAATGGAATACCGGTGGCGACGCCACCGGGAGCGACCGCGTTAACTCGAATCCCTGGCTTCGCGTACATGAAAGCTGCGCTACGCGTGAGCCCAACGACGCCGTGCTTCGACACCGTGTAGGCATTACCTGATGCATTGCCGCGAATGCCGGCTTCAGAAGTGACGTTGACAATCGATCCCGCGCCGGCCTCGAGCATCGCGGGGACCACAGCGCGCGTGAGCTTAAACACACCGGTGAGGT
>NZ_JAFMOY010000039.1 GCF_019049625.1 Rahnella ecdela
TTGAGGTTGAGATTTTAGAAATGGATGGCGAAGCGGATCACGTTCACATCCTGGTTGCATACCCGCCCAAACTGGCTATCAGCGTGCTGGTTAATAACCTTAAATCAACCAGCAGTCGTTATGTCAGGATTTTAAATACCCATCTTTGCAAGCAAAGTAATGCCGGAGTGCTCTGGTCACGTTCCTACTTTGCCTGTAGCGCTGGTGGAGCAACAATTGAAACACTGAAAGCGTATGTTGAATCGCAGAAAACCCCTGATTAGCACCCCTTATATCCCCGTCCGACTGAACTGCACCCCAAAAGTTGGACACTAACTGAGTAAGGTGCAATTTATGGGCAAGCCCAATTACACACTGGAATTCCGTATTGCTGTCGTGAAGTATTACCTCTCCGGCCAGGGCGGAATAAAAA
>NZ_JAFMOY010000038.1 GCF_019049625.1 Rahnella ecdela
ACCTTGCTTATACCTGTCCCAGATAATCGCTTTCTGTTCTGGCGTGTAGTAAATGCGCGTTCTTCGTTTCATGGCAACGTCCCCCTTGTTTAAGGATAGCGTTGCGTCGACCCGTTGAACTCACAGCTCAAAGCTGCCTGTCAACATGGTCAAGCTCTACCACAGCTCAGAGGTACAAAAAATCACCTTAACGTACAATAATTTTCGATATCCAAACTGACCCCTTATACAGAAAGAAAGAGCAGTAAGAATAGAACATCCTTCTTTACTCTGATCTTGCCCCGCTATTTCCAGACAACTTTTGTCTCTACGTTAGTGTTCTCCGTCGGCTCCGGTATTCCCTCGGTGAGAGGTATCCCAGGGCGCTGTGCGGATGGTTTTCATTGTAATGCTTGA
>NZ_JAFMOY010000036.1 GCF_019049625.1 Rahnella ecdela
GCTGGTCCTGAAATTGCGCCGGCCAGTTCGGGGCGGTGAAGGTGTAATCCTGCAACGTCACCTGCGAAGGCCGGATTTGCGCGCTGCGGCGGAAATTATTGATGCAATACGTGTCGGCCTCGGAGGCGGCATTGGGGTTATAGGGTATCTTGCCCATGCTGGTCAGTGCCGTACAGTTATCGGCAAAAGCCAGTTTCTGATCGTTGGCTTTGAGATATTCTTCTTCAAAAAAGAAAATGTAGATTCAACTTGTCAACGCAACACCCTTTTCAAAAACCTGTTTTGGCGTCTTAAATTTCAATGTTTTCCTCGGCCTGTTGTTTAATTGCTCTGCGACATGGTCTAGGTCTTCTTGTGAATGTTG
>NZ_JAFMOY010000037.1 GCF_019049625.1 Rahnella ecdela
GCTGGTCCTGAAATTGCGCCGGCCAGTTCGGGGCGGTGAAGGTGTAATCCTGCAACGTCACCTGCGAAGGCCGGATTTGCGCGCTGCGGCGGAAATTATTGATGCAATACGTGTCGGCCTCGGAGGCCGCATTGGGGTTGTAGGGGATCTTGCCCATGCTGGTCAGCGCCGTACAGTTGTCGGCAAAAGCCAGTTTCTGATCGTTGGCTTTGAGATATTCTTCTTCAAAAAAGAAAATGTAGATTCAATTGATCAATGCAACATCCATGCTAAAACATGGGGTAGCGGAGGATTAATGAATGAAACGTACATTTACGGCAAAGGAAAAAGAGTTTGTTTTCAACTCATGGAAGAACGGCATCGG
>NZ_JAFMOY010000125.1 GCF_019049625.1 Rahnella ecdela
ACCCTCCCCTTCGCAGAGGAGGGGGATTAGTGGCGACACCAAAAGAAAAAGGTCCTGATTTTCATCAGGACCTTTTTCATTAATTTGGCGGTGAGAGAGGGGTTCGAACCCTCGATACGATTTCTCGTATACACACTTTCCAGGCGTGCTCCTTCAGCCACTCAGACACCTCACCGTGTTCGTTACAGCGCGAGCGTTGCAACGGGGCGCTACTATAGGGATGCGGTCACGAAGGGTCAAGAAAATTTTCGGCGTTTTGTGTCAGGCGTTCAGACTCTGGTCAGCGGGGATAATTGAACGGCTGCCGGCGTTTTAAAACGCCCAAAACAAAAAAGGTCCTGATTTTCATCAGAACCTTTTTTGTTTAATGTGGTGGAGAGAGAGGGGTTCGAACCCTCGATACGATTGCTCATATACACACTTTCCAGGCGTGCTCCTTCAGCCACTCAGACACCTCTCCAGTCGTCCGCCGCACCGCAGTGCTGCTGACCGGCGCTAATGTAGGGAAAAGTCGCCTCAGCGTCAACACTCTTTTTGCAAGTTCCGTACCGTTTAGCCAAACTTAGAGCAATCTGATGATTTAAAGAGCAAATAGTGCCGTAAGGATGAGCAGTGGCTATCTGGTTGCAGGGCGTGATTAAAATTACTTATCAAAATGAATAAGTAATTAGTGTTTCTGCATAGAAGCGCAATTAACCCGCAAACACTTTTTGTTACGGCGAAATAGCAAGATATGTTGTGGTAATCATCTGTGGTAGCGGTATAACAATGCACTCTTAAAAAATGCTTCGCATAAGAACTGTACAAGTCACCGATTGAAGCAGAGTTTGTTTATCAAATAAAGACAGGGGTTATTCTTGAGTCAGTCAAATAACGCGACCGCGTCGCAGCACCGGACGGCGATTCCTGCCGGCGCAGGCACACTATTCTTCGTTCAGACATTCGCAACGCTCGGCTTTGCGGTGCTGTATTCCACGCTGGTGCTTTACGCCACCAAAAAACTTGGCTTCAGTGAAGATAACGCCAACGCCATCATGGGCGTTTTCGGCGCGTTCAACTACGGGCTGCATATGTTCGGCGGCTATCTGGGCGGACGCTTTCTCAGCAACCGAAACCTGTTCGTGCTCGGCATGGTGTTGCAGGTGTTTGGCTGCGCACTGATTGCGATGGAAGGCATAACCGGTTTGTACTGGGGGCTGGCAATGTTCCTGACCGGCAGCGGACTGAATGTCACCTGCCTGAACATGATGCTGACACAACGCTTTGCGCCGGACGATGATCGTCGTGAATCGGCGTTCCTGTGGAATTACGCCGGGATGAACCTCGGCTTCTTTATTGGTTTCGCCGTCGCCGGTTATTTCCAGCTGAGTGAAAACTACCGCGCACTGTTCCTGTTCGCCACGCTGGGTAATGTCGCGGCGATTGTGGTGACACTTTCCCGCTGGTCAATTCTGGCCGATATCAGTACGCCGCTTAAAGAAGCCAGCCGCAGCCAGATGCTGCGCCGTATGGCCGTCGGTATTGCTATCCTGATTGTGCTGGTGCCGGTTATCCGCATGTTGCTCACACACGCTGAATTCAGCAGTTACTTCGTGGTGGCTCTGGGGATTGTGATTTTTGCGCTGATGACGCTGGTTACGTTCCGCCATCGTAACGCCGATGAGCGTCGCAGGATGAAAGCCTACCTGCTGCTGGCGCTGGGCTCGCTGGTGTTCTGGATGCTGTACCAGCTCGCACCCATGGGCCTGATGCTGTTCTCCGAAAATAACATCAACCTGAATGTGTACGGTATCCGTGTGGCGCCGCAGTGGATCCAGAACATTAATACCATTGTGATCGTGATCGGCGGTCCGCTGATGGCGTTGTGGTTTAACCGTCTGCGTCAGCGCGGCTGGAACATTGATATTCCTGCGCAGTTCTCCGCCTCCCTGTTCTGCATGGGGCTGGGTATGCTGGTTCTGCCGCTCGGTATCCATCTGGCGGGCGGCGACGGACTGGTGGCGTTCAAATGGATTGCCATCAGTTATCTGCTGCAAAGTATCGGTGAGCTGCTGATTTCCCCGATTGGATACGCGATGATCGGTAAACTGGCTCCGGCGCGTTATCAGGGCGTGATGATGGGCTGCTGGATGATGGTGACCGGCGTGGCGTCGGTGCTGGCAAGCTACATTTCCGGGCTGATGCCGCAAAATGCCGGCAGTACGCCGGTGCTGACCAATCCGGGATACAGTCAGGTGTTTAACGCGCTGGGCTGGGGGTCTGTTGCGACCGGTGTCGTCCTGCTCATTCTCATTCCGCTGCTGCGCCGGATGATCCGCCGCGAGCCTGCGATGGCCTGACATATTCACTGTTTCAGTCAGTCACTTCATAAGCCCCGTTCTGCGGGGCTAATTCTTTTTTACGCCTCAGGGTTGCATCCCGATGATATTCAGGGAAATCTGTCTGTTCACAGGAGGCTTCCCCGATGAACATTATTTTTTACCACCCTACATTTGATGCAAAGCCCTGGATTGACGGAATAACAAAAAGATTACCGCAGGCCAATATGCGCGTATGGAATGCCAATGATCATGAACCGGCGGATTACGCGCTGGTCTGGCGGCCGCCGTACGCCATGCTCGCGCCGCGCACGATGCTGAAAGGCATTTTCGCGCTCGGGGCGGGCGTCGATGCCATTCTCACGCAGGAACAACGTCAGCCGGGCACTTTGCCCGCTGGTGTGCCGTTGTTGCGGCTGGAAGATACCGGCATGGCTTTACAGATGCAGGAATATGCGCTGGCCAGCGTGCTGCGATATTTCCGCCGGATGGACGAATATCAGCTGTTCCAGCAACAGAAACACTGGCGGCCGCTGGCGCCGCATTCACGCAGTGAATTCACCATTGGTATTCTGGGTGCAGGCGTGCTCGGCAGCAGCGTGGCGCAGGCGCTGGTGGATATGCAGTTTACCGTGCGCAGCTGGAGTCGCAGTGCAAAGTCGCAGGAAGGCGTGCAGAGTTTCTATGGCGACGACCAGCTGGCGGCGTTCGCCAGCGGCTGCAAGGTGCTGATTAACCTGTTACCGAATACGCCGCACACCGCCGGGATCCTCAATCATCAACTGTTCACAAATCTTTCGCATAATGCGTATCTGATTAACCTTGGCCGTGGCGGACATCTGGTGGAAGGCGATTTACTGCGCGCGCTGGACAGCGGGCAGATTGCCGCTGCCGCGCTCGACGTTTTTGTCGAAGAGCCGCTGCCGGGCATGCACCCGTTCTGGTCGCACCCGCGCGTGAGCATTACGCCGCACGTCGCTGCTGATACGCTGCCGGAAGAAGCAATGGACAGCATTGCCGGCAATATTCAGGCGATAGAAGCGGGGCGGGAGCCGAAAGGGCGTGTCGATCTCGGTCGGGGTTACTGACGTTCATCTGCTAACATTATAAATGCTGCGGTTATTTTGCCGCAGCTGAATACATCAAGGAGACACCATGCCGTACCCGGTTGATTTACATATGCATACTGTTGCCAGCACGCACGCCTACAGCACGTTACATGATTACATTGATGAAGCAGCGGAAAAGGGCATTAAGCTGTTTGCTATCACCGATCATGGCCCTGATATGGCCGATGCGCCGCACTACTGGCACTTTATGAATATGCGGGTCTGGCCGCGTCTGGTGAACGGAATCGGCATCCTGCGCGGCATTGAATCGAACATCAAAAACATTAACGGTGACATCGACTGTACCGGCCCGATGCTCAAAGAAATCGACGTGATCATTGCCGGTTTCCACGAGCCGGTGATGCAGCCCGTTGATAAAGAAACCCATACTTCCGCAGTCATTGCGGCGATGGCGGGCGGTGAAGTGCACATTATTTCTCACCCCGGCAACCCGAAATACCCGATTGATATTCCGGCTGTGGCAGCGGCTGCCGCAAAATACAATGTGGCGCTGGAGCTGAATAACTCGTCGTTTATTCACTCCCGCGTGGGCAGCGAGCCTAATTGTCGTGCCATTGCGCTGGCGGTGAAAGAAGCCGGTGGCTGGCTGGCGCTGGGGTCAGATTCGCATATCGCCTATTCGCTCGGCGGCTTTGAACACTGCGAACGTATTCTGCGTGAAATTGATTTCCCGGAAGATCGTATTCTTAACGTCAGCCCGCGCCGTTTCCTCGATTTTCTCGAAGCACGGGGTCGCGCGCCCATTGCTGAATTAAGCGAACTATGACATTGTCGCGACCAAATTGCGGGTGATTAACCCTTTTCATTGTCTGATCAGGTTACTGTTATGAATGAATTTTCGATTGTCTGCCGCGTGCTGGGCACCTTGTTTTACCGTCAGCCGCAGGATCCGTTACTGGTTCCGCTGTTTGGTCTGATTCAGGACGGCAAACTGCGCGAACACTGGCCGCTGGAACAGGATGCATTGCTGGTCCGTTTGCAGGAGAGCGCTAACCCACAAGCGCTGGCTGCTGAATTTAACCGTCTGTTTGTCGGCTCAGAATGCGCAGTTTCGCCATTCCGCAGTGATTATGTTGATGGCGCAAACGAAATGGATGTGCGCACCTTCCTGCAACAGCGCGGAATGCCGTTGGGCGAAACGCCTGCCGATCATTTTGGCGCCATGTTGCTGGCGGCTTCCTGGCTGGAAGATCAGTCGCAGGAAGACGAAGTCGGCGCGCAAATCACGCTGTTCGATGAATTCCTGTTCCCCTGGTGCGGAAAATTCCTCGGTAAAGTCGAGGCCCATGCCACCAGCGGTTTCTACCGCACGCTGTCCGAAATCAGCCGCGAAGCTTTGCAGGCGATGCGCGACGAACTGGAAGAACAGCTGCCAGCGGATCTGGATGACGCTGAAGAAGACGACCAGTAATCCTGGGGGCAGAACGTAAAAAAGCCCGGCGGTGAGAAATCACGCCGGGCTTTTTCATTGTTATCTTTTACTTAAGTTAGTCGGTAAACGGAATGACCAGTTCGCCCGGTTTCACTTCTATGCCTTTCGCCAGTTTCTTAGCCATCGCCTCGCCTTTGCTGTGATCGCCATTGAGCACGTAAGCCGGACGCTGATTGAAATAGGTATTCAGTGAATTGTTCAGATAAGGCATCAGGCCTTTCATCACGTTATCCATTTTTTCCGGCTTGATGGTGTAATCCACCACCTGCATATCACGCAGGAAAATGGCACCTTTCTCACGGTCATAGGTCGGATGCGCTTTCAGGGTCAGGCGCATATCGGCTTTTTGCGGGCCGAACAATGAAGAGATATCGACATGCGCATCACCGGTCAGTGTCACGACACCCGGTTCTGCGCGTCCAATCTGGCTGCTGAGATTGGACAGAACCAGTTTTGCATCAACTAACCCCGGAACGCCGAGTTGCTTCTCGAAGTTGTTGTTTTTCTGCAGGTAATCGTTGACCTGTTGCTCGCTGATTGTGTATTGCGTCAGCTGGTTACAACCGGCCAGTAAACTGGCGCACATCAGTACTGCGGCACCCAGAAATCGCTTTGTCATTCTTCCCTCATTACGTAAATGCTATTTTGTCAGCATGACCGCTAAACGGACAGGCTCCAATCAGACAACGCTGATTAGCCTAAGTGCCGGAGGAAGGGAAGAAAAGGGAAAATTGCCGGAAGCGCACTTCCGGCAGATAACGCTGACGGGCTTAACTTGCCAGACGGGTGAAGAGATTGACCTGCGTTTGTTTGGCCATATTGTCGCGATAGGCCTGTACACGCGAAGGCCAGTCAATGCCTTGTACAATTGTCAGCGAACGCAGAAGCGGCCACAGATTAATATCATCTTCAGAAAGCTCGCCATTCACCGCATTCGGCTCAACGATAAGCTTGTCTAGCGCTCGTAAATCCTGACTGATTTTCTTCACCAGCCCTTCGGAATGTTGCAGATGTTCCGCAAAACTGCCGCTGGCGGCCTGTTTTTTATCGGAGAAATACTTACGCGCTTGCGGCGTGGAGAATTCTTCCAGCGGTGCGGCGGCAAAACGTGGC
Organism: Rahnella ecdela; assembly: GCF_019049625.1. Taxonomy (GTDB): domain Bacteria; phylum Pseudomonadota; class Gammaproteobacteria; order Enterobacterales; family Enterobacteriaceae; genus Rahnella; species Rahnella ecdela. The sequence continues at coordinate 5,994 of NZ_JAFMOY010000125.1, forward strand.
AGCAGCAGACGTCCGGTGTATTCAGAAACATGACGCAGCCAGGTGGCAATCGACGCATTCAGCGGACCGGTCAGCAGCGGCTTGCCGTCACTTTTATCAATGTAATGCACGATATCCATGCTCTCAGGCATGAAGCCGCCATCGGCTTTTTGCAGGATAGGCACCATCTTTTTGCCCACCATCGAAATTGGCGTCTTTTCGTCGTCATTGAGCAGTACTTTAATCTCAACCGGGATGTTCTTCAGACCGAAGATCATGCGTGCTTTCACGCAGAAAGGGCAATGTTCGTAAACGTAAAGTCTCATAGTTCGTGGCTCCTGTTATCGCCGGCGGTGACCTGTAGGGTGCATGAAAACTGCCGGATGTAGGTTCGGATTTTATCTAACTATAAGATTCAGTATGGGTAATTTAGGGGTGGAGATCAAACCGCGTTCGTGAGAACGCGGTCTGCATAAGAGGATTAAATTGAGATCAGCGGCCGCTGAGCATGGCCGGTTCGATGCGGCGCAGATTGAATTGCCAGTACAAACCGGTGAGGGTGATGAAGCCGACGACGGCGAGCAGAAACCAGGGTAACTGCGGCAGTTGCAAAGCACGGCCCGTGTCGTACATCCAGCCGCCGCCGGTGTAACCGATCACACCGCCGAGTGCCAGTCCGAGACGGCTGAAGCCCATATAACTGCCGCGTGCGCGGGAATCCGCCAGGGATGCGCTGAGGGTTTCGCGCGCCGGTTCGGCAATGATTGAGCCGATATAGAAGAAGCCGATCAACAGTAATAGCGGATTTATCGAGGTGACCAGTCCGACCGGTAACAGGCTGAGGGTCATGATCAGCAACCCAAACATCAGGCGCTGTTCAAGGCGGAAGCGTTTTTCGCTCCAGCGGGCAATCGGATAGAGAAACGTCAGTGACAGCACGGCTTCGATGGCGTACATCCATTTCACTGCAGACGGACTGCCCGCGACATCATTAACGGCAATAGGCAGCATCAGCATGACCTGTACGGTCAGCATGTAATAACCGGTGAGTGTCAGAACATAAGCCAGAAAACGGCGGTCGCGCAGCACCCGCATCATGCCTTCGCGCATCGGCGTTCGCATAGTGGAAATACGGTAAGCGGGTAACAGCCAGGCGTTGGAGGCTGCGGCCAGACAAAAAATAGCGGCACCAGCCCAGCAGACATAGTGAAAATCATATTGCAGCAGCCAGCTGCCAATCAGCGCGCCAATCACGGCACCGGCGCTGTCCTGCATCATCATCAGGGAGAAAAAGCGGCTGCGCTCATGCGGACGGGTCAGTTTGATCACCAGCGCAGTGCGCGGCGGATCAAATAACGTGCCGCCAAGGCCGGAGAGGATACACGAGCAGACTAATATCCAGGGTTCATCCGCCATCGCCATCGTGGCGAATCCTGCCGCACGTAATAACATGCCGGTGATGATCATCGGTTTCGCGCCGAACCGGTCAGCAATCGCTCCGCCAAAAATGCCTAATCCCTGTTGCGTAAGCTGACGAACGCCAAGTGCCAGACCGACGGCCATCGCCGCCCAGCCGAGCTGATCGACAAATCGGATCGAGATCAACGGAAAAACCACGAAAAAGCCTAAAATAACCAGCGCGTTGTCTAATAACAGAAAATACTTACCCAAGCTCCGAGCTTGTGATACCAGAGACATGCTTCACCATGAGCGATTATTTGTATCCTGTCCGGCAGATACAGAAAGGAGAAAAGACGCTTCCAGTCTGAACCGGAAACAGGCATTTAGATAGGGCGCTATTGATAATATTTTTTTATCGTCAAGCCGCGTTCTGACTGGCAGAATTAGCGATGATCTGTCGTTTCCTATAAATTCTATTTATCGACCCATGCGGGATGTGGAGGGAAGGGATGTTTGGCTACAAATCTGCCGTGCCAAAGGTGCGGCTTACCACTGACCGGATGGTTCTGCGCCTGGTTCATGACCGTGATGCGCACCGGCTGGCTGAATACTACGCCGAGAATCGTGCGTTTCTGAAACCCTGGGAGCCGGTCAGGGATGAAAGCCATTGTTATCCCTCCGGATGGCAGGCGCGTCTCGGCCTGATTACCGAGATGCAAAAACAGGGCAGCGCGTATTATTTTATTTTGCTCGACCCCGATGAAAACCGGGTGATGGGCGTGGCGAATTTCAGCAACGTGCTGCGTGGCTCTTTCCACGCCTGTTTCCTGGGGTATTCGCTCGGTCAGGAATGGCAGGGCAAAGGCCTGATGCTGGAAGCGTTACAAACGCTAATCCGCTATATGCAACGTCAGCAAAAAATGCACCGCATCATGGCCAATTACATGCCGCACAATAAACGCAGTGGTCAGTTGCTGGAGCGTCTCGGATTTGAGCGCGAAGGCTACGCGAAAGACTATTTGCTGATCGACGGCAAATGGCAGGACCACGTACTGACGGCGTTAACCTGGCAAGAATGGACACCCCCGTCCCGATAAGGAGAGCAGTATGAAACACGAACTCAGCGCCCGGGAGGCCCGTGTCGTGGGCTGTATGCTTGAAAAGCAGCTCACCACGCCAGAACAATATCCGATGACCCTCAACGGCCTGACCACGGCCTGCAATCAGAAAACTAACCGCGAGCCGGTGATGGAACTGAGCGAAAGCGAGGTGCAGCAGACGCTGGATTTACTGCTGCGCAAACACATCATCCGCACCCTCAGCGGTTCGCGCACCATGAAGTATGAGCACCGCTTCTGTAATTCTGAATTCGGCAATCTCAAATTTTCCCCGCAGGAAGTTGCCGTAGTCACCACGTTGTTGCTGCGCGGCGCACAGACGCCGGGTGAATTGCGCACGCGCACCAACCGTCTTCATGATTTCACAGACGTTGCCGAAGTAGAACAAACGCTGACCGGACTGGGGAATCGTGAAGACGGCCCGTTCTGCGTGCGTCTGGCCCGCGAGCCGGGCAAACGTGAAAGCCGCTATATGCATCTGTTCAGCGGTGAAGTCAGCAATGTAGCCAGTGCCGCTGAAGAACCTTTGTTCAGCGCCGCCCCCGAAAGTGCCGGTCTGGCAGCGCGAGTGGAAACGCTGGAAGCGGAAGTTGCGGAACTGAAGCAGCGTCTGGAAAATCTTTTGCAGCATCTGGCCGATTAAAAGGAGCAGGTTGTGAGTAAATTACGTATTGGTGTTATCGGGCTGGGCGGAATTGCGCAAAAGGCATACCTGCCGGTGCTGAGTCATGCTGAAAAGTGGACGCTGGTGGGCGGATTTTCCCCGAATCAGCAAAAAGCGCAGGCAGTTTGTGACAGTTACCGTATGCCCTGTTTTTCACGTATCGATGAACTGGCGGGGCAGTGTGATGCCGTTTTCGTTCACAGCAGCACCGCCAGCCATTTCGAAGTGGTCGGGCATTTGCTGGCGCAGGGCGTGCATGTGTATGTCGATAAACCGCTGGCAGCAGAGCTCGGTCAGGCCGAACAACTGGTAGAACAGGCACACAAGGCGGGTAAAGCGCTGATGGTCGGGTTCAACCGTCGCTTCGCTCCGCTCTATCGCCAGCTTAAAGGGAATATGCAGGATGCGGCATCGTTGCGCATGGATAAACACCGGACAAACAGTGTCGGGCCAAACGACCTGCGTTTCACTTTGCTGGACGATTATCTGCACGTGGTCGATACCGCGCTGTGGCTGGCGGGCGGCAATGCCACCCTGGAAAGCGGTCTGGTGCAGATTAACGAAGCAGACCAGATGCTCTACGGCGAACACCATTTCCTGTGTGGCGAAACGCTGGTAACGACGTCGATGCATCGGCGTGCGGGAACGTCACGCGAGAGCATTCTGGCTGTCACCGATGGCGGAGTTTATCAGCTGGATAATATGCAAATCTGGCGCGAAGAGCAGCAGGATATTCTGACGCAACTGCCGGTGCCGGGCTGGCAAAGCACGCTGGCGCAGCGCGGATTCGTGGGTGCCATTGAACACTTTGTCGATTGTGTGAGTAACCAGACCGCGCCGGAAACCAGCGGTGAGCAGGCGATTTATGCGCAGGCAATGATCGAGAGAATTCTGAATTCTTAGACTGAGTTCTTAGGGAAAGCCGCGCGGAATGGTGCGGTTAACAATCTATAACAACATATAACAACTGCCGGTGGCTATTGCATGGCGGATGCGTAGACTAAGCGCATCTTTGAGCCATGCCGGTTCATCTCTCACGCCTGCTGATGCAGGCGTGGTTGTTTAACTGACTCATTTATCAGCTAACCGGTAAACAAGAAAAGTGACATGAATCTACTTAAATCTTTGGCAGCCGTCAGTTCCATGACGATGTTTTCACGTGTATTAGGTTTTGCCCGCGATGCCATTGTGGCCCGCGTATTTGGCGCCGGAATGGTCACCGACGCCTTTTTTGTGGCGTTTAAACTTCCCAATCTGCTGCGCCGTATTTTTGCTGAAGGCGCATTTTCTCAGGCATTCGTACCGATTCTGGCTGAGTACAAAACACAGCAGGGGGAGGAAGCCACCCGAACCTTTATTGCTTACGTTTCAGGGTTACTGACGCTGGTTCTGGCGATTGTGACCGTACTCGGTATGATTGCCGCGCCGTGGGTGATTTATATTACTGCGCCGGGCTTTGTCGATTCACCGGATAAATTCGCGCTTACCAGTTCGCTGCTGCGTATCACTTTTCCGTATATCTTGCTGATTTCACTGGCATCCCTGGTCGGGGCAATTCTCAACACCTGGAACCGTTTCTCGATACCGGCATTTGCACCGACTTTCCTGAATGTCAGCATGATCGGTTTTGCGTTGTTTGCTGCGCCATATTTCCACCCGCCGGTGCTGGCACTGGCCTGGGCGGTGGTCGCCGGTGGTGTGCTGCAACTCGGCTATCAGTTACCACATCTGAAGAAAATCGGGATGCTGGTGCTGCCGCGCCTGAATCTGAAAGATGCCGGTGTGTGGCGTGTGATGCGCCAGATGGGACCGGCTATTCTCGGCGTTTCCGTCAGCCAGATTTCACTGATCATCAACACGATTTTCGCGTCGTTTCTGGTCTCCGGTTCTGTTTCGTGGATGTATTACGCGGATCGTCTGATGGAATTTCCTTCCGGCGTGCTGGGCGTGGCGCTGGGAACCATCCTGCTGCCGTCTCTGGCGCGCAGTTTCTCCAGCGGTAATCACGGCGAATATAACCGTCTGATGGACTGGGGGCTGCGTCTGTGTTTCCTGCTGGCGCTGCCAAGCTCTGTTGCGCTGGGGATTCTGGCGAAACCCCTGACGGTCGCATTGTTCCAGTACGGTAAATTCAGCGCGTTCGATGCCTCGATGACACAACGTGCGCTGGTCGCTTATTCCGTCGGGCTGATGGGACTTATCGTCGTGAAAGTGTTGGCGCCGGGCTTCTATTCCCGTCAGGACATCAAAACGCCGGTGAAAATTGCCATCATCACACTGCTGATGACACAGGTGATGAACCTGGCCTTTATCGGGCCGCTGAAACACGCGGGACTTTCCCTGTCGATTGGCCTGGCGGCTTGTCTGAATGCTTCGCTGCTATACTGGCAGCTGCGCAAGCAGGATATTTTCCAGCCGCAGCCGGGTTGGAGAACATTCCTGATAAAACTGTTTGTGGCGGTGATTGCGATGTCCGCAGCTCTGCTTGGCATGATGTACGTGATGCCAGCGTGGGATGTCGGCGGAATGGCATATCGTCTGGCGCGTCTGGCTGCGGTCGTCGCCGTGGGCGTGGTGGCGTACTTTGCGGTGCTCGGCCTGCTGGGATTCCGGGTGAAGGAATTTGCCCGCCGGTTAGACTAATTGATTTGAATGTAAGAAACACAAAAGGGCGCATGAGCGCCCTTTTTTAATTTCAGAATACTGCGGATTACATACGTTCTACGGTTTCGATACCCAGTGTATCCAGACCGGTTTTCAGCGTGCGCTGGGTCAGCAGTGCCAGTTTCAGGCGGCTGTTGCGGCTGGTTTCGTCTTCTGCGTTCAGGATAGGGCAATGTTCGTAGAAGCTGGAGAACAGGCCTGCTACGTCGTACAGATACGCACACATGGTGTGTGGCGTGCCTTCGCGGGCGACGACGGTCAGCACTTCTTCGAATTGCAGCAAGCGTGTTGCCAGCGCAGCTTCGCGCTCTTCGCTCAGCACAACCGGCTGGGTCAGGCTGTTCACGTCGATTTCTGCACGTTTGAAGATGGAAGCCACGCGGGTATAAGCGTATTGCATGTACGGCGCGGTGTTGCCTTCGAACGCGAGCATGTTGTCCCAGTCGAACACGTAATCGGTGGTACGGCTTTTGGACAGGTCAGCGTATTTGATTGCACCGATACCGACGGCATTCACCAGTTTATCCAGTTCAGCGGCGTCTTTCATTTCCGGATTTTTTTCGGTGATGAGTTTACTCGCGCGATCAATGGCTTCATCCAGCAGGTCAGACAGTTTCACCGTGCCGCCTGAACGGGTTTTGAACGGCTTGCCGTCTTTACCCAGCATCATGCCGAACATGTGGTGTTCAAGCGCTACCGAATCTGGCACATAACCGGCTTTACGCGCGATAGTCCATGCCTGCATCAGGTGCTGGTGCTGACGGGAATCGATGTAATACAGCACGCGGTCGGCACCGAGTGTTTCGTAGCGATATTTGGCGCAGGCGATATCGGTGGTGGTATACAGATAGCCGCCATCTTTTTTACGGATGATAACGCCCATAGGGTCGCCATCTTTGTTTTTGTATTCATCGAGATAAACCACAACCGCGCCTTCACTGTCCACTGCCAGACCTTTGGCCTGCAGGTCGGAAACAATGCCCGGCAGCATGCTGTTGTACAGGCTTTCACCCATTACATCATCTTCTGTCAGGGTCACGTTCAGACGGTTATACGTCAGCTGGTTTTGCTTCATGGTCACGTCGACCAGTTTGCGCCACATTTGCAGGCAGTATTCGTCGCCGCCTTGCAGTTTCACCACGTAGCCACGTGCGCGCTCGGCGAAGGCTTCGTCTTCGTCGTAGTTTTTCTTCGCAGCACGGTAGAATTCTTCCAGATCCGCCAGGTTCATATCGCCGGCATTTTCGTTCTGCACTTTTTCCAGATAGGCAATCAGCATGCCGAACTGGGTGCCCCAGTCGCCGACGTGGTTAGCACGGATCACTTTGTGGCCGAGGAATTCATTGGTGCGCACCGCGGCGTCGCCGATGATGGTGGAACGGATATGGCCGACGTGCATTTCTTTTGCCACGTTTGGCGCGGAATAATCGATGACGATGGTTTGCGGCTCAACCGGCGCGATGCCCAGCTTTTCATCGTTTAACGCGCTGTCTACGTGTGCGCCCACAAACGCAGGATCGAGGAAAATGTTGATGAATCCCGGACCGGCGATTTCGACTTTATTCGCGATACCGTTCAGATCTAACAGTTCAACCACTTTCTCTGCCAGTTGTCGTGGCGGCATACCGAGTTTTTTTGCCACGGACATAACGCCATTTGCCTGATAGTCGCCGAACTGCGCTTTGGCGGACTGACGGACTTGCGCTTCGCTGTCGGCAGATGCGCCTGCTGCGATCAGCGCCTGGCTGACTTTTTCTGAAAGAAGTGACTGAATATTCACCGAAGTACCTTTATTTAGGAATGGGGTTGTTTGCTGTTCGCCCTAATGTGGACGAACCTAAAATGATGCGTGTTTATATCATATTAGCCCCGCGACGTCAGTATCGCCGCACGCCACAGGGTGATGAAAACGCGATTCTGCGGCGCGTCTCTGGCAACCGGATGAAAGGCTGTGTAAATTACCCGACCCTGAAGATATGCAAACTGAAAAGAGATAGGATGCCTGCCATGAACCAAGTGACCGAGTTACAGGATTTAGTCGATGATATGCCGCGATTTGTCAGCGTATTGACGGCGTTTGCCGCAAAATTACAGCTCAGTCTCGGCGATTTCCATGCAGATCACATCTCTGTGCGCTGTCACCAGAACACGACGGCAGACCGTTGGCGCGCCGGGCTGGAAAAATGCGGAAATCTGTTGAACGAAACGCTGATTAACGGCAGGCCGATTTGTCTGTTTACGCTCAATGAACCCCTGGTTGTCGGGCCGTTGAGTATCGATTTGGTTGAGCTGCCGTATCCGGGCGAAAAGCGCTATCCGCACGAAGGCTGGGAGCACATCGAAATTGTTTTAGCGGGTGTCGAAGACGAATTATATACGCGGGCGCTGGCGCTGATTGCCGATGAAGCGCTGATGACGCCCGGTATAAAACTTAAACAAAGTGCGCCTAAAGGGGAAAATGAGCGTTTGCCTAACCCGACGCTGGCAATCACTGACGGGTCTGTGACCATCAAGTTCCATCCGCACAGCCTGCGCGATATTGTCGCCAGCGAGAAGGCAGAAGGTTAACGTTCGAGCGTTTGTAAGGCGGCGTCCATGCGATCCATTGCCTTTTCTAGCAGTGCACGTTGACAGCCAAGATTGATGCGCACAAAACCGGGCGCGCCAAACTCTGCGCCACCGGAAAATCCGATCCCAGCTTCAACAAAGAACCGGTAAGGATCCTGCACCGGCAGCGCGCTGGCATCAATCCAGCCGAGATAAGTGCCTTCCGGTGCGAGCATACGCAACCCCGGCATGGCGTTGATTCTGACTGTCACTAATTCGCGGTTACCGCGCAAATATTCGAGTTGCGCGCTAAGCCATTCTTCACCGTCGCGGTAAGCCGCGGTCGCTGCGACATAGGCTAAAATATTAACGTGCGGAACAATACCTTTGCTGGTGTCGAGAAATTTCCGGCGTAACTGTGGATTAGGAATGATGGCCATTGAGGCGCCCAGTCCGGCCAGATTGAAAGTTTTAGACGGCGCAAGCAGGGTAATGGAGCGCTGTTCTGCATCGGAGTTGAGCGAGGCGAACGGGATATGTTGCAGGCCCGGTTCGAGGATCAGGTCACAGTGGATTTCATCAGAGCACACGACTAAATTGTGACGTCTGGCGAACTCCTGCTGTTCCAGTAATTCTTCGCGATAATAGACCGTACCGCCCGGATTGTAAGGGTTGCACAGCATCAGCAATCTTTCACTGCCATCCAGCTGGCTTTCGGCGGAGGCAAAATCGGCCACCCAGCGCTGCTGCTTTTCTCTGACATTCACCGATTTAAACTGACGCCCTTCGGACTGCGCCGCCTGCATAAATGGCGGGTAGATGGGCATCGGCATGAGAGTGGTTTCATGCAAAGCGACATTGGCGCGCACCGCGACGTTCAGGCCGCAAACCAGTCCGGGCAGCCAGACAATCCATTCGGGCTCAATGGCCCAGCCGTAGCGATCAGCCAGGCGGCTGACGACCAGATCAATCAGTTCCGGTGGTGTGAATCCGTAGCCAAACACGCCTTCAGCGACGCGTTGCTGTAATTCTTTAATGACCTGCGGCGGAGACGTGAAGTCGGTATCGGCGACCCAAAGCGGAATGACATCCTGATTATTGTATTTATTCCACTTAACGCTATCACTGTGACTGCGGTCTACCCATAAATCAAAATTGAGTGTCATAGTTAGCTTTCCTAAGCAAGCAGGTTGGGCGGGGATGCTCATCTCAAAGCCTACGCGACATGGCCGGTTACAGACAAGTGTTGTAGCATAATGCCGTAATCAGGAGAGATCACATGACTAAATTAGAAGTGTGTTGTTACAGCGTGGACTGTGCGTTGACAGCAGAACAGGCCGGGGCCGATCGCGTCGAATTATGTGCGAGCCAGGCCGATGGCGGCATTACGCCAAGTTACGGCACCCTCAAACTGGCGAGGGAAAAAGTGACAATCCCGGTACATCCTATTGTACGCCCGAGGGGGGGTGACTTTTGCTATAGCCAGAGCGAATTTGATGTGCTGAAAAGTGACATCGCCTGCATTCGTGATCTCGGTTTTCCGGGGCTGGTGGTCGGCATGCTGGATGCGGAAGGGCATATCGATATGCCAAGAATGTGGGAAGTCATGGCGCTGTGCGGCGATATGGCGGTGACATTCCATCGCGCGTTTGACATGTGTCTGAACCCGAAGATTGCGTTAGAGCAGTTGACTCAGTTGGGGGTGGCGCGCATTCTGACTTCCGGCCAGCAACAAAATGCGGAAGTGGGTTTACCGATGCTTCGGGAACTCAACCAACTGACGCGTGGTCCAATCATTATGGCGGGCGCGGGCGTGCGTCTGACGAATCTGCAAAAGTTTGTGGATATCGGACTGACTGAACTACACAGTTCAGCAGGACGTCAGGTGCCTTCTTCTATGCGTTACCGCAAAGCCGGTGTCACGATGAGTTCTGACACGGATTTTGATGAATTCAGTCGTTATTGCGTGGATGGCGATATTGTTGCCGCAATGAAAAGCACATTGCAGTTCGACGATGAAATATCCCGCACGGCGTAATAACCCAAAGATTTAACCGGGTCACACGACCCTTATTGCGTCGCCCTGCGCAAGTACCAGGCCCCGTCATTTTGGCGGGGCTTTTTTTATTCTTATTTATTTAAAAACCAGGTGGTTAAAGCTGATATCACTGACCGGTATTAAAGCTCAACCCCAGGTCAGCAGCGCCACGCCAAGCATTCCCGCTTTTACGACCAGACACATGACAAACAGACCCAAAACAATGACGGCGCGGTCCATGAGGAAACGAATTCTTCTGCGCATTGATTTCTCCGCGAAATAATCGCGTACTGATAAATTGGTTGGCCGAATTTATACACGAAATGCTATGAATCAATCCAATGTTATAACGTCAAAACGCGAAGCTTTACAAAGGGCTGTGACAAACGAAGAAAACCGCTACTTTTCGTAGAAGTTTTTTATCCTGATCGCAACGTCAATATTGGCCCAGTGTAATTCGTTTTCGTTGTGCAGACTGCTGCTGCCATCTTCCCAGGAAACGAAATAGGACACGATGCCTGTTTGTGATTCGAAGGTATTCATGACGGTACCTTTGATATCTCCGGATCTGTGTTTAACGATACTGCCTTTAGGGAATTTCATACTTCCTCCCAAAACGTTAACGACGATCTCTGTCAGAACAAACAGATAGCCTCAATAAAGGTTAGACCTTTTTACAGCGCGATGTACAGGGTTGCGTGGCTGAAAGTGGGGATAAAGTGTGAGATTTGACGTCCGCCAGACGGGGGATTGTCTGGCGGAAGGGGCAGAAACTCAGGGCTTGCGGGCGATAAGCAGGGCGCGGCGCGGTGCCGGATAGCCTTCGATGGTTCTGGTCGGATCATTCGGATCGAGGAATTCAGCCAGAGATTCGCTGGTCATCCAGTCGGTGCGGCGTTGTTCTTCCAGCGTGGTGACGCTGACATCTGCAATGCGTACATCGACAAATCCGCACTTGATGAGCCAGTTTTTCAGGGCCGCAGCGGAAGGGATGAAATAAATATTCCCCATCTGTGCGTAGCGGTCGCCCGGCACCAGCACCTGCTCGCTGTCGCCTTCAATCACTAAGGTTTCCAGCACCAGTTCGCCTTCACTGACCAGCTGATTTTTCAGTTGTAAAAGATGATCTAACGGTGAGCGACGATGGTACAACACACCCATTGAGAAGACGGTATCAAATGCGTTCAGCTCGGGTAACTGCTCGATGCCCAGCGGCAAAAGGTGCGCACGCTGATCGCCGCCCAGCAACTTACGCACGGCCTCGAACTGACACAGGAACAACTGCATCGGGTCGATACCTACCGCCAGATGCGCACCTGCGCCAATCATGCGCCACATGTGGTATCCGCTGCCGCAACCGACATCTAAAATCGTGCGCCCGGCCAGTGAGGAAATGTGCGGAAGCACGCGATCCCATTTCCAGTCCGAACGCCATTCTGTATTGATTTCAACGTCGTACAGCGAGAATGGCCCTTTGCGCCACGGCATTATATTACGTAGCAGGTTTTCAATACCTTCGCGCTGACCGGCAGGCAAAGGCACTTCCATATTGGCGCTGACACTGTGCAGCAAATCCAGACGATCGGGCTGCAATAGCGGCAGACGGTCGACGGAGTTAAACCACAGTTTGAATTTGCCATGCAGGGATTCTTTCTGCCACGCGGTCAGCTGAGAAGGCAGGGTATTGAGCCACGGACTTAACGGCCCTTTGGCGATAACGCGGTAAAAATCACCGAAATCAATCATTCTGCTTCTCCGGCTTTCAGCGCAATCAGTGAGCCGAAGTTAAAGCACTGGAACCAGACTTCCGTATGCTGGAAACCGGCCTGATGCAGGCGGGCTTTATGCGTTTCAACGGAATCGGTCAGCATGACGTTTTCCAGCATGCTGCGTTTCTGGCTGATTTCGAGTTCGCTGTAGCCGTTCGCGCGTTTGAAATCGTGATGCATATTGAACAGCAGTTCGCCGACATCTTTATCTTCGAAGCTGAATTTTTCAGACAGTACCAGCGCTGCGCCCGGACGCATGCCCTGATACACCTGATTCAGCAAGCGCTGACGGTCATCCGGTTCAAGGAACTGTAACGTAAAGTTGAGCACCACCATCGAGGCGTTTTTCAGCTCAATATCCAGAATATCGGATTCAATCACAGTGACCGGCGTGTCTGCGCGGAAAGCGTCAATGTGGCGACGGCAGCGTTCCACCATGGCGGGGGAGTTATCGACAGCAATAATTTCGCAGCCCGGAACCTTGATGTTGCGACGCATCGACAGCGTGGCAGCACCCAGCGAACAGCCCAGATCATAGACATTGGAGTCGGGCTGAACGAAGCGCTCGGCGAGCATACCAATCATTGAAATAATGTTGGAATAGCCCGGAACGGAGCGTTGGATCATGTCTGGGAAAACTTCAGCAACGCGTTCGTCGAACGTCCAGTCGCCCAGCTTATCTATTGGTGCAGAAAACAGCGTATCGTGGTTTGCCATAGCGGTGAGTCAGGCCAAAAAGAGTGTGGGTAAAAAAGTTGAGGGCAGATTTTAGCAGATACTGGCGCAGGCAGATACCTGCGCGCTCGGGAGTTGCTCTAAAACAGCATCAAAACAGGTGGGGAAAGGCGGAGATCAGTCAAAGTTCAGAAATTGTGACCATGGCAGGTAGATAATATTGACCACGACCATCAGCACCAGCGAGATATACGTCGCGGCCATGCCGTTACGACGCCAGACGAATTCGCGGTGCTTTAGTCCGTAATAATGGAATAAGCGGCCTAGGATCAGCAGGATACCGCAGGCGTGGACTGTCCAGATAGCGGCCCCGTTCATTTCCATAAACAGCAATAATAAACAGCCGATCGGCAGATACTCTACGGCGTTACCGTGGACACGGATGGCGGTTTGTAATTCGTAGGAACCGCCGTCGCCGGTGGCAATGCGGTATTGCATCCGCAGGCGGACAACATCGAAAGAGAGTTTGATCAAAAGTATGGCAGCAAGCACGACGTATAACGCGCTAATCATGATGACTTCCTTGGTTAATCCCTGTTTTCCGGCGGAACAAATTCCTTCCGCTACGCGGCTATGATAACGGTCTGCCGTATCACTGTCGTCATGAAATCATGAATATTATCAGAACAAGGTGTCCTGTTCCGGCCAGTCAGGCGCGGGCTGAACAGACGGCATTTGCCGGTGCAAATCCTGCCACAGGCTGCGCGCCTGCTGCGGGGCATCGGTACAGTTCGGCGTGTGGATAAACAGATAGGGCGATAACCCCTGCGTTTGCCAGTCGTCGAGTTTTTTAATCCACTGGCCGAACAATGGCCGGTTCGCTTCCAGACTGTCGCCACCGATAAAACGCACAATTGGCCGCGATGATGTCGCCAATGCATGCACCGGCAGAACCGGTTTTTTGCGTTTGGCTTCAAGCACTGCTTCGGTTGTGGATCTCGAACTGTGAACCGGGCGGCTGTCGAGGATCGCGCGATTAATCCCGCGCTGCTGTAAGCCCTGATTCAGTGCGCGTTCTTCTTCCCCTTTGTTGAAGAAATCCTGATGGCGCACTTCTACGCCGTAATCGAAACCGGCGGGCAGGGCATCCAGAAATTGCCATAAGCGGTCGAGATGGCCGGGCGCGAATGTGGCAGGCAGTTGCAGCCAGAGCTGACCAAGGCGTTCACCGAGCGGTTCGAGGGTACGGTAAAACAAATCGACATTTTCCTGACAATTCGCCAGGGCGGCTTTATGGCTGATATCGGAAGGAAATTTGAAACAAAAGCGGAAAGATTCCGGCGTCATATCCCGCCAGCGCATCACCACTTCCTGTTTGGGTAGCGCATAAAACGTGGTATTGCCTTCGACGCAATTGAAATACCGCGCGTAATCGGCCAGATCACGCAAGCCTATCTTTGCCCAGGCGTTGTGGTGCCATTGCGGTAACCCAATATACATAGTGCTGCTCCCTGTTTTCTGAGCGAAATTCCCAAATAAAACGCCGCCTCAGCGGGCGGCGTTCAGGCAATAAAATCAGGCTAACGTTACTCTGGCAGAGCGGCAAGTACTTCGGCAGTTGAACGTACGCGGCTGATTCGCGGGAAGATAAACTTCACGCTGGACTGATGATGGTCATCGTTGTGCGCGCTGCATGCATCTTCAGCGATCACCAGTTCATAGCCGTGTTCCCAGGCATTACGCGCAGTGGATTCCACGCCGATGTTGGTGGAAATACCGGCCAGCACGATGCTTTTAATGCCGCGACGACGCAGTTGCAGATCCAGATCGGTACCGTAGAACGCGCCCCACTGGCGTTTAACGACCAGCAGGTCGCTGTCAGTCACGCCCAGTTGTTCCGGGAATTCCCACCAGCTGGCCGGTAAACCACCTTCCGGCGCAGCCGCAGGGATATCAACCGGTTGTTTAAGCGCTTCGTCGAAAGAATCAGACCAGCCCACGCGAACCATAACTACCGGTGCGCCCAGTTTACGGAAACGGGTTGCCAGATCAGTGGCGTTATCCAGCACCTGCTGCGCGGTGTGCGGGCCGCCAGCGAACGGTAAAATCCCTTTCTGTAAGTCGATCAGCACCAGTGCGGTGGTTTTTGGGTCAAGTTTCATGTGTAGCTCCCGGTTTTCAATATGGATATTTAAAGAAAGGAATCATTTACTGCGTGTACAAAGGGGATTGCGCGAGTCTATTCTAACGGGAAGGCTGGAATGAGATAATTTTGTTAAATTATGTGTAGCTTGCAACAGAGTTGAATTTCCGCGTCAGCGGTGACGTCTTCGCACTTATCCTTCGCCGGAAATTCCTTTATAATAGCCGCCTTTTTTCGACCTGAATAAAACCCATTCCGAGCGCTGTTGAGTTTTGCGGCGAGCGACCAGAGTCAATAACCGTTTCTGTGCCTGTGCGCCATGAGGCCGGGTAGTGGGATCAAAAGGATACCGTTATGCGTACTGTATATTGTGGAAAACTGAATGCGTCCAATGTGGGCCAGGAAGTGACATTGTGTGGCTGGGTTAACCGTCGCCGCGATTTGGGTGGTTTGATTTTCATCGATATGCGTGACCGCGAAGGCATCGTTCAGGTTTTCTTCGACCCGGATCAGGCGGAAGCTTATAAGCTGGCGTCTGAACTGCGTAACGAGTTTTGTATTCAGCTGACCGGTACCGTGCGGGCGCGTCCTGAAAGCCAGTTCAATAAAGACATGGCGACCGGCGAAGTCGAAGTATTCGCCAGCAATCTGAACATTATCAACCGTTCCGAATCGCTGCCGCTGGACTCCAACCACGTCAACACTGAAGAAGCGCGTCTGAAATACCGCTATCTGGATTTGCGTCGCCCTGAAATGGCTAACCGTCTGAAGGCGCGTGCAAAAATCACCAGCTTCGTGCGTCGTTTCATGGACAGCCATGACTTCCTCGACATTGAAACGCCGATGCTGACCAAAGCCACGCCGGAAGGTGCGCGTGACTATCTGGTGCCAAGCCGTGTGCACAAGGGCAAATTCTACGCTCTGCCGCAGTCTCCGCAGCTGTTCAAACAGTTGCTGATGATGTCCGGCTTCGACCGTTATTATCAGATCGTAAAATGTTTCCGTGACGAAGATTTACGTGCTGACCGTCAGCCGGAATTCACGCAGATCGACGTGGAAACCTCCTTCATGAGCGCTGAACAAGTCCGTGAAGTGATGGAAAAACTTGCCCGCGAACTGTGGCAGGAAATCAAAGGCGTGGATTTGGGCGATTTCCCGATCATGACTTTTGCAGAAGCAATGCGTCGTTTCGGTTCCGATAAACCAGACCTGCGTAACCCGATGGAAATGGTCGACGTCGCTGACCTGATGAAAAACATCGAGTTCAAAGTGTTTGCTGATCCGGCGAACGATCCGAAAGGCCGCGTAGCTGCATTACGCGTTCCGGGCGGCGCTTCCCTGAGCCGTAAACAAATCGACGAATACGCGAAATTCATCGAAATCTATGGCGCGAAAGGTCTGGCTTACATCAAAGTGAACGAAGTGGCGAAAGGTCTGGAAGGTATTCAGAGCCCGGTCGCGAAATTCCTGAACGAAGAATTGTTGTCTGCCCTGATTGAACGTACCGGTGCACAAGATGGCGACATGATCTTCTTTGGCGCAGCCAGCGCGAAGATTGTGACTGACGCGATTGGCGCACTGCGTCTGAAAGTTGGCCGTGACCTGAAAATCACCAAAGAAGACATGTGGGCTCCGCTGTGGGTTATCGACTTCCCGATGTTTGAAGACACCGACGAAGGCGGCCTGAGCGCCATGCACCACCCGTTCACGGCGCCAAAAGAAATGAGCGCAGAAGAGCTGGCGGCAAATCCGGTTTCTGCTATCGCGAATGCTTACGACATGGTCATCAACGGCTACGAAGTCGGCGGTGGTTCAGTGCGTATTCACCGCAGCGAAATGCAGCAAACCGTGTTCAGTATTCTGGGGATTAACGAACACGAACAGCGCGAGAAATTCGGCTTCCTGCTCGATGCCCTGAAATACGGTACGCCTCCGCATGCGGGTCTGGCATTTGGCCTGGATCGCCTGGTGATGCTTCTGACCGGTACGGACAACATCCGTGACGTCATCGCGTTCCCGAAAACCACGGCGGCTGCGTGTCTGATGACCGAAGCGCCAAGCTTTGCTAATCCGGCGTCACTGCTGGAACTGGGTATTGCGGTGGTGGCGAAAAAAGAAGTGACGCCAGACACAAATACAGAGAATAACTAATGAGCTATAAGCGTCCTGAGTCGATACTGTGCGTCATCTACGCCAGAAACACCGGCCGGGTGCTGATGCTACAACGAAAGGATGACCCGAATTTCTGGCAGTCGGTGACCGGCAGTCTGGAAGACGGGGAATCCCCGAGTCAAACCACGCAGCGGGAAGTCAAGGAAGAGGTCGGTATCGACATAGCAGGTGAAAACCTGACTCTTTTGGACTGCCAGCGCTGTGAGGACTTTGAAATATTTGCGCATTTGCGCCATCGCTATGCTCCCGGCGTGACGCGTAACAAAGAACACTGGTTCTGTCTGGCGTTACCCGACGAGCGTGATGTGGTTCTGACTGAACATCATGCATACCGGTGGCTCGATAAACCCGCAGCGGCAGCGCTGACGGTGTCCCCGAGCAACCAGCAGGCGATTGAAGAATTTGTAAACTATTCGGTCTGTTAAGACTTAAGACTTTTTGGAGATATTTATGGCAGGTCACAGTAAGTGGGCCAACACCAAGCACCGCAAAGCGGCGCAAGATTCTAAACGCGGCAAAATTTTCACAAAAATCATTCGTGAGCTGGTCACTGCGGCACGTCTGGGTGGCGGCGATGCGGGTTCAAACCCACGTCTGCGCGCAGCGATTGATAAAGCGCTGTCGAACAACATGACCCGCGATACCCTCAACCGTGCCATTGCACGTGGCGTGGGCGGTGACGAAGACACCAACATGGAAACCATCATTTATGAAGGTTACGGCCCGGGCGGCTCTGCCATCATGGTTGAATGTCTGAGTGATAACCGCAACCGTACCGTGGCAGAAGTGCGTCATGCCTTCACCAAAACCGGTGGCAACCTGGGTACCGACGGTTCTGTGGCTTACCTGTTCTCCAAAAAAGGCGTGATCACTTTCGCCCCTGGCCTGGATGAAGACGTACTGATGGAAGCTGCACTGGAAGCGGGCGCAGAAGACATCATTTCTTACGATGACGGCGCTATTGATGTCTTCACAGCCTGGGAAAATCTGGGCGAAGTGAAAGATGCGCTGGAAGCCGCCGGTTACAAAGCCGATTCCGCAGAAGTCACCATGATCCCATCGACCAAAGCCGACATGGATGCAGAAACTGCACCTAAACTGTTGCGCCTGATCGACATGCTGGAAGATTGTGACGATGTGCAGGAGGTTTACCACAACGGTGAAATCTCCGACGAGATCGCAGAAACTCTGTAATCTCAGTGCCGCCGGTGGTCACCACCGGCTGGCTATCCTGTTGTGCCTCAGCAGTTTATACTCTCCCCAACTTTCCTAAAAAAACGACAACACAAGGCGTTGACTGGCTATGGCTATTATTCTGGGGATCGACCCCGGTTCGCGTATTACAGGCTATGGCATTATCCGCCAGACAGGGCGTCAGCTCAGCTATCTCGGCAGCGGTTGTATCCGCACCGTGGTCGACGATATGCCGGGACGTCTGAAACTGATTTATGCCGGTGTGTCGGAAATCATTACCCAATTTCAGCCTGATTTTTTTGCCATCGAATCTGTGTTTATGGCCAAGAATGCTGACTCGGCTTTAAAGCTCGGGCAGGCACGCGGCGCAGCGATTGTCGCCGCGGTGAATCAGGATTTGCCGGTGTTCGAATACGCGGCGAGACAGGTCAAACAGACCGTTGTGGGCACCGGTGCCGCTGAAAAAACGCAGGTACAGCATATGGTGCGTTCAATACTGAAATTACCTGCCAATCCGCAGGCCGATGCCGCCGATGCACTGGCGATTGCGATCACGCATTGCCATATGAGCCAGAACGCCATTCGTCTGAGTTCAGACAAATTACAGATGGCGCGCGGACGTATGCGATAGACGCCGCAACTCTATTAAGCTGGATATTCATCCAGCCTTTTTTATGATATAAACATCGCTGCTTTTGACCTGATAAGGAAAATGAACGTGATAGGCAGATTACGAGGCATTATTCTGGAAAAACAGCCCCCTTTGGTGCTGCTTGAAACCAACGGCGTGGGCTATGAAGTGCATATGCCTATGACCTGTTTTTACGAATTGCCGGAGCTGGGTCAGGAAGCTATCATCTTCACGCAATTTATCGTCCGTGAAGATGCCCAGTTGCTCTACGGATTCAACGATAAACAAGAGCGCGCGCTGTTCCGTGAACTGATTAAAGTCAACGGCGTGGGGCCAAAGCTGGCACTGGCGATTCTGTCAGGCATGTCGGCACAGCAGTTTGTCAATGCGGTAGAAAAGGAAGAAATCACCGCATTAATCAAGTTACCTGGCGTCGGTAAGAAAACCGCAGAACGCCTGGTCGTCGAAATGAAAGACCGCTTTAAAGGATTAAACGGTGATCTATTTAACAATCATACTGATATCACGCTACCTGCATCGGCGTCGAAAGCTAAAGAATCTGACGCTGAAGGTGAAGCCGTCGCAGCCCTGATATCCCTCGGTTACAAACCGCCGGAAGCCAGCCGCATGATCAGCAAAGTGGCGAAGCCGGGTGCAGAATCTGAAACGTTGATTAGAGAAGCGCTGCGCGCAGCGCTGTGAGGTAAACGATGATTGAAGCTGACCGCCTGATTTCTTCCGAAGTCTTTAGTGAAGAAGAAGTCATTGACCGTGCGATCCGCCCGAAACTGCTCAGCGAATACGTCGGGCAGCCACACGTGCGCTCGCAGATGGAAATCTTTATTCAGGCGGCTAAGCAACGTAAAGATGCGCTCGATCACCTGTTGATTTTCGGACCTCCGGGGCTCGGTAAAACCACGCTGGCTAACATTGTAGCGAACGAAATGGGCGTGAATCTGCGCACTACGTCGGGGCCGGTGCTGGAAAAAGCCGGTGATCTGGCTGCGATGCTGACCAATCTTGAGCCGCACGACGTGCTGTTCATCGATGAAATCCACCGTCTGTCGCCGGTCGTTGAAGAAATTCTGTATCCGGCGATGGAAGATTATCAGCTGGATATCATGATTGGCGAAGGTCCTGCCGCGCGTTCCATCAAACTCGATTTACCGCCGTTTACCCTGATTGGTGCGACTACCCGCGCCGGTTCCCTGACGTCTCCCTTGCGTGATCGTTTCGGTATCGTGCAGCGTCTGGAGTTTTATCAGGTGGCGGATTTGCAGCACATCGTCGGGCGCAGTGCGACCTGCCTTGGGCTGGAATTGTCGGAAGAAGGCGCACATCAGATTGCCCGCCGTTCACGTGGCACGCCGCGTATCGCTAACCGCTTATTACGCCGTGTGCGTGATTTCGCAGAAGTGAAAGGCGACGGCACTATCAATGGTGACGTTGCGAACGGCGCGCTGGATATGCTGGACGTCGATGCCGAAGGTTTCGATTACATGGACCGAAAACTGCTGCTGGCAATTATCGACAAGTTCACCGGCGGGCCGGTCGGGCTGGATAACTTAGCTGCGGCGATTGGTGAAGAGCGCGAGACGATTGAAGATGTCATCGAACCGTTCCTGATCCAGCAGGGCTTTATTCAGCGCACACCGCGCGGACGCATGGCGACCAATCATGCGTATAAGCATTTCGGGATCACCAGAGAATCAGAATAAGCGGTTTGCTGCGCCTATAAAAACGGACGCCCTGAGCGTCCGTTTTGCTTTGTGGCATCAGCAATTATTGGCTAATTTCACAACGGCTGAGCATCCGCCAGTTGCGCGGCAATTCGCGTACTTCACCCGCCAGAATCACTTTGCCCGTTGCATGAATATCCGCGCTTGATGATCCTACCTGTACCTCGACAAAACCCGGCTCGACGATGCGCTTACCCGCGTGACTGGTGAAATTCAGCATGTCGGTGGGAATACTGAAACTGAGCGTCGCCGTTTGTCCGGTTTCAAGTTCAACCCGCTCAAAAGCTTTGAGTTCCTGAACCGGTCGCACGAGTGATGCCACGCAGTCGCGCAGATAAACTTGTACCACTTCGCTGCCCGTCTGACTGCCGGTATTGGTCACTTTGATTTGCACCGTAATTTCACCGTTTTCAATGCTGACCGGCTGCTGATTCAGTTGTAAATCGTGATAGCGGAACGTGGTGCCGCTCAGCCCGAAGCCAAACGGGTATCTGGCACCAAAATGGAACGCGATTGGCGTACCGCCACTTTTCAGTTTGTGATTGTAGTAATACGGCATTGCACCGGCGCTTTTCGGCACGGAAACGACCAGCCGTCCGGAGGGTGCTTCTTTGCCGCTGACAATATCGGCAATTGCACGTCCGCCTTCCTGACCGGGCGCAAACGCCATCAGAAGTCCGGCGACCTTGTCCTCCAGCCCTCCAAGGGAATACGGACGACCGCCGGTCATGACCACAATGGTCGGTTTCCCTGTCGCTACAATCTTTTCCAACAACTGCTGCTGTACGCCCGGCAGTTGCAGACTGTCGGTATCAGAACCTTCGCCGACTGTGCCGCTCTGGAATAATCCGGCGAGATCGCCGACAAACACCAGCGCGACGTCGCTTTCCTGCGCCAGTTTTACAGCCTGCGGGATGAGCGTGGTGCTCAGTGATACCGGCGAGTTTTGCATCGGCGTTGCGGCATCACCGGGGAAAACCGGTGCGCCCGCCGTGCGTTTTTCGAGAATATGACAGCCTTTGGCATAACGAATATTTTGTTCGCCATATGCAGTACGTAAGGCCTGTAACGGCGTAATGACCTGTTCCGTCTGTGCTTCCATTTCGCTGATGATCAGATGTACCGGAAAACTGTAACCGCTGAGTAAGGCCAGCGGATCGTCTGCCGTCGGGCCGATGACGGCGATTTTCTGGCCGGATTTTGGCTTAAGCGGAAGAATGCCATTATTTTCCAGCAGGGTAATGGAGCGGACAGCAGCTTTCCAGGCCAGGTCACGCGTGGCGGGTTGTTGCAGTTGCGGTTGCGGCTCAATGGCGTAAGGCTGTTCAAACAGACCGAGTCGGAATTTTTCGGTCAGCACGCGCGCAACAATCTCATCAATTTTTGCCATATCAATCAGACCACGGGAAACCGCATCAGCCAGATGTTGTGCGCAATCGCCTTTCGGTAATTCGATATCCAGCCCGGCATTGAACGACAGTGCAGCGGATTCGGCATCGTCATGGCTGACACCGTGATGCTGATGCAGCAGACTTACACCGCCGTAATCGGCAACAATCAGGCCATCGAATCCCCATTGTTCACGCAAAATTTCAGTCAGCAGGAAGTGATCGCTGTGACACGGCTGACCGTCGATATCATGATAAGCAGGCATCACCGAACCGGCATTCGCCAGCTTCACTGCCATTTCAAAAGGCAGCAGGAACGTGTCATTCAGCTCACGAAAACCCAGATGTACCGGCGCATGATTGCGCGCGCCTTCACTGAACGAATGCCCGACATAATGCTTAAGCGTGGCCAGCAGATCACGATTTTCGCCCTGCAAACCGCGTACATAAGCGGTTGCCATCACGCCGACCAGATAAGGATCCTCACCAAACGTTTCTTCGGTACGGCCCCAGCGGACATCACGGGACACATCCAGCACCGGTGCCAGTCCCTGATGACAACCGACGCTTTGCGCTTCGTGGCGGATAGCGCCTGCAATCTGCTCCATCAGTTGCGGATCCCACGTCGAGGCATAGCTCAGAGAAGAGGGGAAAAGCGTCGCGTCTTTGCAAAGCAGACCAACCAGACATTCTTCGTGGAACATGGCCGGAATGCCCAGCCGCGTTTCTTCCACCAGTGTTTTTTGCAATCGGTTTAGCGCGCGCACGCCTTCAGCCGGGCTGACCACGTGTGTTCCCAGTGGTCGTGTGATTTGTCCTGCACCAAGCGCCAGTTGTTCCTCCAGCGCCAAAGTTTGTTTATGTCCGGCAAAATCATCGCTCAGATCGGTGCGCTCTTTGTGTTTACCCTGACTGTCGAGGATCAGCCAGAAGGCATGCATCTGGGCAAACTTTTCCTCCGGCGTCATGCGGGCGAGCAGATCGGCTACGCGGGTAGCGACGGGTTGTGAAGCATCCTGATACGGGTGAGTCATCTTTCATCTCCTTGATTTACCAGACGGGAACGCAGGAAAACGCGCGGGAATATGACATATAAACAGAAGTATTGAGAATGGACTGCGGGTAAACAATTGAGGAAACGAATATGCATTTTACGTTTTTTAATTTTGTTTCCGGTTTGTGAGCAGGATCAGATTGAGGCATATCCGCCCGGATGCCCGCTTTTAGTGTTATTAAGCGGGCATCTGGTGTTTAATTAGGTGTCATCTGGTCTTAGTTTGGAGCACAACCTCGTATGTCTCATATCAGCACCGGCGTGGAATACGCCCTGCATTGCCTGCTGTTTATCTCCGATCCGCAGGGAAAGGTAACCGATGCCAGCGTGCGCGATTTGTCAGAACTTCAGGGTGTTCCGTTCGATTACGTCGCCAAACTGTTCACCAAGCTGCATAAAGCGAAACTGATCATCGCGACAGAAGGCGCGAAGGGCGGGATCCGTCTGGCGCGTCCACCACAGGAAATCAGCGTGCTGGAAGTGGTGGATGCCATTGACGGGCGCAAAAAGCTTTTCGACTGCAAGGAAATCCGCAACCGCTGTGCGGTTTTCGAAGAAAATCCACCGTCGTGGGCGAGTTCCGGTCTGTGTGCAATACACGCGCTGATGATTGAAGCCGATGACAAAATGCGTGAAGTGCTCGCAGCACAAACGCTGGCCGGACTGGCCTCGCAGTTTGGCCGTAAAGCCCCGCCGGAGTTCGGTCTGCAGGTTACCCGCTGGTTGGGCGATCGCAGTTCCCGTCGAATAATCTGATCCTTTCTTCCTGATTTTTTTCTCAGTGGCACTTGCCAGAGGGGTATCTTTGGGCGTATTTTTAACTACGACAAATTAAGTCGTAGTTAAAGCTGTCTTGATTAAGGCGCCGATGTTGATCAACGGCAAAAGGAAAAACATGAAAATTTTACACGTCGATGCAAGTTCTAAATTTCACCAGTGGTCTAATTCCCGTGCGCTGGGACGCTATTTCATTGAGCAGCTGCAACACAAAGGCGTTGATCTCGAGATTGATTACCTGGATGTCACCGAAGATGTGCAGCCGCACATTTCGGCAGAATTTGTGCAGGCAACGTATACGCCCGAGGCACAACGTACTGACCGCATGCGCGAAGTGCTGGCGGAATCTGATGCGCTGTGTGAACGCGTGATGGATGCGGATGCGCTGGTTTGTGCGATGCCGATGTATAACTGGACGATTCCTTCAACGTTCAAAACATTCATCGACAATATTATCCGTACCAATATCACCTACGATCTGCATGAAGACGGCAGCA
Source organism: Rahnella ecdela (assembly GCF_019049625.1). Taxonomy (GTDB): domain Bacteria; phylum Pseudomonadota; class Gammaproteobacteria; order Enterobacterales; family Enterobacteriaceae; genus Rahnella; species Rahnella ecdela. Next base: position 30,444 of record NZ_JAFMOY010000125.1, read on the forward strand.
TCACCGGTAATCTGGGCGATAAGAAAGTGCTGTTTGTGACCACGCGCGGCGCAGATCTGGGAGAAGGCAGTCCGTTCGCTAATATGGATGCGATGACTCCGGTGCTAAAAAACGCATTTGGATTTATCGGGGTAGAAAATCCGTGGTTTGTGGATGCCCAGCCTTTGCAATTCTCCGATGAAGCAGCACGCGAAGCCGGGCTGAAAAAAGCCCGCGAAGAACTGGATGCCGTATCAGAAGAGTGGGCGCTGAGCGTAGTTTCTGCGGATGTTACCGCCGCCTGATAAGCGGTAAACCACAGTACTGACGTTCGCCAGCGGGCGTCAGTCAGCACAAAATCTGAAGCCGATCACAGTTTCATCATCCGGCGGATATTACGACTTGTTTCTGATGGCGATTCGCCAGAGAATCCATTCCGAAAAGCAGGATTGTTACTGTCTGACAGGCAAAACCTAAACTTCTCGTTTTTTCGCATCTCGCGAAGAAGCCGGAAGTTTAGGTTTTTTTTTGGCCTGAATTCAGGGGCCGGCCGCCCTTTTGAAATACAACGGCAATGTCGTGCACGACGCCATTACTCTGATGAGATAACACCATGGAATACAGTACATTAGCCGATGAAATTCTCCGCGGAGTGGGCGGAAAGGAAAACGTCGTCAGCGTGGTTCATTGCGCGACCCGTTTACGTTTCAAACTGAAAAATACCGGTAAAGCGGATGCAGCCGGACTGAAAGAAAATCCTGGCGTGATCATGGTCGTGGAAAGCGGCGGCCAGTTTCAGGTGGTGATCGGCAACCACGTCGGCGCTGTGTATGAAGCGCTGGTCAAAGGCAGCGCGCTTTCTGATAGCGGCGGCGATGACACTGGCGAAAAAGGCAGTTTGTTTGCCCGCGCAATTGACGTTATTTCAGGTATTTTTACGCCATTCATCGGCATCATGGCGGCATCGGGGATCCTGAAAGGTTTTCTGGCGCTGGCACTGGCCTGTGGATGGTTAAATCCCGAAAGCGGTACCTATAAAGTCTGGTTCGCTGCCAGTGATGCGATGTTCTACTTCTTCCCGCTGGTGATTGGTTTTACCGCCGGTAAGAAATTCGGCGGTAATCCGTTCGTCACCATGATGATTGGCGGCGCGATGGTGCATCCGCTGATGATTGCCGCTTTCGAAGCGCAGCAGCCGGGCGCGCAGGCCGAGCATTTCTTCGGTATCCCGCTGGTGTTTATCAATTATGCCTCATCGGTTATTCCGGTGATTCTGGCCGCATGGGTTTCCTGCTGGCTGGAAAAACGGGCAATGAAAATCTTGCCTTCGGCGCTGCGTAATTTCATCACGCCGCTTATCTGCCTGATGGTGGTGGTGCCGCTGACCTTCCTGATTATCGGACCGGTCGCGACCTGGGCCAGCCAGCAACTGGCCAACGGCTACCAGTTTGTTTATCACGTCAGCCCGGCGATTGCCGGTGCCTTTATGGGCGCACTGTGGCAGGTGTGTGTGATTTTCGGTCTGCACTGGGGACTGGTGCCGCTGATGATCAACAATTTCAGTATTCTCGGTCACGACACCATGCTGCCACTGTTACTGCCAGCCGTGATGGGCCAGGTCGGGGCGGTTATCGGCGTGATGCTGCGTGCCAAAGATGCACGGACCAAAGCGCTCGCAGGTTCGGCCATCAGTGCGGGGATTTTCGGCATCACCGAACCGGCAGTTTACGGTATCAACCTGCCGCGTCGTCGTCCGTTTATTTTCGGTTGCGCCGGTGGCGCGATTGGTGCGGCGATCCTCGGGTATTTCCAGACTACGGCGTATTCCTTCGGTTTCGCCAATATCTTCACTTTCACCCAAATTATTCCGCCTACCGGTTTTGATAAAACTGTCACTGCTGCGATTGCCGGGACGCTGATTGCGCTGGTATTTGCTGCACTGGCGACCTACTTCTTCGGCATGAAAGAAGAAGCGGTAGCACCGGAAATCAGTGAAAAGGCTAAAGCAGATAACGTACAGGCTCCCCGCGGAAAAACGCTGATCGCCAGCCCGATGACCGGTGCCTGCATTGCTCTCGATCAGGTTAAAGACCCAACTTTTGCCAGCGGTTTACTGGGCAAAGGCGTGGCGATTGTCCCTACAACAGGCCGCGTGGTATCGCCGGTTAACGGCACGATTGCCTCGTTGTTCAAAACTCATCACGCCATCGGAATTGAATCTGACGATGGGGCAGAAATTCTGATCCACGTCGGCATTGATACGGTGAAGCTGGACGGCAAATTCTTTACGCCACACGTCGCGGTTGACGCGGTGGTGAAGCAGGGCGATTTGTTACTGGAATTCGATATGCAGGGCATTACCGATGCCGGTTACGACCTGACGACGCCGGTGCTGGTCACCAACAGTGATGACTATCTTGATGTCATCCCGGCAGGCGTCGGTCAGGACGCAGGCGAACAAACGCCATTACTTACTTTACTACGATAACGACCAGAGCCAGGAGGTTCACATGAATAAGCAATTCCCAGACGGTTTCTTATGGGGCGGCGCAGTCGCAGCCAATCAGGTGGAAGGTGCATATCTGACTGACGGTAAAGGTTTATCGACTTCTGACCTGCAACCGCAAGGCGTATTTGGTCCGGTGCAGGAACGTACTGAAGGCGATTTCGGCGTGAAAGACGTGGCGATTGATTTCTATCACCGCTATCCGGAAGACATGAAATTGTTCGCCGAAATGGGTTTTACCGTCCTGCGCACTTCAATCGCCTGGACGCGTATTTTCCCGCAGGGCGATGAGTTACAGCCAAACGAAGCCGGTCTGGCCTTTTATGACCGCCTGTTTGATGAAATGGCAAAATACGGTATCACGCCGCTGGTGACGCTTTCGCACTACGAAATGCCGTATGGCATCGTGAAAAAACACGGTGGCTGGGGCAGCCGCGACACTATCGGTTTCTTTGAAAATTACGCCCGCACGGTGTTCACCCGCTACAAAAATAAGGTGAAACACTGGCTTACGTTCAACGAAATCAACATGTCGCTGCACGCGCCGTTCACCGGTGTCGGGCTGCCGGAAGACAGCAGCAAGCAGGCAATTTATCAGGCGATCCATCATCAGCTGGTGGCCAGCGCCAAAGCGGTTAAAGCTTGCCACGAGATCATTCCGGACGGCAAAATCGGTAATATGCTGCTTGGCGGAATGTTATATCCGCTGACCTGCAAACCCGCTGATATGATGGAAACCCTGCAACAAAACCGCGACTGGTTATTCTTTGGTGATGTTCAGGTGCGTGGCGCATATCCGGCTTATATGAAACGTTTCTTTAAAGATCGCGGCATGGAAATAAATATTACCGCTGAAGATAAAACGGCACTGAAAGAAACCGTCGACTTTATTTCATTTAGTTATTATATGACAGGTTGTGTGACTACCGACGAAGAACAAAATATTAAAGCGCGCGCCAATATATTAAATATGGTGCCGAACCCGCATCTGCAAAGTTCCGAATGGGGCTGGCAGATTGATCCTATCGGGTTGCGCTTCTTAATGAATGAACTTTACGACCGTTATCAGAAACCGTTATTTATTGTCGAAAATGGTTTAGGCGCCCGCGATAAAGTTGAAGCCGATGGCAGCATCAACGACGATTATCGAATCGAATACATCAACGACCATCTGGTACAGGTACGCGAAGCCATTGAAGACGGCGTGGAAGTCATGGGTTATACCAGCTGGGGGCCTATCGATCTGGTCAGCGCCTCGAAAGCAGAATTCTCCAAGCGTTACGGTTATATCTACGTTGACCGGGATGATCAGGGGAATGGCACGCTGGAACGTCGCCGTAAGAAAAGTTTCTTCTGGTATAAAGAAGTCATTGGTTCTCACGGTGCGGCATTAAAATCCTGAGCAGCTTTTTGAATTTTATAACAAACAAGTTCTAAAAAATAAATAATATCTGCGGCTTATAACTCTATAAGCCGCAGCTTCGCCCTGTATTGCCCGATAATAATGATGATTAAAATAATAAAACGGAAATATTAAGATGAAATTTTCTCAGACTTCTGCAACACCTACATGTAAAGTTAAAAATAATAACCGGCTGATGAAAACAAGTTTTCTGGCGCTTTTTTTCTCTGCAACCGTTATTCATTCCGTTAATGCAGCGGATAACTGGAATGGTACCGTTTTAGGTTTTGAAGCGCCCGGCGAAGGCATGTTCGGCGATATGATGGGTATCCGTCCAATTATTGAAGATCACGGGTTTCATTATCAGCTGGGATATCTGAGTGAGTCTTCATATAACGCCGGGGGCGGGTATAACCATGATAAACATCTGGCGTATATCGATCAGTTCTCGCTGACGTTTACGCAGGATCTGGAGATGTACACCGGCATTCCTGACGCCGCCATAGAAGGGAATATTGTTAACCGTAACCATAACGACAACCTGACGTCAGAACGTACGCAGGATCCGCGCGTCGGGTTTAACGATATCGCGCAGGAAAGCTGGGGCGGTCAGTCGATAACCCGTCTGGGCTGGCTGACGTTCGGGCGCAGTTTTGATGACCGCAAACTGCACTGGCGCATCGGCATGATGAACAAGAATCAGGATTTCGACCAGATTATCCCGTGTGATTTCCAGCTGCTCAGCCAGTGCGGCGGTAAATCGGCGAACTCGATGACCTGGTATAACTGGAACAAACACTACTGGGGCACTACGTTTAAGTACAAGCTGACGCCGGAACTGACGCTGAAAACTGGCATTATGGAACAAAACCCGGATGCGTCGGATCGCAAATATGCGTGGAGCGGTTCGCTTAAAGGCGCTCGCGGCATTCTGCTGCCGATGGAAGCAGAACTGAAAACCAAAGTGAATGGTTTGCCGGGTATTTATAACTTCGGCCTGCTGTATACCAACTCACCTCAAACCGATTTGTCAGAAGGGAAAACGCAAAGCGTTGGTGCCACGGATCCTGAAGGATATCGCAAACACAGCAGCACCTGGTTTATGTACACCGGTTTCAACCAGCAGGTGACGCAGCGAGGGGACGACCCGAACCGCGGCATGAGCGTGTCCTACAGCCTCGGTCTGGGCGATCAGCGCAGTAATAGCATTCATTATACTCAGGCCGCTTCCATGCGTTATCACGGACTGTTCGACGCGCGCCCCGACGACTGGCTGGGCTTTGGGATGACCTACATTAAAATGAGCAACCATTACCGCCAGAATCAGGAAAACCTGAACACGATTTATCAGGTGGATGATTACGGTAATCCGCTGTACACGCCATTGTCCGGGCATTCGGTGAACGCGGACTTGTATTATCAGGTGAAAGTTCGTTCGTGGCTGATTCTGCAACCGGATTTGCAATACTGGTACCGTCCGGGCGGAGTAAAGGAAACGCAGGATGCCTGGGTGACCGGACTTAAGGCCATCGTCACGTTCTGAGTGCAAAATTTACGTCTGAGTGAGGATCGGATCTGGTAAAATTATCCGGCAGATCCGCAGACTGCGGCAGACAAAACCTGATCATCCGTACGGGCGATCGGGTTTTTCTTTTCAGGGAATAACAATGAAAATCGCCAAAATACTTAATAATAACGTGGTGGTTGTCGTCAGCGAACAGCAGCGGGAACAGGTCGTCATGGGCCGCGGGCTGGCGTTTATGAAGAAAACCGGAGACGACCTCGATGAAAGTAAGATCGAAAAAATCTTCGCATTGCAGAGTGACGAACTGGTCGCGCATCTGACCGAACTGCTTTCGCATATTCCGATGGAAGTGATGACCACCTGCGACCAGATCATTACTCTGGCGCGCGGGCGGCTGGGGAAATTGCAGGAGAATCTCTATATCGCGCTGACTGACCACTGTAACTTCGCCATTGAACGGCAGAAGAAGGGCGTGCCGATCAGCAATGCTTTGTTGTGGGAAACCCGCCGCCTGTATCCGAAAGAGTATGCGCTGGGGCTGGAGGCGCTGGAGATTATCCATTCGCGCCTCGGTGTGCAGCTGCCGGTGGATGAGGCCGGTTTTATCGCCCTGCATCTGGTGAATGCTCAGCTCAATGGCCAAATGCCGGAAGTGGCGCAAATCACCCGCGTGATGCAGGAAATCCTCAATCTGGTGAAATACCAGCTGCGTATCGAATATGACGAAGAGTCACTCAGCTATCAGCGTTTCGTCACGCACCTTAAATTTTTCGCACAGCGCATGCTCAGCCGCACTGTGGTAGCCGATGACGATATGACGTTGCACGTGGCCGTGAAAGAGAACTACCCGCAAGCCTGGCAATGCTCGGAAAAAATCGGTGATTACCTTGCCGCGCAATATCAGCGGGAGCTGACGACAGAAGAAATCATGTATCTGTCGATCAATATTGAGCGGGTCAGAAAAGAGTGTCTGCCGAAAGAATCTTCCTAACCGCACACAAGCGCAAAATTCGTTGCGCGAAATATGACTGCTCACAATTTTTTATGACGGTTTTTTTTGCCACGGTTAATGAGAACAGGTAGCATCCTTCGCCGTTATTGCACCAAAACAGTTCCGGCTAAAAAAACTACAGTGGGTAAACCCCATAAACGTTGAGGCTTGCAATCGTTTGCTTGCAGCACCCGACGTCAGGTGAAGGTTATTTTTGGAGAACAAGATCGAATGAAGTCTCATAAGAAATCGGCAGAGGCGAAGCACGCGGCGAAAAGACGCTGGCTGGACTCGCACGAACACGGGTATCACAAAAGTATGGGCAATCGTCAGGTACAGATGATTGCCATTGGTGGCTCTATCGGCACCGGTCTGTTTCTCGGCGCGGGCGCGCGTTTACAGATGGCTGGCCCGGCGCTGGCAATCGTGTATGCAGTATGCGGTATTTTCTCATTCTTTATTCTGCGTGCGTTGGGCGAACTGGTTTTACACCGTCCGACCAGCGGCAGTTTCGTATCCTATGCCCGTGAGTTCCTGGGCGAAAAGGCTTCTTACGTTGCTGGCTGGATGTATTTCCTTAACTGGGCGATGACCGGCATTGTCGATATCACCGCAGTGGCTCTTTACATGCACTATTGGGGAACCTTCGGTGATGTCCCGCAGTGGATGTTTGCGCTGGGCGCGCTGGCGATTGTCGCCACGATGAACATGATCGGCGTGAAGTGGTTTGCTGAGATGGAATTCTGGTTTGCGCTGATCAAAGTGGCTGCGATTGCCCTGTTCCTGATTGTGGGTGTGGTGTTCCTCGGCACCGGCAAACAGCTGGACGGCAATACTACCGGTTTACATCTGATAACCGACAACGGCGGTATTTTCCCGCACGGGCTGTTACCGGCGCTGGTTCTGGTGCAGGGCGTGGTCTTCGCGTTCGCGGCCATTGAACTGGTCGGTACGGCGGCAGGCGAAACCAAAAATCCTGAAAAAGTATTGCCGAAAGCCATTAACAGCGTTATCTGGCGTATCGCATTATTCTACGTCGGATCCGTAGTGCTGCTGGTTCTGCTGTTACCGTGGAATGCCTATCAGGCCGGGCAAAGCCCGTTTGTGACCTTCTTCAGCAAGTTGGGCGTGCCCTATATCGGCACTATCATGAACATCGTGGTGCTGACTGCGGCGCTGTCGAGCCTGAACTCTGGCTTGTATTCCACCGGTCGTATTCTGCGCTCGCTGTCGATGGGCGGTTCTGCGCCGAAATTCATGTCGAAGATGAGCGCGCAGAAGGTGCCGTACGCGGGCATTCTGGTGACCGTGGGTATTTATGTTATCGGCGTGGTGCTCAACTACTACGTGCCTTCGCAGGTGTTTGAAATTGTCCTGAACGTCGCATCACTCGGCATCCTCAGTTCATGGGCTTTCATCATCGTTTGTCAGATGAAACTGCGTACAGCGATCAAAGAAGGCCGCGCGAAAGACGTTTCCTTCAAAATGCCGTGGGCGCCGGTCACCTCGTGGCTGACGCTGGCGTTCCTGGCAAGCGTACTGGTCCTGATGGCGTTTGACTACCCGAACGGTACCTACACCGTGGCGACCATTCCGGTGCTGATCATCCTGCTGGTTCTGGGCTGGATAGGTCTGCGTAAACGCGCCGCGGAAGTTCATGCCGAACAGGCCGCGCACGAAGAAGCACACCACGAAAGTCTGGATGGAAGTAAATAATTCATATCTGAGATTTTCAGCAAAGGGCTGCCGTTAAGGTGGCCCTTTTTTGTTATCTGAAGAGGATAAAAATTATCGTTCGTAATTAATCCGAAAGCGTCAAAGCAGCCGTCATTCTTGACTAGGCTTACTCTTTGGTAAAGAGAGGCAAATCTATGTTCAAGATTATGTTGCAGATTTTTTCCAGCCCGGAAAAGTTTCTCGGGTTATTCAGTGCCGCAGATATGGAAAATACGCTCGAAGAAGGCGAGCGTATTCTGATTGATGAAAACGGTACGGCGTCAGTGAACCCGGCTAATCAGGATATGCAGGAAGATTTCGCCCGCCACGTTAAACGCATGAGCGTGCTGTAATGGCGACAGCGGTTTTCATGGTGTTAATGGTCTGCGGGTACTGGTACACCACCCGCGACATCTCATCACGCTTCAAACTTAAGCGCACTTTCGGCTGGGACGTTTATTTCCTGGTGGCGCTGTACGGCTGCATTTTTGTCCTGCAGGGCGTACTGGTCATTGCACTGGTGTATCTGGCGCTGTGGGGGATTTCAGAAGTTGTTAACTGGCTGCCCGCTATTCCTCACCTGCATCAGGATGTACATTACCACCGCGATTTTATCAACTGGAGTTTCTTAGGCATCCAGGCGCCGGTGGTCATTATGCTGGCTGTTTCTGTGATGTTGTGTCTGGTGCGCACCACCTGGTCGCCGGGCCTGCGGCTCAATACCGCCGGACGCAAGCAATTGTACAAACAACTCACCCGGGCTAACGGCGTGGAAGGGTTGCTGTATCAGTGCATGGAAGAGGGCGATATGGTGTTTATCACGCTTCAGTCGCGGCGCGTCTATATCGGCATGGTGCATACGGCACGTTGTGAAACCAGTTCATCGGACAACGTGGTGGTGATCCCGATGGTCAGCGGTTATCGCGACAAAGACACGCTGGAACTGCGCGTCGAGCACAACTATGCCCGTTATTATCAGGAACACGGAATTACGCCGGTGTCTTCCCCGGTGAATGTGCTGAAATTTCGCAAAGTGATTTTACTGAGCCAGATTGAAACGCTTTCGCTATTTGACCCGTCCAGCGCCTGTGCGTTTGAGAAGTTAATTCCGCTTATCGAAGAAGAGAATCAGAGAAAAGTCGGAGAGAAGGACGCCTGAGGCCAGACGTCCTGAATGCATTACACGATGGTGAAGCTGAAATCGCTGAGGCCTTCGATACCGCCGGTAATCACATCACCGCGCACCACTGCGCCAACGCCCGCAGGCGTGCCGGTGTAAATCAGATCACCCGGCCGGAGTTCAACGGCCTGCGACAGATAACTGATAACATCTGCCACCTGCCAGATCTGATCGCTCAAATCACCGCGCTGACGTTTTTCACCGTTCACGTCCAGCCAGATTTTACCGCGGGCAGGATGGCCGGTCTGACTGACCGGCAGCAACGGATTAGCTGGTGCGGAATCATCAAAACCTTTGGCGAAATCCCACGGGCGTCCCTGTTTCTTGGCCTGAGCCTGGATATCGCGACGGGTTAAATCGACGCCGACGGTATAACCCCAGACGTGCGAAAGCGCATCTTCAGTGGCGATGTTTTTACCGCCTCTGGCAATCGCCACGACCAGTTCGACTTCGTAATGCAGATCTTCGGTCAGTGTCGGATAGGGCACATTGCCGCTGGCAGGAATAACCGCATCTGCCGGTTTACCGAAGAAAAAAGGGGGTTCCCGGTCCGGGTCATGCCCCATTTCACGAGCATGTTCGGAATAGTTACGGCCCACGCAGTACACGCGGCGCAGGGGAAAACGTTCGCTCTGGCCTTCGACAGCCAGAGAGGGAGTCTGTGGAGCAGCAATCACATATTCAGTCATCGTATTCACTTCACAAAGTTGGCGAATTAACATATTTGCAAAGCAAATCAACATTGACCAGTAAATTTATGTTACTGGTCAATGTCTCACTGTCAGGCTTTGTAACGTGGTGCGGCATGGGATTGCAGGAAATTCGGCACCATTGCCGAGCGCAGCGCGTCAAAATCGTCCCACTGTTTTTCATCCTGCAATGGCGGAATGGTGACTTTTTCTTTGCGGTCAAAGCCCAGCAACGCGGCATCCACCAGTTCACCCACTTCCATCACCCCCGGCACTTCATCAATATTTTTACCTGAGCGAGCCCAGATTTCGGTACGCGTTGCGGCAGGCAAAACGGCCTGAACATACAGACCGCGGGCAGCCATTTCAAATTGCAGTGTCTGGCTGAAGGTCAGCACAAACGCTTTGGTGGCGGAATACACGGCAGATTGCAGTTCCGGCGTCAGCGCCATCACCGAGGCGATATTAATGATCGCACCGTCTTTATGCTTGATCAGACCGTCGAAAGCCACGCGGGAAAGACGCGCCACCGAGGTGACATTTAAGGTAATCAGATTCTCGATAGCATCGGCGTCGCTGTTCTCAAAACCGGCTTTCAGCGAAGCACCGGCGTTGTTCACCAGCAGGGAAATCTGCGGATTGGCGCGGATGAAATCTTCTACGCGGGCGAGATCTTCGCTACGGGTCAGGTCAGCAGGCAACACGGTGACATTGACGCCGGATTCCTGTTGCAGACGGTCTGACAGCGCATTCAGGCGGTCAGCGTCACGGGCCACGAGGATTAAATCGTAGCCGCGTTTCGCCAGACGGTCGGCATACGTCGCGCCAATACCCGTGGAAGCGCCGGTGATTAGAGCAACAGATTTGGAGCGAATTGAATCTGACATGGGAGAACCTCTGTGTTGATAAAGTGGTTTAATTATAAAACCAGATGATTTTTAGCATCAGTGGTTTTATAATGCAACCAGATTCTTTAAAACGCGTTGAACAGGAAGTGCCATGAAACGAACCCGACTGGAAAACACACCTTGTCCGGCTGGCCGTGCGCTCGATTTAATCGGCGACTGGTGGACGCTGCTGATTGTCCGCGACGCCATGCGAGGAATTTCACGCTTTAGTGAATTTCAGCGCAGCCTGGGCGCGGCAAAAAATATTCTCAGCACCCGTCTGAAAGCGCTGGTAGCGGAAGAGATTTTGAAGGTGGAACCGGCCGCGGATGGTTCGGCTTATCAGGATTATGTGCTGACAGAGAAAGGACTGGCGCTGCAACCGGTGCTGGTCGCGCTGGGGCAGTGGGGAAGCGAGTACCTGTTCGAAGAGGGCGAAGCCTGTACGCTGCTGGTAGATATCGAAAACCGCCAGCCGCTGCGTAAACTGGAAATCCGTGCGCAGGACGGGCGGGTGCTGGAGAGTCAGGATATTACGGCGATTATTCCGGAGAATTAAAATTTGTACTCGATCCGCTCCCTCCCCTGCGAAGAGGGAGGATCAAGGCAAAACCACGGCTTACGGGAACAGACAAAACATTACCGCGCAATTCTCTCGTGCCAGTATTTCGTGAATTCCTCTTCGCCGTTCAGGCTGACCACCATATCGCCGCTGACGATAAAATGCGTCAGGTCGCTGCGCAGTTCGAGGGTGATCTCCGCTTCCATCCACCAGCCTTCACGTCCCATTTTCATGGTCTGAGTCAGCAGATAACGGGCAGATAGCGGATCGCTGTTGCTGACAGTCAGTTCCCGCCGCAGATTATGATCGACCGTCGTGTCGATATCATCGAAGCGGTAAACGCCTTCGCCAAATACGCCGCCCACGCCGTGGGTCACGCAGGTCCAGCTGTCGTTGAGAAAATCGTAGGTGATGTTGCGGTCAACGCGTCCCGGTGACAGCACAGTTTGCGGGGTGAGCGGTGCGCTTTGCGGTTCTTTAATCGGCCCTTCAATCGAAAGCGGCTGCTCGCACACCGGCAGACTGAGCTGCGCACTGTGCAAATCTAAGGTCAGCGTCGCCGCTTCGGCCATCGGCCAGGTCATCGGCCAGAAGGTGGTCGCCAGCGAAATGCGCATCCGGTGGCCGGTGGCAAAGCGGTGCGCAATACCGTCCAGCTGTACCGGGACTTTAACTTTCTGGCCGGGGATCAGCGGCACAGATTTATCATGACCGTGCAGATGTGAAAGATTCAGCCAGCCGTGGGTGACGCGATTCACAGAACCGTCCGGCGAGACATCCGAAAGCCGGACGTAGAGCATCGCCGCCGGTTTATCACTGCTCAGTTCAACGGTAAATTCCGGGAAACCGAAAATGGTCAGCGGCTCAGCCAGCGGCTCGCCGTCGAAGATTTCCGCCATGCCGTCATCAACACGCTGGTCCGGCGGCATTTCGCCGGGTACGCCTGCGCCCATCCATTCTCCGGCCATCAGACCATGGTTTTGCGGCGAACAGATATTGAGCACGCCTGCGTCAACGTCCGGCTGGGTATTAAGCTGGCCGCGTGTCAGCCAGCGCGGGCTGTGGTTGATATTGCTGGCGGTGCCGCGATCAAATCCCACCCATTCGCCCTTACTGACCGGACGCATCGCCGACGGCGGCTGACTGTCCTGTAACCACGTCTGGATCATAGGGCCTTCCATCGCGCCGTTGTCTTTGCCTTTCAGCCAGTGATCCCACCAGCGCACGGCTTCCTGTAAGAAACCCATCGCCGGTTCAGGCGTGCCGTCCTGCGGATAGATGTGCGCCCACGGACCGAGAATGGCGCGGCGCGGCACTTTCAAATTGTCCATCAGGCGGAAAACGGCGTTGCTGTAAGCGTCCGCCCAGCCGCCAATCGCCATCACCGGACACTGGATCGCCGACCAGTCTTCGCATACCGAACCGTGTTGCCAGTATTCATCGCGCAGCGGGTGTTCCATCCACAACGCCGGGAAAAATGGCATGTTTTCCAGACGGTTTAGCCAGTCTTTGTACCCGCTTTCACCGACCAGCGCGGGGTCGGAAGGGCGGCTCTGGTACGCCAGCATAATGCCGCCCCACCAGAGATTGTCGTTGAGCAGACAGCCGCCTTTGTAGTGAATATCGTCGCGGTAACGGTCATCGGTGGAGCAGACGGTGATGATGGCTTTCAGCGCTGGCGGGCGGCGGGCGGCAACCTGTAAACCGTTGAAGCCGCCCCAGGATTTACCCATCATGCCGACGTTGCCGCTGCACCAGCGTTGTTCAGTTATCCACTGAATCACTTCCAGGGCGTCGTCCTGTTCCTGTAACAGATATTCATCCGCCAGCAGGCCGTCGGATTCGCCGCTGCCGCGCAAATCCACGCGCACCACGGCATAGCCGTTTCCGGCGAAAAATCCGTGCATCGGTTCGTCACGGGTACGGGTTCCGTCGCGTTTGCGGTAAGGGATGTATTCGAGAATGGCGGGTACCGGCTGGCTTTCAGCGTCATCCGGCAGCCATAAACGGGCGGCGAGGCGCGTGCCGTCGCTCAGCGGGATCCACAAATGTTCAGTCACGGTGACGGCGTGAGGGAATTCGGTCACGATGCGTTTGGTGCTCATAAGACTCCTGTCGAAGGAATAACTGCCGCAGGAAGCGCCGTGCCGCGCAGGGCGAGAACGTCGTCCAGCCAGCTGGTTCGCATTTCCGGTACGGATGTCAGCAGTTTTTCGGTATAGCTGTGCATTGGTGCGCTGAAGACCACGTCGGTATCGCCGCTGGCGACCACCTGGCCCTGATACATTACCGCCACCTGATGAGCGATACGTTTTACCGTACCCAGATCGTGGGTGATAAACAGATACGACAGCCCGAGCTGTTCCTGCAAGCGCCGCAGCAGATTCAGCACTTCTTCCGCCACCAGCGGATCGAGCGCTGACGTGGCTTCATCGCAGATAATCAGTTCCGGCTGCGCAGCCAGTGCGCGGGCGATACAAACGCGCTGTTTCTGCCCGCCGGAAAGTTCACCGGGACGACGGTCGGTAAGTTTGACCGGCAGTTCGGTCAGGCGCAGCAATTCTTCCACGCGCTCACGCACCTGCTTTTTGTTCATCCCAAAATAAAAGGTCAGCGGGCGGCCAATGATATCCAGCAAGGTCTGGCGCGGATTGAGCGCCACATCAGGCAACTGATAAATCATCTGCATACGGCGCAGCGTTTCTTTATTGCGTTTATGGAAATTGTGCGAAAGCTGAACGCCGTCGAAATCCACACTGCCTTCGGTATCCGGCAACAGGCCGACCAGCGCCCGCGCCAGCGTACTTTTCCCGCTGCCGGATTCGCCGATAATCGCCAGCGTTTTACCGCGCGGCAGTTGCAGACTGACGTCATGCACCACGCGTTTCCCGTTGTAGCCGGTGTTCAGTTTGCGCATCGTCAGCAGCGGCTGTCCGGCGGATCCATGGCCGTCAGCCAGCGGCGTCAGCGCATGTTCACGTTCCGCCACCAGCCTGCGGGTATATTCCTGCTGCGGATTTTCCAGAATGGCTTGTGTATCGCCGGTTTCCACTTCTTTGCCGTGGCGCAGCACCATAATACGGTCGGCAAGTTGCGCGACAACGGCCAGATCGTGGGTGATATACAACGCAGCCGTATTGAATTCGCGCACCAGTTTGCGCAGCATCACCAGCACTTCAATCTGTGTGGTGACGTCAAGCGCGGTGGTCGGCTCATCCATGATCAGCAAATCGGGTTTACACGACATCGCCATTGCAGCCATTGCGCGCTGAAGCTGCCCGCCGGAAAGCTGATGCGGATAGCGTTTGCCGATGTTTTCCGGATCCGGTAAATCCAGCGAACGGAACAGCGAAATTGCCCACTGACGGCTTTCTTCTTTGCTCATCAGACCGTGGCGGACGGGACCTTCGCAAACCTGTTTTTCAATGGTCAGCGCCGGGTTAAACGAGGCCGCCGCGCTTTGCGCCACATATGCCACGCGTTTGCCACGCCATTCGCGCTTGACGCTGGAGGGTTGAGAAACGATATCGGTGCCATCCAGAAACACTTCGCCACCGGCAATCCGGCAACCCTGACGGGCATAGCCTAATGCTGCCAGCCCGATAGTGGATTTCCCGGCACCGGATTCGCCAATCAGACCGAGCACTTCGCCCGCTGCCAGTCTGAGTGAAATATCCTGCACCAGCGGCGAACCGTCGAGGGTTTCGATGCGCAGGCTGCGCATTTCTAAAATCGTGCGTGTCATGCTTCATCTCCATGCGGCAGGCTGTTACGCGCCAGCAGCCAGTCAACCACCAGATTGACGCCAATCGTCAGCAGGGCAATCGCCGCCGCCGGATACAACGGCGCGAACTGACCAAAGTTAATCGCCTGCGCGTTGTCACGCACCATGCTGCCCCAGTCGGCATACGGCGGCTGAATGCCCAGACCTAAGAAACTTAAGCCGGCGATGAACAGGAAGGTAAAGCAGAAGCGCATGCCAAACTCCGCAAGCAGCGGCGGCAGGGCGTTCGGCAGGATTTCTTTGAACAGCACCCAGCGCAGCCCTTCGCCACGCAAACGCGCCGCTTCGACGTATTCCTGACAAACAATCGCCTGCGCCACCAGACGTGCCAGGCGGAACACGCGTGTGGCATCGAGCAGGGCGATGGTCAGCACCAGCACCGGAATGGATGTGCCCATCACGGACAATACGATGAGCGCAAAAATCAGCACCGGAATCGACATCACGGTATCGACGATGCGCGACAGCACCACATCCACCCATTTGCCGTAAATCGCCGCCGTAAAGCCGGTGACAATGCCGATGATAAATGAGCTGAAGGTGATGGTCAGCGCGATAGCAATCGTGGTGCGCGCACCAAACAGAATGCGTGAGAGCATATCGCGCCCGAGGCTGTCAGTGCCGAACGGCGTGGCGGCGGACGGCAGCAGCCAGATATCGCCGACCTGTTCGGTTTCGCTGTGCGGTGCAAGCCAGGGCGCAAAAATAGCCGCCAGCAGATTCACCGCAATAATCACAATACCAATCCAGGCCGACAGCGGGATGTTAATGAAATATCGGTTCATGAGTTCCCTCTTTTAGCGCGCATGGCGCAGGCGTGGATTGCACCAGATCGCCAGCAAATCGGCGGTGGTGTTGAGGAAAATATAGGTGCCACCAAACAGCAGACCGCAGGCCTGAACCACCGGCAGGTCGCGCTTGGTCACCGCATCCACCATGTATTGCCCGATGCCCGGATAGACAAACACCACTTCCACCAGGATCACACCGACCACCAGATACGCGAGGTTAAACGCCACCACGTTGATGATAGGCGCAAGAGCGTTTGGCAGGGCGTGAGAAATCACAATACGCCAGCGTGGAATGCCCTTGAGCACTGCGCTTTCGATGTACGGACTGGCCATCACCGCCGTGACCGACGCACGCGTCATGCGCAGCATATGCGCCAGTACCACCAGCGTCAGGGTGAGCATCGGCAGGGTACAGACGTAAAGCCGGTCGATAAACGACGAACTGCTGTCGACCATCGCCAGACTTGGAAACCAGGTCAGGCGGATGGCGAAGGCGATCACCAGAATGTAACCGACAAAAAACTCCGGCACCGAAATGCTGATAAGCGTCAGCGTGTTCGCCAGCCGGTCAAAGACGGAACCGCGCCAGATAGCCGACGCGATACCTAAACCCACCGCCAGCGGAATGGCAATCACCGCCGCGTATCCGGCGAGGAACAAAGTATTCGCCAGACGCGGCAGCAGTTCGTCGCTGATGGCGCGACCATTCGCCAGTGAATGACCTAAATCGCCGTGCATAATGCCCGCCAGCCAGTGCAGATAACGCAGCACTGATGGTTCATCCAGCCCGAGTTGCAGACGCAACGCGGCAACGGTTTCAGGCGTGGCGCTCTGGCCTAAAATGGCCGTCGCGACGTCACCGGGCAGCATTTCAGTGCCGATAAAAATCAGCACCGAAACCAGCCACAGCGTGATAATGCCCAACAGGGCCCGCTGTAAAATCCGTTTTTTCATCATGCCTCCAGCCAGACGCGCTCGGCCAGACGACCACCCATGAAGTTAAACATCGGATGCGGCTTGATGCCGCCGACTTTTTTGCTGGCGGCATCGAGATAATCGCCGAACAGCGGGATCATTGCGCCACCGTTGTCACGCACGATGCTTTGCAGTTCGCCATAGATTTCCGCGCGTTTGCCTTCATCGAGCAGCGAACGTGCCTGTAAAAGCAATGCGTCAAACTTGTCATCTTTCCAGTGCGTGTCGTTCCATTTTGCGGTGGACTGATAAGCGGTGGAGAACATCTGGTCAGCGGTCGGGCGCCCGCCCCAGTACCCCATACTGAACGGCGCTTTCATCCACACGTCGTCCCAGTAACTGTCGGCAGGCTGGCGCTTGATGTTGACCTGAATACCGCCTTTCTGCGCCTGTCCCTGGAACAGGGCGGCGGCGTCGAGCGCACCGGCAAAAGCAGCGTCAGAAGACGACAGTTCGATTTTGAGATCGGTCAGACCGGCTTTTTTCAGGTAGAACTTTGATTTGTCCGGATCGTAAACGCGTTGTTCCAGGCTGTGATTGAAGAAACGGTCGGTTTTCGGAATAGGGTGGTCGTTACCCAGCGAGCCGTAGCCACGCAGCACGGTATCGAGGATTTTCTGGCGGTCGATGCCGTGTTTAATTGCCATGCGTACGTCGTTGTTGTTGTACGGTGCGACACTGCAATCCATCAGGAACGTAAAATGCTGGCCGCCGGAAGAACGCACAATGTTCAGCGCCGGGCTGCGTTTGAGGAAATCGACCGTTTTGAAATCAACGCGGTTAATCGCATGAACCTGACCGGAAATCAGGGCGTTGGTACGCGCGGTCGGATCGTTAATGACCAGCACTTCCACGGCATCGACAAAGGCGCGATCCGGCTTCCAGTAGTTCGGGTTACGTTTGAACAGCGATCGCACGCCCGGCTCGTACTGATCGAAGATAAACCCGCCGGTACCAATCGGGTGTGACCAGTCAGTGAAGCCGTTCGGCACCACCACCAGATGGTAATCCGCCAGCAGATATGGCAGGTCAGCGTTGCCGCTGTCGAGGGTAATCAGGACTTGGTTGTCGCCCTGTTTGGTCAGGCCGGTAATCGGAGCCAACTGGGTTTTGATGGCGCTTTTGGATTTGTCGCCGCGATGCAGGTTGATGGAATAGAGAATGTCATCGACGTCGAGTTTTTTGCCGTTATGGAAGGTCACGCCATCACGAACAGTAAACACCCATTCGGCGGCACCCGGTTTGGCTTCCCATGCTGAGAACAGTTCCGGCGTGGCTTTGTTATTTTCATCAATTTCCACCAGGCCATTCATCAGCATATATGCCTGATTTAAGGGCACCCAGTCGCTGAATAATGTCGGGTCCAGCGTGTCACTGGTATTTCCGCCTGACATGCCCAGTTTTAATACGCCGCCTTTTTTCGGTTCAGCGGCGAAAGCAGAGAACGGTGAAAAACCTAAGGCACTGGTAATACCCACAGCGGAAGCGCTGGTAATAAAGCCGCGACGGCTAAGTTGTGCATCCTGCATTAATTTCGTCAAAGGGGAATTATTATCTTTCATTAATTTTCTCCATAGTACGTGCTGGAATTTTATAGGTGCAGGCGAAATACCCCGGGTGTTTCTAATTGGCGCAATGGATTGCCTTGATGATTTATATCAAAACCTCCTGTTGAACTTGCATGAGAATTTATCATGAGGGTATGCGAAAAATGCGCGGCAGAACACCCTGAAAAGCTTTATTTTTCTGAACTATCAATGTCTGGAAAGGGAAGTGACCGGTGGAACTGCATACGGTTGTCGGCTTAATTGGCGTGTTTTGCTATCTTCTGGCTTATGCGCTGGTTCAAATGCGCAGGCTAGCGGTTGATGCTAACAGTTACGCGTATCTTAATATAATCGGCGGTGTGTTTGGCCTCTATTCATTAAGCCATGATTTTAACCTTGCATCCTGTATTTCACAGTCATGCTGGCTGTTGTTTACAATAATTGGTATGAATTCTGCGAGAAAACGCAGATATCTGGAAAGGAATAAAATCCCGCCGTCCGATGTCAATTCATAATATTTTATTATGACCTGGGATTATTATTATTTTTTATAAATAATGTGATATCCATCTCGTCAGTTATGCTGAATTAGCATTACCAGACCAGATATCTGGCCTGGTAAATTTATTCACTTTAAGGCTGTTTAAGCCAGTTAATGACTTTGTGTACCACTGGTTTAAGGAACCGGTCCTGTGGTGTCAGCATGTAGCATTTACCGGCGGCAGCCAGTTTGCCGGGATGCGCGGCAACCAGCTGGCCACTGTTGACGTAATCCTGCACCAGTCCTTCCCAGCCCAGCAGAATTCCATCCCCCAGCACCGCCGACTGCACCAGAAACGGATAGTTATTGGCGCGCCAGGTTCTGCGCGGCGTCACGAAACTGACATCCTGTGAGGCAAACCAGTCGCGCCAGCCAGTCCATTCACGTTGCGGATCGTCCTGGATAAGCAATGTATGTTCGAGCAAATCGGCAGCACTGGCATCCGGCGGCAGCCGGTTGAGAAATTCCGGTGAACACATCGGATAGCAGACTTCATCGAACAACGCCTGTACGTGATAACCGGGCGGCGGCTCACACAGATAGAAAATAGCCAGATCAAATTCTGATGACTTGAGGTCCGAAAAGCTGTCGGAGATTTTCATGCGGATTTGCAAATCAGGCAACAGCTGGCGCAAAGAGGAGAGACGTGACGAAAGCCACAGGCCGCTCATGGCGCTGGTGCAGGCCAGCGTGACCTGCGGCAGGCCGTTCCAGCCCATGACTTCAGCCGTGGATTGCGAAATATCTCCCAGCCATTTTCGCACCTGTTGTGCATAGGTTTCGCCGCGCGGCGTCAGCGTGGTTTTACGCTGGGCGCGCTGGAAAAGCTTACAGCCGAGCATCTCTTCGAGCTGAATAATCTGGCGGCTGATGGCACTTTGCGTCAGATTCAGCTCGTCGGCCGCCCGCGAAAAACTGCAATAACGTGCCACGCATTCAAAAGCCACCAGCGTGTTCAGTGGCGGTAACGGTTCAATCTGCACGATAAAAGTCTCTCCGGATGGGCGTTTAGCAATTTTCCAGCATCTGAGCAATGGTCACGCCAACCTGCTGGACGGCACGTTCGGTTTTCGCCGTCAGCGTCTGGGCATAATTGATCCGCAGACAGTTGCGGTATTTGCCTGATGCAGAGAATATCGAACCGATAGCAATTTGCACTAAATGTTCTTCCAGCAACCGGTTCAGACGTTGTGTATCCACGCGTTCGTCGAGTTCAATCCACAGCAAAAAACCTCCCTGCGGACGGCTGACGCGTGAACCGCACGGGAAATATTTCATCACCCAGTCAGTCATGGTGCACAGGTTTCGCTGGTACTGATTGCGCATACGGCGCATGTGCTGCAGGTAATGGCCCTGTTTGATGAAATCTGCGATGGCGATTTGTGGCAGCGTCGCTGACGCACCTGTGGTGATGTATTTCATGTGCAGGGCGCGGTCATGGTAACGGCCCGGCGCAATCCAGCCGACGCGTAAACCTGGCGCCAGCGTTTTGGAAAACGAGCTGCACAGCAAAACGCGTCCATCTTCGTCGAAAGACGTGATGGTGGCCGGGCGGGGATACTGATACGCCAGTTCGCCGTAAACGTCATCTTCGATAATCGCGATATCGTAGCGTTGCGCCAGGCGCAGCAAACTTTTCTTACGATCGTCCGGCATGTTGTAACCGAGAGGATTATTGCAGTTGGGTGTCAGCTGTATCGCTTTGATTGGCCACTGTTCCAGCGCCATCTCAAGAGCTTCCAGACTGATCCCGGTGACAGGATCGGTCGGGATTTCCAGCGCTTTCATACCAAAACCTTTCAGCGTCTGCATAGCGCCGTGAAAACTCGGTGAATCCACCGCCACGATGTCCCCGTGCTCGCAGACCGAGCGGATGGCGATAGACAGCGCCTCATGACAACCTGTGGTGATCAGAATATTGCTGGCATCCATATGGCTTCCGCTGTCGATCATCAGGCGGGCAATCTGTTCGCGCAGGTCTTCTGAACCGTAAATACTGTCGTAATGAAACGCGCTGAGATTCTGATGCTGTCCGGCGCGCCCCATAAGGCGGCTGAGAGGGCGGAGCGTGGCGGCAGTCACATCGGGTGAACCGCGACCCAACTGAATTACACCCGGACGGTGCGGGGAGGTGATCAATTCAAGCACCTGGTCCCACTGGGAAATATCCACCGGGCGCTGTGTCGGGCGGCAAACTGCCGGAAGAGCCGCCTGAATGCGCGCGTCTTTCACGAAGTACCCGGATTTCGGACGGGCTTCAACCAGCTGTTTTTCTTCCAGCACCCGGTACGCCTGCTGAACGGTACTGACGCTGACGCCATGTTCACTGCTTAAAACCCGCACCGAAGGCAGACGGATACCCGCGGGATACAGCCCCTGTTCAATACGGTCACTCAGAACATTTGCCAGATTTTCGTAACGATTCATTATCTTTTCCTCAACGCCTGCGCAAAGAAAGCAGTACAGATGGACACAATCTACCGCTGAATCTGTCATCAGATCCAGATCTGTCTGGTTGAAATACAAAAAATCTGAATCTGTAATGTTTTTGCCCGTTGTTAGATCCTGATGTCAGGTCGTCAACGGGAGCAGAATATGAAAAATATCATTGAAGAACGGCAGTTTACCGGATGTGAGACAGTGGTTTGCGCAGAAGTCGCCATGCCTGAACAGGCAGTACAGATACCGCAGAAAAAAGCCGGATGGGTAAAACAGTTATTCGCCGTGATGCATGGCTGGAATGAGCGCCGCGTCAGCCGCAAGATTTTGCATTCGCTCAGTGCTGATCAGCTCAAAGATATCGGGCTGGCGAAATCGGATATCGACAGAGAGTATCCACGCAGCGTATGGCCGAACTGGCCGAAATGAAATACCCGTCATCTTTCGTGTGTCAGATGCGTTGGCTGCGCTCGTGCGCCCCGGTCACTTACTGATGTAAGCTCCCGGAGACTTTCTCACTCGCCGCCTTCCTGACACCCGAAATCTATAGGGTATTTGCGGCGATAAGGTTACGAAAAATCATAAAAAAAGCCCGATGCTTTCATCGGGCTTTTCGTCACTCAAAACTGTTTTACTTCACCTGCATACCAGGCTGTGCACCGGAATCCGGGCTGAGCAGGAAGATGTCTTTTCCGCCCGGACCCGCGGCCATCACCATCCCTTCAGAGATGCCGAAGCGCATTTTACGCGGTGCGAGGTTAGCGACCATGATTGTCAGGCGGCCTTCCAGCACTTTCGGATCAGGATACGCTGAGCGGATGCCGGAGAAAATCTGACGGGTTTCACCGCCCAGATCCAGTTGCAGGCGCAACAGTTTGTCCGAACCTTCCACGAAATCAGCGCTTTTGATCAGCGCGATACGCATATCCACTTTGGCGAAATCATCAAAAGTGATGGTTTCCTGAATCGGGGAGTCAGCCAGCGGACCTGTTGCCGGTGCTTTTGCAGCCGCAATGTCTTCTTTCGAAGCATCAACCATCGCGGTCACTTTATCCAGTTCGATACGGTTAAACAGCGCTTTGAACGGATTCACCTGATGTGACAATAGTGGTTGGGCAATAGTGTCCCAGTCCAGAGTAGTATTCAGGAACGCTTCGGTGCGTTCTGACAGCGAAGGCAGAACCGGCTTGAGATAGGTCATCAGTACGCGGAAAAGGTTAATGCCCATTGAGCAGATGGCCTGCAGGTCAGCGTCGCGGCCTTCCTGTTTCGCCACAACCCACGGCGCCTGTTCGTCAACATAACGGTTGGCCAGATCGGCAAGCGCCATGATTTCGCGGATCGCACGGCCTGATTCACGGCTGTCGTACGCCTGAGCGATGCTTTCAGCGGCATCGGTGAAGGTTTTATACAGCGCTTCATCGGCCAGTTTGTCAGCCAGTTGGCCGTCAAAACGCTTGGCAATGAAACCGGCGTTACGGGAAGCCAGGTTTACCACTTTGTTCACGATGTCGGCGTTAACGCGCTGCACGAAATCTTCAAGATTCAGGTCGATATCGTCGATGCGTGAAGACAGTTTCGCGGTGTAGTAGTAACGCAGGCAATCCGCATCCAGATGGTTCAGATAGGTGCTGGCTTTGATGAACGTGCCGCGCGATTTGGACATTTTCGCGCCATTGACGGTGACATAACCATGCACGAACAGGTTGGTTGGTTTGCGGAAACCGCTGCCTTCCAGCATGGCCGGCCAGAACAGGCTGTGGAAATAAACGATGTCTTTACCGATGAAGTGATACAGCTCGGTAGTGGAATCTTTTTTCCAGAACTCGTCGAAGTTCAGATCGCTGCGGCGGTCGCACAGATTTTTGAATGAACCCATGTAACCGATTGGCGCGTCCAGCCAGACGTAGAAATACTTGCCTGGCGCATCAGGAATTTCAAAGCCGAAATACGGCGCATCGCGGGAGATATCCCACTGTTGCAGACCGTGCTCGAACCATTCCTGCATTTTGTTCGCTACCTGCTCCTGCAGCGCGCCGGAACGGGTCCATGCCTGTAACATCGCGCTGAACTCCGGCAGGTCGAAGAAGTAGTGCTCGGAATCACGCAGCACAGGCGTCGCGCCGGAAACCACAGATTTCGGGTCGATCAGTTCAGTCGGGCTATAGGTTGCGCCACAAACTTCACAGTTATCGCCGTACTGATCGGGTGATTTACATTTCGGGCAGGTGCCTTTGACGAAACGGTCAGGCAGGAACATGCCTTTCTCCGGATCGTACAGCTGAGAAATGGTGCGGTTCTTGATGAAGCCGTTTTCTTTCAGACGACCATAAATCAGCTCGGACAGCTCACGGTTTTCATCGCTGTGCGTGGAGTGATAGTTGTCGTAGCTGATACCGAAGCCGGCGAAATCTTTCTGATGCTCCTGACTCATTTCGGCAATCATCTCTTCCGGCTTGATACCGAGCTGCTGCGCTTTGAGCATGATCGGTGTGCCGTGCGCATCGTCCGCACAGATGAAATGCACTTCATTGCCGCGCATTCGCTGGTAACGGACCCAGACGTCAGCCTGGATGTGCTCGAGCATGTGACCGAGATGGATGGATCCGTTGGCGTACGGAAGTGCACAGGTTACCAAAATTTTTTTCGCGACTTGAGCCATAGTAAGAGCTTGCTTTCTGTAGTTGAAATCAGGGGCATTGATGTTAACCGAAAGCGCCGCCCCGCGTAAACAAACGGGGGGATCTCCTTACGTGTGTTCTGTTATGCTTATGAGTAGATAAATAGTCTGATAACCAGTTTCAAGGAGCCGGGATGACATCTCAATCCCCACAGCAGACCACACCCGCAGGGCTGCGCGCACTAGTGACCGGCGTACTGGCCACCTTCCGCCATTCCACATTACAAAAAGATTTGCCTTCCATTAAAGCATTGCACCATTGCGTGCTGATGGACGACGTTTTACATATTGACCTGACGCTGCCGTTTGCCTGGAACAGCGGTTTCGATGTGCTCAAAGATGAAACCAGCGGAGAATTGCTGCGGGTCACCGGCGCGTCGGCCATTCAGTGGAACCTGCGTCATGATATCGCCACCATGAAACGTGCCAACGATCAACCGGGTATTAAAGGTGTACGCAATATTCTGGCTGTCAGCTCCGGTAAGGGTGGGGTCGGGAAATCGACAACCGCTGTGAATCTGGCGCTGGCGCTGGCTGCTGAGGGCGGAAAAGTCGGTATTTTGGATGCCGATATTTATGGCCCGTCGGTGCCGAATATGCTGGGGACTGAGGAAGAGCGTCCGACATCGCCGGATGGCGTGCATATGTCGCCGATTATGGCGCACGGGCTGGCGACCAACTCCATTGGTTATCTGGTCACCGACGAAAATGCCATGGTGTGGCGCGGGCCGATGGCCAGCAAAGCGCTGATGCAGATGCTTTCGGACACGCTGTGGCCTGATCTCGATTATCTAGTCATCGACCTGCCGCCGGGCACCGGGGATATTCAGCTGACATTGTCGCAGAATATCCCGGTAACAGGCGCGGTGGTGGTGACAACGCCGCAGGACATTGCGTTGCTGGATGCCATGAAAGGCATCGTCATGTTTGAAAAAGTGCATGTGCCGGTTCTGGGCATTGTCGAGAACATGAGCATGCACGTGTGCAGCAACTGCGGACATCACGAGCCCATTTTTGGCACTGGTGGGGCGCAGCGTCTGGCTGAGAAATACCGCTGCGAATTGCTGGCGCAATTGCCGCTGCATATTTCGCTGCGCGAAGATTTAGATCGCGGTGAACCGACGGTCGTCTCCAATCCGGACAGTGAGTTCACTGTTATTTACCGCGAACTGGCGGCAAAAATTGCGTCACAACTGTTCTGGAAGGGTGACGCTATCCCGACAGAAATTGCATTCCGGGCCGTTTAATCTCCCAACTCCGCGATTTATTGCCTGATGTCAGCGATTACACCGCCTTAACGCTGGCATCAGGTAGTGTCTTGTACTTATAATTGGCGCGTTAAAAGCACATGTCTGTGCTTGCCTTCCAACTTCCAAATCAGGTCTTTAATTTTATGTCTGACAAATTCCATCAGTGTGTCATCGTGGGTATCGCTGGCGCATCTGCTTCGGGAAAAAGCCTCATCGCCAGTACGTTATACCGTGAACTTCGTGATCAGGTCGGTGATGAGCACATCGGGGTAATCCCGGAAGATTGCTACTATAAAGACCAAAGCCACATGACCATGGAAGAGCGGGTCAAAACCAACTACGACCATCCAAGTGCGATGGACCATAATTTACTGTTCCAGCATTTGCAGGCAATGAAGTCTGGCCAGGCGATTGAATTGCCGAGCTACAGCTTCATTGAACATACCCGTCTGGCTGAAACGGTGACGCTTAAACCGAAGAAAGTGATCATTCTGGAAGGGATCCTGCTTCTGACCGACGTGCGTTTGCGTCAGGAAATGAATTTCTCCATTTTCGTTGATACACCGCTGGATATTTGCCTGATGCGTCGTATGAAACGTGACGTCAATGAACGTGGTCGTTCAATGGATTCCGTCATGGCGCAATATCAGAAGACAGTCCGTCCGATGTTCCTGCAATTTATCGAACCCTCAAAACAATACGCAGACATCATTGTGCCGCGTGGCGGCAAAAACCGGATTGCGATTGATATTCTGAAGGCGAAAATCAGCCAGTTCTTCAATTAATCGCGGAACAATCCGTAAAAACCATACCGGAGATACGATGAGACTTTGCGACCGAGATATAGAAGCCTGGCTCGACAGTGGCAAACTGGGCATTTCACCCCGTCCGCCGGTTGAACGGATTAACGGTGCGACGGTAGATGTGCGTCTGGGTAACGGTTTTCGCGTTTTCCTCGGCCATAACGCCGGTTATATCGACCTGAGTGGCCCGAAGGATGAAGTCAGCGCCGCGCTGGATAAAGTGATGAGTGATGAGATTGTTTTGCCGGAAGGCGAAGCATTCTTCCTGCATCCTGGCGAACTGGCGCTGGCAGTGACGTTTGAGTCTGTGACCATTCCTGATGATTTAGTCGGCTGGCTGGACGGGCGTTCTTCACTGGCGCGTCTCGGGCTGATGGTGCATGTCACCGCACATCGTATTGATCCGGGCTGGAAAGGGCGGATTGTTCTCGAGTTCTATAATTCAGGTAAGCTCCCGCTGGCACTTCGTCCCGGAATGCTGATTGGTGCGCTGAGCTTTGAGCCATTATCCGGTTCTGCTGCGCGTCCCTATAATAGCCGTCAGGATGCGAAATACCGCGACCAGCAAAGCGCAATTGCCAGTCGTATTGATGAAGACTGATTCTGTTTTTTATCCGCATTACGGATAAAAACGTGAGGAAGGCATGAGAAGACTACTGACAACACTGGTGATTTTACTGGTGGTTATCATTGCCGGCATGACTTCGCTGGTGTTTCTGATCAACCCGAATGATTTCCGCCAGTACATGGTGGAACGGGTTGAGGTGAAAAGCGGATATCAGCTGGCCATCAACGGCTCATTGCGCTGGCATGTCTGGCCACAGCTGAGCATCATTGCCGGTCAGACGTCGCTCACCGCGCCGGGTGCTAAAGAGCCGGTTGTCAGTGCAGAAAACATGCGGCTGGACGTTAAACTCTGGCCTCTTATTTCTCATCAGCTGGCGGTGAAACAGGTCCTGCTGAAAAACGCAGTGATACGCCTGACACCTGAAACTGAAGAGAATCAGCCGGATGCGCCGGTGGCGCCTGCAACGCCAACGCCTGTCGCGCCCGGAGCCTCTGAACTTGAGGCGGGCTGGAAATTCGATATCGATAAAGTCAGTATTGCGGACAGTCTGCTTATCTGGCAGCGCGGCGATGATGACCAGATAAACGTACGTGATATCAATATGGAAATTGATAAAAACGACAACCGTCAGGCCACCATTCAGCTTTCGAGCCGTATAAATCGCAATCAGCGCGACCTGGCGTTTACGATGAATGCGCAAGTGGATATGCAGCACTATCCGCAGGCGGTGTCGGCCAATGTCAGTAAATTTACTTATCAGCTGAGTGGCGCTGACATTCCGGTCAAAGGCGTTCAGGGCAATGGCTCGATGCAGGCCAGCTATCAGCGTGATAATGATTCACTTGCGCTCACACAGCTGGCGCTGACCGCAAATGATAATCAGATTTCAGGTACCGCATCTGCCACGATGGGCGGCGATATCGGTAATTATCAGCTCAATTTAAACGCGGATAAACTGGATCTGGATGCACTTTCCGGCTGGCAGCCCAAAACATACGAACAGGCGGCTCAGAGTACTCAGTCAATCACTTCCGCACCGGTCATTGCCCGTGATGTTGATGAACAGCCGAATGGCCTGAGTAGTTTGCAGACGTTCAATGCGCATCTGGCACTGAAAGTGGCTGATTTAACCTATCGCGGGATGAAGATCAAAAATCTGGCACTGAATGCCGATAACCGGCAGGGCAAAGTTGTATTGCCGACCTTCAGCGGCAATCTCGGGGCGGGAAGCTTTTCCCTGCCTGGCGATATGGATGTGACGGGTAAAAACATTCTGGTTCACATGACGCCGGATGTGAATAACATTGAACTTGCTGATCTGCTGACCGCGTATGGATTGCCGAAAGCGCTGACGGGCAGCTTCTCTATGAAAGGTGACGTGAGCGGTAAAGGGCTCTCAGCAGAAGATTTTGCGCGTAACTGGCAGGGAGATGCTGAACTGGCTATGACTAACGCGCATCTGAATGGCCTTAATATTCAGCAACTGATCCAGCAGGCGGTAAGCCGCAATACCAGCAGCGTTCAGGGGCTGGATAAATATGAGCATTACAGCCAGATTGATACACTGAAAGCACAGGGGCAGCTGAAAAATGGCACCCTGAAACTTAATGATCTGGAAGGCCAGTCGCCAATGGTTTACGCCAAAGGTGATGGCTCTGTTGATCTCGCCGGCGAAAAGGTTGACATGAATTTGTTGATCCGCGTGACAGGTGGCTGGAAAGGCGACAGCAATCTCATCAATACGCTGAAAACCACCGATATCCCGCTGCGCGTCTACGGGCCGTGGGCGCAACTGGGTTACCAGTTACAAGTTGATCAGATCCTGAGGCGTACCATTGAGCAAAGCGCCAGAAGCGCCATTCAGAACTGGGTGGATAAGCGCAAAGACAGCAAAGAAAAAGAAGATGTTCAGAAGTTACTGAATAAATAATCTCTGAATATCTGAATGAAAACGGGGCGCCTCATCAGCGCCCCGTTTTACGTTTTCCTGTCTACCTGAACATCAGTTTACACTTCGTAATCGTCATCCATTTCAGTTTTAAGCGGCGTGATCTTCACTTTCAGAATACGGTGACTGCTGACCTCGAGTGGCTCAAACAGATAGTCATCAATGTGGATTTGCGCACCCACCTGCGGGATGCTCTGAGTATGCTCCATCAGTAACCCCGCCAGCGTGTGATATTCCCGTTTCTCATCAACCGGCAGAGAGATATACATCACCAGATCTTCCAGCGGCATATAACCGTTGGCAATCCAGGTGCCGTCTTCCTGTTGCGAGATATCGTGGCGTGCATCCGGCGTTTCATCCGATTCAGGCAAATTACCGGCAATCGTTTCCATCACGTCAGTCAGGGTCACGATACCCTCAACCGAACCGAATTCATCGACGACAAAGGCAAAGTGAGTTTTAGCCAGACGGAACTGCTCAAGTGCCATCAGCAGGGAAAGTTGTTCCGGGAAAATCAGCGGCTGGCGGATCAGCGCCTTAAGATCTAACTCATTTTGCAAAAGCTGCTGTTTAAGCAGGTCGACAACATGCACCACGCCTAACGGCTCATCGGTAGAGCTGTCTTCTGTCACCAAAATTCGCGTGTGCTGATTTTCAGCTATCTGCTGTTTCAGCAATTCAATCGGATCATTGAGTTCAAGATTATCGACGTCGTGGCGGGAAGTCATCACGCTGCTGACGGTACGCTGACCGAGCCCCAGCACGCGCTCAATCATATGGCGTTCCTGCTGGTTGAAGATGGCATCCTCTTCGCCCGCACTGTCTGCAATCATATTCGAGGAATGTGCATCCAGCTCGGCTTCTTCATGTTTACCACGAAGAACGCGTAAAACAGTCTCGGCGGTGCGCTCACGCAGGGACCGGCGGGAGGACAAAAAACGTTTACGGTTGAAGTGCGCCAGTTGGTTCAGGCCTTCGATAATGACCGAGAATCCGATAGCGGCGTACAGATATCCTTTCGGAATGGCATAGCCAAAGCCTTCAGCCACCAGACTGAAACCAATCATCAGCAGGAAACTAAGACACAAGATAACGATTGTCGGGTGCGCGTTGACGAAACGGGTCAGCGGCTTACTGGCCAGCAACATCAGCCCGATAGCAATACACACCGCGGCCATCATGACAGCGAGGTGATCAACCATACCCACGGCGGTAATTACCGAATCGAGGGAGAACACCGCGTCCAATACCACAATCTGCGCCACAACAGGCCAGAATCTGGCGCCGCGTTGCTGTTGGCTTTGCTCTTCATCCTTACCCTCAAGACGTTCATTCAATTCCATCGTTGCCTTGAACAGCAGGAATATTCCTCCGACCAGCATGATCATGTCACGTGCGCTGAACGGGTGGCCCAGCACAGTAATGAGAGGATGGGTAAGCGTCGACAACCATGAAATTGAAGCCAGAAGCAGCAAACGCATGACGAGCGCCAGCATCAGTCCGGTGACGCGGGCTTTATCACGTTGGCTGCGCGGAAGTTTCTCCGCCAGAATGGCGATAAAGATAAGATTGTCTATCCCCAGAACAATTTCGAGAATTACCAGGGTAGCCAGCCCGGCCCAAATCGACGGATCGGCGATCCATTCCATATAGCGTTTTCACCTTTAGTTACGCGGCGTTTGCCGCACGTTGAATAATGGGCGTCAGGAGATGAAATTTCAAATCTAAAACAGTGGGCTAGGCAAAACCGCATGCAGGGGGAAGGGCGGATCCGGGGCAATGAGAGCCCGACAGCGCCGGGTGTTTTCGAAAGCAGCAATTTATGATTATAAAATCGCCGAATAGGTTTAACATTCCTAAAATTAGGTCTTTACCTTACCGTTTCGTGCGGCTTACTGGTATCGTAATCAAATACAGAGAATCGTGCTGAAGTCCTAAAGTCCGCAGTAGGGTCTCCCTAAAGTAAATGACAGGGACTATACTCAGGGAAGAAATAGCGTAGCGGGAAATAATTTGTATTTACAATTTCAGTCCGGTGAATTCCCTGACATGTTTGAATTCTAACTGACTGGATTTACACACCAATAGGTTTCAAGGAGTATCCTTTACAATGTTAAAAGCTGTTATCCCTGTTGCCGGTCTGGGCACACGTATGTTGCCAGCGACGAAAGCCATTCCAAAAGAAATGCTTCCTATCGTCGATAAGCCTTTGATCCAGTACATCGTTAATGAGTGTGCTGCAGCGGGCATCAAAGAAATCATTCTGGTCACGCATTCTTCTAAAAATGCGATCGAAAACCACTTCGATACTTCATTCGAACTGGAAAGCATGCTGGAATCCCGCGTTAAGCGCCAGTTGCTGGAAGAAGTGCAGTCGATCTGTCCGAAAGGCGTGACGATCATGAACGTGCGTCAGGGCCAGTCAAAAGGTCTGGGTCATGCAGTTCTGTGCGCAAAACCTCTGATCGGCAACTCGCCTTTCGCGGTTATTCTGCCTGACGTTCTGATGGATGATTCCACAAGCGATCTGCGTAAAGATAACCTTGCAGCGATGCTTCGCCGTTTCCAGGAAACGGGCAACAGCCAGGTTATGGTTGAAGAAGTGCCGGAAAAAGACGTTTCTAAATACGGTATCGTTAACTGCAACGGTGTGGAAGTTGAGCCGGGCGAAAGCGCGCCAATGACAGCGATCGTTGAAAAACCAGATCTGAAAGATGCACCTTCCAATCTCGCGGTTGTCGGTCGTTATGTACTTTCAGAAGCTATCTGGCCGCTGTTGGCAGTTACGCCATACGGTGCGGGTAACGAAATCCAGCTGACCGATGCCATCGCTATGCTGATGAAAAAGCAAACTGTAGAAGCTTTCTCCATGACCGGCCGTTCACATGACTGTGGTGACAAACTCGGTTACATGAAAGCCTTCGTAGAATACGGTATTCGCCATAACTCACAGGGTGAGGCGTTTAAGGCATGGCTGAAAGAGTTTGCTGAAGAGTAATTCTTGAATCAGCTCTAAAAAAGCACCTGCTATGGTGCTTTTTTATTTAATAAAAATAGATGGTTACATATTTATCAGCCCTGTAAATATTCATCCATTCTGGTCGGATTGACAAATAAAGCCTTTAACGCCATGTCTTAGGACATTCAACCGAGATCTCTAAGCTGTAACCTGGACATGCAAAGTAATAATGATTATTGCACTTTATCGAATTGTTAAAGTCTGGTTGATATCTAATCATTCAAGGGCATGGATCAGAATTTCACCTATAAAAGTTTAGGATTAATGCTGCGTTGTCATACACATTGCGCTAGGCTATATAACTCAAGATTGCTCGTCGTTTTACATATTAATATTGATTGTTTTAAGAGGGTTAGCCTTAATCAATTTTCAGCTTATTAAAGCGTCGTTGAGTTAGGGTTCAAGGCAAAATTTAACCGTGGTGGCTGAGCAATTTACAAGCTGGCGTGGTTGCTTTTTGGTCTAACCATCAGCATCAGGCGCATTTTCGAAGTTTTTCGGATAATGCAATCTTGTCGGGCACCCGGAATAGGGTAAAAATTCTTTCAGTAAAGACGGCAAGAAGAACGAAATCCTTTAGAAGGGCATGCAGTAAGCAAGCCTTCTTGAGTCAGTGATGAGATAAGTGTATTGGTAGCTTCTGAGCCAGGGGCGGTAGCGTGGATGTTTGTCACCAAGAGTGTCGATGCGCCGGGGAAGTGAGAAGTAGTGATGATAAATACCCCTATGCCATCCAGCAAACTCAACGTTGAATCAATATTTTTTGACCGTTAAATTGCTCTTAAGGTTATTTATAAAACGGCTATCAAAACTTAAGGTTATTTATAAAACGGCTATCAAAAACAGTCAGGGAAATATAATATTAAAATGAATTGCATCTCAAAGGAAATGAATTACGACCGTTATAAAAGTGCATGTTAATTCCAGAAAAACATTAACATGTCACTTGTGGAAAAATTAGCAGTCTTTATATCAATTTATAGAATATGGTGCAGTCATGCAAGAATATATTATAATATTTTTCAGTGCCTTAGCTTCGTTGTTTATTGCACGTAAGGTTGCGCGACGGGTGGGTTTGGTTGATAAACCAAATGCAAGGAAACACCATAATGGACATATCCCTTTGGTTGGCGGTGTATCAATCTACATTTCTATTTGGGTGATTTATTTCTTACAACCCGCGTGGTTCCCTGATTTCTATTATTATATTACCTGTGTAAGCCTGTTGCTATTTGTGGGCGTGTTGGATGACAGATATGATCTGCCAGTCACTCCGCGCATCGTACTTCAGGCATTTGTAGCAATAGTTATGATGTTCAGTGGACTGCATCTGGCATCACTGGGAGACATATTCCTGGGCTATCCGGTTGGTTTAGGTGTGCTGGGGTATGTAATCACCATTTTTGCAGTAATGTGTGCAATCAATGCTTTTAATATGGTTGATGGTATTGATGGTTTATTAGGTGCGTTATCTTGTGTGAGTTTTGCCTCATTAGGTATCGCATTCAGTTTACATGATAAAAACGGACTGGCTCAATGGTGTTATTGTTTAACCATCGCTTGTGTCCCATACATCCTTCTTAATCTTGGCATTCCATGGGGCCGAAAATTCAAAGTATTCATGGGGGATGCCGGCAGTACCCTAATAGGATTTACGGTAATATGGTTGATTATTCTGGCGACGCAGGGGGCATCAGCAATATTACACCCCGTGACTGCATTATGGATTATCGCTGTTCCTTTGATGGACATGATTCGCGTTATGATTTCAAGGGTCAGACGAGGTGATAGTCCCTTCAAGCCCGATCGTGAGCATTTACACCACATATTATTGAAATATGGTTTTACTCATTCAACTGCGTTGGGTGTTGTGTTGGCCATAGCAATATCATTCTCTGTAGTAGGAATCTACGCTGATATGAAGAATTATAACCAGCTTGGTGTTCTCATTTTGTTTATTGCTTTTTTTGGCGCTTTTGTGTTGTTTATAAATAAGCTGGCTAAGGCAAGAACGCTGAAAGAAAACAATAGCTAATAGCGAAATTTCAAAGTCAAAAATTCAGATTTGATATGTATAAAGAGAGACAGTTAAATGAAGATATTAGTGACAGGCGGTGCCGGATTCATTGGGTCTGCGGTAGTTCGACATATTATAAATAATACTCAAGATAGCGTGATTAACGTGGATAAACTGACCTACGCAGGTAATCTTGAGTCTGTTTCCATGATCGCTCAAAATGATCGTTATGCTTTCGTCCAGGCTGATATCTGCAATAAAGAGGCAATTGATCAGATTTTTGCATTGCACCAACCTGATGCCGTTATGCATCTGGCTGCCGAAAGTCATGTTGACCGTTCAATTACGGGGCCGGCTGAATTTATTGAAACCAATATTGTAGGGACTTATACCTTACTTGAAGCGACGCGTGCTTATTGGTCACAGCTGACGGGAAATAAAAAAGAGGCATTTCGTTTTCATCATATCTCCACCGATGAAGTTTATGGAGACTTGCCTCATCCGGATGAGTGGAATGCTGAGGAAAAACTTCCTCTGTTTACTGAAAAAACGCCTTACGCACCAAGTAGCCCTTATTCCGCATCGAAGGCATCAAGCGACCATCTGGTTCGCGCCTGGCAGCGCACGTATGGCCTCCCTTGCATTGTCACCAACTGTTCGAACAACTACGGGCCTTATCATTTCCCGGAGAAACTCATTCCTTTAGTGATATTAAATGCATTAGAAGGAAAGAGTTTGCCAATTTACGGTAAGGGCGATCAGATTCGCGACTGGTTATATGTTGAGGATCATGCTTGTGCGCTTTATACCGTGGTCACTAACGGCGAAGTTGGCGAGACATACAATATCGGAGGACATAATGAGAAGAAAAACTTCGATGTGGTTCTGACTATTTGTGATCTGCTGGATGAACTGGTGCCTAAAGAACAATCTTATAGCCAACAGATCACATATGTAGCTGACCGCCCAGGCCATGATCGCCGTTATGCCATTGATGCTGAGAAAATTAATCAGGAACTGAGCTGGAAACCCGTCGAAACCTTTGAAAGCGGTATCCGTAAAACAGTTCAATGGTATTTAGATAATCAAAAGTGGGTTGATAACATCAAAAGTGGGGCTTATAAATCTTGGGTCGAGCAGAATTACGGAGATCGTAAATAATGGATATCCTTCTTTTTGGCAAAACAGGGCAAGTTGGCTGGGAATTACAGCGCGCACTGGCTCCTTTGGGCAATGTGATAGCACTGGATGTTCGCTCTAAAGAATATTGTGGAGATTTTAGTAACCCTGAAGGTGTAGCTGAAACAGTTCGTCGTATCAAACCTGATGTGATCGTTAATGCCGCAGCGCACACCGCTGTTGATAAAGCTGAAACAGAGCGTGATTTTGCTCAACTGTTAAATGCGACAAGTGTTGAGGCTATTGCCAAAGAAGCTGCCTTAATAGGTGCATGGTTAGTCCATTATTCTACCGATTACGTGTTCCCCGGCGACGGTGATAAGCCCTGGTCAGAAGATGATGCAACCGGACCTTTGAATACCTACGGTGAAACTAAGCTTGCAGGTGAAATTGCTGTCCAGAAGCATTGCCCTAAGCACCTGATTTTTCGCACAAGTTGGGTATATGCTGGCAAAGGGAACAACTTTGCAAAAACCATGCTTCGTCTTGCAAAAGACCGCGAAGAGCTTTCAATTATCAATGACCAGTTTGGCGCGCCAACCGGTGCTGAACTTCTCGCCGACTGTACCGCGCATGCTATAACAACCGCAATGCGCAAGCCTGAAGTTGCCGGTCTTTATCATCTTGTTGCCTCTGGCATAACGACCTGGTTTGATTATGCAAATGTGGTCTTCACTGAAGCGCAAAGTGCGGGTTACGAACTTGCATTAAAGCAAACTCATCCGGTCGCAACGAGCGCATATCCTACGCCAGCCCGACGTCCTAATAATTCACGTCTTGATAATAGAAAGTTTCAACAGACCTTTGGTTTAACACTGCCATGCTGGGATGTCGGGGTTAAACGCATGCTCGCTGAATTGTTCACACATTAGGGTCTGTAATATAGTCACTAGTTAAATAATTATTGCCCGTTAAAGGGCAACGACAAAATTGAGAGATTAATATGACCACTCGTAAAGGAATAATTCTCGCTGGCGGATCAGGTACACGTTTGTATCCAGTAACAATGGCAGTGAGTAAACAACTCTTACCCATTTATGACAAACCTATGATTTATTATCCGATCAGCACACTCATGCTGGCGGGAATTCGAGATATATTGATTATTAGTACTCCTCAGGATACTCCTCGTTTCGAGCAATTGCTGGGAGACGGCAGTCAATGGGGTCTTAAACTCCAGTATAAAGTACAAGAAACCCCTGATGGATTGGCTCAGGCTTTTGTCATCGGTGAAGAGTTTATTGGTGACGATGATTGTGCCCTCGTATTAGGAGATAACATTTTCTACGGTCATGATTTGCAGAAACAATTAGAAGCTGCAGGAGCAAAAGAAACCGGTGCAACCGTGTTTGCCTATCATGTACATGATCCAGAGCGTTATGGTGTTGTTGAATTTGATAAACAAGGTACAGCTATTTCTTTGGAAGAAAAACCTTTAGAACCAAAAAGTAATTATGCCGTTACAGGTTTGTACTTCTATGACAATAGTGTCGTAAAAATGGCTAAAGGATTAAAACCTTCTGAGCGTGGCGAGTATGAAATCACCGATATCAATAGAATTTATCTTGAGGAAGGTCGTTTGTCTGTTGCCATGATGGGACGTGGTTATGCATGGCTGGATACGGGCACACATCAGAGTTTGATTGAGGCCAGTAATTTTATTCAAACCATCGAACTTCGTCAGGGATTGAAGGTGGCATGTCCTGAAGAAATAGCTTTCCGTAAGGGCTTTATCGGCGTAGAGCAGGTGAAGAAATTAGCTGCGCCATTGATAAAGAATGACTACGGTAAATATTTGATGAAGATGATAAAGGGCTATTAACGCTGATGCAAATTATTAAAACTGAAATTCCAGATGTAATGATTTTTGAACCTAAAGTCTTTGGCGACGACCGTGGTTTCTTTTTCGAAAGCTTCAATCAGAAAGTTTTTGAAGAAGCGGTGGGACGAAAAGTCGATTTCATCCAGGATAACCACTCTAAATCTACCCAAGGTGTACTCCGGGGTCTTCATTACCAGTTACCTCCTTTTGCTCAAGCGAAACTAGTACGTTGTGTTGTTGGTGAGGTTTTTGACGTCGCAGTAGATATTCGGGAAAGTTCTCCTACTTTTGGGAAGTGGGTTGGAGTACATCTTTCTGCTGAGAATAAACGTCAGCTTTGGATCCCAGAAGGTTTTGCTCATGGTTTTCTTGTATTGAGTGAAACTGCAGAGTTTGTCTACAAGACAACGAATTACTACTCACCACAGCATGATCGAAGTGTTCTTTGGTGTGACACAGAGCTTGACATAACATGGCCAGATATCAACAAAGATTACATTCTTTCTGATAAAGATCGTAATGCTCCAAAATTCAAAGAATCATGACACTTAGCTGAGTGATGTACAAAACATTACTCAGTTATCAATTTATTTTTTGCTAGCTTTGAACCGATGATGACCCTATGAGAACAAAAAGTGTAATGAAGTCATTCAAATATGGCTTTGTTTTTTCAATTATAATAATGGCTATGACATTCTGGGTTAGAAAGGTTTTTTTTGATACATTAGGTACTGAATTAACAGGATACTATCTCCTTATAAATCAAATGCTAGGTTTTTTGAATTTAGCAGAGTTGGGCTTGGGCACTGCATCAACATATTTACTATTTAAACCATTAAATGAAAAAAATAATAGAGCATTATCTACTACATTTATTGCCATAAGGAATATTTATAAAGTAATCCAAAAAGTCATAATTGTCATTGGATTGTTTCTCTGTTTATTATTGCCATTTATTGTTAAGTCAGATATTAAGATATATGATCTCTATTTGCCATGGATTTTTTTCGTATTTAGTACGGCCTTATCGTACAGTTATAGTGCCGAGTCAATCTTGCTTACTGCAGACCAGAAAGTACATTTTTTAAGAATAATTAATGGTTCTGGCAGAGTTATTTGCTTTATATTACAAATTATCATTTTAAAACTCAATTTTGGTTTCATATTATTTAGTTTGCTGGAAGTGATTTCAGTTATTCTACAAATGTATTTTTTCAAAAAAATCATTAAGCAGCATTATTCACTAGATTCTTGTATTGAAGTAAATATTCACACCGGTATTAAAAGAGATATTTTTACTGAAATTAAAAAAACCTTCATCCATAAGGTTTCAGGAGTATTAATTTTCAACACTGATTATATTATCATCTCAATATTCCTGGGATTAGCTACAGTAACATCTTACTCTTCGTATATCATGCTAGCGCAGGCAATGTCATTTTTAATAACTACCCTAAGTGTGCCTCTTAACTCTGCATTGGGAAATTATCTACATGACAAAGGAAGTGAGGCTACTTATCAGAAATTCTTGCAAATTGACTCTATTTTTATGTGCGGTGGAACAATCTTTGCCTTTTGTTACTTCATCGTGTCTAGTAGTTTAATAAGTTTATGGTTAGGGGAGGGAGTAGTATTACCGGGAATGACTGTTGCATTGTTAGCATTTAACGGTTTCTGCTTAATAGCGAGGACCTCAGTAGATATTTTTAAAGTAGCATATGGGTACATGTCTGATACTCATCTTCCAATTTTAGAAGGTTGTCTTAACCTCATTTTTTCCTTAGTCTTAGTGCATTTTTTTGGGATCAATGGCGTTATCGTCGGTACAATAATATCTAATGTGTGCATTATAATGGTTGCTAGGCCCTACTATTTATACAGGGAAGCTTTTAATAAATCTTTATCTGATTTTATAAAGCATCACTTATTGGTTTGGTCGCTGTCATTCATAACAATGATTACTTTTTATTATATTTTTATCTATAAATTGGATGTTTCTGAAAAATTTCATGCGATAGGTATATTCAATTTTATCATCAACTGTACTATTTTAGGATTTATAACATCTATCATTTCTGGTTGTATTTTCATCTTTGGTAGTAAATCACTACGAGATTTTTTGAAACATCAGATTTTTAACAGGACTTGAAATGAAACAACTAACCCCTATTATTATTATGACCAGGAATGAAAATGGATTGTTAAAAAAATGCATTGAGTCGATACTACGAACTACATTTTGTCCTTTTCATATATATATAATTGATAACAACTCAGATGATAAAGAACAAATTAAAATTCTAAATGAGTATTCTACGCATGAGAAAGTATCTGTGTTGAAGAATAAAAATAACCTTTGGGTATTGGGGCTAAATAAACATTTAGATGTAATAAGAAAAACGATCAATTCAGAGTTCTTCATTTTAACTGATGGTGATATCGAGTTTAAAAATAACAATGATAAAGTCTGTTGGTTGTCGGAACTAATAGAGTATATGGAACAATACAAGTGCATTGGCAAAATAGGTATTTCACTTGATTGGAATTTGATTTCAGATGATCCATTTTATAAAGAGATCTATGAGCAAGAAGCTAAGTTATATGATAAAAACTCGAAAATAGGACCTCTTTTTATTTCACCAGTTGATACAACAGCGGCAATTTATCGCTGGGATTGGTCTATTACAGGATATAAATTTTATCCAGATCATATAAGATATCTGCGTCCCGAGTTGTATTCATGTAGAACACCAAGGTTCTTTACTGTTGACCATCATGGATGGATAAATTACAAACTAGAACCGCAACAATCAAATTTAGAAGATAAAATTAAATGTTTCACGCTTATGGGGGCCGATATTAAGAAAACACAGTTAAAGAGTATCAATTACAAAATTATTCTTTTCAATAAGTTTTTAGCTAGGCCAATCAAGATTTTTTGGGGAATGCGACGACGTTTTTATTTATTCAAATACATCCTCGGTAAAGGAATGCGAAAGTTTGATAATCACTAGTAGGCAATAAATGCTAATATATCTTATATTATTATCAGTGCTAATTCTAAGTTGTTGTTTTGAAAATAACAAAAAAATGTTTTATTTCTCTATATTTATTCTTTTCTTTGTCGCAGTGTTGAGAGGAGATGAAGTTGATCGGGACTATAAGACATATATAAGTATTTATGAATATTTGGTTAATGGTGATTCATACACCATCGAGCCGACTTTTATTTTATTTACGTATTTATCACACGCTTTAACGAGTTCTCCTGTATTAATATTTATAATATATGCTGCATTAGCTCTGTATTATAAGGCTAAATACATAAGATACTTCTCTCCGTATATATGCTTATCACTATTACTTTATTATTCTAATTTTTATTTTGTTCATGAATTGACGCAAATAAGAATAGGCGTTGCTAGTGCTATTGGTTTTTTTGCCCTTAAATATCTTGTTGAAGAAAGAAAAAGCAAATTCATTACTTATGTACTGATTGGCATGCTTTTTCATTTTTCATTAGTGATATTATTAATTTCTTTATTATTTGATAGGCAAAAAATTAGCAGTAATTTTATTTTGTCATCGATTGTTATAACTGGTGCTAGTTATGGTTTGATATTTTTGAACATCAGCCCATTAAATTTACTGGAATATATACCTATTTCGGTAATTCAAGAAAAGTTGAACATTTATAAATATCAGACAGCGAACGGAATGGTTGAAGCAGTTAATGTATTATCTGCACTGCAATTAATTAGAATAGGAGCTATTATACTGATTTTATGTAATGCTAAAAAGTTCGAAAATAATACTTCAATGATTGTGTTATGTAAGCTGTATACATTGTCTCCGATTTGCTTAGCTCTACTTTCTTCACTTCCTGCATTTGCTATTCGTATTAGTGAGCTATTCTCTGTAGCTGATATTGTTGTTTTACCAATATTAGCAAGCTATTGTAAGCAAAAAAACATCGTTAGATTTTTATTGGTTCTACTATCAGTGCTTGTGTTACTGATGAATTTATATCATAACGAAATAGTCAATGGTTACCATATTTAATTATGAAAAAACAAATATTACCTATAGTTGTATTATATAAGAAAGAGCTCTCTGATGCAGAAAGCATCAATACTTTGCTTGATAGTGATATTGATAATAGCATTTCAGATATATTTGTTTATGATAACACTCCAGAAAATTTTATAAAAAATAATATAGTGTGTGAAGTATATAGGGATAGAAATGTAATATATCATCATGATATTAAAAACTCTGGGGTTAGCACCGCTTATAATTCGGGAATGAAAAAGGCAAATGAATTAAATTATAAATATGTATTACTATTAGATCAAGACACTGTTTTCCCTTCTGATGCCCTTAAATTTTATCAACAGTCAATTGAAGATCAGCCAGGAATTAATCTTCATGTTCCCAGATTATTAACTAAAAAGGGGGAGTTTTGTTCTCCACTGCGATATGCTTTTCATCGAGGTTTTGTTACTAATGAATTGAGTTCCGGTATTTATTCATTAAATACGTACTCACCAATTAACAGTGGGATGTTGCTAGATGTAAATACGGCAATTTTAGCGGGCGGTTACAATAATAAAGTCTATTTAGACTTTAGTGATTTTCAATTCATCGAACGCTTGAAAAATATATCTAGCAGTTTTTATCTAATGCCCCTAACTTTAGAACAAGACTTATCAAATGATGATGAAAATTATAATAACCTCCTAAACAGATATGCAATATATTGTGAATGCGCAAGGTTCTGTGAAAAAAACAATATTTATGATGAATTTATCTACTTCATGATGGTTCTGATTAGGGGGATGAAATTGGTTCAAAGAACTAAAATGTTGAAATTCATATCCATTTTTTACAATAATTATGTACGAGGCAAAAAATGATTTCGGTTTGTATACCTACATATAATGGTGAAAAATATATAAAAGAACAACTAGCGAGTATCTTGTCTCAACTCTCACTTCAAGATGAAATCATCATTTCAGACAATTACTCGACGGATAATACTCTTTCTGTAATCCGTGATATAAATGATTCACGGATTAAAATATTTCTTTTCAAACCTGATGCGAAATTGCAATTAAAAATTAATACACTTGTAAAAGTTTCACTGAATGTTCAAAATGCATTATCTAAAGCAAATGGTGATTATATATATCTTTCTGATCAAGATGATATTTGGCTTGATGGAAGAGTAAGTGAAACTTTACAATTATTAAAAAGCGATAAGGCCTCAGTTGTAGTTTGCAACTGTAAAGTAATCGATGAGAATAACGATACTTTAATTGAATCTTACTTTTCTTATATCAAACCTAGCTCAAGTGTTTTTAGGAGTTTTCATAAGAGTTCATTCCATGGCTGCTGCATGGCA
Organism: Rahnella ecdela; assembly: GCF_019049625.1. GTDB lineage: Bacteria > Pseudomonadota > Gammaproteobacteria > Enterobacterales > Enterobacteriaceae > Rahnella > Rahnella ecdela. The sequence goes on from NZ_JAFMOY010000125.1 coordinate 72,648, forward strand.
TTTAATAAGAATGTAATTCTGAAAGCATCCCCATTTCCAAAATACGCCATTGGCCATGACCTTTGGTTAGGCATTGTAGGCTCTCATTATGGTAGTGTATATTTTGTTGAAAAACCGCTTGTTTTATACAGGCGCCATAGGTCAACAGTAACAACTACTGGTTTCGAAAGCAGCAGAACTTTGTACGACAAAGTTAAATATAGATTTCTAATTATACTTTCCATATTTAAAGGTATCATTTTGAAATAAAGGCTTGGGTACGATATAAAGGTCATATCTTGTGAAAATTGCACATGTTCAAGTTATTCCAAAATTGTCAGGTGTTCAACAAATTACGTTGGATATACTTTCAGGTTTAAGTAATACAGAAGGTCCGATAGAAAAGATAGTAATTTGTGGTGATTTGATTGACAATGACTTTGTTGAAATATTTAAGAAGCAGAATATTTCAGTCATACCAATCAATTCCATGAAAAGAAGTATTGGCTTTCATGATATTAAGTGTTTTTTCGAGTTATATAAATTATTTAAGAATAACTCATATGATATTGTTCATACAAATTCGACAAAGCCAGGGATTATCGCGAGAATTGCGGCCAGATGCGCTGGTATAAAAAAAATTGTCCATACAGTTCATGGCATAGCCTTCCATGCACATACAAACATTGTCATCAGATCAATTTATTATATATTAGAAAATATAGCCACTCTATGTGGTGATGTAAATATAACGGTGAACAAAAATTACACAAAATACTATCCTTTTGTAAAAACTAAAGTCATCTATAATGGAGTTGATTTTAGTAATCTAAACCCTATAAGTAAGACCAATAATAAAGGGATTCATTTCTCATTTCTTGGGCGGTTAGATGAACAAAAGAATCCTTTGGAATTTATAGAGGCTGTTAATATTGTATTAAAAGAATACAGAGGCGATCTAAGGCTCAGATTCAGCCTGGCGGGTGATGGCGAATTACGTCAGGATTGTCAGTCGATGATAGAAAAACTCGGTCTGACAGATAATTTGAAAATGCTAGGTTGGATATCTAATAAAGACGATTTTTTTAATGACGTGGATGTACTTTGCCAGCCATCAAAGTGGGAAGCATTTGGCCTTGTATTCGTTGAAGCAGCATATTTTTCGATACCTTCAATAGCAACTAAAGTTGAAGGTATACCTGAAGTTGTTTTAGATGGGCAAACAGGTTTTCTATATAGTAAAGGTGCAGGGCAATTGGCTGAATGTATGTTAAAGTACATTGAATCGCCCGATATGTTGGCTATTACTGGGAATAATGCTAAAGAGTATGTGACAAAGAAATTTAATATAGAAACGATGATTAAAAAATATTCACAAGTTTATTTTGATAAGTTTTGAGTTTTTAGTATTATGATATTAATCCGAGTGAGATTAGTTATGAATAGCTTTGGAAAAAAGTATTTAAGAAACATAGTATCTTTACTTTCGGTTTTAGTGTTGACATTATTAATTCTATTTTACAAATCATTTGGAATTTACAGGTCTATAATAATTGGGGCGGAGATAGTTACCTTTTTCCTTTCGATTTCTTTTATATCTAACCAATTCCTTCGAGCTTTTATATGGACAGCATACTGTTTAATTATCGCTGCACAAATGAGTTCAATCATAAATACTGGTGGATATATAATCCCACTGACTCTGTCTAATTTATCTGAGTTTAAAGCTGTAGGTCATGAGGTATTAACACAAGTATTATTTATCCTCCTGCTATATGTATTAGCATCCATCCCTTTTTATTTTGTGAAAAGAACATCTGCATTTAAATTGTCTTTATTGTCTTTTGTTATATTTATTTTTATGACTGGCTCGTTACATCAGTTTTTTAACACAGCTCATGAATACTATAAGCAAGTTACCTATAAGCCAAACTATAACTATCCTGAAGTTGCCAAAAAGTTTCTGAAATTTAATGTTTATAATGAAAGTGATATGTCGTTGTACTTTCCGAATGGAAAGCCAAAAAATATTATTGTGATTTTCACGGAAGGTATGTCATCTAAAGTTATAGATCTTGAGAATAATCTAGGGCTTAAGATAACACCAAATATGGATTCTCTTTATAATGAAGGAATCGTTATTGAGAATTACTTTAATCATACTGCAGCTACGTTTCGTGGTTTACGAGGCCAACTTAGCTCCGCTTATCAATACAGGGATGGTGTTGATAGCAAAGGGGAAGGTTTCTTTCAGATTAATAGTGAAAAAGTTTCAGATACTTATAATCACCGTTTAATATCCTTACCCGAAATTCTCAATGACAATGGCTTTAATACCTATTTTATTGCAAGCACTGAGGATCATAGTAATTTAAATACATTGTTGCGCTCTATGCCATTTAAAAAAGTTTATGGCATGGAAGATTTTGATTGGCATATCAATGATAGAATGTCTGATAAAAAAATATTTTCAGCTTTGAGAACGTTGGTGGCAGAGCAAACGAGCAAACCTTTCTTTATTGGAATGTATCCGTCTGGCACACATCATGGAATGGATAGCCCAGATCAAAAATATCATAACGGTAGCAACTCTTTTTACAACAAATTCTATAACTATGATTTTCAATTAGGCGATTTCATTACATGGTTTAAGAAAAGTCATTTCTATGACAATACACTTTTGATAATAACAGCAGATCACTCTACCTTTCCAGTGCCTGAGTTCAAACAAAGCTTTAATACTTCCTCAGATTACTTTGTCGATACGATCCCTCTCATCATGATTGGAGCGGGAATAAAACCAATGAAATTGGATGCGAAAGGCAATAATAGTTTATCTATAGCCCCTACAATTCTGCAAATACTTAATATCGATAACGCACCAAATTATTTTTTAGGTTGTTCACTTTTTGACTTAAAATGCACGAGTAAATTCTCCCATATTTCTGTAATTGGTGATTCATATTATCGCATCAATCTAAAGACGGATGCTAATTACAGCGCTGAGCAAATAGACAGCGTCCCTGAGGTTGTCGATTTTTACAATGTTAGCGGTTAATTAAATTTACAAAACTATCTTAGTTATATGCTCTATTCTTGGTTAATTGTTATATGGCTTAAATTTATACAATAAACGTATCTATCGCATCAATCGCTATCTCAGTAATCAGAAGCTGAGTTAACATGGGTACTACACTTGTGCTGTGGGGAGAGTCCTCACAGGTGTCACTTTCAGACAGGAGTTGCTAATGTCCAAACAACAGATCGGCGTTGTCGGTATGGCGGTCATGGGCCGTAACCTCGCGCTTAACATCGAAAGCCGTGGTTATTCCGTTTCCATTTTTAACCGTTCAGGCGACAAAACTGATGAAGTCGTTGCTGAAAATCCGGGTAAAAATCTGGTTCCGCACTACACCGTCGAAGAATTTGTTGACTCGCTGGAAAAACCTCGTCGTATCTTGCTGATGGTGAAAGCCGGTGAAGCAACTGACAAAACCATCGCATCCCTGACTCCGCACCTGGATAAAGGCGACATTCTCATCGATGGCGGCAATACCTATTATAAAGATACCATTCGCCGTAACCGCGAACTGTCCGAGCAAGGCTTTAACTTCATTGGTACCGGTGTATCCGGCGGTGAAGAGGGCGCACTGAAAGGCCCATCCATAATGCCTGGCGGGCAGAAGGAAGCGTATGCGCTGGTTGCTCCGATCCTTGAAAAAATCGCCGCCCGTGCTGATGATGGCGATGCTTGTGTTGCTTACATCGGTGCAGATGGTGCAGGTCACTACGTTAAGATGGTTCACAATGGCATCGAATACGGTGACATGCAGCTGATTGCTGAAGCATATTCTTTGCTGAAACAGTCTCTGAACCTGAACAACGAAGAGCTGGCGTCCACCTTTGCTGACTGGAACAAAGGTGAGCTGAACAGCTATCTGATCGACATCACCAAAGATATTTTCACCAAGAAAGATGAAGAAGGTAAATATCTGGTCGATGTGATTCTGGATGAAGCAGCGAATAAAGGTACCGGTAAATGGACCAGCCAGAGCTCTTTGGATCTCGGCGAGCCACTGACCCTGATCACTGAGTCTGTTTTTGCCCGTTACCTGTCTTCCCTGAAAGACCAGCGTGTTGCGGCTTCTAAAGTGTTGTCTGGCCCGGCTGTTAAACCTTTCTCTGGCGACAAAGCTGAATTCATTGAGAAAGTTCGTCGTGCTCTTTATCTCGGTAAACTCGTTTCTTACGCACAGGGCTTCTCACAGCTTAAAGCGGCTTCAGATGAGAACAACTGGGACCTGAACTACGGCGAAATCGCGAAGATCTTCCGTGCGGGTTGCATCATCCGTGCACAATTCCTGCAGAAAATTACCGATGCGTATGCTGAAAATGCTTCCATCGCGAACCTGCTGCTGGCTCCGTACTTTAAAAACATCGCTGATGAATACCAGCAAGCGCTGCGTGATGTCGTGTCCTATGCTGTTCAGAACGGTATCCCGACACCGACCTTCTCCGCTGCGATCAACTACTATGACAGCTACCGTTCAGCGGTACTGCCAGCTAACCTGATCCAGGCTCAGCGTGACTACTTCGGTGCACATACTTACAAGCGTACTGATAAAGATGGCGTATTCCATACCGAATGGTTGGATTAAGAGCACTTTTTTTCATCGGAATATAAAACGATCCTTCCGAGGGTCGTTTTTTTTACGATCTAATTGAATTACACTCGTCTTTTAAGTCAGTTCGAAGCGATAGTTTAGAACTGGATTTTTCGGCCTAATCTCATAAAAATAATGAGTTCTGAGTGAGTTTTTATTAAGAACTTGTTTATAATGCATTCATCAAACGTACGTAAAGTTGCAGAGATTATTTTAGGGCATTTATGAATCAAGATAACAATAGTATGACGACAAATTTGGCGAAAAAATCATCTGATGAAATTGATTTAATTGACCTATTCATTCAACTATGGCGTGGCAAATGGATTGTGGTTTCATTTGTGGTCATTGCCATTGTCTTCGCGGTTATTTATCTCTCTATTACGAAACAAAAATGGACTTCAGATGCAATTGTGACTTACCCAGATTCTGGCCAAATTGCAAACTACAACAACGCCATGAGCGTACTTTATAGTCAGAATCCGGCAAACGCCCCAACCGTTGTCGATGTTCAGCAACGTTTTTTCAGCCGATTTAATGCTTCAATTTCTGCTTTATCTGAACAACTTGGCAATCAGGTTGATCCGGAAAAGCTGGTTATAGCTCCGGCAGTTAAAGATCAACCGGTTCCCCTCAAAATCAGTTATACCGCGAAGACAGCTGGAGAGGCGCAAAAGACCCTCACTACTTATATACAGCAAATTAACAAGCGGGTAGTTACTGAACTTGATAATGACTTGCAGACTAGCATTAACTCTAAAATTGATGACCTGAAAGAAGACTTATCGACTCAGGAAAAAGTTGCGCAGGAAAAGAAAGACCTTCGTTTGAAAATGTTAAATCAGGCACTGCTGGTTGCCCAACAGGCCAACATTAAAGATACTTTGGTTCAGCAGGCTGAAACACTCTCCGAAGACACTCTTTTTGTTCTGGGTAGTGATGCTCTCTCTGCCACCATTAAGAATGAAGCGACGCGACCATTGCCATTGGATGCTTCATATTATCAGGCTCGTCAGACATTGTTAGCAATTAGCGCCTTAAAGTCTAAACCTGATTCAACCTACGCATTGCGTTACGTGATGAAACCTGATCTGCCTATTCATCGGGACAGCCCTAAAAAGAGCATTATTCTTGTTCTTGCTGTGCTCCTGGGCGGGATTTTAGGTTCTGGTGTAGTGTTGGCACGTAACATGATTAAAAATTACGCCCGTTAATTTATTTTTTACGGAATAACAAAAAAAGCCGCCAATGCTCTTCAGCAAAGGCGGCTTTTTTATGCCCTGAATCTGGCGTTATTTCTTATGGCGCTGACGCAAATTGTCGATAACTGCACTCAGATTTAAATCCTGATCCTGCAACAATACCAGCAGGTGATACATAAGATCTGACGCTTCGTTTTTCAGTTCAAAGCGGTCATTGACCGTGGCGGCCAGTGCGGTTTCAACGCCTTCTTCACCGACTTTCTGCGCGATACGTTTGGTGCCGCTGGCATACAGTTTGGCGGTATATGAACTTTCCGGATCGGCTGTTTTGCGTGAAGCCAGCAGTTCTTCCAGCTGATATAAAAACGCCCAGTCGGTTTCGGCAGGGTGGAAGCAGCTGTTATTGCCTTTATGACAGGTTGGACCCACCGGATTGACCAGTACCAGCAGCGTGTCATTATCACAGTCTGGCGTGATGCTGACCACATTCAGGTAGTTTTCTGATGTTTCGCCTTTGGTCCACAGACGCTCTTTGGTACGCGAATAGAATGTCACTTTACCGGAAGACTGGGTAATGCTCAGCGCTTCCTGATTCATATAACCGAGCATCAGTACTTCACCCGACACCGCGTGCTGGATGATGGCTGGCATCAGGTTGTCCACTTTTGCCCAGTCCAGCTGGTTAATCTGTTCGCCGGTCAGCAGACCGGTTTTTACATCCTGATTACTCACAAGCGGATCTCCACGCCATTTTCAGCTAAGTAGCTTTTCAGCTCGCCAATATTAATAATTTGTTTGTGGAACACGGAAGCGGCCAGTGCGCCGTCAACTCTTGCTTCACTAAAGGCATCGAGGAAGTGCTGCATTGTGCCCGCGCCGCCAGAGGCAATCAGCGGAACATGGCACACTTCGCGGATCATCTTCAGTTGCGCAAGGTCGTAACCGTTACGCACGCCATCCTGATTCATCATGTTCAGTACAATTTCACCTGCGCCGCGTTCCTGCACTTCCTTCACCCAGTCAATTGTCTGCCAGGTGGTGACCTTGGTTCGCACTTCGTCGCCGGTAAACTGATGCACCTGATAGGTGCCTGTCGCAGCATCGTGCCAGGTATCAATGCCAACAACGATACACTGTACACCATACCGGTCGGCGAGGCGGCTGATCAATGTTGGGTCGGCCAGCGCCGGGGAGTTGATAGAAATCTTATCTGCGCCGAACTGTAAAATCTGACTGGCATCTTCCAGGCTCTTAATCCCGCCCGCCACACAGAAGGGGATATCAATGACTTCCGCCACGCGCGAAACCCAGCTTTTGTCCACGACACGTCCGTCGCTTGACGCCGTAATATCATAAAACACCAGTTCGTCCGCGCCTTCCTCGGCATAACGCTTCGCTAATGGCACGATGTCACCGATGATTTCGTGATTGCGGAACTGCACGCCTTTCACAACCTGACCGTCTTTAACGTCGAGGCAGGGGATTATCCGTTTTGCCAGCATGAAATTGCCTCCGTCGCAGTAAATTTACCGTCGAGCAATGCGCGCCCGACAATTACACCTTTTACGCCGCTGTCGCGTAATGCCGCAATATCATCCAAAGAACCGATCCCACCAGAAGCCTGGAAAGCCACCTGCGGATAACGTGCTGTGACTTCGCGATAAAGCTCAACGTTAGAACCCGCCAGCGTGCCGTCACGTGAAATGTCTGTACAGAGCACATGCTTCAGGCCGAACGGCAGATATTGATCGACGATTTCTTCCAGCGTGGCGTTGGAGTTTTCCTGCCAGCCACTGATGGCCACATTTTTGGTGCCTTCAGCGTCAATGCGCACATCCAGTGCAAGAACCAGCGCATCGGAGCCGAAACGGCTGAACCAGCCCTGTACGGTTTGCGGATCTTTTACCGCTGTTGACCCGACCACAACGCGGGTCGCACCGGCGCTGAGTAACGCTTCAACGTCTTGTTCGGTGCGGATACCGCCACCGACCTGCACAGGCACAGAAACCCCGGCCAGTAATTTGGTCAGCAAAGGGATCTGGCGTGCGGCCGGATCTTTTGCGCCAGTCAGATCCACCAGATGCAAAACCTGTGCGCCTTGTTGCTGATAATCCTGCAACCGTGGCAGCGGATCATTGCCGTAATCACGTTGCTGACCGTAATCGCCCTGATGCAAACGCACCACGCTGCCTTCGATCAAATCTAAAGCGGGAATAATCATCCTGTTTACATCTCCAGAAAATTTTTCAGCAACTGTGCGCCAGCGGCACCGGAGCGCTCGGGATGAAACTGCACGCCGAAGAAGTTGTCTTTTTGCACGGCGGCGCTGAAAGGCTCACCGTAAAGTGTCTGCGCGATGGTGTTTTCGCATACCGGCATGGCAAATCCATGAACAAAATAGAAGTATGCATTTTCATTAATACCGCGGAAAAGGTGGCTGTCGGCATTGGCGATAACCTGATTCCAGCCCATGTGCGGCAGGGGTAAACCCATATCCTGCATGCGTTTTACCGGTGTTTCGATAATACCCAGCGTATCAATCCCGCCATTTTCTTCACTCGAAGACGCCAGCAACTGCATGCCCAGACAAATACCCAGCACCGGTTGTGTGCAGGCTTTGATGAGTTCGATCAGCTCGCGTTGTTCGAGTTGTTCCATTGCCGCCTGCGCGGTGCCGACGCCTGGCAGAAATAACTTGTCAGCCTGCAAAACAATTTCCGCTTCACGGCTCACCGTCGGCTCGTAGCCCAGACGTTGCACCGCGTACTTCACGGAAGAGAGGTTGGCGCAGCCGGTATCAAGGATAACGACATTCATCACAGCACTCCTTTCGAACTCGGCAGGGTGTTGCCTTCCACGCGAATGGCCTGACGCAGCGTGCGGCCAAAGACTTTAAACAGGCTTTCGACACGGTGGTGATCGTTCTTGCCTTTGGTGCGCAGGTGCAGGGTACAGGCCATCGCGTAAGACAGAGAACGGAAGAAGTGCTCGACCATTTCCGTGCTCAGGTCGCCGACGCGCTGATAGTTAAATTCGGCTTTATATTCCAGGTGCGGACGGCCTGAGATATCCAGCGCACAACGTGCCAGACATTCATCCATTGGCAGTACGAAACCGAAACGCCCGATGCCGCGCTTATCGCCCAGCGCTTTATTCAGCGCTTCGCCTAATGCCAGTGCGGTGTCTTCGACAGTGTGGTGATCGTCGATATATAAATCGCCTTTCACTTCGATGTTCATACGAAAACCGCCGTGAGTCGCAATCTGATCCAGCATGTGGTCGAAAAAACCAACGCCGGTGCGGATTTTGCTTTCGCCTTCGCGATCCAGCCAGACATCCACATCAATCGCTGTTTCACGCGTTACGCGGTTCACTTTTGCATGACGGTCACGTTTAGTCAGCTGATCAGCAATTGCAGCCCAGTTCAGTGTATCGCGCTGATAACGCAGCCCGGCGATGCCCATATTCGCCGCCAGTTGAATATCGGTGTCACGATCGCCAATCACATAGCTGTTAGCCGTATCCAGCACGCCGCTTTCCAGATAACCGGCGACCAGTTTGGTTTTAGGCTTACGGCAATCGCAGTGATCGGCCGGAAGGTGCGGGCAGATCAGCACTTCATCAAAAACGATGCCCTGAGAGGTCAGGATTTGCATCATCAGGTTGTGCGGCGGGTCGAAGGTTTCCTGCGGGAAACTGGCGGTACCCAGGCCGTCCTGATTGGTGATCATCACCAGTTTGAAACCTGCATTTTGCAGCGCCAGCAGCGCCGGAATAACGCCCGGCTCGAGAGCCAGTTTATCCAGACGATCCACCTGGAAATCTTCCGGTGGCTCAGAAATCAATGTACCGTCGCGGTCGATAAACAGTGTTTTTTGCAATAACGGGCTCTGGCTCACATGTGCTCCTTGCGGGGGCTATTTTGATTATCATTGATGGTCGTGGCATTTGCGCCCGGCAATGATTGCAGTGCATCAGTCACACGTTGCAATTCATTGCGCGTACCAATCGTAATTCGCAGGCAGCCGGAAAGCCCCGGTTGCTTGTTCTGGTCACGCAGGATAATGCCCTGATCCCAGAGGTTTTTAAATACTGAACTTGAAGCGGTGAAGCGGACCAGCACGTAGTTCGTGTCGCTGGCAAAGGCCTCTTCAACACAGCCGCATTTTTCCAGTTCTGCCAGCAACCATTCGCGGTTCTCAGTCACTTCGGCCACGCGCTGGCGCATAACGGCCAGTCCTTCCGGGCTCAGCGCCTGTGCGGCGATATCGGCAACCGGCGTAGATAAAGGATAAGGCGCAATGACTTTCATTAATAAAGCAATCAGTTCACTGTTAGCGAGCGTAAAGCCGCAACGTAAACCGGCAAGCGCAAAGGCTTTGGACAGCGTGCGCAAAATGGCCAGGTGTGGATATTCCTGCAACCAGCCGGAAACCGTTGCCTGCGGGCAGAATTCGATATACGCCTCATCAACCGCCACAATGGCGCGACCACGGGTCATTTCCAGAACGGCGCGGATTTCATCCGGGTCAATGATATTACCGGTCGGGTTATTCGGGCTGCACACATACACCAGTTTCACGCCGTCAAGGGCGGCTTCAATGGCAGGAATATCCAGAGACCAGTCGGCTTTCGCGGCCACCGTGCGGCCTTCAACGCCAATGGTTTCGGCACTGACGCTGTACATCCCGTAAGTTGGTGGACAATAAAGGATGGCATCTTTGCCCGGCTCGCAGAATGCGCGGATTAAAAGTTCGATACCTTCATCTGCGCCGCGGCTGACCAGCACCTGCTCCGGGTCCACCCCGGCATATGCCGCGTAACGGTTGATGACCAGCGCAGGCTGACATTCCGGATAACGGTTAAAAGTCTGCTGCGTCAGTTCAAACTGTGGCGCGATGGCATATTCGTTGGCATTGAGCCAGACATCGCCGTTCCCACCCAGACGACGAGCGGACTGATAAGGCGTCAGCTCCTGCACATTTTTACGGGCCAGCGACTGAACGCTGAAGTTGTTTTCGTTGCTCATCAGCGTTGCTCCTTCAAGGCATTCACGCGCAAAGTCACGGCATTCTTGTGGGCGGTCAGTTGTTCAGCCTGCGCCAGCGTTTCAATGGTATTCGCCAGACCCAGCAAACCTTCAGGCGTTAATTGCTGAACGGTCATACGTTTCTGGAAATCGGCCAGACCGAGGCTGGAACAGGTCGCGGTGTAACCGTAAGTCGGTAATACGTGGTTGGTTCCGGAGGCATAGTCACCTGCGGATTCCGGAGACCAGTCACCGAGAAATACTGAACCGGCACTCGTAATAATGTCGACTAGTGCTTCCGGCTCACGGGTTTGCAGAATTAAGTGCTCCGGCCCGTAGGCATTGCTGATTTCGATACATTGCGCGATGTCTTTCGCCACAATCAGGCGACTGCTCGCCAGTGCCTGACGGGCAATCTCGCTGCGGGATAATGTTTGCAGTTGACGTTCAACCGCTTCGCCAACGGCCTGCGCCATCTTCAAATCAGGTGTCAGCAAAATCACCTGTGAATCGGGGCCGTGTTCAGCCTGGGAAAGCAAATCAGAGGCCACAAAGTCAGGTGTTGCGCCGCTGTCGGCAATCACCAGCACTTCTGATGGACCGGCTGGCATATCAATCGCCGCGCCGTCCAGACTCTGACTGACCTGACGTTTAGCCTCGGTCACATAGGCATTGCCCGGTCCGAAGATTTTTGCCACACGCGGTACGGTTTCTGTGCCAAAAGCCAGCGCCGCAATCGCCTGCGCACCGCCAAGCTGATAAACCTCTTCCACGCCGCAAAGTTGCGCGGCATACAGAATTTCATCGGCAATCGGGGGCGGGGAACACAGCACCACTTTCTGGCATCCGGCGATACGCGCAGGTGTGGCTAACATTAATACGGTCGATACCAGCGGAGCCGAACCGCCCGGAATATACAGTCCCACTGACTGAATAGGGCGGGTCAGTTGCTGACAACGCACACCCGGCTGAGTTTCGATATCCACCACCGCCAGTTTTTGCGCCTGGTGGAAGGTATCAATATTACGTACGGCATGCGCCATCGCCTGTTTAACGTCATCGCCTAAACGCGCGGATGCTGCCTCGATTTGCTGTGCAGTGACGCGCAACTCCTGAACTTCAGTCTTATCAAAGCGGGCGCAAAATTCGCGCAGCGCACTGTCACCTTCACTGCGCACGCGGCGCAGAATTTCACTGACAGATTCGGTGATACGGTCGGACGCCGAAATTGCCGGGCGTGTCAGCAGCTCGCGACGCTGTTGTTCGTCGCATTGCTGCCAGTCAATCGGGGTAGTGAACGCGTCAGGCTTCATGGCTTACTCCATCATTTTTTCGATTGGCAGAACCAGAATGGAGCTGGCGCCCAGCGCTTTCAGTTTCTCCATGGTTTCCCAGAACAGAGTTTCGCTGCTGACCATATGCATGGCCACGCGTTGCTGATCGCCTGCCAGCGGCAGAATAGTCGGACGTTCGGCACCCGGCAGCAGGGCAACGATTTCATCCAGACGCTCACTTGGCGCGTGCAACATGATGTATTTGGATTCACGAGCCTGAATAACACCCTGAATACGGGTCATCATTTTGTCGATCAGCAGTTGTTTCTCTTGCGGCATTTCGCCGTCGCGCTGGATCAGACAAGCTTTGGAGCGGTAAATGACTTCCACTTCGCGCAGGCCGTTGGCTTCCAGCGTTGCGCCGGTAGACACCAGATCACAAATCGCATCAGACAAACCGGCACGCGGCGCGACTTCGACAGAACCGTTCAGCAGGCAGGATTTGAAATCAACGCCTTTTTTATCGAGGTATTGCTTGAGCAGGTGCGGATAAGAGGTGGCGATACGCGCGTTTTGCAGACTTTGCGGACCCGTATATTCTGTGTCCAGCGGAGTCGCCAGCGACAGACGGCAGCCGCCGAAATCCAGCCGACGCAGCGTGAAGTAACGCGGGTCTTCGCCTTGTGCGCGACGGCTCAGCAACTCTTCTTCCAGCACGTTTTCGCCGATAATACCCAGATCAACTACGCCATCCATCACCAGTCCCGGAATATCGTCATCACGTACGCGCAAAATATCGATGGGCATGTTTTCAGCGAAAGCGATCAGGCGCTGTTCCTGCAGATTGATTTTAATGCCACAACGCGCCAGTAATTCGCGTGATTCATCGCTCAGGCGACCCGATTTCTGCATTGCTATCCGTAAACGTGTTTTATCCAGCATGATGACCTCAGTTTCTCAATTATTTATATAAATCGTTTTGTTTAAAATTCTTTAACTTCAATCCGTCAGGCCAAAAAAAAGCCCCCGGAAGAAATCTTCCGGGGGCTATCTTTACGTTCTGCGCCACTGGAAGATCTAAACAGTCTCCCAGCACCAACCGCCTGAAAGACTAGTCAGGGTGATGGTGATGATGGTGGTTAATCAGAACGTTTGTCATGTCAGTATCTCAATCGGGTGATTTAAATGCCGCGTGATTCACGTTTGAATCATTCGCAGCACATATCAAATTCGTTGCCAATAAAACTAAACTATCGGGCGGCAGCAGCGCAACCTTTTTTTCGGATGATGAGTTTTTCTTATCAGCGGCAGGGGTTTCATCTATGAATTGAATAATCTGTTAACAGACACAAAGAAAACCTTACGCTGACTGAACGGGGAAAAGGCGACATTTGCTAGTATAAAGGAAGATATCAGCAGTTGGTGACGTGATGCCAAATGCCTTGAAAAAACGGAGCGAAGTATGAAGAAGGTTTCGATTATCGGACTGGGCTGGCTGGGAATGCCGCTGGCGATGGCGCTGGCTTCAAAAGGTTATGATGTAGTGGGCAGCAAAACGACGCTGGATGGTGTGGATGCGGCAAGGATGGTGGGGATCGAATGTTTCCCGCTGGTTTTCACACCAGAAATGGAATGTGAAGCGGAAGACCTCGACCGTCTGCTGAATGTTGATGCTCTGATCATCACTCTGCCTGCGCGACGTACCGTCGAGGGAAGTGAACTTTATTTCCAGGCAGTGCAGCTTTTAACGGACAGCGCGCTGGCACATAACGTGAAGCGGATTATTTTCACCAGTTCGACGTCAGTTTATGGCGAAGCGGAAGGCACTGTGCGTGAAGATTCACCTCTGGAGCCGGTGACGACGAGCGGCAAGGTCCTCAAAGAGCTGGAGAACTGGTTCCACGGATTGCCCAATACTTCTGTGGACGTGCTGCGTCTGGCGGGTCTGGTGGGCGGAGACCGTCATCCTGGCCGTTTCATGGCGGGTAAAACACAGGTGAAAGGCGGAAAGCACGGTGTCAATCTGGTACATCAGGATGATGTTGTGGCGGCAATCACTTTACTGCTTAGCCGGCCAAAAGGGGGGCATACCTTCAACTTATGCGCGCCGAAGCATCCGGCTAAAGCCGATTTCTATCCGGCACTGGCGAGACAGATGGGGCTGCAACCGCCAACATTTGCTGAAGAAGCGTCAGCAGGAAAGGGCAAAATCGTGGAGGGTGAGCGGATCTGTAAAGAACTCGGTTTTGAGTATCAGTATCCGGACCCGCAAACTATGCCTTTTTAATCGTTAAACGGTTTTTGGACAATAATAAGTTATGGCCTGCCTGAAATATCAGCAGGCCTTTTTTATTTTGGTGTATTAACGTTCAATGAGATATCAAATTACTTTGAGTGAAAGTAATCACTGTCCAAAAGTATCCTGGAAGCTTATTTCAGGAATAAGAGAATTTAATGACCTTCACTTTCGCAGGTTTTTCTCTTATACCTAAAACCCTCTGCGCAAAAGATGTGTTTTATTCGTATTTTGTGCGTAAAAGCGGGTGAGTATTGCTGGTTAGGTAATAAAAATCCTATTCTTGAGCTTTTAATTTACGCTTGCACCACACAAACCACTTTTTTAACGCCAATCATTAAAGTTTTCATGAAGAGTTGCCGATACGTAAGCACGGCAAAAATCCGCTGTTTCATCACTTATCCTTATCAATCCGCTCAGATGACGGGATGTCTCCTTTCGTGCTGTAATAAATTATTACAATCATTTTCTTTTTACTTTTGAAACCACGTGGTTGCTCACGATTTCGAAACAATCCGCACTTATTTTAAACACAATTCCTTAAGACAACACCCCGAAAGGCCCCGCCCTGACTGGGTTGTGCATAATTAGCACAATGATCATGCTATTGGAAATTGGCAGCATAAAAAACTGCATGAACTATGATTAATTACTGCGTGTGCTAATCATTTGGCTTTAGGTGGTCTTTGTACAAAATGATCTAAAAAAGGCGAAAAAAGACAGTTTGAAGACAGCTTTTTAGACGGTTTTTTACTTTTGACTTAAATTTACGCAAATCCTCACGATAAATTGCACTTTTGGAGTCAAAATAAATCTTAAAAGTGTGATGCGCGTCACACTTTATTCAAAATTCGTTCACGACAAGATTGTATGTGTAAAGGGAACGGGGTTAGAGTTGCGTCGTAGTAAGATTATTCCTAATAATGTATGTAAAAGCGTTTCACTGAACGACACGCCATCACAGCAACGGACCCTGCCAGTACATCAAAACTAAAGTGTTTTACTAATACTTAGCAGTGCAATTGTCACAATTAATTTAGTTTACATCAGGAACAACTTTGTATTGGCGGTGAAGTAAATACCGCGGGATAAATCTAATTGTCATCGTGAGATTTATTAAACAGCCAATGATCCAATTGTTTTGATAGTAAAAAATACTCCAGTCACGCCGGGTAAAACTCTCGCTGCATGGAATATGTCTATCAATCAGCCACCTTTAAAAGTGGCATCGGTAATGGGGTAGAACAGAATGTCCGAATTGCTTAAGCACATATATGATATCAACCTGTCATATTTACTGTTGGCGCAGCGTTTGATTAACGACGAAAAAGCCTCAGCGATGTTCCGGTTGGGAATTGATGACGTAATGGCCGAGACACTTGGCCAGCTCACGTTGCCGCAAATGGTGAAACTAGCTGAAACGAACCAGCTTTTGTGCCAGTTCCGCTTTGATGACAGCAAAACAATAGAACGCCTGACACAGGAATCTCGAGTGGATGACTTGCAGCAAATCCATACCGGTATTCTGTTGTCCAGCCATTTGCTTAAAGGTCTGGCTGCGAAAGATAGCGGCGCGATGAAGAAAAGGGCGTAGCTATGTCTGGGAAAGATGGGACAACCAAACCGGCAGAAAAAAGTATCGTTCAGGAAGCACGCGACATTCAGCTTGCCATGGAATTGATTACGCTGGGTGCCAGATTGCAGATGCTGGAAAGCGAAACGCAGTTAAGTCGTGGCCGACTGATCAGACTATACAAAGAACTGCGGGGAAGTCCTCCGCCGAAAGGAATGTTACCGTTCTCCACCGACTGGTTTATGACCTGGGAACAAAACATTCATTCTTCCATGTTTTACAACGCGTACTCTTTCCTTTTAAAGAGCGGGCATTGTAATGGGGTGGAAGCGGTGATTAAAGCTTACCGTCTGTATCTTGAACAATGTCCGGAACAGCCAGGTGAAGCGCCGATCCTCGCGCTGACACGTGCGTGGACACTGGTGCGTTTTGTCGACAGCGGCATGTTGCAGCTCTCAGCCTGTAACTGCTGTGATGGTTCATTTATTACCCATGCACACCAGCCTCGTCACGGGTTTGTGTGCAGTCTTTGCCAGCCCCCATCCCGAGCAGTAAAAAAACGTAAACTTTCCCCGCAGGTTGCCGATATAACATCTCAAGAGCTGGACGAACAGGTCAAGCGCGCTGTCTGAGATGGTTGGGTTGCAGTATGTCTTTCTGAGCGGTGGTGACACCGCTCATCAATTTCCCCCCGAACATCTCAGTCATTATCTGACATCTTTTATGCACGTTTTAGCTGCATAAAATTTGCCTGAAACATGGTGTCGCGCTTTTCCTCGCCCTAAAACCACATCGAATTAAGGATTCATCGTGCTAGTGATAATAGGTTACATCGTGGTGTTGGGCTCAGTGTTCGGCGGTTTCATGCTCGTCGGCGGTGAACTGGGCGCGTTATACCAACCCGCAGAATTACTCATCATCGCCGGTGCAGGCATCGGTGCCTTTTTCGTAGGTAACAACGGTAAAGCGATTAAATCCACACTGCGCGCGCTGCCTCAGCTGTTCCGCGTATCTAAATACAACAAAGCGCTGTATATGGATTTGATGGCGTTGCTGTACAGGTTGCTGGCGAAATCACGCCAACAGGGGATGCTGTCGCTGGAAAATGACATCGACAATCCCAACGAAAGCGACATTTTCGCTAATTATCCGCGCATCCTTGCCGATAAACATTTAGTCGAATATCTGACGGATTACCTGCGCCTGATGGTGAGCGGCAACATGAATGCTTTTGAAATTGAAGCATTGATGGATGAGGAAATCGAAACTTACGAGCACGAAAGCGAAGTCCCTGCTAACAGCCTGGCGCTGGTCGGTGATTCACTGCCTGCCTTCGGCATTGTCGCGGCGGTCATGGGTATCGTTCATACCCTGGCCGCGGCGGATCGTCCGGCAGCAGAGCTGGGTGCGCTGATTGCGCATGCGATGGTCGGAACCTTCCTCGGTATCCTTCTGGCGTACGGTTTTATTTCTCCGCTGGCCAGCGTTCTGCGCCAGAAAAGCGCGGAAAACGCCAAGATGATGCAGTGCATCAAAGTGACATTGCTCTCAAGCATCAATGGCTATGCGCCACAAATTGCCGTCGAGTTTGGCCGTAAGACGTTGTACACCTCTGAGCGTCCTTCCTTTATCGAACTGGAGGAGCACGTTCGCCAGGTTAAGTCACCGGGCCAGAAACAAACTGAAGAAGAAAAAGTATGAAGCATCAGAGCCATCCAATCGTTGTTGTCCGCAAGAAAAAGAGCAAGCACGGCGGAGGGCATCACGGCGGTTCGTGGAAGATTGCTTACGCTGACTTTATGACAGCGATGATGGCTTTCTTCCTGGTGATGTGGCTGATTTCGATCTCCAGCCCTAAAGAACTGGTGCAAATTGCCGAATACTTTCGTACACCGCTGGCGGTGGCGATAACCGGCGGGCCGCGCAGCAGTGACGCGACCAGCCCGATCCCGGGCGGCGGGGAAGACCCGACCGTGCAGGACGGGGAAGTGCACAAAATGGATCAGTCGCAGGGCGAGAGCAAGCGCGAGGCCGGTGATTTACAGCGATTGCAGCAGAAACTGGAAGACATGCTGGCATCCGACCCGCGGCTGAAAGATTTGCGTCCGCATCTGATGATCAACCTGACGGAACAGGGTTTGCGCATCCAGATTATTGATAGCAAAAATCGTCCGATGTTCCAGCTGGGCAGCGCGATTGTCGAGCCGTATATGCGCGATATTCTGCGGGCTATCGGGCCGGTGCTGGATGATTTTCCAAACAAAATCAGTCTTGCGGGCCATACGGATGATATGCCGTATGCACAGGGCGAACGCGGCTACAGCAACTGGGAACTTTCGACAGATCGCGCGAATGCCTCACGTCGTGAAATGATAATCGGCGGACTCAGCGAAGGCAAAGTTCTGCGCGTGATGGGTATGGGTTCCACCATGCAGTTGAAAAACCATCCGGCGGGCGACGCGATTAACCGGCGTATCAGCATTTTAGTTCTGAACAGACATGCTGAAGAAGCCATTGAACGTGAAAACAGCGAGGGCGAAGCGATCACTATCAGTGACGCAGGCGAACTGCAAAGAGCTGTGCCGGGGCGTCAGACGGAACCTGCGCTGGCGCCAAAAATGAGCCCGGCTCCGGCTGCGCCAGCAGTACCAGATTCATCAGCAGCACCAGCACCAATACAGGCACCATCAATACCCGGGATTGAGACGCAGACGCCAGTGACACCATCGGCAGGCGCTCAACCTGCGACGGCAGCTCCGGCTGTCGCGGCAGGCACGGCACCTGCGACACATTAACAAGCCGCGATTCACAGCAGAGGTGATCACGTGAGCATGGATATTACTGATTTTTATCAGACATTTTTTGATGAAGCAGACGAGCTGCTGGCGGACATGGAACAACATCTGTTGTTGCTTGATCCCCAGGCACCGGATGTTGAGCAGCTCAATGCGATTTTCCGCGCAGCGCACTCAATCAAAGGCGGGGCAGCCACGTTTGGATTTACGGTTTTACAGGAAACGACTCACTTACTGGAAAACCTGCTCGACGGTGCACGTCGCGCTGAAATGAGCCTGAGCACCGACATCATCAACCTGTTTCTGGAAACAAAAGACATTATGCAGGAGCAACTCGACGCCTATAAATCCTCCCGGGATCCTGATGCAGAAAGCTTTGAATATATCTGTGCAGCCCTGAGACAACTGGCCCTCGACGCGCAGGAACAGCGCGAACCTGCGCCGGAACTTCACGTGGTGGAAGATGAACCTGAAGCGACCGCACCTGTCGCAGTAGCAACGCCTGCGGTTAAAGGCGGGATGCGTGTTCGTCTGTCCGGCCTGAAAACGCAGGAAGTGTCTGTCATGCTCGAAGAGCTGGGCAATCTTGGCGAAATCAAAGATCCGGTTCAGACCGCAGACAGCGTAGAAGCCACGCTTATCACCACCGTCACTGAAGACGATATTATTGCGGTGCTGTGTTTTGTGCTGGAACCGGAACAAATCAGTTTCACACAGGCTGCTGTGCCTGCGGTTTCTGAATCCGCACCTGCACCAGCCCCGGTCATCACTGAAACTGCCGCTGTCGCCGTACGTCCGGCACCGGTTCTGACCGCCGTACCAAACAGCGAACCGGCGAAAGCCCGCGCGCCAAAAGCCGCAGAATCGACCAGTATTCGCGTGGCCGTCGAGAAAGTGGATCAGCTCATCAACCTGGTCGGCGAACTGGTGATTACTCAGTCGATGCTGGCGCAGCGTTCAGATTTGCTGGATCCGGTGGTTCACAGTGACCTGCTTAACAGCATGGGGCAACTTGAGCGCAACGCCCGCGATTTGCAGGAATCGGTGATGTCGATTCGTATGATGCCAATGGAATTTGTCTTCAGCCGTTTCCCTCGTCTGGTGCGGGATCTCGCCAGCAAACTGAATAAACAAATCGAACTGACACTGCTTGGCAGCTCTACCGAACTGGATAAGAGCCTGATCGAACGTATTATTGACCCGTTAACGCACCTGGTGCGTAACAGTCTGGATCACGGTGTGGAAACCCCGGAAGTGCGTATCGCCAACGGCAAAGAGCCGACCGGTAACCTGACGCTTTCTGCTGAACATCAGGGGGGCAACATCTGCATCGAAGTCATCGATGACGGTGCCGGTCTGAACCGCGAACGTATTCTGGCGAAAGCCGCGTCGCAGGGCATGAACGTCAGCGAAAATATGAGCGATGAGGAAGTCGGCATGCTTATTTTTGCTGCCGGGTTCTCGACCGCAGAAAAAGTCACGGATGTTTCCGGTCGCGGCGTGGGTATGGACGTGGTCAAACGTAACATTCAGGAAATGGGCGGCCATGTCGAAATCCATTCCCAACAGGGTAAAGGGACGACAATCCGCATCCTGCTGCCGCTGACGCTGGCTATTCTCGACGGTATGTCCGTCAAAGTGGGCGAAGAAGTCTTTATTCTGCCGCTGAATGCCGTGATGGAATCGCTGCAGCCGCTGGCTGAAGATTTGCATCCGCTGGCCGGTGGCGAGCGCGTTCTGCAGGTGCGCGGTGAATACCTGCCGCTGGTTGAACTCTATAACGTCTTTGATGTGAAAGATGCGAAAACTGAAGCCACTCAGGCCATTGTTGTGATTTTACAAAGTGCAGGCCGTCGCTACGCCTTGCTGGTTGACCAGCTGATTGGTCAACACCAGGTGGTGGTGAAAAACCTGGAAAGTAACTATCGCAAAGTGCCTGGCATTTCTGCCGCCACTATTTTAGGTGACGGCAGTGTGGCGTTGATTGTGGATGTGTCTGCTTTGCAGGCGCTAAACCGCGACAAACTGGCAACGGGCGTATCTGCCGCATAACAAGCAAAGCTTCCGGCGGCGTTAATCGTCGCCGGGTGTGAAAACTCAGGCCAATTTAAAGATAAAAGCAAAGGTGAACAACATGGCAGGACTTGCAACCGTGTCTAAAATTGCGGGCGAAACAGTAGGTCAGGAATTTCTGATCTTTACTTTAGGCGACGAAGAATACGGCATCGATATCCTGAAAGTGCAGGAAATCCGCGGTTACGATCAGGTAACCCGCATTGCTAACACGCCTGCATTTATTAAAGGTGTCACCAACCTGCGCGGCGTAATCGTGCCAATCCTCGACCTGCGTGTGAAGTTCGCGCAGGAAGATGTGATTTACAATGAAAACACCGTGGTGATCGTGCTGAACTTCGAAAACCGCGTCGTCGGGATCGTAGTAGACGGCGTGTCCGACGTGCTGTCGCTGAGCCAGGATCAAATCCGTCCGGCACCGGAATTCGCCGTGACGATGTCTACTGAGTACCTGACCGGTTTGGGTTCGCTCGGGGATCGTATGTTGATTCTGGTCGATATTGAAAAGCTGCTGAGCAGTGAAGAAATGGCACTGGTTGATAGCGTGACTAAGATTTAAGTCTTTAACGTCAAGGTCGTGGGCTCGCCGCCCACACTGGCCCAGAGACCCGCAATCGCGCGGGCCTCTGGACTCCACGCTCTTTTCACTCCGCGCTTTCGCAGCCACGACGGACATATTCTGTCACCGCAGCGTGTGGCGCAAAATCTTTCCGCTGTGCGGTGCCCGCCTTTCGGGATTCCAGCCTAAGGTCCGGAACCTCTCAGTCAGCAAGATTTTTGAGCACGCCAGTTTCAATCGAATAAAAGCCTTGTTCTGTTTGTCTCGCAAAATCAAATGCGGATGGGGTGTTGATGGCATATCTGGAATTACCCCTCTTTTTCCTGCCTCCGCTAACTCTTTGATTTTTCTGTATCCCGCTGACCATCAAAAAAAGAGGGTATTTTTGCTCAAACAGGAATAACCTTTTGTAGTTCAACGCCTGAAACAGATAAACCAACAGTTCACTGCCGTACAGGCAGCACATGAATGAAATAACTTACTGTTTTTTCTTTAAATAAATCCCCTCTCCAAAATCCCTCCAAAACTCTTCCCCAAAACCGGCTGATAATTAGACGGCGATGACGATCCACTTCTCCCTGCGCTCGTCATGATAGAGCTCCGTCATCTTCGCTGAACTGTGTCCCAGCAATTCCTGAGTGTGGATCCCCTGCGCTTTATACAATCGCTCAGAAAGAGAACGTTGTTCGTGAAATGTTGGCGGTGTTTTATCCTTTTCAATTTTAATTTTTGCGCAATCACGCGATTCTGCGAATCGTTGTGTCAATGACCCTTCAGCCACAGGTGAACCCAGCGCAGAGCCGCCAACAACTGTTGAATTATGGACAAGATGTTTACTCAGCACCCGGTCGCGACATTTGTTAATCACATCACGAACACTCATGTTGATGGCGTCACATCTCAACGAGAGGGGGATCGCTATCCGGATTTTTCCTTTACCTTTTCCCTGGACAACATGAAGCATGTCATCCCAGATATCAGAGAATTTCATTTTTACTATGTCGCCACGCCGCTGGCCAGTAACTACAGCGAGCAGCATTGCATTGCAGATGTACGGTGATCTGCGTTCTGCTTCGTGATAAATCGCCCACCAGTTCTCGAGCGTGAGTCGCTGTCTGGAGACTTCATCCAGTGGTTTACGTGTGGCCAGTGCCGGATTAAAGCCGGGCGGAACCTCACCGGCAAACTGTGCTTCCTTAAACATATCGATCCATGCAGCTCGCATGACCTGTGCCATTCTTGTTTTATTTGCATCGACATATTCGTTTATCAATGCAGCCATCTCACGTGCGCCGAACTCTTTTAGCAATATGTTTTGAGAACGAGCTGAGAGAAGTTCAGCACATGCCTTGCGCCCCCTGGCAGTAGCTGCTGCCAGCTCTTTTCGCTGCACACGTCGGTCAAGGATGGCTTTGTATTCCTTTACCCATTGCTTTAAGCGCATATTCTGAGCATTTGGTTCGGCTTTTTGTTTCGCAATATCTATCAGGGCGAAAGATTGAGAAGTTAATTGCTCAGCAGTAATGCGATTCATTTCAAGTGCCGCTGCATGCGCGGCATCTGAATCCGTACCAAAACCAATAAACTCCCCCGTAATGGGGTGACGATATTGCCAGTACGTTTTGTTGTTTCGCTTATCCAATTTGCAATATAAGTTCGGTGTTGAAATGTTGTATTTACGGGGTCTTGCTGCCATTAAGTGCTTTCTCCACTAAAGTTCGGGCGCTGGCTGGGAGATGGTTCGATATTTCGATCCGTTCAACCATACCAACAAACCTGGCTTCCTCATCAACAACCCATCGGCGACCTTGCTTAACGGCTGGCGGATATGTTTGCCGCGTTTTCGCAATACGGTGAAGGGTGGCTTTACAGGGAGGTTCTTTGAAGCCATTTGGTCCTGCTGCCCATTCCGCTAAAGAAACTAATTGGCCCATACTATTACTCCACACGTTTAGTTATAGCCGGCTGCACACCGGTTTACTGACTGACCCGAAATCGGCCGTAATATTTCCCAGCTCGCCACCAGAGCATTTTCATACCCGGCGGCATTGCTGGTGCAAACTCAACTGGGACAAACCACAGATTCAGCATTTTTTTCACAAAAAACCGCCTGACGAAATGCGAACGGGTTGTTTCAATCATGGCTGCATTCCTAAATAAGTAATTCCCAGATTTCGGCGTGAGCGAATCCCTTGCCAGCATTGGCAATTAAATTTCAGTAATAACGATTCACTAAATGCCCCAGTGGACTAGGGCATTTAAGGCCGCGCTATCAGGCTTTGAACTCACCGATGAATGTTTCGACTTCAACGTCGGTGAAGTTGGCTTCCAGCAGTTCGCGGAACTCGGTAGCCATCAGTTCTTCAGCCGTTTCCAACTGCACGATGCGCAGAACCAGCACCGGAGCATTGCCGCCGGTCAGCACGCTGTAGCGCAGACGGAATCGGCGTTCTCCCAGCCCTTCATATGGCACGCACTTAAATTCGAATGCCGCAGGCATGACTTCTTTGCTTTTTGCCTCAACGCTTTCCATCACTGAGCGCTTGGCGCCGAAATCACTATCTTCATGATCCGCAGAACTGGATGCTTCGATGGTAATTTTACGGACGCCGCCGATCGCTTTCTTGATGTCCAGCACTTCTCCGTCAGCGGTGAAAGCCATCAGGAATTCAGACCAGTCTTCGAGCCACTCGGCCAGATCCTTCTGTGAGTTTTTATCGCCATTGATGTTCAGCAAAGCTTGGAATGGCGCAGTGCGTTTCAGTTTCAAAACTGCGATGTTATCTGCGTGACCTGGTGCAGTCAGAGTGCCGAGGTTAAACACCGTCACCGCCGCCATGTTGTCAGCATTGATGAAGCTGCGGACGCCTTCGCCTGCGTAATCTTTGCAGTAACGGGAGAAGTCCAGAATGCTGGCGGTTTCCATTTTGCCGCGGAAGCGGAACCGGCGATCTTGCAGGTTTTCCAGTGAATGAATACGGACTGATTCCGGCAAAGCAACAGCTGGACAGTCAGCGGAGGAGAGGCGTTCTTCCAGAAGAGTCGAGAAAGCCATATCCCGCACTTCCTTGATTGCTGATGCGTCTAAAACTTGAGACATAACAATTTCCTTTTATCGGAGAGGTTAAACGATGCTTATCGTGCGTCGCGCAGTTTGCCGTCAGGATCACCTGCGATGGTGAACAGCTGGCCTTGGTCTTCCTGCATGATGGACAGCTTGCCGCCTTTGCCCACGTACATTGGGGTTTCGGTGGTGTCTTCTTCAGACGATTTCCCGCGCGGCGTAGGTGCTGAGAATTTCAGTTTGTGAGCAAGCATCACACGTTTTTCTTCCATCGAATTACTAATCCGGGAAACATCAATCTCGATGGTCACTTTGCCTTTACCACCGTTATTAAGAACACCCAAAGCGGCGGTATTCAGCGCGGCGGCGATTTTGTTTTCGAAAATACCGGCGTCCAGTTCGGAGAGAAACTCCGGGACGTTGGTCATACGACTTTCAGCCATTTTCATGCCCTCGTTATCGCGGCGCACACCGCGGGAAATTACTCACACACATAGACAAGGGTGGCCGGTAAAGCACAGGGCGTGCTGGGTGGGTACCAGCGGCCCTTGTCTATGTCTGCGAAAAAATTGGCGGTGGTCATGATCAGAACATTATCTTCGCTCCCCCTGATGTTGGATGGTTGAAGAGTCATGCCACCGCCGAAAGACAACTACACACAGCAATTATCGAGGTTCCACGTCGATCTGATTGGGCGGCGGGAGTTGAACCCACAACAGGGTAAGGAGCCCTGCCATCACCGGATGCTTACCACAACGGGAAGAACACTGGTTCTGTGGTCAGATCGGGTTGATGGTAAGTGAGTCCCTCAACCCCCAGTGTCCTTCCCGTTGTGCTGTAGTTAGAATGAATCTAACTTAACTTAGTTTTATGGTCAAGCGGAAAACCAAACTAAACTTAGTTTAATTTGGTTTGGAGATTGTCAGGAATTTAGAGAGGGACTAAAGGTCGTATTGTACGCCTTTGACAACACCGATGATGGTGCAGTTACCGTTGATCGGTAAGTTTGGATAGCGAGGATTCAAAGGTACCAAGAATTTCTGTGGCCCATCTATAACCAATTTCTTAACGGTTGCCTCGTTTGTGCCATCTATTCTGGCAACAACGATTTTCCCATTAACAGGTTCTGCCTCAGGGTCGACGATAACCGTGGCACCCTGGGGAATGGTCGGGAGGCCATTGGGATTTGTCATAGAATCCCCTTTAACTTCTAAAGCGAAAGAATTACCCGACACTCTAAGGGATGTCTCAATCCATCGCTCTATATCTGCGAAGGTTTCAGGTGATTTTGACTCTGTGAAAGCACCTGCTTGGACCCATGAAATGACCGGTAGGCGCCGCATTCTGGTGATTAGCTTATCTTCAAACTCAGTGCCGTAAAGTACGTATTCAATCGACGTGTTGAAAAACTTAGCCAACTTAGAAAGAGACTCACCACTCGGCACGTTCACGTCTTTTTCCCAATAACCCACCGCCACGTCACTCACGCCGCAGAATTTGCCCAGATCTTTCTGGGATGTTTTTGTCACCTTTCTTAGCGATTTTATCCGCTGGCCGACCGTTTCCATCTCACCACCATGAATTAAATAAAGCTAAGTAATCTTAGTTTTTATTGACCTAATAAAGATTAGTATTTAATATCTAACTTAACTTAGTAATGGAGGCGATATGACCACAGACGACATCGAAAAACACTTCGGCAGTGCAGAGAAAGTTGCCGCCTTTTTTGGGATAACCAGCGAGGCCGTCTATCAATGGCGTAATCGCCCCGGGAAGTTAATCCCGAAAGGACGGGCAGCCGAAGCTGCATACCGAACCAAGGGAAACCTTCAGTTCAAAGCTGAGCTTTATGAAAAGACTACAGACTCAGCTGCCTGAGCATAACTACCGAAGGAAATAAGAAATGGTAGACCTGAAATCAGTAGTTAAAGCGATGTGCAAAGCCTATCCCGGTGGTCGGTCTGCAATGGCTGGCGCTTTGGGAATGACTGAAACGCAGTTCAACAACAACCTATATGAAAAAAACGGCTGCCGGTTCTTCGAAATCGTTGAGCTGGAAGCTATGGAAGACATCAGCGGTACAAATCACATGGCGGATTACTTCGCCCAGCGCCGGGGCGGCTTTTTCGTAGAAATCCCAATTCGCGAGGAACTGGACCACGTTGACCTGTTTATCAAAGGGGTAAAGGTTGCCGCTAAGAGTGGAAAGGTCGATCAGCAGATAAATATTTCGATTGCAGACGACGGGGTGATTGATGAAGGCGAGAAGGCAGAAATTATGGATCTTCATCGTAAGCATTTAGCTGCCCGCGATGAGTATGTGAAGTCAGTGGTGGCTTTGCATGAAAAGGTTGACGCCTCAGGAGTGCAGGCCCGAGGCGTCGGTGGTTTAACTAAACGTGTGGAGTAATTAAACGCATGAACAGTCTACTCGTAAAAGCTGGCGTTCCGCAAATGCGCTGTAAGTCAGTGACTGGCGGAGCCGCGTGCTCTTTCTCGTATGAAGTGATGATAGGTAACCGCTGGATGCCGTGCAACTACCAGTTCGCGGCGTGGTGGGTAGGTTACGTCCGCCAGAGCAGCCAGAAGGTGACGGCATGTCTGAAGAAATCCAAAAACTGGACAGGCGTTACAAGGATTGGCGGGGCGTTGTGGTACACGTCGTGGGCTTCGACAGAGCAGGGGATCGCGTCATCTTCATGCGCGCCGGTTAGCCGCATGAGTGCGCCCAGCCTACTGAACAATTCCGGCGAAAGTTTAAGAGGGTCTTATGAGCGTTAAGTTATCCGCATACGTCTGGGATGGTTGCGCTGCTGCCGGTTTAAAAATATCGGCGGTGGCCATCATGGCGCGCCTCGCTGACTTCAGTTCTGACGAAGGCCTGTGCTGGCCGTCGATCACCACCATTGCCCGCCAGTTGGGTGCAGGTGAAAGCACTGTGCGCACTACGCTGGGCAAACTTGAGGCTGACGGCTGGATCACCAGTACCCAGCGCCGCAAGGGAAACCGCAATACGTCGAACATGTACCAGCTGAATATTGCGAAGCTTCGTACTGCCGCTGAACCGTCAGATTCTGACACATCAAAATCTGACGCATCAAATTCTGACCGGTCAAAATCCGACGCATCAAAATCGAACACGAATACCGGTTTTCACCCGCCAGAATCTGGGGGGGATCCGTTAGTAAATTCAAAACAAGATCCATCAGATAATAAAACCTCTTGTCAGCCTGCTGCGCAGACCGACGCCGAAGTCGAAATTACTGATCAGGCTAAACAGGTTCTGAACTACCTGAACCTGGTCACCGGCTCCCGCTATCAGGTCAGCAAATCCTCACTGGATAACATCCGCGCCAGACTGCGTGAAGGCTTCACCACTGAAGAACATCAGCTGACGGTTGATTACATGCATGCCAAATGGGGCGGCGATCTGGAAATGGCCGAGTACCTGCGACCGTCCACGCTGTTCCAGCCTTCAAAGTTCCCTGGCTACCTGGAAGGTGCCAACGCTTGGAATCGTGCAGGCCGACCAGCCCGCAAAAACGGAAAGTGGGACCGCGGTGAAGTAGCTGTTGATACCTCACAGCGTGATTCAGCTTACCGCAGGTTCATCAGTGGCGTTGCGGCGGCCAAAACCCCGAGTGATTTGGAAAAACTGGTTTGTACCGAGGCAAGTAAGGCAAGTGTGCGCGGCATGCGCAGTGATTTCGCGATCAGCACCTGGAATCGCATCTGGAAAGAATGCGTCCAGCGCCAGCAGGGAGTGAAAGCAGAATGACTTCTGAATTCGCAAGCACCACACCGATCGAGCACAAAGACCGCTGGCAGACGCCGGTTGAAGTCTTCACGGCACTGGATCTGGAGTTTGGCTTCTATCTGGACGCCGCCGCCGACTACCAGAACGCGCTGTGCGCCCGATATCTGACAGAAGCTGATGACGCGCTGGCCGCTGATTGGGAAAGCTACGGCGCAATCTGGTGTAACCCGCCATACAGCGCGATCACCCCGTGGGTTGAGAAGGCCGCCGAACAATGCCGCGCCCAGCACCAGCCTGTTGTGATGCTGTTGCCTGCTGACACATCAACTGGCTGGTTCTCGCTGGCGCTGACCACCGCCGACGAAATCCGGTTTATCACTGATGGCCGCCTGTCCTTCATCAATGCCGGTACCGGCAAGCCAGGGAAGAACGGCAACAGCAAGGGCAGCATGTTGGTTATCTGGCGCCCGTTCATCAAGCCGCGCGGCCAGTTCACCACGGTTTCACGTGATGTCCTGATCACTGCTGGCGCTGATTACCTGCAGGAGGTGGCCGCGTGAACGAATTCCAGAAAATCTGGTTTGATGCTTACAAAGGCTGGCTCAAGGCGGTCTCCCCTGAGGGGGAGCTGCATCCCACTAATTACACCGCCGCGCGGGAACATGCTGATGCTGTGCTGACCAGCCTGCTTAAAGCAGGGGAGATGAGCTGATGATCCACTATCACGGCGGACCTATTACTCCGGATACCTGCGCAATGAAGGCATGGTCAGCTGGCCATGCGTTTATCTCTTATGCGAATTCCAGCCAGATAGGACTGGCCTCGGAAATCTGCCAGTCATTCGCATTGGACAATGGTGCGTTCTCAATTTGGAAAAAAGCAGGGAAGAACAAAATCGACTGGTCTGATTATTACGACTTTGTTGAACGCTGGAAGAATCACCCCGGTCTGGATTTCGCAGTCATTCCTGATGTTATCGATGGCGGTGCCGCTGAGAATGATGCTCTGCTGGCTGAGTGGCCACACGGTAAGTTCGTCGGCTGCCCCGTCTGGCACATGAATGAA
Organism: Rahnella ecdela; assembly: GCF_019049625.1. GTDB lineage: Bacteria > Pseudomonadota > Gammaproteobacteria > Enterobacterales > Enterobacteriaceae > Rahnella > Rahnella ecdela. Next base: position 101,978 of record NZ_JAFMOY010000125.1, read on the forward strand.
AGTGAAGACCGCTTTATCCGGCTTTGTCATGAGTACCCACGGGTGGCGATCGGCAGCTGTGGCGAATATGACGTCAAATCACCACTCAAAGCCGTGGCCCGCATGAAGGACATAATCCGTCACGTTGTGGATTCTCATAGCCGCCCTATCACTAAACTGCACGGCCTCCGCATGCTGAATAAGGACATCTTCACCCGGCTACCGCTGGCGTCTGCAGACAGCACTAACGTGGCTCGCAATATCGGAATTGATAGCGCATGGAAAGGAACCTATTCGCCTCAGTCGAAAGAAACCCGCGCTTATGTGCTGGCTGAGCGCATTGAATCCTTCAACAGCACCGGGACGCTGGAATATTGCGAAGTCCGGGATCGCTTCAACATGCAACTGCAGATGGAGGTCTGAAGCTTATGCGACTGGTTTTGCCATTCCCGCCAAGCGTCAACGGTTACTGGCGCTCCACCAGAAAGGGCGTGCTGATCAGCGAGAGAGGGCGGATCTTCCGGTCGAACGCGCTGGCTGCAATTTACCAGCAGTTGCGCAGCCGACCGACGGCACTACTGACCGAACTGGATGTTCATCTGGTTCTCTACCCGCCGACCAGGGCGAAACGCGATTTAGATAATTTCCAGAAGGCGCTGTTTGATGGCCTGACCCATGCGGGGATCTGGAAAGACGACAGCCAGGTCAAACGCATGACAGTTGAATGGGGACCGGTTATCAAAGAAGGGAAGGCAGAAATAACGATTACTGATTTCAAACCCACCGGTGTGCAGCCGGTTTAACGTGTGGAGTGATTATGTCGAACAGTTTGCTGTCAGGAAAAGTGGTAACGATGTCGAGCCGTGAGATTGCTGAGCTGGTGCAGAGTAAGCATAGCGATGTGAAACGTTCAGCTGAACGCCTCGCCGTTGGTGGAATTTTAACCGCGCCGTTGGCGCAGTTCGAATTTGAGCATAACGGAAACAGATATTTTGAATACCGGTTCAATAAGCGCGATTCGCTGGTGCTGGTTGCCCGGCTGTCACCCGAGTTCACCGCCGCGGTAGTTGACCGCTGGCAGGAACTGGAATCGAAAAGCCAGTTACCCCAGTCATTGCCCGAGGCTCTCCGCCTGGCTGCTGACCTTGCCGACGAAAAGCTGGCGTTGGAGTCACAGCTGGCGCTGGCCGCGCCGAAAGTTGATTTCGTTGATCAGTACGTCATTGCGAAAGGGTCTATGGGATTCCGGTCTGTCTGCAAGCTGCTAAAGGTAAAAGAACCTGAATTCCGGTTGTTCCTCATCGATGAAAAAATCATTTACCGGCAGGACGGACAGTTCACGCCCTACAGCACGCACACATCCGCAGGCCGATTTGAAATGAAGACAGGCACCAATCCGAATAATCAGCATGCATTCCGGCAGGCACGGTTTACCCCAAAAGGTATTCAGTGGGTTGCCGGGCTGTGGGCTGATCATCTTAGGAAGAAACAGGAGGTCCACGCGTGAGAGCATTGTTAAAACCGTATCCTCAGCGAGAACTGGGGATCGTGCAGTTCGCGCTGCCGGCGGACATGGTGAAGTTTTTCAGCAGTAAACGCCTGCTGATCACCAATGAACCTGCTGACCTGCATACCGTGCCAGATGGACTTGTGCCAGCAGAAGCACAATCACTTTCACGGGATCCGCGCCTGTCTGGTTTCCTGTCTTCCCCGGCAGTAATTGCCAAAGTCGGCGGCATGGCGGCGATGACGCTGTGGGTTAAACGCCACCGTGTGTGCCAATGTCCGGACTACAACGGGGAATTTCATCACCATGAGCTGGTGCAGGTTCCGCGCGGGCGTGGCGTGGTCTGCCTGTGCTGGGCGCATGACAACGAGTTTCGGGAAAAAGAATCGCCAAAACTGGACGCTACCGCGCTGGCGAACGCCGCTGAATTCGTGACTGAGGCAATCCGTCACCGGTATAGCTTACCGGAAGGGCGTAACCTGACGCTGCCGGAGCTGTGCTGGTGGGCAGTTTCGAAAGGGCTGGTTCATCAGTTGCCGGAAGAAGTGATCTGCGCGGCGCTGGGGATGAAATACAAGCCGCCAGGCGGACAACGGAAAGAAGCCGATGTTGACCCGTGGGAAAGACATCCTTCCGAGGTGCTGGCCAATAACATCAAACCTGTGCTGGCGCTCGCAATCGACCCGGAGACGCCGGAATCATATGTCCGGATCCCAAAGCGCCGCCGGTACGAAAACGCAAAATATACCCAATGGGTAAAGCGCCAGCCATGTTGTGGCTGTGGCAACGGGTCCGATGATCCGCACCACATCACCGGCAATGGCTTTGGTGGTATGGCAACAAAAGCGCATGACCTGTTCGTGATCCCGCTGTGCAGACGGTGTCACGACTCACTTCATGCCAATACCCAGGCATGGGAAGAAGAACACGGCACACAGGAATTTCTGGTGCTGAAGACAATAGACCGCGCGCTGGCGATGTGTGTCATCGCTACCGGCAAACAAAAATAAAAGTGTGGAGAGAATAATGCGTGATATTCAACTGGTACTGGCTCGTTACGGCGTTTGGGCTCGCGATAACTCCGGCGTGAGCTGGTCACCAATCGCGGCTGGCTTCAAAGGCCTGCTGCCGACTGAATCCAGCAAGGTCGAATCCTGCTGTGATGATGACGGTCTGATTGTAGATGCCGCAGTAGGCCGTTTGGCTGCCGTTCGTAAATCGGAGGAGGTAACGCTAATCATGCTGCATTACCGCTTTGGTCTGTCGAAAAGGAAAATAGCGAAGCTGTATAAGGTGAGTGAAGGCCTGATCCGCCAACAGTTACAGGTAGCGGAAGGATTCGTTGATGGTTGCCTGGCAATGACCGGCGCGGTGCTGGAAATGGACGCCTACACCCAGAAAATCCGAGTCGCGAAAGTCGCTTAAAATAGTTCTAGTGCGCTACGCAAAAACTCTTGTAACCTGTTAAGAGTGGTCACGTAGTCACAAAGCTTAGACATTTTCAGAACCTCGCTTAGGCGGGGTTTTGTCTTTTATGGGCATATGATAGGTTAATGCGGTTGCGGTGAATCCTACCTATGCGGTAGGGCTAATCAGCTTACCCTCGTAGAGAAGACAGCGAACCGAGGTTGGCTGGCCAACGGTTCACCGGGAGGCACCCGGCACCGCAACAACCAAACAATGCTTATCAGTATGCGAAGAAGGGATTACCCGGAGTGATTGAAAAGCACATTCGCATGAGTTCTGTGATGATGGTTTTGAGGCATGCGCGGTGATTTATTCATCTCAGTGCTCAGCCTAATGTTAATGAGAACCCGCCTTGAGCGGGTTTTTTCTTATGCAAGTTATAAAAAAAACCACGTAAAAATACGTGGTTTAGTAGATTTCGTTTGTGACTATTTGTCAGCGTCTTTATAGACTGTTGCTATCGCTTCAAAATTCGGGCCTTTCTGGCCAGCGGCGATGATGTGGTAATACTTACCCCCTTTCTCATCTGCTAACTTTGACAGTTCATCGTGTAATTCACTTGGAGAGCCGACTTTACCCCCTGATTCAGCGACTTTGATATTGTCGATTTTTACCAGTTTAAAGTGGGTAACTTCTTCTTTGGAAACTTGCTCGGCAGCCAATGCACTGAACGAGAAAACAGAGATAAGTAGGGAAGTAGCTAAAATAATTTTCTTCATTTAAACATCCTTTTAGTGTGGGTCGGTTTTTACTTAATGCCTCTGAAGATTAAACCAAATTTTTCTCTTAAGCCAAATTATGCGGGGGTTTTGTAAAGGTCCTGCTTTACATTTGCCGAGCGGGTCACAGTAGTGATAAATCCAATCTAACATCGGAGTCGCTTTTTGGATCGGAGGCGAGCACAAAACAAAGCTCAAGGTCACGAACGCGGCCACAGAGTGGTATCAAATAAAGAGCAACCCGGCATATAACAGGGTTTTGTTGTTTCTAGGGCAACTAATTTGGCGGCCTTTTTTTATGCCCTTAATTCGGTTGTGAAGACATCAATAGTGAGTAAATCTTTATCAATTTTTCACTTTTTATAGTGCTGGAAGTCAAATGGTAAGCAAAAAAAACCTCACATCTACTCCGAGCAGATAGTGAGGTAGCCAATCATCGGCCAACATCAGGGAAGTCAAAAAGATACAACTTTAATAGGTAATAGTTAAATATTTGTCAATCGAAATTAAGGGCTGCTAATTGGTGGCCCTTTCTGCATTTAGCGGCCAGTCAATCAGCTAATCGTTCATCCTTTCGCAAAAGGACTTCGCCGCTAAATTACTCTCGACTACGCACCCAACCGGACGACCGGAGGGGGAGACTATGAAAATGAACCAGCACGCTGACAATTTTTTTAATGGGGGCACAGTCCTGACCATGCTTTCTTCCATCGCTGGCTTCATTACTCTCGAGCGGGTCTATATGGCAACCGCTGTCATTGGTTTGATCATCACACTTCTTGGTTACCTGGATAAAAGAAGGGCTATCCAAGAGGCGCGTAAAAATGACAATGAGAGGCTAAAGCTTGAAAGGGAACTGAATCAGGCGACCATCGATTCTTTGAAACACCGACATGACACACCCGCCGTTAAAAAATACCCAGAAGTATCGGAAGGCATCAAAAACGTCCTTGAAGCCGCGAAGGACTAATCATGGCAAAGTTAAAAACAAAACTCAGTGCCGCAATGCTGGCGCTGATTGCTGCTGGCGCCTCGGCTCCTGTTCTGATGGATCAGTTTGAGGATGAGAAAGAAGGCACAAGCCTCATTGCCTACCCTGATCAGGGCGGCGTCTGGACAATCTGCGGCGGCGTGACGTATGTGAATGGCAAGCCTGTCCTCAAAGGCATGCAGCTGACGCGGGCACAGTGCGAAGTCATCGACAAAGCAGAGCAGGCTAAAGCGCTGGCGTGGGTTGATAAAAACATTCAAATCCCGCTGACCGAGCCCCAGAAAGTCGGTATTGCTTCGTTTTGTCCGTGGAACATCGGACCTGCGAAATGCTTCACCTCCACATTTTACCGGAAACTAAATGCTGGTGAGCGATTGGGTGCATGCGCTGAGATAAAACGATGGATATGGGACGGCGGGAAAGACTGCCGCATTCGCTCCAATAACTGTTTCGGACAGGTTCAGCGCCGTGATCAGGAAAGCGAACTAACGTGCTGGGGGCTGGATGAATAACAATTTACCGATTGTGCTGGCCTTCGTGGCTGGCGTGGCGCTGACCTGGTGGGTTGAGGGGTTGCGCTGGGATGCTGATGTTTCCAAACTGAATGAATCTCACACTGCCGCGCTGAAGAAACAAAGCGAACAGGCCGTGATTGACCTGACCAACCAGCAGAAGCGCACCGAAGCTGTACAGGCCGTGCTGGCGGCGCTTGATGCAAAACATACGAAGGAAATGGCAGATGAACAGGCCAAGAATGACCGGTTGCGCGATGATGTCGCTGCTGGTACTCGCCGGGTGCGAATCGCCGCGGCAAACCTTGCCACCTGCGAGCTCACCGGGAATAGCACTGCCGGCACCGGCGGCCTGGGCGATGCAGCACAAGTCGAGCTCTCTGGCGCTGGTGGACGGGCTGTTCTCGATCTCCGAGCCAGCGCCATCAAAGACGACAAAGTGATCCAATACCTTCAAGCCTACATTAGTAAAATTGTTGAGAAAAACTAACAATCACTTTTAAGACTTTTTGCAGTTTCAAACATCCCACTGCCAACTAAACTTAAAATGTTCTGTAATTAGTTTGGAGAACCGTATGGCAGAAAAAGATGCATATTCCATCTTACTGGAAGCCTCACATGGAAAGTTGAACTCGAATGATCTCTATAAAGGTAAACGCATTAATTCAGTGATAGAAGTGGCCCTTGATGCGATGAACGAGCTTGAAATGGAGATTCAAAGGTTGAATTACATTATCCGACAAAAGAACAAGCAAAACTAACCGCCTACGGGCGGTTTTTTTATGGGAGTTAATATGCAGGTCACTATTGATGGTGTCCCGTATGCGCCTGTGTGTAATTCGGGGGGCAGGGTGCAGACTATCTCGAGGGTAGTTTCAAATGAAATGATTAGCAGTGAAAGGTACTCCCGGAGGGGGCCTCTCCACGGGGCGGCGGACTCGCGGAAAACGGCTAGTTTTCGCGATCTAGGGTCATCATCATCATCTGCGCAGGTTATTGATTTTGCAGTATGCGAAATTGCAAAGATGTCGAATCGTTTAAAAAGTGTTCACCATCATGGACCAAGAAATCGCCGCGCTCAAACTGAACATCAACCAGCTTGCAGGGATCACCGGTGTGCATCGGCAGACGGTCGCAGCGCGCCTGAAAAACGTCGATCCCGCACCGGGCAGTAACGCGAAACTGAAATTATTTTCCGTCACCGATGTGTTAACCGAATTGATGATCCCGACGGTTTCTGGCGACGTGGCAGAAATGACGCCGTCCGACCGGCTGGCGCACTGGAAAGCCGAGAATGAGCGTCTGACCTTTGAACAAAGCATGGGGCAGCTCATCCCTGCAGAAGATGTGGCAAGAGAGTTTTCAGTGATGGCGAAAGCCGTGGTTCAGGTGCTGGAAACGTTGCCGGACGTACTCGAGCGAGATTGCGCCTTACCGCCGTCCGCCGTGATGCGTATACAAAATATTATTGATGATCTGCGTGACCAGATTGCGCAGAAGGTCACTGATGCAGAACCGGAGGAGGACACGTCTGAGGAGGACTGATGGCAAAGCGGGCTTCAGCGCGTGGCATCCGGAGAGATGTACCGGGCATTCTTAGCGCACCGCGGCGCATGCTGGTTGCCGATGCGGTCAGCCAATATATGCGCGTGCCGATGGGCGCGGGAAACTCCGTTCCCTGGGATCCGAATCTGGCACCGTATGTCGTCGACCCCATGAACTGCCTGGCATCCCGCGAGTACGACGCCGTGATCTTCGTCGGTCCATCCCGAACAGGGAAAACCATCGGTCTGATCGACGGCTGGATTGTTTACAACGTTGTCTGTGACCCTTCGGATATGTTGCTTATCCAGATGACGGAAGAGAAGGCGCGTGAGCACAGCAAAAAGCGCCTTGACCGGACCTTTCGCAGCAGCCCGGAAGTGGCTAAACGCCTGAGCCCGCGCCGTAATGATAACAACGTATACGACAGGACATTCCGGGCAGGGAACTACCTCAAAATCGGCTGGCCCTCCATTAATATTATGTCCTCGTCCGATTATAAGTGCGTTGCACTGACGGACTATGACCGATTCCCCGAAGATATTGACGGTGAGGGGGACGCTTTTACGCTGGCCTCAAAACGTACGACGACATTTATGTCTTCGGGCATGACGCTGGTGGAGAGCTCACCGGGTCGCGATATTCGTGATACCAAATGGCGCCGCAGTTCACTGCATGAGGCCCCGCCGACCACCGGGATTCTTTCTTTATACAACCGTGGCGATCGCCGACGCTGGTACTGGCCTTGTCCGCACTGCGGCGAACACTTCCAGCCCGCGAAAGACGTAGTGCAGGGTTATCAGAATATTGCCGACCCTGTGGTCGCCAGCGAGGCGGCATTCATAGAGTGTCCGCATTGCCGGGGAAAAATTACAGCAGGGCAGAAACGCGCACTTAATCAGAAAGGTGTCTGGCTGCGCGACGGTGAACAGATTGACCGTCATGGCACTGTCACGGGAACGGCCAGACGATCGCGCATTGCGTCATTCTGGATGGAGGGACCCGCCGCGGCGTACCAAACGCTTTCGCAGCTGGTCTACAAGTTGCTGTCCGCTCAGCAGGACTACGAGGCGAACGGCAGTGAAGAAACCCTTAAAGCGGTGATCAATACTGACTGGGGTCTGCCTTATATCCCGCAGTCCAGCGTTGAGCAGCGCAAATCTGAAACCCTGATGGCGCGCGCCTCGACCGTGACCAAGCGCACCGTGCCTGACGGGGTGCGTTTTCTGGTACCCACCGTTGACGTGCAGGGCGGGCGCAACCGGCGGTTCGTTGTGCAGGTTATTGGCTATGGCGCGCACGGCGAGCGGTGGGTCGTCGATCGCTACAACATCAAACAGTCGATGCGCACAGGGCCGAACGGCGAAAGCCTGCCTATCGATCCTGCTGGATACCTGGAGGATTGGGACTTGCTGCGCACTGACGTGTTGGATAAGACATGGCCACTCAACAGCAATCCAAGCCTATCAATGCCCGTGCTGGCGATGGCCGTCGACTCCGGCGGTGAAGACGGTGTGACCGGCAATGCCTACGAGTTCTGGCGCCAATGCCGACGCGATGGCGTGCACAAGCGCGTTTATCTCTTCAAAGGCGACAGCACCACCCGCAGCAAGCTGATCACCAAGTCCCTCCCGGACAATACCGACCGACCAAACCGCAGAGCCGAGGCTCGCGGTGACGTACCGCTTTACCTTCTGCAAACAAACATGCTCAAAGACCGGATCAGTAACGCGCTCCAGCGCGATACGCCGGGGGCTAACTACGTCCACTTTCCTGACTGGCTGGGGGAGTGGTTTTATGACGAACTGACCTATGAAGAAAGGGGCGCTGACGGCAAGTGGACTAAGCCGGGCAAGGGGGCCAACGAAGCGTTCGACCTGATGGTTTATGCCCATGCACTGGTGATTTTGCGCGGGTATGAGCGGATAAACTGGGAAAAACCGCCTTCATGGGCGCAGCCTATTGAACAATCCACACCGAGCACGCATTCAGAACCGCCAGCCCTGCCAGCCCGCAGTAACCATCCAAAACCGAAACCAACCCGCGCCAAGACAGAGGATAAACCTTCTGCCTGGGCGCCATCGACATCAGGAGGCTGGGTATGAATCAGGCCGATATTGAAGACATGATCCAGCAGTATATGACCGCCGAGCGCGCCGTTCTGCAGGGGAAATCCATCACGTTCAATGGGCAGTCCATGACGATGGAGAACCTTAGCGAGATCCGGGAGGGGCGGAGAGATTGGGAACGTCGGCTCTGCACGCTGCTGGCCTCCCAGCGCGGGCGACCGCAGTACCGGCTGGCGAGGTTCCCGCGATGAGCCTGATTGATGACGCAATTGGCCTGTTTTCACCCGGCTGGAAGGCATCCCGCCTGCGTTCACGCGTGGCAATAAACGCCTACGAGGCGGCATTACCGATGCGCACGCACCGGGCGAAGCGCGAAAACCGCAATGCCAACCAGCTTACCCAGTTCGCCGGACGTTCGATCCGCGAGCAGGCGCGCTGGCTGGACAATAATCACGACCTGGTGATCGGCCTGTTGGACAAACTGGAAGAGCGCATCGTCGGCGCGCGGGGCATCGTTGTTGATCCTCAGCCTATCCTGAAAACGGGGCTGGTGGCCGATGACCTGTCCAAACAAATACGTGCTGCGTGGGCGGAGTGGTCTATTTCTCCCGACGTTACCGGGCAGTTTACCCGCCCGGTCCTTGAGCGTCTGATGGCGCGAACCTGGCTGCGCGACGGCGAGGTTTTCGGGCAAATGGTTCGGGGTGCCGCACCCGGACTGACGCCGACGGCCAACATCCCCTTCTGGGTCGAGGCGCTGGAGCCGGATTACATTCCGCTTGAGATGAGCGATACCGGCAGGGGGATTTGCCAGGGTATTTATCTCAACAGCTGGGGATGCCCGACAAAGTACGTCGTGTATAAGAATCTGGTGACCTCCGGCGTGGCGCTGGGTAACACCAAAGAAATCGCTGCAGACGGCATGATGCACCTGAAATTCATGCGCCGTCTTCATCAGGTCCGCGGTAACAGCCTGCTCTCCGGCATCCTTATCCGCCTGAGTGCGCTGAAAGAGTACGAAGATTCTGAACTGACGGCCGCCCGCATTGCCGCCGCGCTGGGCATGTACGTGAAAAAAGGCGACGGCCAGACATACGGTGACGAAGGTAATGACAAAGGTCCCCGTGAGCTCAACATCGAACCCGGCATGCTTTTCGATGAACTGGCGCCGGGTGAAGAAATTGGGATGATAAAATCAGACCGGCCCAACCCTAACCTCGAGACGTTCCGCAACGGTCAGCTCAGGGCGGTGGCCGCCGGCAGCCGCAGCAGCTTTTCCAGCATCTCCCGCAACTATAACGGCACCTACAGCTCCCAGCGTCAGGAGCTGGTCGAGTCCTTTGAAGGGTACGGCATTCTTCAGGATGCGTTTATCGCCGCCGTGACCCGTCCGATGTACCGCAGCTGGTTGCAGATGGCCATCACCGCGGGCGTGATCAACGTGCCCCCCGACGTGGACACGGCGACGCTGTTTAACGCCGTGTACAGCGGACCGGTCATGCCGTGGATTGACCCAATGAAAGAGGCCAATTCGTGGCGCGTCCTTTTGCGCGGCGGGGCGGCAACGGAAGGTGACTGGATCCGGGCGCGCGGCGCTAATCCGGGCGATGTAAAACGCCGCCGCAAGGCGGAAGTCGACGAAAATAAAGCGTTAGATCTGGTCTTCGACACGGATCCGGCAAACGATAAAGGGGAAGCCAGTGCGCAAGAATCCAAGAAATAAACTTAGTGTGTCACCCAAAGCCTCGGCGGGCGATAAAAGCTGGTTCCGCATGAAGGCCAGCGGTGACAAGACCGCCGATATTTATATTTACGACGAGATTGGTTACTGGGGCGTGACGGCCCGCCAGTTTGCCAGCAGCATGAAAGCGCTGGGCGACCTCGACCATATCAACCTGCACATCCATTCACCGGGCGGCGACGTCTTTGACGGCATTGCCATTTACAACCTGCTGAACAGCCATACGGCCAGCAAAACCGTGTATATCGACGGCCTTGCCGCCTCAATGGCGTCGGTGATTGCGATGGTGGGCAACCCCATCATCATGCCTGAAAACGCCATGATGATGATCCACAAACCCTGGGGGATCACCGGCGGCGACGCCAACGACATGCGCGACTATGCCGACCTGCTGGATAAGGTCGAGGCCGTGCTGATCCCTTCATATGCAAAAAAAACCGGTAAAACCTCCGACGAACTTGCCCTGATGCTGGGTGAGGAAACGTGGATGACCGCTCAGGAATGCCTTGAGCACGGTTTTGCCGACCAGATCTCTACCGCGGTGCAGGCAATGGCCCGCATTAATTCAAAACGTATCGAGGAATTCGACGCTATGCCAAACGCACTGAAAAACATGATCACTAAGCCGAAAGCGACCACCCAGAACCCGCCGGCGCCGCAGAATCCGCCCGCTGCACCGGTTGTTCCTGCCCCCGCCGCACTGGATGAAAATACCATTCGTAATCAGGTGATTGCGGCGCAGAAACAGCGCGTCACGGGGATCAAAGACCTGTTCGCGATGTTCGGCGGCCGCCATCAGGAATTGCAGGCGACGTGCATCGAAGACATCGACTGCACGGTCGAGCAGGCCAAGGACAAGCTGCTGGTCATGCTGGGCAAAGACGCCAGTCCGTCGAATAAAAACGGCGGCAATGCGCACATTTACGCAGGGAACGGTAACTTTACCGGCGACGGCATTCGTCAGGCGCTGATGGCGCGCGCGGGCTATGAGGACCGCCAAAACGACAACGTCTACAACGGCATGACGCTGCGCGAATATGCGCGCATGTCGCTGACCGAACGCGGCGTCAGCGTGGGGGCGTTCAACCCGATGCAGATGGTCGGCCTTTCCCTGACCCACAGCACCTCTGATTTCGGCAATATCCTGCTGGACGTGGCGAATAAGTCCCTGCTGCAGGGTTGGGAAGAGTCGGAAGAGACCTTCGAAGCCTGGACGAAGAAAGGGCAGCTCTCCGACTTTAAAACGGCGCACCGCGTCGGCATGGGCGGCTTCCCGTCTTTGCGTAAGGTGCGCGAAGGGGCGGAGTACAAATACGTGACCACCGCAGACAACAGCGAAACCATCGCGTTGGCCACCTACGGTGAAATCTTCTCCATTACCCGTCAGGCCATCATCAATGACGATCTGAACCAGCTGACCGACGTGCCGATGAAGATGGGGCGCGCGGCGAAGGCCACCATCGGCGATCTGGTGTATGCGGTGCTCACCGGCAACCCTAAATTGTCTGACGGTAAGACGTTGTTCAGCAGCGATCACAAAAACCTGGCAACCGGCACCATTGACGTCACAACTCTGGATGCGGCTCGCCAGCTGATGCGCGTGCAGAAAGAGCCGACCACCGGGCGCACCCTGAACATTCGCCCGGCCTTCCTGCTGGTGCCGACCGCGCTTGAGACGGTCGCCAACCAGACGATCAAATCAGCCAGCGTGAAAGGGGCTGACGTGAACGCCGGCATCATCAACCCGATCCAGAACTTTGCGACGGTTATCGGTGAGCCACGCCTCGATGACAACAGCGCGAAAGCCTGGTATCTGGCGGCGGCGCAGGGCATGGACACCATCGAGGTGGCTTACCTGAACGGGGTCGAGCTGCCGTACATCGACCAGCAGGAAGGCTTCAACACCGACGGCATCGCGACGAAAGTGCGCATCGACGCCGGCGTGGCGCCGCTGGATTACCGTGGTCTGGTCAAGTCCAGCGGCCAGTAACATTTCCCCGCGTTACCTTCACGCCCGTCAGGGCTTTTTTTATACCTAAAATTCGCCCCTTCGCGGGGCGTATGGAGCTTTGTTATGGCTAAGAATTTTGTGCAGGAAGGGCAGACCATTTCCATTACCAATACCGGTCAGGCGGTGATTGAGGGCGGCGCCCCCGTGGTGCTGGGTTCCCTGCTCGTCGTCTCACTGGCGGATATTGCCCCGAATGAAACCGGTACGGGCATGGCGGAAGGGATATTCCTGCTGCCGAAAGTCTCCGCCGACGCCATTCCGGCGGGGACAAAAGTGTATATCGCGGACGGTGAAATCCAGCTGGCGGCGGCGGATGCCGTGGCGGCGGGGATCGCGTGGGAACAGGCCGGTGCAGGTTCGACCGTCGTTGAAGTCAAAATCAATGCCTAACCCGTTCGATGCGCTGGCGGCGCGGATGGATGCCACCACCGTCGCGCGCTTTGGGCGAGACGTGGCGATTAACGGCGCCGTGCTTACCGGCGTTGAAAGCCACTTTTTGCCCGAAATGGGGCCGGTCAGCGGTGACGGCCTGTCCGTGGTGATTTTTTCTGCCGCTTACCGGCCTCACCGTAACGATCAGGTGATGTATCAGGGCGAAAGTTACATCGTCACCCGCCATCAGGTGTTTAACGGAAAGCCGCAAATCTGGCTGGAATAAAGGGGAGCACATGACCATCAAAGGGCTTGAACAGGCGATCAGTAATCTGAACAACATCAGTAAGACCGCCGTTCCCCGCGCCTCGGCGCAGGCCGTGAACCGGGTGGCGGGGCGGGCGATCAGTCGGAGCAGTTCGTCGGTATCGAAGGAAACGAAGGTGCCGAGAAAGCTGGTCATGCAGCGCGCAAAGCTGAAAAAGGCCACGATGAACCGGCCTGTCGCCACGTTAAAAATCAACCGGGGCAACCTGCCCGCCATCAAGCTCGGGGCCGCGCAAATGCGTATCTCCCGGCGTAAGGGCAACGTGCGCGGGCAGGGCAGCGTGCTGAAAATCGGGCGCTTCACGTTCCGCGACGCCTTTATTCAGCAGCTTGCCAACGGACGCTGGCACGTTCTCCAGCGCTCGGGGAAAAGCCGGTACCCGATTGACGTGGTGAAAATCCCCCTGACGACGCCGCTGACCAACGCCTATACGGTGGAGACAAACCGCCTGATGCAAAGCGATATGCCCAAAGAGATGGCGGCGGCTCTGAAAAATCAACTGAGGCTTATCGTTAAACGATGATAAAGCACCCGAAAATCCGCAACGCCGTGCTGGACGCACTCAAGCTTTCGGTGACCGCCCCCTCCGTGACCTGGTATGACGGTCGCCCGAGCTTTTTGACCGCCGAAGACCTGCCCGCCGTCGCCGTCTATCTTTCGGGCGCTGAACCTACCGGGGAAACCCTCGATGAAGACGAATGGCGGGCAACGCTTCACGTCGAGGTTTTTCTCAAGGCGGTGAGCCCCGACACCGAGCTCGACCGGTGGATGGAGCAGCATATTTATCCGGTGGTAGGCGACATCCCGGCACTTTCAGACCTTATCGAAAACATCACGCCGGAGGGCTACGACTACCAGCGCGATGATGAAATGTCGACGTGGGGCTCTGCTGACCTGCGTTACACCCTGACTTACTTAATGTGAGGAATCTATGACCACACAACTCGAACCGACCAAAGGCGCGGGCACCACGCTTTGGATTTACACCGGCAGCGGCGATCCCTATGCCAATCCGTTATCGGATCAGGACTGGACGCGGCTGGCGAAAATCAAGGAGCTGACGCCGGGTGAAATGACGGCGGAATCCTACGATGACACCTATCTCGATGACGCCGACGCCGACTGGAACGGCACCGCGCAGGGGGCTAAATCGTCGGGTGACACCTCCTTTACGCTGGCCTGGAAGCCGGGCGAAAGCGGCCAGCAGGATCTGGTTAACTGGTTCTACGACGGCGCGGTGCGCGGGTACAAAATCCGTTACCCCAACACTGCCGTGGACGTTTTCCGGGGCTGGATCAGCAGCCTGGGCAAAGCGGTACCGGTAAAAGAGGTGATCACCCGCACGGTGAAAATCACCAACACCGGCAAGCCGGCGCTGGCGGAGAGCAATCAGGCCGCCGCGGTTCCGGTCTCGGGCGTCACCGTCACCCCGTCCGCCGCGAGCGTCGTGGTCGGGCAGAACAGCGTCATTGGCGTCACAGTCTTGCCTGACGGCGCGACCAACGGTTCTTTCAGCGCGGCGTCATCTGACCCTTCCGTTGCCACCATCACCGTCTCCGGCAAAAACGTGACGGCCAAAGGCGTCAAAGCGGGCACGGCGCAAATCATCATCATGACCAATGAGGGTCAGAAAGTGGCCATCTGTAACCTGACCGTCACGGCGGCCTAACGGAGCGAGCATGTTTTTAAAGTCTGAACTGTTTGAGTTTAACGGGGCGAAAACCACGCTGTATGAGCTCTCGGCGCTGCAGCGCGTTGAGTTGCTGCATTATCTGGCGGCGCAGGAAAAGGCCCTGCCGAAAGATGAGCCTGATGATCAGACTCTGGCGTCCGCGCTGGTCGAGCTCAATATCCGCGCCGGCGCGATGATCATTGCCATGTCGCTCTGGCACAGTGAGTCGCCAAAGCCGGATATTCACGACCTGCAGCAGCAGGTCATGAGCACCTGGCCGGTCGAGGCCATCGGCAAAGCGGATACGCAGGTCAAAATCCTGTCCGGCATGCTGAACCCGGAGCAGGGCGAGGTCACCACGGAAGCTGCGCCCTCAGAGTCGGTCGCTGAAGAGGAGACGGCGGAAAAGCGCTAACCCGTGAAAAGGGCTTTGTTATGCAGCTGGCGCGCGAGTTGAGACGACCCAACTGGCGCACCATGCTTTCAAACATGTCCTCCAGCGAGCTCGAGGAGTGGCATCAGTTCTATCAGACCCATTACTTCGAAGAGGCGTTACTTGATGCCCACTTTGCCTCGCTTAGCCTCCATATTTTATCGCTGGTGTGCGGGGAAACAGAACTGACCGCGGGCCATTTTAGCCTGCTTAAACCCAAGGTCGTGGAAGAAAATCACGAACCTGATGATGAACAACTAATGGCGATCGCAGAAAGCCTGCCAGGAGGAGTGCGCTATGGCCCAGCCAGTGGGTGATCTGGTCGTTAATCTTGACGTTGACGCCGCGAAATTCAATGAACAGCTCGGCTACGTGCGTAAGCAGTTTACCGGGCTGAGCGCCGCCGCCGTTGAGACGTCCGCCCAGGTTCAGCAGTCCTTCTCCCGTCAGGAGCTGGTGGCAAAACGGGTGGGGATATCCGTGGGGCAATACAACAACGCCCTGCGCAACCTCCCCGCACAGTTTACCGATATCGCGACCCAGCTCGCCGGTGGGCAAAGCCCCTTCCTTATCATGCTCCAGCAGGGCGGACAGGTTAAAGACTCCTTCGGCGGCGTATCGAACCTTTTCCGGGCGATTCAGGCGGCGCTCTTTGGCGTCAGTGATTCGGCTGACAAGTCTGAAGATTCGTTATCTGAGAATGCCAATGCGCTGGCGGAGAACGCCGAAAATCTGGGGAAGGTGCGTGGCCTGCTCACGCCGGCGACCCTGGGCTTTGTGGCGCTGGCCGTTGCCGTGGTGGCCGTGGCCTATTCGTTTGTAAAGGGTCAGGGGGTGCTCAGCGAATTTAACAAATCGCTGGTGATGACCGGTGACCGCTCGGGGCAGACTGCCAACAACCTGCTGGTTATGGCCGAGGCGATTGTGCAGGGCGGTGACTCCTTTACCGCCGGTACCGCGGCGCTCAATGCGTTAGTCAAAGCGGGGGCCAATCTCGGGGAAAACTTCCTGGGCGTGGCCACCTCCATTTCGACCCTGTCCGACGCCACCGGCACCAAAGTAGAAGATTTAGCGGCGGCGTTTGGCCGCATTACCTCGGATCCGCAAAGCGGGATGCGGGCGATGGCCGAGCAATATGGTCACGTTACCGCCCAGCAGCTGGACTACGTGAAAAGTCTGCAGGACTCCGGCAAATATACGGAGGCGCTTAACTACGCGAACACCGCTGCCGCCGCCGGCTTCAAGGACATGGCCGGGAACATTAAAGAGAACATGGGCGCGCTGGAGACCGCGGCGGACTACGTCGGCGACTCCTTCAAATCCATGTGGAACCGCCTGCTGGATATTGGCCGGGCGGACTCGCTTCAGAAACAGCTCGCGGACGCCACGGACAGGCTGTATGAGCTGGATAAAGGGCTGAGAAACACCGCCGCACAGGGGCAGCAGCGGTTTGGTCTGGAAACGGCGCGCGATCAGGCACGCCAGATGGTCTCCTCCCTGACCGAGCAGCTTCACGCCGAGCAGCGAAAAACCGACGAAAAACAGAAGCAGTCAAACCTTGAGCGCAGCTCGCTTCAGAATCAGCAGCACTTCCAGTCGATTTCTGACGCGGGTCAGAGCAAGGAAGAGCAAAGAACGCAGGAGTACCAGCGTCTTAATCAGTACATTGCCGAACGCCGCCGGCTTAATCAGGCGCTGAGCGACGATGAAATTGCCCAGATTAAAAAGGGTATTGAAGAGAAATATAAAGATCCGAAAACGCCCAAAGCGAAGGCGATCACCACCTCAGCGGGGGACAAGGCGACGGATAATGCGCAGGGTGAGCTGATGACCCTGCAGGCCCAGCTCAAAGTCCTGCAGCAGCACACCAGCGTGAACGACGTTATCAGCCAGCAGCGCAAAGACCTGTGGCAGACGGAGAATCAGTATACGGTGCTGGAGCAGGCGGCCAGCACCCGCCAGCTGTCTGCGCAGGAAAAGTCCCTGCTGGCGCATAAAGAAGAAACGCTGGAGTACAAACGGCAGCTGGCGGCGATAGGGGATAAAGTCGCGGCCCAGCAGCGTCTTAATGCGCTCTCCGATCAGGCCGATAAGTTTGCCCTGCAGCAGTCTGCAAAGCGCGCTGCGCTGGATGCTCAGGCGGATGGCGTTTCATCAAAACAGGCGGAAAGAGCCGCGACGCTGCAGCGTCTGCAGGAAAGCTATGCCTTCAATCCTGACGCTCAGAAACGGGTATTGCAGGAGCAGCAGGCAACGTATGCGGCAGAGGACGCGCTTCGGTCGAACTGGGTGGCGGGCGCGAAGCAGGGCTGGGCCGAATACGCCGAATCTGCAACCGATGTATTCACTTCGGTGCAACAGGTGGCGCAGGCGGGATTCAACGGCCTTGCTGACAGCCTGACAAGCCTGACGACCACCGGTAAAGCCAGCTTTAAAGAGTTTAGTGTCTCTATTTTAAAAATGATCGGTCAGGTCATCAGCCGGTTAATCGTGGCCTATACCGTCCAGACCGCGCTGGGGTGGATCAGCAGCAGCGCGTCATCTTCATCCTCAAACACATCCTTCTCATCAGGGGCCTACAGTAATTTGCAGCTGGCTTATAACGGCGGCTATATCCGCGAGTTTGACGTGGGCGGCTACACCGGGCACGGCGGTAAGTATGAGCCCAAAGGCATCGTTCACGGCGGGGAGTTCGTTTTCACCAAGGAGGCGACTAGCCGTTTGGGCGTGGCTAATCTTTATCGCCTGATGAAGGGCTACGCCACGGGTGGATACGTGGGATCCGGCGGGGCGGCGGGCAGGTTCGGTGCGACCGACATCAGCGTTTACGCCCCGGTGACCATCGGCGAGCAGTCTTCATCGAATGACGTCAGCAGCAGCGATACGGCAAACACCGCCAAACAGCTGCAGGGCATTGTTCAGCAGACAATATCGGACAGGCTCAGGAAGGAAATGGCTCCCGGCGGCCTGCTGTATAAAAAATAACTCCGCATGACGCATTCTGTAATTTTGGGAGAAGTGATGCCTACAGACACCTTTACCTGGCGAACGCAGAAAAGCGCCCAGGGTACTGATACGGTCAGAACGCTACAAGCGCAGTTCGGCGACGGCTACAAGCAGGTTGCCGCCAGTGGAATAAATGCCAAAGCTGAAACGTGGAACCTGAGCTGGACGGGTAAAAAATCGGAGGCGTCGGCGATCCGTCAATTTCTTCTGAGCCACGTGATTTCATCCTTCTGGTGGACGACTCCGTGGGGAGAGCGGCTCCTCTGGCGGGTAAAGTCTGATTCGGTGTCGGTCAGCTTTCCCGCGGGAGACAAGGCGACGCTGAGTTTCACTTTCGAGCAGGCGTTTGCACCATAACCATTTTGTATTACCTTACGCTCGCTCGGTGTTAGGATAATGCCATTTGTAACGGATGGGGATAGGGAAATGAAGGCTAAAATATTATTGTTTGCCATTTTTGCGTTAGTCGGTTGTCAATCACTAAATGATACACGAGGTAATGGTGAGGAGTTGACATTTATATCAAGAAATAGCGTTGACGAAGTTTCGCAATGCATTCTTGTTAAATGGCAAAATGAAAAAGATATTTTCGGTGTTCCCTATGGTGCATTCATTCAGCCATTTCCAGATGGAAAAACAGTCTATGTGAATGGTAATTATTTCATAGCTGATGTGACATCATCTGGGATAAATAAAACTACAGTTAAATTATATCAACTAGTATCGAAAGATAAATGGATTAAAATTACTAATAGCTGCCTTTAATCGATGCATTTAAAAGTAAAACACTGATAAAACAACTAAGCCCGCTTTATGCGGGTTTTTTATTGCCCGGAGTAAATATGAGTTTTAATCAGGATGTTCAGGCGCTGGAGCCGGGTCAACTGGTTCAGCTTATTGAAATAGACGGTACGGAATTTGGGTTTGATACCATCCTCAGATTTCACGCGCATAACATCGATGCCAACGGCTGGAAGTCATTTGCTGCTGAAAACCTGCCTTCAATTATCTGGCAGGGTAATGAATACGATCCGCACCCCTATGAGTTAACCGGTCTGGAGCTATCCAGCACAGGGTCGCAGCCAACGCCAACGCTTTCGGTAGGTAACGTGGGCAACTATGTTACGGCGCTGTGTCTGCAGTACGACGACATGGTGAAAGCGAAAGTCAAAGTTCACACCACGCTGGCCAAATATCTTGATGCTGCGAACTGGACGGCGGGAAACCCTACTGCCAGCCCGATTGATGAACGCGTACAGCTTTACTATATCAACGCCAAAAAAGCCGAGACGCGCATCCAGGTAGACTTCGAGCTGTGTTCGCCGTTCGATGTTCAAAGCCTGCAGTTGCCGACCCGCCAGATAACCCCGGTGTGCACCTGGTGCATGCGTGGATGGTATCGAACGGGGACCGGCTGCGATTACAACGGCACTAACTACTTTCTGAAAGACGGCACGCCGACGAGCAATCCCGCGCTGGATGTGTGCGGCGGCCGGATGTCGGATTGCAAGTTGCGTTTGGGTACCGAAAACCCGCTACCCTTTGGCGGCTTCCCGGCGGCCAATCTGCAGGGGAAATAATTATGCGTGAAAAACTCATCAGCGAAATCCGCGCGCACGTGGCCGCTGAATATCCGAACGAAGCCTGCGGGCTGATCGTCGAAACCGGTACCGGACAGCGTTTTATTCCCTGTCGCAACATTGCCGAAAACATGGCTGAAACCTTCATGCTGTCGCCGGATGATTATTTGGCGGCGAACGAGATCGGGGAGGTGATTATGGTGATCCACTCACACCCCGATGTGGTGCAGCTGGTGCCGTCAGAAATGGATCGCATCCAGTGTGACCACTCCGGCGTGGAGTGGGGGATCATGTCGTGGCCGGACGGTGATTTTTGTACGCTGTCACCGCGGGGCGACCGCGAGCTTGCTGGCCGCCGCTGGGTGCTGGGCCATGCTGACTGCTGGTCGCTCATCATGGACTACTACCGTATGGAGCACGGCATTGCCGTAAATAATTACTCGGTTGACCGTGAGTGGTGGGTCGACGGGAAAGAAAATCTTTATGACGATAACTGGCTAGCGGAAGGGTTTGTAGAGGTCGATGCTAGCAGCATGCAGCCGGGCGACATGATCATGATGTGCGTACAGGCGCCGGTGACCAATCACGCGGCGATTTATCTCGGTGATAACATAATGATTCACCACATGTTCGGCAACCTCTCTGCACGCGTTCCTTATGGCAAATATTATCGGGATCGGACGGTTCGCGTCGTCCGGCGGAAGGAGTTAGTTAATGCTTAAGACCATGACCCTTAAAGGTGCAATCGGAAAGAAATTCGGCAGGGTTCACCGTTTCCACGTGGCGGACATCAACGAGTTTTTGCGCGCGATGTGCTCCCAGGTGAAGGGCTTCAAAAAGTACGTTTCAAACGCCCATCTCAACGGGGTGAAGTTCGCTTTCTACAGCGGCAAAAACAACATCTCGCTTGAGGAGTTCGACATGTCCGCGGCGGCGACCGAGTACACAATGGTGCCGGTGATTGAAGGAGCGAAACAGGCAGGCATGTTGCAGATCGTGATTGGCGCTGTTGCTTTAGTGGCGGCCTTCTTTACCGCTGGCGCTTCATTCGCGGCGTTTGCCGGGATCAGTGCGGCCACGGCGACGGCAACCACCACAGCGCTGATAGGTATTGGTCTGAGTATGACCATCGGCGGCGTGGTGCAGATGCTTACGCCACAGCCCAGTTTTAACGTCGGGGCATCGTCTGACTCCGACAATAAAGCCAACTACGCCTTCGGCGCACCGGTCAACACGGTGGCAATGGGATACCCCGTGCCGCTGCTTTACGGCCAGCGTGAAATCGGCGGCGCAATCATCAGCGCGGGGATTTTCTCCAGCGATCAGCAGTAACCGTAATACAATTTTCAATTAACCCGCTCCGGCGGGTTTTTTTATGGGTGAAATATGCGACTTCTTGACGGCGAAACCATTATTCAGGGTGCGAAAGGCGGCGGCGGGAGTGCTCATACGCCGGTCGAACAGGCCGATGATCTGTTGTCCGAAGCGAAACTTAAGATGGTTCTGGCGCTTTCCGAGGGCGAGATTCAGGGCGACCTTATCGCGCAGCAAATCTTCCTTAACAATACCCCGCTGGCGAACGATGACGGCACCTATAATTTCACCGGCGTGAAGTGGGACTACCGTAAAGGCACACAGGACCAGACTTACCTGCAGGGCATGCCTGAAATTGATAACGAATCCTCGGTGGGCATCGAGGTGAAAGCCTCCACGCCGTGGACCCGGCAATTCTTAAACCTGATGCTCGATGCTGTCCGGATCAAGCTGAGCCTGCCGATTCAGTACCAGTACAAAGAAAACGGCGACATGGTCGGCACTGTCACGGAATATGCCATCGACCTTTCTGTCGACGGTGCGGCGTATAAAACGGTCGTCAACGGCAAGTTTGACGGAAAAACAACGTCAGAATATCAGCGTGACCATCGCATCGATCTGCCTGACTCGGCGTCAGGCTGGACAATCCGCGTGCGCCGCATCACTCCAGATTCAACCTCAACCAGGCTGATTAACGCCTTCAAGGTGTTTTCTTTTGCTGAGGTCATCGACAGTAAGTTGCGCTATCCGAATACCGCGCTGCTTTATGTCGAGCTCGACTCCAGCCAGTTTAACGGCAGCGTGCCGAAAACCACCTGCAAGCCAAAGGGTAAACTGATCCGCGTACCGACCACCTATGATCCGGTGACCAGAACCTACAGCGGGACGTGGTCAGGTGATTTCAAAATTGCCTACAGCAATAACCCCGCGTGGATTTTTTACGACCTGGTGCTCGATGAAATTTACGGCATGGGTAACCGCGTTGACGCAACCATGATCGACAAATGGGAGCTGTACAGCATCGCCCAATACTGTGACGCTGCAGTGTCCGACGGAGCAGGAGGCACAGAACCACGTTTTACCTGCAACGTGTTCATCCAGAACCAGCAGGACGCCTACACCGTATTGCGGGATCTGGCCGCCATCTTCCGCGGCATCACCTTCTGGGGAAACGACCAGATTTTCGTGCGCGCCGACGTTCCGCAGGACGATGTGGATTTTACCTACCACAGCTCAAACGTGGTCGACGGCATGTTTACCTACGCCGGGGGCTCCTATAAAAACCGCTTTTCTTCCTGTCAGGTCAGTTGGTCAGATCCGATTAATCATTATTCTGACACGATCGAGAGCGTGTATGAGCCTGAGCTTGTCGCCCGATATAACTGGAATGAGACACAGCTGACGGCCATTGGCTGCACATCTCAGAGCGAGGCGCACCGCCGCGGGCGCTGGGTGATCCTGTCCAATGCGAAAGACGGCACCGTGTCCTTTGGCGTTGGGCTGGACGGTTACATTCCCATGCCGGCAGAAATTATTGGCATCGCTGACCCGTTCAGAGCCGGGAAAGCCAACGGCGGACGCATCAGTGCGGTTAACGGCAACAACATTACCGTTGACCGGGTAGCGGACTACGGCATCGGCGCCCGTCTGGTAGTGAATCTGCCCGATGGAACGGCGCAAACCCGGACGATCAGCGGCGTCAGCGCTGATAAGAAAACGTTCACCGTTGCTACTGCCTACCGCATGACGCCGGTGAGCGGCGCCGTATGGGCCATCGACAGCGATAACTTAGCGATTCAATATTTTCGTATCACGTCAATCTCATCGAACGACGACGGCACGTTCACGATTGCGGGCGTGCAGCATGACCCGAATAAATACCGTTACATCGATGACGGGGTGAAAGTCGATTCAGCACCGATCACTGTGACGCCAACCAACGTGATGAAGGCACCGGCAAATATCGTGGTCACAGAAGTTGACCATATCGCGCAGGGGCTTACCGTCGCGTCGCTGCAGGCGTCCTGGGACAAAGTGGAAGGGGCGATCAATTACACCGCGCAGTGGCGCAAGGACAACGGCGACTGGGTTAACGTAGGTAAGACCAGCGCGCAGGGTTTTACCGTTCAGGGAATATATGCGGGCGTGTACGACGTGCGCGTCCGGGCGATCAACGCCGTCGATGTATCCTCTCCGTGGGGATACGCGGATTCGACCACGCTGAACGGTAAAGTGGGTAAACCCGGCACGCCGACAAATCTGCTCGCCAGCGACAACGTCGTCTGGAATATCAACGTGACCTGGGCATTTCCTGCAGGCAGCGGTGATACCGCCTATACCGAGTTGCAGCAGTCCACGACTGATGACCATCAAAACCCGACATTGCTGGTGACGGTTCCCTATCCGGGTTCGTCGTATCAGCACGGACCGATGGCGGCAGGCGTTCGCCGCTGGTACCGCGCCCGGTTGGTTGACAGGATTGGTAACGCAGGGGAGTGGACTGAATTCGTCATGGGGACGTCATCGGTCGACGTGTCCGAGATACTGGGCGACATCGCCGAAGAAGTGCTGAATTCTGACGTGGGCAAGCAGTTAGTTTCTCGGGTTGATTCTGTAGAGGATAGCGTCAAAGAGCTGGATGACGCTGTCACGTCTGCCAACGATAAAATTGATGCAGCTAATACCCACATCGATCAGGTGAACACGGATCTGCAGGGCAAGGTTACTGCCGCTAATACTCACATTGACCAGGTGAATACAGACCTGCAGAAGAAGATCACCGATATCACCGGCGGAGACGCTTCATCCATTGCTGATGTCATATCGCAAATCGAGACATTGCAGGACGTTGATTCCTCGATGGCGACGCGAATTGATGCGGTTGTGGCGAAAGCCGACGGCAATACCGCAGCGATTGCCAGTGAAGCCACCGCGCGGGCAAGCGCTGACTCAGCATTGAGCACCCGCGTAGATACAGTCACTGCAACGGCGAACAACAACAAAACCGCAATCACCACGGAAACAACGGCCCGAACTACGGCAGATACCGCGCTCGGTACCCGTATCACGAACCTGACGACCACCGTTGGCGGCAACACCACGGCCATCACCACTGAGCAGAAGGCCAGGGCGGATGCCGACTCTGCACTCGGCACCCGCATTGACTCAGTGAAGGCAACGACCGACGGCAACACCGCTGCGATTGCCAGTGAAACAACAGCCAGAACGAGTGCTGACAGTGCGCTGAGCACCCGAATCGATACCGTGACCGCGTCAGCTGGAAGTAACGCCGCGGCGATAACCGCCGAAGCGAAATCCAGAGCCGATGCGGATGGCGCCCTTAGCACGCGTATTGACTCAGTAAAAGCGACCACTGACAGCAACACGACTGCCATTACGTCGGAAACCACAGCGCGAACTTCTGCTGACAGCGCCCTGGGTACCCGTATCGACGCTGTTAAAACCACGACAGACGGCAACACCACCGCCATTACGTCAGAAGTGACGGCGCGGACGACCGCTGATAATGCCCTGGGATCAAGGATTGATAGTGTTAAGGCCGCGACTGATTCTAATACGGCATCCATTTCATCTATTCAGACTGCCCAGACCGATGCCGACCAATCCATGACAACAGTGATCAACAACAATGAGTCCAGCTACATCGCCAGCATTGAAACGTCGCTGGCTAATGACCGTGACTCGAAGGAGCAGCGAACGGCAACAGGCCAGGTTAAACAGCAGGTTGTTGAGTTCAATGCGCGTATTACTGAAACGCAAAGGACCGTTGCTGACGGGCAGCAGGCGTTCGCTGAATATCAACAAACGGTATCCGCATCAATTCAGGATCTGAACGATGCTAATTCTGAGCTATCAGCGACGGTGCAGACAACTTCATCGGCACTGGTTGACCTGAACGGTAAGGCCTCGGCGCAGTGGGGCATTAAGTTAGGGATAAACAGCAACGGCCAGTATTACGCCGCCGGTATGGGGATCGGGCTGGAGAATACGCCTGCCGGCATGCAGTCGACGGTGGCGTTCCTCGCAAATAACTTTGTGGTGATGTCGGACGTGAACGGCGCGCCGAAAGCGTTTTTTGCCATTCGCAATGGGCAGACTTTCATGAATGAAGCATTTATAGGTGAAGGCACCATTGATAACGCCAAGATCGGCAACTTCATTCAGTCAACGAACTACGTGGCTAATGTCTCCGGCTGGCGGCTGGATAAAGGCGGCACCTTTGTTAACTTTGGCTCTGGCTCCGGCGGCAAGATGAAAACCACCAACTCTACGATCAGCGTTGCAGATGGTAACGGAGTGCTGCGCGTGCAGATCGGCGAACTGACGGGGGTATTTTGATTGGCGAATTTTGGTATTCAAACCTGGAGTGCTTCGAGAACCCCAAATAATACGGGGCTGGTGAGGATCCTGATACTGGGCTCTATCTATCTTTCAAAAGACCAGGTGTCGGGGGCATGGTCGTATGCCGTGCCCGCTGGTTATATGGTGGCCGCCATGCAGTCTCCGGTCATGGGGGCTGCGCTTTCATCGGCCCGGCGAAAAATCACGACGACAACGACCGGCGTATCCCTCTCAAATGCCGGTTCTGATTATTCAACCGGGACGTTCACGGCGGCAGAGGGCTGGCTAATCGTCTACTTAGTGAAGCAATAACATGGCAAATTACGGGGCAATATTGGTCGATGAGTACGGTATTCCATTCTCAACGCCAGACACGACGCCGATGAGTCTGATCTCAAAGAATGTGTACAACTTTGGCGGAAGCGGTGGGGTGATTAACTTAGCCGTCTCTGTTTCCAGCCCCTTTGTTGTTGCCTTTAAATCCGACGTAACCGGTGTCTATGGACGGCTGGATAATAACGGTGGGGCATACACGCTTACGGTAGGCAGACTTGCCGGCGGCAGCGTAGGTAACGTCACTGTTTATATTTTTGGCATCGTCATCCCCCAGCCGAAACCGGCGTGGGGGATAGCGATAAACGACGCTCAGGGACGGTGCATACTGACCAATGAAACCAAGGTGATGAATCCACCCATCGCTGTTGGAACGCCGGGTAATCCGGCCAACCTGGGGTACAACATCGATACCACACTCAGCGGAAATTACGCGGTAATGCCACAGATGACGGGCTTAATGGTAGGCGTTATTCATTCTGGGGGCGCAACGCGCCCTTTCCAGTCACCCATTCAGACCTATGCATACTTCAACGGGTCAACTACTCGAATATCCTCTACCCAGACAGACAGTCCGGGAGGTGATCAGCTCGAGAATGTTGGCTATGCAAACTCAAACGACGTGGTATACGCACTTGATGTATCTGCTTATTAATCAATTAATTGAGATAAACGATCGTTTTCAACGATCAATTTCAGACAATTGATCTATTAAACCAATTATACCCTCATAAATATCGTTGTTATCGTTCTGTCATCAATATTTGTGGGACATAAAAATGACAAAAATTATGATGGCAATTGGTCTGGCGGTTTTGGTTTCCGGGTGCTCAGGCATTCTTGAGAAGCAGGCGCCCGTCTGTACTGGAACAGCATTGATCGCAGGGCAGGAAACTACCGTACAGATTTATGGCGTACGCAAGGTTGCCAGCCAAACCCAGTATAAAGCCGGTGACCCTTTTGGCTGGCGCTGGGTTAGCAGATCAAACTTCACATCGACGACGTGTGAAAAATAAATTACCCAACCTAAACAGACCCGCTTCGGCGGGTTTTTTATTATCTGGAGTAACGCAAACATGGCTTGGTATAAAACAGGCACAGTCGCGGTGGCGGCAACAAAGGTCACCGGTACCGGCACTAACTTTTTGGATGCCAAATTCGGCATCGGACCGGGGCAGGCCTTTTTGCTCCCAGCATCGGGTACCGTTAAAATCTATGAAATCGCCAGCGTTGAGGATGCAACTCATCTGACTCTTACCACATCAGCCGGAACCGTGGCTGCTGGAGCCGCTTACGCGGTGATGAGCTTTTATACGGATTCGATACCTGACTTTTCCAAACGCCTGGCCGCGCAGCTGGGTTACTACCAGTCACAGATGGACGGTTGGCAAACTATCATGACGGGAACTGGCGCTGTCAGTGTGACGGCCCCTGACGGGACGGTGGTAAATATCAGTAGTTTTGCAAAACTGACGTCCGACATGGCAAAAGCTTACACCGACGGTGGTCTTCTGAATGCTACGGTGACGCCAAACAGTCTGGGGAATGTGACTGATTTCAATATTTACTACCAGACAGCAAACGCGAATGCGATCCTTGACAACGGATACCCGATTGCAAAAGCAGGGACGCTTTATGTGACTAAGTCAGCCTATGGCTGCCAGCAAATGTACATCACATTCCAGGGAGAGGCGTTTGTTCGTGGACTCACCGGTGCTTTCACCCCAGCAGCGCCTAATTGGTCAGACTGGTGGCCGATTTTCACAGGTAAAAATATTATTCCTGTTGCCAATGGAGGAACCGGGGCAACTACAGCCGCCGCAGCACGTACCGCATTAGGCGCAGCGCCCACTGCTGCCCCAGTGTTCACCGGGGGGGTAACTCTGAATGGGACTGTTGCTATTGAAGGGACGCAGTTAAACCTAAGGGCTTCCGCATCCTCTGGCGGCTGGCCGTTCTTCGTCACTTTTATGGCTGGCCAGGGTAATAACCTTGCATATTCTCGTATGTACTCCGAGAACAGTGGTGATTTGACAATGGCTACAGCTGTGAATGGTAGCCCCAAATATTTCCAACATACTGCCAGTGGGGATCTTCTGGTTCCGAGGAATATTCAGTGTGTGTCCCTTACTCAAACGTCTGACCGTGATAAGAAAGACTTCATCACGCCGATCCTCAATGCGCTGGATAAAATTAACGCCATTGACGGCGTTACCTTCACATGGAAGACGGATGGCACACCATCAGCGGGTGTGATTGCTCAGGATTTGATGAAAGTGTTGCCTGAAGCCATTGGCTCGACCTTCGATGAGAACGACGAGTACGGCACAGAGGAACAGCAGGTAGAGAAGCAAGTTATGGACGAAGAGGGCAATACGACCAGAGTGACTGAAACGGTCAGCGTGACCAAGCTGGTCCGCAAGCGTGACGAATCGAAACGGTCATACACTGTGGAATACAACGGTGTTATTGCGCTGGCCGTGCAGGCTATCAAAGAGCTTTCAGAAAAGGTTGCAGCAATGGAAGCTTACATCGGGCCTGAAAATCTGGCCACCATGTCAAAAGAACCCACCACATAATTTCTTCCCTTGCCGATCAGCGGCATAACAGAAATGTTGATGATCGGGCTTTTCAGCACGTAATGCCCATGATTATACTGTATGCATGAACAGTGTTTATGGGCGTGAATTATGAATATCTTTTACCCAATTCCTGAGCCAATAAAGCTCATGATCCCTTTCTTTCAAGATAAAGTACAGGCAGGATTTCCTTCTCCTGCACAAGACTATATTGAGAAAGGTATTGATTTAAATGAGCTTTGCGTGAATCACCCTGCAGCGACTTACTTTGTAATGGCAACCGGCATGAGCATGATGGATGCGGGCATCTATGAGGGATCATTGCTTGTGGTTGACCGCAGCCTGCAGGCAAAGCACGGTGACATAATCATCGCTTCATTGGCAGGAGAATACACAGTCAAACGGCTTTGTACGCACCCAGTCTTTCAACTTGTGCCTATGAATCCCGATTTCCCCCCAATTGTCTTGCATGACGGCGGTGATGAGTTGGAAGTCTTCGGGGTCGTCACCTTCAGTATTAACGGGTTTCAATAATGTTTGCCCTGGCTGATGTGAATAGCTTCTATGCCAGTTGCGAAACTGTGTTCAGGCCGGACTTAAAGGGGCGACCTGTAGTGGTTCTCAGCAACAACGACGGGTGTGTCATTGCCAGAAGTGCTGAGGCCAAAAAGCTTGGCATCAAGATGGGCGACCCATTTTTCAAAATGCGTGACCTTTTCGACAAGCACAATATTGTCACATTCAGCAGCAACTATGCGCTTTATGCAGACATGAGTTCACGTGTCATGACCGTGCTTGAGGAAATGTCTCCGGCGGTCGAGGTCTATTCTATTGACGAAGCCTTCATGAATTTACAAGGCGTCAGTAATTGTCAAAATCTGGAAGAGTTCGGGCGCGAAGTGAGGGCGAAAGTTCTGCAATGGACTGGGCTCACGGTTGGCGTAGGCATTGCGCCAACTAAGACTCTCGCTAAGTTGGCTAACCATGCTGCAAAGAAATGGACGAAGACAGGAGGTGTTGTTGACCTTTCACTACTTGCAAGACAACGTAAGCTTATGGCCTTAGTGGACGCTGGGGATGTGTGGGGTGTGGGTAGGCGTATATCGAAAAAGCTTAATGACATGGGCATAAAGACAGCACTGCAGTTAGCGGATACGCCAACGCCGCTGATCCGTAAGAATTTTAATATCGTGCTTGAACGCACAGTAAGAGAGCTGCGCGGTGAGCCGTGTTTAGAGCTTGAGGAATTTGCGCCGACCAAACAGCAAATCGTCTGCTCTCGCTCATTCGGTGACCGGGTGACGGAATATGACCTGATGCGTGAAGCGATATGCAGCCATGCAGTGCGGGCGGCAGAGAAGCTGCGCGGGGAGCATCAGTACTGTCGCCATATTTCTGCATTCATCAAAACAAGCCCGTTCGCTGTGAATGAAGTCTATTACGGCAAAACTGCAGGTACAAAGTTGCAGATTCCCACTCAGGACAGCCGCGATATCGTAGCCGCTGCCACGCAGTGCCTAGATGCAATCTGGCAGGATGGCCACAGGTTTCAGAAGTGCGGAGTTATGCTGGGTGATTTTTATAGCCAAGGGGTGGCGCAACTTGGTCTATTTGATGAGTACAAACCACGTTCAAATAGTGAACAGTTGATGGCTGTGCTTGATGGTATCAATCACAGTGGAAAAGGGCGTGTCTGGTTTGCGGGGCAAGGTATTCAAAAGTCATGGGAAATGAAACGCCAGATGCTATCTCCCGCCTACACAACGCGCTTCAGTGATTTGATGCGCGTGAAAGTCTAAATGAGCGGATCAGATATTGGTTCAATCAACTCAGGTCCGTTATTTCTGATACTACCTACCTTCTTTGTTACCGGGTGCCACTCAAATTTACCCGGTGGAACAGACTCTGTTTCGGCAATTTCAAGAGCCCGTTCAGGGGAAGTATCAACATCCAGCCATTCCAGCGCTTGTACGCGGTCAAGAACGAGCGGACGGCGGTCATGTATGTCTAACAGCCCTTTATCACTTGCTGCCGTTACAATAACGAAACCATCATCGTCCGGAGCTTCTGGCGCCTCCGGATGAAAACGGCTTATGGCAGCGAAGAACAGCGGAGTGTGTGCTCTGTGGTAAATGAAGTACGGCTGTTTGATCTTCGCGTCAGAAGGGTCTTTCTTCCATTCAAACCACCCATCGGCCATTACTAATGCCCGCCCATTTTCGAACAACGGTTTAAACATGCGGCTCGTTGCGACCGTTTCGACGCGTGCGTTTATCATGGGCGGACGCTTTGACTCTTTCGCCCATCCTGGCTGATATCCCCAATTCAGCGGGTCAAGATAGATTTTATCGTCACGCTGATTGAGCAGAAGAACGCGAGTACCAGGCGCGACGTTATAACGGTCGAGTGGGATATCATCGATGGCGCTGGCAAACTCCCTGTCAGGCGCCAGAACTTCAATATAATGCGATCGGGGTTCGTACTGGGAGAAACGTCCACACATAAAGAATCCTCCAAAGCGAGGTTTCAAGTATAGCTTGTTAAGACGATATATTGCTCAGCAAGGGATAGTGGGAGTATGCTAAAACCCTTCTTTTCAAAAGGATATTGAGAATGGACACAACTGAAGAGCTCGGTGGAACGTATTTCTACCACGGGCACGCAAACGTAACTGCCCCAGAACTATTTAACCTTATATTGATAGAAAGCTTCGCTGACCGGACTGGGATAGAAGTTTCAAGTGCTGCACTCATCCTCTCAGGGCAGCCCTGGATACCAACGCGCGGTAAACCCGCTGGCACTACCGCCGGAACTAGCGTGGCGTCAAAACTATCGCGAGCGGTTTTCAAAGATATGAGATTTCCCCCCGGCGTCAGCATGTACATGCCTACCGGTAAAAATCTCAAAACGTTGAGTTTTGCTAAAACCAACAGGGTAGGTGCATTTATCGGTAGATCGATTCCTTGGCTTGGCTATGCTGAAATCGTGATTCTATTGCAGTTGGTAGCTGCAGACACACGGCGAAAATACAATCTCATTGCCCGGCCATCAGACAAAATTGCATGGACCTCATTCTGATGACTGAAGAAGAAATCGAAAATCAGGTTCTGGAATTTTTCCGGCAAGAACTCTCAATACCGATTTCAGAAGATTGGAAAGAAATCGCCTTAGGATTTGATACGCCACTTCAGGATTATGCGCTTGGCGACGAGCTTATGGATGCCATCAATGATTATGATGAAAAGTTTGGCGTGGACATGTCTGTAATGAGTTTGGCACCTTACTATCCTTGGGAAAATCTTCCGTTATTAACCCGTTGGTTTAAGGCCAGGAAAGAAGAAGTAGAGAAGAGACGAAAGCCCCTAACGGTGCGCATGTTCGCCGAGTCGGCTATTGCGCAGTTATGGCTATATGACTAAGGGGCTTTCGCCCCTTTTTAAATCATGCAGTCTGACGATCATTCCACGAGTCGGAAAATATGATGTTTCCATCATTATGCTTCCATGTAATCTTCTCGTATCTAAGTTCAACCGTCTCCATGTGATTGTCGTTAGGATTACTGTTTGATGCCATAGCTGGCGTGATTGAAACGATACGCACCTTTTCTAACAGCATGTTGAAGTATTCCACTTCCTGGCCGGCATCGTTTATACGATACCATTTGATCTCGGCAGACTCGAGGTTCTGGCCAGTCGCTACAGCTTTATAAATATAAGGGCTGGAACAGTCAAAATCTTTCACGATCAACAGAGGCGAATGCATGCGCGTGCCTGTGACTTTGCCCGTAGCATTATCAGTAGGGATCATCAGGTTGTGGTGAAAACCTTTGACCTCGATGCTTTTTTCACGATCTTTGACATCCACACCGCCATTGATCAACGCCCCACCATCATCTTTAAGCCATAAGTAAGCTGGTATTGCCATAACAATAAACCCATTAATAAATTGTGGATTTAAGTTATGCCAGTAGAGCTGAATAGACAATTAGGAAACGCGGGTAAACGTAATTTTCAGAAGTTTATTATGTGTTAAAGAATATCGATTACAGGCACAAGAAAAACCGGCTCGTTGGACAGGAAGAAAAAATAAAAAAGCCCTCGAGAAGAGGGTCAGTGAATCATCACAAAAATTTAGTTAGGAACAGGAGGGTTACTCCTTTGTTAACAATAACTGATAACTATAATTTGGCTTAAGTATCTTTAGTTTCGTAGTTAAAAAAAGAGCCCGTGTTAACGACGGGCTATCAGTAGGTAGGTATTCATGGCCTTTGCAGGCTTGCTGTTCTTGTGTCAGCTGATTTGAGAATAGTGCAGAGTGGTGTTTTTGCCAGATTTCAGGCACAAAAAACCCGGCTCAATGGCCGGGTTGAATAATGATTTCGGTTTATTAACTGGCGTTCTCGCAACCTGGCTGGCCACGGTCAATAACTTCAGTTCCTTCGACTAGGAAGCCGAACTTACCAAACAAGAAGGAGTGGTTGAACTGGGTTACAACAACATCAGACAGCGCCACAGAACACTTATTCTTCTCAATAGCTCGGTCAATAGCTGTTTTAACGTTTGGAATGCCGAGTGGGAAGATAACAACTGGGGCTGAATCTTCCGCTGTGACGCGCGCACCTTTAACGAAGTTGTTGGAATTAATATTGTAGTTTTTCGTGCTTGCTACGGTTAAATCTGCAACTCGTGAGCTGCATCCTGCCAATAACATTACCACTGCGGCTAAAGCCAATGCCTTATTCATTCTTTATTTCCTATGATTGCAATAGGAAATATCTTATCACACTATATAGTTTAGGACACAAAAAAACCGGCTCGGTGGCCGGGTTAAGCGACTTGTTGTTCTGCTTTAATTAGACGAGCAGCTGCTTGTTGAACGGTGGTAACAGGAACAACTCTAATCGAGTGCTTATCACCAATCTCTTGCAATGTATGAAGAGCCTCATTTAATTTAACAAATTGAGGTTTTCCATATGTTGGATCATCATCCTGTGGTCGATATACCAAGAATTCAAATGTATTTCGTGTAAATATATCATGATCTTTAACAGATAATAGGTCTAATATTCTTGCTTTGTTACGGTCTAAGTGGTTTGCAAGATTTGTTGGTATCAATCGATCAGTATTAATAGCGATATTTGTGCTCAAATAAAATATTTTTGCAGCCCTTGCCTGTCCATCAACCTTAAATTCTTTGTTGAAGTATTGCTCAAATGATGGCTTATCACTTATCACTTTTGCTTTAAACTGGCTAGCCCATGTATTTTCAGATGAGTACCTTTCATCGTTCTCATCCTCAGAAGAAAAGAAATCTAAGGATGACAGACTTGCTGTTAATTGTACCGCTTGCCTTAAAACACCAGTCATGTCGCTGGATTGTGCGTGCGATACTTCACCTAACCTAGCAGCAACAACTGGTGACACCCACCCAGAAAAGTTATTATATTTTTTTAGATGACTCTCTAGGCTTTGAATAATCAATTCAATAATTGAGTTAAAATTATTACTTTTATTACCATACATGGCTTTTACAACATGTGGACGGATCGCGTTACAGACTCTTACAGAGCCATCTTCAGCATACGCGGCTATAATCACAGTGAATTTTTCCCCAGAACCCATCATAGGTTCAAGGTAAACAGGAGCCCAATTAGCCGTAAAATTCGGGGCTCGTTGTGCGATAGTAAAAAGTTCTTTGTAATTAAGCATTTAAAAAATCCGATTGAGATGCACCAGCCCGTATACTAATCATAGATTTTAGCAGGTTTTGCCTCACAGACAAGAAATCCCCCAGGGAATCTACAATAACTTTATCGCCAATGAGACTGCCAATTGCATTCTCAACAACATGGTTAGAAATTAAATTGTCAGTCCAAAAATTACCATTGTTGGATATTTCATTTTTTTCTATTTCATTCTTGCAAATATTAACTGCTAATGAAAACAGCTGATTATCCCACCTGGTTGGCGAAGTCTCTGGCGGATATGATGCATGTAAAGTCAAACCATGGTCTATTAGGTGAAACTCATTTCCATCGTAAAGTAAATTTCCTGGGTGCCGGTCAGCATTAAAAATTAGTTCATCAAAGAATGATGCTGATTGTAAGTGAACCCATTTTTTCAACTTCTCTATGATAAATTCTTTTTCAGAATCTTTTGCGAGATAATGAGAAAGGTTTGGATAACCAATATCACTACTGCCGAAAAGTGGCTTTTCTTCTATGTCAAAAAGTAAAATAGGCTCAGGGATTGGAAGGTTAAGTTCTCGACCGATTTGTGCACATAAAACTTCGCAAAGTAATTCTCTATCAGGAAGATACTTGGCTATAACTTGTATCTCTTCATTGCAGACGAAAGCAAATCCTCTTCGCGCCCCGTTTATTCCTTCTCCAACGGGACGAGAACCCTCCAGAAGAATGCCGACCTTTAACGCTTCCATTAGATTTATCTCCAATTTCCCGGCAAAATAAGATTAACGCCCCGATCTTTGCCAGGTGCGCTGCTGTATGTATTTTTCGGCAAATGCCGCAAAAACTCAGAGCATAATAGATCCGAAAGGGTTCAACACAAATACTGGGGATATATCAGGGGAGAGGGGGGGTATATAACCGATCAGAGCATTCAACCTCAAGGCCTCTGACCGGTTGCTGTCATGACAGGGAAAAAATATTTATGGCTTGTTTTGTTGAAAAAACATTCCCCAAAACCATTTTCAACTATATGAAGTAAAAGGGATTTATTTAGCGCTCAACGTCATTGGATTTACTCGGAAAAGTAGTGTTATCTGATTGATTAAAAAGTATTTAATACAGTTTTAACAGTGCTGCCGTACAGGCAGCTTAGAAACACATCAACCGAGCAACCCCGCTCAGGTTCACGTTCACTGCCGTACAGGTATCACATCTTTCACAAATTCATCCCACCAGACTTCTTTCCAAAAACTCTTTCCGCCATTTTGTCGGCGTCGTCCCCAGCCGCTGGCGGAAGTGATGACGCAGGGTTTCCGGTGAGCCAAATCCTGCCTGTTCGGCGACGCGATCAATACTTAAACTGCCGTTTTCCAGCAGGGCACAGGCTTTTTCCAGCCGCACGGTCAGCATCCATTCGCCCGGCGTACTGCCGGTAGCATCGTGAAAACGACGCAGGAAAGTCCGGCGGCTCATCCCTGCCTGCGTGGCGAGTTGTTCAATGACCAGCGGCGTATTGAGATGGCTGCGCAAATCATCCAGCATGGGCGCGAGCGTTTTGGTCTGGTGGCGCGGAACCGGCTGCTGGATAAGCTGCGCCTGATTTCCCTCACGCAGCGGCGGTGTCACCATACGTCGTGCCGTTCGGTTGGCGACTTCAATGCCGTAATCACGACGGATCAGATGCAGACATAAATCGACGCCCGCCGCGCCACCGGCTGAGGTAATTATGCTGCCCTCATCGACATAAATCATGCCGTGCTCGACCTGTACGTTGGGAAATCTCTGTGCCAGGACGTCGGTGCTGTTCCAGTGCGCGGTGGCGCGTTTGCCGTCAAGCAAACCGGCAGCGCCAAGCACGAAACTTCCCGCGCAAATCGATACAATTCTCGTCCCGTTTTGATGCGCTTTTTGCAGTGCCGCAATCAGCAGCTCAGAAGCCGGTTCGTGAATGCTCCGCCAGCCCGGGATAACAATCGTTCCGGCGTCTTCGAGCAATTCCAGCCCGCCATCGACCACCAGCCGGACGCCGCCTTGTGCGCCAAAGGTTCCTTCTTCTACAGACGCAACGGATAACTCGTAAAGTGGTTCGCCGGTAAGTTCATCGGCGCGACCGAAGGCTTCAACCGCAATGCCGAATTCAAAAGTACACAGACATTCATAAGCCAGCAGAACCAGACGCCGGTTTTTCGGGGCATGAGAATGGGCAGAGGCAATCGTCTTCATTTCAGCTTTGAGCATTAAAGTGAATCCTCATATTGGCATGATCTTGACGATACATGGCATCGGGCCTGATTTCTACCGCGCGCGCAATCTTACATGCTGTCGTTCTCTGAACATTTGCAGGAATACGGTATGAAGAACACCCTGGCACTGATGGCAGTCTGTCTGGCAGCGCTGATGTCCGGACTGGAAATCTCCAGCGTTCCGGTGATTTCGCCGGTACTAGAACAGCAATTACACGCCAGTTTTCGCAAGTTACAGTGGATTATGAATGCCTACACGCTGGCCTGTACGACAGTGCTGATGGCGACAGGTACGCTGGCCGACCGCTATGGACGCAAGCGGATATTCATTATCAGCATCGCTGCTTTCGGGCTGACGTCTCTGATGTGCGGTCTGGCCGGCAGTGCAGCCTGGCTGATTGCCGGACGCTTTCTGCAGGGACTGAGCGGCGGCGCCATGCTGACGTGCCTGATTGCGATTTTGTCGTCACAATTTCCGCAAGGAAAGGCACGCAGTCAGGCCTTTGCTGCCTGGGGGATTACGTTTGGTTTCGGACTGGGGTTTGGGCCGGTTATCGGCGGCATGCTGGTGGCGTGGATGAGCTGGCATTGGGTATTTCTGATCCACGTATTTATCTCCATCATCACGCTGGTTCTGGCACTTATCAACGTGGTGGAATCGCGGGACACACAGGCGAAAAAGCTTGATGCGGGCGGTTTGCTGACGCTTTCTGCCACCGTACTGGGCGCGACGTATCTCATCACGCAGGGGAGTGTCCTTGGCTGGAGCGGTACGCTGGCACGCACCTTGTTACTGCTAACGTTGCTGAGCGCCGTGTGGTTTGTGCGGATAGAAAAACGTCATCCGCACCCGATGTTTGATTTTTCAGTCTTTCGTATCCGGCCATTTTCCGGTGCGCTGATGGGCTCGATTGGCATGAACTTCAGCTTCTGGCCGCTGATGATTTATCTTCCGGTTTATTATCAGGGCGGGTTGGGCTATGACAGTGTCACAACCGGACTGGCCTTGCTGGCGTATACCTTACCGACATTACTGATGCCGCCGCTGGGCGAAAAACTTACCGCAAGGTTTGGTGCCGCAAGGCTCATTCCGCTGGGGTTATTCACGATAGGAGCGGGCTTTATGCTAATGCAAATTGCTGTCATTTATCATCAAAGCCTGCTCCCCGGTGCGCTGCTGGCGGGCGCTGCACTGGGCATGACCAATACACCCGTCACTAATACGACAACAAGTTCGGTACCCGGTAGCCGCGCTGGCATGGCATCGGGAATGGATATCAGCGCACGGCTGATTACGCTGGCTATCAATATTGCGCTGATGGGCAGTCTGCTGGTTGCGGGCATAGCGGAAAGTCTGAAGAAAATCATACCCGGCGCAGTGAATTATCATGTGCTGGCTGAACGCATTGCCAGTGGCAGTGAAGTGACGTTAGCGCGTAGTCAGGTGGAACAGGCACTGACGGCGGGATTTGCGGGAACTCTGATGTATGGCGCGATTGGCGTCTGGACTCTGGCCCTGATGAGTTATTTATTGTTTAACGTGAGAGGGCAATGCAAGACCACTTCCTGCGAGCCTTACTGACATAGAAAATCAGCGTTGCATAGCCTGCAGCGCTTTTTTGCGTAATGCCTTCCATTTGCCTGAAATATAATCACTTTTCCTACGCATCTTTTTGCAGAATATGGCGTGATAGTCCGGTATGGCGGGGCTTCACGGATTTATATGTGATGCAAAATGATAATTTGATTAAGTACGACAACTGGCGTACATTGAGGCCACATGAGTTTCAGAGAGATCAAATGGAAGGTGATCGAATGTTTAAAGAATGGAAATATTGAATTTGAGGCAAGACGCGAAATTCAGCTAAAGAATTTGTTAAGCACGGGCGACATCTCGCCTTATGAAGTGGCTGCTTTAATCGGCAGGGCTTCCGGGGATAATTATCAGGTTCGTCCGTTCCATTTCGACAGCAGTATTGATGTCCACATTATCACTGTCATGAGTGCCGGGATTCAGTGGTACATCAAGTGGTACTTTACAGAGCCAACCAGTGTTTTCATCAGCGTTCATCATTAAGGAAGAATATGATCATTTATAAAGTAGGGGATGAGAAAAAGGCGGTATGTAGCGTCTGTGAGGCTTTACGGACCGTAAGTTATCAATTGCGCGATGTGCCGTTTGATGATGGCAGCGGTATGGTGAAAAATATCATCGCGGGCGTGTGTAAAACCTGCGACAGCGTCGCGGTGATCCCTTTTCAGTCTGTACCGGCCATCAGAAAACAGTTACAGATACAGCGCAAAGCGGTGGAAAGTCGTGTGCCTGCGCACATGATTGACCTGCTTAATATGGCGAGTGCGCAATTAGGCGCTACGCCGGATTTTGTGCCGTTGCTCCTCAAATATTATATCCATCAGTTGGCATCAAACCCGGAAGCTGCCGGACGTCTGGTGACCCTGATGACGTCCGAACTGGCTACCGGCCTGGCAAATAAGCGCCTGTCCCTTAAGGGGCGTGAAATCGGTAATGATATCGATAAGCTCAAAGTCCTTTCTCAAATCGACAACACCACCGAATTACTCAAAGGTGTGGTGCTGACTATTCATAATGACCTGCTGGTAAACCCTGACGTGCAGCGCATCGCCTTGTTGAAGAGTTTTGTCGCCACTGTTGCCTGACCCCCGTTCTCTCCCGCGAAAAAATCCGATCCTCCTCACATA
Organism: Rahnella ecdela; assembly: GCF_019049625.1. GTDB lineage: Bacteria > Pseudomonadota > Gammaproteobacteria > Enterobacterales > Enterobacteriaceae > Rahnella > Rahnella ecdela. The sequence continues at coordinate 141,148 of NZ_JAFMOY010000125.1, forward strand.
AAGTTCCCGCACTTTCTGCCGATAACTGTTCCAGATAAATCCAATTCAAAAAGGAACAACATGTTTAACCGTATGAAAGTGGTCACGGGAATCGTGATCTTACTGGTGGTCTTCGGTGCTTTACAGTTGGTATCCGGAGGCTTGTTCTTTAAATCTTTAAAGACAGATAAAGACAACTTCACCACTTCTCAGCAGATCCGTTTACAGCAGGCAGAATTCAATGCCAGCTGGATCTACCTGCTCCAGACCCGTAACACCTTAAACCGTGCCGGTATCCGTTTCATGCTCGACGCTAACCAGATGGGCAGCGGTGCGACGGTAAAAGAGCTGATTGATACGGCAACGAAAGATCTGCAAATCGCCGATCAGCATTTCGCCAATTATCAAAAAATCCCGGTGGATGCCAGCCAGAATCCGCAGTACGCCGCAGATGCGAAAAAACAGTATCAGGTACTTCATGATGCGCTTTCTGAACTGATAGAACTGATTGGTCTGGGCCGCATCAACGACTTCTTCGAGCAGCCTACGCAGCAATATCAGGACAACTTCGAAAAAGCCTTCGTGACCTATATCGATCAGAACGACCATCTCTACAACAACGCGGTGAAAGTGAGTGAAAGCTCCTTTACGCATGCGATGTGGATGTTCGGTACGGTCCTGATTGTATTGCTGATATTCATCATTCTGGCGTGGACCGGCGTGCAGCGCATCCTGATTCATCCTCTGAAAAATATCGTCGATACCATCCGCAAAATTGCAACCGGTGATCTCACGCATGAAATAGTCGTGAAAAGCCGTAATGAAATCGGCCAGCTTGCCGATAGTCTCAAGTACATGCAGGACGAACTGATCCGCACGGTATCCGGGGTACGTCACGGTGCTGATGCCATTTACAGCGGCGCGAGCGAAATTTCGGCGGGTAACAGTGATTTGTCTTCCCGTACAGAACAGCAAGCTTCTGCGCTGGAAGAAACTGCCGCCAGCATGGAACAGCTGACTGCAACGGTGAAACAGAACGCTGAGAACGCCCGTCAGGCAAGCCAGCTGGCACTGAGTGCGTCAGAAACCGCGCAGAAAGGCGGGAAAGTGGTGGCAAACGTGGTTGATACCATGAATGACATCGCCAGCAGCTCGAAGAAAATCACCGACATTACCGGTGTTATCGACGGGATTGCTTTCCAGACTAACATTCTGGCGCTGAACGCCGCGGTCGAAGCCGCCCGTGCAGGCGAGCAGGGACGTGGGTTTGCGGTCGTGGCCGGTGAAGTTCGTACCCTGGCGCAGCGCAGCGCGCAGGCAGCAAAAGAAATTAAAGGGCTGATTGATGATTCTGTCAGCCGCATTAATACCGGTTCAGTACTGGCAGAAAGCGCCGGTGAAACCATGAATGACATGGTGAACGCCGTCACGCGTGTCACCGACATTATGGGCGAAATCACCTCGGCTTCTGATGAGCAGAGCCGCGGGATTGAGCAGGTTGCACAAGCTATTACTGAAATGGATCGGGTGACGCAGCAGAACGCCTCACTGGTTGAAGAATCCGCTTCCGCTTCGGCGGCACTGGAAGAGCAGGCCAGCCTGCTGACGCAATCTGTGGCCGTGTTTACGCTGAGTCAGACCACAAATAACAACGTGCGCCAGAACCCGGCCTCTTCGGCAAGACTGCCTCTGTTGACTCCGAACCTTTCAGGTTCTAAAGCCGGTAAAGGTGGAGCACAAAGTACAGATTTGACCGAAAACTGGGAAACCTTCTGAGCCACGTACATCGCATGCTTTATAGGCAAGATTGTGCCGGTCAGGGCCGGCACATAAAAGAGGTTATCCATGTTTAAGCACATCCGTGTGTCCACCTGCATGTTTTTGTTATTAGTCGTTTTTTTTGTGATGCAACTGGTGAGCAGCGGCTTATCATTGTATGCCGCCCACACGGATAAAATGAATTTTGAACAGATATCAAACACTGCTGAGCAGCGTGATGCGCTTAGTCAGAGCTGGTCTTATCTGCTGCAAACCCGCAACACCCTGAACCGCGCGGCCACGCGTCTGGCACTGAAACAGCCTCAGGAAACCGTCACACAGCTGATGGCCGACGCGAAAAACAGCCTGAAAAGTGCTGAGGATTCCTACGCTGCTTTCCTGGCTCTGCCGCGCAGAACTGAAAAGGCCGCTGAGCTGACCGCCGTTAACAAGGCCAGCTACGAAGCCCTGCACGGCATGTTGCAGGTATTGATTGATTCATTATCGCGTGGCGACATGGATGCGTTTCTCGCCAGCCCGACTCAAAAATATCAGGACCAGTTCCAGAAAGATGTTGGCAATTATGTCGCGTATGTCGGCGGTCGTTTCCAGCAGGCGCAGACCCAGACCGCGGCGTCTTATCAGAGCGTGATGATCAACACCACGGTGATCACTCTGTTATTGCTGGCGCTGACGGCACTGGCGCTGGTAGTTACCCGTCGGATCCTGTTCCGCCCGCTGACCACTATGCGTGCCCATTTTGACCGTATCGGTTCCGGCGATATTTCTGCGCCAATCGCAGTAAAAGGGCGCTATGAAATCAAGGTGATGCTCGAAAGCCTGCAACAGATGCAGACCTCGCTGGCAGAAACGGTGCGTACCGTTCGCCACGGCGCTGACACCATGTTTGCTGGTCTGAAAGGCATTGCGGCAGGCAATACCGACTTGTCTTCACGCACCGAACAACAGGCTTCAGCGTTGGAAGAAACGGCTGCCAGCATGGAGCAGCTGACCGCCACGGTGAAACAGAATGCTGAGAACGCCCGTCAGGCGACGCAGCTGGCGCGTGATGCCTCGAATACCGCTGAGAAAGGCGGCGAACTGACCGGCAATGTGGTGAAAACCATGAATGACATTGCAGGCAGCTCGAAAAAAATCAGCGCCATTACCAGCGTGATTGATGGCATCGCATTCCAGACCAACATTCTGGCGCTGAACGCCGCTGTCGAAGCCGCGCGTGCGGGTGAGCAGGGGCGCGGATTTGCGGTTGTCGCCGGTGAAGTACGCAGCCTTGCGCAGCGCAGCGCGCAGGCAGCGAAAGAAATTAAAGCATTGATCGATGAATCAGTCAGCCGCGTCAGTCAGGGTTCGGTACTGGTGGAATCCGCCGGTAACACGATGGATGACATCGTTCGTGCTGTTACCCGGGTGACCGACATTATGGGCGAAATCGCCTCAGCCTCTGACGAACAAAGTCGTGGCATTGAACAGGTTTCTATTGCCGTGACGCAGATGGATCAGGTGACACAGCAAAACGCCACGCTGGTTCAGCAGGCTGCATCTTCCACGCATACGCTGGAAGCAGAGTCTGAAAACCTGACCCGCGCGGTGTCGGTGTTCCGTCTTGCAACCGCCGCTGGTGCTTTGCCGCGCCACAATGCGCCGGCTCAGGGCTTTACACCACGCCAGCTGGCTCAACCCGCTTTAATTGCCGCGCCCGCGCGCGCAGGTTCTGCGGATAACTGGGAAACCTTCTGACAGGGTCGTCCTGATGAAGAGTCAGCGGATGAAAAGTAATTGGGTACACGTAACACCACCTGTCCATTAATGGAGCTGCACCATGAATCAACCAGGCTCGCCAATGAGTGCTGATAACACTTCGATCATGGCTCAGATGATCCAGCGTTTACCGCTGTCAGATACCCATTTCCGCAGGATAAGTGAACTTATCTATCAGCGTGCGGGAATTGTACTGGCAGACCATAAACGTGAAATGGTCTACAACCGCCTTGTCCGGCGATTACGTATCCTCGGCCTGAATGACTTTGGTAGTTATATGGCGTTGCTGGAAAGTGACAGTAACAGTCCGGAGTGGCAGGCATTTATTAATGCGCTGACTACCAACCTGACGGCGTTCTTTCGCGAGGCGCATCACTTTCCGATTCTGGCGGAACATGCCCGTTCACGCCCGAATAATTACAGTGTGTGGAGCACGGCGGCGTCGACCGGTGAAGAGCCGTATTCTATCGCCATGACGCTCAGTGAAGCGCTCGGTCCGCGCATGGCAAGCTGCCGTATTCAGGCGAGTGATATCGACACACAGGTGCTGGAAAAAGCTACGGCCGGGGTTTATCGCCTCGAAGAGTTGCGCACGCTCAGCCCGCAACAGTTACAAAAATTTTTCCTCAAAGGCACCGGCCCTCACAGTGGTCTGGTGCGTGTGCGTCCCGAGCTGGCGCAGATGGTGGCTTTCCAGCAGCTGAATTTGCTGGCGAACCAGTGGCAGCTGAACGGTCCGTTTGATGCAATTTTCTGCCGTAATGTGATGATTTATTTCGATAAAGAGACACAGGAGAAAATTTTACGCCGATTTGTTCCGTTACTTAAACCGGGTGGTCTGATGTTTGCCGGACACTCCGAGAACTTCAGCCAAATCAGCCGGGAATTTTATTTGCGCGGTCAGACTGTCTACGGTCTCGCCAAGGAGAGGTAATGAATAAAATCAGAGTATTGAGCGTCGATGATTCGGCGTTAATGCGTCAGCTGATGACTGAAATCATTAACAGCCATCCGGATATGGAAATGGTGGCGACGGCGCCGGATCCCCTTGTGGCGCGTGATCTCATCAAAAAGTTCAATCCGGACGTGCTGACGCTGGATGTCGAAATGCCGCGTATGGACGGGCTGGATTTTCTGGAAAAACTGATGCGCCTGCGCCCGATGCCGGTGGTCATGGTGTCGTCGCTGACCGGTAAAGGGTCGGAAATCACCCTGCGCGCGCTGGAACTGGGGGCGATTGATTTCGTCACCAAGCCGCAGCTGGGGATCCGCGAAGGCATGCTGGCTTATAGCGAAATGATTGCCGATAAAATCCGTACCGCGTCAAAAGCGCGTCTCAATAAAAGCGTCAATACCGAACAGCCGCGCATTCTCAGTCATACGCCGTTGCTGAGCAGTGAAAAGCTGATTGCTATCGGGTCATCAACCGGCGGCACCGAGGCGATTCGCCACGTATTGCAACCACTGCCGCCGACCTGTCCGGCGCTGATGATCACGCAACATATGCCACCGGGTTTTACCCGCTCGTTTGCGGAACGTCTGAACAAGTTGTGTCAGATAACCGTAAAAGAGGCCGAAGACGGCGAACGCGTTCTGCCGGGCCATGCGTACATCGCGCCGGGTGACCGGCATATGGAACTGGCGCGCAGTGGCGCTAACTATCAGGTTAAGTTGAACGACGGTCCGGCAGTGAACCGCCACCGTCCGTCGGTTGACGTGTTATTCCGTTCGGTGGCGCAGTACGCCGGACGCAATGCCGTCGGGGTGATCCTGACGGGAATGGGCAATGACGGTGCCGCCGGCATGCTCGAGATGCACCGCGCAGGGGCTTACACCCTTGCACAAAACGAAGCCAGCTGTGTGGTTTTCGGTATGCCTCGTGAGGCTATCGCCACCGGTGGCGTAAACGAAGTGGTGGATCTTAGCCAAATCAGTCAGCGGATGCTGGCACAAATATCAGCCGGTCAGGCATTACGTATTTAATTTTTCAGCCTCGTGCTGGGTAGCAAACCTTAGGAGTAGATAAAACATGGCCGATCCAAATCTGAGATTTCTGGTAGTAGACGACTTCTCTACCATGCGTCGTATCGTGCGCAACCTGCTGAAAGAGCTGGGCTTCAACAACGTTGAAGAAGCAGAAGACGGCGTTGATGCGCTGAACAAACTGCGTTCCGGCGGTTTTGACTTCGTGGTATCCGACTGGAACATGCCAAACATGGACGGTCTGGACTTGCTCAAAACCATCCGTGCTGATGGGGCACTGGCTAAATTGCCGGTGCTGATGGTGACGGCAGAAGCGAAGAAAGAAAACATCGTTGCAGCCGCGCAGGCCGGTGCCAGTGGTTATGTTGTAAAACCATTTACCGCCGCCACGCTGGAAGAAAAACTCGGCAAAATCTTCGAAAAACTGGGCATGTAGGAGCACACCTATGGCAGAGATACCAATGCCTGCAAATGATGCAGCAACCGCGGGCGATATTATCGCCCGCATTGGGCAACTGACCCGTATGTTGCGTGACAGTATGCGTGAACTTGGCCTGGATCAGGCCATTGCTCAGGCAGCCGAAGCGATCCCGGATGCACGCGATCGCCTCGATTATGTGGTCACCATGACAGCCCAGGCCGCCGAACGCGCCCTGAACTGTGTTGAAGCCGCACAACCTCGTCAGAACAAACTTGAATCTGCCGCGAAGAAACTTGATAAGCGTTGGGATGAATGGTTTGAGAATCCGATTGAATTGTCGGATGCACGCGAGTTGGTGACGGACACCCGCAGCTATCTTAAAGAAATCCCTGAGCACACCAGCTTTACCAACGCTCAGCTGATGGAAATCATGATGGCGCAGGACTTCCAGGATCTGACCGGTCAGGTAATCAAACGCATGATGACCGTGGTTCAGGAAATTGAAAATCAGCTGTTAATGGTGCTGATGGAAAATATTCCTGAACAACAGGTTAAGCAGAAACGCGAAACTGACAGCCTGCTCAACGGCCCGCAGCTTGACGCGAACGGCGTCGGCGTGGTCGCTTCACAAGAACAGGTAGACGACCTGCTGGACTCATTAGGTTTCTGATGTGTCCGGACGTGAGCAATAAGCACCTCTTTGTATCTTACTGAGGGGTGTTTTCCCTATCCGCAATTTCAATTTTCGGCATTCATCTGCTGAATAGCCGCTATTTTTCCTCTCTAATTCATCCATAAGACTTCGCCGCTTTTGTCATGCTATGCATGAAATTATGCCCGCTGCGTTTTATGTGCCGGGTAAATGCTGACAGGAACCGCCGGTGGCTGAAGAAAGCGATCTCGAAAAAAGTGAGGCCCCCACCGCACACAGGCTTGAAAAAGCACGTGAAGAAGGGCAAATCCCGCGTTCGCGTGAACTGACCTCCGTGCTGATGCTCGGCGGCGGTTTAACGCTGCTGTGGATGTCCGGCGAATCAATGGCGCGGCAACTTGGGGTGATGATTTCTCAGGGGCTGAAATTCGATCACGGCATGGTCAGCGATGATCGTCAGGTTTTGCAGCAGATGGCGACGCTGCTCGGGCGCGCGGTATGGGCGTTATTGCCGGTAATCGGCGGTCTGGTACTGATCGCACTCGCGGCGCCGTTGTTGCTTGGCGGCCTGATGTTCAGCGGCAAATCCTTTGAATTCAAATTTAGCCGAATGGATCCGATTGCCGGATTCAAACGTTTATTCTCCGGACAGGTGCTGGCCGAACTGCTGAAAGCCATCCTCAAAGCGTTACTGGTCGGCACCGTCGCCGGATTGTATTTGTGGCATAAATGGCCGGACATGATGCGCCTGCTGGCGCAGCCGACCATTCCGGCGCTCGGTGAAGCGCTGAATATGGTGGTGTTCTGCGGGCTGATGGTGGTGCTTGGACTGACGCCGATGGTCGCTTTTGATGTGTTTTGGCAAATCTGGAGCAATCTGAAAAAACTGCGCATGAGTAAGCAGGACATCCGCGACGAACATAAAAGTCAGGAAGGTGATCCGCACGTTAAAGGGCGAATTCGTCAGCAGCAACGTGCTATGGCAAAGCGTCGCATGATGGCCGATGTGCCGAAAGCGGACGTGATAGTCACCAACCCGACGCACTACGCGGTGGCGTTGCAGTACAGTGAAAACAAAATGAGCGCGCCGAAGGTTCTGGCGAAAGGTGCCGGAGAAGTGGCGCTGCGTATCAAAGAACTGGGTGCGGAGCACAAAATTCCGATGCTGGAAGCGCCGCCTCTGGCGCGTGCGCTTTACCGGCACAGTGATATTGGTCAGCAAATTCCGGCGGCATTATATGCGGCCGTGGCCGAAGTGCTGGCCTGGGTTTATCAGCTCAAACGCTGGAAGCGTGAAGGCGGATTAATTCCGAAAAAACCTCAACATTTGCCAGTGCCTGACGGTCTGGATTTTGCAGCAGGAGAGAGTGATACCCATGGCTAATCTGGCCGCGATACTGCGTTTACCCGCCAACTTTAAGTCCGGACAATGGCAGGTGCTGGCAGGTCCAATTCTTATCCTGATCATCCTGTCGATGATGGTGCTGCCGTTGCCACCGTTCATCCTCGACTTGCTGTTTACCTTTAACATTGCACTTTCCATCATGGTGCTGCTGGTGGCGATGTTCACCCAGCGTACTCTGGAGTTTGCCGCGTTCCCGACCATTCTGCTGTTTTCCACCTTATTACGTCTGTCGCTGAACGTGGCCTCGACGCGTGTGATCTTAATGGAAGGTCACACCGGCGGCGCGGCGGCGGGGCGGGTCATCGAAGCATTCGGCCACTTCCTGGTCGGCGGTAACTTCGCCATCGGTATCGTGGTGTTTATCATTCTGGTGCTGATTAACTTTATGGTTATCACCAAGGGTGCCGGACGTATCGCCGAAGTGGGCGCGCGTTTCGTACTCGACGGAATGCCGGGCAAACAGATGGCAATCGACGCGGATCTTAACGCCGGTCTGATTGGCGAAGATGAAGCGAAAAAGCGCCGCAGCGAAGTCACGCAGGAAGCGGACTTCTACGGTTCGATGGACGGTGCGAGTAAATTCGTTCGTGGTGACGCCGTCGCCGGTCTGATGATCATGATCATCAACGTCGTCGGCGGCCTGCTGGTTGGTGTGTTGCAGCACGGAATGGATCTCGGTCATGCGGCTGAAAGCTACACCCTGCTGACCATCGGTGACGGTCTGGTTGCGCAGATCCCTGCGCTGGTTATCTCCACTGCCGCCGGTGTTATCGTGACCCGCGTCGGGACCAACGAAGACGTCGGCGAACAGATGGTGACCCAGCTGTTCCGCAACCCGCGCGTGATGATGCTGAGTGCCGGTGTTCTGGGCTTGCTCGGGATGGTGCCGGGGATGCCCAATCTGGTCTTCCTGATGTTTACCGCTGGCCTGTTAGGCCTGGCATGGTGGACACGCGGACAGGAGCAGAAAAAACCGGCGGCGAAAGAAGATATTCCGGCTGCGGCTGATAACGGCAAACAGATGGTCGAAGCCAGCTGGCAGGACGTGCAGCTTGAAGATCCGCTGGGGATGGAAGTCGGTTACCGCCTGATCCCGATGGTGGACTTTGCGCAAAACGGTGAACTGCTCGGACGTATCCGCAGTATCCGTAAGAAATTCGCGCAGGAAATGGGCTACCTGCCACCGGTTATTCATATTCGTGACAACCTCGAACTGCCGCCTGCGGGCTACCGTATTCTGATGAAAGGTGTGGAAATCGGCACCGGTACGGCACATCCGGGGCGCTGGATGGCGATTAACCCTGGCAGCGCAATTGGCGAACTGCCGGGCGAACCGACGGTGGATCCGGCATTCGGACTGGCGGCTGTGTGGATTGAACCGGCCATGCGCGAGCAGGCGCAAATTCAGGGCTTCACCGTGGTTGAAGCCAGTACCGTGGTGGCGACGCACCTCAATCACCTGATCAGCCTGCACGCAAGAGAACTGTTTGGCCGTCAGGAAACGCAGGAACTGATGGAGCGTGTGACCAAAGAAATGCCGAAGCTGACGGATGATTTCATTCCGGGCGTCATTTCGCTGACCAACATGCACAAAGTGTTGCAGAACTTACTCGCGGAGCGGGTCTCTATCCGCGATATGCGTACCATCGTCGAAACGCTGGCGGAGTACGCGCCGAATCAGCCGGATCCGAACGAACTGACCTCCGTGGTCCGCGTTGCGCTGGGCAGAGCCATCACCCAGCAGTGGTTCCCTGGCAATGGCGAAGTGCAGGTTATCGGCCTCGATACCTCGCTGGAACGCCTGCTGTTACAGGCATTGCAAAGTGGCGGTGGCCTCGAGCCGGGTCTGGCAGATCGCTTGCTGACGCAGTCCGAAGCCGCGTTGCAGCGTCAGGATATGCTCGGCGCGCCGCCGGTGCTGCTGGTGAATCACGCGCTGCGTCCGCTGTTGTCGCGTTTCCTGCGCCGCTCGCTGCCAAATATCGTGGTGATGTCAAATCTGGAAATGACCGACAGCCGCCAGATCCGCATGACTGCTACCATCGGCGGCGAATAATATGCGCCGCGTGGTGATATTGCTGCTGGGAACCCTGAGTCTGTCTGCGATGGCTGCAACAGGCACATGGTCTGACAGCCGCCACGGCGTCACTTTGCAAAATCGTGGCGTGATGATGTCATCGGCGGCACTGGCAGCGACGAATTCCGCACCTGTCAGACAGCGAACGTCCGCGACTATTACCACTATCAGCTGGAAGTACGAACTGTTCGGCGCAAGACCGGCGGGCTTACAAGTGCAGTTGTGTAATACGCAGAATCACTGTGTTGTGCTGGATGCCGGGGGCGGAATGACGAAATCTTTTTATGGCCAGGCCGCGATTTCCCCGCTGAGATTTATCTATTTCGTGCCCGGTACGGGCGCGCTGAATGCGCCACTGCGGGTAGTCAGCAATCAGGTGATTGTGAATTATCAGTAAGGCAAGGCGCAGTAAGGCAGGGCGCATTTCAGTGCACCACACTTTACGTTTGTACTCTCTCACTCCGGTTCTGTTTTCTACTCCCCGTTTCTTAATCTATTTTCCTGAAATACATAGCGTTATTTCATGGTTCGGGCTGTGACGCCGACACTCTACACTCGAAAAAATTGCCTTTTCACCTGTGGAGTATGACCTCAATGAAAGCCCGTGTTCCTTCCCTGTTATTTTTGCTCATGATGGTGGTCACCCGCGTGGACGCCGCAACGCCCGCCGATACGCTGGTGGTGGCCGGTTCGCTTGAAGGTATTATCAGCCTGGATCCGGCGGAAAGTTTTGAAACCGTCAGTTCCGGCAATCTGGTTAACCTGTATCAGCAACTGGTGGCTTCTGACCGTCAGCATCCTGATAAATTGGATCCGGATGCTGCCGCCAGCTGGCAGCCGGGGCCGGACGGTCATAGCCTGATCTTTACCCTTAAACCTGATCAGAAATTTGCCAGCGGCAATCCGCTGACCACTGATGACGTGATTTACTCCTTTACCCGCGTAGTCAAACTCAATAAAAGCCCGTCATTTATTCTGGGAGAACTGGGCTGGACGCCGGAAAATGTCGACGGCAATCTGAAAAAACTGAGTGATGATAAGGTGCAGCTCAGCTGGCCTGCTGATATCGGCAGCGGGTTAGTACTGAGTATTTTATCCGCGCCCGTCGCCGGAATAGTTGACAGCAAACTGCTGAAAGAACATGTCGAACAGAACGATTTCGGCAACAGCTGGCTGCGTTCCCGTTCGGCAGGCAGCGGTGCGTTTGAGGTACGTAATTATGTGCCGCATGAAGCGTTAATCTTCAAACGTAATAAGAACGCGAAGCCTTTGGCCAAACTGGAAAACGTGCTGTTTAAGAACGTCGGTGACCCGTCAACCCGCCGGTTACTGGTGCTCAATGGTGATGCTGACGTGGCGTATGATCTGGGGGCAGACCAGTTCAGCTCGCTGCAAAAAGAAAAGGGCGTGCATGTCGCGCAGTTCCCGGCGGCGAAAGTGTTCTATCTGGCGTTTAACGTCGGCGATACCACACAACCGGCGCTGTCGAATCCGGCTTTATGGGAAGCGGCGCGCTGGCTGGTGGATTATCAGGGCATTTCGACTGACCTGCTCAAAGGCCAGTACGGCATTCATCAGACCTTCCTGCCTGACGGTCTGGCCGGAGCCATTGACGACCAGCCGTTCAAATATGATGTTGCGAAAGCCAAGGCTATTCTCAGCAAAGGCGGTATCGCACCGGGCACCAAAATTGATTTAATCGTGATTAACCAGCCGCCATATTCTGATATCGCACAGGCATTACAGGCCAGTTTTGCCAAAGCCGACATCAATTTAGTGGTGCACCCGCTGGTGGAAAGCGACGTGCTGACCCGTATGCGGGCGCACAAATTCCAGTCCATTTTCACTTACTGGGGCGCGGATTATCTGGATCCAAATACCAACGCGAGCACTTTTGCGTATAACGTTCCCAATGGCCCGAAAACGCTGGCTCAGCGTATTCAGTGGGTAATTCCGGAAATCAGCAAACAGACGCGCGCCGCTGCCGCAGAATCCGATCCGGAAAAACGCAAAGCGCTGTATGCCGATTTACAACGTGAGCTGCAAAAAAGCTCGCCGTTCGTGGTGGCGTTGCAGAGTAAATTGCTGGTGGCAATCCGCGACAACGTGAAGGGCGCGAGCCAGAACGTGGCGGGCAGTCAGCTGTATCTTGATACGGTGAGCAAGGAATAAACCACCGGTCATTTCCCGCCGGAACTCCAAAATTAAAATGCGCAGGGAGGATTTTATCCTCCCTCTTTTATTGTGTTATTTCCGCTACTATTACCTCACCGCAATATCACTAAGACTCTCATGCACATCTCATCTGAAGAGCAGAAAATGTCATTAAAAGGGCAGAAAACCGGCGCGCTGTGTTTCGCTGCCGGCGGGCTGATTTATCTGCTGGCGGAAAAAATCAGCGCATCCGGTTGGCATAATCCTGCCTATTCCTGGTTGCATAATTACATCAGCGATTTGGGCATTGCGTCATGTGGTGAGACGCCAGATGGCAGGGATATTTGTTCGCCTCTTCACAACGTGATGAACGCCGGTTTCGCGGCAGAAGGCGTGCTCTTTTTTCTGGCCTGCTGGTTATTACGTCCCGTTTTTAAAGGGCAGGGAGAACGTGCATTTGTATTTTTCGGACTGCTGCATGGACTCGGCGGCCTGATGATCGCTGCTTTTCACAGCGGGGGAGGAACGGGCGGAATTACGGTTCATCAGACCGGCGCAGTGCTGGCGATTGCGGGCGGTAATTTGTGTTTACTGTCGGCGGGATGGATAAAACGTCAGCAAGATGGCTGGCGGGGATTTGCGCTTCTGAGTCTTATTCTGGGTAGTCTCGGACTGATCAGCATGGTCACTATCTCGTTCGATGTTTTACCGGTCGGACTCATCGAGCGGCTTTCTGTCTATACCATTACCGGCTGGCAAATCGGCACCGGAATATGGCTCAGCATTAAGCGCTAAGGGCTGGTTAAGCTTTTCTTTCGTAAAAATCGTGCTCCCTCCGCGATATTTGCAGAAGGAGCACGTCAGACTTAGCCGATCGTCATCAGGCTGGCGTTCCCGCCAGCCGCAGCGGTGTTTACGCTTAATGAACGCTCATGCAGCAGACGTTCCAGAAGGATGTTGTCCTCACCGCGTGCAAAACCCTGCACCGAGATAATCGCGCCGGAACGCTGGGCGATGGTCTGACACAGTTCGCGCAACTGATCGGCGTCACCGTGATAAATCACTGCATCGAATACCGGTTGTGCATTTTGCCAGTCCTTGGTGAAATCAACGCGTTCCTGCACGGCTTTTGGCAGCAGGTTAAACAGATCACGTTGTAATGGCGCTTCCGGCCACATAATGCGGCAACCGGTGGCGGTAACTGCCGCCAGCTGAGTCAGCGCATCTTCCTGATTATCGGCCAGTGCCAGAACACGTTCGCGCGGCAGCAATGCGTAAGTGTTGCGCTCGCCGGTAGGCCCAGGCAGGGTGCGCAATGTACCGCCCTGGCTGGTGTGTGCGAAACGCTCGCAGACAGCGACTAACTCTTCGCGGTGCTTCTGCTCCGTGGCCCATTTTTGCAGCGCACGGTGCGGAGCCAGCAGGGCTTCACGCACGGACGTATCCAGCGGCAGTTCACTGTCCTGACGCAGCAACGTTTGCTGTACGGCATCCTGGGGACGGCTGCTCAGCAGGCGATACAGATACAGCGGACCACCGGCTTTTGGTCCGGTCCCCGACAACCCTTCGCCGCCGAACGGCTGCACGCCAACGACGGCACCGACCATGTTGCGGTTTACGTACATATTGCCGACGTGCGCCTGCTGCGTGACCCGATGAATGGTTTCATCGATACGGGTATGAATACCCAGCGTCAGGCCATAACCGGCTGCATTAATCTGACCGATCAGCTTATCCAGATCCTGACGGGCATAACGCACCACGTGCAGTACCGGTCCGAAAATCTCTTTCTTCATTTCTTCAAAGCTATCAAGTTCGATAAGCGTCGGTTTCACAAAGGTGCCGTACGCCCATTCCTGCTGATCGGCAGTAAATTCCTGCGTTGCCTGATACACGGTGCGGCCTTTGGCGCGCATGTCATCGATGTGTTTTTCGATGCTTGCTTTGGCTTCAGCGTCGATAACTGGCCCGATATCAGTACAGAGGCGTTCAGGATTACCCATGCGACATTCCGCCATGGCACCGCGCAGCATTTGCAGCGTGTGATCAGCCACGTCTTCCTGAATACACAGCACGCGCAGGGCGGAACAACGCTGACCGGCATTGTCGAAGGCCGATGCGACGACATCCGTCACCACCTGTTCGGTCAGTGCGGAAGAATCGACAATCATCGCGTTCAGACCACCGGTTTCGGCGATAAGCGGCGTCGGACGGCCTTGCGGATCCAACCGTCCGGCAATGTTGCGTTGCAAAATCCCTGCGACATCCGTTGAGCCGGTAAACAGTACGCCGCGCACGCGTTCGTCATTGACCAGCTGCGAACCGACCGTTTCACCCTGACCTGGCAATAGCTGCAATACGCCAGCCGGAACACCGGCTTCATGCAGAATACCCACGGCTAATGCCGCAATCAGCGGTGTCTGTTCCGCAGGTTTTGCCAGCACGCTGTTACCGGCGGCAAGAGCGGCAGCAATCTGACCGGTGAAAATGGCCAGCGGGAAGTTCCACGGGCTGATACACACCACCGGCCCGAGCGGACGGTGCGTGTCGTTGGCGAAATCTTCACGGATCTGACCGGCGTAATAATGCAGGAAGTCCACGGCTTCACGCACTTCGGCGATGGCGTTATTAAAGGTCTTTCCGGCTTCACGCACCAGCACGCCGAGCAGATTCTGCAACTGCGCTTCCATCAGTTCTGCACCGCGTTGCAGAATTGCGGCACGCTCTTCGGGAGGCGTCGCAAACCAGATAGCGCCGGCGGCGGCAGAAGCGTCCAGCGCACGGCTGATTTCAGCTTGCGTTGCTTCGCGTACATACCCGACGATATCGCTGCTTTGTGACGGGTTGATCACCGGCAGGAATTCGCCGTCGTCAGTTGGTGCATCAATAATCGGTTGGGCTTTTACCGGATGACTGGCGCTTTGCAGCAGGGCGCTGGAAAGGGAAGCCAGACGGTGCTCGCTGGACATATCCAGACCCGCAGAATTCACGCGTTTGTCACCGTACAAATTTCTCGGCAGGGCGATACGCGGATGCGGCAATCCGACCTGACCTTCGCTGGCGGCCAGCGCTTCGACGGCCAGAACCGGATCGGCAACCAGCTCTTCAATAGGCAGCGTAGTATCGGCGATACGGTTAACGAATGAAGTGTTCGCGCCGTTTTCCAGCAGACGACGCACCAGATACGCCAGCAGCGTTTCGTGCGTGCCGACCGGTGCATAAATACGGCAAGGGCGGTTTAGTTTCCCCTCGGAAATCTTGCCGACAACCTGCTCATACAGCGGCTCACCCATGCCGTGCAGGCACTGAAACTCGTACTGACCCGGATAATAGTTATTGCCGGCCAGCTGATAAATAGCGGCAACGGTGTGGGCGTTGTGCGTGGCGAACTGCGGATAAATCAGGTTAGGCACCGCCAGCAGTTTGCGGGCGCAGGCCAGATAGGAAACGTCGGTGTAAACCTTGCGGGTATACACCGGGTAATCTTCCAGTCCTTCCACCTGTGCACGTTTGATTTCGCTGTCCCAGTACGCGCCTTTAACCAGACGGATCATCAGACGGCGACGGCTGCGTTGCGCCAGATTAGTCAGGTAATCAATCACCATCGGACAGCGTTTCTGATAAGCCTGAATAACGAAACCGATGCCGTTCCAGCCTGACAGTTCCGGTTCAAAGCAGAGTTTTTCCAGCAGATCGAGGGAGATTTCCAGACGGTCTGCTTCTTCAGCGTCAATATTAATGCCGATGTCATAACTGCGTGCAAGCAAGGTGAGTGAAAGCAGGCGCGGGTATAATTCTTCCATCACGCGCTCGTACTGCGCGCGGCTGTAACGCGGATGCAGGGCGGAAAGTTTGATGGAAATGCCGGGGCCTTCATAAATCCCGCGACCATTTGAGGCTTTACCTATTGCGTTGATCGCCTGCTGATAAGACTGCAAATACGCCTGTGCGTCTTTTTCGGTCAGCGCCGCTTCGCCCAGCATGTCGTAGGAATAGCGGAAACCTTTTTCTTCGTGTTTGCGGGCATTCGCAAGCGCTTCGGCGATGGTTTCACCTGTGACGAATTGTTCGCCCATCAGGCGCATCGCCATGTCCACACCTTTGCGGATCAGCGGTTCACCGCTTTTACCGATAATGCGGTTCAGGGATTTCGACAGACTGGCTTCGTTATGTGTCGACACCAGTTTACCGGTGAACAGCAAACCCCAGGTCGCAGCATTGACGAACAATGAAGGACTGCGGCCCAGATGTGAATGCCAGTTACCGTTGCTGATTTTGTCGCGGATTAACGCGTCACGCGTGGGTTTGTCCGGAATACGCAACAAGGCTTCGGCCAGACACATCAGCGCCACGCCTTCCTGAGAAGACAGTGAAAACTCCTGCAACAGACTTTGCACCATACCGGCGCGGCCATTTGCACTCTTCTGGTTACGCAGTTTGGTGGCAATGTCGGCGGCCAGTTTAAGGGCTGCGTCGCCAAGTGGGGCAGGCAAACGGGCCTGTTCAAGCAGCATGGACACCGCTTCAGGTTCCGGGCGACGATAGGCGGCAGTGATGGCGGAACGGCTGACAGACTGAGGCAAAATCTGCTCGGCAAAATCAAGGAAGGGCTGATGCGTTTCCTGAACCGCCGGTAATGCCGCATCTTCGCTTTCGCCAGTGGCAGCGCCGTTCAGCGCCGGAATTTCCGGCAACGCATCGCCATTTTCCAGACGTTCCAGATAGGAAAAAATCGCCTGCTTAATCAGCCAGTGCGGCGTGCGGTCAATTTTATGCGCCGCCTCTTTTAACCTGTCGCGTGTGCCTTCGTCCAGCTTCACGCCCATCGTTGTCATACCCATGCGCAACCACTCCATATAAAAAGGTTCAGGTGAATTCATTATCTTTATGGCAAGCAATATCTTCTATGTTGCAACCTTGTGCAACCCTGTTAATGCAGGAAGTATGCCTGATGTGATTTATTTGGCATTTTTAACAAATCCCCAGGTCATTAAACGCCATTTCTGGCGGATGTCTTTATCAGTAAAAGGCCTGTGAAAGGTGCAACCGTAGTAATTGCAATGTGCAACCCGCATACAAAATAACTGTGATGAAGGGAGAATTTCAGGTATCAAAATTGTTAAAACATTTGAAATATGTCCGCCACTGAACCAGTATCCGGCACGACAGGATTTTTGAACAATAACCCTACTTATGACGCTGCTTCCTGGCGGACAACGATAAAAAATAGGGAGAGTAATGCTGAAATCCAAGCCGGTTTCAGCCATCATCTTGCCCCGGCAGGTTTTTGGCAGCCCTTCTTTAGAAGGACGTCAGGACAGACAGGTGCCGGACAACATCGCAAATAAGAAGAAAGTGGAGAATGGAATGACAGTAAACACACCGATGCTGGTGACGTTTTGTGTTTATATTTTCGGGATGATTTTGATAGGGCTCATCGCGTATTTACGAACCAAAAACTTTGATGATTATATTCTGGGCGGACGCAGTTTAGGCAGCGTGGTCACAGCACTCTCGGCCGGGGCTTCTGATATGAGCGGCTGGCTGTTAATGGGATTACCGGGCGCGATTTTCATTTCCGGAATTTCCGAAAGTTGGATAGCGATTGGTCTGACGATCGGTGCGTATCTGAACTGGAAACTGGTTGCAGGGCGCTTACGTGTGCATACCGAAGCCAACAATAATGCGCTGACGCTGCCGGATTATTTCACTCATCGTTTTGAAGATTCCAGCAAACTGCTGCGTATTATCTCCGCGATTGTGATTCTGGTGTTTTTCACCGTGTATTGTGCGTCCGGCATCGTGGCCGGTGCGCGTCTGTTTGAAAGTACTTTCGGCATGACATACCAGACTGCGCTGTGGGCCGGTGCGGCAGCGACCATCCTTTATACCTTTATTGGCGGTTTTCTGGCGGTCAGCTGGACCGATACCGTACAGGCCAGCCTGATGATTTTCGCGCTGATCCTCACACCGGTGTTCGTTATCCTGGCAGTCGGCGGTATTGATACCTCAATGATGGTAATCCACGCCAAAAATCCTGAATATACCGACATGTTTAAAGGCATGAATCTGGTAGCGGTCTTGTCACTGCTGGGCTGGGGTCTGGGCTATTTTGGTCAGCCGCACATTCTGGCGCGTTTTATGGCCGCCGATTCCCATCGCACCATTCGCAGTGCACGCCGTATCAGCATGACCTGGATGATTTTGTGTCTGGCAGGCACCGTCGCGGTGGGCTTCTTCGGAATTGCGTACTTCAGCAATAATCCGGGCGAAGCGGGCAACGTGACGCAAAACGGTGAGCGCGTGTTCATCGAGCTGGCGAAAATCCTGTTCAACCCGTGGATTGCCGGTATTTTGCTGTCGGCCATTCTTGCGGCGGTGATGAGCACCCTGAGCTGCCAGCTGCTGGTGTGTTCCAGTGCCATCACTGAAGATTTGTACAAAGCGTTTCTGCGCAAAGGGGCGAGTCAGCGTGAACTGGTGTGGGTGGGTCGTCTGATGGTGCTGGTGGTTGCGCTGGTGGCCATTGCGCTGGCGGCGAACCCTGAAAACCGCGTGCTGGGTCTGGTAAGCTATGCGTGGGCTGGTTTCGGTGCAGCATTTGGTCCGGTTATCCTGATTTCGGTCATGTGGAAACGGATGACGCGTAACGGTGCGCTGGCAGGTATGATCGTCGGTGCGGTTACGGTTATTTTGTGGAAACAATACGGCTGGACTGAACTGTACGAAATCATTCCGGGCTTTATCTTCGCCTCACTGGCTATCTGGATTGTGAGCCTGATGGGACGCAAACCTTCTGCTGCGGTGGAAGAGCGCTTCACAACTGCGGAAGCGGAATACAACACTATCTGATAAACCCTCTGTTCTGAGGTTGCACATAACGGGGTCGTCCTGACCCCGTTTCACCGCATTTCCCGCCACATTCCCTGCATGTTCCTCACTTCGTTCTGACTTTTCATGCGCATTTTCGCGGACATTTTCAAAAAAGGATCGGTTACCTCTTGTATTTCTTTTTGCAAGAATGATAATCACTATCGTTTCTTTTTACTTTTCTTTACAGAGACCTTACAGTTTTTGCAGCTCAACGGGGTCAGGAGTTTTCGCAATGTTCGTTCCGTTTCTCATTATGTTTCGCGAAGGGCTGGAAGCGGCGCTGATTGTCAGCCTGATCGCCAGTTATCTAAAACGGACGCAACGCGGGCTGTGGCTCGGTGTGGTCTGGATTGGCGTGTTCGTCGCCGCGGCGTTGTGTCTGGCGCTGGGGCTGTTCATCAACGCCACTACCGGTGAGTTCCCGCAAAAGCAGCAGGAATTATTTGAAGGCATCGTGGCCGTGGTCGCGGTGTGCATTCTGACGTACATGGTGTTCTGGATGCGCAAAGTGTCCCGTTCCATCAAGGTGCATCTGGAAGGCGCGATTGATAATGCGCTCAATTCCGGACGCGGGCAGGGCTGGGCGCTGGTGGCGATGGTGTTTTTTGCCGTCGCGCGTGAAGGACTGGAATCGGTGTTTTTCCTGCTGGCAGCTTTCCAGCAAGACGTGGGGATTGCAGCGCCGATTGGCGCAATGCTCGGGCTGGGTGCGGCTATCGTGCTGGGTTTCCTCATCTACTACGGCGGTGTGAAACTGCATCTGGCCAAATTCTTCAAGTGGACCAGCCTGTTTATTCTGTTTGTGGCAGCCGGTCTGGCAGCGGGCGCTGCCCGTGCTTTTCACGAAGCGGGATTGTGGAACGGTTTGCAGGATATCGCGTTTGATTTAAGCAACACGCTGTCCACGCATTCACTGTTCGGCACCTTGCTGGAAGGGATGTTTGGTTATCAGGAAGCGCCAAGCGTCAGCGAAGTGCTGGTCTATTTCCTGTATCTGATCCCGGCGCTGTTCTTCTTTTTCATGCCTCAGGGAAAATCCTCTGTGGCTGCCACGGCTGCTTCTGCCGGGCAAAAAACACAACGTTAATTGTATAAACCTAATTGTATAAACCTGTTTATCACTTTGCCTTTGTCATGGAGTTGTACATGCCACATTTTCGCCGTAAAGCTTTACAGATTGCACTGTTGTCTCTGCCGGCTTTTGCGCTGAGCGCTAACGTTCTGGCAGCCGACGTTCGTCAGGTCAAAATCACTGTGAACGATAAGCAGTGTGAGCCGATGGCGCTGAGCGTGCCCGCCGGTAAAACACAGTTTGTTATCCACAACGACAGCCAGAAAAACCTGGAATGGGAAATTCTGAAAGGCGTGATGGTGGTGGAAGAGCGTGAAAACGTTGCACCGGGCTTCACTCAGAAAATGACCGCTAATCTGGAGCCGGGCGAATATGACATGACCTGCGGCTTGTTGAGCAATCCGAAAGGCAAACTGACCGTGACTGCAGAAGGCGCGGCGATCTCCGCTAAACCGGACGCGATGGCGCTGGTCGGGCCGATTGCAGAGTATAAAGTGTATGTGACGCAGCAGGTTGCTGAACTGGTTTCTCACACTAAAGCGTTCACGGATGCGGTTAAAAAAGGCGATCTGGCGAAAGCGCAGTCTCTTTACGCTTCGACCCGTGTTTACTACGAGCGCATCGAACCGATTGCTGAACTGTTCTCTGATCTGGACGGCAGCATTGATGCCCGTGAAGATGATTTCGAGAAAAAAGCCGAAGATCCAAACTTTACCGGTTTCCACCGTCTGGAGAAAATCCTCTTCGCCGATAAAACCACCAAAGGCGCGGAGCCTTTTGCTGACAAGCTTTACACCGACACGGTCGATCTGCAAAAACGCATCACTGATCTGACCTTCCCGCCAAGCAAAGTGGTCGGCGGTGCGGCAGGGCTTATCGAAGAAGTGGCAGCCAGCAAAATCAGCGGCGAAGAAGACCGTTACAGCCGCACCGACCTGTGGGATTTCCGCGCTAACCTCGACGGCGCGCAGAAAATCGTTAATCTGCTGCGTCCGTTGCTGGAAAAAGCCGACAAACCGCTGCTGGATAAAATCGACACAAACTTCAAAACCGTCGATACCCTGCTGGATAAATACAAAACCAAAGACGGTTACGAGAATTACGAAAAACTGTCCGATGCAGACCGTAACGCCATGAAAGGCCCGATCACCACGCTGGCCGAAGATCTGGCTAAACTGCGCGGTGTGCTTGGTTTAGATTGATAAGAACTCCTCCCCCTTCGCAGGGGAGGAGCGTTTTACCGAGGCATAGCAATGAGTCACAAGAATAATAATCAAGATGACGTTTCTTCTTCCCGCCGCAGCTTGTTAAAAAGCGTGGGATTGTTAGGCGGGGCATTTGCCCTTGGCGGCGCAGCGACTGCGCAGGCTGAGAAAACACCCGGAGCTAAAAAAGAATACGCGCCAGGCACTGTTTCCCCCGATGAACGCTGGGGCAAGCAACCGTATTATGGTGAACATCAGGCGGGTATTTTAACGCCACAACAGGCATCGATGATGCTGGTGTCATTTGATGTGCTGGCAACCAGTAAAGCTGACCTCGAGCGTCTGTTCCGCCTTCTGGATTCCCGTTTTGCTTTCCTGACCACCGGTGGTACCGCGCCATCGCTGGATCCTAAATTCCCGCCGATGGATTCCGGGGTGATGGGGGCAGAGATTTATCCCGATAACCTGACGATGACACTCTCCGTTGGCGAATCGCTGTTTGATGAACGTTTCGGCCTGGCGCCACACAAGCCGCTGAAATTAAGCCGCATGACGCGTTTCCCGAATGATTCACTCGACGCGAAACTGTGTCACGGCGACCTGTCACTGCAAATCTGCGCAAACAACAGCGACACTGTGGTTCACGCACTGCGCGACATCATTAAATACACGCCGGATTTACTCAGCGTGCGCTGGCGTCGTGATGGGTTTATTTCTTCCCATGCGGCGCGCAGTCAGGGCAAAGAGACGCCGATTAACCTGCTGGGCTTTAAAGACGGCACGGCCAATCCCGATTCCAAAGACAAATCGCTGATGGATAAAGCCATCTGGGTGACGACAGATCAGGCAGAACCGGCCTGGACAACGGGTGGCAGCTATCAGGTCACACGTCTGATCCCGTTCAAAGTGGAATTCTGGGATCGCACGCCGTTGCAGGAACAGCAATCCATTTTTGGCCGTCATAAAGCGACCGGCGCGCCACTGGGCATGGAAAAAGAACACGATGTCCCTGATTACACCAAAGACCCTGATGGGAAGGTGATCCCGCTGGACGCGCATATCCGGCTGGCGAATCCGCGCACCAAAGAGACCGACGACAACCTGATGCTGCGACGTGGTTACAGCTATTCGCTGGGTGTGACCAATTCCGGACAACTGGAAATGGGGCTGATCTTTGTCTGTTATCAGCATGATCTTGATAAAGGGTTCCTGACGGTGCAAAAACGCCTGAACGGTGAAGCGCTGGAAGAATACATCCGTCCCAATGGCGGCGGTTTCTTCTTCACGTTGCCGGGCAATAAAGATGAGAGTCACTATCTGGGACAATCGTTAATCGAAGCCTGACATTGCTCCTCCCCCTGCGAAGGGGGAGGATAAAAAGCAGAAATCCTTTTTACGCTTAGTAACGTAATTCACTATCTGTTAATACTCCGCTTCATTCATAAAAATCTCAGTAATGTCATGATGATAAATCGCGAAAATGATTTATTACGATGCCTGCCCTGAGATTGCTATGACCATCAACCATTCCCGCAGAAAACTGCTGATTTTCGGTATCGGACTGTCCCTGACTGCACCGCGTCTTTATGCTGCGCAAAAGGCAGTACGCATCGCGATGACCTCGGATGCCAGCCAGATCCACCTGGCATTACCGGCAGCGGATAAGCGTTGTCGCGTGTTTATACTCAGCGCGCCGGAGCGGGTGGTGATCGACATGCCGATGACATCTTTTCCGCCGGAACTGGAACATGCGCTAACCGTGGTGCGGCAAAAATTCCCGTGGGTGGCAGAAGGGCGTCTTGCTCATTTCAGCCCGGATGTGGCGCGTATTGTGTTACAGGTGAAGGGGAAACCGGTGATGACGCGCAGTACGGAGAATGGCGTGCTGAAAGTGTCGATTACAGAAAAGAGTGCCGTGCAGGATGTATCGGAGGCGATCCCGGTGACCACCACCACGCCGCGTGCAGAGAAACCGCTGCTGGTGATGATCGATCCCGGTCATGGCGGTAAGGATCCGGGGGCGATCGGCAATGAAGGCACTTACGAAAAGCATGTGGTTTTGCACATCGCCAGACGACTGCAAACATTGCTGGATGAACAGCACGGTATTCACGCGGTGCTTACGCGGCAGGATGACGTATTTATCCCGTTGTATCACCGCGTCAGTCTGGCACATCAGCACGAAGCGGACTTGTTTATTTCCATTCACGCCGACGGGTTCACCAACGATCAGGTGTCAGGCGCATCGGTTTTTGCGCTGTCTGAGCACGGCGCCGGCAGCGCGATGGCGCGGTATTTATCGCAAAGTGAAAACAGCGTCGATGTGCTGTACGACAATGATTTTAAGACTGACGATCAATATCTTAAAGAAACGCTGTTTGATCTCGATCAGCACGAAACTATTCACCGCAGCATGGATTTTGGCAGTCATCTGGCGGCGAATATTGTCAAAGTGCATCACATGCACAGTCCGCATCCGGAACAGGCCGGTTTCGCAGTTTTAAAATCACCACGCATTCCCTCGGTGCTGGTGGAGACCTCTTTCATCACCAATAAACACGAAGAGAAACTGCTCGGCGAGCCGGTCTTTCAGGAGAAAATGGCGCGCGCACTGGCGGATGGGATTAACAGTTACTTCATCAATGAAAAGAAAAATAATCTGCTGAGCTGAGGAAAATTAAGGCCGCGTACCGGGGATCTGAAAAAGATCCGCGTGATCCTATTGACGTCAGGCACAAACTTTTTTACATTTTGGTAACGCAAATGTTTCAGCTGTCATTATACTGAAATTATAAAGCGGTAGTTTTTAAGATGTACAAGGCAAGTTTTCACAAGGTGTACGGCAGGTGCCGTAAATAACACTGCGGGGAGCGCGAATGGTAAAGTCCATGTTTGGGCTGGTGATTGAAAATAACAGGCTTCACTCATTCACTCGTTGTTGTTGCTTAAAAGCAAACGAGGGCAAGGCTTCCGACTCTCCAATATTAACCCAATCATTTTCAGTTTATTCCTACCGTTTTCTAAAGATGTTTTCATCCACGCTACAGCAACCCTGTTCTTTAACTGACCCCTTAAAACCTGCTCAATCTCATGCGAATCGCATTGGCTATTATTCTGGCAATTTCATTGTTTGGGTCAGCGGTTTGTCATTATTGACAATGCCTCCTTGTGAACCGAAAGCAGCCAAAAGATTATTGCCTAATCGCTTTGGTCTATTTTCCTCTTCACGTTATTCATTGGCTCTACTTGGTCTAAAAGGAGACCAAAACCTCATTTGTTAGTGAAACATAACCGTGCGGGCATTACGCCTTAGCGTTAAGTGAATCAAACTGTAAGGTGCCACTATGGGAAGACAGAAAGCAGTGATCAAAGCTCGTCGTGAAGCAAAACGTGTAATTCGTAATGATTCACGCAGTCACCGCCAGCGCGAGGAAGAATCTGTGACATCACTGGTACAGATGGGCGGTTTGGAATCGATCGGAATGGCTCGCGACAGTCGCGATACTTCCGCCATCGAAGCACGTACTGAAGCTCAGGGTCATTACTTATCAGCCATAGAGAATAAGCAGTTAATTTTTGCTACCGGCGAAGCAGGCTGCGGCAAAACATTTATCAGCGCTGCGAAAGCAGCAGAGGCATTAATTCACAAAGAAATCGACAGGATTATTGTGACACGTCCGGTATTGCAGGCCGATGAAGATCTCGGTTTCCTGCCCGGCGATATTTCTGAAAAGTTCGCGCCTTATTTCCGACCGGTCTACGACATTTTATTACGTCGCCTGGGCTCATCATTCCTGCAATATTGTTTACGACCGGAAATAGGCAAAGTTGAAATTGCGCCATTCGCTTATATGCGCGGGCGTACTTTTGAAAATGCGGTGGTTATTCTGGATGAAGCCCAGAATGTCACGGCCAGTCAGATGAAAATGTTCCTGACGCGTCTCGGTGAAAACGTGACGGTCATCGTTAACGGTGATATTACCCAGTGCGATTTACCACGCGGCGTAGTATCAGGGCTCAGCGATGCAATGTCCCGCTTCGAAGAAGACGAGATGATTGGCATCATTCAGTTTGGCAAAGAGGATTGCGTGCGTTCAGAACTGTGTAAACGTACTCTGCACGCTTACTCTTAATTCCCATTTAGTCCCACAACATTCTTTAAAAAGGCCGCTCAAATGATGGGCGGCCTTTCTTTCTGTCAGATCGTTCACGCTTAGACAATCTCCCGTAATCCGCAAATAAAACAGTCTTATAAAACACTCTGACTGATAACCGTTTTCATCTAGACTAACCGCTTCGCCTACAGGCTATTTTCATAAGGATGCATGATGCTCCGCCGTTTTTTCTCTTATTACGTGCCGTATAAGAAACTGTTTTTCCTCGATTTCGGCTGCGCAATACTGGCCGGATTGCTGGAACTTGGTTTTCCTATGGCGATCAAAACCTTCATTGATAAATTATTGCCCGCGCACGACTGGGTGCTGATTATCGGGGCGACGGTCGGATTGCTGCTGATTTATCTGTTCAATACTGCGCTGATGGCGATCGTCAACTACTGGGGACACGCGCTGGGCGTCGGCATTGAAACCGATATGCGCCGTCAGGCATTCAGCCATTTACAGAAACTCTCATTCCGTTATTACGACAATACGAAAACCGGTCACATCATTACCCATGTGACGAAAGATCTCGAAGAAGTGGGCGAGGTGGCGCACCACGGGCCGGAAGATGTCTTTATCGCAATAATGACGTTTATCGGCGCGTTCATTCTGATGGCGACAGTGCATGTGCAACTGGCGCTGATGACCATCATTATTGTGCCGGCCATGACCTGGATGGTCAGCCGTTACGGCGCGCAGATGACCGAAACCTGGCGCAGATTGTTCGGGCAGGTCGGCAATTTCAATGCCCGCATCGAAGAAAGTATCGGCGGCATTCGCGTTGTGAAAGCTTTTGCCAATGAAGAACATGAGCAAAAACTGTTTGCCTCGGACAACGACAGATACCGCACCACCAAACTGAAAGCCTATCAGATAATGACCGCCAGCCTGACGCTCAGCTATCTGAGTACGCGTCTGGTTCAGCTGATCGTGATGGTGGCGGGTACCTGGTACGTGATTAACGATCAGCTGACGTATGGCGGATTTGTTGGTTTCTTGTTGCTGGTGGAGGTGTTTTTCCGCCCGGTGGCAAAAATCAGTTCGGTGCTGGAAAGTTATCCGAAAGGCATCGCCGGTTTTAAACGCTTTACGCAACTGATCGATACCGTGCCGGACATTGTTGACAGGCCCGGCGCGAAGGTGGTCAGCCATCTGCGCGGTGATATTCATTACGAGAATGTGGTGTTCGGCTATACCCCGGCCAGCAAAATTCTTAACGGCATCACGCTGTCGATTAATGCGGGCGAAACGCTGGCGTTTGTCGGGCCGTCGGGCGCGGGGAAAACCACATTATGTTCGCTGTTGCCGCGTTTTTACGACATCGACAGCGGCAGTATTACTATCGACGGCATTGATATCCGCGACATGACGCAAACCTCGCTGCGCCATAACATCGGCATTGTGCAGCAGGATGTGTTCCTGTTCGGGGGCACCATCCGTGAGAATATTGCTTACGGTAAACTGGGTGCCAGCGAAGAGGAAATTCGTCTGGCCGCCAGCCGTGCGCGTCTGGATGATGTGATCGACGGACTGCCGCTGGGGATGGACACGGTTATCGGCGAGCGCGGCGTTAAGCTTTCCGGCGGCCAGAAACAGCGCCTGTCGATTGCGCGTATATTCCTGAAAAATCCACCGATCCTGATCCTCGACGAAGCCACGTCGGCGCTGGATACGGCGACGGAGCAGGCTATTCAGCAATCGCTGGCGGAGTTATCCGAAGGGCGCACAACGCTGGTGATAGCTCACCGTCTGGCGACGATTCAGAATGCTGACCGGATTGTAGTGGTGGATAAAGAAGGGATTGTCGAGCAGGGGACGCACGGCTCTCTGCTGGCACTTCAGGGGCGCTATGCGCAGCTTCATGCGGCACAGTTTCGCTGATAAGCGGTGACGAAAAATCCGGCATAACGTTGCCGGATTTTTTGCAAACAGTCTGAATTTACAGCACTTTTTCGAGAAAGCGACGGGTGCGTGCATGCCGTGGGCGGTCAAGAACCTGCGCCGCGCTGCCGGTTTCCACTATCGCGCCATCCACCATAAATACCACCTGATCGGCCACCTGCCGCGCAAAGCCAATTTCGTGTGTCACCACCACCAGCGTAACGCCTGACTGCGCCAGTTTCTTAATCACGTCCAGCACCTCGCCCACCAGTTCGGGATCCAACGCT
Source organism: Rahnella ecdela (assembly GCF_019049625.1). Taxonomy (GTDB): domain Bacteria; phylum Pseudomonadota; class Gammaproteobacteria; order Enterobacterales; family Enterobacteriaceae; genus Rahnella; species Rahnella ecdela. The sequence continues at coordinate 168,834 of NZ_JAFMOY010000125.1, forward strand.
GACGTGGGTTCATCAAATAACATCACTTTCGGATTGAGTGCCAGTGCGCGGGCAATCGCGATGCGCTGTTGCTGTCCGCCAGACAAATGCCGCGGCCAGGCCTGCGCTTTTTCACGCAGCCCCACGGTGTCGAGCAGTTCATAGGCGCGGGCGATAGCCTGTTTGCGGCCCAGTAATCCGTGAACCACGGGCGCTTCGATAATATTGTCCAGCACGGTCATGTGCGGGAACAGATTGAAATTCTGGAACACATAACCGACGTGTGTGCGCTGTTTCAGAATGGCGCGTTCTTTCAGTTCATACAGCGTGTCGCCCTTACGCCGGTAGCCGATGTAATCGCCGTCAATCTGAATAAAACCTTCATCAACACGTTCCAGATGATTAATGGTGCGCAGCAGCGTGGACTTTCCCGAGCCGGAAGGGCCGAGGATCACCGTCACCGTGCCCGGTTCGATGCTCAGACTGACGTTATCCAGCGCCTTGTGTGCGCCGTAATATTTGCTCAGATTGCTGATGTCGATGCGCCCGACCGTCGCAGTGTGCGGTTTATGCACAAACGGTGTTTCTGCGGGAGCCTCTGCAGGGCGGTTAACGAATAAATCAAAGGCTTCGGACATAGAATTTTCCCTTTACTGAGGACGGGCGACGCGCCACTGACGCAGACGCTGCAACGGAGTGGGCGCGACCTGACGAACGGTGCCGCGCGAGAAATAACGCTCGACGTAATACTGTAAAACCGACAGCACGGTGGTGATCAGCAGATACCAGATGGTTGCTACCATCAGCAGCGGGATCACTTGCTGCGTGCGGTTGTAGATCACCTGCACGGTATAAAACAGCTCCGGCATAGACAGCACGTAAACAATCGACGTGCCTTTCGCGAGGCTTATCACTTCATTAAAACCAGTCGGCAGAATCGAGCGCAGCGCCTGCGGCAAAATAATGCGGAAGGTACGGCGGTAGGCCGGTAAACCCAGCGCAGCGGCGGCTTCGTGCTGTCCGTGCTCAACGCCTAAAATGCCGCCGCGGATAATTTCTGCGGTATAGGCCGACTGAACCAGCGAGAGACCGAGAACGGCAACCGAAAACTGATCCAGTAAATCAACGGTTGGCGTGCTGAAAAAGGAGATCGTGGTGAACGGAATGCCCAGCGACAGGTTGTCGTACAGATAGGAAAAGTTGTAGAGGATAATTAACACCAGCAACAGCGGCAAAGAGCGGAAGAGCCAGATGTAACCCCAGGCCAGCGCATTCAGTAAGTAAGATTTCGACAGGCGGGCGAGTGCCAGAGCGGTACCGAAAATCACGCCAAACACGGTTCCCAGCAGGGTGAGTAACAACGTTTTTCCAAGGCCAGATAAAATCACCGGGTCAAAAAACCATTGCCGGAACACGCCCCATTCCCAGCGAGAATTTGTCGCAATCGACTGAATAATCCCTAATAAAATAAACGCTGAAAAGACTGCACCGGCCAGCCGCCACGGATAACGTGCTGGCACCACTTTCAGCGGGGGATGATTCACAGATGAAGGGGCATTTTCGCTCATAGTCTTTCTCTTTCTGTTTGCTGCTGATTACGACACCGGAACGTCGGCGGTCAGTTTTTTGGTAAACGGCAGACGCCCGTCATAAGGTGGTCGGGAATACACTTCCGGATCCAGCCGTGTGTCAAACTGCGGCTGATAACCATGAGACAGATATAAACCGACAGCTTCCGGCTGGCGGAAACCGGTAGTGAGAAACACCTGCCGGTATCCGTAAGCGGCGGCGCGGCGTTCCAGTTCATGCAGAATCTTTTGTGCCAGGCCCTGACGGCGCAGCGACCGGTCCGTCCAGATACGTTTCAGTTCGGCGGTTTGTGCGTCGTACCGCTTATACGCGCCCATTGCAATGGGCGCTCCGTTTCTCAGCAGGACAATAAACGCGCCGTCCGGTCTGGCGAATACGCTGTCATCCTCAGGTTCCTTACTGGCGAAATAGTCGCCGTAGCGTTCACGGTATTCGCCGAACAAGCCCTGAATTACCGGCGCAATCATCGGGTCTTCCGCTACGGTCTGGATAAATACGTCTTCGCTCATCATGGCGTCCTCTGATTAATCGCCCAGTCCCGGCGGGTTAATTTCTGAATGATCGATTTTCTCAACGCTTTCGCCCCAGCGGTCCAGCACTTTGATATAAGCACCGCTGGCAATGGCGCTGTTAAGCGACGCCTGAACGGCATCCACCAGTCCGTTACCTTTTTTCAGCGTGACGGCGATATTGGCGGTCTTCGGCCAGCCGCCCGGCACTGTGCCGACCAGTTTGGTTTTGCCGGTCAGCAGCGCTTTGTAAGCACCGGTCACGTTCGGCCCGAAAGTTGCGTCGGCGCGGCCAGACTGAATCGCCAGCGTGGCGGCGGCGTCATCGGTGACATATTGCGGTTTCAGCGCAGGTAATCCTTTGGCCTGATTCTCTTTGTCCCAGGCCAGCAATACGGCTTCCTGATTGGTGCCGGAACCGACGATGATGCGTTTACCGGCGATATCCGGCGCGGATGTAATGGAGGTAATTTTACTGTCGTTTTTCACGTAAAAGCCCAGCGTGTCCTGGCGATAGGTCGCGAAATCAAATTTAGTTTTGCGATCTTTGGTGACAGTAATGTTGTAGATGGCTGCGTCGTATTTCCCCGACGTCACGCCCAGCGGCCAGTCTTCCCATGAAGCCGGAACCACTTTGAGTTTCAGGCCTAAACCATCCGCCACCAGACGGGCGATGTCGGCTTCGCTGCCAATCACGGTTTTGTTATCACGGGCATACAACCCGAATGGCGGGGCGCTGCCGAGAACCGCCAGTGCTACAGTCAGCGTGCCCGGTTCGACGAACTTAAAGTTAGCCGGGATTTTTGCCACGGCTTCCGGGCTTTTCGGCGTATTAACCGGGGTTTCATTGGCCACCAGATCAATACCCGGCGCGGCACAGGCCAGCGTGGAAAGACTTAATAACGCCACGATACCCGTGGTCTTTATAGCTGCTAATTTTACGCTATGTTTCATCATTATTATTTTTACCCTGCATTCTTATTGTGTGGTGGCTTATTGTTTGGTGATAACGGTGAAGTGACGCTTTCACTATTCCCGAGTGTTACAGGGATGTAAAACAACAAAATTAAATAATCAAAGAGAGAAAGTGAAAATACACACAGGTTTAAAAACCACGAAAAACGCCCGAAATTTCCGGGCGTCATGTGCATAAAATTAAACGGTTTAGTTACTGCGAAATTAATTCATCCAGAGCTTTCTCAGCCAGTTGCTGGAAATATTCCGCCGCAGGATAAATAGCCGATTCGTCCGGATTAAATTGCGGATGGTGGAGGCCAAAATCACTGGCGGAACCGATGCTGACAAATGCCCCCGGCACGTGGTGCAGGTAAAACGCAAAGTCCTCACCGCCCATTTGTGCCTGCGCAACTTCGGTTTTATAGCCAAATTCGTCAGCCGCTTTCAGGCTGAACTCGGCCCAGCGTGGCGTATTAACCACCGCCGGTGGCCCGCCAAACCAGTGTAATTCGGCTTTAGCGTCCAGTGCGTCCGCCACACCGGCGATCACTTTGCGGATACGCTGCGGAATTTGTTCGCGGATTTCGCTGTTGTGCGTGCGCACCGTGCCTTCGAGTTCCACGGTTTGAGGTAACACGTTCCATGTATTGCCGCCTTCAATGCGGGTGACGCTGACCACCGCCGCCTCCTGGGCGCTGACATTGCGGCTGACCACGGTTTGCAGCGCCGTCACGATGTGGCTGGCGGTGACAATACTGTCGACGCCTTCTTCCGGATGCGCGGCGTGCGCGCCTTTGCCAGTCACGGTTATCTGGAAGCGATCCACGTTGGCGTAGAACGCGCCGCCTTTGGTGGAGAAGGTGCCGACCGGTAATTCCGGCGCATTGTGCAGACCAAAAATGGCATCCACATTTTCCAGCGCACCGGCTTTAATCAGCTGTGACGCGCCGCCAAATCGTTCTTCCGCAGGCTGGAAAAACAACCGCACGCGACCCGGCAGCTGATCTTCCCGCGCCTTAAGTAAATATGCGGCACCAAGGATCACTGATGTATGGAAATCATGTCCGCAGGCGTGCATTACGCCGGGCTGCTGTGAACTGAACGGCACGCCGGACGTTTCCTCAATCGGCAGCGCATCGATGTCACCGCGCAACGCAACGATTGGCCCGTTTTCCGGCCCGATTTCCGCCACCACGCCGGTTTTTAATCCGAGGGATAAAATGCGGATCCCGGCGGCATTCAGCCACTGGGTGATTTTTTGCGTGGTCACAAACTCCTGATTGGATAATTCAGGATGCTGATGTAATTCACGGCGCCAGGCGATGAGTTGTTCTTCTAATCCTGATGCATTGTCTCCTGATGCATTGTCGGGTGCGATATTTTTTGTTTCTTCGGCAAGTGAAATGCTCATGATGAAATAACCTTATTGTCTGAAATGAATGTTACGCACTTGTAGCTGTTCATTTCATGCTAGCCAGACTCATGAGAATAACTAAATACTCAGACGCTATAATTTATAGTCGTTTTGCACAGACTATTTTTGCAGACAACCGCATAGCAAAATACTGACTATAGAAACGAGTTTTTATTATTTAACTTTGGTCGTATTTCGTGGAACTCTTTTTGTCACTATAGAATGAGATCGCGTCAGATAAAAAGGAATGTCCGGTGAATTACCGACTGAGTTTATTAGATCAAAGCCCGATTAATGAAGGACAGACGGCGGCACAGGCGCTGGAAGCGACGGTGACTTTCGCGCTAAACGCCGAAGCGCTGGGCTATCACCGCCTGTGGGTTTCTGAACATCACGATACAGAAAGACTGGCTGGCAGCTCACCGGAAGTGCTGATTGCCTGGCTGCTGGCACGGACATCCCGGCTGAGGATAGGTTCCGGCGGCGTGATGCTGCAACATTACAGCCCGTATAAAGTGGCTGAAAATTTCCATCTGCTGGCGTCGCTGGCGCCGGATCGCGTTGATATCGGTATCGGAAAAGCACCTGGCGGTTTGCCGCTTTCTACCAAAGCCTTGCGTGGTTATACGCAGGCGGATGCCGTTCCCGGATTTCCCGCGCAGTTGCAACAACTGACGCATTATCTGACTCATCTTGACGACCATCTGGCAGGTACTGAAGCCCGTGCGTTGCCGCGTCCTCCCGCCAGTCCGCAGCGATTTCTGCTGGGTGCCAGCCCGGAAAGTGCCCGGCTGGCGGCGTCGCTTGGCTGGAATTTCGTGTTTGCCGGTTTTATCAATACTTCGGAACAGATGATGACCGAATCGGTGCTGGCCTATCACGAATATTCTGCCGGACAAGGACAGGCGCTGGTCAGTCTGGCGGTGCTGGCGGCGGAAACCCATGAGCAGGCTGAAGCGCTGGTGGCTGAGCAACATAATTTTCGGGTCACCGTGGGCGACCGGCACGTTACGGTCGGCACCCGCGAACAGGCGGAAGCTTTCGTTAAACAGGCGGGCGCAACTCAATACCACATTGAGCAGCAGAAGCTCAGCGTTTTGCACGGTACCCCCGGCGATATCCATCAGCAGCTGCGCGATATTCAACGCCGCCTTTGCGTGAATGAATTTGTCATCCACACCCCACTGACAGATGCCACGGTGCGTCTGAAGTCCATCGAATTGCTGGCGGGCCAGCATTAAGGAAATTCCATGAGCGATTCAAGCACTTTAAAGAGTATAAAGTTGGGTCTGATGCTGCACGGTGCGGGCGGACATATGAATTCGTGGCGACATGAAAAAGCGCCTGCCGATGCCAGCGTGAACTTTCCTTATTTCCGTGATTTAGCGTTGCGCGCCGAAGCGGCGGGATTTGATTTCCTGTTTGTCGCCGACGGTCTGCATATCAACGAGAAATCACTGCCGCACTTTCTCAACCGTTTCGAACCGGTGGCACTGCTGTCGGCGCTGGCATCGGCCACGCACAGCATCGGGCTGGCGGGCACAATTTCGACTTCTTACAGCGACCCGTTTACCGTGGCGCGTCAGCTGTCGTCCATCGACAATATCAGTCAGGGTCGCGCGGGCTGGAACGTGGTGACGTCGCCGCTGGCCGGTTCTGCGAAAAATTTCGGCAAAGATCATCCCGAGCACGCGCTGCGCTATCAGATTGCAGAAGAATATATCAACGTGGTGCAGGGGCTGTGGGATTCGTGGGAAGATGGCGCGTTTGTGCGTGACCGTGAAAGCGGCGTGTTTTTTGATGCCGCGAAGCTGCACAAACTGAATCATCAGGGGGAATTTTTCTCGGTGGAAGGGCCGCTGAACATCCAGCGTTCGCCGCAGGGACAGCCGGTGATTTTCCAGGCGGGGGCTTCAGATGCCGGTATTGCGCTGGCAGGTAAATCAGCCGATGCGGTGTTCACCAACGCCCGCACGCTGGAAGAAGCGCAGGAATACGCCGCAAAATTGCAAGCGCAGGTCGCCAGAAATGGCCGTCACCCGGTGGGGATTTTCCCCGGTATCAGCCCGATAGTCGGCAAAACTGAAGAGGAAGCCGAGGCGAAATATCAGTATTTGCTGTCCCTGCTTTCGATCGACGACGCGCTGGCGTATCTCGGACGCTTCTTCGACCATCATGATTTCAGCCAGTATCCTCCGGACGGCCCGTTCCCGGAACTGGGGGATTTAGGCCAGAACACCTTCCGTTCGACCACTGACAGCATTAAAAAACAGGCGAAGGAGGAGAATCTGACGCTGCGCGAAGTGGCGTATCAGACGACGTTGCCACGCGGCGAATTCTTCGGCACGCCGGAACAGGTGGCTGACCGCCTGATCCGCTGGGTGGAAGAGGGCGGTGCCAGCGGCTTTATCATCAGCGGACCGGTGCTGACGGAAGCGCTCGACGATATCACCCGGCTGGTTCTGCCGGTGCTGGCAGCGCGCGGATACTGGCATCCGTCAGAAGCGCACACCCTGCGCGAACGGCTGGATATTCCGTTCAAAACCAACCGTTACAGCGTGCAGGAAACCCGCCGCGAGACAGTGAACGAAAAATAGTTACAACATACTAATCAGTACCAAAGGCCCGCTCCGGACACTCCGTGCGGGCCTTTTGCTTTGCAGGGAAAAATCGGGCCGGAAAGGCACTCGCGCTTGCCTGCGAAAACGATTCGGCGTAGGCTTTCTGTAATTAATAAACGACCGGTCTAAATTATGAATGCTGACCTTACCGCCGATCCTCAGGTACTGAACAAGCCGCGCCGCGGGCGTCCGCCGAGAAGCGAGCGCGAGTTTGCGGATACACGCGAAGCACTGATCCGCTCCGGTCTGGAAGTGATCACCGAGATGGGGTATCTGTCGGCAGGCATAGAAACGGTGATAAAAAATATCGCTGTACCGAAGGGCTCGTTTTACCACTATTTCAAAAGTAAGCAGGATTTTGGCATGGCCGTGCTGGAAACTTACGGCGATTTCTTCGCTCACCGGCTGGATAAGTTTCTGCTGGACGTGACAATGTCACCTTTAAGCCGCATCGACGCCTTTGTACATCATGCCGGGCAGGGAATGGCTAAATTCAATTTTACCCGCGGTTGCCTGGTGGGGAACCTGCTCCAGGAATCCCCGCTGTTGCCTGAAGATTTCCCTGAAAAGCTAACAGCCATTCTCGGTGACTGGGAAAGCCGGATTGCAGCCTGTCTGCGCGCGGCGCAACAGAGTGGCGAAATCCGCTCTTCTTTCTCGCCGAAAACGTCGCCGGAACAGCTGGCGCAAATTTTCTGGTCGGGTTGGGAAGGCGCGGTGATGCGGGCAAAACTGTTTCGCTCTGCCGAACCGCTGGACCAGTTCTGGGCGTATTTCCGCCGCAGTCTTCTTATATAAATTCAGTCCTTACATAATTTAAAAACAGCACCTGCAATCATTACGTTGGCTATCGCATCGCTGACGACGACATTAATTCAATCTCCTGAAATCAAGAGGGAAAAAATGAAAACATTGGTTCTCGAACAACAAGACAAAGCCACTCTGGCCGAAGTAAAAGACATTGCGTTGCCGGAAATGGCCGAAGGTGATGTGCTGGTGGATATCAGCTGGTCAGGGCTTAATTACAAAGATGCGCTGGCCATTACCGGCAAGGGCAAAATCATCCGTCAGTTTCCGATGGTGCCGGGTATTGATTTCACCGGTCATGTAAAGCGCAGCAACGATCCGCGTTATTCTGCCGGACAGGCGGTGATCCTCACTGGCTGGGGAGTAGGTGAAAACCACTGGGGCGGATTGGCGCAGCAGGCCTGCGTCAAAGGTGACTGGCTGGTTCCGCTGCCGGAAGCCATGCCTGCGCGCAACGCCATGATCATCGGCACCGCCGGTTTCACCGCGATGCTCTGCGTGATGGCGCTGGAAGACGCGGGTGTCACGCCGCAAAGTGGCACCGTGCTGGTGACAGGGGCCAGCGGTGGCGTCGGCAGCACAGCCGTGGCGCTGCTGCATACCCTCGGGTACACCGTTGCGGCTGTGACCGGCCGGGAATCTACCCATGATTACCTGCGCAAACTGGGTGCCAGCGAAATTCTCTCCCGTGATGATTTTGCCGAAACCCGTCCGCTGGAAAAACAACTATGGGCGGGTGCCATCGATACAGTAGGTGACAAAGTTCTGGCGAAAGTGCTGGCGCAAACCAACTACGGCGGCTGCGTGGCGGCCTGTGGTCTGGCGGGCGGCTTTGGTCTGCCGACCACCGTGATGCCGTTTATTCTGCGTAACGTGCGTTTGCAGGGCGTCGATTCGGTTTCTGTGCCCGCCGAACACCGTGCGGCGGTGTGGGAACGTCTGGCGAGTACGCTGCCGGAAAGCTTCTATCAGCAAGCCGCAACAGAAATCACCCTGGAACAGGCGCCCGGTTACGCCGAAGATTTGCTGAATAATAAAATTCAGGGCAGAACGCTGGTAAAAATCGGCGGTTAATCCTGTTTAGCCCCGGCATTATGACGATGTCGGGTTGTTTTCATGCTCAATTTTCCCCCCGCTCTAAAGAATTTCCCCGAACCAGCCGATAAATACAGTGTCCCTCTGAGAAAAAAAGAGAACGGAATCCTTATTTTCCGAACGACGCACAGCGCAAACACCGATAAAAACGAATAACGACAGGCATGGGGAAAGTATGGATAATTTTCAGAAAGAAATTGATGAGAGAACCAATCTCACATCATCAAACCGGTTTGAGCTTTTGCTGTTCCGTCTTGGAACCTCGCCGGAAGACGAACAATCTGAACTCTTTGGCATTAACGTCTTTAAACTGCGCGAAATCGTGCCGATGCCGACACTGACCAAAGCCGCCGGAATGGCATCGCCGATGATGGGCATGGCGAATATTCGCGGTGAAATTATTCCGGTGATTGATTTGCCTGCCGTGGTCGGTTGCGTGCCGAAAACCGGGCTGAACATTTTGCTGGTCACGGAATACGCCCGCAGCACGCAGGCGTTTGCCGTCGAATCCGTGGACGACATTGTGCGTCTCGAGTGGAGTCAGGTGCTGGCCGCCGAATCCGGGGTCAAGAGCCGCAACATCACCAGTATCGCGCGTCTGGATACCGATAAATCCAGCACCCGTCTGGCGCTGGTGCTGGATGTTGAGCAGATCCTGCATGACATCATCCCGAACAGCAATATCGACATGGACAAGAAGAAAACCAGCGCGTTCAAACTGAAACCGGGCACGGTGGCGATTGTCGCGGAAGACTCGAAAGTCGCGCGTCAGATGCTGGAAAAAGGCCTGAACATGATGGAAATCCCGGCGCAGATGCATGTGACCGGTCTGGAAGCCTGGAATAAAATCCGCAAAATGGCCGAAGAGTGCAAAGCCGAAGGGTTGCCGATTGCTGATAAGATTTCCTTCGTTCTCACCGATCTGGAAATGCCAGAAATGGACGGCTTCACCCTGACGCTGAATATCAAACGCGATGAATTCCTGAAAAATATTCCGGTGATTATCCACTCATCCCTTTCCGGCAGCGCCAACGAAGATCACGTGCGCAAAGTCGGTGCCGACGGCTACGTAGCGAAATTTGAAATCAACGAACTGGAAGCCGCCATTCATAAAGCGCTGGACGCGAAGAAGATAGCGCACGTTTGATTGATGTTGTGATAAACAATAAAGCCCGCCTGTCCAGCGGGTTTTATTGTTTATAGATTAATGTGCGTCGCCGCTTAATTCCTTACGGGCGCGGGCTTTCAGTACATGCGTGGAAATCGCAGACTGGAAGACTTTAAACATCAGACCATTAATAAAGGTGGTCAGGGTAAGAGTCAGGAAAGCAGATACAAGCCAGTCGGCAACAATGTAATTGCTGTTAATAATCAGCGGGTGATAAATCACCATGCCTGCAAAAACCACCCAGTGGCTGAAACAATAAAAACATTTAAACAGATGGCCGAGCGTATTGTTTTTCTTTTCAATCCAGTTACGCATGGTTTCAAATAAATCTGCCTGCGTAATACTCATGGAAATACTGCTGGCGGCAAGGGCAATGATCAGGCAATTCCACAATGCGGAAAGCCCGTGTGCGATGTTTATATCCATACTGACCTCAGTTTTAAGTGTGTGGCGGGTTATTTAAGAATTCTGTACCGATCTCCTCGAGAGTTTGTTGTTTGAACTGACCGATGATCAGCTCATACGCCTGAGTGAAAGCGCCATTCATGGTTCGGTTTACACCCTGTTCGATCAGGCATTCTGGCGCGTGATTGCGGTTGCCGATAGCAAACAGAGAAGGGGAGCCCAGCGCCAGATAGACGTCATACAAGGTGATGGTATTCAGCGCGCGCGCCAGCTTCCAGCCACCGTTATGACCCTTTTCGGACGTAACAATATCGTGCTCGCGCAGTCCGGCCAGCATCTTACGCACCACGACAGGATTCGTGTCGAGGAAAGCCGCCAGCTGTTCCGAAGTCAGCGGCACGCCAGCATCAGCCATATGCAGCAGGATGTGCAGCGTTGAAGAAAGTGAGTTGTTTGTTTTCATGTAACTTAGAATGATACATGATGTGTGGGGTGTCAAGTGCGGGGGGAGTGATTGTCTGCTTAGTGCTGTGAGTTCAACGGGTCGACGCAACGCTATCCTTAAACAAGGGGGACGTTGCCATGAAACGAAGAACGCGCATTTACTACACGCCAGAACAGAAAGCGATTATCTGGGACAGGTATAAGCAAGGTGA